>NZ_JAAATY010000043.1 GCF_013280595.1 Kibdelosporangium persicum
GGGGTGCCTTGGTGGGTGGTCAATGCTGGAGTGGGGGTGGGGAGTGTGCCCGGTCGAACAGCAGTAGCCAGGCGTTGCGGTGGGGCCAGTGGGTGGGCAGGCGCAGGGTGGTGCGGCGTGCTTGGCGGGTGAGTTGGGCGGCCACGGTGATCAGGGTGCGGCGCAGGGTGGTGGTGTGGGCGCGGGCGAAGCGTCCGGTGGCCAGGCAGCCGGTGGCGCGCAGGAGGTTGTGGGTGATGGTGGCCAGGATCAGCCAGGCGGCGTTGGCGATGAAGGCGTGTGACGGGAAGTGGGTCAGGGTGCTGGTGGCGAGTTGGCCCAGGACGTGTTCGATGCTGCCGGCTCGTTGGCGGTGGCAGGCCTCGGCTTGGGTCTTTTCGAGTGGGGAGTTGGTGAGGATGGCGTGGTAGCGGTAAGCGGGGAATAGTGGTTGTTGGTCGGTGTGCGGGGTGGTGATGGGCACGCGGCGCACGATCAGCCGGAGGGTGGCTGGTCCGGTGGGGTGCCGGGTGATGTTGGTGAGAACGGTCAGGCTGGTCTCGGCGATCTCGGCGTGGGTGATCAGCTGCCCGGTGTCCTGGTCGCGGATGGGGGTGGCGAAGGTGACCGGTTGCCAGTGTGGTTCGGGGATGTCGTGGATGGCGGCGGTGACGTTGCCGCTGTGGCGTGCGGTGATGGAAAACCATGCGCCGGCCGTGATCACCTCGGTGATGACCTCGCCGTTGAAGAACGCCGAGTCCATGCGTACCAGGATGGGGCCGGTCGCGCCGCAGGCTCGGGCGGTGGTCAGCGAGCGGCGCAGCAGGCTGGCGGCGTTGCGGGCGGAGTGGGCGTTGCCGCCGCGTAGCCGGCTGTCGAGGATCACCGGAGCGGCCAGCGGGGTGCCCAGCGTGATGAGTTGGTAGTCCAGGCCGAACAGGTTCTTGTGCCCGTACGCGGCACCTTGTTTCTTGCTGTGCACCTGCTGGGTTTTGGAATCCATGTCCACAAAGGCCAGCTGATCGACGCCGGGCAGCAGCGGGGTCTGGGCGGCCAGCCTGACCAGCACCCCGTGAGCCACGTGCTGCAACTGGGTCAGGTGACCGATGCCGAAATACCGCAGGAAGCTGCCCAGCGTGGACGGTGCCCTGATACCGTCGAACAGCAGCGGCAGCCCGCCATGGCGGATCACGTCCAGATCGTCGATCGAGTCCGCGCCACAGACCATGCCCGCCACGATCGACGCGATCTTCGCGCCGGCGTTGGCGCCGATCGAGCCACCCAGCCGGACATGCCTATCGGCCAGCTCAGACAGGCCCGCATCCTGCGCTAATCGCATCGCCGGCACCAGCCCGGCCTGCGACACCAACGTCGGATGGTCGAACCTCGCGTCAATCCCACCACGGGTATGCGATGCTTTCACTTAACAGGTGCCCTCTTCTGTGATGGCTTGTTCCCTAGACAAGAACAATCATCCCAGCTCAGAGGGCACCTGCCCGTCTACGACATACCCACCACCAACACATTCACCGGTGGATCAGGGTTAGAACGCCGATAAACACTCACGAGGGGTGAGCTGCGGCGACGAGGGCAACTTCCCGTGTCTCTTCGGGCAATGCCCGAAAGCGAAGCAACCCGGCCACGAACGGGGCGTCCTACGAGCAAAGAAGAAAACGCGCCAGCCGTGACCGAAAGCAGGGGATGACCGATGTTTCCGCAATCACTCCAAAAATTCCGCGCGGCCGTTCTGCTGTCGGCGGGAGCTGTTCTGACCGGAGCTTTGCTGACCGGATGCACGCAGTCGTCGAACACCGCGAGCAGTCCGCCACCGGCTTCCACGGCTGCCACGCCCACCGCTGCCACGCCCACCTCTACGACGCCCACCTCTACGGCGGCATCGCCGGGCAGTTCCACGGCGACCGCTTCGCCGCAGCGTGTCGCCACTCCGGGCAGCACTCAGGCACAAGCGCAGCAGAGGCAGGCCGGAAGGAACAAGCCGCCGGGGCCGGGGAAGCCGGGTCAGTTGTGTACGAATTTGTACGACTATGCGGATGATTCGCGGCCGAATGTCGAAATCAACTCGATTGGTGCGTCCACCGGGACTTGTCCGCCGGTCCAGCGGGCCGGTGGGAATACGCCGCCGGGGCCGGGGAAGCCGGGTCAGTTGTGTACGAATTTGTACGACTATGCGGATGATTCGCGGCCGAATGTCGAAATCAACTCGATTGGTGCGTCCACCGGAACCTGCCCGCCGGTCCAGCGCTGAGTGTGCGACAGGTTTTCAGGACCGCTTCGGCGGGTCAGAGCTGCGAGGCGGTCCGCACCAGCCCGGCCAGCACGCGGGAACGGCTGTGCGCGGGCCAAGCGATGTGGGTGGTGACCACGGGGGCGTCGCTCAGGGGGACGGCGGCATGCTCGTCCCACAGCCACGTGCGGGCGGACTCCGGGTAGACCGCCATGGTGCGGCCGAGGGCGATCAGGTGGGCCAGCTGCGTCTGGTCGTGGATCTCGGGTCCCGGGCCGGGCGGGTAGGTGTCGTGGCTGGGCCAGCGGGCCAGCGGGAGATCGGGCACGTCCGCGATCTCGGCCAGGGACAACGACTTGCGCGCGGCCAGGGGGTGTCTCGCGGGCAGGATCGCCACCTGCCCCTCCGTCATCAGTTCGACGCTGTCGAACCCGGCGAGGGAGTTGAACGGCGCGTGCATGAGCGCCACGTCGGCGCGACCGTCGCGCAGCATCGCTTCCTGTTCGCACATGCCGCTGGGCAGGACTTCGATCTCGGCGGCGCCGGGCTCGGCCGCGTAGGCGTCGAGGAGCTTGTTCAGCAGCTCGTGGAACGCGCCCGCCTTCACCGCCAGCACCAACCGGTCGCGGGACTCGCCCGGACTGCCGGCGCCGCCGGCGCGACGGGTGCGGCGGACCGCGGCGGTGGTCGCGTCGAGAGCCGCGCGGCCCTCCTGCAGCAGGATTTCCCCGGCGCCGGTCAGCGACACGCCGCGGCGATTGCGCTCCAGCAGGGTGACGCCGAGGCGGCGTTCGAGCTGCTGGATCGCCCGGGACAGCGGGGGCTGGGCGATGCCGAGGCGTTCGGCTGCCCGGCCGAAGTGCAGTTCGTCGGCGACCGCGATGAAGTATCGCAACTCGCGGGTCTCCAAGGTGTCCACGCCACAGCAGCCTACCTCGCTGTAATACCTCGCGAGTATCACAGGCCACCGGATTGATGTTGGTCGCCTCGCCCGTCCGCCAGCGAAGATCGACGGCATGAGCACTGACGCACCCGCTGTTTCCCTGCCCGGTGGCACCTGGTCGATGGGCGATCTGACCGTCACCCGGTTCGGCTACGGCGCCATGCAGTTGGCGGGCCCCGGGGTCATGGGCCCGCCTGCCGACCGTGACGGCGCGATTGCCGTGCTGCGCAAGGCCGTCGACCTTGGCATCACCCACATCGACACGTCCGGCGCCTACGGCCCGCGAGTCACCAACGAGCTGATCCGCGAGGCACTGCATCCCTATCCCGAATCGCTGCACATCGTGACCAAGGTCGGCGCGCGGCGCGACGAGCAGGGTGGCTGGCCCCCGGCCCGGCGGCCCGCGGATCTGCGCCACGCGGTCCACGAGAACTTGGAAACCCTCGGCCTCGACCGGCTCGACCTGGTCAACCTCCGGCTCGGTGACGCTCAGGGCACGCAGCCCGGCTCGCTCGCCGAGGCGTTCGGCACCCTGGTCGAGCTGCAACAAGAGGGCTTGATCCGGCACCTCGGCGTTTCCAACGCCACCACGGACCAGGTCGCCGAAGCCCAGGCGATCGCACCGATCGTGTGCGTGCAGAACATGTACAACCTCGCCCACCGGCATGACGATCGGCTGATCGACGAGCTCGCCGGCAAGGGCATCGCCTACGTGCCCTTCTTCCCGCTTGGTGGTTTCAGCCCGTTGCAGTCCAGGGTGCTGTCGGCTGTCGCGGCACGGCTGGGCACCACACCGATGTCGGTCGCCCTTTCCTGGCTGCTGCGGCGATCGCCGAACATCCTGCTCATCCCCGGCACCTCGTCGGTGGCGCACCTGACCGAGAACGTCGCGGGCGCGGGCACCCGGCTCTCCGATGACGACCTGGCCGAACTGGACAAGATCGGCTCCGGGCATCGTGCTGCCGGGTGACCTGCGGTCCCAAGGCATTCTCGGGCCCGTTCCCTACGGCAGGCAGGGAAGTCTCAGGGCTGGATGTTCGCCAAGTCCGCGATGAGGCTGGGGTGCGTGGGCCGCCAGCCGAGAACCTCGCGGGTGTGGGTGCTGGAAGCCGGCTGGTCGGTGGCGAAGATCGGCCCGAACGGGCCGAAGCTCTCCTCCGGCACAGTCTCGACCGGCAGGCCGAGGCGTCGGCCGATCACCGTCGCGATGTCACGAACCGCGTCGCCTTCGTCGGCCACGCCGTGCCAGGCCGTCCCGGCCGGTGCCGACTCGAGTGCCAGCCGGAACAGCACCGCCGCGTCGAGCGCGTGCACGGCCGGCCAGCGTTGGGTGCCGTCGCCGGGGTAGCCGACCACGCCGGTGCGGCGCGCGTGATCGGTCAACAGACCGGCGAATCCGCCCTTGCCTTGGTTGTGAACCGTACGCGGCATGCGCACAGCCGTAGCGCGAACACCTTGGGAAGCCAGATCCAGCAGTGCATTGACCGAACGGCTGCGACCGGCGACCGGTCCGTCGGTCGGCAGTGGATCGGCCTCGGTGGACGCACGGCCTGGCGCCCAAGGTGTGCCGGAGACGGTGACGATCGGACGATCGCTGCCGACAAGCTCCTCACCCAGCGCGGCCATGGCGGCGCTCTCCTCGACGATCGACCGGGCCAGCGCCTCCGCGGTGCTGTAGTCGCTGCCGAAGGCCAGGCTGATCACGCCGTCCGATTGCGCGGCACCAGCCCGCAGGACGTCGAGATCGGCCAGCTGTCCGCGCAGCACCTGGGCTCCGGCGTCCGTAAGGGCCTGCGCGGACTTGTCCGAGCGGGCCAGCGCGAGAACGGTGTGACCGTTGGCGAGCAGTTCGGCGACGACGGCCGAGCCAATGGTGCCGGTACCACCGGTGACAAAAACGTGCACAGGACTCTCCTAGTGATGCGACCTTTGTCCCATCACTCTACAGGCTGACGGGACCTTTGTCCCATCACCTATGATGAGGTCATGGCCCGATGGCAACCGGAGACGACCCACCGACTCATCGTCGCGGCCGTCGACCTGTTCACCGAGCAGGGCTACGACGCCACCACGGTGGCGCAGATCGCCGAGCGCGCCGGCGTCACCAAGAGCACCTTCTTCCGGCACTTCTCCGACAAGCGCGAGATATTGGTGGCCGGTCAGGAGACCCTGAGCCGGTTGCTCACCGAAGGGATCGCCGAGGCGCCCGCCGACGCCACCCCGCTCGATGCGGTCGCGGCCGGTCTCGAACGCGCATCCAGCGCCATGGGGCCGACGAACCGTGCACTCGGCCCCCGTCTGAAGGCAGCCGTGGCCGCCAGCGCCGAGCTTCAGGAGCGCGACGCCCTCAAGACCGTCGGCCTCGCTGCTGCCATGACCGCCGCGCTGATCGCCCGCGGCGTCCCCGACCCGACCGCCCATCTCGCGGCGGAGATGGGCGTCCTTGCCTTCAAGCGGGGGTACGCCCAGTGGTCCGAAGCCGATCGTGATGACACTAAAGACTTCGCGCATCATGCGCTGGCCGCGTTGCAGGATCTGCGCACGGCGACGGCATCGCTGGGTTGATCCACGGCGTGCCTGTCAGCCCGCCACGGTCAGCCGGTCAGCGAGGTTCGGAGGTCAGGGCGTCCACGGCACGTTCTCGGAGCCGTTCAACAGCACTGTGAAGACCCCCTTGGCGCCGGTGCGGAAGCCCACCGACAAGGCGTATCCGATGGCGGCGTCGGCGGGTTGCGAGTCGTCGCGCTCGGCCAGCCAGTGCACGGTGAACTTACCGTCGTCATCCATGTGGAACGAGGCGATCGTGGCGCCATTCCGCCTGAGCTGCGTGGCGTCATCGTCGTCCGGCGTGAACTCGTAGCGTGTTCCGGCGAGAGTCAGCTCGACTCGGTGCGAGCGACGAGTCAGTTTTCCTGGCCCAGGTCGCAACTCGGCCTCGACGCCGTCGACCGACATGGTCAAGTGGTCGGCGTTCCTGGAGCCGATCGGCACGAACTTGTTCAGCTCCGCATCCGGAGAACGCCGCAGGACGACCGTGGGAACCTGCTTCCCGGAGACCTCGACCACGCCCTGCTCGGCGTTGGTGCGGATCGTCAGTTCGTCGTAGTACGCGTCGTCGACAGTGCGGGTGCTGGTGAAGTGCATGCCTACTCGCTTTCTTGATCGGTTTTCGCGCCTACGGGTTGCCGGTCTGCGGCGTTCATCCGTGGCGCTGACATGTCGATCAAGAATATGGCCACCCCTCGCCGGCCACCGGCTCCGAGAACGCCTCCGGCACACTCTCGCCGATCTCCCCGGCGTGCCCGCACGAGCCGGTCACCTTGCGCGAACTCGCCCTGGCCACAGACTGCCGGAAAAGGGGGTGTCGCAACAACTCCGCGAGCGACACCCACCGCTCGTCCGACGATCCCCGACCGCTCCGGCGCGGGCAAGTGCTACCTCCGCGCCCCGACCGGGTAGGTGGTGTAGGTGAACCCCGGAAGATCGACGAGTTCGGGCCGGTTTCCGTTGGCGCTCAACTGGTCGAGCACGAACTGCATGCCGGCGGTCGCGAGCTGTGCGGCCGGATCCTCCATGACGTAGCGAAGCCGGGTCACGATGGCGCGTTTGTCGTGGACTGACCGGACGACCGGCATGGCGTTGACCACTTCGGTGTCGTCGTCGACCACGGGCGCCGGATCGATCCTCTTCTCGAAGGCCGGGTAGTCCGGCCACATCAGACGGCTCATCTCCACCGAAGACAGGGAGCTGTACCAGATCCTGCGGTACAGCGCCTCGGCCCGGGCGCAGGCCTCGCTGTCGGCGAGCTCCTCGAGTTCGACGGTCGGCGCGAACGGGGCGATGATCAGCCGCGCCGGGTCGAGCTTCCGGTCCGACGCTTCGTACAGCAGCGGGCACACGTTGTTGGTCTGCCAGGTCAGGCCGGCGCTCAAGCGCCCGGCACGACCGGCGACGATCACCATCAGCTGAGCCCAGTCGATGGGCTGCTCGTGCAGCCACTTCAAGGTCCGGTGAACCGAATCCAGTGCCGAGAGGGCGAACGTCGCCGCCATCATGTCGTTGAACGGCACGGGGACCGCGTTCGGTCCGTCGCCTTCGAGCAGGTTCGTGCGCAGGTACTCGAAGTCCAGCAGCTCCGGGTCCTTGATCGCGCGTTCCAGGTAGTCCGCGGTGGTCGCACAGGTGTAGTCGACGAGATCGGTGATCTTCTCCTCGTGCCCACGCCACGCGGTGACCGCGACCTCGTCACGCCAGTACGAGACGGAGTTGAAATCCTGGACGACGCGGCACTGCGCGATGAGCTCCCTGGCGTCGGCCTTGCAGCCGCGGTCGCCGAGTTCCCGCAGCCGGGCCAAGTAAGGGATCGCGAGGCCGAGGTGGGAGACCGCGGTGATCTCGAAGAATCCCCGGGTGCCCTTTCTGAAGTCGACGGTCGCGGGTGGGCGGCCACCGCCCGGGAACAGCACCAGGTCGGTGCCCGTCGCCACCAGCAGCGGTGTGTCGGAGTGGGCCGCCCCCAGTTGCCGCTGCAGTTTCTGGCCGATGCTGTCCGGAGCGGAGGTGAACAGCTCGAACAGCCGCATGAAGTGCGAGTTGGGCTGGTATCGCATCGAATTTCTCCCTGTCGGTGCAGGTCAGGCGTGGTCGAATGAGACTTCGTAGACGATGCTGTCCTGACGGAACCGCACGTCCGGGGTGAGGCTGTTGGCGACGACCAGGAAGCTGCGGCCGTCGGCCTCGAAGAAGCTCGCGTCGGTTCCGCCGAAAGTGGGGAACTCCTCGACCACTTCGAACTTGCCGTGGTCCCACCTGTACAGCTGCGACATCAGATCGGTCTTGGCGACAGGGGGTTTTCCCTGGATGAAGCAGACACGGACGAGGAACAGGTCGTCGCCGTGCCGGAAGAGTTCGAACTCCCGGCCGCCGGGGCCGCCGAGTGACTGGTGGGGCTCGAAGAGCTCACCGTTCCAGTGGTAGAGCGTCGAATCGCCGTTGATGCACGCGAAGGCCAGCCACTCCCCGCCGTCCTGCGAGAAGTGCAGGAAACTCCGGCCGAAACGTTCGCCGAACGTCTGGTACGGCATGAAGGAGTTCCCGTCCCAGCGGTAGACGACACTGGGCGAGACCTGGTCGGCGTAGCCCAGGAAATGGTGTCCGTCGACGCGGAAGTAGGCCCAGTTGTAACCCCAGCGCCCGCCCAGGACCTGGAACTCCTGCCACCGTCCGTCGACGCGCTCGAAGATGACCGAACGTCCGTGGCCCCGCGGTGTGAGGCCAGGCATGGTCAGACCCTGGGCCAGTGCCAGGAATTCGCGGTCGTCGATCGAGAAGTGGTGCCACTGCTTGGCGCCGAAGGTGGGCAGTGTCTCGTCGACGATCCACTTCCCGTCCTCCTCGCGGTAGATGAGCGAGTCGACGTCGGTTTCGTAAGGGCCCTTTCCGGTTCGGAGGTTCGCGAAGGCCAGGTAGGTCGTTCCGCCACTGCGGAAGCTCAACGCGTCCTCTCCGCTCGGGGAGGGCAGGCGGTCGCGCTCGACGAACTGTCCCCCTTCCCAGTGGTAGAGCAGGGCGTCCACGTCGGCGTTGCCGCCGTTCATGTTGGGGGGCTGGCCAGGCACATCCTCGGCCAGTTGGGGGACGACGAGATGCAGCCTGTCGCCGACGCGGAAGACGTGCACGCTACGAGCGCCGGACGTGGCAAGACGCTGGTGGACCGACAGCATCTTCGCCGTCGAGGGACTCGGATCGGTGGTCGGCACGGAAGCTCCTTAACTACGTTAAATTGACATCCGCAAGCCTGGCTTAACTTAGATAAGTTGTCAACCGTGCCGAAGGGGCTTACGCGCTGGGCGAGCACGCACGGCTCGTCAGGGCTTCGCGATGACGGTGATCAGTTGTCCTGGTCAATAGCACTGAACCCCGCCGTCACACGTCGGTCCACGGCGGGCCGATGTGTGACGGCGGGGTTCAGGCTTTGGCGAGTGTTCGGGTGGGGCTTCGGGGATGTTGCGGAGAGCGGCGCGGACTCGGGCGGGTTGGCCGGTCAGCTTCGGGAGGTGGTGCTGGTGATCAGCGTCCGGTAGTGGTCGATCTTGCTGTCCAGCGCGTCCAGGCAGTCGGCGAGGTCGGTGATTCGGCGGCGCACGGTGTCCCGGTGGCGGCTCAGCAGTTCCAGGCGGGCTGGTGTGGTCACGTCGCCGGCCCGGCGCAGTTCGGCGAACTTCCGCATGTCCCGAATGGGCATGCCGGTGACGCGCAGGCGGGTCAGGAAGCCGAGCCAGGCCAGGTCGGCGTCCCGGAAGCGGCGGCGGCCGTCCGGGCCGCGGTCGACCGGATCGAGCAGGCCGATCCGTTCGTAGTACCGCAACGTGTGTGCGGTCAGCCCGGTCAGCTCTGCCGTCTCCGCGATGGACCGCGTGCTTGTGTCGTTCATGCCATGACCGTAGGTGTCGCAAGCCGTTCCGGGGTCAATGCGGCCGTTCCTCGAACACTTCCCTGGCCACGGTGATGGCGTTGAGCACCCGGGGGAAACCGACGTAGGACACGACGTGGATGAGGGCTTCGATCACCTGGGCGCGGCTCAGCCCGACGTTGAGTGCCGCGGCCAGATGCACCCGAAGCTGGGGTGCGGTGTCCCCGAAGGCGGTCAGCGCGCCGACGGTCACCAACTGCCGCCGCGGCGGGCTCAGCCACGGCCGGTAGTAGATGTCGCCGAACGCGAACTCGACGATGTAGCGGCCGAGGTCCGGGGCGATGTCCCGCAGCGACCCGATCACGTCCAGCCCGTGCTGCCCGTCGATCTCCACCAGCTTCTCCTCGCCGCGTTCGTAGCGGTCGCGCTGGTCGGTCTGCACGGGCGGTTCGAAGGTGATCCCGCGCTCGGTGAAGACCTCCCTTGCGACGGTCACCGCGTTGAGTGCCCTGGGAAAACCCATGAACGGAACAATCTGGAACAGCGCCTCCATGATCTCCACGGGGCGCACGCCCACCCGCAACGCCGCGTCGAGGTGAAAGTTGAGCTGCGGCGCGGTGTCGCCCTGCGCGGCCAGGGCCCCGATGGTCAGCAGTTGTCGCTCCTGGGCGTCCAGTCCCCGCCGGGGGTAGATGTCGCCGAACGCGAACTCGACGATGTAGCGGCCGAGGTCCGGGGCGATGTCCCGCAGCGACTCGATGACCTCGGGGCCGCGCTCACCGGAGATCCGGCGCAGGACCGCCATGCCACGGGCGTAACGGTCGGTCTCTGCCGACGCCGGCGCCGCCGCTCCCACCGTGGCACCGAGAGCACCGGCGCCGACAAGCACACCCTTGGTCAGGATGGTCCGGCGGTTGGCGGTCGGACTGCGATCTGAGTTCGTCATGCCGACGACGGTATGAATTAGAGCGCGCTCGAACGCAAGCACGAGTTCGTCGCACGAGGCGACCTCACGAATTGGCGCAGGTGCTGCGTGGGGAGCCGTGGCAGCGGCAGTTTCCTCAAAAGCTTCGCGCACAGCGGCTTCGCCACCTGATTCGCCGGATTCGACTTCACCAGCTGGGAACTGCCAGGAGATGCCGCCGCCATCGTCACCAGGTCGGCAGACCTCTTTGGACTACGACCGCTATGGCGATGCGTAGCGCTGACGGTTCATCGGCCACAGTGGACGAGTGGTCACCGCGGAGCCGGGTGACCGGGCCTGCACGGCGTTCGACGCGGAGGTATGCAAGCGGCGCGATGTCGCGTCGCGGTGTGCAATCGGCTCGCACACCGATGCGCCGGACGCGCCGCCTGCTGTCAGGCCATCGTCCTCGGGCTCCGACGGCTTGACGTACAGCCCCTACTGACGGTCGATGACCACGTCCTCTTCGGAGATGACTCGCCCGAACGTCGACAGGTCGATGAAATTCTCGTGATCCGGGTCGACGATCCTCAGGAAGTTGTCACTGAAGAACAGGGCTTCGAGGTCGGCCATGGTGTCGAACCAAGCTTCGACCACCGAGTCGTATACCGGTTCGGGGTACCGGGGCGCCGGAATCGGGTACGACACGACGAACCGGCGGATGTACTGGTTCGCTTCCGGAATGGACATGAGCAGCGGACGATGGATGTTCTGCTGGTAGTGCTTGAACTCGTCGTGCGTCATGCCTTCGCGACGCTTCAGCGTGATGATCATCTTGATCACGGTTGATGTTTCCTTTGCTGGTTGGGGAGTTCCTGGGCGGGAATGTGATCGGGCCTGCCCTGATCGAACCCGCGCCCGACGGTGGAGACTTGGTCAATCGAGCGTCTCCGTCCTGTGCTGTCCGCCCCGGGCGAGGGTGCTGGAGCCGTGCGGCCCGCTGCGGAGCCGCCGCGCGAGAACCCAGAACAGCACGGTGGTGACCACCTGTATGCCGAGAGCGACCGCGAAGGCGTGTTCCCAGCCGAGCATGGGGACGAGGGCTCCGAAGACCCCGCCGATGGTGGCGATGCCGAGCCCCAGTGAGGCCTGTTGCGCCGTCGTGAACAGACCCCCGGCCAGGCCCGCGACTCGATGGGGCACCGCTGCCATGACCGTCCCGACGAGGGGGCCGTACTGGCTTGCCTGCGCCGCACCGAGGAGCACGCCGAGCACTTGGAAGCAGCCGATCCAGATCGCGGCGCCCTTGCCCTGGGTGAACCACGACGTCAGGCCGAGCAGTACCAGACCGACGGTCAGCAGTCCTGCGGCCAGCTCCATCGTGCGGTCGCCGAATCGCGCGGTGATGCGCGGCATACGAAGCCCGGCGACGACGAAGGTTCCCGCGAACGCGGTCAGTGCGAGCCCGGACTGGACCGGCGTCAACCCAAGGCCGACCTGGGTGAGCATCGAGTACTCGTAGCTGAACGCGCCGTAGCCGGCGAAGAGCAGCACGGCCATCAGCAGGCCGAGCCGAAGCGTGGGCAGCCGCAGGCTGGAGGGTGCGACGAGAACCGGACGTCCCGCAAGCTCGCGCCGGCCCTGGCCGAGCCAGAAGCCGTACAACCCGAGGCAGCCCAGTACCACCAGCGTCGGTGTCCACCACGTCCAGCCCGTTGCCGGGCCGAGCGACAGCCCGGCGACCAGGGCCAGGAGCGAAACACCCACCCCGAGCGCGCCGCCGAGGTCGGGCCGTTCGGTGCTGTTCGGCGGATGGACATGCAGCCGGTGCGCGCCCAGCAACGCCACCGCACTGGGGATCGCGGAGGTCAGGACGGCTCCTCGCCATCCTGCGAAGGGGAGGCCGAGCCCCATGACGAGGCCGCCGACGACCTGGCCCGCCACGGTCCCAACCCCCGAACTCGCGGTGAACGCCGCGAGTCCCCGTGCCTGGGCAGGCGCGCCGCCCGAGGTCTGGATGATCGCCAGCGTCTGGGGCATCACGATCGCCGAGGCGGCACCCTGCAGGAGGCGGGCGGCGACCAGCCACCAGAGACTGGGAGCCGCAGCGGCCAGCGCCGACGTCAGCGCGAGCGCAAGAAGCCCGATGCGCAGCAGCCGCCGGCGGCCATACCGGTCGCCGAGGCGCCCCGCGAGGATCAGCCCGGCCGCGAACGACACCGCGAAAGCGGCGAGCACGAGCGCGACTTCGCCACGACCGGCGTTTAGTTCCGGTCCGAGGCGCGGGGCGGTCACGTTACCGACGCTGAACGTGTACGTAGCACCGAATGCCGCGATGAAGACCGGCCAAGTCCGTTGCACGCACTCACGTTGCGCGGCTGGCGGACAACGACCCAGAGTGCCGTGATGCTGGTGCTCGGACCACCAGCGTGATCTTGTCTCGCTGTGAAACGATCGTTGCCATGGCGGACGTACGTTCTCGCGAACTCGGCGCGTACCTGCGCGCACGGCGTGACAGGCTCTCGCCCGCGGACGTGGGTCTGCCCGTTGGCGGCAGCCGGCGTCGGGTGAAGGGACTGCGCCGCGAGGAGGTCGCAGTTCTCGCGAACGTCGGGTCCACCTGGTACACGTGGCTTGAGCAAGGACGTGACGTCCAGCCCAGCGTGGAGGTGCTGGCCGCGATCGCGGACGCGTTGCGGCTCTCAAGCGACGAGCGGCGGCACCTGTTCCTCCTAGGCGGACACCCCGGCGCAGAACAACCCTCAAGCCCCGACAGGGCAAGTGGCCGGTTGCAGGCGCTGCTGGACAGCCTCTCTCCGCAGCCCGCGGTGGTGATGAATCCCTGGTTCGAGCCCTTGGCCTACAACGCGTCGTTCCGGTTCATGATCGACGACCTGGAGGCGTTGCCGGCGGCCGACCGCAACTGCGCCTACCTGCATTTCACGCACCCCGACTGGATCGCCGGACATTCCGACCACGAACAGGAGTGCGCAGCCGTCGTGGCCAAACTGCGGGCGTACTACGGCGAGTCGGTCACGGATCCGGCGTGGACGCCGTTGCTCGATCGGCTCCGCGAGGAGTCACCGCTGTTCGTGCGCCTGTGGGACCAGGCGGACGTGTCCACCGAACCTGAACGAGTGAAGCGCATCCGGTCACTGCACGTCGGCAGCCTGTACGTGCGCGCCATCACCATGCTGGTCGAGGAGAACCCGCGCACCCGTGTCGTCGTGTACCAACCGGCGGATCGCACGACCCAGGAACGGCTCGAAGAGCTCGCCAACCGCATCGCCCGCGGCGCCGTCGACGGCCCGGCGAGTGTGCGGCAGTTGCGTCCGGCAACATGACGACGCTGACCGACGAACGCGCGACATCGGGCTGTCCGACAAGGACGAGCCGAGGTCGTCTCCTCGCCGGTCAGCGTTTCCACGACGGCCGTGTCCGGGTCACCGTCCCGCCTGCGGCTCCGACCGTCCCGTCGCCCAGGCCCAGGCGGCGATGCCGACCCGGTTGGCGACCCCCAGCTTGCGTTGCACGTTCGCGAGGTGGTTCTTCACGGTCCCGGCGCTGATGAACAGCTCCGCGGCGATCTCGGCGTTGGTGCGGCCCTCGGCGACCAGGCGCACGACCTCCAGTTCCCGTTCGCTCAGGGGATCGCGTTCCGGCGGGGGAGGGACGGCGGGGATCATCCGCTTGAGCAGCCGGACGGTGATCTGCGGGCTGATGAGGGTGTCCCCGGCCACCGCCGCGCGGACCGCCTCGATCAGCAGCGTCGGTCCCGAGCGCTTCAGCAGGTAGCCGCAGGCCCCGTCGCGCAGGGCGGTGTGGACGTACTCGTCGAGGTCGAAGGTGGTGACGACGATGACGCGCAGGGGGTCGGGGACGCCTGGGCCGGCCAGCTTCCTGGTGAGCTCCAACCCGTCCAGGCCGGGCATGCGGATGTCGGCGAGCACCACGTCGGGCTTGAGGTGCCGGGCCTGGGCGAGGGCGCTCTCGCCGTTCGCGGCCTCGGCCACCACGGTGAAGTCGGGTTGGGCGTCGAGGACCATCCGGAAGGCGGCGCGGATGCCTTCCTGGTCGTCGGCGATCAGGATGCGGATCATCGGCCGTCCAAGGGGATGTGTGCGGACAGGACCCAGCCGCGGGGTTCCCGCGGACCGGCGGTGAGCGTGCCGCGCAGGGATTCCACGCGCTCGGTGAGACCGGTCAGGCCGAGGCCCGCGTGCGTCCGGTCACTCGGTCGGGCATCCCCGTCGCCATCGTCCGCGACGGTGACGTGCAGGACGCGGTCGTCCACCGCGACCGTGACGTCCACAGAGGACGCCGAGGGCGCGTGGCGGCGAACGTTGGTGAGGGCCTCCACGACGATGCGGTAGGCGACGGCGGCGGCCTCGCGCGGGACCTCGGCTGGCGTCGCGTCGAGCCGGACGTGCACGCCGCCCTGGGAGAAGCGCGAGACCAGCTCGGGCAGATCGGAGAGGACGCCAACGGGCGCGCGGGCCGCCCCGCCCGGGTCGCGGAGCATGTGGACGGTGCGGTCCATCGACGCCAGGGCGCGTAGCCCCGCGGTCTCGATGCGCCCGAAGGTCTCGGCGACCCGGGGGTCGTCACCGGCCAGGACCATGCGGGCCGCCTGGGCCTGGGCGACGATCTCGCTCACGTCGTGGGCGACGAAGTCGTGCAGGTCCGAGGCCAGGTCCAGGCGCTGGGTGTGGCGGGCCTCGGCGACGGCCCGGTCCCGCAGCTCGTCCATGTGCCGCGGGTACCAGGCGACCAGACCGGCGACGACGCCCGGGACCAGCCAGATGAGGCTCCCGGCGACCGCCTCCACGATCGCACCGGGCGGCAGGTACCGCTGCACGGTCAGGGCCAGTGCGAGCACGGCGGCCCCGCCGCCGGTCAACGCGGCGCGTGGCGGCGACCAGCGGAACGCCAGGTACACGTGGACGGCCAGGAGGGCCGATTCGAGCAGGACCCACAGGCCCTGGCCCTCGTTCGACGCGCCCGGCCGCACGACGAGGTAGATCGTGGTGACGGTGATGGAGAGGAGGGCGGCGGCTCCGGCCATCCACGGCAGAGCGGCCCGCGCCCGGGGCCAGAGGGCGAGCAGGACGGCTAGTTCGAGGCAGAGCGCGACCGGCGTGACGACGTCGATGAGCGGGGCCGGGACCAGCAGCGTCCCCATACCGAGGGCGAGCACGCCGCCCGCGGCGACCGCACGGCGGAGGTGCATGATCACAAGCCTAGGCGGCGGCCGCGGAAGCCCGCGATGTGCCGAATTGCCTATCGACGCCGGCGAGGCGTCCGGGGATGCGCCGGTCGGCACATGTGCCTCCACGCTCCTGTTCACCAGGCTGTGGATATGCGGAAGAACATCGAATACCTCACCGCGGGTTTCTCGTTCCTGTACGGCTTCGCGGGCCTGTTCTGGGCCCTCACCGGCAGGGCCTACCCCTTCGGCGTCGGTGATCCCATCATGGTCGACGCGGGAACCGACGCGATCCACGCGAACCTGCTGGGGCTGTCGACACCCGAGGCGGCCGGGCCGATCATCGCGGTTCTGGGCTTCCTCGGCGGGGTCGTCGCCCTGCTGATGGCGCGTGGCGTCGGCCTAGGCAGGTGGCGGTACGCCCTGATGGTCCCGGCCTGGATCTACGCCGTCGGTCTGATGTTCGTGATCCAGGACTACCGCCCGCTCACCATCGTCGCTTACGCGCCGATCCTGGCGGTCAGCAAGACCTTCTTCGACTTCCCGCGGAACGCCGGATGGGGGGAGCTGATCCAGTGGCCGGGTGCGAACCTGACACTGCTGCTGCTCGCCGGGATCGGGTGGGCGCTGACCGCGCTGCGGTACGGCCGCCGCAGCGGCGAGCCGGACCTCGTCCGCTTCGGCAAACCCGCCGTGGTCGTCGCCGTCGTCGTCCCGCTTATCTACTGCGCGACCCGGTGGGCGTGGGCGCTCGGCTGGAGCCTGGGCCTGGAGGAGCAGATGTACCGCGAGGGCCTGGAGAGCGGCCTCTGGCTGGCCGGGGCGGCCCTCGCCAGCCTCGGGGCGGTCGGCGCGCTGTTGACCGTCGGTCTCGTGCGGCCCTGGGGCGAGCGCTTCCCGCGCTGGATGATCGGCCTGGCCGGCAAGCGCGTGCCCGTCAACCTCGCGGTGGTCCCGGCGACGATCGTGGCGATCCTCGTGACGTCGGCCGGCGTGATGTACATCCGCCTCGCCTTCGGGACCGGCGTCGAGGGCAAGTGGGTGACCAACATGCCCGAAACCCTCTGGCCGCTCTGGGGCCTGGGACTGTTCGTGGCCGCACTGGCCTACCGCCAACGGCGGCTCACCGCGGAGAAGACCGCTCAGTAGTCGGTGGACTGTTGTGGATTTCGGCGGCCCGCTCAGTACCCGTGCCTCGTACCGGTTTCACGCCCGCACCCTTCCGTTGTCCCGATAGTCGTCGCCTGGAACGTATTCGGAACGGACAGCCGGATTCGGCCGGTCTCGGCCGGAGAACACGTTAGCGGCCCCCTACCGGCGTTTCCGCTGGTAGGGGGCCGTTTCGCCCGGTGAAAGACGAGTGCCCCCGGCAGGAATCGAACCTGCGACACACGTTTAGGAATGCGTGTTTCTGCTACACTGACCGTCTCTACCTGGGCATTCGTGACACGTCAGCTCGCACCACGGTCGCCAGAGCCGCGGTTGGTCCCCAGTTCGCGCCACGACCCGCACCACGCCACTGTCCCGAACTTCTACATGGGGGTCGCGTCATGCGAGAGCGTGAGAGGCGTCACAATAGTCAGAGCCCTTCATTTTGATCATGACGATACGCCTTCGATCGGAGATGCGACCAGGTGGCGACAAAGCCCACTTCAGCTATACCCAACGAAGTCCTGCTACTAACGACTCGCCTGAGTCAGCGCAAAGCGACCACTTACCCGGAAATATCAAACGAAGACTATTTTCTTATCAGTTCTATCGACACCGTACTGCGGTCGCGGAACTTGTCTAGTCGCCAGATCGAAGACGGCATTGTAGAAGGTGCTGACGACGGAGGAATTGATGCAGTATATGTATTTGTCGACGGCCGCCTGGTAGAGGATCCGTCGGATATCGTTGTCAGTGATTCGCCCCAGATTGAGCTTGAAGTAATTCAAGCGAAATTGGAAAGCGGTTTCAAGGAAGTCGCTATCCAGAAACTCCTCGATCATCTTCCACTTCTATTGCAACTTGACCCGAAGACCGACCTTGCGAAAGAGTTCAATGCTCGCGTAAGGGAACGATTCGAGTCTTTTCGGGCTGTCTACCTTGCTGCCGCCGATCGGATGCCTGAGCTAGTTGTTTCCGTTAGGTATGCGACCAAGGCGGCTGATCCGCCAAATGATAAAGTGAAAGCGAAGGTGGGCCGTCTTCGAACTGTCATAGGAAACGAGTTTCCAAACGCAACAGTCGACGTCGATCTAGTCGGCGCGGCAGCTTTGAACGCCTTGGCGCGTGAGCGGAAATCCTCCACTTTGACGCTGCGTCTTTCGGAAAGCCCCATGTCGCCAGAGAAGGGTGGTCTCATTTGCCTTGTCAGCCTTTCTGATTACTTCGATTTCATTACTGACGAGGAACGTCGGCTTCGAGACGCGATCTTTGAAGAGAATGTGCGAGACTATGAAGGCTACACCGTTGTAAATAGAGGGATATCTGATTCGCTCCGGCAAGGTGACGCCGCTAATGCTGACTTCTGGTGGCTAAACAATGGTGTGACGGTTATTGGCAAGAGACTGCAGCCGTCTGGCAAGCGACTCGACATCGAGGATCCGCAGATTGTGAATGGACTGCAGACCTCTCGGACTATCTATCAGTACTTTCACAATCTAACTCGGCAAAGCAAAGCTAGCTCGGCTGCTGCGCAAGAAGGGAAGGTTCGTCAACTTCTGGTCCGAGTTATCGAGACACAGGACGACACGGTGGCCTCTCAGATTATCAAGGCAACCAACAGTCAGAATCTAGTTTCGGCTGCGAATCTGCGCTCCGCCGAACCTTTTCAACGTGATATAGAGGAATATTTTCAGCGGCACAACCTCTATTACGAGCGTAAGAAGAATCACTACAAAAACCTTGGAAAACCTCGGGCTGACATAGTCGAAGTTCTCGAACTTGCTCAGGCCGTAGGGTCGATCTTGCTCCAGCAACCTAACACTGCTCGGGGCATGCCTTCATCGCTTGTGCGCGGAAAATTGTACGAACGCGTGTTTAGCGACAAGACTCCGTTGGATGCCTATTATAATTGTTTGCAAGTAGTGAGAATGGTTGATAGCTATCTATCGCGACTGGGCGTCGCAAGCGGTCGACATGATAGGTCGAATATTCGATTTCACCTTGCGCGTGCGGCAGCTGCTTTTGCGCTCACCTCGTCAAGGCCTAGGGCGCAAGCTTTGGCTAAGATCGATCTGAGTGTGTTTGATGACACATTCTTGAAGAAGGTTCAAGACTGGGTAATTACAGCCCGCGAGGCTGCGGCAAAGGCGGTGGGCACAAGCGACACCAGCGTCCTAGCGAAGAGTGTTGAGTGGGCGAACGAAATTAATCGCAGGCTGAGTCGCTATACAGATAAAGGTCGTTGGCCGAAGCAAATTTCTGTCAGTTCGAAGTGAAGTATACCTTGTGTAATCGGGAGCTAGCTCCTCTAGACGGTTACTAGAAAGAGGAACACGCATGGATGATTCGACGTCCTTGGGGGTAGAGCGTACGCTCGTCCTACTAAAGCCTGACGCTGTTGCTCGCGGGCTCGTGGGACGAATCACTACGCGGTTTGAGGACGCTGCGTTGAAGATCGTTGGTGTGAAGATGGCGCACCTTGACGCCGACTTCACTCGAAAGCACTACTTCGATCTTGAGGAACGTCTCGGAGCGGAGGTCTACAACACGACGGCGAAGTTCATGCAGAGTGGGCCGGTGATCGCCCTGGTTCTGCAAGGTGTGGACGCTGTAGCGAAGGTTCGTCAGGTCATAGGAGTTACGTATCCGAACCTTGCGACTCCGGGAACCGTGAGAGGTGACTTTGCGCATCAGACCAAAGCATCGTCGGAAGCCAGCGGCAAAGCGGTCATGAACCTCGTACACGCGTCCGGTAACTCGGACGAGGCAAATTACGAGGTTGATTTGTGGTTCGGTGAAGGTGAGCTCTTCGAGTATGAGACACTCGTGGAGAAGTTCGCTTACTGACCTCAAACACGATATGTGAGTCGATTGCATGAGCAGCCGACCTGTGTCACTCGAAGAGCTAGAAGCAACATTCGAGCGTGAGTTACTCACGGACAAGCGAGCGGCTGCGGAGACTGCCTATGCATTGGCGTGTCGACATAGGACGGAGTACGACGGCAGTGGTCAGCATCCGTTCAAGGTCGCCAAGGAATGGGCGGTTCGTGCGATCAAGATTCTCGACGAACTACCGGCGGAGCACATAGACCAGGTGACCAGTACACGCATGTCGGTCGGTGGAGTCGATTTACCGGAGCTGCTGCACTCCGGTGTAGTACGTGAGCGACTGGCCGATCTGTTGCAGTCGGACTGGTAGACGCGGAACAGCCCCGGCGGGTTCAGGCCGGGGCTTTGCGCTTCCCTTAAGCCGTAAGGACTTCATCGAGATATTGCTGGACGGGCTCGTAGAACGGGTACGGGACATACTCGGTCAGTTGGTCGCGCTTGACCCAAGCGAGTTCGACGAGCTCTTCGTCGTCCTTCACGTGCGCATCGCCTGAGACGACGCTGCACGCGACGTAGACCATCGTGCGACCGGTCGCCGGATGGACACGTTCGCCAAGGACCTTGTCGGCAGAGACAGTCAGGCCGGTTTCCTCGAAGGCTTCGCGTACAGCGGCTTCGCTGCCTGATTCGCCGGATTCGACTTCACCCGCTGGGAACTGCCAGGAGAGACTGCCTTCCTTGACCCGCCGCCGGACGAGCAGCAATGTTCCACTCTTGACGATAACCGCCGCTGCGATCGCGGGACGCGGACTGTCAGGAGTCGCTTCACTCACTGGGGACCTCCAAGGCTTCTAGAACCGGCGGAAAGATTCGATCGGCTGGAATGAAGCGGATCAGATTCTCTTTGTCGATCCACGTGACGCTAACATTCTCAACCACGTCCTTGTTCTCTGCCTCTCCCGACAGATACTCGCAGAGCACGTACTCACATAGGACGTTCGTGACGGGGTGCACCCGGTTCCCCAGGTGACGGACGACTGCGCAGTGGACACCGGTCTCCGCAAGGGTTTCGCGAACTGCCACAGTGTCCGGACGGACGCCTGGCTTGATCATCCCGGCCGGGAACTGCCACGAGATGCCGCCGCCATCGTCGCCACGTCGGCAGACGATGAGGACTTCAGTGTCTTTGACCACGACGGCTATGGCGATGCGTAGCGCTTGTGGCTCACCGGCCACAGTGGACGAGTGGCCATCGTAGTCACCGAGAAGTCGCGCGAACCGGGCCTGCGCGGCCTCCGATGCGCGATCAAGTGCGGTGTCCAGGAGCTGCTGCATGTCGGACCTGGGGATCAGGTCTGGCTTCTGGTGCCACGTGGCCACGGTTCGAGGAGCGACACCCAGATGAGCAGCGAAAGCGTCGTTCGATAGCCGCAATGCTGCCTGGAGGACGCACGCGGTCCGGCCATTCCATTCGTCTACCGAGGCCACCGATGGCACCCCCTGAATCGGGGAAGTGCATCGGAACTGCACTGCTGATGCACTGGTTGTGCACTGTTGATGCATGGTTTGCGTAGCGGGATCGAAGTTGACTGTTCGACATGAAACGCAGTCATTCCGCCCCCTCCGCGGACGAACTATTTCCGATTTTGTCGGACGTAGTCGACCACTGTCGCCAGATCGGTTTGTATTTCAGTGAGCCGATCAGTGACCTCGCTCAACCGCTCTTCGAGCGCGTCCATGCGGGACCACATGGTGTCTCCGTCGTCGCTGACAGGTTCGCTGAGTTCGGGCGGCCGCCGACCGGCCACAACGGCCGCCAGGTGCTGGGGATGCCAGCCAAGGGCCAGGGACAGCGCTTCAAGCGTCCGAGCGCTACGACGCCGTTCAACGACGTGGTGCTGGAGTTCGCGGACGATGGCTTGCGATACATGCGACCGTTTGGCCAGCTCGCGCTGCTGCCATCCGAGTTCGCTCACGCGATCGTTGATGGCCTTCGCGACTGCCGCCCAATCTTCGGACACATATTCCTCCGCGCTCCGCCTGCCAACCGAGATTAGCGCGTCTATGTGATTTGAGTGTTCGTTGCCCCCGCTTGTGGCGGCGCGGCCGGGCCATTGCGTGCCAATCGATGTTGAAATTAACAACACGTTGGCGAAATCAATCAAACTTCTCCCGATGGGAATTCTTCAATGAGTACAGCTATGCCCAACGCCGGTCCTCCGGCGTTCTACACGGTCCGTGAAGCGGCGCGGATGCTCCGCGTCGGCGCGGCCACGCTCTACCGCGCGATCAGGGAGGACGCGTTTCCTGCCGTTCGCCTGCGGACCCGGTACGTCATCCCGGCGGTGGCCATTGAGCGGCTGCTCGCGGAGGCGGCGGAGTCGGGCGGTTGCGTCGATGTGGCGCAGATGGCGGCCGAACGTCGCGCGGCGCGGGAGTTCGAGCAGCGAAACGGGGGCGCGCAGTAATGACCCCAGATGATCGCAAGCGGTTGGCGGAGATTGCCGCTCGCCTGGATCGGCTGCGGAATGTCCCGACGGACGCGCTTGCCGACATTGTCCGGTCGCATGGCTTGTGCATGTGGGCCTGGGCCGACGATGACCCGGCGGACGTGTTGACCGGTTTCGACACTCCAGACCGTGAGTTGGCGGCGCGGTACTGCGCGGGGTGCCCGGTTCAGGACGAGTGCCTGGAGTGGGAGCTGCGCCTGCACGGATGGGACACGGTGGGGATTTGGGGTGCGTTGCCGGAAGACGACCGGCGGGCGCTCTACCCGCTGTGGCGGGCACGTGGTGACCGTCCCGGCGAACACCCTGATGGGAGTGAGTCGACATGACGATCAGCCTTACGCCGCACCAGGTTCTCGCTGGTGTCGGGATCTTGCTCGCGTTGTTCCTGGTTTGGCGAGTTGGTGCGAAGAGGGCGCGGGCGGCTGTTGAGGCGGCGCGGGCCGGTGCGCGGCTGGTGTCGTTGGCTGGTCGGGTGGCGTTCACTGCCGCGTTGTTGGTGGGTGTGCAGTGGCTGGTGATCACGCATCCGGGCAACCTGACGTTGCTTCTGGTGGTGCTCGCGGTGCCGGATCTGCTCGCCGGGTACGTCCTGACCAAGGCGCTGACCGTGTCCACCATGGATGGACACCGGCGAAGCGGCGGTGAGCGACGATGAGCACGAAACATGTTGCGCAGCAACAGGGATCGGAAAGGCTGGTCGCCTTCGGGCGGCCAGCCGGCCGATCTGGCAACCGTGCCGAAAGACTGGCGCGGGACGCGGCCGAAGCGGCGGAGTTGCGCGCGTACCAGACGCATCCGGATGTGGTCGCGTTGCGTGTGGAGCAGGTCCGGGCGCAAGTGGACCGGTTGTGCTGGGCGGGGATCATGCTCGGTCTGGCGTTCACGATGACCAATGTTCAGCAGTTCGCCGCCGCTGGAGCGGCCGCTTGGTCCTTGCCGTGGCTGGCCGCGTGGGTGCTCGATCCGACAGTGTCTCTGGTGTTGCTGGCGATTCTGCGGGCGGAGCAGGTCACCGCGCGGTACCAGGTCAGTACGGGAGTGTGGGTGCGGCGCGCGAAGTGGTTCACGCTTGCCGCCACGTACGTGATGAATACGTGGTCGTCTTATGTGGCCGGGTCGCTGTCGGGGATCGTGTTGCATTCGGTGCCGCCGCTGGTGGTGTTCGTCGCGGCGGAGGCGATCACCGATCTGCGGGACAAGCTCACCGAGGCGGTCACGGCGGCGTTCACCAACGCAGCGGTCGTGAACACGCCACCCGAACCGCAGCCTGTTCACGAGCCTAGTGCCGACAAGCCGCCTGCGACCCGTCAACCGGCCGCACGTCGGCGCAAGTTGTTCGATGACTACTTGACGGAAGCTCGCGCCGCGTGGCAGCCCGGCGTGGTGGTCACCCCGGCATGGGTTCGTCAGGTCACCACGTGCTCGCGTGGTCTGTCGTCGCGGTTGGCGGCTGCGCTGGTGTCCGAACTGGAGTCGCCTGCTGACTCTGGTGAGACACCGGAAAGCGAGGCACCGCAATGACACTCGACCATGAGTCACGTGATCTCGTGCACACCGACGTTCACGACGTGGTGCATGTCGGTCCGGTGTACGACGCGGAACTGGTGGACGGTGGCGCTCCAACGGGTGTTCTCCGGCCGCCGTTGCGGCACCGGCTGGCGTCGTGGTGGCAGCGTTCACCGCGCGTGCCACGCGCGTTCAAGTCCCGCGCGCAGGCCGTTCAGGCACTCAAGCACGCCGTGGTGGCCGTGCTGCGGTCCCCGTTCCGGTTCTTGAGCGCGGTGGCGCGTGGCGTGGTGGTCGTGGTCCGGGCGTGGCGTCGGTGGGTCACCGTGCGGGACTACCGCACGGCGGCCGAAGAGGCGGCCAAGCTGGCGGACAAGTTCACGGACATCCGTGCGTTGACGCTGTTCCGCTGGAAGGTCACCACCGCCGTCACGGTCGCTGCGGTCGTCGTAATGCTGGTGGCTGACGTGCTTTACGGAGCGCGAGCGCTGTGGATCACCGGTCTGGCCGGTGCGGTCACGTTGGCGATCGCGGGACGGCGTAAGGACGGCAGTCCGGGACGTAAAGCCGCGTTGGCCGGGCCGCGCACGCTGACGTGGACGATGGACCCTCAAGTCCTCGTGGACGCATTCCGGGACGCGAAGCTGATCGGCAAGGACGAAACCCTGCGGCTGGTCGAGCGCGCCACCCGCTCCGGTGACGGGTGGGCGATGACCGTGGATCTCCCGGCCACCCGCAAAGCCGCCGACGTGATCAAACACCGCGAAGCACTCGCGTCCGCGCTCGCCGTGGACGAAGTGCAGCTCATCGTGGAACGCGTGCGCGGCGCGGGTGGTCATGCCGGGCGGGTGGCGATGTGGGTAGCCGACTCCGACCCGTACGCCAAGGACTCGCCGCCGACACCACTGCTGCGGGTCGAGTCGTGGGACGCGTGGCGGCCGGTGCCGTTCGGCCTTGATCCCCGCGACCGGCGGATTGATCTGCCGCTGGTGTGGACCTCGCTGCTGATCGGTGCGCTACCGAGGCATGGCAAGACTATGGCGGAACGGTTGGCCGCCGCCGGATTGATCCTCGACCCGCACGCGCGGTTGTATGTGGCGGATTTCAAGGGCGGCAAGGACTGGAAGGCGTGCGAGCAGTGCGCGCACCGGTTCTTCTCCGGCGACGACACCGACCACGTCCTGATGTTCAAGGCGTGGCTGGAATCGCTCGTAGTCGACGTGCAAGGCCGGTACGCGCGGATGCAACAGTTGGACGACCAGATCTGCCCGGAATCGAAGATCACCCCAGCGATCAGCCGCGACTCTAGTGTGGACATGCCGGTCACCGCGGTCATCATCGACGAAGCCCATATCCCGTTGGAAGACACGACAACCGTAGAAGTCGATGGAAAGAAGGTGAAACTGGGCGACTACATCGGAGACCTGTTGACATGGTTGGTGCGCAAGGGCCCGGCGGCGGGCATCGTGGTCATCGCAGCCACCCAGCGGCCGGACTCGAACACCATCCCGTCACGGCTGCGGGCGGTTCTGGGCTCGCGGTTCGCGCTGCGGGTGATGGACTGGCGGGACTCCAACATCATCCTCGGCGAGCAGATGAACACCCGAGGTTATGACGCCTCCACTCTGCTCGCTTCCCACAAGGGTGTCGGGATTCTCCGGCCGGACGGCGAAACCAGCCAAGGCGACGTGTTGGCGATGACGCTGCGCACCTACTACATGTCCAACCACGACTGGCAGACCATCTGCCAACGCGGCCGGGCACTACGCGAAGCCGCCGGAACATTGACCGGGCACGCCGCCGGACACGACACCGCACTGGAGCTGGACCACGCTGCTGTGGTCAAGGCCATCGGCAGCAGCACAGGCGACGAAGCCGACATGATGGTGGGCTTGGCTGAGCCGCTCGCGTCCGTTGTGGCGTATCTCGGCGACGACATCGACAGCCGGGCGTTTGTGCCCACGGCCGAGCTGATCGACGCGTTAGGAGTGGAGCCGACCGCATTCGGTCGGCAGATGGCCGAGCTGGGATGCGGCTCGCGACGCGAGCGCATCCCGGCCGATGACGGGACGGTCCGCCAAGTGCGCGGGTACTTCACGGCCGACATCCGCGCCGCCGCCCGCAACGATGGCGCGACCGACGGTGCCGAGCGAACCCGTCACAGGGCACGGGACAACCCGTCACAGCGGACCGAACCTGTCCCATCCGCCGTGACGGGTAGAAAGCCCCGTTGAACTGGAAAAACAACGACGTGACGGGTGTGACGGGTCGCTGCATGACCCGTCACACCCGTCACTGTCTCCCCTACGGAGCGCGTTTAAAGCCGCACCAGTGTGAAGGTGGCCGATTCCGTATCCCTGCCGCAGCTGTAGAGCATGTGCCACGCCAGGTGCCCCGGCCCGTGCCGCGCGCGTGCCCGACGCTCACGTTTGATGCCAACAGCGCGGTTCGGCATCGCGGCTATCTCACGAGGGATGTCGGCGAACACCGCGAAGCCAAAAGCGAGGATGTCCGTCCGCAGATCCTCGTCAAGATCCTCAGCGAGACCGATCGTCCCGCGCACTGCGTCCGACGAGTCAAACCCGACACCAACCGCGCCACCAAGGCCCTCAGCGACCGTTGCGGATACCTCGAAGACATCCACCCCACTGTCCGCAGCGAGCGCGACCATCCTGAGGTATGGCGTTGCCGCGCGCAGCGGACCGTCGCTCGGATAATCCGCGTCGAGGTACCTACGTCGCAACTCAACACCGCAGACATAGCACAGCTTCGCGCGTGCGTGAGTCGACGTCCGATTCCTGGCCATCACCAACCATCCCTGCGCTAGTCCTCAATGGGCGGTGGACTGGACTTCGCGGAATCAGGCCACACCAATCGGGCACTGACACTTCCCCGGACGCGGAAGTGCGGCAGAACCAGATCAGGCCGTGAGACCACGAACTGCTTGCGACCATCCACACTCACCGCGTAGGCGCCCTTCTCGAACGCCATCCCCCACGCCACGCACATCGCGTCCACCCGCTCGCCGTACTCAGCCACAACGGCGAACAACCGAGGCGCATCATTGGCTACGACCTCCGCCACGAGCGCGGCGAACTCCTCCTCACCACACAGCGGCGGCTCGCCGCCAGGGTCAGGGATACCTATCTCCAGAACTTTGTGGGTCTCGTCGGTCTGCCCGGTTGCGATTCGCAAAGCCGAACTCCTTCAGTTGGGATGTCCACTGGAGACCGTGACCGGAACCAGGGTGAGCGGTGCCTGGTTCCGGCCACGGCGTAGCCCGGCGGGGATGGCACGAAGGAAGAATCATCGCCGCCGGGTAGCCTGTGGAACTGGTTAATATCGGTCATGTAAGACTGAAATCAGTATCGAGAGTTTCGGACTCACGAGGAAACGACGTGCCCACGCCGTGCGGACGACTTGGGCACGACATATCGAGAGCTTCGGGAGGGCTGACGGATGCCAGAGGGTGTCGGCGCTACGGGACCACTGCGGACTGTGCTGGAACAGCGGATCAGAGAACGTAGGCAGACGTTCGAAGAGTTCGCAGAGTATGCCGAGACCTTCGCTCGCGAGCACGACGAACCAGGCACGCTGAGTCATCGTCACGTGCAACGGCTTGTGGCTGGTCGAATGTCGGCGGAAAGTCTGCGACCTGCTACCGTGCGCCTGCTCGAAAGAATCTTCGAAACTGGTATCGATGAACTTCTTTCGGCGCCGCATGAGGTTTCGGGGAATCCTCAGTTTCAACTCTCGTATGCACTCAGAGTCGCGGTCGCTGTCGTTGTGAGGGACTCCAAGGTGCTCGTAGTGTGCAGGAGAGGCGACGACGGCAACGGGATTTCATGGCAGTTTCCGGCGGGGATAGTCAAGCCGGGAATGTCGGCGGAGACCGTTGCGATCAGGGAGACTCTAGGGGAAACCGGCGTGCACTGCTCAGTGGCGCGAAAACTTGGTAGCCGCGTACATCCCGTCACCAACGTCGTATGCGAGTACATTCTGTGTGACTATCTGACGGGTGATGCGCAGAACGTGGATGTTGTTGAGAACGTTGGTGTGGCCTGGATTGACAGGGATCAGTTGGGCCGTTTCATACCAGCTGATCAGGTATACCCGCCTGTGCTCGAAGCGCTACGCCTTACGTCCCTACTCGCTTCGAGTGCAAGCTGACCACTTCAGCCACTGTTGGACCGGACTTCGAGCGATCGGCGACGACCGCGCGTTTCCCACGGCTGACCGACACCAGGCCAGCCGTCTTTAGCTCTGCCACCGCGCGCTGCGCAGTTCCGAACGCGACGTGGTAGCGCTTGGCCAGATCTGCGACTGTCGGCAATGGTGCGCCGATGGGTAGGGCACCGCAGTCGATCGCGCCGCGCAGATCGGCGGCAATCTTCTGATATGGGTTGTCCTTGGTAGATTCCGTAGTAGACATAGGGGTGCCGGATTCGTCAATGACGACCGGTGGGCGTGGCATGCGGCCGGAAATGGTGCCCGCCGCTCGTTGGTCCGCTTCCGACACCCATGCCGAGTAAACCCGCAGCGTGGTCGATCCTCCGCCGCCATGACCCAGCCGACCAGCGACTGTGCGCACGTCCACACCGGCCGAAATGAGCTCGGTCGCGGAGTAGTGGCGTAGTTCGTGGATGTTCATGTCCCAGCCGAGCTTTTCGCACATCCGCCGGTAGCGCTGAGAGACTGTGTCAGGCTTCAGCCAGCTGTTGTGATCAATGTCGGGTGAGAACACTCGTCCGTGTGCCTTGATCGCCCGGGCGAATTCGGCGGCTTTGGTTTCGCACTGGTGCTTGTAGGCGCGGAGCAGGGAAACGGTCTCGGTGTCCAGAGTGATCCGCCGCTGTTGGTGCGTTTTGGTGGGTTTCTCCCAAGTATCGGCGCCGTCCTGAGCGATGCTTGTACGGATCGAAAGGACACCGTTGTCGAGATCAAGTAGATCCCAGCGAAGCGCGCAGAGCTCTCCTCGTCGTGCTCCTGTCGTCATGGCGACCCAGACCAGCATTCCCCAGCTGAGATCCTTGAAAGCCTCGTTGACGATTGCGGCTGCTTGCTCCGGTGTGGGTGGGTGAGGATCGGGCTTGACGGCACTTGGTGTCTTTGCTTGGTCAAGCGGATTGACGGTGATCCATCCCCAGCGGACGGCGCGCTGCAGTGCCCCGCTCAGTATCCAGTGGATCTGTCGCATGGAGGATGTCGCAAGGCCCTTGCAGGTGTGGTTCTTGCATTTGTCGTTGCACTCGTGCGGGTTCTTGGTCCGGTGTTCGATGAACTTCCGTCCGCCACACCGAGCACGGCACTTGCGCAGGACTGCGTAGAACGAGTCGAAGGCTTCGCCGTTCAGCTTGCCCACTTGAAGCTTGCCGAGTACCGGACGTATGTGGTTGCGGATGTAGCCTTCGTAGGATTTCCGCGTGGTCACGTCGACGTCGAGGAGCTCCAGATAGCGGTCCATGAGTTGGTTCACGGTCGCCTTGGTACGTGGAGTGCGTTGCTCGTCGACTCGATTGAGCAGCTTCGTCCGAACCTTCTCGGCTTCTTTTTCAGCGTGCGGACCCGGCGGAACGGTTTCGCTGACGTAGTGCCGTCGACCTGTCAGTGGGTCGTTACCGGCGTAGACCTTCACCCGGAGGGAGCCGCTCGGGAGCGTCTCGATCTCGCCGCGTGTGCGCCGTCTGGGCGCTGCCTTCGACGTGCCCATGGGGCGAGTGTAGACCCGGTTCGCACCATGGGTAGCCCCATGAAGACGGAGAGTGATCAACTCGGTGATCGGGATAGACAACGGCTCCTGACCTGTTTGCACTGGTCAGGAGCCGTTCTTCGCCCGGTGAAAGACGAGTGCCCCCGGCAGGAATCGAACCTGCGACACACGGTTTAGGAAACCGTTGCTCTATCCCCTGAGCTACGAGGGCTGGTGCTGGGCCACCGCAGTGGTCCAGCACCAGATTAGCCTGTCCGGTCCAGCGGGTTGTCAGTGGGCGTGGACCTCCAGCTCGTAGAGGCTGTAGCCCCAGTTCGTGCCGCGCTGGACGCCGACGAAGCGGACATACCGGGCGTCAACCGGCGGGAATGTCACAGTGTCGACGCCGCCGTCACCTGCGGTCGTCGAGTAGACGGACCGCCACGAACTGCCGTCAGCCGAGGTCTCCAGGCGGTACGACTTGCCGTACGCGGCCTCCCAGCGCAGGACTGCCCGGGAAACTGGTTGGACCAAGCCCAGGTCGACGGTGAGGGACTGGTTGTCGGACCAGTCGCTGGCCCAGCGGGTACGCAGGTCACCGTCGACCGCGTGGCGGGCGGGCGACGGGTACGCGCCGGTCTCGGCGCTGGTGGCCGAGGCCGCCCGGCCGAGGGCCAGGTTCGCGATGTTGTCGCCGCGGCGCGCCGGGAACTCCACCACTTGCTGGAAGGTTGGGCGGTTCTGCCAGGTGATCTTGTCGTGGGTGATGCCGCCGAGCGGGTTGTGGATGATGCTGTCCGCGCACCACTGGTCGCCCGCCGCGCAGCTCGAGTCGCCGGGGTAGACCTGGTTCGCCGGTGCGGCGATCGCCTGGTCCAGGGTGGTCAGCAGGACCTGGCGGCAACCGGACACGGTGCCGCCGCCGCAGTACTTCTGGGACAGCGGGCTTGCGACCTGGTCGCCCAGCACCGAGCGGACGTCCTTCTGCACGTAACCCCACCAGCCTTGCTGGAACGACGAGCCCTTGTGCGGCTGGCCGCTGTGGAAGTCGGGCTGTCCGTTTTGGAAGCCGGACGGGGATTCGTTGATTCCCATCACACTCACGAGGGCGTTGTACGTCGTGTCGCCGAGACCGGGCTGGAACTGGGCCCGCACCAGCAGCGGCCACCACGCGTCGAGGATCTTGATCGCGTCGGCGTGCGCGTACTTGTGGCTTCCCTGAGCCGTCTCCTTGCGGAGGGAACCGCTGGCCATCCACGTCTTCAACGACGCCACGGCCTGGGCGAGCCGAGCGTCACCCACGGGCTGGCTTTCCAGCACACGCACCAGATAGGGCAGTACGCGTTCGGCCCGCAGGTCCGCCAGGCCTGCTTCGGCCATGGCCTGGGTCAGGCTGACGCGGGTGACCTTCTTGCCGCCGGAGATCAGGGCACGTACCCGTGAGTCGAGCAGGTCACCACGGTGGACCGAGCTCTTGTCGTAGCCGGCGTTGGCGTAGTCCTTGGCTTGCCCGTTGTTCCAGGAGATGAAGTAGTCCTGGTTGACCGCCTGCGGGTGCTGCTCGAACGGTGTGTACGCCGCGGTGTTCGTCGCCGGATCCCAGCCGTTCCATTCATAGGCCTGCTGTGCGAGAACAGGCATGTTCGGGTCGACATTCGCCTTGCGCGAAGGGTTGGCGCCCGAGTTGAAGTACGCCGTGTCCCGCGAGTCCACATAGAACCAGTTGAAGGTGTAGTTCACGTGCGACGCCGCCCGCTGGAAGTCCTGCGCGGACTTGATCACGTCCGGGTCGTTGAACGCCTGGAAGCCGATGATCGAGTCGATCTCGTGCTGGTACGTCGACCGCAAACTCGCGTACGCCACCGGTTTGCCGCCGACGGTCGCGCGGTGCGTGATCGGGCCGTAAGCCGTGCGGAAGCTGACCAGGCGGTACGAACCCTCCGGCGTGCCGTCGGCGATCGTCGGCTTCCAGGCGTTCTTGCGCTCGATGGTCTCGATCGGCGTGCACTGACCGCGGAACAGGTAATGCGTCGAGTCCTTTGCCGGCGGTTTGCCGGTCGGGTCGCACAGCTCCACCGCGTACGTGTCGATGATGTCCTGTGCCGAGGTCGTCGCGCTCCACGAGTAGTCCTGGCCGCGGCCCAGCAACACGTAGAAGCTGATCCCGGCGAACGAGGCGCCGCGCGCACTGATGCCCGGGCCTTGGAGTTCCTGCAAAATCAGCAGCTGTGGCGCGAAATACCCGGTCTGCGGCCCGAAGACCGCGATCGGGTTGCCGCTTTCCGTGTGCTGCCCCGAAACCACGAGAGCGTTCGACATGCCGTGCTTCTCACTCACCAGATCACCTGGCAGCACACCGGAGTTGAAGATGCCACGGGCGGGTTCGAGCTCGGCGGGCGCGGGAACCGGGACGGTGGAAGCGGAAGCAGAGCCCGCGGACCCGGTCGGGTCGAACACCAGCTGCTGTCGCGTCACCGAACCCTTGTCGGGCAACGCGAGGCCGGCGGGGTTCGCCGGAGCTTGGCCGTACGGGAAGCTCTGGCCATTGTGGAGGGTGTTGACCGTCTCCGGGTCGTTCTGCGACCGGAACGCCTGCCACGCCTTCTCACCTTCCACGGCACCGTAACGCTCGTGGAACGCCATGCGGGCGATCGCGGACTGCACCTCACCGCCGCCGCCACCGCCGAACTGCGCGCCCACCACGGTCGCCAGGATCACCAGGTCGGGCAGGGTGAACGGGTCGATCCTGCCCGCGTTGGTGATCGAGTCGATGTGCCCGGTCAGCACGTACTCGCCCGGGAAGTACCGGCCGCTGTGTGCCTGCTGGATGTAGAGGTTGACGCCGTCGACGTACGCACGCGCGTCCGCCAGCGCCTTGGCGCCCTGCGGGCTGGAGGCCGCCGCCCGGTCGATCTGCGCCTGCAGTTCCGCCTCGTTGTACGGGGCCGACCTGAAGAAGTCCTGCTCGAGCTGACGGTTGGACGGTGCGCCGCCCGCGAACGGTGTCAACTGGCCACGTCCCACCCGCCGGAACAGGTCCATCAGCCACAGCCGGTCCTGCGCGGCCGCGTATCCGGCGCCGAACATGGTGCCCGCCCTGGTCGTGCCGGTGATGTGCGGCAGGCCCAGCTTCTTGTCACGCACGATCGTCACGTCCGCGCGCGGCTTGGTCGTGCTCTCCACTTGGTCCGCCGGGACCCCGAATGAGGAGTCGTTGAAGAACTGACCGATTTTCTCGGTCGTGAGCGTGCTGTAACCGGACGCGAGGGTGTCGTACTTGCCCAGTTGATCAGCCGAGTGCGCCGGCCGGGTGCCCAGCACCCGGTGCGCCAGGATGTCGGCCAGTGTCGCGTTGCCGTTGGCCCCTGGCGGCAGCACGTCCCCGCACTGGCCGAGGCAGAAGTCGATGGGAGCCGCCGCCACCTGCGGTTCCGCCGCTCCGGACGGCGCCGCGGCGACGAGTCCGGTGGCGGTGGCGAGAGCGGACAAGGCGGCGAGCAGGCGTCCACGCATCATTGCAGGGCTCCTCTCAGGGCGTGACCCACGCCACGTTACCTCTGAGTAGCAATATCGCGAAAGAGCCTCACGTTTAACGGACCGCAACGGGCTACGATCACTCAGTAGACAACTGTGACCCGTTAGGGATTGACCTTCAGCCTATTGGGTGAGAAAAAGGGCCATTGGACTCCAGTCTGGCCGAGGGAACCGGCTCGACTGGACCCGACCGGGGAGGCGCCAAAGGTGATCAAGGTGATGCTCGCGGACGACGAGGACCTCGTTCGTTCGGGACTTCGGACGATCCTGACCAGCGCGGGGGACATCGAGGTGGTCGCCGAGGCCGATGACGGTCTGCACGTGGCCGACCTCGCCAGGCAGCACCGGCCACACGTGGCCCTGCTCGACATCCGGATGCGGTCGGCGGACGGCCTGTTCGCGCTGCGCCGGCTGCGTGCCCTGCCGGAACCCCCGAAGGTCGCCATGCTCACCACGTTCGACGTGGACGAGTACGTCACGGAAGCCCTGCGCATCGGCGCGAGCGGCTTCCTGCTCAAGGACACCGAGCCGGCCGTGCTGATACGCGCGGTCCGGGACCTGGCGGCCGGCGGCGCGGTGCTCGACCCGGGTGTCGCCGCCCGGGTGCTCTCGCAGGTCGCGGACGGTGAACGCGCCGCGGAGCCGGCCCGGCGGCTGCTGGCGTCGCTGTCCGAGCGTGAGCGGGAAGTCGTCGGCCTGATCGGCCAGGGCCTGTCCAACGCCGAGATCGGTAGCGCGTTACACCTGTCCGAGGCGACCGTCAAGGGGTACGTCTCCGCGGTGCTCGGCAAGATCGGCGCGGTCAACCGGGTTCAGGCCGCGCTGGTGGCCTACCGCGGCGGGCTCATCGCCTGATTCAGGTCCGGCCATTCGACACGGTTGCGGCCGTTTCGTTTCGCCAGGTACAGCGCGGTGTCCGCGGCGGCGAAGAGGTGTTCGAGGCTGCCGCGGCCACTGGCCACCCCGATGCTCACGGTCGGCCGCCGTGCCGCGCCGAGCCGTGAGCGCCAGTCGTGCGCGTCCACCGACGCCCTGATCCGTTCCGCCACGACCAAGCCGAGCCGGCCTTCGCCGACCAGCAGGACGATGAACTCGTCGCCGGCCCAGCGCGCGACGAGGTCGTTCGCCCGGCATTCGCCGCGCAGCAGCTCGGCGATCTCCCGCAGCGCGCTGTCGCCGACCGCGTGCCCGGCGTCGTCGTTGATCTCCTTGAACCAGTCGACGTCGATCACGATCAGCCACGGCGTCGCGCCGGTCGCCGCCGCGTGCGCCAGGACTTCGGGCGCGGTGCGTTCCAGCCCGAGCCGGTTGGTCAGGCCGGTCAACGGATCGCGCACCGCCGCTTCCTGCGCCGCGGTGGCCAGGCGCTGCGCCTGGATGGCGAAACGTCGTTGTTCCAGTGCTTGGCCGAGGCCTTCCTGCATGGTCGCCATCGCCGCGGTACGGGCGTTGACGTTGCACCGCAGCGCGGCCGCCTCTCCGGCGGAGTCGTCGAGCCGTGCGCAGATGTCCGCGAGGTCCGCGGAGAACCGTTGCAGCAGCGAGATGTCATTGATCATCTCCGCCTGCGCGACCGCGTCGCTCGCGTGCGTCCGCGCTTCCACGAGCCGGTCCTGCTGGCTGCGCACTCTGGACAGCACCCAGTTGCCGACGCCGATGCTCCACCGGTCGCCGTCGGACAGTCCCGCGTCGAGCGTCGCCTGCCCGGCTTTCTCGCCGTCGCTCAACTCTCCGCATCCGACCAGCGCCGCGCCGTACGCGGCGAGCAGCGTCCGCCGGGTCCGGGCGGTGGCTTGCAGTGTCAGGCCCTCGGCCAGGACACTGCGCGACTCGGTGAACATGGGCAGCGCCTCGGCGGGCGGCCGGTCCATCGCCTCGAAGTTGAGCGTCCCGCCGAGCCGTTGCAACGCGACGGCCAGTTCGAACGAGTCACCGCTCTGGCGTGCCGTCTTGACGGCCTGGCGCAGCATCGGCAGTGCGGCTCGCATGTGGCCGATGCCGTTGAGCAGGTAGCCGAGCAGGCCGATCGCGGCGGCGGCGCGGGAACCGGACGGCGCCTCGCTGTCGATGTCGGTCCAGCCCTCGGCGGCCAGTTCGAGCGCGAGCGGGATCTGGCGCAGCCGCCACGCGATGACCGCCCGTCCGGTCAGGATCGCGGCCCGTGACCACGTGTCCACGTCGGTGGGCATGACCTCGAGGGACTTCTCGAAACGGGCGGTCGCCTCCGCGTGCCGGTCAGTGTTCAGTAACAGGCGGATCTCCTGGATCTCCTGGAGAATCTCGCCAGCCTTGTCCTGCTCGTCGTGGTCCAACCCGGCCTCGGCAACCTGTAGCCCCATCGCACGCACCCCGACGCGAGGTTACCCGGGTAAGCCGTGCGATCGGCACCGTCACGGCCCATTGGGCTTGATCTATAACTCTTTCGGACTAACGCCGGCGCGGCGACGGGGCCAATGGCGAGGCCGTCTCCGGGGTGTTTCTGATTGCGGTGGCAACCTCCGGCTGCTGGCGGGGTGTCCGGACGGTCGCCCGGCTTGGCCGGAACTTGCCACGGTCTTCAGAGGAATTTCCGTGCCGGGGCGGGGTTCTTCCCATCTACTGTGGACAAGCCCGCGTGCGGCAGGAGATTTTCGCGTGGCGCGTTCCTATGCCGAGGTCGCGACCTCACCGCTCCTCGCGGAATTCGACATGCCGTCGGGCGACCGGGTCGTACTTGCGCAGCACCATCCGATCCGGATCGTTGCGGCGGTTCTTGCGGGTCACATACGTGTAACCGGTGCCCGCGGTGGACCTGAGCTTCACGATCGGCCGGACCTCGTTGCGGGCCATCAGACACGCACCCCCTTGCGACGCAGTTCGGCGACCACGGCCTCGATGCCCTTGCGGTCGATCGTCCTGATGCCTTTGGTGGACACCGTGAGGGTGATGGTGCGTCCCTCGGACGGCAGCCAGTAGCGACGCCGTTGCACGTTCGGGTCCCAGCGCCGCTTGGATCGCTTGTGTGAGTGCGAAACCCGGTTGCCGAAGCCCGGCCTGCGCCCGGTGAGCTGGCAGATCGCCGACATCCGTCCTCCTGAAAATGACAGTCGTTTTCAGTTAAGATAGCATGCCGCCGGGAGAAGGGAGCGTCATGTCACGGGTCGGACTGGTCATCGTCGCCGGACTGCCGAGACGGCAGGCGTCGGCTGTCGCCACGAGACTGATGCACGCCGCGCCGGGCAGCGTTGTCGTGCACCACGATCTGCGCGATATCGCCCAGGGTTTCGTTGTGCGCAGGCAAAAGTCGGCGGCACGCGAGGAGGTGACCCGGCTGGAACTGGCCCATGGTTGCGTCTCCTGCACCCTGCGGGAGGACTTGCTGCCGTTGCTGGCGAAACTGGCCGAATCGGACGGTGTGCACCGGGTGATCGTCCACCTTGATCCGACCATCGAGCCGGAACCGGTCTGCTGGGCGATCCGCGCGCTGCCGGTCTGGGTGACCGGTGTGGTCACCGTTGTCGACATGACGACCTGGCTGGCCGACGCCACCGGCGACGAGGAACTGGCCGAGCGCGGATTCGGTGTGGCCGAGGGGGATGACCGGACGGTCGCGCAGGTCGCCGTCGGTCAGGCGGAGTTCGCCGACGCGATCGTGCTCACCGGAGCCGGCGCCGACGCGTGGACCGACGCTCGTACGTCGGCTGTGCTGCAACGAATCGCGCCGCTGGCGAAGAAGGTCGCGTTCACGGACGCGGTGCACGCGTTGCGTGACCTGCCAGAGGAAGCGCGGCGTGGCAGAGTGGACCGCTGGTTCGATCCGCTCCTGCACGGACAACCGCCGCTGGAATCCGACTGCGGGGTGTCGTTGACGGTCTTCACCGAACGGCGCCCGTTCCACCCGCACCGGCTGCACGACGCGATCGGCGTGCTGCTGGAAGGCGTTGTCCGTGTCCGCGGCCGATTCTGGCTCGCCAGCCAGCCGGACGTGGCACTGTGGTTCGAATCCGCGGGCGGTGCGTTGCGGATCGGCCAGGGCGGACCATGGCTGGCCACAATGGACGATTGGTCCGCGGAGTGCCCGCAGCGGACCGTCAAGGCATCACTGGAGTGGCACCCCAGGTTCGGTGATCGGGTGCAGGAGCTGACGATCGTCGCGCACCAGGCGCATCCGGACGAGCTCACGGCCGCGCTGCACGCGGCACTGCTGAGCGACGAGGAACTGGCCGAAGGCGAGGAAGCCTGGCTGCGCTACCCGGATCCCCTTGTGGCTATTGAGTAGTCCCGTCCGGTGACGGGCGCCATTGCGGGAACGGGCGGTCCATGCTCCAGGTTCCGTTGTCCAGCGTGAGGATGCGTGGTTCGACCTGGTTCGGATTGGACAGTGACTCGAACAGGTCGATGCTCCACGAGAACACCCGGCGGCAGAGCAAGCGCATGGTCAGTCCGTGCGTCACCAGCAGCACGGTCGTCGGGTGCTCGGGGTCCTCCTTCATCCGGTCCTTGAGTTCGGCGAGGAACGCGGCCACCCGGTCGTCCACGTCCGCACCGGATTCACCGTGCGCCAGCCGGTAGAAGAAGTGCCCGAACTCGTGCCGCTTGAGCTTCTGGATCTCCTGCTCCACCGGGTCCTGCAGGTTTCCCCAGTCCTGTTCCCGTAACCGCGGTTCGGCGACGACCCGGGTGACCATGTCGTCGATCGCGAGCAGCCGCAGCGTTCGCTGGGTTCGCACGTAAGGACTGACATAAACCGCCACCGGCCCGGTGCCGAGCAGCTCGCGCACGACCGGGCCGGCCGCACGAGCCTGCTCCTCACCCTTCGCGGTCAGGGGCAACGCGTGGTCGGGAATACGGCAGTACGCGAGCTCGTCGACGTTGCCGAGGCTCTCGGCGTGCCGCAACAGGATGATCCGCACCCCTTCATCGTGCCGTCATCGCCCATGGCGCGACCTGGTGAGGAGGGTCACGGTCGACGCGTCACCGACGACGGCCCGGTCGATCGACCGCGGCACGTCCCGCTTGTGCGTACCGGTCCGCGCACCGAGAACCTTGCTGATCTCGTTGGCCACACCGACCATCCCGGACTTGAACGGGTGATACTGGATAGCTTCGGAAATGTCGCTGTCCTTGCCCTGGATCCACGCGTCCTGCCCGGCGCACGCGTCGTGGCCGAGCGAAGCCGGGTACATGTCGACGAACGTCGTGTTCCCGTCGGCTTCGGCGGCGCTCTTCAGCGCGCTGTTCAACGCCTGTTCGACCTCGTCCAGCCAGCGCAGGTCGCCGTCGGCGAACGGCAGCACGTCCGGGCAGGTGCCGGTCGGCGGCGCGATCCGCGGATAGCCGACGAGCAGGACCTTGGCGTCCGGGGACCGTTCGTGCACGCCCGCTAGCACCGCGCGGACGCGTTCACCGGTCTTGGTCACCTTCTGCTTCATCGTGTCCTCGCCGCCCGCCGTGTAGAACGTGCGGCACGGCGAACCGGCCGGGTCCAGGGCCTGGAGGGCCGGGCACATGGTGGTCAGGTCGCTGAACACGTCGAAGTCGTTGCCGCCGATGCCGATCGTGACCAGGTCGGTGTCCGTGCGCAGGAAACTGAACTGCGGCGGGTTGCCACCGAACGGCAGCAAAGGCAAGGGCGGCTGCGCCTTGAGCATGTGTTTGGTTTCCGCGCCGCTGCAGCTGGCGTCGGTGTACGACCGCAGCCCGAGGTTGTCGGCCAGCAGCGCCGGGTAGTTGTTGGTCGAGGTCAAGCACATGAGCCGGTCCAGCCTCGGCGACGGGATGCCTGGTCCGGCGGTGTAGGAGTCGCCGAGCGCGACGTACTTCTCGAACGCGCGGGCTTCGGGGGCGGCTGTCGCGGCCGGGGCCACCAGCACGGAGGCGACCAGGACCGCCATGGTCACGCGGAGTGTGCTCACGGTCACACTCCAGCACCGGATGTAGTGTTTGTCCAGGTCAGTCGCCCGGTCGAAGCTATTTAGACTCTCGTGTCGTGCTCTTGGTAGTTCTCGACCTCGTCGGTATCGCGGTGTTCGCCGTTTCGGGTGCACTCGCTGGAGTGAGGGCGCGGCTGGACGCTTTCGGCGTGGCCGTGCTGGGCGTGACCACCGCGCTCGGCGGTGGCATCATCCGCGACGTGCTGCTGGGCGTCCACCCGCCGGCCACCCTGCGGGACTGGCGCTACCTGCTCGTGCCGATCGTCACGTCGCTTGTGGTGTTCTGGATGCACCCGGCGTTCGCCAAGCTACGGCGAGGCGTGTTGCTCGCGGACGCCGTCGGGTTGGGACTGTTCACCGTGTCGGGGACCGCGACCGCGCTCGCGCACGGAGTACCGCCGTACACCGCGTGCCTGATCGGGATGACCACGGGCATCGGCGGCGGCGCCCTTCGTGACGTGCTGCTTCGCGAGATCCCGATGGTGCTGCGCAAGGAGATCTACGCCCTCGCGGCGTTGGCCGGCGGCGTGGTGGTGGTTCTCGGCGCACGGTTCGACATGCCGGCCGTCCCGACGGCCGTCGTGGGCGCTGCCCTAATCGTGACCATCCGGTTGATCGCGCTCTGGCGCAGGTGGAACGCGCCGATCGCGCGAGGTATTGGCACCTGATCAGTGCTTTCTCAGGCATATCTCAGTCCGACCAGACACACTGGCCGCATGCGCATACTCGTAGTGGACGACGACAGGGCTGTACGTGAGTCCCTTCGGCGGTCGCTGCAGTTCAACGGATACCAGGTGGAGACGGCGAGCGACGGCCAGCAGGCACTCGACACGATCAAAGGCGGCGACCGGCCCGACGCGATGGTGCTCGACGTGATGATGCCCCGGCTGGACGGCCTCGAAGTCTGCCGCCAGCTCCGCGGTACCGGTGACGACCTGCCGATCCTCGTGCTGACCGCGCGGGATCTGGTGTCCGACCGGGTGGCCGGTCTTGACGCGGGGGCGGACGACTACCTGCCGAAGCCCTTCGCGCTGGAGGAACTGCTCGCCCGGCTGCGCGCGTTGTTGCGGCGCACCCAGGCCGACGCGGTCGCGGCCGAGAAGCAGGAGCCGTCGCTGCGGTTCGCCGACCTCGAACTGGACCCCGGGACCAGGGAGGTCCGCCGCGGCGACCGGTCGATGAGCTTGACCCGTACCGAGTTCTCCCTGCTGGAGCTGCTGCTGACGCACCCGAAGCAGGTGCTCACGCGCAGCCGCATCCTGGAAGAGGTCTGGGGTTACGACTTCCCGACCTCCGGCAACGCGCTGGAGGTCTACATCGGCTACCTGCGGCGCAAGACCGAGGCGGCCGGTGAACCGCGGTTGATCCACACGGTCAGGGGCGTCGGATACGTGTTGCGGGAGACGCCACCGTGATCTTCGCGCCGCACGAACCGAGGCGCCGGCAACGCATATCGCTGAGAAGTCGAGTCACCCTCCTGGCCGCCATCTGTGTGGCCGGGGCGGTCGCGCTTGTCTCGTTCGGCGCGTACCTGACCGTCCAGCAGAACCTCTACGACCAGGTCGACCAGAACCTGCGGGACCGGGCCACCAACGCGCTGAACGCGCCGAGCCTGGACTTCGGCGACACCAACCAGACCACGGTCGACGCCCTGGTGCAGGCGTTGAGCGACGTGAAGTTCACGATCATCGACGCGTCCGGCAGGCAGCTGATCAAGCCACCGGGCATGTTGCCGTCGTACGGTGCCGAGGAACGCTCGGTCGCGGCGGGTGTGCGCGAGGAACACTTCCGCACGGATCCGCGGTCCGACAGCCGGGTGTTCTCGATCCGGATCGCCGTCGGCGACCGGCCCGCGGCCCTGGTCGTCGCGCAACGTCTCCAGCCGACCAAACAACTGTTGAACGACTTGGCTTTGGTGCTGGTGCTGATCAGTGGCGCCGGGGTCGTCGTGGCGGCGCTCGCCGGAACGGCCGTCGCCAGAACCGGTCTGCGGCCGGTGGAGCGGCTCACCCGGGCGACCGAACGTGTTGCCAGAACAGGTGATCTGCGGCCGATCCAGGTGAGCGGAGACGACGAGCTCGCCCGGCTGACGCACAGCTTCAACACCATGCTCGGCGCGGTGTCGGATGCTCGTGACCGCCAGCGCAGTCTGGTTGCGGACGCCGGGCACGAGTTGCGGACCCCGCTGACTTCCTTGCGTACCAACCTGGAACTGCTGATGGCCTCCGAGGCGCCCGGTGCGCCCACACTGTCCGATGAGGACAAAGCCGAGATCCAGGACGACCTGCGCGGCCAGCTCGACGAGCTGACCACGCTGATCGGCGACCTCGTCGAGCTGGCCAGGGAAGAAGGCACGCAGGCGGTATGGGAACCCGTCGAGCTGGTCGAGGTCGTCGAGCAGGCGCTCGACCGGGCACGACGGCGGGCCGGGGAGATCCAGTTCGACGTCTCCCTGCAGCCGTGGCGGTTGATCGGTGACGCGGGCACGCTGGAACGGGCGGTGCTGAACCTGCTGGACAACGCGGTGAAGTTCAGCCCGCCGGACGGGATCGTCCGGGTGCGGCTGGGATCCGCGGGCGACGGGTTCGCCGTGCTCGAAGTGGCCGACCAGGGGCCGGGCATCGCCGACGAGGACCTGCCGCGCGTGTTCGACCGCTTCTACCGTTCGCAGGAAGCACGGACGTTGCCCGGTTCCGGGCTCGGCCTGGCGATCGTGCAACAGGCCGCGTTGCGGCACGGCGGCGAGGTGCTCGCCGGCCGGTCGCCGGAGGGCGGCGCGCTGTTCAGCTTGCGGCTGCCGGGTATGCCGGGGTGAGCGACTAGTCTCCTGCGGCATGGTGGTCGACGCGATCGAGGCGAAGCTCGACGAGATCGAGAAGTGGGCGGCGGGCAGGCCGGTCAACCGGGACGAACTACGGCTGATGCTGGAGCTCGCCCGTGACCACCTCGGGCACCGGACGCCGGGCGCGTTCGAGTCCGGTGACCTGGACGAGCTTCTGCTGGATATTTATCCGCAGCGGGTGGAGATCCCGACCGAGTTCGACGCGGCGATGATCGTCGAGTCCGCGCGCGACCTGGTGGACTTCATCGAGGAGACCACGGAGACGACCGGCGAGCTGCTGACCGAGCTGGAAGACGTGGTGCCGGAGTTCATCGAGATCGTCCGGGAGAACGCGCCGGCCGGCCACGGGCTGGCCGAGATGCTCGAGGAACTCGGGTTGCCGGCGGACCGGCTGCCCGGCGTGCGGCTGCCGTCGGCGGACGAACTGCTTGCCGCCGCGAAGCGAAGCAAGCTGATGGCCAAGGCGCACGAGCTCGCCGCGTGGGCAGGCGACGGCAAACCGATCGACGACGAGGACGAGCTGACCGAGCAGGCCGTGGCGGAGGCCGCCGCGGCGCTCGGCGTCGAGGATCCGCTCGACCTGAGGGTGCTGGCGGACCTGGCCGAGTTCGCCGGGTTCGCCACGACCCAGTCCGGTGTGTTCGCGCGGCTCGACAGCGGTTTCGATCAATGGCCGGACGGCGAGCACGTCGCGGACATCTGGCAGGCCGGGTTCATCTCGGCCCTCGGCTTCGCCCTCGACCGCGCGGCCGACTTCCGCGGCTCGGCCATCGACTTCGGGGACGTCCCGGCGAACCTGCTGATCATTTTGTTCCTGGCGCGGGACGTCGGCATGCCGCGGGCCGAGATCAGCGAGCTGATCCACGAGCTGACCGAGGACGAGTGGCCCGGCTACGTCGAACAACACGGTGATCCGGCGGACTTCCTGATCCGGGTGATGACCGAGCTCGGCGCCTTCGAGCAGGCCGACGAGAACGTCAGGTACACGCCGCTCGCGCTGAGCGCTGTGCGGGAGCACTTCGAGCACAACGGGGTCGAGGTTCCGTTGCTGCCGCCCGCGGCCGAGATGACGGCCGCGGACCTGGCCGCGCTCTCGGTGGGCCTCAGCGGACCGCAGATGGCCGCCGAGCAGGACGCGTGGCTGTCGTCGCGTGAACCGGCGTCGGCCGCGCGGGAACTCCTCGCTGTCGCGGCGGATGGGCCGGCGCGGGTCCGGGTCTGGGCCACTGGCGTGGTGACCGAGCTCGACGTGCCGGAGGTCTGGCGTTCCGTGCAGGACGTCGACACGTTGCGGCCGTACGCCAAGTACGCGCTCGGCGAGACCGATTTGGAGCTGGCCGAGCTCGGGTGGATCACCCTCGACGGGCTGACGTTGTTCGTCGAGGCGGACGACCAGGGCGTGCCCGACATCGGGCAGGTCGTGGCGCCGTTGTTGCCCGCCGGGAACGAGGTGGAACTCCTCGACGCCATGTGGCGGCTGCCGCACCCGGACGTGATCGCGGCCCTGACGCTGCTGGGCAAGTACCACCCGGACAAGGCGGTGGCCAAGCACGCCCGCAAGGTGGCGCACAAGGCCACCACACTTCACTCGCGAGGGTGATCCGGCCAGGTCCAGCGGCCGGACAGCGGGCCGGGCGGCGAAACCGCGGCGATTTCTGTCGGTGGCCGGGTGCAGGATGGCCCGCGTCACACCGAAACGCCTTGGGGAGCGAATATGGCACCAGCGATCCTCGCGGAAGGCCTGGTCAAACGCTACGGCTCGATCGTCGCGCTGGACGGGCTGGACCTGGAGGTGGCAGAAGGCACCGTGATGGCCCTGCTCGGCCCCAACGGGGCGGGCAAGACAACGGCCGTACGGGTCTTCACGACACTGTTACCGCCGGACGGCGGTAAGGCGACCGTCGCCGGGCTCGACGTCGTCGCCGACGCCCGTGCGTTACGCCGGGAGATCGGAGTCTCCGGGCAGTACGCGGCCGTCGACGAATACCTGACCGGCTTCGAGAACCTCGACATGGTCGGGCGGCTCTACCACCTGGGCGCCCGGCGAAGCCGCGAGCGGGCACGTGAACTGCTGGAGTCCTTCGACCTGGTCGAGGCGGGCGACCGGCCGGTGAAGGGCTACTCCGGCGGTATGCGGCGCCGCCTGGACCTGGCCGGAGCGCTTGTCGGCAGCGGCAAGGTGCTCTTCCTCGACGAGCCGACCACCGGCCTGGACCCGCGCGCCCGGTTCGGCCTGTGGGACGTGGTCGAGGACCTGGTGCGGGGCGGCACGACACTGCTGCTGACCACGCAGTACATGGAGGAGGCCGAACGTCTCGCCGACCGGATCGCGGTGATCGACCACGGCAAGGTGATCGCGCTGGGAACGGCGGACGAGTTGAAGGACCAGGTCGGCGGCGAACGAGTCGAACTCGTCCTGGCCGACGCGAACGACCTGGAGACCGCGCGGAGCGCACTGCTCCCGATCGCGGTCGGCGAGATCCAGACCGACCGGGGCAGCCGGCGGATCACCGTGCCGGTGACGGGTGGTTCGGCCGTGCTCGTGGACGCGCTCGGCAGGTTGTCCGAGCTGTCGGTGAAAGTGCAGGACGTCGGCCTGCGACGGCCGACGCTCGACGACGTGTTCCTCGCACTGACCGGTCATGAGGCCGAGGTCGAGGAGGAGGGCAAGTGAACGAGCCGGTAGTGGTCGATGTCGTGCCCGGCAGTGAACTCGCTGTTCGTGACGCTCGGGGGGAGTGGCTCGTGCTCCCGGTCGGCGGTCCTCGTGGCCCGGTGGCCGCGATCTTCGGTGCGGAGGAGGGGAAATGAGCACGATCGCGCTGGCCTTCAGCGATGGCATGACCATCGCGCGACGGAACCTGATCAAGATCAAGCGGGTCCCGGACCTGCTGGTGTTCACCCTGCTGTCGCCGATCATGTTCGTGCTGCTGTTCGCGTACGTGTTCGGCAGCTCGATCGCGATTCCCGGAGTGTCCTACCGGGAGTTCCTGATGGCCGGGATCTTCGTGCAGACCGCCGTCTTCGGCGCGACGTGGACCGGACTGGGGCTGGCCGAGGACATCCAGAAGGGCATCATCGACCGGTTCCGCTCGCTGCCGATGGCGCGGTCGGCCGTGTTGATCGGGCGCACCACGAGCGATGTCGTGAACAACGTGATCAGCCTCGTGGTCATGTCGGTCACCGGCCTGCTGGTCGGCTGGCGCGTGCACACGTCCTTGCCGGAAGCGTTGGCAGGCTTCGCTTTGCTGCTGCTCTTCGCGTACGCGCTGTCGTGGATGATGGCCGTGATCGGCCTGTGGATCCGCAGTCCCGAGGTGTTCAACAACGCCAGCTTCATGGTGATCTTCCCGTTGACGTTCATCGCCAACACCTTCGTCCCGTCGAACAACCTGCCGGGCCCCTTGAAGGTGATAGCCGAGTGGAACCCGGTCTCCGCCATCACCCAGGCGGCCCGCGACCTGTTCGGCAACACCCACCCCGAGTTACCCGCCCCCGACGCCTGGCCCCTGCAGCACCCCGTCCTCGCCTCCCTCGCCTGGACGGCGATCATCCTGCTGATCTTCGTGCCCTTCGCCATCAACCGCTACCGAAAGGCGGTGAGCAGATAGGCCGCGCGATGCCGGCCTAGCACCAGTCGCGAGGCGGTAGCTTGGACGTGTCAGGTTTGCGGTCACGATAAGTACGTTCGACGAAGGCCAGGAACCGGTCCACGTCATGGACGTTCGAAGCGAGCCCGAGCGACACGCGAATCGCGCCCGCGGTGGGCATTCCGAGGAACCGGATGTAGTCGTCCGCCGTCATCGCGGGGCTGTCGCCCAGCTCGCGCAGCAAGCGTGGATCGAGGCCGAACGCGTTCTCACCCGCGCCCGGGTTGCAGAAACATCCGGTACGCAACGAGATCCCGGCCTGAGCGCTTTCGGTCGCCACCAGCCGTTCGTCGACCAGGTCGCCGTCCGGAGTGAGCAGGTTGAACGCGATCGTGCCGCCACGGGCATGAGTGGAGCCGGGACCGTAGAGGCGGACCATCGGTTCGCCGTTGGTGTGGCGTAAGGACGTGGCCTGGTCGAGGAACCAGCCGGTGAGGCACCGCACCCGGCGGCCGATGTTCGGCACGCCGATGCCGGCCACCCAGTCGAGACCGGCTTCGACGTCCGGGATGGCGAGGAAGTTCACCGTGCCGTCCTCGAACGCGGTCTCGGCGGGCGCCATGGTGTGCCAGTCGCCTTGCACGCTCGCGGCCCGGATCGTGCCGCCGGCGAACCATGGCCGCTGCAACTCGGCAAGGGCGTCCCGGCGGGCGACGAGCACACCGACCCCGGTCGGGTAGCCGAAAACCTTGTACCAGCTGGCGATCACGAACTGCGGCCGGACCACACTGAGATCGAGCACGTTCGTCGGCAGGAACGCGGCGCAGTCCAGCAGGACGTCGTAGCCCTGGTCCTGTGCCATCCCGACCCAGTCGAGGGAGTGCTGTACGCCGGTGAAGTTGCTCTGTGCCGGGTAGGCGAACAGTCCCTGACCGCGAGCGAGGGCCATGCGTACCGATTCCCGTGGCACGCGTAGTTCAGGTGGGACCGAAGCGATGTACTCAGTGCGAGCGTGCCGTCGCCGAGCGAACTCGCGCAAACCGACGATGGAGCTGTGGTTGTCGAACGTCAACAGGAGTCGTCGCTTGCGGGAGAACGGATACGCTTCGCCGACCATGCGCGCGGCCGCGGTCGCGTTAGCGGTGAAGATGACGACGTAATCGTCCGGGGCCGCGTTGAAATGCCGCAGTACGCGCGCCCGCGCGCTTTCCACCAGCTCGGTCGAGGCCCGTGAACTCGGGTTCACCGAGTGCGGGTTGCCGAACACGTTGCCGCGCAGGCGATTCACGTGTGTTCGCCACTGGCTGATGGCGGCCAGACCCGCGCCGGTGTAGTCCAGGTAGACGTGGTCTTGCTCGTCGAGGTACGCGTACTCGCTGGCGCGTAGATCGTCCAGCACACGTGTTCCCGCGTATTCGGGGTAGTCGATCAGAAACGCCGCCGGTTCGTCGTACAGGCGGCTCGAAGGGGGTTCCCGACTGGTGGTCACCACTCCATGTCAACGCGTGACCTCCATGGCGAGCAATGGAAATCGGGAATACGGCAAGAAATGGTCACCCGGGTGCCGCGGGTGACGTGACCGTACGGCCTGTGAGCACGGTCGAAACTAAATCGACAGGTTGTTCTAACCCAATTCCCAGCCGGGGTCCTTAGCGTGGATTCGTGTCCCCCTTGGGTCGAAGATCCCTCCTTGGCGGCTGCCTGGTGGCCGCGATCGTGCTGGTGGCGCCTGCCTCGGCGACGTCGGTTACCCCGGCCGGCCCCGCAAGCGCCGACCTGGCGTCGCCGCTGGTCACGGTCGGGCCGTCACCCGAACCAGAGCCGTCAAGGGAAGCGCTCGCGCAGGCACCGCAGGCGACGAACTACGCCGCCGCGATGGTCGGCGCGGCGCATGCGGCCGTACCCAAGGGGGTCACCTTCGGTGTGTCCGTGTTGGACTTACGGACCGGGCAACTCGCGGTCACCGGGACGGAACAGTTCTACTCGGCCTCGCTCAGCAAACTGATGCTCGTCGTGGACATGATCGACCGTGGCGTCGAAATCACCCCGGCGGTCCACGATTTGATCACGCGCGCTCTCGGACCCAGTGACGACGAGGCGATGAACGTCCTGTGGGTCAAGTTCGACGGAGCCGACGCGATGACCCGCGTGGCCGACTCGCTCGGCATGGCCGCCACCGCGACCGCCGACGACCGCAGCCAGTGGGGCGAGGTCAAGGTCTCGCCCGCCGGGTATGCCCGGCTGTACCAGCACATCATGACCGAAATGGACCCCGCTGACCGCGACGTCATCGTGACCGCGCTCAGCGGCGCACCGCCTGCCGCGGCGGACGGGTTCAACCAGTCCTACGGCCTGCTCGACGCGGCCCCCAAGGCATTCGCCAAGCAGGGCTGGATGTACTACGGCAACCAGCTTTACCTGCACAGCGCGGGTGTTGTCGCCAACGGCAGCGACCGGTACGTGGTCGTGCTCATGACGAGCCAGGCATCGTCGTCCGGAGTGGCCCGCGCCAACGTGTCCGCGATCGCCGCGGCCGTCATGGGCGCGATGCCCGCCACCTCCCCCTCGTGAGTGTTTATCGGTGTTCTAACCCTGATAAACACTCACGAGGGTTGGGTCCCTGGCCGCACGGATGTCAGCCCTTCGTCGAACCCAGGGTCAGACCGCCGACGAACTGCCGTTGCAGCGCGAAAAACACCACCAGGCAGGGGATCGCGACCAGTAGCGAACCCGCGGCGAGCAGGTTGTAGTCGGTGAAGAACTGCCCACGCAGGTTCGACAGCGCCGACGTGATCGGCATCTTGTCCCCGGTCTGGATCAACACGATCGCCCAGAAGAAGTCGTTGTAGATCCAGGTGAACTCGAGCGTGGCCAACGCGCCGAGCGCCGGGCGGCACAGCGGCAGGATGACCTGCCAGTACTGCCGCAGGACCCCGGCTCCGTCCACCCTGGCGGCCTCGGTCAGCTCGTTCGGGATGGTCTTCATGTAGTTGCTCAGCACGAACGTGCAGAACCCGATCTGGAACGCGATGTGGATCAGGATCAGCCCGAGCTGGGTGTCCAGCAGGGTCTCCTTGTAGTTGATCCACTCCGGCACCGGGATCAGCCGGAACAACCGGTACAGCGGCGTGATGATGACCTGCTGCGGCAACAGGTTGCCCGCCGTGAACAGCATCAGCAGCGCGAGGTTGAACCTGAAGCTGAACCGGGTCACGCCGAACGCCACGAACGAGCTGAACAGCAGCGTGACGATCACCGCCGGGATGGTGATGACCAGCGTGTTCCAGAAGTAGTTCGGCAGGTCGGCGGTCTCCCACGCCTTGCCGAAGTTGCTCAGCGTCAGCTCGGAGGGCAGCGAGAAGTAACCGTTGGCCGCAGTGTCCTCATAGGTCCGCAGCGACGCGAAAACCGTCCACAGCAACGGAGCCAGCCAGACGAGGCACACTGCGATCAGGAACGTGTGCAGCGCGATCCGGCTGGCACGCAGCCGCGCGGTCTTCTTCTCCCGCTCGCCGGCGCCCGGGGTGTTCACGGGCGGCCGGTCCAAGGTCGTGGTCACGTTCGTTCCTCCCGACGGAACACCTGGACCAGGTAGGTGATGATGAAGCCGAGCGAGATGACCAGCAGGATCACCGCGAGCGCCGAGCCCCAGCCGATCCGGCTGGACTCGCCGATGATGTTGTCGGTGATCAGCACGGAGACCAGTTCGAGCCCGTTGCGGCCGCGGTTGATCGCGTAGACGATGTCGAACGCGCGCAGCCCTTCGATCACGGTGATCACCAGCACGATCACGTTGATCGGCTTGAGCACCGGGAAGGTGACCTTCCAGAACGTCTGCCAGCCGTTGGCGCCGTCGAGCGCCGCGGCCTCCTTGAGCGACGGGTCGAACGACTTCAACCCGGCCAGGTACAACAACATCACGTACCCGGTGTGCTTCCACCCCGCGGCTATCAGCACCGCGTAGATGTTGATGTCCGAGTCACCGAGCCAGTCGACCGGGCTCGACTGGGCGATCCCGAGCACGTTGTTGACGAGGCCGAGGTTCGGCTCGTACATCAGCTGCCAGATGAAGCCGACCATGGCCAGCGCCAGCACCACCGGCAGGTACAGGACCGACTGGTAGATCCTGGTGAACTTCAGCTGCCGGTCCAGCAGCACCGCCAGCAGCAGGCCGAAGCTGGTCGGCAGCAGGATCAGGAACGCCAGCCAGATCAGGTTGTGCTGGACCGCGGGCCAGAACCGCGGGTACGCGGTGAAGATGTCGACGTAGTTGCGCGTGCCGACGAACGTGATCTGGTCGAGGTCGCCGATGCCGTCCCACGACGTGAACGACAGCAGCACGGACGACAACGTCGGCACCCACACCAGCGCCACGTGCAGCAGCGTGGGGACGCCGACCATGAGCAGCAGCACGATCCGGTCGGTCCCGGACAGCGCCGTGGCCCGGCGCCGCCCCTTGCGTGCGGGCGGCGTCGGGTCCGTGCGGGATGTCTGCAGAACGGTCATTACTTCTGGAAGTACTGCTTGGCCTGGTCGGCGATCTTGCGGACGAGACCGTCGATGTCGTTGGGGTTCTTGATGAAGTCGTTCACGCTGTTGATCGCGACCTCACTGGCGAAGCCCGGGTCGGTGTCGCGGTCGAGGAACTGCGTGATGTGCTTGGCCTCGTTGACGAACTGCACGCACTTCTGCTGGAGCTTGTTGTACGAGGCGGAGTCCGCCTTGTTGCTCGCCGCGATGCTCGTCGGGTCCGACTTGAGGTACGTCTGCTGGGCCTGCGCGGTGGAGATGTAGGTCAGCAGCTTGTCGGCGTTGGCCTTGTCGCGCGGCTTGACCGCCTGGCAGAAGCCGTCGATCGGGGCCTCGATGGTGTCCTGGCCGTGCGCCGCGTCGATCTGCGGGAACGCGAAGAAGTCCAGGTCGTCGAGCTTGCCGCCGGCGCTGAACTGCTGGCCGATCTGCTGCGAGCCGATCACCATCATCCCGGCCTCGCCCTTGAGCACCGACTGCGCGGCCTCCTGCCAGTCCCGGCCGAGCGAGTTGGGCTGGTAGAACTCCATCAGCCGCTTCCAGTTGTCGAAGGTGGCGCGCACCTTCGGGCCCGCCCAGTCCTCCTTGCCGGCCATCAGGTCGACGTGGAACTGGTAGCCGTTGGTCCGGAAGTTGAGCTGGTCGAACGTGCCCAGCTGCGGCCAGCCGTTCTTCTGGCCCGCGGCCAGCGGGACGATGTTGTCCGCCTTCATCTTGGTGGACAGCGCGATGAACTCGTCGAACGTCTTCGGCACGGTGTAGCCGCGCTGCTGGAAGATGCTCGGCCGGTAGAACACCGCCCACGGGTAGGAGTAGAACGGCACGAAGTACTGCTTGCCGTCGTCGCCGGTCGACGCTTCCTTCTGGGCCGGCGTGTAGTTGCCCTCCAGCGACTTCCACAGCTCGGAGATGTCGCCGACCAGCTGCTTGGACGCGAAGAACCGCAGCCGGAACCCGGCGAACCACGACCACACGTCGTCCGCGCCGGCCTGCAGGTACGAGTTGATCTGCTGCTGGAACGCCTCGTGGTCCTTGGTGTTGATGTTGACCTGGACGCCCTGGGACTGCGTGAAGGCCTTGATGACCTCGTCGAGCGCGCCCTTGGGCACCGCGTCGGAGTAGTTCGAGCCGAGGCTGACGGTCCCGGTTCCGCCGCCACCGCCACCGGAGGACCCGGAGTCACCACAGGCGGCCAGACCGGGGACGGCCGCGAGACCCATGGTGGCGAACAGGCCCTTCATGGCCGTCCGGCGCCCGATCATCGCATCGATGCGGTTCATATGTCGCTCCAAACCCCACGGACTCAAACAAGAGTGCTCACAATCTTGTAGCGGTCACACGTCCTGTCAAGCCCCGTTACGGACCTGTTAACCCGGTCGGATGACCCTGGGGCGAGTAGAATAGGAGGTGGAGCTGGGCTTAATCGATACGACGTGACCCGCTCGTCGGGCGGCACATCGAACAGATTCGCCCGGACTGGATGTTTGAGTATGTTGTGTTGTCGCCTATGCTCACCGCGAGTGCGGTCGTCGTGACGGGCGACAGGCATGGGCTGGAAGGGGTATGCGGTGCTCGCGCGGCAGCGGCAGGCGATGATCCTCGAAGAAGTCAAGAAGACCGGTGCGGTCCGGGTCAGCGACCTGGTCGACCGGCTCGGCGTGTCGGACATGACCGTGCGCCGTGACCTCGAGGTTCTGTCCCGCCGCGGCCTGGTCGAGAAGGTGTACGGCGGAGCGACCGCGGTCGTCGGCCGCAGCACCGACGAACCGGGGTTCGAGGCCAAGTCCGTCCAGCAGCTGCCGCAGAAGGAAGCGATCTCCGCGCTCGCCGCGACGCTGGTCAAACCCGGCACCGCGATCGGGCTGTCCGCGGGCACGACGACGTGGACTTTCGCCCGTTATCTCGACGACGTGCCCGAGCTGACCGTGGTCACGAACTCGATCCAGGTCGCCGACGTCCTACAGCGGACCGGCCGTTCGGACAGGACAGTCGTGCTGACCGGTGGCGTCCGCACGCCGTCGGACGCCTTGGTGGGTCCGGTTGCCGTGCACACGTTGAGGTCGTTGCATTTGGACATGGTGTTCCTCGGTGTGCACGGGATGGCGGCAGGGCCTGGCTACACGACGCCGAACCTGAACGAGAGCGAGACCAACCGCGCTCTCGTGGAGGCGGGCGGCCGTCTGGTCGTGCTGGCCGATCACACGAAGTGGGGAACGGTCGGGATTTCCACCATCGCGGACCTCGAGGACGCCGATGTGCTGGTCACCGACGACGGGTTGAGCGAGGAAGGCCGGGAGTTCCTGGCCGAACGCGTCGGCGAGCTGATGATCGCCGACGTGGACGAGGATGGGATGTCCACCACCGGAGGGGAAACCGCGTGAGGCGCACCGTGACCCGGCTGGCCGATGGCCGGGAGATCGTGTATTTCGACGACACGCCGGACGCGCCGGCCCGGACCGCGGCCGACACCCGGGATCTGCCGCCGTTCCACCCGAGCTCGGAGATCCGGCGCGATCCGCTGACCGACGAGTGGGTGGCGATGGCCACGCACCGGCAGACGCGGACGTACAGGCCGCCGGTCGAGACGTGCCCGCTGTGCCCGAGCGCGCCGGGACGGCCGACCGAGATCCCCGAGTCGAGCTACGACGTGGTGGTCTTCGAGAACCGTTTCCCATCGTTCTCGCACACCAACGGGGACGGCCACGGTTTGTCCATTGTGGATGGCATGGAGATGGTCCCGCGCGCGCCGGGCGACGGCCGCTGCGAGGTCGTGTGCTTCACCTCCGACCACAACAGCTCGTTCGGTGAACTGAGCGTGCCCCGGATTCGTACGGTCGTGGACGTGTGGGCCGACCGCACCGAGGCGATGTCCGCCCTGCCGTACGTGGCGCAGGTCTTCCCGTTCGAGAACCGGGGCGAGGAGATCGGCGTGACGCTGAGCCACCCGCACGGCCAGATCTACGGGTACCCGTTCATCACCCCGCGCACCGAGCGCATGCTCGAGGTCGCTTCGTCTTATCTGGACAAACACGGCCGTCCGGTGATGGGGGACGTGCTGGCCGCCGAACGTGCCGCGGGCACCCGCGTGGTCGAGGCGTCCGAGTACTGGACGGCGTTCGTGCCCGCCGCCGCGCGGTGGCCGGTCGAGGTGCACGTGGTGCCGCATCGGCAGGTCCCGGACCTGCCCGCGTTGACCTCCGCCGAGCGTGACGACTTCGCGGACCTGTACTCCCGTGTGCTCAAGCACCTGGACTCGCTGTACGACCGTCCGCTTCCTTATATAGCAGCCTGGCACCAGGCGCCGGTGCGCGAAGGCCGTGACCTGGCGTGGCTGCACCTGGAGGTGTTCTCCGTCCTGCGGACCAAGGACAAGCTGAAGTACCTGGCCGGGTCGGAGTCCGGAATGGCCGTGTGGATCAACGACGTGACCCCGGAGGCCGTGGCCGAGCGCCTGCGCAGTGCTGGGTGAGAACCGGGCCGGCCGAGATTCTGCGGGCAAGTCCTAGGTTCGTCTCAGGCGGTTCTCAGGAGTTGACGGCAAGCTAAGCGTCATGACCGAGAACACCCCCGGCCCGCAGGAGCCGCCGCGGCAGGACCCGCAGGACGCGTACTGGCGTCCGCAGGAGCCTGCCCGGCAGGACCAGGCTCAGCAGGCGGATGCCCAGGATGCGGAGCATTCACAGTGGCAGCCTCAGCAGGAGGCGACGCGGGAGATTCCGCAGGAGGAATCGCGCACGACCGCGCAGTCCGACCCGTGGGTGGCGCACCAGCAGCCCACGCAGGAACAGCAGCAGGTGCTGTTCGGTTCGGCGGTGTCCGGCCAGGGTCAGCCCGGTGTGTACGTGCCGCCGAGCTCGACGCAGACGTACCCGACGCCGCCACCGCTGGGTCAAGCATCGCCGCCACGACGCGCCAGCGGCCTCGTCGCCGGGGTCGCGGTGCTGGCGCTGCTCACCGGTGGCGGCGCGGGTGCTCTCGGTGGCTACCTGGTCGCCGAGAACAACGCCGCCACGGCGCCGTCCGCGCTGGACGTGCCGCCGCCGGCCGCGCAGGCGTCGACCAACGCGCCGGACGGCACGATCGAGGCCGTCGCGAACAAGCTCCTGCCGAGCGTGGTGCAGCTGCGTACCCGCAGCGGTGAGGGCTCCGGCTTCGTGATCAGGCAGGACGGCCTGGTCGTGACGAACAACCACGTGATCGAGGAGGCCGCGAACGGCGGCACGCTGAAGGTCGTCTTCCAGGACGGGCAGATCGCGGACGCTTCGGTCGTCGGCCGTGACCCGTCCTCGGACCTCGCGGTCGTGCAGGCCAAGGGGGCCTCCGGCAAGACCCCGGTCGTGCTCGGCCGCTCCGACGATCTCAAGGTCGGCCAGGCTGTGGTGGCGATCGGCTCGCCGTTCGAGCTGTCCGGCACGGTGACGTCCGGGATCGTCAGCTCGCTGCACCGCCCGACCAGGGCAGGCGGCGACGACGGCTCTGAAGCGACGGTGATGGACGCGATTCAGACCGACGCCGCGATCAACCCGGGCAACTCCGGCGGTCCGCTGGTGAACATGGCCGGGCAGGTCGTCGGCATCAACTCGGCGATCTACAGCCCGGGCAGCTCCTCCCGCCAGCAGGGCGGTTCGGTCGGCATCGGCTTCGCCATCCCGATCGATCAGGCCCGCCGCACGGCGGACGAGATCGTCAAGACCGGCAAGGCCACGCAGACCGTGCTTGGCGTGTCCGTGCAGACGGACCCGAACGGCGGCGCCCGCGTGAACGAAGTGACGCCAGGCGGCGCCGCGGCGGCGGCCGGCATCGCCGCGGGCGACGTGGTGACCAAGCTGAACGACCGCCGCATCGACACCTCCGACGCGCTCGTCGCGGCGGTCCGGTCCTTGGCGCCGGGCGACAAGGTGACGCTGACCATCGGCAACGGCACCAAGACGGTGACCGCCACGTTGGGCGGCCAGCCGGTGCCGATCAACTAGAACGCTCGGTCGTTTCAGGCGACCGAGACCAGCTCTCCTCGCAGGTCCCGGCTTGGGCAGGGCAAGCCCGGGCCTCGCGGGGAGGGACAACTCCGGCCCAGTCGGGTGGGCCGGAACGCCGATTCTCTCGGGGAGATCGGCCCCGGCTCGCTGCCCCCGAGCCGGCACATGCCGAGCCGCACACGACGGATTTCCCCTCGTCCGTCGTCGTGCGGCTCCGGCATGTCCACCACTCCTGCACCCCGTGTCCACCACTCCTGCACCCCGTGTCCACCACTCCTGCACCCCGAGATGTACTTTCCGGCACCCCGAGATGCCTACTCAGGGCCCGCGCCGGTCGCTGCCCGGCGGCGCATCCGTCGGCCGAGGAACGCGGCCAGGACCACCAGCCACACGACACCGATGCTGATCGCCAGGTCAAGCCAGTAGTTCCGGTCGTGCAGACCCGGGTTGACCGGCACCTGTGGTTGCCAGACCAAGGGAACCGCGATCAGCACCAGCACCCCGGAGACCACGGCGCCGGTTTTGACCGGGCCCTTCAGCACCAAGCCCACCAGACCCACGACCGGAGCCAGCGCGAAGTCGTGCAGGATCGGCCCGGCCACGAACCACGCGCCGAACTCGACGATCTGCGGCACCTGAATCGCCAGCAGAGCTCCCCACACGATCATCACGAGCCCGGCCGCGCCGAGCAGAAGCCGTGTCCTCACAGCACCTCCAGCCGGTTGACCCATTTGGTCTGCAGCACGCCCGGCCGATTCGGGGCGATGATCCGGCACGGATACCCGTGATCCAGGTCCAGGACTTCACCGTTGCAGCGCAAAGCCAGCAATGTCAGCGGATCGCGAGTGTGCGCACCGGGCAACACGCTCGTCCGGTACAACCCGTTCTGTTCCATCGAATGCACCTTCACGGACACACCAGGGCCGGCACCGGCGGCCGCCAGCAGGTCCACCACCGGCACACCGGTCCAGCTCGCCGACTGACTCCACCCCTCGACACAGGCGATCGGCAGGTCGGCAGTGGTCTGCCGCATCGCGGTCAACTCGGCCAGCGTGAACCGCTTCCCCGCCACGTCCAGCGTCCACGACGGGTCCCGGACGACACCGGCCGCGACGGCCGTCCGGTTCACTGGAACGCCCTGTGGGGCCTTGTTCGACCGCCACGCCAGCACGGACACATCACGCAGGAAAGGCACTGTCACACCGGCAGTCGCGACGACCGCCGCGCCGGAAGCGAGCCACGTCGTCCTCAGGAAAGCCCGGCGTGACGCATCCGGCAGCGGATCGCGCTGGAGCGCGCGGCGGATGATCGGCAGTTTGACGCCGATGTGCACCAGAATCGATCCCACGGCGACCCAGGCGACCGCGTAATGGGCGTCCGGGAAGTAGAAGCTCCACAGGTAGTTCTGGCCGACGTTGAGGATGCCCGTCACCAGCTCGAAGAACGCCGCCCCGGACAACACCAGGATCGAGCCGCGTTCCAGCGCGTGCGGCAACGACTTGATCAGCGGACGTTCGAACAGCTTCGGGTAGACCGACCACAGTTTGGCCAGCAGCAAGGGGATGGCCGCGACACCGGAGACGACGTGCAGGCCCTGCGTGACCCGGTAGAGGTTGACGGGCCGGGACGGCCAGAAGAACCACGACGGCGGGTGCTGGATGGCGTGGCTGACCAGCCCGGTGACGAAGCAGACCAGGAAGGCGATCCCGAGCCAGAGCCCGATCCGTGACGTGGCTTTCTCGTGATGAGCCGTACTGGTGAACTTCATCGCGGCACCAGCTCCGTGAACCACCGGTCGCCGCCTTCGGCTATCCAGCGCGGCCGGAAACCAGCGGCACCAGCCGTTTCGTCAACGGCGTCCGCGCCCAGCCATGCCCACGGCAACCACGTGCCCGAGCCGTTCACCCGGACCTGCTGGCGGCGAAGTCCCGTCCCCGGCGGGTCGATTTCGACGAAAACCTTGCCGTCGCGGGAAAGCAGCCGTCGAATCCGGTTGAGCAGCCGGACCGGATCGCCGCCGATACCGATGTTCCCGTCGGCCAGAAGTACGCTGTGCCACCGCCCTTCACCAGGCAACGGGTCAAACACGTTCCGCCGCAGCGCGATCGCGCCGCGCGCGAGCGTGAGCCGGACCGCCACAGGGGAGACGTCCACCCCGAGCACGGGAACTCCACGGCTGGTCAGTGCGCTTGCCAGCCTGCCTGGGCCGCAGCCGACGTCCAATGTCGGTCCCGCGCAGTGGGCGAGCAGCATCTCGTCGCTCGGTTGAGTGGCGAGCCACTGCTGTACCGGCAACGTGATCCGTTCGCCGGACGCCAGCTCGAGCCAGCATTCGGCGCTCTTCAGCGCGACGTCGAAGTCGGTCACCGGGCACCCACCGTCATCGCGAACCGGCCGTTGGTCTGGCTCGCCACTCTGGTCGCGTCCGCCATTGTGTCCACATCGGACAGTACGGGCAGGTGGCCGATCCTGAGGTGGCTCAGCGCGGACCACGTCAGCTCTCCGGTGTCCGGCTGGGACATCGGCACGTCCCGCAACACGGCCGCCTGACGCGGGTCGCGCAGCCCGAGCGCCCACCAACCACCGTCCGAGGCTTGCCCCAGCACGGCGTCCAGCTCGTGCAGGCGTTCAAGGGCACTCATCAGCAGCGCGGGGGTGACTTGTGGCGTGTCCATCCCGATCTGCACGACCGGCCCGAGATCCGCGACGTCCGCGTGCGCGTTCGCGAGCCGTTCGCCGAACGTATCTCCGCGTTGCGGAATGACTGTCGTCCGGCGCAACGTCCGGGTCAGCTCATAGCGTCTGGCTGCGTGGCGCAGATCGCCCGTGAACGCGACAACCGGTGTGACGTGGGGGACCGCCAGCACCGCGTCGAGCGTGTCCAGCAGCGACGCGGCCGCGATGTCCGCGGCCTCGGCGGGAGTCGCGGGCGGGCAGAGGCGTGTCTTGGCCAGGCCCGCGACCGGCGACTTGGCGACCACGAGCAGGCACGTCATCGCAACACTCCCGCCATGTCCCGGACCGCGCGCAGCGTGCCCTTGACCGAACCTGAGACCTTGGACTTGGTCCCGGCCGCTCGTGCGCGGTAGACCACGTCGTGCTCAACCACCCGCCAGCCGCTCTGATGGGCTCGTAGCAACAGTTCCAGCGGATAGCCAAAGGCGCGATCCTCGATGCCGAGCGCGAGCAGATCCGCCCTCCTGGCCACGCGCATCGCGGCGATATCCGTGACCTGTAGGCCTTTCCTGCGGAGCAGAGCCGCGAGGACGGCGTTGCCTGCTCGGGCGTGCCACGGCCAGACGGCACGGCTCACGGGGACCCGGCGTGCGACGGCCATGTCCGCGCCCGCGCGGACGCTTTCGACCAGCTTCGGCAGATCGCGCGGGTCGAGCGACGCGTCCGCGTCCATGAAACACACCAGGTCGGAAGTGGCGTGTTCAAGTCCTGTGTGGACGGCAGCGCCGTAGCCGCGGCGCGGTTCGCCGACCACCTTGGCGCCGAGGCTCGCGGCGATCTCCGGCGAGCCGTCCGAAGATCCGTTGTCCACCACAATCGCTTGGTACCCGGCGGGTAGCGCGCCGAGCACTGACGGCAGTGCCGCGGCCTCGTCGAGGCAGGGCAGCACCACATCGATCATGTCCATGACAGGGAGTCAAGTCCATCATGGATACTCGTGGACCTGGTGCGGCTCTTACCGATTTGTGACGGCTGACTACTTCTTACGGAGTTGTGACGGCCCTGGTCGCGCAGTGGCCGGACGGTCCGGAGAGGACTACGGTTCGGCCCGTGTCCCGCGCTGTCAAGATACGCGGCGATGTGGTCGCGCTCGTCCTCCTGGCCGCCGCCATCGCCGTCGGCTTCGGTTTCGGCATCCGGTTGTCGGGCAGCAGGCACTTCCCCGGCGCGCCGGGCACGTTCGGTGAATGGCCGGTGCTCGGCGAATGGTCGCCGCATGTCGGAATCGGCACGCCACTGGCGATCCTCGTCGCGATCGCCGTCGTCACGTGGGGACCCGCGCTGGCCGTCCGCCTGCCTTGGCGTAGGGCCCTGCTGCTCGGTTATGTGACCAGCGTCGCCTGGATCCTTTCGCTCGCGTTGATCGACGGCTGGCAGCGCGGCGTCGCCGGGCAGCTCACCAGCCAGGACGAGTACCTCAGCGCGGTCCCGGGGATCACCGGCATCGGCGGGTTCCTGCGGACGTTCTCCTCGCGAATCCTCGATTTCCAGCCGGATTCCCTGATCACCCACGTCGCCGGGCATCCGCCGGGCGCCACGCTGGTCTTCGTGTGGCTGGACCGACTGGGCCTGTCCGGTGGCGGCTGGGCCGCGGTCGTGTGTGTGCTGGCCGGCGCCCTCACCACCGTGGCTGTGCCTGTTGCTGTTGCGGCGTTGGGCAAGCCTGAGCTGGCGCGCGCGACGCTGCCGTTCATCGTGTTGTTCCCCGGAGCGGTGTGGCTGGGTGTCTCCGCCGACGCTCTGTTCGCGGGCGTCACGGCGTCCGGGATCGCTCTGCTCGCGCTGCGGACGAGGCTGTCTGCCCTGGTCGGCGGGCTGCTGCTGGGCTTCGGCGCGTTTTTGTCGTACGGCCTTGTTTTAATCGGTGTGGTGGCGCTGGTGGTGTGCGCGGTGACCCGGAGCTGGCGGACTCTGGGGCTCGGCGTGCTGGCCGCCTGTGCGGTCGTGGGGGCGTTCGCGTGGGCGGGGTTCTGGTGGTTCGACGGCTATCACCTGGTCGTCGAGCGGTACTACCAGGGCATCGCGAACGATCGGCCGTACTGGTACTGGGTGTGGGCGAACTTGGCGTGCCTCGCGCTGGTGATCGGGCCCGCGGTGGTCGCCGGGCTGCCGCGCGCCTGGCGGTTCCCGTTGGTCGCGGCCGCGATCGTGGCCGTGCTGATGGCGGACGTGTCCGGCCTGTCCAAGTCCGAGGTCGAGCGGATCTGGCTGCCGTTCGCCGTCTGGCTGGTGCCCGCCGCCGGCTTCCTGACCGGCCGAAGACGATGGTGGCTGGTGGCGCAGGCGGTCACCGCGCTTATGGTGAACCACTTGCTGCTGACGAACTGGTGAGGACGATGAGCGAACAGGGCCACGTGCTGGTGGTGGACGACGACGAGACGGTCCGTGACGTCGTCCGGCGGTACCTCGAGCTGGCCGGGTACGAAGTGACCGTCGCGGGCGACGGCGAGCGGGCGCTCGAACTGGTGGCCCAGTCGGAACCCGATCTCATCGTGCTCGACCTGATGCTGCCGGGCATCGACGGCCTGGAGGTGTGCCGGCGCATCCGGCAACGCAGCGCCGTGCCGATCGTCATGCTCACCGCACTGGGCGATGAGGAGAACCGGATCGCCGGCCTGCAGCTCGGCGCCGACGACTACGTCAGCAAACCGTTCAGCCCCAGGGAGTTGGCGTTGCGGGTGGGGTCGGTGCTGCGGCGTGCCCGTGCCGTGCCCGCCACGCCGAACCACCAGGTGGTCAGCGACGGAGACCTGACCCTGGAGGTCGGCGCGCGCAAGGCCGTGCTGCGTGGTGCCGAGCTGTCCCTGACCACCAGGGAGTTCGACCTGCTGATGTTCCTGATGAACAACGCGGGCACCGCGTTCTCGCGTGCCGAGCTGCTGGCCAAGGTGTGGGGCTGGGACTTCGGCGATCAGTCCACTGTGACCGTCCACGTGCGACGGTTGCGGGAGAAGATCGAGGCCGAACCGGCCAAACCGGTCCGGATCGCGACCGTGTGGGGAGTGGGTTATCGCTATGACCGCGCCTAGCGTGATCGACCCGTCGGAGCCGTTGGGCGCGATGGTCGAGCACGCGCTGCACATCCTGCCGTTCGCGCTCGCGTTCACCGTGCCGGTCACCGCCATCGGCGTTCTCCTGCTGTACATGCTGCGCAAGGGACGGCTCGCGACCAACCTGACAGTCCTCGTGCTGATCCCGGTCGCGGCCGTCGTGGTCGGTGTACTGGGCGTCAGCGGGTTCATGTTCAACACGACCCTCACCACGATGCTGCTGGTGTGCCTGTTGGTGGTGGTCGTGACGCTGCCCGCGGCGATCCTCCTCGGGCGCATGATCGCGGCACGCAGCGTGTGGGAACGGGAGGCACGTGACCGTGAACGCGCGGCCGAGGCGTCCCGGCGCGAACTCGTGGCCTGGATCAGTCACGACCTGCGCACGCCGCTCGCCGGAATCCAGGCGATGGCCGAGGCCTTAGCTGACGGCGTAGTGGCCGAGCCACGGGAGATCGCCGAGTACGCCAACCGGATCGGCGGCGAGACCCGCAGGCTGTCCGGCATGGTCGACGACCTGTTCGAGCTGTCCAGGATCACCGCGGGCGCACTGGAGCTGACCCTGTCCAAGGTGGCTCTGCAGGATGTCGTCAGCGACGCTCTGGCCGGTCAGCAGTCCGTCGCGGATCGCAAGAAGGTGCGCCTGGTGGCCAACGCCCAGGCCTGGCCGGTCGTGCTCGGCAGCGACCCGGAGCTGGCCCGGGTCGTGCGCAACCTCGTGTCGAACGCGATCCGCCACACGCCGCCGGACGGCACGGTGGCCGTGCAGCTGGGTGTGGACGGCTCGAACGCGATCCTCGCCGTGGACGACTCCTGCGGCGGCATCCCGGAACAGGAGCTCAGCCGCGTTTTCGAGGTCGCCTTCCGCGGCAGCTCGGCCCGCACACCGGCGCCACGCGGTGACGAGCCGATCGGCGCCGGATTAGGCCTGGCGATAGCGAAAGGCCTGGTGGAGGCGCACCGGGGCCGGATCACCGCGCACAACCTCGGCCCCGGTTGCCGCTTCGAGGTACGCCTGCCGTTGGCCGTCTAGGCCGTGTTTCAAATGCCCGATCGCGATAGCCGGGCCGGATGCGGCCCCTGACGCCACCGCGGGACCGCCCAAAGACAACCAGTATTCGCGGCGATCCCGCGGCGACGCCAGGAACCGCCCCACCGAGCCGATTCCGGCCTCCGGCCGGGGCAGACTCTCATCGACCGGGACATTCGAAACACGACCTAGCCGTGGTGCGGCGGCTTGTTGCGCAAGTACCAGTCGTCGTCCCGCTGCTCGGGCTCTGGCTCGCGCTCGTCCTTGGTCGTGTCCGGCAGGACGTCGCCGAAGACCTCGTCGATCTTGCGGCGGCGTTCCTCGGGGGTCAGTTCCCGTCCCACCCGGACAGCTCCCCGATCACGTACGGGACCAGCGACGACAACGTGGCCATGCCGTCGCGGACCGCGGCGCGCGAACCCGCCAGGTTCACCACCAGCGTGCTGCCCGAGACACCGACCAGGCCACGCGAGATACCGGCGTCCACCGCGCCCGCGGCCAGACCGGACGACCTCAGTGCCTCGGCGATGCCGGGAATCCGCTTGTCCAGCACGCCCTGGGTGGCGTCCGGCGTGACGTCACGCGGCAGCAGACCCGTGCCACCGACGGTGACGACGAGGTCGACGCCGCCGATCACGGCGGTGTTCAACGCGTTGCGGATGTCCACGACCTCGCCGGCGACGGCCACCGTCCCGTCGACGATGAAACCGGCCTCCTCCAGCAGTTCGGTCACGAGCGGACCCGGTGAGTCCTCGTTCTCACCGTGCGCGATCCGGTCGTCGACGACGACAATGAGAGCCCTGCCCAGCCGCTGCGCGCTGCGTTCCATGGGCCTAAAGATATCCGTATCGAGATCTGTCCGTTCTATGACGTCTCGCCCGCGAGGGCTGTGACGGGGTGATAACGGCCATAGCGTTGCCCTATGCGCGTACTGCTCACCGGTGGGGCCGGGTTCGTCGGGTCCCACATCGCCGATCTGCTGACCGGACGCGGCCACGAGGTCGTGGTGCTGGACAACTTGTTGCCACAGGCTCATTCAGGCGTTCCAGAGTGGACGTCGGAGCTGGTCCGTGGCGACGTGCAGGACATGGAGCTGGTGACCCGGCTGCTGCGTGGTGTCGACGCCGTGTGCCATCAGGCAGCCGTGGTCGGCCATGGGCTTGATCCGTCGGACGCGCCGCTTTACGTGCGTAACAACGATCACGGCACCGCGGTCCTGCTCGCCGCGATGCATGCCGCGGGAGTCGACAAGCTTGTCCTGGCTTCGTCGATGGTCGTCTACGGCGAGGGCCGGTACGTCTGTGCCTCGCATGGCGACGTCCGGCCTGGCCCCCGGCTCGCCGCGGACCTCGGTGCGGGCCGGTATGAACCCGCTTGCCCGCTATGTGGTGATTCGCTTGCCTGGGCGCTGATCGACGAGGACGCGCCGCTCGATCCACGTAGTACATACGCGGCCACCAAGGTCGCTCAGGAGCACCTCGCGTCGGCGTGGGCGCGGCAAGCTGGCGGGAACGTATGGGCGTTGCGGTACCACAACGTGTACGGGCCTCGTATGCCTCGTGACACGCCGTACGCCGGTGTGGCCTCGTTGTTCCGTTCGGCCCTGCAGCGCGGCGAGGCACCGACGGTGCTGGAGGACGGCCTGCAGCGCCGGGACTTCGTGCACGTTCACGACGTGGCCATGGCCAACGTCCTGGCGTTGGAGACATCGGTTTCCGGCTTCGTCCCGATCAACGTGTGCTCCGGCTCGCCGCACACCGTCGGCGAACTGGCCACCGAACTCGCTTCGGCCTACGGCGGCCCGATGCCTCGGATCGTCGGCGGCGCGCGGTCCGGCGACGTCCGGCATGTCGTCGCTTCCCCTGTCCGCGCCCGCGTGGTCCTGGGTTACGAGGCTCAGGTCGGCTTCGCCGAGGGCGTGAAGGCGTTCGCAACCGATCCGCTGCGCGCTTGACTTCCGCCCGGCCCGGGACACCGCTGACACCTGCGTTCCCGCTCACACCCTTGGTGGCCCTGTCAAATCGTCAACCGCGTTTTCGGCCGAGTTATCCACAGCGGCCACTTGTCCACAGGCGTGACCCGTCGATCCTGTCCCGGAGCGTGCCCGCCTGAGACCGTGAAGACATGAAACGTCTGCTCCTCGCTCTCCGCACCACAGGCTGGGTCCGCACGGTCGCCATCCGGCGGCTCGTCGCGGCCGCACTCCTCGCGCTCGCCGCGTTCCTGGCGTTCCGTCCCCACCACACATCAGAGGCGCCCATGCTCGTCGCCGCACACGACCTCGCAGCAGGCCTGACATTGTCCACATCGGATCTCCGGCTCGTCAGAGCGCCGCCCGGCCTGGTGCCCCGAGCCGCACTGACCGATCTGTCCGCCGCAGCCGGTCAGGTTCTGGCCGCAGGCGCGTCGGCCGGCGAGCCGATCACTTCGGCGCGGCTGCTCGGACCGGAGAACACCCGGCTGACGGCCGGTTCCGACGACGTGGCCGCGGTTCCGATTCGGCTTGCCGACGAAGGGGTAGCCGAACTGCTGGTGCCGGGGGTGCGCGTCGACATCGTCGCGCCGGACCAATCCGTGCTCGCGTCGAGTGCGACCGTACTGACCGTGCGGTCGACAGGAGGGTCACGTGAGCAGGGGCGGCTGGTCGTGGTGGCGTTACCCAGTCACGCCGCGCCGCGAGTGGCGGCTGCCGCCTTGACCAAGGAGGTAACCGTTACTCTCCGGTGAATCTCTGTTCGGCTGAGTGAGGGAGTTGTGCCGTGCTGAAGGGTTTCAAGGACTTCATCATGCGCGGGAACGTGCTGGAACTGGCGGTCGCGGTGGTGATGGGCACCGCGTTCACGGCAGTGGTCACCGCGGTGGTCAACAGTGTCCTCAACCCGCTGATCGCCTCGTTCGGCGGCGCGAACGTGACCGGGCTGTCCTGGCAGATCGTGTCCGGCAACGCGAAGTCCACAATGGACTTCGCCGCGGTGATCACCGCGATCATCAACTTCCTGCTGATTGCCGTGGTGGTGTACTTCCTGCTGGTCATGCCGATGAAGAGGATCCAGGAGCGCCGCAGGCGGGGCGAGGAGGCGGGGCCGTCCGAGCCGACCCAGGTCGAGGTTCTGATGGAGATCCGGGACCTGCTCCAGTCCCAGCAGCGGTCCGGTCCCGCGCAGACCCAGGGCGGTCAGTCTTCAGCTGGCCAGTCCGCCCCTGGCGAGCTTCGCTGAACCGTACGAGCCAGAGCGCGGGCACGCCGGAAACGCGTGATGCCCCGGGCGCATGGCCCGGGGCACCAGAGGTGGTTTCGCGCGGTCAGGAGGCCTTGGCGGCCGGAGCGCTGCTGGTCGAGCTGCTGGAGGAGCTGGTCGAGGACTCCGACTTCGCGCTGCTCGACGAGGACGAGCTCTCGGACTTCGCCGTGCTCTTCTCGGAGCTGCCGCCGCCGGTGCTCGTGCTGGTCGAGCGGCTGTCCGTGCGGTAGAAGCCACTGCCCTTGAACACGACGCCCACGGACCCGTACAGCTTGCGCAGCTTGCCGGAGCACTCGGGGCAGACGGTCAGCGAAGGGTCGGTGAAGGCCTGCACCTGCTCGAACCGGTGATCGCACACGGTACATGCGTACTGGTAGGTCGGCACGGACTTCTCTCCTTATGAGACCGCAACTGTGTGACTAGCAGTCTAACACTAGGAGTGCTAAGGATTGGTGGCCTGGACCACGCCGCGACCCGGGGTCAGGACCGCGGTCATCCGCACGTCATGCCGGTCAGCGGGCAAGCGCGGCAAGAACTCCTGGTCCCGGACCACGCCGACCAACTCCGTCCCTTCCGCCGCGTGGACCAGTGAGCGGTCATAGTGACCAGCGCCACGTCCGAGCCGGACGCCGGTCTCGTCCACCGCCAGCGCGGGCACCAGGATCAGCGAGGCCTTCGCGATCGCCGCTGGTCCCAGCCGCGGACCCGGCGGCTCCATCAGCTTGTGCGGCCCGGGTCGCAAGGAACCGTCGTAGGCGGCCCAGTCCAGCGGGGCGAGGCCTGTCACGACTGGCAGCAGCACTTGGACGTCCATCTTCAGCAGGTCGTCCAGCACGGCGCGCGAGCCGGGTTCGGTGCCGACCGGTACGTACGCGCATATCGTCTGGCCTGCGTCGACCAGCTCGAGCACGGCTCTGGCGATGGCGTCCGCCTCCGCGACCCTGACCTCGGGCGGGACCGTGCGGCGGTCCGCGAGCAGCCGCGCGCGCCATTCGTCCTTGGTGGCGGGAGAAGCGGTCACGCCTTGAGGTTAGGCTCACAATCCATGAGCCCGTCGCTCGCATTCAAGACAGCAATCGTGCCCGCCGCAGGGCTTGGCACCCGTTTCCTGCCCACCACCAAGGCCGTGCCCAAGGAACTGCTGCCGGTGGTCGACACCCCGGGCATCGAACTCGTCGCCGCCGAAGCGGCCGACGCGGGCGCGGCCCGGCTGGTGATCGTCACGTCACCGGGCAAGGACGCCGTGGTCCAGTACTTCCAGCCGCAACCCGAACTCGAGGAGACCCTCGAGGCCCGCGGCAAGTCCGCGCTGCTGGACAAGGTCCGCCGCGCGCCCGCGCTGCTCAAGGTCGAGACCGCGATCCAGGAGCAGGCGCTGGGTCTCGGTCACGCGGTGGCGTGCGCCGAACCCAACCTCCACGGTGACGACGACGCCGTCGCCGTGCTGCTGCCCGACGACCTGGTGCTGCCGACCGGTGTCCTCAAGAAGATGGCCGACGTGCGCGCCGAGCGCGGGGGAAGCGTGCTGTGCGCGTTCGACATCCCGCGTGAGCAGATCTCGGCGTACGGCGTGTTCGACGTCGAGGAGACCGCCGATGACGACGTCAAGATCGTCCGCGGCATGGTCGAGAAGCCCCCTGCCGAGGAGGCGCCGTCGACCTTCGCCGCGGCCGGCCGGTACCTGCTCGACCGGGCGATCTTCGACGCGCTCAAGCGGATCACGCCGGGCGCGGGCGGGGAGCTCCAGCTGACCGACGCGATCGCGCTGTTGATCTCCGAGGGGCACCCCGTGCACGTGGTCGTGCACCGCGGCGGACGTCACGACCTGGGCAATCCTGGTGGTTTCCTGCGTGCCGCCGTGGACTTCGCGCTCGATGACCCTGAGTATGGGCCCGGGCTGCGTGAGTGGTTGCGCGACCGGGTCAGTGACTAGACACGAAGGTCGGGTGGATGAGGTCAGTCGACGAACAGCTCGCCAGGGCATTGGCCGCCGCGGTGCGGCCGGCGCCCGTGCGTGTGGCGATCTCTGAGGCACAGGGGTTGCTCTGCGCCGAGGAGGTCGTCGCCGAACACGCTTTGCCTGGCTTCGACCAGGCGGCGGTGGACGGTTACGCGGTGCGCAGCGTCGACGTGCAGTCGGCGGGCCGGGAGCCGGTGGTGCTCCCGGTCGTCGGCGAGATCGCGGCCGGGTCGCGGCAGCCGCGCAGACTCCAGCCCGGCCAGGCCGTCCGGGTGGACACCGGCGCGCCACTGCCCACTTTGGCCGACGCGGTCGTCCCGCTCGGCTACACCGACGAGCACCCGGCCCGGGTGACCATCAACCAGCCCGTCCCGTCCGCCGCGTACGTCCGGCGTACCGGTGAGGACGTGCAGACCGGGGACGTCGCGGTCCGGCGCGGCGCGACCATCGGCGCGGCCCAGGTCGGCCTGCTCGCCGCGGTCGGCCGGGCCAAGGTGCTCGTCTACCCGCGGCCGCGGGTGTCGATCATCTCGATCGGCGACGAGCTGGTGGACATCGACCGCGCGCCCAGCCAGGGCCAGGTCTACGACGTGAACTCGTACGCGCTGGCCGCCGCGGCCCGTGACGCCGGGGCCGAGGTCGCCAGGGTCGGCATCGTCAGCCCGGACCAGCGCCGCGTGCGCGAGGCCGTGGAGTCCCGGCTGCCGCTGTCGGAGATCGTGGTGTTGGCGGGCGGCGTCGGGGGAACCACAGGGGATGAGATTCGAGCCGCACTGTCGGACCTGGGCGAGGTGGACATGACCAGGGTCGCCATGCATCCGGGCTCGGTTCAGGGTTTCGGCAGGCTGGGCCAGGACGCGGTGCCGACGTTCGTGCTGCCCGCCAACCCGATGAGCGCGCTGGTCGTCTTCGAGGTGCTGGTCCGCCCGTTGATCAGGGCCGCGCAGGGCAAACGCAACCCGCGCCGCAGGCTGGTCACGGCCAGGCTGCTTTCGCCGATCTCGTCGACGAAGGGCCGTAAGGGCTTCCTGCGCGGCCAGTTGCTGCGGGACGAGACCAACGGCCAGTACCTTGTGCAACCGCTCGGCCTGTCCGGCGCGCACCTGCTCGCGTCGCTGGCCGAGGCCAACTGCCTGATCCTGGTGGACGAGGACACGACCGACGTGGCAGTGGGTGACGAGGTCCAAGTCAGCTTCCTGGCCCAGCGCGGGTGACGTGATGGACGCGCCGGGCCCGCAGGGCCGGCACCCGGGCTGGCCGGCGAAACTGGGACCGCTCCAGGTGAATGCCGGTCTCGTCGCGGTGCGCGGACCGCGCCTGCTCGACGCGTCGGCGTGGAGCAGGATCCGCTTACGCGACCGCGAGCACCTCGAACGCTGGGAGCCGACCGCCCCTGGCAGCTGGGAAGACCGCAACGGCACGTTCGCGTGGCCGGGTCAGTGGTCGTCGCTGCGTGCGCTGGCCCGTCGTGGCATGACCCTGCCATTCGTGATCACAGTGGATGATCAACTGGCTGGGCAGGTCACGGTCGGCAACGTGATCCGGGGCTCGCTCTGCTCGGCATGGGTCGGCTACTGGGTCGCCTCGCACCTGATCGGCGGCGGTGTCGCGCCCGCGGCGGTCGCGATGGTCGTCGATCACTGCTTCATGGCCGCCGGGCTGCACCGGATCGAGGCGACCGTACGCCCGGAGAACGCCGCCAGCCTGCGGGTTCTGGAGAAACTCGGCTTCCGCCAGGAGGGGCTGTTCAAGCGCTACCTCGACGTGGCGGGCGACTGGCGCGACCATTTCTGCTACGCGCTCACGACCGAGGACGTACCAGATGGACTGGTTTCCCGCCTGCTCGCGGACGGCCGTGCCACCATCCCCCGATAGGGGGAATTTCGTTTCCCCGTGTCAGCGATGAGCCGCATGAAAAACGCCTGAAAGGACCTTGCGCCCGAAGATCGGGCACGGCGCGCCTCCGTCACAGCTGTGACTGTTGTGACTAGCGTGGTCAATGGCAACGGATCGGGGGAGGTGACGAGGCATGCCGAGCTCACTCATCGTGGTGGCGCTCGTACTCGCGTGGCTGGTCGTCCTCGTGCCGATGATCGTGCGCAAGCGCCAGGAGATCGCCAGGACCGCGGACTCCGCACTGGCCGCCCGGGTGGTGCGGAAGGGCGGCGCCGAGGAGGCCGACATGCGCGACGCCGAAATCGAAGACAGCCACCGCGCCCACGACGTCGACGACGATCGTGACGATTACGGTGACGACTACGCCGACGATATGGATTCGGCTACGGAACACCCCAAATCCCTCGACATGGCGGACGAAGCGGACGATCGTGACCACGTGGCCACGGACAGTGCCGCCTCTCGCGCGGAACCGGCACCGCCCCGCCCCTACCGGCCGGGCCGCGGCGGATTCGACCCAGAAGCCGCCGCGCTGACAGCGCGTGCGAAGTACGCGTTCCGCCAACGCGTCGTCGTAGCCATGCTCCTGCTCGCCGTGGGCAGTGCAGTCGTGGCAGCCGTGATGTACCCACAGGTCTGGTGGGGCCACGGTGCGGTGGATCTCACACTCGTCGGATACCTGACCTATCTGCGGCGGCAGGTACGGATCGAAGAAGAGATCCGTCAACGCCGGATGGCCCGCATCGCCCAAGCCCGGCGCGCCCGCCCAGCAGAGCAAGCGGGGTACCGGGATGAGTATCGGGACGACTACCGCCAGGACCACCAGGACGAGCCCGTCGAGCGCCCAGAACCGGCCCCAGTCGCCGCGCCGACCCAGCCGCCCCGCATCACCCACCCCAACGCGGTCGTGGTCGATGTGGACGACGAAGACCCGGCATTCGACGAGCTCGACGACCTCGACAGCTTCCGCTACCGCCGAGCGGTGGGGGAGTGAAAACCGCTCCGGAGGGCCTGTTAAGCTACCGGAGCACCAAGGGGCTGTAGCGCAGTTGGTAGCGCGTCTCGTTCGCATCGAGAAGGTCAGGGGTTCGATTCCCCTCAGCTCCACGTCCTCAGGACGATCCTGCTCGCAGCCTTCGCTTCGCTTGGCTGCTCGCCGGGTCGTCCGTTTTATTTTGGGGGGCCGAGCCCCCCAAGCCCCCCACGGTGCGAGCTTCTTACCTTCCAGCGCTGGGCGCGTTGTGCCTTGACTAGCGTGGCTTTCTGTTTACTGGTTTGCTCGGCACTTTCGGGCCTTCGGCATGGGCTATCTGGTTCTTATGCTGGCGCGTTAGGTCCGCGGACTCTGGGGGTCGTGCCTCCAAGCCCCCCACGGTGCGAGCTTCTTACCTTCCAGCGCTGGGCGCGTTGTGCCTTGACTAGCGTGGCTTTCTGTTTACTGGTTCGCTCGGCACTTTCGGGCCTTCGGCATGGGCTATCTGGTTCTTATGCTGACGCGTTAGGTCCGTGGACTCTGGGGGTCGTGCCCCCCAAACCCCTCACGATGCGAGCTCCTGCCGAACCAGCGCTGGGCGCGTTGTGCCTTGACTAGCGTGGCTTTCTGTTTACTGGCTTGATGTCCTTTGGCAGACCCGGTTCCGCGTGCTGCCGCCGCGTTCAGACTTCACCAATCGAGTACCGCAGCCTGTAGTTCCGCGGCGTTGCGGAAGTAGACATACAACGACGGTGCTTCGGCCTGCGGTCGCCGGGGCAGGCATGGCCGCTCTGGACCGTCGTCAGTTCGGCAGGCGCACAAGTGGGAGGTAGACGGCGTCGAGGATGTCGTCGATCACGGCGTCGGTGATGGGCGTTCCATGGAGGATGAACTCGCTGCGCAGCAGGTCGAGCGCGACCGTCATGGTGCGCGTCCCACGCAGCTCGGGGCGGACCTCGCCGCGCTCGATCCCGCGGCGGTAGATCTCGTCCATGGCGTGCGGCTCGGAGTCCGCGAGTTGTCTGCGTGCTTCGGCTGCGAGTTCCCGGTTCTTCATGATCTCGGCGAGTACGCCGCGCAGCAGTTCGCCGTACTCGGAGTCCATCAGGTCGGCCATCGACCGCAGCATCGTGCGCGTGTCGGAGGCGAAGGAGCCGGTGTCGGGCGTGGTGAGCAGGGACTGGACCAGCCGGGCGTGCGCGTACACCACGAGCTCACCGAGGGTGCGCCACCGGCGGTACAGGGCGGCTTTACTGGTACGGGCCCGCTCGGCGATCCAGTCCATGGACAGTGCTGCGTACCCGCGTTCGACGAGGCCCTCGCGTGTCGCAGCCAGGATCGCGGCCTCCAGTTCGGCGCCGCGCTTGCGCGGCCCTTGGCGGTGGTCCATCGTCCTGCTGGCCATGCGTGCTCCCGCTCGTTGGTCGCGCTTCGTGGGGGCAGACGTTACCGTCGATTTAGGGAACTAGTTTTCCTCTAGTTGAGGTGTTCGTTGCAAGAGACCGTCGCTTCCCGCAGACTCGCACCTGCCCGTTCCGGCCACCCGCGCGCTGGGGCCGCACCTAGGCTTGCAGGAATGGTTTGAGTACGTGCCGGCACCATTGGCGGAAGCTGGTGGGAGCCGATGGTGACGCTTGCTGTTCGGCGTCGTAGATACCGCCGTTCTGGGCGGCGATCATGTCGGCCATGCCCTGGGCCCAGGCCTCGCTGACTCCACGCTGTGTCATTGTCCCCCGGAACTTCTCAAGGGGGACGTGGTGACAGTGGACCTCCCGGCCAAGAACTTCGGACATGATTCGGGCCATCTCGTGGGGACACAGGCTGTCGGGTCCGATCACCGGGACGCTGTCCTGGCCGGTCCACGAGTCGTCGAGCAACAGCGCGGCGGCCGTTGTGGCGATGTCGCGGGTGGCGACGGTCGCGAGCACACGATCCGGGGCGTTCGCCACGAAGAACATGCCGTTACTCATGATCGCCTCGCCCTGGCTGAGAAAGTTCTCCATGAAGTAGGGCATGCGCAGCGCGCGGTAACAGACGCCGGTGCTCTCGATGAGCTCGTCCATTGTGTACGCGGCGGACAGCAACCCGGCATGCTTGCCGTATGCGCGGCCCAGACTCGAAACGCCGACGACGTGTTCGACACCCTGACGCTGGATCGCATCGCAGGCCGCCCGCGTGAACTTCACGTAGTGTTCCGCTACGTCCTCGGCGTGGAAGTCCGGTGGCACCAGCCAGAACACCTGGTCGGCGCCCGCGAACGCCTCGGTGAGGACATCGGGGTCGCTGTGCGACCCGTGAACGATCTCGACGCGCTCGCGCACCTGCGGAGAGATCCGGGAAGGATCACGGGCGATCACGCGGACCGGCTTGCCGCGGTCGACGGCACTGTCGAGAACTTGTTTGCCGATCCGGCTGGTAGGGGCGGTTATGACGATCACGAAAGACCTCCAAAGAGTGGTTGGGGCGCCGGTGTCTACCGCGTCCCTGGCAGAACTGGTGTCGTCGCGCGTCGCGCCCACGGTGGGGCGTGTTCGGGTAGTGGCCCGATCCCGGTGAGCCAGGCGGGGACGACCTGGAGGGCGGGGAACCGGCGCATCACCCGCAGTGGCAGCGGTAGCGAGTCTGTGGGCGCCGCGACGGCGAATTCCGCGGGCGCGACGTCGACTGGCTCGGCTGCCAGCACCTCCCGGAGCAGGCCATGCAGTTGCCGCTGCATGGCCTGCATAACGGCTGTGGGCCACGACCGCCGTAGCTGCACGCGGCGGAGCGTCGGCACCGGGACTCGCCCACTGTCGCGCAACGTTGACGCGAGGATTCGTCCCGCCGCTACCGCGTCGGCCACCGCGAGGTTGATCCCTACGCCGCCGACCGGTGACATGGCGTGTGCGGCGTCGCCGATCAGTAGTAGCCCGTCGGTGTACCAGCGGCGCAGGCGCTCAAGGCGCACGTCGAGCAGCTTGACGTCGTCGAAGGACCGGAGTTCGCCCGCCCGGTCCGCCAGCCAGGGGACGAAAATGGCGAGACGGCGGCGGAACGCCTCGATCCCGGCCTCGCGCGACGGCGCATCGGTGCCTTTGCGGATGAGGTAGGCGCACTGCCAATAGTCGCCGCGGTCGATCATGACCATGTACTGACCAGGGGACATGCGCTCGACGTCCACGGCCGGGTCACCGGTGTGACGGGGCAGCCGGAACCACCACACGTCCATCGGCGTCGCGCACGACCGGGGAACCAGACCTGCGGCCGCGCGCACTGTGGAGCCGCGGCCATCGCACGCCACCGTCAGCCCGGCCCGCAGTTCGTGGGTGGACCCGTCGTCGCGGTCGGTGAACCGGATACCGGCGACACGGCCGCCCTCCCACAGCAATTCGGTGACCTCCGCGTTCCGTCGCAGCGTGAACGTCGGCTCGGCGTTGGCGACCTCGGCGAGCAGGGTGAGCAAGTCCCACTGCGGCACCATCGCGAGATACCGGTGCCTGCCGCGCAGCCGGGTCATGTCGGCCATCTGCACGCTGCCCTGGTCGAGATGGAGGCTGCCGCGTTCGGACCGCTGCTGGGGCAGGGCGGCGAAACGTTCGCCCAGCCCCAGTTCGTCGAGCAGGTTCAGCGTGGAGACGTGCACGGTGTCGCCGCGGAAGTCGCGCAGAAAATCGGCGTGCTTCTCCAGCACGGTGACCGCCACGCCCGCGCGGGCGAGCACGAGTCCCAGGAACATGCCCGCCGGTCCGCCACCGACGATGGCGCATGTCGTTCGCTGCCGCATCGGCACCACCTCCCTCGAATAGCGAATGATCTTTCGCTATTCGAAGCTACAGTCGGCGCTGGCGGTCGTCAAGGCGAATGACTGTTCGCCTAAGATGGGCGATATGCCGAGGATCACCGACCGGCGACGTGCGGCGAACCGGGCCGCCATCGTCGACGCCGCGCGCCGCTGCTTCGCCCGCGATGGCTTCCACCAGACCTCGATGCCCGACCTGGTTGCCGAGGCGGGCATCTCGGCAGGCGCGTTCTACCGCTACTTCAGCGGCAAGGACGAACTGATACGCGAAATCGCCCGCGAGTCCTTCGACGGTATCGGCCCGGCTGTCGTGGAGCGCATGAAACAGCTGGAGGCGCCATCCGTAGCCGACGTGATCGCGGTGCTGACTAACACCTTCATGGCGGGCACCATCACGGTAGAGGGCCGCGACATCGACCTTCGCGAGCATGGTCTGGTGGCTGTGCAGGCGTGGGCCGAGGTCGCCCGCAACGAGCACATGCGGGAGGAGGCTCACCGCGGAACAGAACTCATTGCCGACGGATGCGCCGGCGCGCTGGCGCGCGGGCAGCGCGCCGGCCGTGTCCCGGCCAACCTCGACCCGGACGACGGTGCGCGACTCGTGTTGGCCTTGCTGCCGGGCATTGTCTTGCACGGCGCGGTGTTCGGCCACGATGTCGCTGTGATCGCGCGCGCGGCCACAGTCCTGCTCGACGGCTGAGCCCACACCACGGGCCGCACCCGCAGAACTACCGCGGCCGGTGACCCACCCTCGGATGGTCGTCCACACCGGACACCAGACGCTTCGGAGGTTCCGTGCTGTCGTGGCAACCGCCGGTAGCGTCGGCGGACTCCCTCCGCCGGATTACGGGGCCAGCGGCGCGATGGCACCCATGGCGCGATCCAGGACTTCCGTGATCGGTCGGGACTCCGGGTTCCTGGCCCAAGCGAGGAGTGTCGCCTCCACACAGCCGAGCGCAGCGCCCACGATGGCGTCAGGGCGAGGGCCTGCGTCGTCCGAAGGATCGAGGGGCAACCGGCGGGCGATTTCTGGCCGCAACAGCCCGTGCCACCTCGAGTTCTTCTCCCGATGCCGGAGCGCGAGCGGTGGGGTGTCGATGATGAGGCGTGTCAGCTGACGGGTTCTCTCGTTGTCGGCTTCGTAAGGTCGGCCGGTTGTTGCTCACCGCCTGGTGGGAACCGGTCCTGACGGCGTGGCGCCGAGCACGTCGCACCGCAACGGCCCGCGAGGCCGCGCACAGGGTCGGCGTCGGCGGGCGGCGGGTTTCGCGTGCTCACCACGCAACGATGAGCTCGTCGATGCTCTGAATGGTGTCGGCACGGGCGGGTCGCAGTTGCGAGGCCGGAGTCTCGAGCCGCAGCGTGGGGAAGCGTTCGAACAGCAACGGCAGCGCGATCTGCAACTCGAGTCGCGCGAGGTTCTGGCCGAGACATTGGTGAACGCCGTAGCCGAACGCGTTGTGGTTACGCGAGCCTCGGCGGATGTCGAACTCGTCGGGATCGGGGAACAGTGCGGGGTCGAAGTTCGCCGGCCCGTTCGGAATCAGCACTCCCTCGCCCGCGCGAATGCGTTGCCCGGCGATGTCGATGTCGGCCGTTGCCACACGGGCACCGGCGGTGTCGGCGACGGAGGCGTAGCGCAGCAACTCCTCGACGAGATCGGGCGCGACACCGCGGTCCGCGCGGAGCTCCGCGAGTCGATCCGGGTGCTCCAGCAGGATCACGGTGCCGAGCGTGATCATGCTGGCGGTCGTCTCGTGGCCCGCCACGAGCAGCAGCAAGGCGATGCCGATGAGAAGTTCGCGGGACAGCTCACCGCGGGTGAGCTGGTCGCCGGCGAGCCTGCCGATGAGGCCGGGCATCGGCCGTTGGAGGGCGGTGTCGATCAGCGAGTCGAGATATGCCAGCAGTTCCGCGCGCGGCGCGGCCACTTCGTGCTCGTCGGCGGCCCGCATCAGCCGCCTGCTGGCGTCTTCGAAGAACTCGTGATCGGAGTACGGCACGCCGAGGATCTCGCAGATCACCAGCGACGGGATGGGTACCGCGTAGTTGACCACGAGATCGGCGGGAGAGCCGGCCGCGTTCAGCTGGTCGGCGGCCTGTGTGGCGATCTCCTCGATCCTCGGGCGCAACCCGTTGATCCGCTTGGCGGTGAAGTCGGGGATGGTCATCCGCCGGTAGTGGCCGTGCTCCGGCTCGTCCATGCCGATGAACGCGGGCGGCTGGCTGCGCACCGCCGCCCCGCGCGCCGAGATCAACGGGAAGTTCGGGTTCGTGCGATCGGCCGACAATCGCGAATCGCTGAGCAGCGCGCGTGCCTCCGTGTGGCGCGTGACCAGCCAACCGAGCTTGCCGTCGTGGAGCTCGACGCGATGTAGCGGCGCCTGCTCGGTCAGCTCGGCGTAGCCGAACGGCGGCCGGTAAGGACAGGTGCGCGGCTGCGGGAAGGCGGCCGTCGGTTCCATGTGCACTCCAAGCGTCGAGCCAATAGAGAACAATTTGTTTCCTATCGACTGTAGTGCGGTGGACCGTCCGGGGGCAACCGTTTCCACAACCAGGTCATCGTTACGCGACGAGCAAGCTCGTCAGCCTCATGGCCGCGCGAGAACTCGCACACCGCCTGCCCGACGTTCCCACGCACGGACGAGCTGCGGGGAGCAGGGCGGTCCAGCGCACTGCCAGCGTGCCAGCACGGAGTTGAGCAGGCGAAATCGCCGGTTCCAGTCGCCGGCCGCGGCCAGCGTCCTGGTCAGCACCCGGATGCGCGTATCGATCACTTTCGTGGGCCGGGACGCCGATCCGCCGAAGAGGGTGAACGCGGCCCATGGCTCGATCAGCACCTCGATCCCGTGCTCTGCCTCGTCGAGCACGAGCACGAGCGTCGTGTGTGCGGCAGGCGGTACCTGAAATTCCGATTCGCCGGGCAACAACCGGAACCCGCGGATGCGGCGAACACCAGGCCCCGATCGCACTACCGGCGCCGTCGCGATTTCCCATTTCTCCGGCCAGGACACGGACACCGTCATCAGCTCCCCCCGAATGACATCGCATCGCCAAGCGATATCACCCCGCGGTGCGCGGACTGCGCGGCTGAACGTGTTCGGAACCGTCTCGAACGGGCCCGAACCAGCTCGAACACGGTCGGGTGAGCCAGTTATCGCCTCATGGCGGAGGCAGCAGGTCGATCACGAATTCCTGGTCTGCCAACCCGGTGCAGGGACCGTGCACCGCTTCCCGGTCGGCCACGACCTCTTTGTTCCCGATTCCGAGGCACATATCGCTGTGCGTGGGATGGATTCGGTACCGTCGCGAATCGGGTGGGCCGGCCAGTGCCATTCGGAACACCTGGGAAGACCGGTTCTCGTCGCAGTCGTTCCATGGTTCGACCAGATCCCTGCCCGCGCCGTCGGTCCGGACGGTGAGACAGCCGATGCCCTCTGAGGCTTCGTGCCATTGGATTTGCACCAGATGTGCCTTGATCGGCCGCAGGTAGGTTCGCGGCGGGACGGCCTGCTCGCAGGGCCGCAACGCGGCGACGGGATGGGAGTAGCGACCGGTGGAGTCGCGTCCCTCGCTCACGCAGAGATCGGGTGCCGTGGCGGCACGGATCGCCACCCAGCTCCCGGCCATTCCCATGGTCAATCCGCGAATCGGCAGTCCGGTGCCGCTGGGCGGCGCATGTTCACGTGTCGGGCGCCCGACGAGGTCGGAGAAGAGGATGTATCCACCGATGCTGAGCGTGGCTGTCGCGACTACGGTCGCCACCACCAAGATCGCCCGCGAGGGTTCTCGTCGCCGCGGTGATGGTTCCGGTGGCGGTGTGGGGCCGGTCGGACTCTCCTTCGCTTCTGGTTCTCCCATCACGATTCGCTCGCGCGCGGCGAGCCATTCCTGAACGGCGGTCTCGCCGACGCCGCAGGCCCGCACCAGAGCCGTCACCATCTGCTCACGAGGCATGGTGGACCGGCCGAGAGCGGAAGCGATGGTGCTCGACGGAAGGACGTCCCCGGAGGCCGAGGCCTTTCCCTCCAGTTGGCGGTATGTCAACCCGGACCATAATCGCAGCGCCCGCAACGCGGCCACGAATTCCGTTGTCGTGCGCGCGTCCTGAGGTTGTGGTGGTTCCGCCGATCTGCCAGAGAGCCCGGGGTTCTCCTCGCGCGGGGTCACAGATCCAGCATGCCGCGACAGCGCAACGTAAGCAAGCGAACGTGCCCGCTTCGTCGCACTGCGTGATGCTCTGGCGGGCCAGCTCGATCCGAGGCCACCGCGACTGCTTCCCGGGCTCGTGAGTGTTTATCCGTGTTCTAACACAGATAAATACTCACGAGGTGGTGGTGGGGTGATGTATTACTGGTCGGTAACATATCGTGGGCATATCGAAAATCTGATACGTCCTGGCAACATCGCGCTGCCTTCAATGGCGGGGTGACCAACAGTGAACCAGCACGAACGGCGGCTCGCCGGGCTCGGTCGCTGGGGTCGTCGTCGGTGGTGCTGACCACGGGGATCACGGTGTATGGGTGTGAGCGGGACGAGGCGGTGGTGTTTCGGGAGTTGGCGCCGCGTGTGGGTGTGCTGCCGACGATTACCGAGGCGGCGGTGTC
>NZ_JAAATY010000044.1 GCF_013280595.1 Kibdelosporangium persicum
CGGAGACCACGAACTTGGCCTGGAACCTGGTCCCGAGCACGTAGTTGTCCGTCACCAGCTTGTGCTTGTTGTTGCCGTCGGTGATGTAGAGCTTGCTGCCCTCCAACCGGAAGACCGAGACATCGTTCTCGGCGTCATGGATCTGCCCGGCGACGATGTTCGGCCGCCCCTGCGGCACCGCGGTGATGGCCTGGTCGATCACCATCGTGTGCGTACCCGACGTCGAGGACCAGCTGGCCTTCGAACTGCCCGACATCTCCCGCAACTCCGAACGCGGATAGTTCGATCCGCTGGTGGTCACGCCGTTGACCGCCGCCCGGAACTGCACCGCCGTGCAGTCCGGGGCAGCCCGGAACCACGGGTCGATCGAATACGTGGCCAGCTCCGGCTGCTCGACGTTCAGCGGCTTCTCCTCCTCGCCGATCGGCAGCCCGATGTACCAGTTACGCAGGTCCAGCACGTCGGCCGGGTAGTCACACTCCCCACCACCCCCACCACCGTCAGCACCGTTGACGACCGTCTCGGTGATGCTGGTCCAGTCGTTGGACGTGTTGCCGTGCCCCACGACACGCACATACCGGGCAGAGCCGTCCGCGAAGTCGTAGTTCTGCGGCTGGAGTGTGGTGCCACTGCTGGTTTTGCCCGCCAGCACAGTCGTCCACGACGACCCGTCACCGGACAGCTGCACGTCGAAGGTGTCCCGCCGGGTGTCGCCCTTGTGCCAGGCGATGGACACCGACCCGACCGTCTGCGCCGAGCCGAGGTCGTACCGGATCCACACCCCGTCACCCTCAGCCGACCACCGGGTGGTCAGATCCCCATCGATCGTGTTGGCCGGGACGTTGCCGTCATCCTCGCTGGCCACGACTTCCTTGACAGGCAACGGAGAGCCTGCCGCCAGCGCCACCGCCGGGCCGGACACCCCCACCATCCCGGCGATCAGTACCCCGGTCAGGGGCACCCGCCAGGCTCGCTGTAGATCCACGCTCGCTCCTTGGTTTCTGCTGTCGCGAAGCAGCTACGGCGCACTCACCGCGGACTGCGGACATGGCACTGCTCTGTACGCACATGCCGGCACATACCTTGTCGCCGTCCGTTGGGGACCGGTCCCGGACGGGCTTGGGGTGATCACGGCGGCACAGACGCCGTCCAGCGGCCACCTCGCCCTACGCGCTGATTCCGGCTCCGCCGCCGACCACGATGTTCTCTCCGGTGATGAAGCCGGCCGCGTCCGAGGCGAGGAACGCCACGACTTCGGCGATCTCCCGCGGAGTGCCGAACCTGCCGAGGGGGACGCGGGCGGCCGTGGCGGTGGCGGCTTGCGCGAGTGCTTCGGGCGGAAGTCCGGACTTGGCCCAGATTCCCGTGTCGACGGGTCCGGGACTGACGGCGTTGACCCGGATCCGCCGAGGCGCCAGTTCCAGGGCGAGCGACGGCACGAGGGCGAGCAGGGCGCCTCTGCTGGCGGCGGTCACCGATCCGCCGGGTATTCCCCGGGTGGCGCCGATCCCGACGGTGAAGATCACCGAGCCGCCGTCGCTGAGCAGCGGCAGGCAGTTGTGCAGGGTGAAGAACTGGCCTTTGAAGTTGACGTCGACCAGCTCGTCGAAAGTGGCTTCGCCGAAGGCTTCGACGGGTCCTGGCCGGACGATCCCGGCATTGAGGAACAGGACGTCCAGCGTGCCGAAGCGCTCCCGGATCTCGTCGGTGACGCGAGCGGTGTCGGTCAGTGACCGGGCGTCGGCGCGGAGCACGGCGATCTGTTCCGGGAGTGCTTTCGCGGCGGCGGCGATGGTGCCGGGGTTCTGCCCGGTGACGATCACCTGGTATCCGCGTTCATGGAGCAGTTCGGCGGTGGCCTTGCCGATTCCACTGGTTCCGCCGGTGATCAAGGCTGTGGGTGCGGACATCGTGCACTTCCGTTCGGTGTGTCGGGAGAGGACGGTGATTCCACCTTGTGGCCGTGCGAAGTCCCGCGTCCAAGATCTGGTTCGCATGAGGCGATACGTTTCCGGCATCACCGCTGTGTGCGGGCACAGGAGGCTACGGTGGAGGCATGCTCGGCTTGCCTCCTCCGGCGGACCTCGATCTGCGGTTGGTGCGGTACTTCACCGTCGTCGCCGACCACCGGCACTTCGGCCGCGCCGCCGCGGCCCTGCACGTCGCGCAGCCGTCCCTGAGCCGGCAGATCCGCCGTCTGGAACAGCAACTGGGCGTCCGCCTGCTGGACCGTACCCCGCAAGGCACCCGGCTCACTGAGGCCGGCGAAGTCTTCCTGCCCCGGGCCAAGGAGTTGTTGCGCTCCGCCGAACAGGCCGCCGCGCGCACCCGGGCCGCGGCCGGGTCCAGCCACGTCACCATCGGCTACACCGCGAACCTGATCATCACCCCGGCGATCCGGGAGTTGCGCCACCGCCACCCGGACGCCGAGATACGAACGTCGCATCTGGGTTGGGGCGAGCCAAGCGAAGCGCTGCTTGAGCACCGTGTGGACGCGGTGGTGACCCGGCTGCCGATGCGGACCGGCCAGTTGCACGTGACGGTCCTGTACAACGAACCCCGGGTGCTGGCGGTGTCGGTCGATCACCGCCTCGCCGGCAAGGAATCGGTGACGCTCGACGACATCGCGGACGAACCCATGCCCCAGGTGCCCGACCCGGCCTGGAACGCTTTCTGGCGCATCGATCCCCGGCCCGACGGAAGCCCCGCACCCGGTGGCCCGCTCGTCACTTCTGTTGAGGACAAGGCCGAAGTCGTCGCCGCCGGGCAGGCAGCCACGATCATCCCGGCCGGTGAGCACACCGGCCGGCTCCGCCCGGATCTCGTCACGATCCCCTTGGTCGGAGTCGAGCCCAGCCGCGTTGTGCTGGCCACTCGCGATGGCGACCGCAACCGTCTCGTGGCGGCATTCCGGAAACTCGCCGAAGCGCACCTCTCGGGCGGCAGGCCGACTCGCCGATGAGTGCCCTGGGCGTCCAGGACACACACGAGGTAGAACGTTCGGTATTGACAGCGGGGTGGTGAACCGGCACGATGGTGGATAGAACGTTCAGTCTTGCGAAAGGGTGGCCGACGGTGCCCCACGGCTGGACCTGAGAGGAACCGAGAACTCGTGACCGAACCTGTGTATGTCGGAGTCGCCACTTCCACCGGTGACGGCAGGGCTGGCGGACGGGCCAGCACCAACGACGGCCTGCTCGACGTCTTTCTGGCGATCCCGAAGGAGATGGGCGGCCCGGGCGGTGCGACCAATCCCGAGCAGCTGTTCGCGGCGGGCTGGGCGTCGTGCTTCCACTCGGCGCTCAAGGCGATCGCCGCGCAGCGCAAGACCCGTGTCACCGACTCGGCGGTCGTCGCCGAAGTCGAGGTGCACGCGACGCCGGAAGGCGGATTCAGCCTCAGTGCCGCCCTGCACGTCGAGTTGTCCGGCGTCGACCAGGCGACGGCTGATCAGCTTGTCGAGGCGGCGCACGCGGTCTGCCCTTACTCCAACGCGACCCGGGGCAACATCCCGGTGGCCATCGACGCGACCGTCGCGTGACACCGGTGGCCGGGCTGGTGTGGACCATCAGCCCGGCACCGTCACGCCCGCGAGCTGCCCAGGCAGGGAGTGGTGTCCGGGTGGACCTATCATGACCACATGGTGAGGGGATCTGGCTCCGCGTCGACCGATGCCGGCCCGAGCAGCCGTGACGTGATTCTGGACGCGGCCCGCGACCTCATCGCCGACAAGGGGTACGACGGCATGGCCGTGTCGGACCTGTGCGCGAAAGCCGGGCTTCCGGCCAGCTCGATCTACTACCACTTCGGGAACAAGCTCGGTGTGCTGGCGGCGCTGCTCGACCGCACCTTCGGGGAACTGCACGCCCTGTTCCCGAATCCGTCCTCGTTCGACGACCGGGCTCCGCTCGACCGTCTCGAAGCGTGGTTCACGGCCGCGTGCAGGTCCCTGGACAAGCGGCCGGACTATCTTCGTCTCCTGCTGGCCATCAGCGTCGGCCCGCAGAAGGATGCCGAGGCGGTGCGGAAAACCGTGCGCCGCATCCGCGACTACGCCCACGCCTCCTGGGTGGATGCGCTCACGCCCATCTTCGCGCCGGATGGCGGCGAGGAGAACGAAGCCCTCGTCAATCAGCTGGCGGTGCTCGGGCGTGCCCTGACGGACGGCCTGTCAGTGACCAGCAGCCTCGACGACATGACGTACAGCTCGCAGGTCACCCCGTTTGTTTCGTTGGTACGTGGGCTGGCGGCGCAGCGCGGCGTTTAGGTCGTGTTTCGAATGTCCCGGTCGATGAGAGTCGGGATCGGGCCGCATCCGGCCCGGCTATCGCGATCGGGCATTTGAAACACGACCTAGGCTTCGCGACGAGACGAGCGCCGTCCAAGTCCGTCGGTCACGAGGCTCTTCACGTCGTCCACAGTGGACGCCCTCGGCCCGCTGACGAGTCACCCCGTCGTTGATTCAGGTGTCTTGATAAGGCCGCGCCCAGCTGTATAGTGAACGTTACATACAGAGCGGAGGTGCTGGGATGGTGAGCACGGTGGATGTCGGGGACGTGCGGCTCGCGTACACCGGTGTCGGCTCGGGCAGCCCGGTCGTGTGGCTGCACGGCTCGGGCCCGGGAGCCACGGGGATGAGCAACTTCGGCCGGAACCTGCCGGCCTTCGCGGACTTCCGGAACATCGTGGTCGACCTGCCGGGCTGGGGGAGCACCCCGCGGCCGGCGACGGACGAGCCGCTGATCTTCCACGCCGCCGAACGAGTGTGCCGCGCGATGACGGCTCTCGGGATCGAACGAGCCCATCTGGTGGGCAACTCCTACGGTGGCGGCGTCGCGATGCGGATCGCCATGCGTCATCCCGAACGTGTCGACCGGCTCGTGCTCATGGCACCGGGCGGAGTTCTCCCGGCGGACGCGCCGCCCTGGCCGGTCGGCCTCGAACACCTCTTCGCCTACATGGCGGCCGAGGAGCCGGCCCGTGAGGCGATGGCCGAGTTCGTGCGTCTCATGGTCTTCGACGAGACCCTCGCGACGGACGCCCTCATCGACGAGCGGTACGAGGCGAGTCTCAAGGCCCACCCCGAGTTGCCGATCCCCCCGAACTTCGGTGACCTGACGCCCGACCTGCGGCTCATCGAAGCCCCCACGCTGCTCGTGTGGGGACGGGAGGACCAGACGGTTCCGCTGACCTGGGCGCCCAGGATCCTGCACGGCATCCCCAACGCGGAGCTACGCGTGCTGCCCCGATGCCGGCATTGGGTGCAGTACGAGCGCGCGCCCGAGTTCAACCACATCGTCCGTGAATTTCTGCAGGGCGGGCCAACCGCCGCATCGGAGGGATGACACAACGTGGGTATCCGGAAGCTGGGCTACGTCGGCCTCAACGTCACCGACGTCGACGCATGGACCGACCTGTTCGAGCGCACGCTGGGAATCGGTGTCACCACCGTGAAGTCCGGCACGGACGAGGTCGCCCTGGCCGAGCTCGACGTGTTCAAGTACCGTGTGGCGCTTCATCCGTCCACAGTGGACAGTCCAAGGGAGATCGGGTGGATCGTCGACTCGCCGCCCGAGCTCGACCGGCTCACGCGGCGGTTGACGGACGCCGGTTTCACCGTCGAAGACGGTTCGGCGGACGAGAAACAGCTGCGCGGCGCCACGCAGCTGCGGTGGTTCACCGATCCCGTCGGCTACCGCGTGGAATTGGCGATCGGTGAGGCCAAGGTCCGTACCGGCGTGGCCCGCCCGGCCGGTGCGCATCCCGGCGCCACGGGCCTGGGGCACCTCGTCCAGGCCGGTCCCAAGGTCGCCGAACTGCGCGAGCTCTACGAGTCCGTTCTGGAGTTCAAGCTGACCGACTACCGTGCTCCCGGCCTGTTCTTCTTCCGCTGCAACGCGACCCACCACAGCATCGCGCTGGCGCACGCGGAAACGCCCTCCGTTCACCACCTTGAGATCGAACACGGCTCGATCGACGACGTCGGCCGGGCCTACGACCAGGCCCGGCGCAACGGTGTCCCGATCTCGATCAGCCTTGGCAGGCACATGAACGACAAGGCGATCTCGTTCTACGTCCAGAATCCCAGCGGGTTCCACCTGGAGATCGGCTGTGGTGGCATCGAGGTCGGCGAGGACTGGGTCCCGCACGACTTCGGCGTCTCGGACGTGTGGGGGCACCACCACGCCGACGCCAATCCCTTCGCCTTCCCGAAATCCGCCTGACAGGGGCGAGATAGAACGATCGGTCTTGACGAGACGGCCGGGCGTCAGTAAGGTCAGTCGTGTACCGAACGTTCTATACACGGGAGACCGTACCGGTTCCGTCCCGTGGCCGCGGCGGGAAATGTCCCCCGGCCGGATCGTTCACACCAATCCAAGGGAGAACTCATGAGCACCCCGGAAAGTGCTGTCGCGGCGTCCTTGCGCCGGTTGTACTTCGTCCGTTTCGCGTTCGCGGTCGTGTGGGCCGCCCTGGTGGTGGCGACCGCGTCGAGCTTCGGGCCGCTCACCGTGGCGTTGCTCGTGCTCTACCCGTTGTTCGACGTGGCCGCCGCGATCGTCGACGCTCGCTCGTCGAAGGCGACGGGGTCGGCGCTGGGTCTGTACGTGAACATCGGGGTCAGCCTGCTCGCCGCGGTGGGCATCGGGATCGCCGCCTCGGCCGGAATCCCCGGCGTTCTGCGCGTGTGGGGGCTGTGGGCCATCGTCTCCGGCGTCGTCCAGCTCGTCGTCGGTGTCAGCCGCCGCAAGCTGGGCGGGCAGTGGGCCATGATCCTCAGCGGCGGCATCTCCACGCTCGCCGGCACGTCGTTCATCCTGCAGGCCGGGCAGCCGGGCGCCTCGCTGACCAATGTCGCCGGCTACGCGGTGCTCGGCGGGATCTTCTTCCTCGTCTCGGCGCTTCGCCTCGGCCGCACGGCGAAGGTGGCCAACGTGAGCGCCGGAACCTTCTGAGACGAGCCACGACGCGGTAGCCAACCCGTCCGGCAAGTCGTAGAGTGAACGTTACATACAAAGCATGGAACGCCCGCGCCGGACCCGCGTCCCAGAGCCGGTTCAGGGGCTTTCCGAGGGGGCCTTACCCGACCGTCGCAACGAAGCGAGGTTTCCCGTGAACGTCCTTGAACAGGTCAAGCAGTCGCCGATGAGCCGCGCCCAGGTCAGGGCGGTCGCACTTTGTCTCGTGATGAACCTGGTGGACGGGTTCGACCTCCTGGTCACCTCCTTCGTCGGGCCGGCGATCACCCGTGAGTGGGGCCTGTCCCCGTCGGCGGTGGGAGTGCTGCTCAGCGGCGGCCTGGCCGGGATGGCCTTCGGGGCACTCTTCCTGGCTCCGCTCGCCGACCGCGTCGGGCGCCGCCGGCTCACCCTCGGCTGTCTGGCGTTGGCGTCGCTGGGAATGCTCGCGGCATCCGTCGCACAGGACTTCGGGCAGCTCGTCGCGTGCCGGGTGGTCACGGGCGCGGCGGTGGGCGCGATGGCGGCGAGCCTGCCGGTCCTCACCTCCGAATACGCGAACAACCGGCGCAGGGGACTGGCCGTCGCGCTGATCACGACGGGGTACGGCCTGGGCTCGGTGATCGCCGGTATCGCGACGAGCCTGCTCGTGGGCCCGCTCGGCTGGCGATCGGTTTTTGTGTTCGGAGGTGCCGTGACCGCCGTCCTCTTCGTGATCGGACTGCGGTTCCTGCCCGAGTCGATGGACTATCTCGTGGCACGCCGTCCCCACGACGCGCTGGCCCGGTTCAACCGCATCCTCGTCTCGATCGGCCGCGCGCCGGTCGACGAGCTGCCCGAGACGGCGTCGGCGTCGCGCAAGGTGGCGCTCGAATCGCTGTTCCGCCGAGGCAACGCTGTCCGGACGGTACTGGTCTGGGTGGCGTTCACCGCGGCGCAGATGATGTTCTACTTCGCGAGCTCGTGGACGCCGAGCCTGCTGCTGCAGGCCGGGATGTCCAACCAGCAAGGCATCAGCGGCGGCGTGCTGTTCAGTCTCGGCGGTGTCACCGGCGCGGTGTTGCTGGGGATTCTGGTGTCCCGTGTGGAGCCACGCCGGCTGACCGCGGCCTATTTCGGCATCGCGGCACTCGTGCTCGTGCTGTTCTCGCTGTCGCTCGGGACCCTGGCCACCGCGTTGGTCGTGGCGGTGCTCGTCGGTCTGTTCCTCAACGGCTCGGTGTCCGGGATCAACGTCATCGTCCCGTCCATCTACCCGGCCGAGGCCCGCGCGACGGCGCTCGGCATGGCTGTCGCCGTGAGCCGGCTCGGTGCCGTGCTGGCGCCCCTGCTCGCCGGCTTCCTGCTGGAGGCCGGCTGGGCGCCGGGATCGATGTTCCGGATCTTCGCGATACCCGGCCTGATCGGCGCGCTGGCGACGATTCTCCTCGTCCGGTACGCGCGTGCGCCCCGGGTCGCGGGGATTGCGTCCGAGCCCAGGGCCGTCGAGGGTGTTTGACTCCAAGGGCCCGGGACTCGCGCGCGATCCACACCAGGAGGCAGCAGGTGCAGGCCACATCGGACGGTGCCGCCAAGACACGGGCGGCGATCGGGCGGAACCCCGTTCTCGTGCTGCTGCACGGCGGCGGGCCGGGCGTCGACGCCGAGAGCAACTGGGCGACGGTACGCTCCCGGTTCTCGGCCGAGTTCCGCTGCCTTGCTCCCGACCTTCTCGGCTTCGGCACGCAGGTCGTCGAGCGCGGGCCGCGCGGGCCGCACGCGTGGGCACAGGCCCGTGCACGGCAGATCCTGGACCTGCTCGATCACCATGGCCTGGACCGTGTGCACCTCGTCGGCAACTCGGCCGCGGGCGGCGCCGCGGCGCTGGCTCTCATGGCCGCGGCGCCAGACCGGATCGACCGCGCGGTCGTCATGGGCGGGGCGGGCACTGGACCGCTGCCGCCCGCTGTTCCCTTCTACGACGAGCCGACGAAGCAGTCCATGCGCACCACCCTTGGCCGTCTGGTCGCGGACGAGAGTTCCCACCGCGAACTCCTCGACGACCTCGCTGACCTCCGGCTGGCACAGGCCCTGCGTCCCGGCGCCGAGGCCGCCTTCCGGTCGATGTTCGCCGACGTGCCCGACGGGCCGCCTCCGGTCGATCCCACCAGGATCACCTGCCCGGTCCTCGTCCTGCACGGGGAACGCGACCGGGTCTCGCCGGTGGAGGTCTCCCGGCGTCTCGCCGGCACTCTGCCCCATGGCCGTCTCGAGGTCGTGGCGGGAGCCGGGCACTGGATCCACGTCGACCGGCCGGACGAGTTCTGCAGCCTGGTAGGGGAGTTCCTGACCGCATGACCGAGCACACCAGCAGCCAAGCCGGCGTCCTGATCGTCGGCGCCGGTCCCACCGGACTGACCCTCGCCATCGACCTCGCCCAGCGCGGCGTGGCGTGCCACGTCGTGGAGGCGACCGGGAAGCGGGCCGTCAACCCCCGCTGCAACACCACCTCCGCCCGATCGATGGAGATCTTCCGCAGGCTCGGGATCGCCGGTGACATCCGGCGGGCCGGGCTGCCCGAGGACTACCCCACGTCGATCCAGTACCGGACGACCCTGCGCGGCGAGGAGATCTTCCGTATCGACCTGCCGTCGTCCGGGGACGTGCTGGCCGGAGCCGGCCGGGACGACTGGCCCACGCCGGAGCCGCAGCACCGGATCTCGCAGCTGTACCTGGAACCCATTCTGGAGCGGCACGCGAACGCACTGCCCGGCCTGAGCATCGAGCGTGGTACCCGGCTGGTCGCGTTGCGGCAGCACGAAGATCACGTCGAGGCGGTCGTGGAGACCGAAGGCACCCGGCGCACCCTGCACTGTGCCTACGTGATCGGCTGCGACGGCGCCCACAGCGCCGTCCGCCGCCAGCTGGGCATCCGCTACCAGGGCGTCGACGCGATCCAGCGGTTCGTGTCGACCTTCGTCCGCTCGCCCGAGCTGGGGCGGCTGGCCGCCCGGGACCGGGCCTGGACGTACTGGACCTACGGCCGCCGGCTCGCCTCGTTGATCGCCATCGACGGGGATTCGTTGTGGCTCAACCACGTCGCCTTCGCGCCCGACCACGACACCGAACGTGAGGACCCCGCGCGGCTGCTCCGGGAAGCGGTGGGTGGTCCCGTCGGCCACGAGGTGCTCGGCGTGGTGCGCTGGACCGGACGCCAGCTGGTCGCCGAGCGCTACCGGGACGGCCGGGTGTTCCTGGCCGGGGACGCCGCCCACATCTGGATTCCCGTCGGGGGATTCGGGATGAACGCCGGTATCCAGGACGCGGCGACGCTGGGCTGGATGCTCGCGGCGGTCCACCACGGATGGGCCCCACCGGACCTGCTGGCGGCGTACGAAACGGAGCGCAAGCCGGTCGGCGAGCAGTTCGCCAGTGCGGTGGGCACGGCGGCACGCCAGTCCCTCGCGGACGTCTCACCGGACATCCACCTGCCCGGCCCGGAAGGCGCACGGGCCCGCGCCGAGCTCGCCGACCGGTTGGCCGTCACCGAGCCACACCGGTACACACCCGACGGCTTCAGCTTCGGCTATCACTACGCGGCCTCGCCCCTCGTGGTCGGAGGTGAGGAGCAAGCGGCCATCACCATGGGCCGGTATCAGCAGCGAGCGCAGGCGGGTTTCCGGCTGCCACATGCGTGGCTCGACGACGGCAGGTCGGTGCTCGACGTGCTCGGGCCCGGCTTCACCTTGCTGCGCACCGACTTGAGCGTCGACGTGGCGCCCTGGACCGACGCGGCCCGTGAGCTCGGAATTCCGCTGACCGTGGCCGACCTGCCTGGGCGGTGGCCCGGCCGCTATCCCACCGGGCTGCTGCTTGTGCGCCCGGACCAGCACGTCGCCTGGATGGGCGGCGCGGACGCTCGTCCCGGCGAGCTGCTGCACACAGTCACCGGCCGTGTCACCGCCCAGCAGCGGTAGAGATCACCAGGAGAACGCACATGCCATACGCACTGGGCATCGATGTGGGCGGCACGTTCACCGACGCGGTCGCCTCCGACGGGGCCGGCCGGATCGTGTCGGCCAAGACGCCGACGACCCCGCCGAACCGCGAGGCCGGCGTCATGCGCGCGATCGAGGACCTCGCCGCGGAGCTCGGCGTCGGCGTCGGCGAACTGCTCTCGCGGACCGACTACATCGCCCACGGCACGACCGCGTCGATCAACGCCCTCGTCCAGGGGACGGTGGCGGATGTCGGGCTGATCGCCACCAAGGGCCACCGGGACTCGATCTACATCATGAACGCCGAGGGCCGCACGCTCGGCCGGTCGGCCCACGAGATCCAGGACACGTTGCGGCAGCGCAAACCCGCGCCGCTGATCCCGAAGTACCGGGCGCTCGAGGTCACCGAGCGGATCGACCACGCCGGGAAGATCCTGGTCCCCCTGGACGAGGACGAGGTCCGTCGAGTGGCACAGTCCCTTGTGGACCAGGGGGTCGAGGCGATCGCCGTCTGTCTGTTGTGGTCGTTCAAGAACGGCGTCCACGAGCGGCGCGTCCGCGAGCTGATCCACGAGATCGCCCCGGACCTGTACGTCACGCTCTCCAGCGAGGTCAGCCCGCGCATCCGCGAGTTCGCGCGGACCTCGACGACGATCATGAACGCTCAGGTGGGGCCCCGGTTGCGCACCTACCTGCTGCCGTTGCAGGAGCAGCTGGAGCGGAGCGGGCTCAAGGGACCTCTGCTCGTCATGCAGAGCGAAGGCGGCACCATCACGGCCGACCGGGCTCCGGAGCACGCCATCACCACTGTGGGGTCTGTGCTGTCCGGCGGCGTCATCGGCGGCATGCGCCTGGCGGAGCAGCTCGGGCACCGCAACGTCATCACGACCGATGTCGGCGGCACGACGTTCCTGGCGGGGCTGATCGTCGACGGGGAGCCGGTGATGGCGCCGGGCTCGATCGTCAACCAGTTCCCGATCAACGCGGCGACCATTCGCGTGCACACCATCGGTTCCGGCGGCGGCGCCCTCGCCTCGGTGGACGCGGGCGGCAACCTGCGACTCGGCCCGCAGAGCGCCGAGGCCGTTCCCGGCCCCGCCTGCTACGGCAACGGCGGCACGCGGCCCACGAACACCGACGCCAACCTGGTGCTGGGCATCCTGAGCGAACGCGGGCTGCTCGGCGGCCGCAAGCCGCTGCGGATGGACCTCGCGCGGCAGGCGATTCGCGAGCACGTGGCCGAGCCGCTCGGCCTCACGGTCGAGCAAGCCGCCATCGCCATCCACGAGGTGCAGAACGCGCAGGCGGGAGACCTGCTGCGGCGGGCCGTCGTGCAGGCCGGCTACGACCCCCGCGACTTCGTCGCCTACGCCTTCGGCGGCGCCGGACCCGCGCACTGCGCCGGCTACTGCCACGACCTGGGCGTGAGTGAGGTCGTCGTGCCGCTCGGTCCGGTCGCTTCCGCCTTCTCTGCCTACGGGCTCGCGGCCTCGGACGTCGTGCTGAGCGCGGAGCTCTCCGATCCGTCCTCCTTCCCGGTCGACCCCACGGTGCTCGAATCCCACTACGCGCGGCTGGAAGCCGACCTGCGGCGCGCGCTCGACCGGCAGAAGGTGAAGTTCCACGACGTGACGGTGCAGCGCGAGGTCGACCTGCGGTACTCGATGCAGGTCACCGAGCTCGCGACGGCCGTTCCGGACACCGAGTTCACCGAGCACACCGGCGAGGAGATCCTTCAGCGCTTCGAGGAACAGTACGAGCGCATCAACGGCAGCGGCGCCGGTTACCGCGAGGCAGGCGTGCAGGCGATCACCTACCGCGTGCGAGCCAAGGCCAGTCTCGGCTTCCCGGTCGCGCTGCCTGAGGTCGCACCGGCCGAGAGCCCTGACCCCGCGGAGGCGCTGCTCGGGGAACGCTCCGTCTGCCTCGACTCGCGGATCGGCTTCGTGCCGACCCCCGTCTACGACTACGCCCGGCTCCGCGCGGGCCACGAACTCGTCGGACCGGCGATCGTCGACGTGCCGACCACGGTGGTCGTGGTCCCCGCCGGGGTCACCGGCCGTGTCGACCGTCTCGGCAATCTCGTGCTGCGCTACACGTGAGGACAGCTGCCATGACTTCCAGGATTCCCGGGGCGGACGAGTTCACCAGCCGTCCCCTGCCGCGCGAGGAGCTGCTGCGGCAGATCTCGCCCGCCCTGCCGCTGCACCAGGTCGACGACGAGCGGCCCGGCCAGGTCGACGCCCTGACCTACGAGGTCGTCCGGCACCGGCTCTGGGCGATCACCCAGGAGATGGGGGAGACGCTGCGGCGGATGTCGGGTTCGCACGTCGTCACCGAGTCCAACGACTTCAACTTCTCCATCTGCGACGAGCTCGGCGAGCAGGTCCAGGTCGGCACCTACAACGTCGGCCTGATCGGGTCCATGGACCTGGCCATCGTCTGGACGTTGCGCAACCGCGCCGACAACCCGGGCATCGCCGAGGGCGACATGTTCCTGTGCAACGACCCGTGGATCGGCGGCGGGCTGCACCAGAACGACGCCGCGATCCTGGCGCCGATCTTCCACGAGGGCAGGCTGTTCGGCTGGACGACGGCCATCGCCCACCAGGTCGACCTGGGCGGTCCCCGGCCGGGGTCCTTCAGCCCGTCGGCCCACGACGTGTTCGGCGAGGCCCTGCCCACGCCGCCGATCAAGGTCGTCCGGGGCGGGGTGTTGCAGCGTGACGTCGCCGACGCCTGGGTCCGGCGATCGAGGCTCCCGCACCTGGTCGGTCTCGACCTGCGCGCCAAGATCGCCGCGAACAAGAACGCCGCCGAGCAGATCCTCCGGCTCATCGCGAAGTACGGCGCCGGCACCGTCAAGCTCGTGATGCGCCGGATGATGGACGACGCCGAGCGCAGGCTGCGGGCGAAACTCGAGACACTGCCCGACGGGACCTGGTCCGCGGTGGGCTACCAGGAACAGTCGCGAACCGGCGACCGTGGCCTGCACGCGATCAAGGTCGCGATGACCAAGCAGGCCGACCGGCTCGTCTTCGACTTCCGCGGCACGGCCGGGCAGACCGGCATCATCAACTGCCCCTATCCGGGGTTGCGGGCCGGGATCGTGTTCACTGTGCTGCCGTTGCTGGCCGGGGACATCCCGTGGGCGGCGGGCGGCCTGATGCGCTGCTTCGAGATCATCACCGACGAGGACACCATCACCAACGCGTCCTTTCCCGCCGCGGTGGGAAAGGGACCCTTCGGGCCGGCGTGGGGAGCGGGCAACCTGGTCGCCGAGGTGATCGCCAAGATGCTGGACGCCGAACCCGATCACCGCGGGGACGTGCAGTCCATCTGCAACGGCACCACCGACCTCTGTGTGGTGTCCGGTGTGGACGTTCGCGGCGGAGGCGGCAAGGGGTTCGTGTCGCCCGTCTTCGACGTCATGGCAGGCGGTTACGGGGCGCAGGTGTACCACGACGGCGTCGACACCGGCGGCCGCCTCATCATCCCCTCCGCGCGGGCGCCTGACGTCGAGATGACCGAGTACCTCTACCCGCTGGTCGCCTTGTGGCGCCGTGAGCAGACCGACTCCGGCGGGCCGGGGCGGCAGCGGGGCGGGATGAGCGGCTCGGTCTGCTACGTGCAGCACCCGGACCAGCAGGGGACGATGTCGCTGGTCGTGTCGGGAACCGGGAAGGTCGCGAACCAGAACGTCGGCCTGGCCGGTGGGTACCCGGGCAACTCCCAGCTCGATCTGGTGGTGCGCGGGATCGGCGTGCCCCAGCTCGCCGGCGCGACCGCCATTCCCACGGACCTGGACGAACTCGGCGGCGAGATCGAGGTGCTGCCGTGCGAGGGCGAGTCGGATCTCGGCCCGGGTGACGCGCTTTACCTGCACTGGCAGGCAGGCGGCGGGTATGGCGACCCGCTGCTGCGCCCGGCCGCGAGCGTGCGCGAAGACGTGCTGCAGGCCCGGGTTTCGGTGGAAGCCGCGCGGGAGGTCTATGGCGTGGTCCTGGGGCACGACGGCGAGGTCGACCTGGCCGCGACCGACGAGAAGCGCGAGCGGCTCCGGCTCCGGCGGGCCGCCGATGCCGGTCTGCCCGAGCCACGACCCACCTCGATCGGCGCGCCGGACCTGACCGGTGCCCGTCGGCTCGACGACAACCTTGCCGTCCTGGACTCGCCGGGAACTGGCACGGTGGTGTGTGTCCATTGCCGCACGCGGATCGGGCCGCTGGCCGGCGGCGCGTTCGTCGCGGCGCTGGCCCGCCGTGACTCCGCCCCGACCGAGGCAGGGCCGCACATCTGGCACGACCCGTCGGTCTACGTCGACGACTCTGTGGTGTTCCGCCAGCTGTTCTGTCCCGGCTGCCTGACCGCGGTGCACTCCCGGGTCGTCCCAGTCGGCCATCCGCTCCCGGACGACGACTACCGGACCTGGGCGTAAGGCGGAGTCAGGCACGCCGGAACCCGAGAAGGTAGAACGTTCGGTCTTGACAAGGCGGGAACCGGTCGCCATGCTGAGGCAAGGTAGAACGTTCGGTATCGCAGTTGTGTCGCCTGAAGGGGTACGGCATGGAAACCAGTACGTACGACGTCGTCGTCATCGGCGCGGGTCCGGTGGGGGAGAACGTCGCCGACCGCATAGTGCAGGGCGGTCTGAGCGCCGCCATCGTCGAGCGCGAACTGGTCGGCGGTGAGTGCTCGTACTGGGCCTGCATGCCGACCAAGGCATTGCTGCGCAGTGCAGCGGCGCTCCGGACAGCCCGGCAGTTGCCCGGCGCCCGCGAAGCGGTGACGGGCGGCCTGGACGCGGCGGCCGTGCTGCGCCGCCGCGACGCCTTCGCCTCGAACTGGAAGGACGACGGCCAGGCGTCCTGGCTGGAATCGGTGGGTGTTCCGCTGTACCGCGGACACGGCCGGATCGTGGCCGCCCGGGTCGTCGAGGTGACCGGCCTGGACGGCACCACGACGACGCTGACCGCGCGGCACGCGGTCGTCGTCGCGACCGGGAGTGGCGCGCTGGTCCCCGATATCGAAGGCCTTCGCGAGGCGTCCCCGTGGACCAGCCGGGAAGCCGTGTCGGCGAGCGAGGTTCCCCGCAGGCTCGCCATCATCGGCGGCGGGGTGGTGGCCTCGGAAATGGCGACCGCGTTCACCGACCTGGGCTCGTCGGTGACCATGCTGGCCCGTGACGGCGTGCTGCACCTCGCGGAGCCGTTCGTCGGCGAGCGAGTCGTGGAGTCGTTGCGGGACAAGGGTGTCTCGGTGCGGATCGGGGCCGAGGCCGGATCTGTGAAACGTGACGACGACGGAACGGTGTCCATCACGCTCACCGATGGTGAGCAGATCGACGCCGACGAACTCCTCGTCGCCATCGGCCGGGTGCCCAACACCCAGGACATCGGCCTGGACAGCGTCGGCCTGAAGCCGGGCGACTGGCTCACGGTCGACGACACGATGCGGGTCGTCGGGCAGGACGGCGGGTGGCTCTATGCCGCCGGGGACGTCAACCGGCGCGTTCTGCTGACGCACCAAGGGAAGTACCAGGCTCGTGCCGTGGGGGACGTCATCGTGGCGCGTGCGAAGGGCGAGGCGGTCGAGGACGGCCGGTGGGGGCGGCACGTGGCGACGGCAGACGAGCGTGCGGTGCCGCAGGTGGTGTTCACCGATCCGGAGATCGCGTCGGTGGGGCTGACCGCGGCCGCGGCCGAGGCCGCCGGGATGCGGATCCGGGTGGTCGACTACGACCTGGCGGCCGTGGCGGGCTCCGCCCTGCACAGCGACGGATACCGGGGACAGGCCCGGATGGTCGTCCACGAGGACCGGAAGGTGATCGCCGGGGTCACGCTCGTCGGCCCAGACGTGGCGGAACTGCTGCACGCCGCGACGATCGCCGTCGTCGGAGAGGTGCCGCTCGACCGGCTGTGGCACGCGGTTCCGGCGTTCCCCACCGTCAGCGAGGTGTGGCTCCGGTTGCTGGAAGCCTATGGCCGCTGAACAAACGCATGAGGTCCCGCCGCCACTCTTCTCCCGTCATGCCGTCGGCCGGGGGCCGCCCGTGTGGTACGACTTCGGCGTGGGTGGCCCGGCGGAAGGGGCGAGAGGACGATGTCGGATTCGGCGGGCGTCCGGCGCGTGGTGACCCGGGATCAGGTGGTGCGCGGTGGATGCCGGTTCTTCCTGCGGCACGGCATGGTGGACATGGACGGGCTGGCACTCACTCTCGCCATCAGCCGGGCGACGCTGTACCGCGTGGTGCACAGTCGCGACGGTCTGCTGGGGGATGTGCTGTGGCTGCTCGCCGAGCGGACGTTGTCACGGGCGAGGAAGCAGCGCCGCCGGTCGGGGGTCGACGGTGTCCTGGAAGTGACCTGGCGGTTCGTGGAGCAGTTGCGGATGGCGGCGGCGTTCCGGACCTTCCTGCGCAGCGAACCGGAAACGGCCGCCAGGGTGCTGTTCAACGCCTCGGCCGGTGTGCATCCGCGGGCTGTGTCGGCGCAGCGGGAGATCCTGGTGGAGGCCGGTGGCGCGGCCGAGTCGTGGTCGGCGGCCACCCTCGACCAAGTCGCCTTCCTCTACGTCCGCATCGTCGAGTCGGCGCTCTACGCCGAGTTGTTCGGAGGTGTCGCGATCGAGCCGGAACTGGCCGAAAGGGCCGCCAGGGCAGTGCTGACGCACGGTGCGACAGCCGTCTCATGATTGGCCCGTGACCTGGTGCCGGTGCGGGCGGCCTGGTTACGTTCTGGCTGTCCGCGTCCCTCGTCGTTGCGGGAGCCGGTATGTCGGAATCGGTGTGGCGTCGTACTTTTCTGCTTCTGGCCGGGACTGTTCTGCTCGTGGTGAGTCCTCTCCCGGCTGCGAGCGCCGAAACAGGTCCCCGGGTTGTCGGTCCGCTGCCGGGCACGGTGCCCGGAGACCGGCTGGCTGAGCGGATCGAGGACACGTACCCGTTCTTCTCCACTCCGGTCGACCTGGCCGCCCGCGGTTACGTGGAGCAGGAGTTCCACCTCTCCGGTGTCGCGGACGGCTGGTCGGCCGACGGCACGCAGGTGGCGACCGACGTTCCCTACACGACACGGATCGTGGTGCGGCGGCCCGTGCACGCCCGGGACTTCTCGGGTACGACGCTGGTCGAGTGGCAGAACGTCACGGCGGGATACGACCTGGACGCACTGTGGAACGCCGAGTCGATCACACGGACCGGCGACGCGTGGGTCGGCGTCTCGGCTCAGCGAGTCGGAGTGGACCAGCTCCGGGCGTGGAGCCCGGCCCGGTACGGCGGACTCGACGTGACCGGCGGCGGCCGCTACACCGCAGACGAGTTGTCCTACGACATCTTCGCTCAGGCCGGTCGTGTCGTCGACGCCACGGGATCGGCCATGGGTGGGCTGCGGACCAGGACCCTGTTGGCCATCGGCGCATCCCAGTCCGCGGGCCGGATGACGGTGCTCTACGACAAGGTGCTGCCCCGCACCCAGCCGGTGTTCGACGGCTACGGCTTCGTCGTCGGCCCCGCTCCGACGCGGATCGGCACCGAGCCGGTTTTCCAGGTGCTGTCGGAGACCGACGTGCGATCCGCGCAGCGACCGGGAGATACCAGGCAGTTCCGCCGCTGGGAGGTCGCGGGTGGGGCGCACTCGGGCTACGAGGGGCAGGTCTACCGGGCCCCGATCTCGGTGCGAGACCTCGGCGGTGCGCCGGAGTACAAGTGTGACCAGCCGCCGTTCAGCCGGGTGCCCATGCATCACGTGACCGCGGCGGCGTACGACCACCTGCGCCGATGGGTGGAGCACGGCACCCCGCCGCCGACCGCGCGGCCCCTGGAGTTCGAGGCGGACGGCATCACCAAGAAGCGGGACACGTTCGGCCTGGCCGTCGGCGGCATCCGCCTGTCGCAGGTGTCGGTGCCGATCGCGCTGAACACCGGGGACAACAGCGGCGAGACGTTCTGCCGCCTGTTCGGCACGCATGTGCCCTTCGACGAGCAGACCCTGGATCGGCTCTACCCGCGCCGTGGGGGCTATGTGTCCCAGGTCGCGGCTGCTGACGCCGTCAACGTTCACGCGGGTTACCTGTTGCCCGCGGACGCCAGGCGCAACTTGCGGGACGCTCTGGCGAGCGGCATTGGAGGATGATCATGACCCGGCTTGGACTGCTTGCCGGAGTGCTGGCGCTTGCCAGCTCGTTGACGCCCGCGCCCGCGCAGGCGCTGACCGGCGAGCTCACTCCGATTGTCTTCGTGCACGGCCAGCAAGGGTCCGCGCAGCAGTGGCAGTCGAACGCAAAACGCTTCTCCAGCAACGGTTACGCCGACAGGCTGCTGTACGCCTACGAGTACGACACCAGCATTCCCAGCAACGACAAGGCCGTGGCAGGTCTTGACGGATTCGTCGCGGACGTCCTCGCCCGCACCAACGCGTCCTCAGTGGACATCATCGCCCATTCCCGTGGCACGTCGGTCATGCACGCCTTCCTCGCGACGCCTGCCAGGGCGAGCCTGGTGCGCAGATACGTCAATGTGGACGGTCGCTCCAGTGCCACGCCGCCCGGCGGTGTCCCGACCCTGGCGCTCTGGGGCAGCCTGCAGCCCAACGGTTCGATCGGCGGCGCGACCAACGTGTACCTGACGTCCCTGGGGCACACGGAAACCACGACCTCGGCCGAGGGCTTTGTCCCCATGTTCCGGTTCCTCCGCGGCCGTTCCCCGTTCACCGCCCGGGTGCTGCCCGAACCGCCAGGCCTGGTGCGGATCGCGGGCCGGGCGTCGTACTTCCCGCAGAACGAGGGAGCCGAGGGCCTGCTTGAGGTGTGGGAGCTCGACGCCCGCACTGGCGCCCGACGCGGTGACCCTCGGCACAGCGTTCGGACCGGCCCGGACGGCGCCTTCGGCCCGTTGCACGTCAACGGCCGCAAGCACTACGAGCTGGTGCTCCGCCGGGACGGCCAGCCGACCTACCACTACTACTTCGAACCGTTCGAGCGCAGCGACCGCTTCCTGCGCCTTCAGGTCTCCCGGCGTGGCGGGATCGCAGACCATGTCGACAGGTGCGCGGGCCACACGGCCTTCACAGTCGTGCGCAACCGGGAGTGGTGGGCCGACCGGCCGGATGCGGCCGACAACGATCATCTGCTGTTCAACGGCGTCGATGTGCTGGCGCCCGCTGTCGCGCCCCGTGGTCGTCAGGTCATCGCCGCGTTCGTGTTCGACGACAACTGCGATCGCGTGTCCGTGCCCGGAGTCGCGTTGTCCCCGTTCAACGGGCTGCCGTTCCTGACCGGGGTGGACACGTACCTGCCCGCTCAGCCGGACGCGGGCCGGCCGATCCGGGTCACGCAGACCGTTCGCGGAACAGGTGGCCAGTCCCGCACGATCGCCGTGCCGAACTGGCCGTCGGACAAGCACTCGGTGACGGTGCAGTTCAAGGACTACGTGGACGGCGCGTACACGGGAGCGAGGTCGATGTAGATGCGGTAGTCGTCGATGAGGTCGTCGGTGTCGAGATGCCAGATCGACACGGCCGGGACGGTGACGCTACGGCCGTCCAGCCGGTCGTAGGTGACCTTCAACTCCACCACCGTGTCCGGGCCGGTCACCCATTCATTGACCACTTGGTGGCGCAGGCCGCTGATCGTGGTGAAGAACTGGCCGACACCCTCGGCGATGGCGTGGGCGCCGGCCATCGGTTCGCCGTTGCCGAACACCAACCGCCCGTCGCCTGCGAAGAACTCGGAGAACGCCTTGGCGTCACGGGCGTCCACCGCGGTGAAGACGCGAGTTGTCAGGTCGGTGGCCATCGCTCACACTCCGGTGCGGTCGTCCTTCGCTGTAAGCACACACTGCACCCACGAGCACCCGGACGCAATCACGCGGTCGGAAGGGGTGTCTCGTCCTGGGGCAGGTAGCTGTCCCGGAAACCGAACGCGCTCGGCGAAGGGCCTTGCCTGCGCAGCGTTTCCAGGCGTTCGACGGCCTCCTCGACGGTGGGGATGTGTCCGGCGGGGATCCACCACATCACCTGGAACGGTGCCTTCGGCACGTGGAACCACTCCGCACGGCGGCGCAGCATGTCGAGGTGGCCGCTGCGGTAGACGTAGTCCCACAGGGCGTCGCGGCTCTCCCAGACCGACATGTTCACCAGGACGTCGTCGCCCAGTGACGTCCGGATCGCGGTGGCGTCGTTGCCGCCGTCGTCCACCAGCCGCCACACGAAGCCGGGCGCGTTGTCGGCGACCTCGTTCAGCGAGTCGAGCATGGCGGTGAAGCCGTGCATGCGGACGTCGTCCAGGGGGAATCGGAAGGTGCCCACGTTGAGCTGGGCGAGGTGGTGTCCGGTCATGTCCTCACCTCACCATCGCCACGCTTCTATGTCAACGCTCATTGTTTTTAGAACGTTCGACGACCACGCAGCACAACCCCGGCCGCGGGTCCATGCGGGCCCGTAGCCCTTCAGTGCCCTCGATGAGTCCTTCCAGCAGCGCCAGGTTCATGCCGCACACCAGCGCCGGATGCCGCTCGGAGAGGACGTGGAAGGGACAGTTGACCAGGCGGAGGACATCCCCCTCCGTGCGCGGCTCGTAGCCGCGAGCGGCCAGCAGGGCCTTGGCGCCGGCGAGATCCCCGGCCGGCCCGGCGGCGGCGCGAGCGGCCCGTCCCTCCCGCCGGGCGGCGGCCTGCAACTCGGTGTCCAGCCGGGCGGCCTCCGCCACCTCGGCCAGCAAGTCGGCGGCGGTGCGGTAGTCGCGCGCCGGGACGGAGAACTGGCGCTCGGCGCGGGCCCGGCGGTAAAGCTTGGCCGGTCGCCCCGCCCCCGGGCCGGACCGGCCGCTGAGCCGCCTGCTCCCGGTCTCCAGCAGCCCGGCGTCCACGAGCTTGTCGAGGTGGAACGCGGCCAGCGTGCGCTGGATCCCGGCGCCCTCGGCCGCCTCGTTCCGGCTCACCTCGTGGTCCTGCGCGGCCACGTACTCGTACAGCCGCCGCCGGACGGGGTCCTGCAGAACGGCGATCGCCTCGATGTCCTCCACCCGGTCATTCTAAGAACAACGGAGATGCTTGTTAGAAGGCGAGCCTGTCCCGTGCCGTCCTCAGGAGACGGTGGGGATTGTCCGCAGCACCTCCTGGATGTCGAGGCTGCTGCCGTGCTTGAGCTCCGCGGCGAGCGTTTCGTCGCCCAGCGCGGCACGGAGCGTCGCGGTGATCCGGTCCACGTCAGCGCGTTCGGCCGACGGCAGCGGGGAACCGACCGATTGGCGCGCCGCCGCGGCGGCGCCGAGCAGCCGCGCGGCCAGTGCATGGTCTCCGGTCAGCACGTGCACGCCCGCCAGGCCCTCCAAGGCATGCGCGACAGCTCGTGGATCGCCCGTGGCCCAAGCGGTTTCGAGTCCTTCGCTGTGCAGCGCCAGTGCCGTGCGCGCGTCACCTCGTTGTTCGGCGTTGAAACCGAGTTCGGTCAGCCCGAAGGCGACGCCCACGTCGTAGTTGATGCGCCTTTCCCACCGCAGCAACGGCTTGAGCAGCTCCTCCGCGGCTTCGAACCGGCCCTGCCTGCGGGCCAGCAAGGCGAGGCCGCCGCGAGCCAGGTTGACGCCCACCTCGTAGGAATTCGCCTCGGCGACCCGCAGCGCACGGTCGAGGAACGTCGCGGCCGTCTCATAGTCGCCCGCGAGCAGGGCATGGCGCCCCATTCGCGCCAGCTGCTGTGCGATGAACGGCCAGAGCTCCAGCTCCTCGGCCATGCGCAGCGCCTCGCGGTGCACGTGCCCGGACTCCTCCAGGTTTCCGGCGATCTCAGCCAGGTGGCCGAGGATCTCCGCGGTCTTGATCTGCCCCCATCGGTCGCCCAGGTCGGCGAACAGTTCGGTGGCCGCGGTCGCGTCCCGCTTGGCCGCGGCGAGGTCACCGCGCATCAGCGCGAGCTCCGACAGCGTGCTCAGCCCCGCGGCGAGGCCCCACTGGTCGCCGGCCGACCGGAACACCGGCAGGGCTTCGTCGATCATGCGTTCCGCTTCGGCAGGCGCCCCGCTGCGGCCGGCGAAACCGAACAGCCACCGGGCACGCGCCAGCGCGGCCTGGTCGTCGTAGAGCTCAAGCACAGCCTGCCCATGCTCCAACGGCATGGTGTCGCTGCCCATCAGGAAACCGATCACGATCTGCCACGCCTGCGCGTCAGCACGGACATCGGCGGGCGCACCGGACTCAATGGACAGTGCCGTGGTGATCGCCCGATGCGCCTCTCGGTATTTCCCTCGCAGGAACCAGTACCAGGACAACGCGTTGACCAGTCGCAGGGCGAGGTCGGCGGCGTTGTCGCGCACCGCTGTCGCGAGTGCGGCACGCAGATTGCCCGCCTCGGCGTCGAGCCGCTCCAGCCATAGTCGTTGATCGTGCCCACGCAACCGGCTGTCGGCCTGTTCGGCGAGTTCCAGGTAGTACCGGGCGTGCGCACGCCGGGTCGCGGATTCCTCGCCTGCCTCCACCAGGCGCTGACGGCTGTAGGCCGCGACGGTTTCCAGCAGCCGGTACCGGACACCTCCCGCGGTTTCGGTCGTGCCGACGAGCGAACGGTCCACCAGGCGAGCGAGCAGGTCGAGCACATCGTCAGCGGCGACACCCGCGCCCGCGCAGACCGACTCGGCGGAGCCGAGCGTGCACCCCTCCGCGTGCACCGCCAACCGCCGCAGCACCGCGCGTTCGTCGCCGGGCAACAGATCCCAGCTCCAGTCCATCATCGCGCGGAGCGTCTGCTGCCGGGCAGGCGCGGTCCGGCGTCCACGGGTCAGCACCCGGAAGCGGTCTTCGAGCCGGACCGCGAGGTCGTGCACACCGAGCGCCCGGACCCTGGTGGCGGCCAGTTCCAGCGCCAGCGGAAGCCCGTCGAGCCTGCGGCAGATCGCGGCGATGACGCGGGCGTTGTCCTGGGTGACCGTGAAGCCCGGCATGACCGCCGCGGCGCGGGAGACGAACAGCCGTACCGCGGGGGATTCGCCGATCTGTTCGGGATGTGCTGCCTCCCCGGCGTCCGGCAGGGCCAGCGGCGTCACCGGGAAGAGCCGCTCGCCCGCGATGCCCAGCGGTTCTCGGCTGGTGGCCAGGACGGTCAGGTCGGGAACGGACGTCAGCAGCAGCTCGGTCAGCCCGGCCACCGAGTCGACCAGATGCTCGCAGTTGTCCAGCACGAGGAGTGTTCGCCTGCTTCGCAACGCCTCCACGAGCCGGTCGGTGGACCCGGCGCAGCCTGCCGAGGTGGCGTCGTCACGGATGCCGAGCGTCGAGCTGACCAGTTCCGCCAGCGATTCGGGGGTCGCGGCCGCCCGGTCGAAACTCGCCAGCTCGACCATCCACGCGCTGTCCCGGCGCCGGGCGGATTCCAGCGCGAGCTGGGTCTTGCCCACGCCGCCCGGACCGGTCAGCGTCACCAGCCGCGCCTGGTCGAGCAGCCGGAGCAGCTCGCCGACCGCCTCCGTCCGGCCGATCAGGTCGACGACCGGCGCGGCCAGATTCGACCCGTTCCGGTGCGGATCAGCCGGTCGCGGGCCGGCCGGCTGCCCGAGCTCCGGGTCCTGACGGAGGATCGCCTCGTACAGCCGGGTGATGGCGGGGCTGGGATCGACGCCGAGTTCCTCGGCGAGCCGCTCCCTGAGGCCGCGGTAGAGCTCCAGCGCCTCGGCTTGCCTGCCGGACCGGTACAACGCCCGCATCAACACGCCGGACAGCCGTTCCCGCAACGGGTTCTGCGCCACCAGCTGGGTCAGCTCGCCGGTCAGCGCACTGTGCTGGCCGTTGGCGAGTTGTGCCTCCGCGTGGTCCTCAAGGGCCGACAGCCGCAGTTCGGTCAGGTGCGTGATCGCCGGAAGCGCGAAGGGCTCGTCGGCGTAGTCGGCGAACGCGGGCCCACGCCACAGCTCGAGCGCCTCCGAGGGCCGCTTGTCGGCGACCAGACGAGCGAACCGGCCGGCATCCACCGCTTCCGGTTCCACCCGCAACAGGTAGCCCGACGGCCCGGAGACCACGAGCTCACGGGCGCCCGGTTGCGCGTCGTCCAGTGCCTTACGCAGTTGCGAGACCTTGACCTGCAACGCGCCCTGCGGGTTGCGCGGCGGTTCCTGCCCCCACAGGGCGTCGACCAGTTTGTCCACGGACACGGGTTCGCCCCGGTGCACAAGCAGAACCGCCAGCAAGGCACGCACCTTCGCGCCCGGGATCGTGACCGGTGTCCCGTCAGCCGTCCACACGGCGATCGGACCCAGCACACCGAACCGCATTACCGCAGCATATCGGCGCGCCGTAAGTGCGCGGGAAGAACACCGTAAGTGCCCTCCCGCACGGTGGACCCACACCGAGAAGGAGGGAGACCGAACATGAACATCCTGGCGATCTCCGGCAGTCTGCGCGCCGGCTCGCACAGCACCCGCCTGCTGCGTACCGCCGCCGGTCTGACGGACCTGCACCTGTGGAACGGCCTGGCGACCATACCGCCCTTCAACGAGGACCATGAGGACGAACCCCCGCAGGCAGTCAGCGCGATGCGCGCCGAGGTGGCGCGGGCGGACGCCCTGCTGATCGCGACTCCGGAGTACAACGGCACGATCCCCGGCCAGCTGAAGAACGCGTTGGACTGGATGTCGCGGCCGTATCTGGAGGGCGTTCTGGTCGACAAGCCGGTGGCGGTTGCCGGCGTGAGCCCGAGCGACTACGGCGCCGAGTGGTCCCAGCGTGACCTGCGTAAGGTGCTCGAAGTCTGTGGCGCGAGGGTTGTCGGGCGGAGCCTGTGCGTTCCGCGAGCCGACACGGCCTTCGACGAGAACGGGCAGCTACGCGACCCGGCGGCGCAGACGACCCTCGCCGCGATGGTGGACGAGCTCCGCGCGCTCGCCGAGGCACGGAAAGCGGTCCTGGTGTGATGACGACAGCGACCGTTCGTGTGCCGTCCGCGTGGTTGGCGCTGCTGGCCGGACCGATGTCGTTCGGTATCGCGGGATCGGCGCTGGTCCTGCCGCAAGCCGCGGCGGCACTGGACGTCTCCGTCGCGTCGGCGACCATGATCGTCGTCGCGTTCGGGTGGGGCATAGCGGTGGGGACGCCGCTGTTGGCCGGTTTGCTGAGCCACAAGGGCACTCGCGGCACGCTTCTTGTCTGCGGTCTGCTCGTAGCGGCGGGAACGCTGCTGGCCGTTACGGTGCCCACGCTGCTGGTGCTGGTCGTCGGCAGCGCGCTACAGGCTCTGGGGACCGCCGGTCTGACCGTGGTCGCGATGCACCTCGCCGGTTCGGCCGCGACCATGGGACTGATCACGGCCACGCTGGCTTCGGTCGGCGCGGTCGCGCCGTTGGCCGGTGCGCTTGTGGCCGACGAGTTGTCCTGGCGGGCGGTGTTCGCGCTCCCCGCGCTCAGCCTGCTCGCCATCCCGGTGATCGCGGCGCGGGCACAGCCCGTGGACAGCGACTCCGACCGTCCATTCGACACTGTCGGCGCGATCCTGGTGGTCGCACTGGTGACAGCGTGCACGGCCGTTCCGCACCAACCGCTTCCGGCGTCGGCGGTGGTGGTTGGCGCCGTGCTGCTCCTGGGGATGCACCTGCGTCGCCGGCCGTCCGGTTTCCTGCCGGCGATCCTGGTCAGGACAGGGCAGTTCCGCACGTCGGCGGCGCTGAGCTTCGCGCTCGCCGTGGTGAACTTCGGCATTCTGTACGCGGCGCCGCGGCTGCTCGCGGACCGGTCAGTGTGGACGACCGGCGAGGTGGGGACCGTGATGGTGGTCCCTTACCTGGTGGGCGGCCTCGGATCGTGGGTCCTCGCCACGGCGGCTGCCAAGGTCGCGCCACGGCTGGTCCCCGGCTGCCTGGCCGGGGCGGGACTGCTGGCCGTATGCCTGGTCGTGCTCGGCACACCGATCCCGTTGCTGATCATCGCGATGGCCCTCGGGTCCCTCGCCGCGGCCACCGGGCAGGCAGTGCTCACCGTCCGGGCGACGGACGCTGTGCCCAGCAGGTACCGTGCGGCAACGGTGGGCCTGATCAACCTCTGCTACCTGCTGGGTGTCGCGTTCGGGCCGGCGATCGCCGCACTGACCGGCTAGTCGGCCTGGAGTGCGGTGGCGATGATCTTCGCGCTGTCGGCGTGCAGGGCCTCTGCCGCGGTCTGTCCGGTCGTTGCCAGGTAGGCGTCGACCAGTCTGTTGCCCGCGGCATATCCGGCGCCGGTCGGCAGTCCCACCGGGGTGGCGCCGTAGCGTTCGGCGTGGGTGTCGCCGTGTACCCAGGCGGTGAAGTTCTGCATGCCGGTCACGTCCAGTCCGGTCGTCACCTTCGCGAAGACCGCGTCGTCGTGCAGGTGGGGCACGCCGATGCGGGCGTAGCCGAATTCGTCGCCGTAGAGCTGGCGGGCGAACGCGTCGGCCAGGCCCTCCGAGACCACGTGCTCGCCGACCGTGACGGTCGCCGGATCCCACACGACCCCGCCCGGGCTGAAGCGCAGGTTGTGGTTGAGCTCGTGCACGGCCGTGGCCTCCAGCCGTGCCAGGTTCTCCGGGAACGGCCACAGGGTGATCAGGATGTAGCCGGAGAATCCGCCGCTTCCGGCGACGCCGAGGCTGGGCCCCATGAAGAGGTCGTCGCCGGGGTCGCCGAGCACGAGCAGCACGGTGATGTCCGGGGCTTGCAGACCCGGCGTCGCCGCCAGCTGCACGGCGAGCCCGGCGTTGAAAGCGTCCTGCATCCGTTCCCAGGCTCCGGCCTCAGCCAGCGTCTCAAGGGCGTCGAGGCAACGCTCCTCGTCGCGGTCGATCGGAAACCCGGACGCCACACGGTGCATCTCCGCGAGATCGACCTTCCCCGGGGCGTAGCGGTACATCCCGCTGATCGGTTCGAGCATCGACTTCAGCAAGCCGGCACGGTCCTCGGCCGAGGCCCGCAGAACGCGCCTCATCGCCGAATACGTGTCCATAACGGTGATCGCCATGTCCGCGGACCCTAAACACTCACGCGGCGTCAGGGTCAACTCGGCGAGGACGGGGCCGGTTCACGCACGGCCGGCAAGCCGGTGCCCATCGCCATCAGCGCCCGTTTCAGGCTGGGCACGAAATGCGGGCGGGTCGCGGCGATGGCCGGGTCCTGGGCGTAGAGCTGCTCGATCACCGGGGGCGGAGTGGCCAACGGGTACAGCACGCCGGCCAGCAGGACCGCCGCGCTCGCCAGTTCCAGGCCTTCGGCCTCGGTCAGCCGCGGGTCCGCGCGGGCGATGTCGGCGCCGACCTCCCCGGCGGCGCGGATCGATGCCAGCTTGAAGGCGCGTGCCACGTCCAGGGAGACGTTTCGCTCCAGGCTGGTCGCGCATTCGCTGATCAGGTCGCACAACAGTTCGCGCTGTGCCAGTGCCTCGGTCAGGGCGTCGGTCACGTTCTCCAGCCCGCTGGCCTGCGCCAGGCGGGTGTGCATGTCCTGGGCGAAGTCCCGCATCTCCTGAATGGTCAGCTCGAGGTAGATCTCCTCGCGCGTGCCGAAGTAGCGCACCACGTTGGACTTCGCCAGGCAGACCTCGGCGGCGATGTGACCTAGGCTGACGTTGCGCACCCCTGACCGGACGGCCAGCTCACGGGCGGCGCGCAGGATAGCGGTGCGCCGCTCCAGCTTCTGCTCCGGCCGCCTGGCTCGGCGAAAACTTGTCTGAGGCATCTCTCAGACATCATACGTTCGCGGTTTACAGAACGGCAGACTCTTAATAAAGTGACGTTGTTCTCTTAACTGATCGCCGTTCACTGACCGCTGTGGGAGGAAAACAGGTGGTCGACGTAACCATCAGAGTCAACGGGCAGGCCCGGAGTCTCGACATCCCGCCCCAGGTCAGCCTCCTCGACGCGCTGCGTGAGCGGTTCGGGCTGACCGGCCCGAAAAAGGGCTGCGACCAGGGCGCCTGCGGGGCCTGCACGGTCCTGGCCGACGGTGAGCGGATCAACTCCTGCCTCGCCCTGGCCGTGCAGTACGACGGCCGTGAGATCACCACCATCGAGGGGGTCGACGACCCGTTGCAGACGGCGTTCGTCCGCAACGACGGCCTCCAGTGCGGCTACTGCACGCCCGGCCAGATCTGCTCTGCCCTCGGCATGCTGGCCGAGTACAAGGACGGTGCCCCGAGCGCCGTCACCGAGCCCGACGCCGACCCGGGCGAACTGACCGAAGAGGAGATCAGGGAACGGATGAGCGGCAACCTGTGCCGCTGCGGTGCCTACAACGGCATCGTCAAGGCCATCCAGGAAACAGCCGCCCTGGACACCGAGGAGGTTTCCTCGTGAAGTCGTTCGCCTACGTCAGCGCACGGGACGTGCCGACCGCGGTCAGCGCGATCGCCGGCTCGCCGAACGCGAAGTTCCTCGGCGGCGGGACCAACCTGGTCGACCTGATGCGGGGCAACATCGAACAGCCCGACACGATCGTCGACATCACGCGCCTGCCCCTGACCGGAGTGGACCTGTTGCCCGACGGCGGGGTACGGATCGGCGCGCTGGTGCGTAACAGCCACCTGGCGGCGCACCCGCTGATCAGGTCGCGGTATCCAGTGCTGTCCCAGGCGATCCTGCTCGGCGCGTCGGCTCAGCTGCGCAACATGGCCACTGTCGGCGGGAATCTGCTGCAACGCACCCGCTGCCTGTACTTCTACGACACCGCGGCCGCGTGCAACAAGCGGGCGCCGGGCAGCGGGTGCGACGCGATCGGCGGTTTCAACCGCAACCACGCCATTCTCGGCGTCAGTGACAACTGCCTCGCCACGCATCCGTCGGACATGTGCGTGGCACTCGCCATGCTTGACGCCACTGTGGAAGTCGAGAGTACGCGCGGCGTTCGCCGGATCCCGATGAACGAGTTCCATGTGCTGCCAGGCGACACCCCGCATGTGGAAACGTCGCTGGCGGCCGATGAACTGGTCACCGCGGTGGAGCTGCCTTCGGTGGCCGTCGCGGCGAACTCGCGCTACCGCAAGGTCCGCGACCGCGCGTCCTACGCCTTCGCACTGGTCTCGGTCGCCGCCGCACTGGAGGTGACCGGTACCACGGTCACGCAGGTGCGGCTGGCGCTCGGCGGCGTGTCGGCGAAGCCTTGGCGGGCAACCAAAGCCGAGGAGGTCCTGCTGGGCGCGCCGGCCACCGAGGAGTCGTTCCGGCAGGCGGCCGCGGCCGAGCTCGCCGCGGCCACCGCGCGACCGGGCAACGAGTTCAAGATCGGGCTCGCGGAACGCACGATCGTCGCCGTGCTGCGGGAGCTCGTCACCAAGGGGGATGCCGCATGACCGCCTTACAGCAGCGAACCGGCAGCGTCGGCACGCCGGTCGACCGGGTCGACGGCGTGGCCAAGACCACGGGAACCGCTCGTTTCTCGGCCGAGCACACGTATCCCGGGCTGACGTATGCCGCGGTGGTGCACGCGACCATCAGCCGAGGGCGGATCACGGCCATCGACACCACCAGGGCGGCGGACATCGCCGGTGTGATCAAGGTGATCACGCCGGAGAACGCGCCTCCGCTGAAGCCCGCGCCCCGGGTCAGCATGCTCAACATGAGCTCCATCGTGTCCGGGACGTCGGTGAACTACCTGCAGGACAACGAAGTGCACTGGGACGGTCAACCGGTCGCGGTCGTCGTGGCCGAGACGTCGGAAGCGGCGAAGGAGGCCGCCGCCCTGGTCGACGTCACGTACCGGACGACCGAGTCCTCAGTGGACTTCGTGACGGCCCGGCTGCAAGCCCAGGTGCAGAAGGGCAACCCGCTGCTGCCGGCCGGCGCGAAGAAAGGCGACGCGGCGGCCGCGCTGGCCGGCGCGGCGGTCTCGGTGGACGCGGAGTACACCACGCCGCCCTACAACCACAACGCGCTCGAACCGCATTCCACCACCGCCGCCTGGGACGGCGACCGGCTGACCGTCCACGACGCGACGCAGAGCATCGGCTGGTTCCGTACGCACCTCGCCCTGCGGTTCGGCATCCCGGAGGCGAACGTCCGCGTGATCGCCCCGTACGTCGGTGGCGGCTTCGGTGGCAAAGCGTTCGTCTGGCCGGGCACGGTGCTCGCCGCGCTGGCCGCCCGCGCCACCGGCAGGCCGGTCCGGCTGACCCTCACCAGGGAAGGCGTCTACCGGACGGTCGGCGGCCGCACGCCGTCCATCCAGCGCGTCGCACTGGGCGCCACCCAGGACGGCAAACTCACCGCGCTGATCCACCAGAGCGTGGCCCGCGTCGGCCGGACCGGTGGAATGCCCGAGCAGATCACCACCCAGTCGCGGCACCTCTACGCCGCCGAGAACATCCTGCTGGAACAGCGAGCGGTCGAGCAGGACGTGCTGCCGACGACGTCGATGCGCGCCCCGGGCGAGTCGATCGGAACGTTCGCCCTGGAGTCGGCGATCGACGAGCTCGCCGATGTGCTGGGCATCGACCCGATCGACCTGAGGATGCACAACGAGCCTGACCGCGATCCGGTGGACGGCAAGCCTTTCGCCCACCGGATGCTGCGGGAGGCGTACGCGGAGGGCGCGCGCCGGTTCGGCTGGTCCGCCCGGTCACCGCAGCCACGGTCCATGAACGACGGACGTTGGCTCGTCGGGATGGGCGTCGCGTCCGCGTTCCACCCGTTGATGTTGTTCACCTCGAACGTCACGGTCCGGCTGTCGGCCGACGGCACCGTCCTGGTGCGCTGCGGGTTCCAGGAGATGGGCATGGGCGGCGCGACCGTGCAGGGCCAGATCGCGGCCGACGCGCTCGGCGTGCCGTTCGACGCCGTACGGGTCGAGTACGGCGATTCCGCTTTGCCCTCGGCGCCGATGGCCGGTGGTTCGATGCAGACCGCGAGCGTCGCCAACAGCATCCTGGAGGCGTGCGCGAAGATCCGGGCATCGCTGGAGTCGTTGGCCAAACGATCCGGCGCGGTCGGCCAGGCCCCCAAGGCGGTCCTGGCCAAGGCCGGTGTGCCGCACGTCGAGGCGGCGGTCGGCTCCGACACCCGGCTCGGCAAGGTGACCGGGCAGATGAGAATGATGCGTCAGGTCATGCGAGACCGGCGCTACCTGCGGGCCGCCACCGGGGCGCACTTCTGCGAGGTGCGTGTCGACCAGGACACCGGCGAACTGCGCGTGTCCAGGTGGACCAGCGTGTTCGACGTCGGCCGGGTGATCAACCCGAAGACCGCGGGCAGCCAGCTGCGCGGCGGCATCATCATGGGCATCGGCATGGCACTGGCCGAGGAGACCCTGTTCGATCCGCGCACCGGCCGGATCATGAACCCCAGCCTCGCCGAGTACCACCTGCCCGTGCACGCCGACATCCCGGCGATCGACGTCAGCTGGCTCGGCGACCCGGACCCGACCATGCCCCTCGGCCTGCTGGGCCTGGGGGAGGTGGGCATCACCGGGGTCGCCGCGGCCGTTGCCAACGCCGTCCACCACGCCACCGGCAGACGAGTCCGGGACCTTCCCATCACGCTCGACAAACTGGTTCCCTGAGCGGGACCGCGGCGATCGGGACCGCCCGCTCGGCCGGGCGGTCCGCCCGACATCGCCTACCGCCAGTCAGGCTCGTGGTGCCCGGTTCCCTTGGCGTGTCACGTCTTCCTCGACGTGGCGCCCAGTGCGCGCAGCACGGTCTCGGTGACCCGGTCCAGGTAGTCCGGCTCGACCGGCGCCTGGCGCACCACCATCCGCCAGTAGACCAGGGCGGCCATCAGGTCCTGGGCCATCTCCAGGTCGGTGTCGGCGGGCAGTTCGCCGCGGGCGATGGCGCGTTCCAGCTTCCCGCGGCCGAGCGCTCGCCGGGGCTCGCCGACGGCGGCCGCGATGGCCTGGGCGAGTTCGGGCGTCCGCGTGGCCTCGGCGACCAGGTCGGGGACGATCCGGCAGAACGGCGGTTCGGTCAGCCAGGCGGCGACGGCGGCCACTGTGGCACGCAGATCCCCGCGCAGCGTGCCGGTGTCCTCGATTTCCGCCAGGGGCACGCTGATCTCGGCCAGGACCGCCAGCACCATTTCCTGCTTGGTGGACCACCGGCGATACAGGGCGCTCTTGCCCGTGCCGGCGCGCTTGGCCACGCCTTCCATGGACAGCCGCGCGTACCCGCGCTCCACCAGCTCGGCGAAGACGGCGTCGGTGATGGCGGCGGTGACACCGGGTTGCAGCACGGCGGCCCCGGACGGCGTACGACGGCTCATGGGGACCAGTCTAACGAACGGACGGTACCGTTCCGTCCGCCGTATACTGGTCGAGACGGTACCGTCTCGACCATTCGAGGAAGCCTCTGATGACACCGCGTGAACTGCTCGACAAGGCCCAGGAGCTGTTGCTGGCCAAGGACATGTCCGGCTTCGCCGACCTGTGGGCCACCGACGGCACCATGGAGTTCCCGTTCGCCCCGCCTGGCTGGCCCACCCGGCTGGATGGCCGGGAGGCGGTGCGCGAGTACCTGAGTGGCTACACCGATGTCTTCGACATCAAGCGCTTCACCGCGCTGACCGTGCACGAGACCACCGACCCGGAGGTGATCGTCGTCGAGATGGAAGTGGAGGGACTCATGGTTCGCACCGGCGAGACCTACCAGCGTCGCTACATCAGCGTGATCACCGTGCGCGACGGGCACATCGCCGGCTACCGCGACTACTGGTCGCCGCTGGGGATGACCGCCGAGACCGATTTCACCGTCACCGCATAGGAGCAGTTCATGTCGATTGCGTTCTCCGAGACCGAACGTCAGAAATTCCTTGCCGACAAGCACATCGCCGTGCTGTCGGTCGCCGCGGACAACGGGCGCCCGCCGGCCAGCGTCCCGATCTGGTACGACTACGAACCCGGCGGCCACATCCGGATCAACACCGCGGCCTCCCGGCGGAAAGCCAGGCTCATCCGCGACGCCGGCAGGGTGACGCTGGTGGTGCAGCGGGAGGAACCGCCGTACCAGTACGTGGTCGTCGAGGGCACCGTGGTGGACGCCGTCAGCCCTTCGCCGATCGAGGTTCGCGAAGCCATCGCGATCCGCTACCTCGGTGAAACGGCCGGCCGCGCGTTCGCCAACGGCTTGGACGGCGCCGGCCAGGTGCTGTTCGTCATCCGGCCGGATCGCTGGTTCTCCGCCGACTACTCCGGCGTCGACCTGGCCGCGGGCGAAGTCTGATCTCGACACGACAGCCGGGGCCGCGAACCGGCCCCGGCTCGTACCCCGTCACGGGCATCAGTTCGGCAGCGACTCCGCGCGGCCGGGCAGTTCGTCGCGCACACGGTGCCGATAGCGCAGCGGTGACACGCCCACCTCTCGTTTGAAGGCGGTGCTGAACGCACTCTCGGACGCGTATCCGAGCTCGGCGGCCAGCGATCCGACGCGGACATCGCCGTCCCGGAGGGCCCGTTGCGCCAGCAGCATTCGCCAGCGGTTGAGGTAGGCCAGCGGCGGCATGCCCGCCACGGCGCGGAAGCGTTCGGCGAACGACGTCCTCGACATCGCCGCCGCGCGCGCCAGTTCCTCCAGGCCCCAAGGCTTTCCGGGTTCGGTGTGCATCGCGGTGACCACCGGGCGCAACCGTTCGTCGGTCAGCACCCGCAACCATCCCGGGGGCAGTTCGGCCTGGCCGACGTAGGCCCGCAGGACTTCGAGCAGCAGAAGCTGGCCGTACTGGCGGATCGCGAAGGCCGAGCCGATCCGGTCGCTGGTCACCTCGTCCAGCAACCGGTGCAGAGTGCCGCGCAGGTTGGCCGCCGTGGCGGCCGATCCCCGGACGTGGCCCACCGGCGGAAGCGCCTGCAGGAGCAGGGCTTGACCGGCTGGGTTGAGGTCGACGCGACCGCCGAACAGGACGTCGTCGGTGCCGCAGTTGGCGCCGATGAAGCGGTCGGCGGGGTCGGTGGGCGTGATCTCGCGGATCGGCCCGTCGCCCGTGCCGCCCCTGAGCTCCAGCCACGACCGGTTGTTGAGGATCACCACGTCGCCCGGTTCGAGCTCGATCGGGCCGTCGATCCCGTCGGTGCTCAGCCGAGCACGGCCGCACACCATCGCCATGAACTTCAACGGAGTATCCATGGCCGTGCGCGACACCCAGGGGCCGCGCACCGCGAATCCGCCTGACAGCACACCACGGACTTCAACCAGGTCGAACGCCTCAGACAGGTGGTCACTGACCATTCTCCGTACTATCGCGCAAAAAATGCCGACCCGCAACCAGTCAGAGTACGAGTCGCCGCGCGCAGGCGCGGTTGCGGGAGCGGACACCGTGGCCGAGTGACGCTGGGCAGGCAAGCACCGGGCGGCGCCTGTCGCACTCGTGGGGTGCGACGAACCCTGCCCGGCGTCACCTCGACGGCACCGGCGGCTTCGAGTGCCCGAATTCGGCCGCCACTGTCCGCTTTGGACTGGGCGGCGGGACTGGTGCCGGCGCAACGGGGCCAGGTGGCCGGATCGGGCCGGCTGACGTTTCACTCCACTCGCTGGTCCGGGACGGTGCAACGGGTTCCTGCCGCGTCGTAGATCGTGGGCACGCAACGGTTGCAGTGGATGCAGGCGGTGAACCCGGTGCCGGTCGCCAGGTGGTTGACCAGGTTGGGGTCACGTAGCAGGGCACGTCCGACGGCGACGTACTCGAAGCCCTCGGCCATCGCCCGGCGCATGGTGTCCAGACGGCTGATGCCGCCGAGCAGGACCAGTGGCATCGTCAGGCGGGACCGGAAGCGGCGTGCCTTGTCGAGGAAGAAGGCTTCTTGGTAGGGGTACTGCCTGAGGAACCGCCGGCCGATCGTGCGCAGGCCGATGCGTACCGGCAGCGGCATGGCGGCGGTGAACTGCCGCCGTGGGGCATCGCCGCGGAAGAGGTACATGGGATTCATCAGCGAGCTGCCGCCGCTGAGCTCCAGGGCGTCGAGTGTGCCGTCGGACTCCAGCCATGCGGCGACTTCGATCGCCTCCGCCGTGCCCAGGCCGCCTGTGAAGCCGTCGCTCAGGCTGAACTTCGCGATCACCGCGACCTCGTCGCCGACCTCGTCGCGCACCGCTTGGGCCACCTGCCGGGCCAGCCGTGCGCGGTTCTCCAGGCAACCGCCCCAGCGGTCCCTGCGGCGGTTGAGCCGGGGTGCCAGGAACGCACTGATCAGATAGCTGTGCGCCATGTGAATCTCAAGGCAGTCGAACCCGGCCCGTACGAGCAGACGCGCGGCCCACGCGTACGATCGCGTGATCCGCGCCAGGTCCGCCTCGGTCGCCGCGTGCATCATCTGCATCGACAGCGGATTGGGCATTCTTGACGCGGTGATCGCGTGCACGCCGTTGGAGCGTCCGTTCGCGACTGGCCCGGCGTGCCCGAGTTGGCCGTTGATCGCACAACCCTCGGCATGGACCGCGTCGGCAAGCCGGGTGAGACCAGGCAGGGCCGTCTCGCGTACGTGGATCTGCGCGCCATGGGTACGGCCTTCGGCGGAGACGGCCAGGTAGGCGACCGTCGTCATCCCAACGCCTCCGCGCGCGAAGCTCACGTGGAAGTCCACGAGGGCGTCGCTCACCAGGCCATCCGGGGTCCTGCCCTCGAACGTCGCCGCCTTGATCACCCGGTTACGCAGGCTGACCGGGCCCAGTGTCGCCGGAGCCAGCACGTCAGGAACCATCACGTCAGACTAGAACACGTTCTAGAAGTGCGGAAGTGCCCGGCATGCCATGGTGGACGGACTCGTCCCGGTTTGTTCACCGTTGGACCGGGTAGCCGTAGCCGGTGCGCGAGAACTCGGACACGACGCTGAAACGCGTTGTCAGTACTCCGTTGTTGTACTGGTTCATCGTGGGCGACATCCTGGGTGCGGGCGTGTACGTGCTGATCGGGGAAGTCGCGGGGAGCTCCGGTGGCGCGGTCTGGTTGCCGCTGGTGATCGCCTTGGTGCTGGCGGCGTTGACCGCGTGTTCGTACGCCGAACTCGCCACGAAGTACCCGCGTGCCGGTGGCGCGGCGCACTACGCCCGGCACGCGTTCGGCCCGTTCGCCGGATTCGCGGTCGGGTTCTGCATGCTGGCGGCAGGCATCGTGTCCGTCGCGGCGTTGGCGCGCGGCTTCGCCGGGGACTACCTCGGCGAGTTCGTCCGCTTGCCGGTTCCGTTGGTGGCGGCGGTGTTCCTGGTCGTGCTCGGTTCGGTCAACGCCAGGGGCATCAAGGAATCCCTGCGCGCCAACGTGGTGGCGACACTGATCGAGGTCGGCGGACTGGTCCTCGTCGTCGTGCTCGGCGTGTGGGTGATCATGCGCGGTGACGCCGACGTGGCGCGGCTGGGGGAGATCGGTGTGGCCGGTGAGGACGCCGCCGGTGGGGTGCTCGGCGCGGTGGTCCTGGCGTTCTATTCGTTCGTGGGCTTCGAAACCTCCGTCAACCTCGCCGAGGAGATCCGTGACCCGCGCCGGTCGTACCCTCGTGCGCTGCTCGCCGCGCTCGGCACTGCGGGCGTGATCTACCTGCTGGTCGGCATCGTCGCGGCAACGACCGTGCCGACGAGCCAGTTGGCGTCGTCCAGCGGCCCGTTGCTCGAGGTCGTGCGCGTGGCCGGCGCCGTGCCGCTGTGGGTGTTCAGCCTCATCGCGCTCGTCGCGGTGGCCAATGGTGCCTTGCTCACCGGGATCATGTCTTCCCGGTTGGCTTACGGGATGGCGCGTGATGACATGCTTCCCGGCGTCCTCACGCGACTGCTGCCGCGCCGGCGTACGCCGTGGGTGTCGATCGCCGCCACCACCGCGCTGGCTGTTGTGCTGGCTCTGACCGGTACTGTCGCCGTGCTGGCCTCCACCCTCGTTCTGTTGCTGCTCATCGTGTTCTTGGCGGTCAACATCGCGGTCGTCGTGCTGCGCAGGAGAGAACCGGACGGCGACTATTTCCGGGTGCCGCTCGTGATCCCGGTGCTCGGCGCCGGTTCGTGCGTGCTGCTGTTCACCCAGGTCGAAGGTGGCGTGTGGCTGCGGGGCTTGGTGTTGCTCGCCGCCGGTGTCCTGCTCGGACTGGTGGCGGCGTATCGCACCCGGTCCACGGCCGACGTGTGAAGGTTCCTGATCGTCGACGAGCCAGCCGGTTCGCCCGCCCGGTCATCGGGTGGTGAACACCAACGGGTCGATCTTGGCCTGCCAGGTCGTCAGTTCGTCGATCCACCGGGCGACGTCCCGGCGATCGGCGTAGAACTCGGCCACGGTTTTCGCCGCCGTGAAGGCCACCGCCGCCGCGACGGTCACGCCGATGAGCCGGTACGGCCCGATCGCCACCGGGGCCAGGGCCGCCGCGACGATCTCCAGCGCGAGGATGCTCGCCAGCCAGCCCAGGTACGCGACGATCTCGCCGGAACACCCCGCTTTGATCCACTGCGGCAACGACTTCGCGGCTCGGTCCCGCAACGCCTGCCGGACGTCCATCAGGTCGTGGTACACCGACTCCGCTTCCAGCTGGTTGGCCCGCGACCGGGTGCCACGCCAGTCGGGATCGGTCGTCAGCCGTTCGTACAACCGGTTGGCCGCCCGCCGGAACACCGCCGGTTCGGTGGAGACCGGTGGCGGCCAGTCATGGTCGCGTGCGGCGGACTGCCGCCATGACCGGTGGACCAGGAACAGTGCCACGATGCCGACGACGATCAGGTACCAGACTTCCCACTCCTGCCACGCGCCGTCCTCCTTCGTGCCGAACTTGGAGAGGAAGTAGACGAACGGGAGCATCGCCAGGGCGAGCACCAGCCACCTTCTTTTCGTGGCCTCGCTCAAAGTCATCGTGCCCGCCTGGACGTCGAACCGGTAGGTCCATCGTTTGACGAGCGGAACGAAGATCATCGTCGACAGCGACAGGCCGGCCAGAATCACCGTGGACCCGAACGCGGCGAACGTGAACCACTCCCAGAGCTGGTCGTCCGGGTCGGGAAGCAGCAGGATCGGCGTGATCAGGAACAGGGCCAGTGCCCAGGCGGCCACCCGGCTGACCACTCGCTTCGGTGTGCGCTTCGCCGCGGGCTTCGGCGGTGGCACGGTCGCCGGTGCCACGTACCGCTCCAGCATGTGCACGAGGTGATTGATGTCCGCACGGAACGTCGCGCGGCGAACCCGCGCGACCTGCAGAACGGCGATCTCGGCGATCTCGTCCGGCAGGTCGTGCCGCTGTGGCGGATCGAGGTCCTCCAACACCACCGGAATCACCGGAATGGGTGTCCGCAACGCGGTGTCGATCTCGAAAAGCACCCAGTCCTTCGGCCGTTCCTTGGCGAACTCGGCAAGCCAGCCGTCATGGATGACGGCGACGACCACGTCACTGGCGAGCAGTCGTGTCCGCAGTTCGTCCGGATACGGAGTGCCCGGTGTCATCTGGTGGTCGACAAAAACCTGGTCGTCCCCGAAGTAGTGCCGCAGCCGGTCTTCGAGCGCGCCGACGATCACCGAATGCGGTCCGCTGCGGTAGCTGACGAAAATTCCACCCATACTCGTTCTTCCGGGGCGTGTGTGGCTCACCCATGTGTAGCGCACCGGCCGCGTGCCTGCGACGCGGACCTGAGCCGTGGGCGTCTCGAACGCCGCTGTCCGGGACAGACGTGATCATCGCCGGATCGACCTCGTATCGTGCGCATCGTGAAGCAGCAGGTGGCGCCGGTGCAGGCGTTGGAAAGGGCGTTCCCGTGGCGTTCCGCGCGTGACCCGATGAACCGGGTGTACGAGCCGTTCGCCGACGCCGACGGCAGGGTGCATCCGCGGATCGTGGCCCGCGCGGACGAGATCACCGCGACGATGCTGAGGAACAAGTCGGTGTTCAAGGCGATAGCCCGCGATCCCGACGATCACCGGCTGCCCGTGACCGTGACCAACGAGCAGCTGGAGGCGGCGTGGCCGGTGCTCGGAGAGTCAGTCGCCGCCGAGATCAGGCGGTTGACCAGAGGCCACGCGCTGAAGTCGCCTCCGGTGCGGATCGCCCGGGTGGAGCGGAAACACGTTCCTCGGCACGAACGGGCGCTGGTCGGTCAATGGGGACTGTTCCTCGCGCAGTGGCCGCCGAACCGGTCACCGCGCCGCCGGCCGTCTCTGCTCAACGGGCGCATCCTGGGTGTCTACATGGGTGCTGTGCTCGATGACGCTGACGACCTCGCCTACTGGGAAGAGGCCTACGAAAGGTATCCGGCGTACGCCTTAGGGCTGGGTGACGGCACGAGGTACCAGAGTTTGATGGGCGCGGAAGGGGCGGCCAATGCCGCTGTCTTCGCCAACACGGCGACCAAGCTCGTCGACAGGCCTGACGGCCATGGGCGGGAAATCGCCATCGACGAGCGGCGGGTCAACGCGATGTTCGTCGAGTTCCTCGTCCGGATGCCGCTGCCGGGCCGCGGGTTCCGGGCGCAGACCATCGGTGCGGTGGTGGCGCTGGAGAACGCCTTCGACCAGAAGACCAACCCGTACGGTTCGATCCTCGTCGACTACGGCGAAACCTATCTGCCGAACCTGAACGGACACTCCTGACGTAGCGGGTGCTGTGAGCGTGCCGGTCAGGACTCCGCCGCGGGTTCGTGACCGGCCAGCGCGGCTGCCGTCACGGTGAGGTGCCGGGTCAGTGCCTCGGCCGCGGCGTCGGCGTCACGGGACAGCGCCGCCTCCTCCAGCCGGCGGTGCTCGCCGAGGTAGTCCCGGCCGGGCATGCGGAGGGCGGACCAGCGGCGAGCCAGCTCGCTCGCGGTCCACAGCCGGTCGAAGGTCTCCAGGAGAACCGGGTTGCCGCATCCCTCCAGCAAGGCGCGGTGGAACAGCCGGTGGGCCTCGGCCCACGCGTCGCTGTAGTGCTCGCTTTCGTCCGGGGTGAACGCCGGGGTCCGGGCCAGCCGGTGGTGGGCGGCTCGCACGTGGGCCTCCCAGTCGAGGTCGCCGCGCTCGATGGACAGGCGCAGCACGGCCGGTTCGATGGTCCGGCGGGCCTCCGCGATCTCCTGCCAGCGGCGGTCGGAGAAGGCCGGGACGGCGAAGCCGCGGTTGTGCAGGCGGTCGGCGAAGCCCTCGCCGACCAGCCGCACGAGCGCCTCGCGCACGACGGCCAGGCTCACCCCCTGATCCTTGGCGAGATCCTGCGGTTTGAGGGCGTCACCAGGGGCGTAGTCGCCGTGCATGATGGCGTCGCGCAAGCGTTTGTAGACCTGCTCGGAGAGCATCGGCTTGCCCGGCGGGGCCGAGTCGCCCGTCATCCACGTCATCCCCACATCATAGACGGCCACACAGATAATCGATTATCTGTGTTATGGTCGATTGTGGCAGCGCGCCGCCACTCCACCCGCACGGCTTGAAAAGGAACGACCTGATGAGCGCCAACAACCCTTTCGCCCGCCTGCCCGAGGCGGCCTCCTTCACCGTGGTCAGCACCACGATCTCCGACGGCGCCACGCTGCCGGTCGAGCAGTTCTCCGCTGGCGTTCCCGGCGGGTATGACCGCTCCCCACACCTGTCCTGGAGCGGCGCCCCGGAAGGCACCAAGAGCTACGCCGTCACGGTCTACGACCCCGACGCCCCCACCGGGTCCGGGTTCTGGCACTGGGCGGTCGCCGACATTCCCGCCACCGTCACCGAACTGCCCGAGGGCGCGGGTGACGACACCGGCTCGGGCCTGCCCGAAGGTGCCCGTCAACTCCCCAACGACGCCCGTCTGGCGCGGTACATCGGCGCCGCCCCGCCGGCCGGGCACGGACCGCACCGCTACTTCTTCGTCGTGCACGCCCTTGACGTCGCGTCGCTCGACGTCCCGGCTGACGCCACCCCGGCCCTCCTCGGCTTCACCATGGCCTCGCACATCCTGGGCCGCGCGGTCCTCACCGCCACGGCGGAAACACCGGTTTAACAGCTCCGGGACGCGTTCCGCGGCCTGGGCTGACGGGAATTCCCGGGCGCATCCTCACGCGACGCCTGGGGCAGGGGACGGGAGCGAGCCTCCCGTCCCCGGTGGCGGAGTGCGTCAGCCGTTGTATTCGCTGACGACGTCGACAACCCAGACGACGCCGAAACGGTCCCGCAGCATCCCGTAGGCGGGAGCCCAGCCCGCCGGGCCCATCGGGACCACGACGGCCGCCCCGTCGGAAAGCTTCTCCCAGTAGCCGGTGACCTCGTCGACGGTCTCGCCGCGCAGGGAGAGGAAGAACGAGTTCTCGCCCTGGTCGTAGCCCATCCGCGCGGGCACGTCGTAGGCCATGACGTGGAAGCCGTTCTCCGCGAGCACCTGGCCCCACATCACCTGGTCGGCTTCGGACTCCTCCTGGACGTTCCCGGCGTCGGAGTACGTGACGACGGCCAGGTGGCCGCCGAACACGGACTGGTAGAACTCCAGCGCCGCACGTGCGTCGCCGCGGAAGTTCAAGTGGGTTGTGGTCGTGACGGACAAGGTCGCTCCTCAGTGGACTTGATGTCTTACGCGGACAACAGTCGCAGGGGAAGCGGCCAGGGTGTGTCCTGTTCTTCGCGCGAAGTGAGAAAGACACCTCGCGCCGTCAGAGCCGTTCGATCCAGATGTTGCGGAACCGTGGGTTGGCGCCGGGATCGTTGTGGTCCTGCAGTTTGATCTGGCCCGGCGCCGGGTCCTCCGGCTTGCCCGCGCCGGTCGGGCCGTCGACGGGCACGTTGTTGTGCACCAGCTTTCCGTTCCACCACACGGTGATCCGCGCGTTCTCCACCTTCTTGCCGGTCATGTCGAAGCGCGCGGCCCGGAACTCGATGTCGTACGTCTGCCAGGTGCCGGTCGGCCCGGCCGCGTTCACGTCCGGCGCCTTCTTCAGGTAGAGGGAACCGGCGCCGTTGAGCTCCGGCGGTCGCCCGTAGGACTCCAGCACCTGTAGTTCGTAGCTTTCATAGATGTACACGCCACTGTTGCCGCGGGCCTGCCCGGTGACCTCCGGCGGGTAGTCCGGCTCGTACCACTCGACGTGCATGCGGAAGTCGCCGAACCGTTCCTTCGTGCGGATGTCACCGCCGAACGACTCCATCGACCCGTTCGCCACGGGCCACGTCGCCGGGCCGCCGGATGTCGTCTCCCACGCGCCGAGGCCGGTGCCGTCGAACAACGTGACCCGGTTCGTCGGCGTCACCGTGATCTTGTCCAGGTTCACGTGTCCGGTGTCGGTCGGCTCGTAGACGTAGGAGATGGTGTTCGGGCCGGGGCGCAGCGTCACCGTCTCCACGTGTGTCGCCCACTTGCTCCAGCTGCCGGTGGCGGCGAGCCAGATCTGCTTCTCCTTCTTGCCGTTGACGTACAGGCTCATCGACTTCGACACCGGGTTGGGGCTCGGGTTCGGGCCGTTGGCGTACCGCAGGGCGATGTCGTGCCGGCCCGCCCGCGCGGGCCGGACCGCGAACGTGGTGGTGCTGCCCGGTTCCCAGTTGCGGTCGACAAAACCGGCGCCCGAATAGCCGGTGTGGTTGGTGTTCCACCCGGTTCCGCCGGTCAGCCTCGCGGACTCCGCCTCGTACTCCGGCGGCGCGGTCGTGCCGTCGGGCAGCCGGTTGAGCGTGTACCACGCCTCGGTGCTCCACAGTTCCGCGCCGGACGCCGAGCTGAACGGGCGCGGCGAGCGCAGGTACACCACCCGGCCCGGCTTGAGGCCCGCGATCGTCAGCGTCACCTTCTTGCGGTCCGGCGAAAGCGTCGCCGAGGTGACGCCGAGGTTCTCCTCGTCGACCTTCGGCCCGCCGTACTGGGGCGTCGGCACGTATCGCCACTGCTGGGCCTTGTACTTCGCGGCGAGGTCTTTCACGGTCTCGTCGGACAGCGGCTGTGTGTACTCCAGTTCGAAGCCGCCGCTCACGGCCCGCATGCTGTGGATGTCGAACGCGTCGGCGCTGCTGCCGAGGCTGAGTTTCTGCAAGCCGTGCTTGAGCTTGCCCGCCTGCCCCCAGTTGCCTTCCCAGCCGATGCCGCCGGTGTAGATCGCGCCGTCCGGGCCGAGGCTGATCCGGCTCACCCCGGACTCGAGCCCTTGTGTCATCCGGAACACCGCGCCCTGGTACTCGCCACCGACCTTCTCCAGGTACGCGCGTTGCAGGCCGCCGTAGGTCACGTCGCCGAACACCATCTGGCCCTCGAACAGACCGCCGGGCAGGACGATCGGGTTGCTTGGCGAGTTGGAGATCTCGTTGTGCGGCAACCAGAGCACGGGTTCGGTCACCGGCATGGTGTCGTACGGCCCGGCCGGGTTGATGTAGTGGTTGTAGAAGCCCCGGTGCTTGATCCGCACCAGCTTCGACGCGGGGATGAACATGCCCTGGTTGTCGGTGACGAAGACGTCGCCCTCCGGGCCCCAGCCGAGGCCGTTGGGCGTGCGCAGCCCACTGGCCACATAGGACACGTCGCCGGTGGCCCTGTTGATCTTCAGGGTGCTGCCCCGGTTGGCGGGCTGCGGGTTGGCGGTCGCGCCGCCGGGGACCATCGCGATGCCGGTGGTGACGTAGAAGTACCCGTCCTTGTACAGCAGGCCGAACGCGAACTCGTGGTAGTTGCCGCCGAACGGCCAGGTCGCGATCCTGCGGTAGTCGTCGGCGACCTCGTCGCCGGTGTTGTCGACGAGCGCGGTCAGCTGGTGCTTCTCGGACACGTAGACGGTGCCGTCGACGTACTTGAGCCCCATCGGTTCCCGCAGGCCGTGGGCGATCCGTTTCACGGTCACCTTCGACGGGTCGGTGGTGCCGGTGACGCCGTCGAGCAGGAACACCTCGCCGAGCACGGTCAGCCGGTCGCCGCCCCAGGTGGAGATGGCCAGCCGGCCGTCCGGCAGCCAGTCCATCCCGGTGACCTGCGGCTCGAAGCCGTCCGGACGCAGGTTTGTCAGCGTGTACGCCGGATGCACGCCGGTCAGCGGCAGGCCGTCGCCGGGGGAGTCCGTGACGCCCTCGCACTGCTTGCGGCCGGGTGAGGTGACCCTGACGACGTCGGCGTCGGTGCTCAGCGCCGAGTTCGGCACGACGGTGTACCCGCTCGCGCCCGGCGGGCGCCACTCGAGCTTCAGCCGTTGGTCGAAGTCGGCGTCGAAGTGGTCGATGCGCAGCGCGTGGTGCCCCGCGGCCAGCGGGATCGAGCCGTCCTTCGGGGTCGCGCCGTGGCGGCCGGGGTGGTCGATCACCTGGATGCCGTCGAGCAGCAACCGGGCGCCGTCGTCACTGGTGAGCCGGAAGTCGTAGGTTCCGGCGCTGGTCACGTGAAGGTAAGCGCTTACTTCGGTGACAAATCGATCAGCGATGCCGAAGTCCGCGTTGCCCGACCAGTCGATCACCGGCATCATCTTGTCGATGTTCGGTGTCTGGCCTGGTTTGAGTTTGCAGTAGTCGGTCAGGGGCACCTGCACGTCGAACACGCGCATCGTCACGCCCGGTTCCTGGGGAGGGATGTCGGCCTCGGCGGACACGTGGGCGGGGAGCAGGGGGACCGCGATCGCCGCGGCGAGCAGGGCAGCGAACAGCCGCATGGGGCCTACCTCCTTGGGGCCGTTGACGCGGCCCTCGCCCTCGCGCGACGACCTCGTCCCTCCCAGCAGAGGGTCACTTCCGCTCGAAGTCAACAAAAGAAGCGCAGATCCGTGCGAAAGTTCCGCCGGTTGGCGCAACGTGCCGCCGAAGATCGGCGGCACGACCAGTCAGCCGCCGAGGAACCGCAGCACCTCCGTGGTGACGAACTCCGGGTTCTCCTCGACGAGCCAGTGTCCGGCCCGGGGCACGTCCACCGCCCGCACGATGTTGGTCATCCGCGGGGCGACTGTGGCCTGGATGGCGCCGAGTTGCCCTTGGGCGGTCATGAGCAGGACCGGGGCTTGTACCGGAGCCGCCGCCGCGGTGTCCTGGACGTCCTTGTCGAGGGCACGGTAGAGCTCGAAACCGCCGGACAGCGCCTCGGGCCGGCTGTAGGTCCGCGCGTACTCGTCGATCTCCTTGTCGGTGAACGGAGAACGGTCCGAGGTTCCCCCGAAGGCCTTCCCGCCGAACGAGACCTGCGGGTAGAACAGCGCGAGGTACTCGCGGACGTCGTCGCGCACGACCGTCTCGGGAACCTGTCGCTGCGAGTGGAAGGCGATGTGCCAGCTCAGCGAGCGGTAGGTGGCCGCGTCGATCGCGGGCCCGGGGAGCGGCAGGTCGAGGTAGCCGAGGCGGGCGGTGTCGTCGGGGAACTGGCTGGCGTACTGGAACGCCACCGCGGCGCCGAGGTCGTGCCCGACGACGGCGGCGTCCCGGACCTTCAGCCGGTCTGCGATCAGCGTGTGGACGTACCGCGCCAAGGTGGCCTTGTCGTAGCCGGTCGGTGAGCCGGTGCTGTCGCCGAGTCCTGGAAGATCGACCGCGTAGACGGTGTGGTTCCGGGCGAGCGCGGGCATGATCGGCCACCAGCCGTACCAGGTCTGAGGCCAGCCGTGGATCAGCACCACCGGTGTGCCGCTGCCACCGGTCACGTAGTGCATGCGCACGCCGTCGACGTCCGCGAACTCGTGCCGGAAGGTCCCGTCGAACGCCGGATCGTCCTTGGTGACGGCACTGTGGGTGGCGACGCTGTGGGTGGCGACATCGTTCGCGGATGGCGTGGAGCAGGCGGCAGTGCCCGTGGCGAGTAGGAGGGTGAGAGCGAGGGTGGTGACGGCGCGTGTCAACGACCGGGTCATGTGTCCTTGCCTTTTGCGGGTGGTGAGAACGGGCCCAGTCTCACCGGCCGGTCGCTGATCTGGCACGAGAACTTGCTGTTGTGGCAAGAATGCCGGAAGCACCCCCGCCTCTCACCCTCGTGAATGTTTATCAGGGTTAGAACCCTGACAAACACTCACGAGGGGTATGGAACAAGTGGACGGTCAGGAGTGTGCGGGTCCGCGGAGGGCGCCATCCGTGACGTGTGCGCGGCCCGCCGTCGCGTCGAGTGCGGGAGCGGCACGGCCGATCCCCGGGTAAGCGCGGGAACCTGGCGTCCGCGACCACGGGCGATGTGGGTTTCAGGTCCGAAGAGCGGGGATGGTCCCGCCCGCCGCCGTGCCCCTCCCCTCACGCGCCAGAAAATCTATGGTGGCTGGAGTAGACATTCTGCGACCGATGGGTGTAGTGTTCTTCTCGTACGAGAGAGACAAAGTCGATCAGGCGCGGGAGATTACGTAACTACCCGCGGGTGAGACGAAGACGGTCATCGAGGTGGTTCAGTCAACGCCTGGTGACCGGGAAGTGCCGGGGCCGAGGTTCGAAGGCAAGTAGGGGCCCCGAAGAGGTAGTGCAAGACGTGGGCGGAGCTGGTGCGCTCACGAAGCTGGTGAAGTAGCAGTACAGCAGTACGAAGATCGCAGTGAAGACGGTCAGGTGTGCCGGAGCCGGGCAGTCGACGGCTCCGGCCGCCGGCCCGTGTCGAGTCAGGCGTTCTGGGGCCGGTCTTGGTAAGGGGTTCCAGGCGGTGACCGTCACAGCAGTACTCACGACAGCGAACATTCGAGAGAGAAGGGAAGGGTCGCATCATCTGATCGCCCGCGGCGGCTGTAGCCCTTCGCCGCGCGGGTACCGCAGTCCCACTGGATTGGCAGGTGGTTCTCGGTTACAGACAAGCGATCCCCGTGGCAGCCGGCTCGCCGGTGGACGCGGGTACAGGAAGCCGGTCTCGCGATCGGCGGACAATGATGAACCCAACCTTGGGCCCCGGCGCGACGTGCGCCGGGGCTCTTCGTGATGTGGAGGTGCGATGATCCCTGATCCGCGTGACACGTCCGCGTCAGCGGGCGACAAGTTCGACGACGAGCATTACCCCGCCTACACCATGGGGCGGGCCGCCGAGATGGTGGGCACGACGCAGGGATTCCTGCGCAGCCTGGACGAGGCGAAGCTGATCGAGCCACAGCGCTCGAGCGGCGGGCATCGACGTTACTCGCGTTACCAGTTGCGGCTGGCCGCCCGGGTGCGGGAGCTGGTCGATCAGGGGACCGCCCTGGCCGCTGCCTGCCGGATCGTGACTCTCGAAGACCAGTTGCACGAAGCGCAGCGGCTCAACGCCCAGCTGCGTCACCAGGACTGAACGTTCACAGCCAGTCGTGTTCGCGGGCGTACCGGGCGGCTTCGTGCCGCGTCTGCGTCTGGGTTTTCTGCATGGCGTTGGACAGGTAGTTGCGTACGGTGCCTTGGGCGAGATGCAGCCGGGTGGCGATGTCGGCGACGGAGTAACCGTCGCGGGTCGCGCGCAGCACGTCGATTTCCCGGTCGGTGAGGGGGCAGTCGTCGACCAGGGCGAGCGCGGAGACGTCCGGGTCGATCCAGCGCTTTCCGTCGTGCAGGGTGGCGATGACCGTGGCGATGTGCGCCGGTTCGGCCGATTTGCTGACGAACCCCTGCACTCCGAGTTTGAGGGCCCGGCGCAGCACGCCGGGTTTGGCATGCCGGGTGAGCATGAGGATGACCTGGCCGGGCCGGGTGCGGCGGATCCGCGCGACGGCGCCGAGCCCGTCCACGCCGGGCATTTCGAGGTCGATGACCAGCACGTCGGGCTGATGCCGCAGGGTGGCCTCGACGGCGGTCTCGCCGTTCTCCGCTTCGGCGAGCACAGTGATCTCACCCTCGAGCGGGAGCAGCGCGGCCAGTGCCTTGCGAAGCAGGACTTCGTCGTCAGCGAGCACCACGGTGGTCATCGGTTCTCCCGTGTTTCGGAACGGTGCGGGAACGCCGCGGCCGTCAGGAACTGCCCGTTGTCCTGTTCGACCGTCAGGTCACCGCCGTCGGCGGCGACGCGTTGCCGGAGATTGGCCAGGCCGCGCAGCTCGGGCAGCGGTGCCCGCTGGGCGCCGTCGTTGACGATCGTGATGCTGGACGCCGACAGGGTGATCCGCACTCGCGTCGCCTCGGCGTGCCGCAGGATGTTGGTGGTCGTCTCGCGCAGGACCAGGCCGAGCAGTTCGCTCACGCCTTGGTCGACGTCGGCTTCGCGGTTGACGCGCACCTTGATGCCCGCGGCCTCGAAGAGGTTTCTCGCGTTCTCCAGCTCGGCGGAGAGGTTGAGCCGCCGTTGGGCGTAGGCGAGTTCCTTGGTCTGCGTGATGGTGTCGCTGACCAGGGCGTGGATCTCGCGCAGTTCCTGTTTGGCCCGTTCGGTGTCGCTGTCCACCAGTTTCTGGGCGAGCGCGGTCTTCAGCTTCACCACGTGCAGGGTGTGGCCCTGGATGTCGTGCAGATCGCCGGCGAACCGGACGCGTTCCCGGATGACGGCCAGCTCCGCCTCCCGCTCCCGCGCCTCCTCCAGTTCGTCGACGACGTCGTAGAACCGCTTGTTGGGGAACATCAGACCGATCATCACCACGGTGATGCCCGTGGGGAAGAGGACGTACCGGAACAGCACCTGGGGAATGTCCCCATGCGACACCAGCAACCGCGCCGCGCCCACCGCGGCGACGTAGACGGCGAGCCCGGCGGCGGCCGCGATCCGGTGGCGGGGCAGCTGGGGGATGACGAAGGAACCCACCGAGGCGACGCCGGAGAACGCCGCCGAACCGCCGACCACCAGCACGGCGAAGGGCCACACGGCCGCGGTGACGATCAGGCAGGGGACCGCGACCCGCATCACCTCGCCCGCCGTCCACCTGGTGAAGGCCACCAGTGCCGCCGCCACACCGGCGCCCAGGACGACGGCCTCCCACCAGGAGCGGGCGTCCATCGCCACCGTGAGCGTCCCGGCGACGGCGATCAGCGGGAAGAACATGGTCAGGTTGAGCCGGCGGAACTGTCCCCGAGCCGGTTCGGTGCGCCGCGGCCCGGTCTCGTCCGCGACGGCATGGGCCGGGCTCACTGGCTGGTGTCCATGGGCGGCTCTCCGAGGTCGGAACAGCAGAGTCTGCTCCTGAAGCATCGCCGCGGCCGGGGTGGTCGCGCCAGTGACGTCACGTCACATCTTCCCGCAAGCGATGTCATGGCGAACTGGTGACGTGGCCGTACTGGTGACTGTCCACTCCGGCCGGTGAGCTAGGAGCATGACTTCACCACCCGTGATCGACGTCGACCGGCTCGACGTCAAGTACGGCGACTTCCACGCCGTGAGGAGCCTGTCCTTCCAGGTGCGCCGGGGCGAGTTCTACGCCCTGCTCGGCACGAACGGGGCGGGCAAGACCTCGACCCTGGAGACCATCGAAGGCCACCGCGTACCCACGTCGGGCACGGTACGGGTGCTCGGGCACAGCCCGGCGGACCGGGCCGCCGTGCGGCCCAGGATGGGCATCATGCTGCAGGAGAGCGGCTTCTCCCCGGATCTGACGGTGCGGGAGTCGGTCCGGCTGATCGGTGAACTCACCCAGCGCACCGACCGGGTCGAACGGGTGCTCGGCATCGTCGACCTCACCCGCAAGGCGAACACCAAGGTGTCGCACCTGTCCGGTGGTGAGAAGCGGCGGCTGGACTTCGCGACTGCCGTGTACGGCACGCCGGAGCTGGTGTTCCTGGACGAGCCGACGACAGGGCTGGACGTCCAGTCCCGTGACGCGCTGTGGGACGCGGTGGACAAGCTGCGCGAGGACGGCTCGACCATCGTGCTCACCACGCACTACCTGGAGGAGGCGCAGCAGCGCGCCGACCGTGTCGGCCTGATGCACCGCGGCACTTTCCACCGTGAGGGGACCGTCGCCGAGCTGACCCGCACCCTGCCGGCGATGATCCGTTTCGCTCTTCCGCCGTCGGCGCCCGCGCTGCCGTTGCCGGGCAAGCGGGAGAGCGACGGGAAGTTCCTCATCGAGACCCATCGCCTGCAGAAGGACATGGCCGTCCTGCTGCGGTGGGCGGAGGACCACGCGGTGGAGCTACAGGAGTTGCAGGCGGGCCCGACCCGGCTCGACGACGTCTTCCGCGCCATCGACGACTAACCAGTTCTTTCCCAGAAAGGGATACGCAGTCATGCTTTCGATCGCTCGTGGCGAGCTGGTCCAGATCTTCCGGAACCGGTCGGTGCTGATCAACAGTTTTGTGGTGCCGGTCGCGATCAGCGCGTTTTTCATCTACCAGCACGAGGTTTTCGCGCAGCTCGGCAGCCTCGGCTACATCGCGGCGATCGTGATGTTCACAGTGTGCGCGTTCGGGCTCTACACCAGCGCGGTGACCACGATGGCGTCACGCAGGCAGAACCTGTTCATGAAGCGGCTACGGTCCACCGCGGCCGGGGACGCGGGCATCCTGGCCGGGCTCGTGCTGCCGGTCACCGTCATCGCGCTGGTCCAGGTGATCGTGATCCTGACCGTGCTGGGCGTGGTCACCGGCATGCCGGACGACATCGCCCTGCTGGCGGTGGCCCTGCTGGCCACGGTGGCGATGATGGTCGGCCTGGGCCTGGCCACCGCCGGGCTGACCAACTCCCCTGAGCACGCCCAGGTCACCACCCTGCCCGTCAGCCTCGGCGTCATCGCGGTCGCCAGCTGGGTCGGCATCAGCGGCACCGAAGACCTCGCCCTGCTCAAGCGGCTGCTGCCGGGTGGCTCGGCCACCGAGCTGGTCGTCAACGCCTGGAACGGCGGCGTCGCCGTCACCGACTCGCTGCTCCTGCTCGCGCCCACGCTGGCCTGGGTGGTCGTGGCCGTCGCGCTGGCCGCCCGGCTCTTCCGCTGGGAACCCCGCCGAACAGGTTAAAACTCAAGCTAGACCGAGGCGCCGAGAACGGCTTGCTGGTGCTCTTCCTGCTCCGCCCGCCGGTCGTACTCGTCGTGCGCCCTGGCGATCTCGCCCTGGTGGTCCTCGGTCCACGTCACCAGGGACTTGATCACCTGATGCAGGGAGATGCCCAGCGGGGTCAGCGCGTAGTCCACCCGCGGCGGGACCACGGGGTAGACGGTCCGGCTGATCAGCCCGTCGCGTTCCAGATGGCGCAGCGTGACGGTGAGCATCCGCTGGCTCACGCCGTCGATGGCACGGCGCAACTCGGAGAACCGCATCGTCTGCCGGTCGAGCAACGCGATGACGAGCAGCGACCACTTGTCCGCGATGCGGTCGAGGATGCGCCGTACGTCACAGTCAGCACGGGTGTCCCACTGGATGACCTGGTCGTCGTAGGTTCCCGTGCAGTAACCCAGTGCCTTTGAAGTGCCGTCTTCCATGGTTGTCAATGGTCACACAAGATTCCTTTGTTACCAATCGGAACCATGGAAGGGACTTGGCGTGTCCACCACCGTTCGACCTCAGGCTCCGTCCTTACGGATGACGCCACGGGCCTGGGGGATGCTGTTCGTCCTGTGCGGGGCGATCTTCCTCGAGGGCATCAACGTCGCCATGCTCAACGTGGCGCTGCCCGCCATCCGGGCCGACCTCGGCCTGTCCACCGGCGAACTGCAGTGGGTGATCAGCGCCTACGTCCTGGGATACGGCGGGTTCATGCTCGTCGGCGGCCGGGCGGCGGACCTGTTCGGCAGGCGCCGGATGTTCCTGGCCTGGCTCGCGGTCTTCCTCGTCGTGTCCGCGCTGGGCGGGCTCGCGACCGAAGGGTGGATGCTCGTCGCCGCCCGTTTCGTGGCGGGTGTCGCCGCCGCCGTGATGACACCGGCCGGATTGTCCATCATCACCACCACGTTCGAGGAAGGGCCGCGACGCAACCAGGCGCTGCTGGTGTACTCCGGCACCGCGGCGGGCGGCTTCTCGCTCGGGCTGGTGCTCGGCGGTCTGCTCGCCGCCGTCGACTGGCGGTTGGTGCTCTTCGCCCCGGCCGTGCTGGCGTTGGTCATCCTGGTGCTGGCGGTGCCGTTGATTCCTGCGACCGCTGTGGAAAAACCGCGTGACCGGCGGGTCGACGTGCTCGGCGCGGTCACCATCACGGCGGCCATCATGCTGCTGGTGCTCGGCGTCGAGCGAGCCGCTCACGTCAGCGCCGGCTGGACCGTCGCCGCCATCACCGTAGGGCTGGCGCTCCTCGCCGCGTTCGTCGTGATCGAGCGCAAGTCAGCGGTTCCCTTGATACGGCTGGGAATCCTGCGTTCCGGAAGCCTGGTGCGGGCCAACGTCGCCGGGTTGCTGTTCGCCGCGGCCTTCTTCGGGTTCCAGTTCATCGCCGTGCTGCACCTGCAGGAGCTGCGCGGGTGGAGTTCGCTGGAGACCAGCCTGGCGATGTTGGCCATCGGCGCGGACGCCGTCCTCGCGCCGACCCTGACACCCAGGCTGGTCAACCGGTTCGGCAACACGAAGGTCATCCTGGCCGGACTCGTGCTCGCCGTCGTGTCCTATGTGGCCTTCCTGCCGATCGGCATGGACACCGGCTACCTCGCCATGTTCCCCACCATGATCATCCTCGGCGTGGCGTTCGCGTTGGCGTACGGCCCGTTGACCATCGTGGCCACGGACGGCGTCGACGAGGGCGAACAGGGACTGGCCGGGGGACTGCTGTACACCTCCTTCCAGTTCGGCGCGGCACTCGGGCTGGCGGCCAGCACGACCGTCATCGTCGCCGTCACCAAGGGCAGTGCCGCGCAGGACGTGCTCGACGGCTACCGGGCCGCCCTGTTGGTGCCGATCATCGCCGCGGCACTCGCCGCCGTGGTCAGCATTCCCGCCCGCAAGAAGACGGAGCAGCCCCGATGACCCGGACAGTCACGTCGTTCGCCGAGATCGAAGCCGAGTTCAACGCGTTCGTCGGCGCCACGGTGTACGCCACCATGGTCACTGTGGACACGAAGAACCGGCCGCGCACCCGAATCCTCATCCCTGTCTGGGAGAACGTGGACGGACAGCCGCGCGGCTGGCTCGCGACGTATCACACACCCGTCAAAGCGGCACACCTCGCCGGAAACCCGAACACGTCCTTCTCGTACTGGAAGCCGGGGAACAACTCGGTCGCCATCGAAGCCGTGGCCGAATGGGAGCGGGACCCGGACGTCAAGCAGTACGTCTGGAACCTCTACCGGGCGACGAGTCCGCGCGGAGCCGGGTACGACCTCGGCAACTTCTGGCAGTCGCCGTCGGATCCCAAGCTGCACCTGCTGCGGCTTGATCCCTGGCGCGTCCAGGTCATCCGCGGCACGGACCTGCGCAGCCGGATCTGGGCGAAGGCCGGATGACCGGCTTCAGCGGGTGGTGCACAGGGTTCCGTTGAGGGAGTACCGCAGGGGACGCACATTCGGGCCCTGGTAGTTGCCCACGAATCCGACGGTGGCCGACGCACCCGGGGCCAGCGTGGTGGTGTCGGCGACGGACACCTGCTGGCCCGTCTGCGACCAGGTGGCGTTCCAGCCGTTGGCGACCTGCTGCCACGTGGTGGGCCAGGCGTAGGTCAGCGTCCAGTTCGTGACGGGGGTGGTGCCGGTGTTGGTGATGTCCAGGTCGGCCACGAAACCGTTGCCCCAGTTGCTGGTCTCCCGGTAGGTGACCGCGCAGGACGATGTGGTGGGAGTGCCGGTGGTGAAGGTCAGCGGCGGTGAGGACCACGATGACCGGCCCGCGTTGTCCCGGGCGACGATGTTGACGGTGTACGTGGTGCCGGGGCTGAGGTTGGAGGCGGTGAACGTGGTGGCGGTGGTCTCGCCCCACTGGTCGGTGTTGGCGCCGTTGACGCGGTGGATCTCGTGCTTCACACCGGCGGGCGGAGCGGGCAAGGACAGTGTTGCGGTGTGGTCGCTGACCGAGCCCGCGACCGGACGGGCCGGAGTGGCCGGGAGAGCCGTCGAGGTCGCGGGCTTCAGCACGAGGGTGGTGATCGAGTACGGCGGCAGCGTCGCGGTGGATGACGAACCCGTTGTCGTGGCGATGCCGCTGTCACCGTTGGCGAACGTCAGCACAGTCGCGGTGGCGGCCGCGGTGTAGCCGAGGAGTTTCAGGTTCACGGTCCTGGCCGCGTCAGGGTCCTGGTTGATCAGCATGACCGCCATACCGCCGTCGGGGCGCCGGGCGGCGTGGGAACGGATCAGCGGATCGTTCGTGGCGGCCGTGACGAGTTGGTCGCCCGGACGGGCGAAGCGCGACAGCATCGAGATCGCGTGGTACGGCGCGAACGGCGTGTTGAGCGCGGGCTGGCACACCGTGCCGTCGGCGGTGCAGGCACCGCTGGAGAGCAGGCCGAAGTCGTCGTAGTCGGTGTGCCCGGCGATCTGACGGACCTGGCCGATTCCATTGTGGACGTTCCACCAGTCGACCGTGAACACGCCCTGCCCCAGCATCGTCGCGTAGGCGTCGGCGGCGAACAGCGCGCCCGGTTGTGTGTTGCGGCCGTAGGACGTGTTGACCTCGGTCAACGCGATCCCGAGGTCCTTGCCCGCCAGCCGGCGTGACTGCTCACGGACCAGTGCGATCTGGTGGGCGACCCGGTCGGTCCTGGTCAGCACCTGGGCGGCGGTGTCCCCGCTGGGATACCAGTGGATGACGCCGAAGTCGACCACGGGACCGGCGATCGACAGCACGACCTCGTTCCACGAGCCGGCGTCCCCGGCCGCGGTGATGCCGTCCGGCCAGTCGCCCGGAGTGGTGAGCACCGCGCCGATCTTGATGGTCGGGTCGACGGCCTTCATGGCCGTGGCGTAGTCGCGGACGAGGTTGGCGTAGTACGCGGGGCTCTTGTCGGGGTGGTGGTCGGCCTCCCAGCTCGCGCCGTAGTGCCCGTTGCCGTAGTTCTCGTTGCCGATCTCCCAGTACTTGACGCCGTAGCCCTTCTCGATGTTGGCGTAGCGCACCCACCCCGCGGCCTCTTCGGCGGTGCCGGTGCCGTAGTTGGCGGTGACGATGGGCTGCCCGCCCGCGCGCCGGACCCCGCGCATGAACGTGTCGAAGTCGGTGTTGGGGGCGACATAGCCGCCGGGAGCGGTGTGGTCCCGCCAGTGGTAGATGTCCGAATAGGACCCGCCCGGATAGCGCATGGCCCGGACACCGGCGTCTTTGAGCAGATCGCTGACGGCATCGCTACCCAGCTGGCCGTCCCAGATGGCGTGGTTCACCCCGATCGCGGCCTCGTGCACGGTCTCCAGTCCGGCCCTGGTGTTGACCGTGACGGTGGCGGCCGGATCGGCCTGTGCCGGCGAACTGGTGGCCAGGAGGGCTTGGGCGGCCAGCAGAGCGGCCAGCACGACGTGACGCGATCTCATGGGCGTGTCCTCATCGACGGTGATCCTGGGAGCGCTCCCAGAGCTTCGCGGGGCCGCCTTTTGTTGTCAATGTCGGTGATCGCAACTGCGTACGGGTGGCGGATGGGCGAACCGCCACTTCGCCCAACGGCGCCGCGGCCTGCCAGTCAGACTCGGCCGGAAGCGGTGTCCGGGGTTCCTTGTGTCACTGGGCCGGTTCCGCGTGTGGCTGGTAACGAAGCCAGACAAGGCCGTCGTTGACGGCGCGGCTGTCCACAAGTGTGAACCTGGTGGCTGTCGTGGTGAGTCCGTGCCAGAAGTGGTTGTTCCGCGTGCCGGGCAGGCAAGGATGGACGAGCAGGCTCACTTCGTCCAGCAGTCCGGCGCCCAGAAGCGCGCCGAGCAGCGTGCCGCCGCTGTCCACGCGCACGACCTCGACGTTGTGCCACTGACCGAGTGCGGTGAGCGCCGCGGCCAGGTCGACACGTTCCGACCCGACGACCAACTCCTCGACGGATCGGCCGGCAGGCCGGGGTGGCGTCGCCTCAGCGTGCAGGGCGAGGACGTCCGACCAGTGGCCGGCCTCCCGCAGCGCATCCCATTCGTGGACTCGCCCCTGTCCGTCGACGACGGCCAGCAGTGGTCCGTCCGGGGCCGGGCCGGGGCGAGGAGCCGTGGCCAGCGCCGGTTCCTGCGCGAGGATCGTGTCCGCTCCGGTCAGCGTGGCGTCCTCGTTCCAGGTGGCGGCGAGTTCGTAGAACTGGCCCAGGTCCGGCTCGAAGTCCGTCGTGGACCCGTCCAGTGCCACGGCGACATGCGCGACGACATAAGGGCGGCGTAGTGGATTGGACGTTTCCGTCGGCATAGCGCGACGATAGTGTCCTGGGCTGTAAAAGGCTGTTACGGAGACGGCGCTAATCGGCCGAAGCCGCCCGATTGGCGTCGTCGAGCGTCGGGTGCACCGAGAGCAGCTGGTCGAGACCCGAGACCTCCAGGATTCGGTGCACGATCGGCGAGCCCTCCACCACCTGCAACACAAGGCCGGCGTCGGCAGCCTCGCGGTGCGCCAGCACCAGCACACGCAGACCCACTGATCCCAGGAAGGTGACCTTGGTCAGGTCGAGGATCACCACCGGCGAGTTCTCCGCCAGCCCGGCCCGGGCCGCGTCCGCGAACTCGTCCTCGGTGGCCAGATCGATCTCGCCGTGCAGGTGCACGACTGTCGACCGGTCAGTCGTCTCGACCGACCAGTTCAGGCTTCGCCCGTTCATCTCCGTCACGAGGTGCCCGCTCTCGCCAAGACCAACATGTCAGCACGCCCTGTAGTCAGGCACTCACACATGGTTGTCACCTGTGCGATCACCTTATCGCGCGCGTGCGGCAGCGGCCATCAGGAACAGATCTGTCCGGTTGATCCCGTTTCCCTCGCTGAAGACGAGTGGGTAACAGACCGCTGTCCGGGGTAGCCGCGTCGGTATGCGGGCGTTGACTGTCGAACCTGGCCGGGCCGGATCGCTGGCGATCACCGAGGTGCCGGATCCCGAACCCGATGCCGGTGAGTTGCTGGTGGAAGGGCTGGCGCTGGGCGTGTGCGGCACGGACAGGGAGATCGCGGCCGGCGAGTACGGCTGGGCTCCGGCGGACCGGCAGCGGCTGGTGCTCGGCCACGAGTCGCTGGGCCGCGTCCGGCGGGCACCGGACGGAAGCGGGTTCGCCCCAGGAGACCTTGTGGTCGGAGTGGTCCGCAGGCCGGACCCGGTGCCGTGTGGCGCATGCGCCCGTGGCGAGTTCGACATGTGCCGCAACGGCCGCTACACCGAGCGCGGGATCAAGCAGATCGACGGGTACGGCAGCGAACTGTGGTGCGTGGAGCCGGATTACGCGGTGCCGCTGCATCCGGACCTCGTCGGCGTGGGCGTGCTGATGGAGCCTGCGTCAGTGGTCGCCAAGGCATGGGAGCAGGTACAGCGGGTCGGCGAGCGCAGCTGGTTCGAGCCGCGGCGTGTGCTGGTGACGGGCGCCGGGCCGATCGGGTTGCTCGCGGCCTTGCTCGGTGTGCAGCGCGGCCTGGAGGTCCACGTGCTCGACCAGGTCACCGACGGCCCCAAACCGGCCCTGGTGGCAGCGCTCGGCGCCACCTACCACCACGATCCGGTCGACACGGTCGCTGCGCGGCTCGAACCCGACGTGGTGATCGAGGCGACGGGTGTGGGCCAGGTCGTGTTCGACACCATGGCCCACACCGCGTCCTACGGCGTTGTGTGCTTGACCGGCGTCTCCGCGCCCGGCCGCCGGCTGACGTTCGACGCGGCCGGTATCAACCGTGAGCTGGTGCTGGAGAACGACGTCGTTCTCGGGTCGGTGAACGCCAACCTGCGCCACTACCGGCAGGCGGCCGACGCGCTGGCCAAGGCTGATCCGGCATGGCTGAACGGGCTGATCACACGCCGGATGCCGTTGGCACGGGCCGCCGAGGCGTTCACGGCACGGCCCGACGACGTGAAGGTGGTCGTCACCCTCGACGGCTAGGTCGTGTTTCGAATGTCCCGGTCGATGAGAGTCTGCCCCGGCCGGAGGCCGGAATCGGCTCGGTGGGGCGGTTCCTGGCGTCGCCGCGGGATCGCCGCGAATACTGGTTGTCTTTGGGCGGTCCCGCGGTGGCGTCAGGAACCGCATCCGGCCCGGCTATCGCGATCGGGCATTTGAAACACGGCCTAGCGAACTTCCGCAGGGCGAATCCCGGGCAGCTGCGGGACGTGGTCGACGAGGTTGAACACGGTGTGGGCGTCGCTTCCGGTGAACAGCAGTGAGATCACGATCGCGGCCATCGCTTCGAGGTGGTGGGCGTGCCGCAGGTCGCCGACCGGCAGTGGCACACAGCCGAGGTCGGTGATCAGGCGTTCTGTCAGGTTCGCCGCCGGGTCATGGTCGGCGCAGTAAGGGACGGTGAGCGGGCGGCCGTCGAACACGGGTGGCTGCATCTGCCAGACGCGGGCGTGACAGAGGTTGAACGCCTTGACGACGTGCCCACCGGTCACCTCCGCGATGTGCTGGGCCATCGACCGGCCGGGTTCGGTGACGAGCGTGAAGTGCTCCACCTCGACCGCGTTGTTGCAGTCGATGATCGCCTTGCCGCGCAGTGCGGCGCCGATTTCCGCGAGGGTTTCGGGCATCCCCTGGTACAGGACCGCGATCAGCGCGACGTCGCCGAACTCGGCCGCTTCCCGGAAGGTCCCGGTGCGGGCCTGCCACTTGCCGGCCAGTGCCTGTGCTTTGGCCTGGGTGCGGCCGGCGACCATCAGTTCGTGGCCTGCGGCGGCCCAGCGGGTGCCGAGTGCGTCGGCCATCGCCCCGGCTCCAAGAACACCGATTCTCATGACGGCGAGGCTAGGAGTCCGTAGGGCACCACCCGGTTGCCCACGGATCAGCCGGCGTCGTCGGGGCCGGCGAGTTCGGCGGCGTGGTCCTCCGCCCACCGGGCGAGCACCGACACCGGTCCCAGGAGGCTGTTGCCGAGCGAGGTCAGCCGGTACTCCACGCCCGGTGGCGCGGTGGCGAGGCGGCGGCGCTGCACGAGGGCGTTGCGCTCCAGCTTGCGCAGCGTCTGGGTGAGCATCTTCTTGCTGATCCCACCGATCTTCGCCAGCAGATCGCTGTGCCGCTGCGGCCCGCTTCCCAACGCGAACACCACGACGACCGACCAGGTGTCGGCCACCAGGCTCAACGTCGTGCGAGCGGGGCAGTCGGCGACGAACACGTCGAAGTCGCTCACGTGGCGATTCAAGCAGATGGCGACGGCGTGGCCGCTTCGGTGAGGGCGGTCAGCACGGCGGTGACGGCGGGCGGGTCGGGAGGGTCGCCGTAGGTGGCGGCGAAGATCCGGCGCCGGAAACTCCCTTTCGGGCACAGTAATTCATTGGCCTGCCGGGTACGACCTACTCGTGAGTGTTTATCAGGGTTAGAACACGGATAAACACTCACGAGGGGTCTGTTCGTGGGGCGGCTGGGGCGGTTCCGTGGTGATGGCCGCCTGCAACGCTCTCGAAAGCCACGCGGTTTGTTAGGGCAAATGGGTGATTCACGAAGCTGACCGGTGGATAGTAAGCGGTTTTTGCTGTGCGGTACGGCTGACGGCCCTTAAGTTCGTCTCTCCTGGCGATGCAGAAGCCTGGGAGGGCCACGGTGTTCGTGGGGCGATCGAGCCTGCTCAACCTGATCAACGAGATGGTCCCGGTCGCCGACGGGCAGACCACCCCGGTGCTGGTCATCGAGGGGTGCGGCGGCTCGGGCCGCACCCGGTTGCTGACGAAGATCGCCGAGGAATGGCAAGGAAAAACCCCGACCGTCCTGGTGCGTCCCCTTGAACTGGACGGCGACGACGACAGTGCGGTGCGGCCTGTCCTCGCCGCGGCGATGCTGGGCCTGAGCGTGGGAGCTCCTGGCTACAACATCTCGTTCCCTCGGGTGATTCTCGCGCACATCGCGATGCAGGAGAACGACGCGGACATCAACCCGGATGTCGCTTTGGTGCGGCTGCGGGAACGTATCAACACCTATACCGACCGCACCGCGCTGACCGCTTTCCTGACCAGGCTGGTGGAGGCGGTGGGAGCGCTGGCGGGGAACATCAAGTTCCCTGGTGCCGCGGAGATCGCGCCGGACACGGCGAGGGGGATCGCCGAGGCGATCGTGATGCGGCTGCAGCGCTCGACCTGGCTGGTCAAACGCACGTGGAGCTCGCAGGTCTGGTCGTGGTTCGGTCATCAGGGCCAGGGTCTCAGCACTGAGCCCGAGAACGCGTTGCTCCGGCTGGCCCGGCAGTACCGCAGCGAGGACGCGGACATCCGGCGGGACGTGGACGACCTGCTCGTCGCGGCACTGCTCGCGGATCTGCGGTACGGACTGGCGAACGCGGCCAACCGGCCGGCGAACGTGGTGGTACTGCTGGACGACGCGGACACCGCGGCCGCGCGGTCGTTCGTCCGCTCGTTGATCCGGGTACGCCGGGCGATCGCGGACATACCGAGGAACCCGGAGAGCGCGCTTCCGGATCCCCTGACGATCGTCACCACCAGCGGTGGCCTGCTCGCCGGTGAACTGGCCGCCGAGCAGCCCGCGGCCCAGCACTGGGACGAGACCGAGCTGCCCGGTACGGTCCGGCTGTCGGGCTCCTGGCTGCGAGTGTCCACAGCGGACCTCAGCCGGGACAACGTCTTCCAGCTGACCAAGGGTTTCGACTGGCCGGACCACATCGGCACCGGACGGATCGCCTCGCCGGTCTACCGGTTGACGCGGGGACATCCCCAGTCGACCGAGTTCGTCCTCAAACGCCTGCAGGCCCAACCCTCCTGGCTCAACACCGTCGATCTCGACCAGTTGCTGCACGGCGTCGAGGACACCTTGCTGCTGCCGTTCGTCCGGGCGCTTGACGAGAAACGAGTCGTCAACCCCGCCTTGCTCACCGCGCTGATCACGCTGTCAGCCGCGCGTAACCGGCAGGAGGCGGGCGCGCTCACGACATTGCTGCCCGCTCCGGTCGGCCGGGACTCGCAGCTGTTCACCTCGCCGACCCTGTGGATCGGCCGAGACGGGCGGCTGCGCCCGTTGGTGCGTTATCTGGGAATGCGGGCGCTGTCCCGTCGCCCTGCCGACGACGACGCGAGCTGGACGGTGGTCTTCGAGACGTTGCGCGCCAACACGGACACCGCGGGCAGGCTGCACCACGACCGGATGCTCGGTCACCGCGACCAGGTCGCGGCGGAACTGGCCGAACTGCGCGGCGGGATGCGCTGCGCCGACTGGCTTGCGTTGCTCGACGAGGTGACCGCGACCGTCGATCCCCGGGAGCGCGACATCGACGTGATCAGAGGCGTCGACCAGCCGTCGACCTCCGTCGGGCACATCGCCCGGCTGCTGGGGGTGATCCCGGCGCTGGACCACGACCCCTGCCTGACCGTGCCCGCCGACATCAAGATCCTCCGGGCACACGCGAGGCACAGCTTCACCCGGATCGCCGACGACGGAGACGATCCACTGCCGTGCCTGCTGCGCGCTGACCGGTACCAGGACTAGCCGAAGGATTCGCCGTTGACCGCGAGCTCATCCCGCTACATCTGGTGGCTCCTGCCTCGCCGGGGCCGTTTTCCCAAGCGCTGGACCGACTGGATCCGCCTCGGCCTGGTCGCGACGCTCCTGCTGATCGCCGCGACGGCCGGGCTGTGGGGACCGGTGATCGTGCCGCGGCGCTGCAGCGACGGGTTCTGGCCGGACGCGGACATCTGGGAGGCCGGCAACGGTGAGTGCGTCGGCTTGTCCGAAGGTGCGTACTCCTTCGGTGTCGACGCGTTCGCGCCGGTGATGCAGCTGATCGACCGGCAGAACCAGGCCGCCGCGGAGAAATGCGCCCCGAACGGCACTCCGGTGACCGTCGGCGTGCTGATGACCATGACCGACAGGTTCGCCGGCAGCCGGGCCGTGCACGAACTGGAAGGCATGGCCACGGCGCAGCGAGTCGCCAACGACACCGGCTGCCTGCACCCGATGCGTCTGCTGGTCGGGCAGATCGGCCAGTACGGCGCCGAGAACACACCCGCCGAGGTGGCCAGGCGCATCGCGCAACGCCCCGAAGTGGTCGCCGTCGCGGGAATCGGGCTGAGCCACCAGTACTCGGCGGACGTGGCCGACATCCTCGCCGGAGCCAAGATCCCGATGGTCTCCGACCTGATCACCGCCGAGGGGTTCGACCAGACCGGATCCCGTGACGACAAGCCGAATTTCGACGGCTGTGACGAGAACATCACCTATCCGCGCGGGATCGGCAGGGACTACTTCTACCGGGTCGCGTTCCGCAATTCCCAGCAGATCAGCCAGCTCGGCGCGGTGGCGCCGGGTCGTCCCGACTTCATCATGGTCCCCACCGGAGGATCTGATCCGTACACCTGCACCACGTTGCCGTTCATGCAACGCCAGTTCGGCGGCAACATCACCGAGGTGAAGTTCGACGCCGACGAGCTGAGCACCGTGGGGCAGACCGCGAAGCGCGTGTGCAGCCTGGCGAAGGACGTGATCGTCGCCTACATCGCCCGCGGCCGGGATCTGGGCCCGTTCCTCAACAGCCTTGACGAGGCATACTCCGCAGGACAGTGTTCGGCACTGTCGGTCACGGTGCTGAGCACGTCGGACGGCAATCGCCTGCGGGCCGCCGAGCACGACCCGCGGCTGGAGGACTTCCGGGTCAAAGCGTTGCGGTCACCCAGCTTCGCCACCGGCAAGGTCCGGTTGCTGGCGGCCCTGGTGGCCGGCGCCGACCGGCCCATGCCGGGCAACCCGAACTTCGACGTGTTCGCCAAGGCCTTCACCGACGCGGGTTTCGACATCACCCACGCCGACGCCGGCTGGGCGGTCAACGCCTATGACGCGCTGACCACCATCGCCGAAGCGCTACGGACGCTGCCGTCCAACAGGCCGGTTCAGCGCAGCGGGGTCAACACTGTGATCAGTGGCTTCACCTCCCGCGAACAGTCGGTGCCCGGTGCGGGCGGACTGATCACGTTCGACAACAGCGGCAACCGAACCGACACACAGCCGCCTGTCATCCGGTTGTGCCCCATGGCTCCCGGTCCTGCTGACAAGCCTGCTCGAACCACTGCCACCCTGGCCCGCCCCGGCGTGCCCGCCGACTGTCCTTGAGGGGCGGCGAGCGGTCACAGGGCCCGGGGCTTGCCACGATCAGGAGTAGGCCCGCGTCTGGTCTTCGACTCGCTGCTGGTCGTCCGCGAGCAGACCGCCGTCGAGGGCCACGGCGTCAAGGGAATGCTCATGGAGGAAGGTCATGAAGTCGGGCAGCCGGTAGGTGTCCGCCACTGCCTTGTTGATCTTCCTGAGCATGGTCCGTTTGGCGTCGATCGTGGTGCCTTGGGGGACGTGCGCGGTGAACACCGGCCTGACCGGCTCGGCGCCGAGGAGCCCGTTCTGGCTCACACTGCCGAGCGGCCACTCGCGCAGGAAGATCCGGGTGTCGTCGGGGAAGGGGTAGGCCTCGTGCAGAGCGTCGTAGATCGCCTTCACCAGTTCCCTCTTCCGGTCGAGGTCGACACCGGCGGGCACGTCGAGGTATCCGACAGGCATGTCTTTCTCCTTGTGGTGTTCAGGGGAGGAGCGGTACGAACACCACGATCGACGGCCGGTGAGACACCCTTATGTCAGCGTTTCCGCTCGGTCTCACCCCGAGTTTTGTCGGTGGGCTCGGGTAGCGTCCGGCAGCGTGAACCGCACAGACCGGCTGTACGCCATCGTGGAGGAGTTACGCGCAGCCGCACCGCGCCGGCGCAGCGCCCGGGAGCTGGCGGCACGCTTCGAGGTCAGCGTGCGTACCATCGCCCGGGACATCGACGCGTTGACGCAGGCTGGCGTGCCCATCTACGCCGACACCGGACGGCGCGGCGGGTACACGCTGGACAAAGCGATGACCCTGCCACCGCTGAACTTCACGCCCGCCGAGGCGATCGCCGCCGCGGTGGTACTCGACCGGGCGAACGGCACGCCGTTCGCCCAGGCGGCGCGCAGCGCCGTCCACAAGATCGTCGCGGCGATGTCGGCGCGCGACGCCACGGCCGCTCGCGACCTGGCCAGCCGGATCCAGTTGCTCGAACGGCCAGAGTACGAGCCGCAGCCGGTCCCCTCGGTGATTCAGGACGCCATCGTCGACCGCCGCGTGTTGCGGCTGACTTACCTCGACAGGACCGGCGTCCACACGGAACGCGAGGTCGAGCCCGTGCTGTTCGCGACGGTGCGCGGGCGATATTGGTACCTCGTCGCCTGGTGTCGGACGCGTAGGGCCGAACGGGCTTTCCGCGTCGACAGGATCGTCCGCGCGGAGGCGACCGGGGAGCCTGCGCCGGCACACCGCGCTGAGAACTTCCGTTTCCGGACGTGTGACCTCATCGACCGCACTCCGGTGCTCAGCCCGTGACCTATAGCATCCCGACTGGCCACAGTGGATCGACGGGCGCCACGTCCTACTGGGCCGCAGTCAGGTGGTGACGCAGCACGTCGGCCTCGGCGCGCAGCCGCGCGGCCACGTCCTCGCGGCCAAGCTTGTCGTACTGGTCCGCGGCGGCAGACCGTTGCTCCACTTCGGACGCCACGATCGCGTACAGATCCGCGTCGGTCAGGTGACGGCGCTCGATTTCGGTGGAACCCGCGCCGGCCGCCATCATTTCCTTGGGGTGGTCGTCCATCGGGGGCGCCTCGGCGTTTTCGATGGCCGCCAGAGCCGAGCGGAGCGCCGAGATCGCGACACGGTTCCGGGCCTTGATGGCTTCGGTCAGGTCGCGGCGAAGAGTGGTACGCACCTGCCGGAAGATACGGGGATCGCCAAAGCCGTGCAAAGCGATTTCGGCGACTACTACGCTTGCCGCCTCGTCCCGTGTTCACAAGGAGACCCGCGTGCCGTCAACCGCCCAAGACGCGCTGATCGCCCTCGCCGCACTGCTCGCCCCCGGCGAATCCGACGTCGCCGACCGAGTGGTCCACGCTCACACCGACCCCGAGTCCTACCTGAACGCGCACGCCGACCGCCTGGACGAGCGAGGCATCGACGAGCCCGTGCCCGAACTGGCGTGGATCACCCTGGTCGACGCCCTCGCCGACCACGACCTGCTCGCCGAGGTCGACTGGAAGGAGTCAGCGGACGAGATCGTCGCCCAACTCCGGGACCTCCGGTCCAGCCCCGAGGCGTGGTCCTGGTACGACACCGCCGACACTGACCTCGCCACCCATGACTTCCTCGAACTGGCAGGCAGTGAACTCCGCGCCACGGGCACCGCGCTGGCTGTCCTGGACATCGAATCCGACTGCTATCCCTTGGTACTGCTCCCAGCCGGTCGCGCCACCGAGCTCGTCGACCTCGCCACGACCGCGGGATTCACCGCCGGAATTCTCGCCACGGCAACGCGAAGGTAGTCGACGTCAGGCCATTGAGGACACTGGCGACAACGTTTACATGCCGCCGCGCCGCGAACAGTGCGGCGCGGCGGTCGCTGGCCTAAGACGTCGCTGGTCCCGCTTGCGAGCTGGTGGCGAGGTCCTTGAGGAACTTGTGGCACTGCTTCGCCCGCGCGGAGTCCTCGGCCATCACCGAACTGAAGAACTCCGCGATGTCGTCACGTCCGGCGTTCTTGGCGTCCCGCACGTACTGCCCGTAGTCGTGCCCCGCCTTCAACGCGTGGTACTGAACGGAGATCAAGTCGTAGGTCACGTCGTCAAATCCGGTCTCTCCGGTGGCCATTGCCTCTCCCTGACGTCGACGTTGCACGTGACCTCGAAGTACCCACACCGCCGGGCACTAACCTTCCGCACTCGATGGACACCGCTTTGGCGCACGAACCCGAGGATCCGACCGCAGCAGTCCGAACATGCAGGACGCGATGCGCAAAATGCAATTGTCCATTCCGGACGGCGTCCGAACGCCGTAGCACGGCGGTCGTCGCGGCGGCTCGAAGGCCCCGCGGCGGCTCTTCGGACGTGGTGAACCTCAACCGCATCGCCACCATGTGGCCCGAAGACTGATCTCCTCTTCGCCACGCGTGTCCGTGGTTCAGACTCGTACCAGTTGGAGTGAAATGCCGCCGAATCTACCCGGTGTAGTGCCTTGGTCACAGAATTAGCCTGGATGGAGTCTTTGCCAACGCGTGATCTTCGGTGAAGCTTCGTTGGTCAGGGTGGGAGTTGTGCGGTGTCGGGGCCGCGCGTGAAACGAGTCTGGAGTCCTGCTTAGTCATGGTGCGCCCAGCGGTGGTGCGTGGCCTCGTGCTGCGCTTGTTCAGTGCTGCAGGTCTCCGGTCGAAGCCGTGCACAGCCACAAGTGTAGGACGACGGGAAGTCGCGGATTCCGTTCATCTGCCCGTCATCACAGTCCGATGTGAATGATCACCCGGTGATGGCGGTGCTTGCCGCGGACCGCACGTCGTTGCTTGAAGGTTGAAGGGGGCATTATGCACAGGCTGGTGATTCGCCATGCCCGAAGACAGGCACTGACTGTATCGGCGGTGTTGCTCGCTGGGATAGTGTCGCCGTTGCCCGTGTTCGCCGGGTCGCCGGCCGCTGCCGCACCGGAACAAGTGTCAGATGAGGCGTCCGCACTGAAAATCGCACGGCAGAGCAACAAACCGGTGCGCGTGCTGAGCCAGACGGACGAGACCAATGAGGTCGTCGCCAATCCGGACGGACGTCTGACCTGGACGCAACACGCGCGACCGGTGCGGATCAGGCAAGGTGACGACTGGAGTCCGGTGGATGCCACGTTGGTGCGTCGTCCGGACGGGACGGTCGCGCCGAAGGCGGCCAGCGTGGACCTGACGTTGTCCGGCGGGGGCGACAAGTCGCCGATCGTCAAGGTCGGCAGGAATGGCATCGAGGTCGGCCTGGGTTGGTCTCGTCCTCTGCCCGAGCCTCGTCTGGAGGGGGCGACCGCCATCTATCCCGAAGTCCTGCCCGGTGTGGACCTGAAGGTGACCGTGAACACCACTGGGTTCAACCAGGTTCTGGTCGTCAAAACCGCTGAGGCGGCGAGGAATCCCGAGCTCAAGCGGGTGTCCTTCGGCTCGTACGGCAAGGGTGCGAAGGTCAGGGCAGTCGATGGTCGCCTGGAGGCCGGTGCGGACGGTCCGGTGTTCACGGGCGACGCGTCGCGGATGTGGGACTCCTCAGGTCCGGCCACCGAACGGGACCGGCTGACGGGCAAAGCGGACGGCGATCGGTCGGCTACGATGGGCGTCGAGGTGTCCGACGCCGCTGTGGCGATCATGCCTGATCAGGCGTTCCTGGCCGCGCCCGAGACGAAGTTCCCGGTCTATCTCGACCCGAGCTACGGGTGCAATGACTGCGGCAAGGCACACCACATGGTGGTGCAGTCGGCGTGGCCGACGGCGAAGAACTTCGACCGGACCGATGGCGCGCTGGGCGATCTGAAGGCCGGTTACATCTGCGACGGTCCGTGTTTCATCTCCCGGACCTACCTGCGGATGAAGACCGCGAAGGTGATCGGCAAGACCATTCATTCGGCCGGCTTGCACCTGGACGTGGTGCACGCCGCAGACTGCAACGCGCCCAGGCCTACCGAGCTGTGGTCGTCGAGTTGGTTCGACGCCAACAGTGACTACGACAACCAGCCGGGCTGGCGTGTTTTCCAGGGCTCCGCGTCGTCCTGCAATGGCATGGGGATAGACCTGGAAGCAGGGCAAGCGGTTCGGGAGGCTGCGTCCAACGCCTGGTGGGAAATGGCGTTGGTGCTCAAAGGCGCGGACGAAGGCGGCCAGCAGTCCTGGCGTCGGTTTACGCTCAACCCGTCCTTGGTCATCTGGTACAACGGTCGCCCTGACGCGCCCTATGACATGGGAGTCAACGGCTGGGGTGACCCGGCCACGTCAGCGCTGCCGTGCAAGGTCGGTGCCGAGCGCCCGTTCGTGGGAACCCGGTCGCCCAGGCTGCGTGCGCGGGTGAGTGACCCGGAGTCCCGGGAGTTCGGTGGTTTGTTGAATCTCACCGTGGACGTCACGCGCGGGCCATGGGACAAACCCGATGGTGATCTGCTGAAAGTCGCGGAGAACAACATCCCGGCGGGCAGCTACGGCGAGGTCACCGCGACCTTGCCAGGTGAAGGTGTCTACAACTGGCGCGCCATCACCGGCGACTATGAGCTGCTGAGCGACTGGTCTCCGTACTGCGAGTTCGAGATCGACACGGTCGCGCCATACGAGCCCGAAGTCACGTCTGGGGACTATCCGTCCGGCCGTGATTCCGGCGGTGTGGGAAAGCTGGGTTATTTCACCTTCAAGCCGCATTGGCGGAGTCACGACACCGCGTACTACCTGTACTCGTTCACCACTCAGGGCGGCGATGATCCGCAGATCCAGGCCAGGCCACGGCAGTTCAACGGTCCGGCGATGGTCAAGTGGGCGCCGACGGTGTCCGGGCCGCAGTTCTTGTCGGTTCGCACAGTGGACCGGGCAGGTAACCGCTCGCCGATCGTGCGGTACCGGATCGACGTCTCCGACTACCAGGTCGGAGTGTCCGGCAAGGTCGCGAAGTGGTCGTTCGACGATTCGCTGCAGGACGTTTCCGACGCCAAGACACTGGTTTACACCGGACCAGGCACGCCGGACGGCACGTTCGGCGAGGGTAAACAAGGCACGGGCGCGGTCCTTGACTCAATCAGCCGTGAGGCATACCACGCGAAGGACTCGTTGGTACGAACCGACAGCAGCTTCACAGTCTCGGCATGGGCGAAGCTGGACGCCAACGACGCAAACGCTGCTGTGGTGTCCCAGGACGGCGCGCGCACGTCCGGCCTGAAGATGTTGTACGACGATCAGGCCGATCGATGGGCACTGACCTTCGACCAGGCGGATAGCGACAACACGACCGTTGCGGTCAAGGCGCTTTCGTCGCAGCCACCGAACCTCCACACCTGGACACATCTGACTGGTGTGTACGACGTGGCCACGAGAAAGGCGCGGATCTACGTCAACGGCCAAGTGGCAGGTGAGGCGGATGTGCCGGCGACTCCGTGGAACTCGGCAGGTCCGTTTGTGGTCGGTGCGGCCAAGGTGAACGGTATGCGGGCGCAGTACCTCACGGGTTCGGTGGACACAGTGCGGGCTCATGGCAGGGCGTTGACCGGTGCCGAAGTTGCCACGTTGTACAACGGCACGTCGAACGCGGCTCCGGCAGGGGAGTACTTGTTCGAAGGAAACTTGACCAACACTGGTGCCAACAGCCACCTGACGGCGGCCGCGCCTGGGTACGACACTGGTTACGCCACAAAGGGATTGAAACTCGAGGCGACAAACGCGCAGCGGCCTGCGACGAGCACCGCGGTGCTGAACACCAGGGCCGACTTCTCGGTGGCGGCCTGGGTGAAGCTGGCCGACAAGAACAACCGTTACACGGTTGTCAGCCAGGATGCGAGCGTTAACAGCGGGTTCGTCGTGCAATACGACCCCGCTGCCGACCGTTGGGTGTTCGGTCTGGCCGCCGTCAACGAGGATCCGGCAGGCACTCAGTGGGTGCGCGGTACGTCTTCGCCTGAAGCGGGACAGTGGACGCACATCGCTGCAGTGCACGACAACGTGATGCACAAGATGTCCCTGTACGTCAACGGTGTTAGGGAAGCCGAGGCTGATGCCGGTGGCACAACCGCCAATGCAGGGCCGTTCGTGATTGGTGCCAACCGTGCGGACAACACGCGACGCGACCTGATGAACGGTGTGATCGACGAGATCAACGTGTACGACGGGGCGTTGAAGAACACCGAAGTCGGCCAGTTGGCAACTGTCCCGGTCGAACGAAACAGGTACAAGTTCGACGACACGTCAGGCCAGGCTGCCGCCAACTCAGTCGCCGGTGGTGCACCGGGCAGTCTGTACGGCACCGGAGTCAAATGGGGACAGTCCGGCGGCTCTGCTGCCGCTGTCTTCGACGGCAACTACGTCAGCCACATGGGCACCGTCGCCGGTGCTGGTCCGCTCGGCCGGTGGACGTTCGACAACACGACCAACGACGGGTCCGGCAACGGCCGAAACCTCGTTCACCGCACCAGGACTGGTGATGCGCCAGCGAACTACGCCGATGACAGGCATGGTCGGGTGGTGACGTTGAACGGGGACCAGCACCTGCAGCACATGAGTTCCATAGTGGACACCACGAAGAGTTTTTCGGTGTCCGCGTGGGCCAGCCTCGACCGGGCCACGGGGCAGGCGGTGATCGTTTCGCAGGACGGGACGGCCAGTACTCCGTTCCGGCTGATGTACTCGACGGCGCAGCGCCGTTGGGCGTTCAGCGTGTCCTCGGCCGATGGGCAGAACCCGGCGACCGCCGACGCGTACTCCAGGTGGGAACCGAAGACGGGTGTGTTGACACATCTGCTCGGTGTCTATGACTCGGCCAACAGCAAGGTGCTGTTGTACGTGAACGGTTACATCGAGGGCGAGGCTGCGGCCCCGACGATGTGGCAGTCCACGGGTGCCTTCACGGTTGGTCGTGCACGGTGGAACGGCACCAACACCGACTACTTTCCTGGTCGGCTCGACGAGGTCAGGGTGTACGACCGTGTGCTCGGCCCAGCGGACGCACACGGCCTGTGGAATCTCGGCAGCAATGTTGTCACCCCGTTCGATTCGAGGATGCGCGCCGACAAGTCGTGGACGGTGGCCGCGTGGGTTCGTGCGGACGAGTACAGCACGCATCCCCCGCAGGCGATCGCCTTCGGTGCGATCAACCGGTCGTCTCCGCTGATGCTGGGCTATATCCCGGAGTCCAGGCGGTGGGGAGTCACCGTGGACATCTCCGCTGGTCCTGATCACCAGGGCAAGCGGACTGTCAGCGACAACGAGGCGCATACCTACGGCGATGCGAACGGCTGGGTGCACCTCGCGGCGACCTATGACGCGGTCAACCGCAAGGTCGAGTTGTACGTCAATGGGGACAAGCAGACTTCGGCAATGGTGGATGGCGGCCAAGTCGTCAAGGTCGACCCCGCCAACCCGCATCCGCAGTACGCCGGGGTGAACACGACGATCGTGACGCCAGGACGGGACCTGCTGATGGGCCGTGCCACCTGGGACGGTCAACCCACCGGGTTCTGGAAGGGCGGGCTGCGCGATGTGCGGGTGTTCACCGGTGTGCTGCCGGAGGCTTGTGGCTGGGAAGTGCCCGTCTGCCTGAACGATTTGCGATTCCAGTAACGGTTTTCCCTGTGCTTGTGGGCCTTTGCCGGTCGTTCGGCGAAGGCCCGCGGCCGACCTCCTTTGCCTTCCGTCGCTCCTACGGGGAGTACCCGAATGCGTGTGCGTGCCTTATTGATCAAGGCGACAACTCTCGCCACGGCGTTGATGGTGACTGCTACGTCGGTCACCGCGATCGCGTTACCTGCTCAGGGCGACCCTTCTGCTCCTGCGGTGCAGAAGGAGCGAAACATCACCGGCCAGCCGGTCAAAGTGAATCCGTTGCCGAACATGGCGATGCCCAAGGAGCCGGTCAAGCCGGTTGTGTGGCCGGCCGTTGAGAAGTCTGAAGTGGACACGCGAGGACGGGCCGCGCCGCAGCAGGTGGGCCAGTCCCCGGTGGCGGTGTCCGCGCAGCGTGATGTCAAGGTCGCGGTGGAGACTTTGGGCCAGGACGCGTCGGCGAAGGCAGGCGTGGCAGGCACGATGCTCAAGGTTTCGACCGCGAGCAAGGGCGAGACCACGACGGTCCGCTTGAACTACAGCGGCTTCGGTCACGCTTACGGCGACGACTATGGATCGCGGCTGACGTTCCAGCGGTATCCGGCGTGTGTGCTGACCACACCGGACAAACCGGAATGCAAGGTCGCCACACCGTTGCCGACGAAGAACGACGCACGGCGGATGGAGCTGACCGCCGACGTGCCTGCGGTGAGCCAAGAGGGCACAGTGATCGCCGCGGCTGCCGCCGCGGCGGGGTCGGCCGGTGACTACAGCGCGAGCAGCCTGGCGCCGTCGGGTTCCTGGAGCGCGGGGGATTCCAGCGGTGACTTCACCTATTCGGTGCCGGTGACGTTGCCTGCGGCGCCAGGTGGTCCGGCGCCGCAGTTGGCGTTCGCGTACTCCGCGGGTAGTGTGGACGGCCGGACTTCGGCGACCAACAACCAGGCCTCGTGGGTGGGTGAGGGCTGGGAGCTGTCCACGGGCGGCTTCATGGAGCGGTCCTATACCGCATGTGAGATCGACAAGGCCGGGAGCAACCAAGGCGACAAGAAGACCGGCGACATGTGCTGGAAGGACGAGCGGTACACGATCTCGCTCGGCGGGATGTCCGGCAAGCTGATCAAGGGAAGCAACGGGCTGCTGCGGCCGGAGAAGGACGACGGTTCCAAGATCGAGAAGATCGGCGGATTCACCGACGGCTACCAGGGCGAACATTGGAAGGTCACCACGATCGACGGCACGCAGTACTTCCTCGGCCTCAACCGGTTGCCCGGGTGGACTGCCGAGAGCGGCAAGGCGGAGACGACGAACTCGGTGCTGACCATGCCGGTGTACGGCAACCATGCGGGCGAACCGTGCAACAAGCCAGCGTACGCGGACTCGATGTGCATGCAGGCCTACCGATGGAACGTCGATTTGGTGATCGATCCGCGCGGCAACGCGATGGCGTTCTACTACGACAAGGAAACCAACTTCTACCAGCGCAATGGCTTTCGCGGGGTGAACACCCAGTACGACGCGTCGAACCGGCTGGCCCGGATCGAGTACGGCCTGCGGGAGAACGCGTTGATGGCCAAACCGCCCGCTCAGGTGGTGTTCCACACCGCGGAGCGGTGCCTGCCCAGCGGTGTGATCACGTGTGATCCGGGGCAGTTGACCAAGGACACTGCGGTGCACTGGCCGGATGTTCCGTTTGATCGGATCTGCAACGCTGGCGAGGACTGCACGGACCGTTACTCGCCGGCGTTCTTCACCCGCAAGCGGCTGACCAAGGTCGTCACGCAGTCGTTGCGGCAGGACGGCAGCGGTTTCGACGACGTGGATTCGTGGTCGTTGCGGCAGGAGTTCCCGCCGACGGTGGACGGTTCGCCGAAGTCGTTGTGGTTGTCGGGTGTCACCCGGGCCGGTCATGTCGGCGGGACGGTGACTCTGCCGGAGGTGACGTTCGCGGGTAACCCGTTGCCCAACCGAGTGGACACGAGCGACGACACTGTCGTTCCGATCACCCGTTACCGGCTGACGAGGATCGTCAACGAGGCGGGTGGTCTCACCGAGGCCGAGTACCTGCCCGGGGAGTGCACGCCGACGAACCTGCCAACGCCGCACGACAACAAGATGCGGTGCTATCCGGTGTTCTGGAACAAGCCTGGTCACCAGGATCTGACTCTCGACTGGTTCCACAAGTATGTCGTGCGAGCGGTGACCGAGGACGCCAGGACTGGTGGCCCGTCCAAGACCAAGTCGGAGTTCCAGTACTTCACCGACAACCTGGCGATGTGGCACTACGACTCCAACGACCTGGCTGAGGCCAAGCACCGGACGTGGTCGGAGTGGCGTGGCTACCCGCGTGTCCGCACCATCAAGGGTGATGACAGAGAGACGCGCAGTGTCAGCGAAAAAGTGTATCTGCGCGGCATGGATGCCGATTTCCAGCCCAATGGCATGCCACCGAGGGATGTCTGGGTGGAGGATTTCGGCGGACGGGTTGAAGATGTCGATCAGCTCTCGGGGTTTGTTCGCGAGAACCGGCTGATCAGTGGTGACCGGGTGGTCTCCGCGTCGGTGAACGAGCCGCATCTGATCGAGACTGCCAACGACGGCAAAGACCGCGCGGTGATGTTGCTCAGCAAGTGGACCCTGGAGCGGAGTCTGCAGGGCGACGGTACGACGTGGCGGCAGACACGGTCGTCTTCGCAGTACAACAACATGGGGTTGGCGGAGCGGACCGAGGACGAAGGTGATCTCGCGGTCAGCGGCGACGAGTCGTGCACGGAGAAGCAGTATCTGCGCAACGAGGCGAAGTGGATGTTCACGTACATCTCGTCAGTACGGAGTATCGCCAAGCCGTGTAGTGCGTGGCCGGGTACTGACGATGACATCACGACCTTCGTCCAGTCCGCGTTCGACGGCCAAAAGCCACTCATGGCGCCGACACGCGGCATCGTCACCTCCTCGTTCCGGTGGAACGGAACAGGTGCCTTCCAACGTGTCGAGTCGACGATCGCCGACGAGTACGGCCGCACAATCGAGTCGACGGACGCGGACGGCGGCAAGACGCAGGTCATCTACACCCCGGCGACCGGAAATCCGCACACGGTGACCACGATCAACCGTGCTGGCTGGGAAACCAAGTCGTTGCTGGACACCGCCCGAGGCGCGGCGCTGACCGAGTTCGGCCTGAACGGTGAACGCTCGGATCTGGAGTACGACCCGCTCGGCCGGTTGGTGAAGGTGTGGAAACCCGGCCGGTCAAAACTGGGCAACCAGTCACCGAACGCCGAGTACTCCTATGAGTACCGCAAGGACGCACCGACGGTCGTGACGTCGAAGTCGCTGAAGGAGAACGAGCAGTACACCACCTCCTACAACCTGCTTGACGGCATGTTGCGCTCGCGGCAGACGCAGACACCGAGCCCGATCGGCGGGCGCATCCTTACCGACACGTTCTACGACTCGCGTGGTAACGCGAATGTCGTCAACAACGCGTACTACAACAAAGATGAGCCGTCGACGGAGTTGTTCGGCGCACAGGGGAACGCGGTTCCCAACCAGACGGTGACGGAGTTCGACGATCTGGGCCGTCCGCTGGAGACTATCCAGAAGGTGATGGACGTCGAGCAGTGGCGCACCAAGACCCGCTACAGCGGCGATATCACCTACACCACCCCGCCCGAGGGTGCCACCGCGACGGCGGTGATCAAGAACGCGCTCGGCGCGATCGTGGAACGGCGTGACTACCACCAACGCAGCACCGACGGGCTCTACCGGCCTTCAGCGCCGTATGACGCTACGAAGTATTCGTACGACGCCAAGGGCAAGCTGAGCAAGGTCGTCGACGTACAGGGCAACACCTGGGAGTACAAGTACGACCGGCTTGGCCGCAAGAACTGGAGCTCCGACCCGGACACCGGCGTCAGCACCTACGAGTACGACGTCATGGACCAGCTGAAGTCCACCACGGACGCGCGTGGCCGCAAGCTGGTGTACGACTACGACGACCTCGGCCGGGTAACCACCACGTCCGAAGAAGTCAACGGTGTGAAGACCAAGCTCACCGAGACCGTCTTCGACACCCTCCGCAAAGGCCTGCCCACCTCCTCGACCCGATACGTCGGCGGCAACGCTTACGTGCAGCAGGTCGACCGATACGACAGTCTGAACCGGCCGGACTACGTCTCGGTGGTGATCCCCGCGGTCGAGGGCAAGCTCGCGGGCACCTACCAGTACCGCACGAGCTACTCCGCGGTGACCGGGCTGGTCCAGTCTGAGGAGCTGCCCGCGGTCGGTGGTCTGCCCCGTGAGTCGATCCACCGCACCTATAACGAGTTCGACCTGCCGTTGACGACCAACGGCCTGAGCAGGCTTGCCTCCGAGCACACGTATTCGGCGTACGGCGAAACGCTGCGGCTCACGCACGGCGAGAGCCCACGCAAGGTGTGGATCAACAACATCTACACCGAGGGCACCCGCCGCCTGCACAACACACAGGTCAAAACCGGTGGGGACCCGGAGATGATCGAGTCAGACCGCACGTACACCTACGACCCGGCCGGCAACATCACCAAAATGACCCAAGCCGGGGCGTTCGCCGCGGAGACGCAGTGTTTCACCTACGACTATCTGCGCCGGATGACCTCCGCGTGGACACCTCGGAGCGGTGACTGCGCGGCGCAGAAGAGTGTTGCCGGGCTGGGCGGTCCGGGGCCGTATTGGCACGATTTCACTTACGACAGGATCGGCAACCGCGCGACGCAGGT
>NZ_JAAATY010000045.1 GCF_013280595.1 Kibdelosporangium persicum
TGTTGGACACCACACCCGAGGAACTACAGGGCTGGCTACGCCGTCACGGCGAACAACCCGACACCTGGACACGTCCCGGTGGCCCCTCGTCAACGGACACGACCAACCTCTGAACCTCACCCACTGTCCACACACGACCCCGGCGCCCTGGTCACAGTGACCACGGCGCCGGGGACTGGACGGGAGATCCCAGCCATGACCAACACATCCACCAACCCCGCTCCCACGCCACGGCACAACCCCACCGACAACACCCAACCCAACCACGAGAAGATCCGCAGCCCGCACCACATCCCGTCCCAAGCGGTCAGTTCCCTGCTACAGCAGTGGTCCGAAATCAGCCATCGAACCTTCATCGCCCACCACTCACCTGAAATGGACGTCAGTCCCGACGACTTGTTCGCCGAGTTGGCCTACAGCGCGCGAATCGCACGAGAAATCACCGCAAGCCGCTGGTGCGTCGTCGCCGAACTGCTTCGCGCAGGCGCCGTCGAGTCCTGGACCGACGTCGCTACCGCAATGGACATCACCGAAACAGAAGCGCGCAGCGGATTCCACGCCTGGATCACCGACCAGATCAATCTACGACGCTGGTCGGGCACCCTCGGACTCACCGACACCCACGCCCGCGAACTGTCCATGCTCGCCCAGGCGGTGGCCCAGTGACCACCGCGCCCTCCTCGGCACCCGACACCGAAGCCGACACGGCCACCGCTCCCAACACCGCGCAAATCCACCTCGACACCCCGGACCATCAGCCACAGAACACCATCACGGCCGACCCACCCCACGCCATCGCACCGGCAAAAGCACGCAACGCCGTCCAGGTGACCACCGTCGCCGCGGTCAGCGTCGTTGCCGCAGTGGCCGCAGTCGTCAGTTTCATGCACATGTACGAACTCGCCGCACGCGCCGGTGAAGGATGGCGCGCGTGGCTCGTGCCGCTCGCGATCGATGGCCTTGTCGTCGCAGCAAGCATGACCATGGTCGTGCGGCGCCGTGCCGGCATGAAAGCCGGTTGGCTGGCCTGGACCAGCATGCTCCTCGGGATCTCCGCATCACTCGCCGCCAACATCGCCGCAGCCCAACCCACCCTCATCGGCAGAGCCGTAGCCGCCTGGCCACCCATCGCCCTACTCCTGGCCTACGAACTACTCATGAACCAATTCCACACCACCAGCACACGAACCACCGCCCACCCCCAACCGACATCAGCACCAATCACCACCCTGCCACCAGGCAAACCGACCACGGCAACCCACCGTGCCACCCTGCCATCAGACGCAGCATCCACGGCAGGACACACCAGCCACAACACAACGCCAGCAGCTGACACACCACACAACTCACCCCCCGCAACAGCGACCACGACGGCACCCGCACCGGCCCTAACAGCCGTCCCCAACCGTGACGAGGACAACGGCGCAGCCATCCGACAAGCCGCCCGACAGCGCTACCTCACCACCCTCAACGACGGCCTACCCTGCACCGGCCGAGAACTCGCCGATATGTACGGCATGAGCGAACGATGGGGCCGCTACCAAATCCGGGCCGCCCGCCGCACCCACCTAACGCCTCTCCACCAACCACACGACCCATCACACCGTGCCTGGGATTGACTCGATTTGACAGACACGCGTATCCGGTCATCGGTGCCGCCAGGCTCGCATCATGGCCAGTCAGCGTCGTCGGCCGTGACGTCTGCCAACAGGTCGTAGGCGCCCGCGACGATGACCAAGGGGCGGCCACGCCCGCGGGCGCCTAGGCCAGTCTCGTCGCCCGTGGCGACGGCCGCCCTGAGCTGCGCCATGAGGGATGGGCCGACGTGCCGAGTGACGGTGTCATCATCCCTGGCTATGGCGACTGTCTGGGGGTCGATGAGGTCCCGGGTGTGCTCACGAGGCCTCTGTCGGGCGTCGACGAGCAGCCGGGCGTCAAGCGTGCTCATTGACGCCCATCATGCAGCGCTAGGGCGACGTGCCGCCATCTATCGGCGGCCCGGAATCTTTGTATCGCTTGGCCGCCTCGCAGCCGCTGTGCGTGAGTCTGACGCGCGACTGGCGGGCACGCTGTACGAAGCCGCACAGTTCTAAGTGGCCGATACGCCGGTCCATGTCATCGTATGAAACGTTCATAAGCTTTCGTAGTTCCGCAATTGTCATCGCCCGCGACGGATCTAGGACGATAAGCACGGCCGCTACCTCTTGAGGCATTTTACACTGGCGCGGTCTGTTTTTGGCTGCGCGCATTTCCACGCCCGCCCACCAAAGCGCCCCTTGCACTACGGCGCGGGAGAACTGCGAACTTTCGGCGATCTGCTGCACCGACTCTCCGCGATCCGTATAGCGTCGTGCCCAATCATGCGCGAACACTTGCCACGCGGGCACTTCATGCCGTTCAGCCATCGGTCTTCGGCGGGTACGTCATCGTCACTTCCCGCGCCGTCTTGCTCGATCGTCCCAAGCGGCACGGTCCGTCGCGAACACGGACCCTTTTATAGGCCGGTAGATGTCGGGGGCAGGCTCTGTTTTCACCGCTTCTTGGCCACTAGCGGTTATTTTATACCACCCTACGCGATCGACAACTGACTTCTCAGCATATCCGCGCATCTCTAGCGTGCGCGCCCCGACCTGCACGTCATTAGCGGTGCTAGTGACATAATCCCGGATCTCGCGAATCCGAAACCGTCTTTCCTGCGAGTTGAGCACGTGGAGTACTGCCCAAGCTGCCTTAGTCATCATCGCTTGACGGACAGCCGCATCCGGATGGCGGGGCGTTCGTGGCCGTCCAGCGCGGCCCCCTGGTGGCGGAATGTCCGCGCCCGCTTCGATCAACGCCGTGCGAACGGTTCCGAAGGAGAACCCGCTATCTTTGGCTATCTTGCGTATGGAATCACCTTTCCCGTCGTCATAGAGGATTCGCCAGCTATTCATATGTTCGCGCCATTCGTAGTTCCCACGTGCCATTTTCTCACCTTCTCATTCTGTGATCGCCGTGCTTGTCCCCTGCCACCTGACGGCAGGGTTCCGTAGTGCCATATGCCCTCTGTCACTGGGCACCTGTATGCGTTGAGCGGCTGCCCGAGGTGGTGACGGCGGCTGGCGCTTCGGGCGGCCGTGCGGCTCGTATACGAGCCTTTACCGCACCATTCGCATGTTGCGACCGGGTGGTACAGTTTGAAGTTGCTGGCGCATGCCATAGTTGGTGAACCTCCCGCACACATAATGCGTCCGGGAGGGGTGCGGCGGCTAGGTGCGTGGTTCGCCGAATACGTCGGCTTTCTTCGGCAGTCGCACCGACTGGTAGGGCCGATGGTTCGGCAAGCTGACAATGACGATCAGCGCTGTCAGGGACAGGTATTCCACGTCTTCAGGCGCATGGCTGGTGATCAAGCGGGCCACGTGCATACCAAGTTCTGTCAGCGTGAAGTACTTTTGACCGTTTATTCCGCGGAATGAGACGAGGTTTCGTGACTGCAAGTATCTTAGGCTTTCAAGTACAAAACTAAGGTCTTCGCCGGCCAGTGCGTCTGCGATCATGGCACCATCCATTGCCCATCCACCATGGAAAAGCGTTACGAGGATACGATGGGTCTTCAACGTACGTTCCGCATGGAACCGCTTAAAACTCCACGCAATGGGCGGCTCTTCGTTGCTCATCACCTAATCCCTGAGTTTCGCTTACGCTTCGCAAGCTCGTCGGTTGCCGCCGTGTAGCCGCTACTGGTCAACACGTAAGTCGGCCCGGGAGTGTCAGACTGTTCGTCGGATTTTTCACACGGTTTCATCACTGGCCTGTTAACGAGGCCGTTTTCGATCATTGTGGCAAGGGCTCTGAACAACGCGTGTGGCGCCAAGCGGGTTTCGGCTTCAATGACGGAAGGTGTGGCACCACCAGGCTTGTCCACGAGCGCCACAAGTATTTTAGGAAAGCTTTCGCTAACCTCTACCTGGGCAACGACAGGCGCCTGCGACCCATTGGCGGCTGACAGACATTCTTTGAGGGACCTACCCGCGTATTCGATAGGCATGGCATAGAGTAGTCGTACAACCTTTGTGCCATTCTCCGTGGGCGCAAAGCTGGGTGTGTCAGTGTCGCCGTTAATGCGGGACACAAAGCCTTGGGTCTCAGCAGAACGCAAACTGGCGCGGACCGATTCGTCACGTACGCCGTGCAGCTTTCCTGTCAACTCTTGGAAGGTGATTGGCGCGTCTGCCTGCGCAAGTTTCATCACCACTTGCTGAGTAAGCGTGAACGGTTTGCTCACCGTACTGCCCCCGGTGCGCATCGTGTGCCGGGATCGCACCAGGCTGGCGGCGCGGCCACCCTGACAGGATGGACGTTGTCAGCGGTAAGCGTGACCGCCAGGGCGACAGTGGTCGCCGCTACTAGTATCCGGTGCATAACGCGCTCTCGATCCCGTGAACAGTGCTTAGAAAGGCCCTTCCAAGGACGGAAACGCAGAAACGGCTACCCGGTATCGCGTCGGGATCATGACCGCTCTTCGCCACAAGAAGAGTGAAGGCGTTAACGCCCGTCCTTGGAAGGGTGTTTGTGACCGGTCGCCTGGACATTGGGCTACCGGCCACGGTCGGGGCGCTGGGAGGGAAGGGCGCCCCTCTTTGACAGCCGATTGATCGCGGCAAACCGGCTGTCAAAGTTGGAAGGCCGATGGCAGGGCTGAATGGTCTGCTGGGGTGTGCACCCGCCATCGGCCGGTCTGTGGTGTCAGCCGCGGCATGTTCGGGCGACGCACTTCACCCGGTCGCGACAAACGCGCATGTTCGTTTGCGGCAACATGGGTGGGCTTGGCTTTTCGGCTTCGTCAGGTCGTGCGAACCGGCGATCACACCGCATGCAGCACCGCCCCAAGCGTTGATCTTCGGTGTACTGCTTGCCGCTGTTGTCGCCCGCGAACCCGCCCATCACGGCTGCGCCGTTCACTGTCTCGGCTGTCGCCATCTACCGGTCTCCTCTCAGTGCGCTGCATGGTTACGGACGCAATGACGTCGCGATTAGCCCAAAGACGTTGTAGACGTAATGCGCCGCGATCAAGCCTGGCAGGTTGCGATACCTGAACCATAGGAGAACAAACGCGGTTGCCCAGATGCAGATACTGCCCATGCCCGCGATGCCATAATGGGCGTGGTAGGCGACGCGGGCAGCTATCACGAATGCTGCGATTTCGAAGATGGATCGTCGCGCCCATGTGAGAACGACGACCACGGCAACCACAACCAGCTCTTCGGGCAGTGCCGACGTAAACACCGCACTAGGCGCAAGGCCGTTGTCAGGCGGAGCGGGCGCACCAAGCCATATCAGCCCGTTCATCGCCACGAGACCCAAGCCCATTGCGGTTGAGCCAAACATGAATGTGTCCATGAACCGCTTCGCATCGAACGGCTTCGTCAAGCCCAACGGGCGAGGCCCCAACACCAACAATGGAACGACTACACCGATGGCAGCCGACACGATGGCACGCAACCACAACACCAGTTGATCAGGGGTACCAAGGGCCTGACGGCCTTCCGTCACGATGACGGCAACGCTGACGTAATTGAAGCCCCACACACTCAGTAGCAAGCCACACGCCACGGCGTAGGCGCGGACCGGCGACGTGCTTTTGACGCGTTCGCTGATCGAATCGTCCACCCAAGTAAGCGGGGCGCCAGCGTCCGGGGGCTTCACGGTGATGACCCGCTTTAGCCTTTCGATCAGTTGCATGTCGGGGGACAACCCTCTCTGTCTTCGCTTGGGGATTGGGTGACGATTTGTGAAGGGTCACGACGTCGAGTGCACGAAGAACCAGCGTGCCGACACCTGCAAGCCGGGGGGCAACGTTGCTGGTGTGACTTAACCGCTGTTGACGTCGTGACCCTTGCCTGGGCTGATTAACAGCCCGGAGCTTTCTAAGACTGCGCGGTAACGCGGAATGAATCGGCGTAAGCAGCTAACCGCGTCGACGCATTGCCTATAGACGTGTGGCGCACCAAAAGACAGAGGCTCTGCGTCCATGTCGTGCTGAAAGACCACTCGACAGATCGCACATGCCCTACCGTCCAGTTGGGCGTCGTTGAAGTCCAACACGGTGAACGAAGACAAAGGGCGCGCAGTCACACTGCATCACCCCGTTGCCCCATGGTGGGGTTCCCAGCGCCAGGGCAGAAACCGGAACCCCACCATGGGTATTGCAGACAAGGCAACGGCTTAGTTCGCCGAGACAAGGTAATCGGCGGCAACTCGTTGCCCTGCCCACCCCCTAGGGTGCGTACCGCGCGGAAGGCAGACCGGTACACACGCGGCTCGTCGGGACGGTGCAGCGTCAACCGCGAGCCAACGTTTAGCGGCCATGACGGAAACCCCGCGGGAGATTCAACCGCCATGGCCTTACCCCGCCCTGACGCGGTCCCTACTGCCCCGGGGACCGGGGTACCGGGCATTAGAGACACAGCGGGGCGCTTGGTGACGTGAATGTGCATGCTCATCGGCGGGGGCCGCCTCTCGCACACCCCACTGCAATGAGCGCGACCACGCCAAGCAAGATCAAAATTGCGACGTCACCGGTAACCGGTATCGCGGCTTCACCACTGGCGAGAGCCGCAAGCGCGGTGTGTACGGAGACGATCACGGTGCAGAGTGTCGAACGGACACAAAAGGACGGCGGGTACATCGCTGCACCCGCCGTCAGGGGGTACAAACTGTACCCCTTTACGCGTTTAGACGTTCACGCCGATGCGCTTCGCCAAAGCTCGCGACTCCCGCTCAATGAGTCGACCACCGGACGTGACGAGCCATCCGGCGATACCCCGTGACAGGGGATGACTAGCCATCGATTCCGTACTGATGTTCGTGGCCTTCTCCAACACATGAAGTGCGCTCGTAGCGTCGCCGCGTTGTTGGTACGCACGACTCGTCTCCAACCAGAGGCGGGCTCGTCGGTCGACGGACGGAATATCGTCCGGGTCTACCCGACTTGCGTACTCCAAAGCCGTGCCAGTCTTACGAAGATCGACTTGAACCGATACACCTGTAAGAGCCGCGTTCGCCCGTCCGAACAAGGTCCACGGGTGCGCGTACTGCTCAGGAACGCGTTCCGCCATCTTCTGAGCATCATCAAGCCCACGAAGGGCGTCTCCCTCACGGCCCATGCGAGCAAGCGTGATTGACGCGTGTAGACGACAGGCGCCCCAAAGAGCGCGTGTGCTGTCCGGGCCGTCATTGAGCCGTGGTTCGAGCAACGCCGCACCGTCGTCAACGAGGTTCCAGGCTTCCTCTTCACGTCCCGTGGCTCTCCATACATTCCCGAGTACCCATGCGGCCGACGCCATAGTTTCCGGATCGTCCGCCTGTTGAGCGGCGTCCATGCACCGGTCGGCGGCAAGCCACAACAGCGCCGAATCAGCCACCCACGCCAATACCTGTTCAGATAGCGCATATGCGCCAGCGAGCGCCGTATATGCCCGACGCCGGTCGTCCCCATCGAGTACCCGGACTGCGCGACGTCCGTCACGAATGATCTGCGGAAGCACGGCACCAGCAGAGGCGCGCGGCGTTGCTGATGTGTGCCACAAGTTCCACGCGTCGGCGGTACGAGCGCATAGGACATCCGGGTTCGGCGGCGGACCTAGCGATGGCGAAAGCGTCACTGACTCGATTGCGTCACGCATATCGTCGACCACCGGGTGACCGCTGCGCCGCTCAAGCCCCATGCGGATCGTCTCATCGCCGGTTAGCTCGGACAGGTCATTCACCCCGAGCACCTCACCGAGCTTAATCAACATGTGGACGTCAGGAGCTCCGCGCTTACCCCTTTCAACGGATTTCAGCCACTCCGTGGAACGACCCACCAAACCGGCAACAACTGGGCGCGACTTTCCTTTGCGTTCGCGGACCGCTTGAATCCGCTCACCGATGGTCAATCCCTCAAGTTCGTCGGCCACCAGGACCACCCTCTTCGCGGTAGACCCCCCTCCGCGTGCCCCCGACCCGTCGACCGGGGGCGTCCCTCCGCGAAGAGGTGCAACAGTAAGGGTACCCGCAGTCACCTGTACCCAAGTGCTGCCCATGTCCGTGGTCCCACGATGCCGCCTGTTGTGAGTCCCGCACGCTGTTGGAAGTAGACGACACGTCCTTTGGTGGCGGGGCCGAAGTCGCCGTCAACGACCAGGGGTGTCATGCCGGGATACCAGCGGTTCAGGGTGCGTTGCAGGCTCTTCACAGCTTCGCCGCGTGACCCAACTTGTAGCGTGGGCCGTCCGCTCGAAGGTGGTGCGGGTACGTCAGATGACGTACCGAAACCCCACCCCCGGGAGTCATCAAAACCGCTGCGGTTGCGGGAAAAGCTCACGTGCACGTGGCTCGTGTGGGGGTTGCTTCCGGTGTATGTGGACCAGCCGCGCCAGTCAGCGCGGGTGATCCTGCGGTTGTAGATCACGTACCCGCCACCGACTAGCCGGGCGTCCCCCGCGGCACCCATCAGCCGGACCTGTTCGGCAAGCCACGCGGCATCGATGCCGCCCCGGTCGACGTCGATTGCCCGGACGACACCGACACCGTCAACGACGATCCACGGTTGTGATCGGACGAGCGGCTAGCGTGTGCCGCGTCGCCGATGGTGCCGTCGCTCGTCCGGTCCCTGGTCGGCCAACGCGTGTTTACAGCGTTCCGAAAGGCCACCAGGGCGCCCGCCAGGCGCCAGGCCACCTTAGGACACCTGCGAGTCAGTCTCGGGGTTCTGGGGTGCTTCTGCGTCGTCGCCCCGGAGCCGGTCGGGGTCTTCGTGGCTCTCTTCGCCAGCCGACTGCGCAACCGGTTCGTCAGCCGGATCAATTGGTTCAGTCATGCGGCAACGATAAGCGCCTAGAATGGGACCGAACAATGTGAATGACGGCGCACCGTAGAGCAGTCGGGTAGCTCGCTGGGCTCATAACTCAGAGGTCGGCGGTTCGAATCCGCCCGGTGCCACTCACGCCACGAGCCCCGGTCAATCAACCGGGGCTCTTTTGATGGATGCGCACACTTAAAGGGTTCGCGCTAGTCACCTTCGAGTACGCGCATGGATAATCAGTCAAGTCTTGTCATAGCAGTCAAGCTACGCGAGCGCGGAATATTCCAATACTCAACCGTGTGCATACGTCGCCGAAGACCTTCGACGTCGTGACTCGTGACTGACGGGGTCCCAACCAGTGCAGTCAACCCATAGAATCGATGTCATGGGCTCAACTGACGATGCCGCTTCGCCGTCGTCGATGGCGATAGATGATGTTGACCGCGCGTACGCGGACGTCGACAGGACGGTTGACGAGCTTGTTGACACGGTGCGCAAGATCCAAAGTGGCCGTCGTCCGGCCGACACGTGGGCGCTGTCCACGCTGATGTTTGGCCGTGAGCACAACCTAGAAACCGTTCAGGCGCAACACATATCTGAGTGGCTGATGGCAGCAGTCATGCGCCTTGCCGCTCAGCCTGCCGCGCCATCGGAGTGAGCCGCGACACGGCCCGTTCAACGTCTGGCGATCATGTGTCTAGCCGCTCAGCCTGTCGCGTTAACTAGCCGCCAATCCCGCGGCTACGATGCAGGGATGCGGATACGCGAGTTTGAGAATCTGCTGGTCAAGGCCATAGAGGCTGATGATCATCCCGAGATCGTCTCAGTAGACCGAGTGGCCACGGACGAGCGGGACACGCGCCACACGCGTGTCCGTACCGAGTTTGCCAACGGTGCTAGGACGTTCGTCATGGTTCAGCAGGTGACTGGGCCGAACATCCCCCGGCATGCCCCTTACAACCTTCCCAAGGAGGCGCTCTAGCCGTGGCTGCGGAGACACCTAAGGGCCGCTGTCCCTCGTGTGGCCAGGTTGCGGCAGGCAGTAGAGGGGACACGGTAGGGCAGCATCAGAAACCTGACGGCAGCCGTGAAACGTGCCCGGGTAGCGGACAAACGGCGAACTAGACAGAGGGGCGAACGTTGCGCGTAGAGCGTTTTAAGGACTACTTGCGGGAAAAGATCATCGGTCTCCCGGACGTTGCAAGCGTTGACACCTACGCCGTAGACGACGCCATTACCGGTATCAAAGTCACGGGCACCGATGGTGTCGAGTTGTACCTACACGTGGTGCGTACGTCGCCAAACGGGGGTGACAACCACAACGAGCCTGAGAAGATCGTCACCAAACATGCAGTGACGATGTAGCGCAGACTGCAACGCAACATGTGACAACGGCCCCGGGGTTGAGACCCCGGGGCCGTGTGCTACCGCTTACCTGTCATGTGTCAATCGTGTAACAGTCGCGCGGTGGAGGACCATGGTCAACATCGCTTAGTTGATCACTAGAACCATCCGGCGATTGAAGATCACGCACCCGGCCACCGGTCAGCCGAGCACCCCCCGCGGCACCCCATAAGCCCGGACCTATTCGGGCCAGCCGCTGCCCCCACCTGTCCCAGGGCAGTTGCCGCCCTCGCGGCACTGCGGCACGTTGGTTGCCGTCCTCGCGGCACTGCGGCACGTTGGTTGCCGTCCTCGCGGCACTGCGGCACGTTAGTTGCCACAGTTATCAACTGACAGAGGCGACACCCTTCACATGTTGTTGATTACGAAGAGTTGCGGCAACACCTCCCCCGAATGTTCGAGCGGGTGTACCAGCTGCGGAAACACCTGCTGACCCCCAAAGAGTCAGTGGCGGAGCGTAAGTCCGTTACTACGATCCGGTTGAATGTCCACTGTGCTGGCACGGTTCGGGTGATCTGCGGCCTAACGTGGACCTTCTTCAGACGGGGGGACGGCTTGCGGAGTTGCCGCGCGGGCTGGGTGCAGGGGAGGCCAGATGACGGAGGCGCGGTCGCCGGGGCTCGGCACAGTGCTGCGCGTACCGGAGTTTCGGGCGCTGTGGGTCGCCGAGGTGCTATCTGTTGCTGGTGACCAACTCGCGCGGGTTGCCCTGGCGTTGTTGGTATTCAGCCGAACTGGTTCGGCAAGCGCGACAGCGCTGACGTATGCACTGACGTTCGTGCCTGCACTGGTCGGCGGCTGGTTGTTGTCTGGATTGGCCGACCGGTGGCCGCGGCGCACAGTCCTGGTAGCCACTGATCTCATTCGAGCAGGGCTGGCCGCAGTGATGGCGGTTCCAGTCCTACCACTCTGGGCGCTGTGGGCAACCGTGATCGCCTTGACTTTGGCCGGCGCCCCATTCAAGGCCGCACAGCAGGCGTTGCTGCCCGAAGTACTAGTCGGCGAGGGCCAGTACAAGCGGGGACTTGCGGTACGGGTAATCAGCAACCAGACGGCACAATTGGTCGGGTTCGGCGCTGGCGGGGCCTTGGTCGTGGCGGTGAGCCCGGCCGGAGCGATGCTGATCAATGCCGGGACGTTCGCGGTTGCCGCGTTCGTCGTTGCCACACGTGTCCGGCGTCGACCCTCCCCTGCCCTGGCTCCCCGCGGCAAAGAAGGCGGCACCGTCGGCACGGATGACTGGGTCGCGCACCAACGTGGTCAACTGCTGGTGCCGTTCGCCCTGGTCTGCCTGACTGGCCTGTTCGTGGTGCCAGAGGGACTGGCAGCGCCGTACGCAGTCACGCTGGGGATGGGATCGGTGGCGGTAGGGCTTTTGATGGCTGCCGACCCGGCGGGCAGCATTGTCGGTGCGTGGCTGGAGAGCCGACTCCCCCACTCGAACAATGGCCTTGGCGGGGTCATCGTGCCAGCGGCCTTGGCGGGTCTGCCGCTCGTGGTCTGCCTCGCACAGCCAAGTCTGGCGCTCGTGGCGCTATTGTGGGCGATTTCGGGTGCATTGTCGACGATCTACCTGCTTCGGTTGCAGCCCGTGGTGGTGCAGCGGACTCCTCATCATCGGCTTGGCCTGGTGATGGGCCGGTACACAACGTGCTTGTACGCCTCACAGGGTATAGCGATCCTCGCCGGCGGGTTGCTGGCGGAACGAGTTGGCCCAGTGTCCGCGGTTGCAGCCGCCGGTGGTCTGGGCACCCTGGCGGTCCTGCTGGCGGCACTGGTCGCTACCCGGGAACGTCATCGTCGTCGCACGGCCCGCGACGACGATGACGCCGAAGCTCATGATGGGAATCTTGCTGACGATCAGGTGTCCTTATTGGCCACGACATCCTCCCGGGGAACTGAGCGGTCGTCCGGTGAACCCTCAACCAGCGGGATGGAGGGCGCACCGGCTGGATATGGAAGCGCGGACAGTATGACGGATGACCGCAGGCGTACGCGCCAGTCTCGGCGTTCTGACCGTCCAGGGGTGAAGGGTTGGGCGCTGTGGTCACGGCGCCCTGTAGCAATTGGGCTGCTGCTAACTGCGGAAACAGCAGCGGTCGCGATCATCGCGTACAGCGCGTGGACACAACCGGTGACTAGGCACGACGTGCTGCTCTGCACTACGTTGGCCGTGCTAGGACTGGTCGCAGCCGAGATGACCCGCACCGTCGAGCGACTTCGACGGCGAAGCACTCACCCGCCTCACGTCAATCTGAGTTCGGTGTGGACGTGCGGTGCGGCGCTAGTCCTGCCAGTGAGTCTGGCGGCGGCCGTAGCGATAGCCCTGTACGGGCACATGTGGATTCGAAGCTGGCGGCGACTGCCGGAAGTTCGTCCGCACCAAGTAATCTACAACGCCACGAACGTGATCTTGACCGTGTCCGCAGTCTCTGTCCTGATCCATCTGGCTCCGGAACAACCGCTGGTCGCGTCCGCCGCGCCACTGACGCTTGGCTGGTTGGCAGCAGCGCTATTCGTGTACTTCGTCGTCAACTCCGCCTTGGCTGCGGCATCCGCGGCCGCTTATCGGCCGGGTGAGCGGCTGTCCGCAAGTGATCTGCTCGGCGACCTCCGTGAAAACGTGCTGGAGCTGGCGACCTTGTGCATGGGCACGATCGCCGCTTTGCTGTTGACGCTCCGGCCTTGGGCGGTCGTATTGGTCTTCGTCCCGCTGTTCATCCTGCACAAGTCCGTCTTGATCAAGCAGTTGGAAGACTTGGCCACCACCGACGCGAAGACCGGACTTCTCAACGCAGCCACGTGGCGGACACTGGCCGACCGCGAGCTTGAGCGCGCCCGACGCTACAGCCGCACATGCGGCGTACTCCTGCTCGATCTCGACCGATTCCGCGAAATCAACAACACCTACGGGCACCTAGCTGGCGATGAGGCGTTGAAGTTGGTCGGCGGAGCTATCGCCGCATGCACCCGCGGTTCAGATCTGGCAGGCAGGTGGGGCGGCGATGAGTTCGTCGTGCTGCTGCCGGACGCCAGTACGGCAGACCTGCTCCCGGCTGCTACACGGCTACGCGACCAAATCGCGAACCTGACCATCGGCAACGAGCACAGACCCCTGTCGGTGTCCGTTGGCGCCGCCGCATGGCCCACACATGGCGCCGATCTCTCCGAGGTGTTCCTAGCCGCCGACAACGTACTGTTCGCCGCGAAGGACAACGGCCGTGGTCGTGTCTGCGTGGCGGACGGGTCGACCAGGCCCACAGCGGCTAGTCAGGAACGTGAGGAAGCTTCTGCTCCCACTGCTGCGCCCACTCCGCCACCGGCCTAAGCGCCGCCAACAACGACCTACCCATGGCGGTGAGCTGGTACCACACTCCGGTCCCAGGCTCACCAGGTCGACCCTGAACCACACGTCGCTCAAGCAAGCCGTACTCCACGCCCTTCGCGAGCGTTTCAGCCAACACCTTGTCTGAAACGGACCCACTCACCAGACCTTTGATCTCTGACGTCCTCCGCTCACCAGGAGCGAGCGCAGTGAGCACGTCCACTGTCCATCGCCGCCTGATCAACAGTGCGGCCTGTCGGACTCCACGTGAGTACCGCGACTCATCCACCACACAGGTGACCTAACCACCCCTCCGGTGTGCGGGACTGGCGCGACACGACCGAACGAACATGCACGTAGTCCGAACGAGTGAACATCACCGCACTCACCGTCAGGTAAGTGCGCGCTTCCCTTGCGGTAAGACGCTGACGGGTCGCTACAACTGCCGTACCCCTCGGGCGAGACATCCCCCAGGGGCTGGAGATGGAAGCAGATGCCGGCCGGACTCGCCGAACGAACAACACAACTGAATCCTCTTGCACGAGGGGCGGGTCCGGACGGCGTCACCGGATAGGAAGATCGCATGGACGGGGGTCTCACCCGCCCGTGACCCATAAGCCACGCCCGACAGATCTCGTGGACCGCCTCGGTCTGGAGTTCGCGGGCGACCTGGCCGGACATTGGAGCCCTGGGGAGGGGGTGCGTCCGGTCACGCACTCCGATCGGTGCGCCCGCCATTCGGTTCGGCAAGCCATGGCTGGTGCGGCGCACCGATCGGAGCCGTCGCCACCCCGGTCAACGGCCGGGATACGAGCCGACCGGTTCGTCTGCCCACAGCTCACCGACTAGGCGGACCGGTCGGCGCTCCACTCATCTCAGGGGAGGGACGATGAGCGGACCAATCCAGCGTCGCCAACCTGGCCACGTCGTGCAATGCGCGAGCGTCCGCGACGTGATCGAACGGTACAGCGGCATGGCCGAACCCTATTCGATGGCTGTCTGGGCCGAAGCCGACAACAGTGCCGTGCTGAGGCTTGTGGCTAGCGTTGACGGCCTGCCCCTCACCGTAGTCGCGGACGCCTCATGGCTCGCGACGCTGTGGCGAATGCGCCCCGGTGACCGGCGGCCTACCCGCATGGCCGCACTTACCGCGCCGTTGGAGGCGCAGTCACGAATCGACCGGCTACTCACGGACGCCACCAGCAAGGCGAACCCGCGGCACTAATCCGAAATACCCGCGTGCCGCGCGCCCTGGGAGGTGTGGCCGTTCCCTCACGCCACACCGGCGTGACTGCACGCGCGTGGCCCTGACCGGAATCTCGGGTGGCCGGGAGCACCCGTCCGGACAGGGCGGTCAGCCAGAGCGGGGCTGACCACAACGGTTCAGGTCGGCGCTCGCGGCGAGGCTCGGCCCTGCCCCGCGCGCCGGCCTGGACCTCTCATGTTCCCCGATCCAAGGCCCAGACCTCGATCGGGGAGACGACGGCAGAAGCGCCGACTCCACCCATCAAGAAGGAAGGTCCTTAATGGTCAACGACGGTGACCAACCACGACCAGACACCAAGCACGTGACGTGCATGCCTCTGTCTGTCCGATCAGCCTCCATCGGGAACCCGCGACACTGCCAGGTCCGCCTTCTGCGGGCGCAGTTCGCGGTCGCTGTTGTCGTCACAGCCTTGGCGGCGGTTGTGTACACCGCCGTTGCGCTCAAGCGCCGCGCGGCGCCCGAAGTAGACACGACTCGGAATCACACTGTGATCTCTGTGGGCAAGGTAGTCGATTCGGTGGAGACCCTGAGAGGTCAAAGCCTCCTCACGGGGAAGACGGTCGTGCGTATCGCATCGGGACGGACCCGATGACCATGGACGCGACCAGCCTGCCGCAGTTGCCTACATTGCGGCACGCGGCCATGCCGTCGTGCCGGCAACCGTGGCACGATCGCGCGACACGTCGGACCGTGCGGATCGGGGTCGACCTGCTCAGGGCGGCAACATGAGTACCGAGAACCTGAACGTGCCGGTGTCTCTGCTGCGGGTTGCGCCTTTGGCGGCTGGTTCAGCCGCGACCGGGACGAGCGGGTATTCCGTTTCCGGAGTACTGCCCGCGCTCAGCCAGCACCTCGGGATCGAACCGGCCGCCGCTGGCCAACTGGTGACGCTGTTCGCGCTGGCCTGCGCGACGAGCGGACCTCTGATGGTCGCTTTGACCCGAGCGTGGCCGAAACGTCGGATCGCGGTGGTGGCGTTACTGATCACTGGGGCCGGCAACGCGTTCACCGCCATGGCGCCGAGCCTGGCCCTGTTGGTGACGGCACGGATCATCACCGCGGTCGGGGTCGCGGTGTACGTGCCGGCAGCCTCGGCGACCGCTGCCGCGATCACCACCGGGAGTCGACGCGCCCGTGCCGTAGCCGCTGTCATCGGTGGGTTGACCGTCGCGTTATTGCTGGGTGTCCCGATCACCACCGCCCTGTTGTCCCGTCTGGGCGGCTACCAGGGTGTGTTCCTGCTGGTCATGGCGGCATGTTTGCTCGCCGCGGCCGCGATCGTGGTGGTAGTCCCCACCGCGGCCACTGCCTCGACTGTCGCTAGCACACTCCACCAACGGCCGCCGGCAAGCGATGGACGAGTCTTGTGTCTGCTTGGCGCTACGTTCATGGCGACGACCGGCACGTTCGCCGTCTACACCTACATCACACTGGTGGTGCAAGAGTCCACAATGCACGACTGGCCAGCAAGCGTGATGCTGGCCGCCTACGGCCTCGGCGCCGTCGCTGGCAACGTGATCAGCGGTCGGTTGACTGATCGTTGGGGCGCGGCCTGGCTGCTGCTGATCGCCACCGGCACCAGCTGCTTGGCGCTCCTCGCGCTCACTGCCGCGGCTGCCTCACCGGTGGGGTTGGTGGGTGTTCTGATGGTGTGGGGTGGTGCGTGCTGGGCGGTTTACGTTCCTGCCAACGTACTGTTGTTGTCCAATAAGGACAATAAGCAGGGTTCCACCTTGTTGAGCCTCAACGCCTCTAGCGTCTACGCCGGAATGGCGACCGGCGGTCTAGTCGGTGGCGTGGTGATCGAGGCCGCGGGTGTTGGCACGGTGCCACTCGTTGCCGCCGCTGCGGCTGTGATCGCTGCGGGGTTGGCGTATCTCGGCGCGGTACGCCGGCGCGAACCGTCACGGATGCCCAAGCCGTGAACTAAGTTCGTCAAGAAAAGATTCTTACGTCTCGTTTATAGATTTGCCTTGACGCGACGTAGCCCAACCAGTCGCGCCTATTTTGTTGCGACTGCACAAAAATCATCACGTGATAGGGGAGGCTCATGTCTTTGAAAACGCGTCTGATTGGTGCCCTGTTCGCACTCACAATGGCGTGCAGTGCCGGAGTAGTCTCGGCGCACGCCCGGACAACCAATAGTGTCGGAGGTTCACAGAAGGTTGCCCAGGCAGCGCCGGTTCGAGAGGGGACGGTATCCGTGCTCGCCGCACGAAGGTGCGATCCGAACTATTGGCAGATCAGCGGCAACGGCGTGCGTATTAGGCAGACGCCGGGCGGCACTGCCCTCGGTCATGCGAACTACGGGGAACGCGTGGATATCTGGGCCCGCAGCGGCGTCTGGGTGCGCGTCTATTTCAAGAACCGCCCATTGTACGTTCACCCGAGGTCCGGGTGGGTTCACCAAGACTACGTGGAGTACCGCCAGCCAACCTGCTGGTAGCGGCTGGTCTCCCGCTCGATTAGACCTGGTCAAATCAAACAGATTCGGCAACGAAAATTGATGAAAGTCCGTCCTGAGGAGAAAATTATGCGACACGTTAAGCGTGCCCTGGTCGTCTTGGTTGCCGCACTCGCCGTCATCGGCCCTGGTGGCACAGTTGCCAACGCTCAAAACGGTTCCGGTAGAACGCCGCCAACACAATCGAAACCGTGTAAGGCGTACTTCTACGTCGCTGGCGACGGTGTGCGAATCCGGGCTACTCCCGGCGGGAGAAAACTCGGTCTCGCATGGTACGGCGAATCGGTTCGGATCGGCACGGTTGTCAATGGCTGGCGTCAGATATGGCTGCCGAACCGGTCTGGTCGGCCAGGAACGGCAAGCGCCGGCTGGATGAGCGACAGGTACATCGAACTCGTTCCTTGCGTGTGATTTGCCTGCCTATGGACATCCTGGCTTGTCCGTAGGCTCGTCAGTCGTGTACGTGCCCAGCTGATGTCGGAGCAGTCGAGGGGGCTGTTCCGGACAGCCCGGGCGGTCGTTCCGGTACGGGAGCGACCACAGGTTCGGGCCGACCGGCCGCGTGGCGTGGGTGTTTCAGCCCCCTGGCACCCGTCACACAGGACGGTCGGCCCGAACTGCTACCACTGCGCAGGGCTTGCCGAGGTTATGACGTGGGCCAGCACCCGGCGAACCAAGCGCCCGCAGCGCTGGGCTCGATCTTGGAAAGGACCGCCACATGGACATGACCACCGCACGAAACCAACCCCAGCACGCACCCGCCGAACTGTTGGCGGAAGCGTGCACGTTTCTGGCCAGTGCTGAACTTCGTGGTACCTCCGCCGCGCGGTTGGCCACGGTACGCGAGGAGATCACGCACACTGGGACTTACGCCCACACCGCCGACGAGTTGACCTGGGGAGCCCGGATCGCCTGGCGCAACGCGACCTCGTGTCTCGGGCGGGCGTACTGGCGGGCATTGGAGGTGCGTGACCGGCGGGAGGTCACCACGGTCGACGAGTTGGCCGAAGCGTGTGTTGAGCATCTGCGAGTGGCGACCAACGGCGGCCGGGTGCGGTTGACCATCACCGTGGGACCGGCGGCTGATGCGGGGCAAGCCTTGCGTGTTCTCAACCATCAGCTGGTTGGATATGCCGGGCATCTCCAGGCGGATGGCAGCGTGGTCGGCGATCCGAAATCGGTGTGGCTGACTCAGCTCGTTCGTTCTCTCGGTTGGTCAGGAACCGGCGGCAGGTTCGACGTGTTGCCGTTGGTCATCCAACGCGCCCCGGGGGAACGGCCATGGTGGTACCGGTTACCGCGGGACGTGGTCATGGAGGTTCCGCTGAGTCACCCGGATCTGCCGTGGTTCGAGGCGCTTGGGCTGAGGTGGTACGCGCATCCGGCGATTTCGCATCAGCGGTTACGGATTGGAGGGGTGGACTATCCGGCCGCACCGTTCAGCGGCTGGTACACCGCTACGGAGATCTCAGCTGAGAACTTGGCTCGACGGTACAGTGTGCTGCCAGAGATCGCCCAGCGGATGGGGCTCGACACCACCAGCACGCGGACGCTGTGGCTGGATCGGGCACTGGTGGAATTAACCACTGCGGTGCTCCACAGCTACCAGCGCCACGGCGTGATCGTGGTCGACCACCACCACGCCGCGAAGTCGTTCAGCACTCACGAGAACAGCGAACTCGCCGCCGGGCGGCCCGTGTATGGACGGTATTCATCTCTAGTGGCGCCGACGGCCGCCGCCACGACCGACGTCTACTACCGGTCCTATCGTAACCGGGTCGTTGTGCCCAACTTCTTCCCACCGGCACCGATCGACCTCGATCCGGACGCCGCCAATGGCGCTCTTCGGTGACCGCGGTCGCGGTGCAGACAGCGGGCATTACTGATCATCGCGTGTTTCGCCGTCCAACTATCCACACAGGATGCTTACCAGGAATCGAAATCTACTTAGCCAACGACTGTGTGGGTTTGGTGATGGTGGCAGTCACGTCGGTCGGCCCGCGTCAGTGGACACGGTCCTGCCGGAGTGCACATGGCCCTGGTCGCCGCCTACTTCCTCGTCCAGGCGGTCACGGCGTCCACCCGTTCACCTGCTGTAGCCCGACAGTTTCGGCGAAGTCCGCGGAGACATGGACGTGGACGTGCCGGACATTCATCCCGCAACAGTCCAACGTCATGACACAACTCGCAGATACGCACCACTAGCCATTGGACCCGGTCGCAACCGGGCTCCTTTTGATCTCGGGGAGGGGATCATGAGCGTAGAGAACACGTGCCCACTACCGTCACTCTTGACCATCCGGCCACACCAAGAGTCCGTGACGTTGACCTACTCAACCCGCGTCGCGGTCCCCGCCAAAGGCAACCGCCATCACTCCACTGTGATGGTGCGACAGTCGTGGGGCATGCGATGACAAAGGCGGCGCAGTTCACCGAGATACCCACCGATGGCGTTGCGCCGGCAGGTAAACCGTTGCCATGTATCGGGGTTGATCCCGGGCAGACCTGGACCGCAGCGGTGTTGCGGGTCGGTGGGTTCGGGGAACACGGATGGACCATGGGGCCGGTCGACAAGTACGGCGTAATACGCCGGGACGCGTTGAACGAGGTGGACGCATGGGACGCGTTCGCGCTCTACATTGTCCGGCTGGTGGACGCGTTGGACGCGTTGGTGGAGTACGCCGTGACACGGTACGGGGAAGTCCGTGTAGGGGTAGAGGTTCCCTTAGTTCCGGTGGGATGGCGGCCGGGGTCAGTGAAACGGTTCCAGCAACTTCCGATGAGGGACTGGCTCATCCCGCGGCAAGTCGCGGCCGCGGTTCTGGGGCAATATCCTGAGGCCAAAGTGATCCGACCGGACGGGTTCGGTTCCCGTCCTGCCTCGGAATACCCAACCGAGCTGCGCGGGACCAGACCACCCGGATGGGGGCCGAATGAGACGCCGAACAGGGAGCGGGATCACGAGAGGGCGGCGTATGACATCGCCGGCGCCGCCGCGCGGATGCCGCGATGACCCACTCCCCCGGGCCTGGACCTTCCGAATCTGCGTCGGACAAAGCGGCCAACCAGCAGAGCAGGCAACCGGACAAGCCACCAACCGGGCCACGGCCGGAGCCGGATACACCCGGTCTAACACAACAGCCACCGCCACCGTCTCGACCTCGGTCGACCCGGTGGCGGTGGCAATTACGGCGCTGGATGCCGTACTGGCTCACCAGCCGTCGCGCGTTCGTGGCCACAGTCCGTTCCTGGTGGGCCTCCCCTGCCGCGGAAGAAGTTCGCGCCGCGTACCACGACACCAAGCGGGCGCCTGGCTGGGTAGTCCTGGGCATGATCGGCGTTTTCTGGCCGCTCACAGGCTTCTCACTCGTCCCGGTCGGCGTGGCCGTTGTCGTCTGGTTGATCATGATGTGGACCACCAGCGGTATCAGGTACTGGTTTCTTCGCCGTCGAGTTCGGCGAGTTCTGCGCCCGCTGATTGGCCTGCTGGCCCTGCTCGTCCTATCCGTCCAGGCGGGTATCTGGGCGTGGCTGCTGTCGATCGGGGTGTGGTTGATCGTCGCGGGTTTGACAGATACTTGGCGGGCTCACCATCGCCTAGCAACATGGATCGTCGGCGCAGTCTCGCGCACCACCAAAAATGATCCAGACGAATTCGACCTGCACACCACCGAATGGGACGGCCGGCATCTGCTGTACGCCGAAGTCGACTTCGGACCGCTCGTACGCACGGAGGACGCGGCGGCACGCGACCGGATTGCCCAGGCAGTGGCTTGGAGTCTCCGGCATGCCGGCCGCTACACGGTGTCCTGGCCGGCCGGTCGAGCGTCGTTCGAGATCACCGCGACACCGACGCTGCCCACATCAATCTATGAGCAGGACTGGGGCGACCTGCCAGGCATTCCGATCGGCGCAACCGACGCGGAACACGCCGATGGAGTAGTCGACACAGTCGAGGCGGAGACCGGGACCGTTCTCGAATCACTTCCGATAGTCCTTGTAGATCCAACGAACTCTGACAAGCACATCCTCGTGGTGGGAGGGACTGGCGCTGGAAAGTCGGTGTGGATGCGGGGGTTCATCGCCCGTGGCATGCGGAAGGGGTGGTGGCCCGGCGGCGTGTTCATTCTCGACGGAAAAGGAGGCTCCGACTTCATCGTCTTTGAAGGCAGAGAAGGAGTCCACTGTGTAGCGCGACATCCGGACGAGTGGACCGAGTGGCTACCGCGCATCTCCACGATGATGCGCCAACGGTATGACGAGGATGCCGACTACGAGCGAGGCAACACGCCAAAACCCAACTTTCCGCGTTACCTGGTCGTGTTGGACGAAGTACAGGAGATCCGCGCCACGCTAGGCAAGAATGAACTAGACCCGATCCTCCAACAGATCTCACGCCAAATACGCGCCAGTAAGGGAAAGCTACTGGTGGCCACACAACGACCGGACGCCGAGGACGCTATTCCTGGTGCGGTGCGGGACATGTTGGAAGACCGCATCATTCTCGGCTACATGTCCGACACTGGGGCCCGCATGGTTCTCGGCAAGGACTGGCGGGAAGCGGTGGACGAGTACGGCTCGAACACCGTTCCAGGTCGGGGACTGGCGCGTGTCGGCGGTCACCTACGTCGTATCCAGGGATTCTACCTGGATACCCCCAGGGAACACCCCGAGGTCGAGCATCTCTATCCGCCCAAAACCGCTACGGTTGGCGTGACGCAAAGGAACCAGGCCAACGCTGAGTCGGCAACTACGACGCAGTGGGCACCAAGACCGGCAGCGGACGCGTCCAGCAACCCCCAAAAGGCCGCTCAGGTGGCCGTAGGCGCCGCCGAAACGAGCGCCGGCGGCAAGGAGGCCCCCACAGCAGTCGACGCGCCGCCAAGAGCGGCACCAGCACCCCAAGAGAACAGAGACGACCAGGAGTTGCCACGGCCACCGCGGAGACGCCGACGAACCATCTAACGCGAAGATCACCCAAACACGAATGGGCCCCACTCTTGATCATGGAGTGGGGCCCATCTTGTCCGTTCCGTTTGAACCCTGCGCATGGGGAAGGCTGACCTGCGATCCGCAAAGTAGGTCCGGACAAGCAGCGGCCGCAGTGTCCGGACTTACTTGGCGGATTCGCTGGGCTCGGCGCGATGACGGCATGTCTGTGCCGCACTTGGAAGGCGCACCTACGAGAGCTGCCCCAACTGCCGTCGACCACTGTTACCGACGTGTCGGAGCGTGTGACTCGGCCGTAGCGCTACATCGTGTCCAACGCCAGCCTTCCTGTTGTCCTGACTCCATAGCAGTCGCCCGAGCGATGAGGTCGCGATGGTAGCCCCGCGCGCTTCTAAGGGGATCGTTTCGGTGCGCCATGGTTGCATCCTGTTCGCGGCTGCGCAGTACTTCTATGGCGCGGCCAGCGTCGCCCAATACGCAAGCCACAAGGAAGAAGGTCTTACCTAGCAAATGCAGGCTGCCGACTGTCGTCTTCACATGCTCCTTGCCCCAGCGAGTAGCCCGGTATCCGAGTAGGCCGTCAGGCCAGTTCTCGGACGGCGCAGGCTCCCACACGTCATGGACGACTCGATTCCGCCAATTTACGAGTTTTTCCATCACCTTGAGTGTGGACAGGACCATCGCTCGCGCTTCCGTGTCCATCGGTGGGTGCCGGATCCACTCATTCGTCGTGGCTTGTTCGACCATGGTCCGAACGTGCTTGACCTGTGTGCCGAGGGTGCCATCTCGGAGTATGAAATAGATCAACCCAGTGCCCGTCATAGCCTCGGCCATCTGCTGAAGTGCCATCGACGCGTGCCCGCTACTCATGGTCACGTCCCCGATGGCGGCAAGCATCGCCGTTCGCGGATTATCGCTCACACTGACATGGTGACAGCTCATCGCGCGTGTGGACTGCTAGACACGCTCCCCTGTCAGCCAGTCCCGCAAAGTAGGATGCCCGCAAGGTCCAGCCGGACAGGACAGTACGTCTCGGCTCGGAACAGTGATGTACGGCCCGGTCGCACTCCTCGGAACATTTCTGCCGACTCTGTCGGCAGTATATCCAACGAGTCGGCCGGGACGGTGGGCGAATCGACACGAAGTGTCGATTCGCCAAGGGGTCAGTGGCGCGCGTTCCGCAGCCGGTGCCGCGCCTCCGGTGGGGGAGGGGAGGGGTGCGGATATCTCCTGCGGGTTCGCCACCGCGTGATCCATCTGCGGCCTCGAAGTGCGGGAGTTGAACAGGGCTTAAGGACCCTGCCCCTCCCCCACTGCTGGCATGCATCGGGGACGGTCACCAGAACGCGTGTTCCTGGCGACCGCCCCCGTAGGTGCTCTGCTCTCCCAGTGTCCACTATGGAAGGCGGACGCTAGTTGATGTCCCACGCGAATCTATGCTTTGCAACTGACGGGGACTGGCGCGAGGGATTGGCTCGGCATTAGTCCGATTGTGGACGGTCACGACTCTGCCGAAGATCGGTTCGTCCCTGCGCGTACCCTCTTATCCACATTCGGCGTTTTTCTACGTCGGCCGACGTGTGGGCGGCCGCCCATGGGCAAGCAGTGGCCGACAGGCCGGCGCGGAAGGCGTCGCGACCATCGTTCTGGATCTCTAGAATATCTTTCGGTCCGAGCGAAACCGCCGGACTCTCCATCATATGGGGGGACTGGCGTGGCGTCTCGGTCATGCCGTGACCTCTCCGATCGATTGGTGTTGTGCCGTTCTGGCGGCTTTCCGGTCTGAGTCTCGACCGAACCACTCGTACCGCCATTCCGCGTAGGTGATCCGGCCGTGTCTACCGAACCAGGTCTTTAGTTCTTCGCTGCCGTACTTGCGGACACGGCTAGCCGGTCCTGAGAACAGGGTTTCCGGATTGACGCCGTGCGCCCGTCCGGCCCGAGAGAGTAGCACTCCCCTACAGTCGTTCTCCGCTTGCAGATACGAGGTGTACAGATGTGCGTCGTATTCCTCGCGACAGACTTGCTCAGGCTTTAGCCGGCGGCTGCTGCGTCGTGATGGATTGGTGAGAGGACTGGAGTCTTCCCACTCGCGCAGCCAAGCCGCTTCCCGTTCGGCTTTCTCGTGGCGTTTCCGGTCAAGGTCGGCGGCTATGTTGGCGTCACGCTGCCGCTCCATCTGTTCACGCCAATCCAGTGTGGACAGAATTTGATCTACGGCCGCCGGGTCGTCGTGCACCCTGTTCAACTCGGCGGACAGATCGTCATCCGACCAATGCACGGTTGCCTCTGGCGTGTACTGCTTGGCTCGTGTCGGCGGAGCCTGACCCACCGCGGGACCGCCGGTGGCACATTCGTAGTCGCCGATTGCACGTTCCAGCAGCGCGACATAGTGAGTCTCGCGGTCCCAGTCCGCACGGTCGGCGGCCTTGCGCGCGTTCCGGTCGTGCCTGCCGATTCGTTGCCTGATGTTGGCTAGTCCTCGTTGAATCGGATCGAAGCATCCTGGGCAGCGTCTACCGCCCTCGCTGATTGCCCTACACACAAACCCTCCCCGGTTTGTGCCCCCTTGCAATCCCCCTGTGTCTCCTGTGTACACGAAACGAGACGGGGACGCGCGCAGCCCGACGTACAGAGCAGTGTGGTTCGTCAACGGCGCGAACACGTGGGATGCTGAGAGTGAAGGGAAATGGACGTGCTCGGGGAGGGGTGCGAACCATGCAACTGTCATTGCTGATCGCTGGTGTGACGCTGTGCGCGGCGGCCAGCGCCGGGATCTACACGGATCACCTGGCGGACCAGCGCGCACAAGTAGCGGCATTGCGGGCAGAGGCCGAGCTAGCCGAAGGGCAAATCCTGCCCAGGACGCCATCGGAAGCGGTACGAAGTCTGCACAGTTTGATCAGTTACGCGGGTGACCGCGCATCCGCGGGCCCGGCATGTTCCCTGATGACTCCCCTGGCGCAACGGGAGTTCGCCGCCGTGTACAGACAACCTAACTGCCTCGCCACCGCCCACATACTTCAAGCCCAAGTGACCGACCGCACCAAGTATCCAAGGTTCCGATTTACTGATCAAGATCAGGTTATCCAGGGCGATCACGGCACAATGGACGGATGCGCCATCACGTGGCGCAGCGCTATCGACCCTGCCGGCACACCCGACCCCGGCCCCCGATTGGGCCGGTTCACACTGCATCGGATCGCCGGGTTAGGCTTCAAGATCACTGGCGTAACACCATGCGCATCAAAGGGTTCGACCGCCACACCCGACCCACGGCCCACCCTCGCAAATACTCCCCCGGCCGGCTCGGCGAGTTCACGACCGCCGGCGCCACCAATGTCACGCCCTACCGGATTGCTACCCAGTTACGCGCCAAGCGTGCCCGCCATCCTCGCTGGACGTATCGCCATGAATGATCCTGGGGCATGTGAGCTGTTCACCGCAGCCGGCCGTGCGCAGTTCGCCGCCGCACACAAGGCCGCCGATTGCCCGGCCGCGGTCGCGGTCATGCGCGCTCAAGTTGTCAATCCCACGGTGTATCGCAACCCTCACACCATCACCACTCAGACAACCGACGTGACCGGCCGGACCGTTGTAGACGGTTGCCGCCTCAAGTGGTCGACCTGGGCCGGCCCGACTGTCCCAGGCCCCCAGATTGGCCACCTAGAGCTAGAGCACCCGCCGGGCAGCGTTGGCTATCTCATCGCGGGGTATACGCCGTGTTGAGTAAGAGAAGTCTGTAGATCGCTGAGATTCGGCGGAGGAGCGTAAAGACACCTTGCGCGTGACATCTTAAGCTACTATAGTTATACGCGTCGGAGGGACCGCAGCCCCACCTGACAACCACCGTGACAACACCCCCTGGCGAGAGGACAACGTCATGCGGACTACGTACACCGCGCGGATGCCGGGCGGCATGTTCCCCGAGTTTGAGCCGACGACCGCACCGGCCGCGCCGCAGTCTGTGCCACTGTTCGATCTGCCCGCCGGCGTGGGCAGCGCGGCGAAAACCGTTGACTACGGAACGCCCACGGCGCCGGCGCGCAGTGCGGTAACCTCCGGCCTGTTCGACACAACGCTGACCGTCGGAAACGGATCTTTCGGTTTTGGCATCACCGACACCCAAGACACGTTCCACTACCTCGGCGTGTGCACCCCGTGCACCCGTCCGATCCGGACAGACAACACCACCGGCGCCCGCAGAATTGCCGCGTCGTGCCCGGAATGCGGGAACGGCATCACGTGTGAGCGCCTGGTGGCTGTCACCACCGTGGACGTGTGCGACGCCCGGTGCATGAACGCGACCGGGCCGTCATGTTCGTGTGCATGCGGAGGCGCCAACCACGGCGGAACATGGGGCGTCCGCACCCGTACGGATCTACAGTTCGTGTCCGCGTTGGAAAACTACCGTGCACAGGTCACGCGGACACAGGCCAAGAAGGCGGCGAAGGCACAGCGTGAAGCCGACCGGCGCAAGGCCGCGTTTGCCGAATGGGCAACCGACAACGAGGTTCAGACGGTCCTGTCTTTCTTGCGATCCACCGACATCAACAACTCATTCCTAGACGACATGTCGGCCCTGATCGAACAGGGCCGAATGTTGACCGATCGACAGGTGGCCGGCGTGGCGAAGTTCGCCGAGAACGCCCGCAAGGCAGACGCACGCCGCGCCGAAGCCCAGAAGCGCCAAGCAGAAGGCAAACCTGCCCCAGTGGGCAAGGCCGTTGCGGTCGAAGGTGTCATCGTGAACGTCAAGACCACGGACGGATACACCTACGGCTCCGTTACCACGCGCATGCTTGTAGATTGCGTGGACGGCTACCGCGTCTACGTGACTGTGCCCCGATCACTAACTCCTGTGATCACGGTGGACACTCTTCCCGCACTGCGCGGCAGGAAGGTCCGCTTCGTTGCCGACCTTGAACCCGCCCGCAACAGCGACGACTCGTCATTCACCTACGGCAAGCGCCCACGCAAGGCCCAGTTCGTGGACTAGCCCCACAGGACAGACGCACCACAAGCCGCACTGCGTACGCGTTGAGCCGGCCGGGGCAGCTCCGGCCGGCTCAACGCGTTCCCCCTTTCGATTCCCCAGTACGCCGCGGCGCGAGCGCCCGGAATTACGCATCCCACACCGGTCTGCTCCCCACGAACCCGTTGTCGAAAGTCGTTGACCTCAGCCAAGAAAGCCTTGCCGATGACATCTTAAGCTACTATAGTTATACGCGTTGGTGGGACCGCAGCCCTAGACCAACAACCACCGTGACAGACCCAGAGGAGCAACCCCCGTGGCCAGTCCAGTAGCGGGCAACCGCCGAACCAACTACACACCGGAACAGCGCGCAGAGCGAGACGCAGCAGACGGCGCTATCCGGGACAAGGCCGCAGAACTGTTGGCCAACCCCGACGCCATGGCCGCAATGGTGGCCAGGCTCATGACCACCACGTCACCGAAGCTGCTGCGCTACTCCATGCGCAACAACGCGATGCTGGCCAGGCAAGCCGACGACCGCGGCATGACCCTGACCGACGTGGACAGCTACCGCGGATGGCAAGAACGCGGCCGCGCGGTCCGCAAAGGCGAACGCGGATTGCGCATCGTCGCCCCGAAAGGCACAGAGCCAAGCGACCAGGCCGAGCAAGACAAGGTGAACCCAAGCCACGACAACCACGCCGGGCAGAACGAGAACGAAGAGACCCGCGTCAGGTTCCGCATGGTCTCAGTCTTCGACATCAGCCAAACAGACGGCATCGAAGACGCCGAACCAGTCGAGACCGAAACCGTCAACGACCCCGCCACCGTCCTGCATGCCAACCTCACCGAGGAAATCCAGCGTCTCGGCTACACCATCGCCACCACCGACCAGGCCAACGCGACCGTCACAGTGCAGGGCACAACGGTCACCGTTCCCCACACCCAACCGGTCCCCGAACTCGCCCGCGCGTTGGCCATCGTGCTCAACCTCCCCAAGGCAGACCGCCCGACGCCGCAGACCACCCGAACGAACGCAGATACCGCGACCACCGACGCCGGCACCAGCATGGTCACGTCGACCGACCCAAACGCATCACAACCGGTTCGCCTCCCACTGGGAGACGACTATGGCACCGCCACCGGAACCGTACGAACCGAATGGACCACGGGCCGGGTCTACTTCGCCCTACGCGCACCCCGAGTCACCGGTACGTGGACCGTGACCATTGACGACCCAGCCGACACCGAACGGCCAACCCGGGTTAACGTCGACTACGGCGAGGACGACGGCCGCAACCTCTACGGCAGCCTGGGACGCCGGCGCCCACACCGCCCGATCATCAACGGTATCGACATCGCCGGCGGGACCCACGGCATTCCCCTTAGCAACCCCGCTGAATTGGTTCGGTGGCACGTCAACTGTGACCGTCCTACCGGCAGCTACAACAGCACCCGCACCCCTGACAAGACCACCGAACGCATGGCCGCCGTACTGCGGGCCATCGTGCACCACATCGCCGACCGGCCGGACCTCGCCGAGCTGCACCACGTCGCTGCCCGCCTGGCCGCGGTGTCCCGCACACGCGAGGAAGCCAACAAGGCCGCACAACTTGATCAAGAAATCACCGACCTCGCCGCCAAGCGCGACCGACACAACCAACGAGCCGAACAGCTAGCCAACCTCGCCGCCGACAGCGACCAGCTTGCACTGTTCGCCAGCAATTAGCACACCGTCCGGTGATGGCCCTCCCGCCATCACCGGACCACACTCAACCCCGCCCCGACGATGCCACGCACTGGGGACCGGCACCGAAGGGACTGGCACCGTCCCGACACAACGCCTACTCGTCAGCCCGCGGTTACCGGTCCGCCATCGCGGCAGAAAGGTCAGCCGCCGGCGTCTACCCGTGAAGGGGGCACCTCCACCTTCGGTCTGTGTCAAACCCTGGATGCAGGAAGATTCGCCCAGTGGGTCGTTGCCCAGTGTTCCCCACTGCTCAGCCACGGTTGCCCATCCACGGGAGTGGACTCGACCCAAAGCGTGCAATCAGGGTCGGCGCTTGGGGACTGGCGTTCAGGACTGGCGTGGCTTCTTAGGCATGAAAGAGGCGCGGAGCCGTTTCCACCCGGAGGTGGCCGCAGCGGCCCCGCGCCTACCACCGTGACCCTTTCCAGAGGAGAGGCATCACTAGACGCAGTGTAGAGCACCGCAAACGGGAGCAATCGACAGCTTGCCCTACTATATTTGTTCAGGCCGACCGCTGATCCACCCGTCAAGCTCGTTGATCACGTCAAGGACACGCCATGATCCCCTTCGGACGGACCACCGTCGACCGTGCCGGCATCGCCAAACTGCACAACATGAGCTGGCGCAAAGCTGAACGCGCCAAGCCATGGACCTTGCCCGCACATCCGAAGCCCCTCACACCACCCAATACACGACCGGTGCTGTGGGATATGGCGCAGGCCGAGGCCTTCGCCCGCGGCGCCGCCGTCCCTGCACTGCCGACCGTCAGTCACCCGCAGGATGCGCTGCACTTCACCGAGGCCGCCGACATCGCCAAGATGAACCACGACTATTGGGAGCAGGAGGTACACCGCGGCCGGCTCCCCAAACCAAACATAGAAGTCCATGAAGGCGTCTTCTTCTACTCCCGCGAAGTAGCCGAGCAGGTGACCGCCCAGCGGCAGGTACGCAGAACCGGCGGTGGCCGTCCGCCCGGAGCAACCGAAAAGATCAAACGCGCGGACATCCCCCGACGCGTGGCCGAACTCTTCGACCTCGCGGCGGACAAGGGCGACCCGGAACCTTCCATCGCGGAAGTTCAACGAACTCTAGGAATCGCGTACTCCACGGCACACAAGCACGTCCACCTCATCAAAGCCCAACGCGCGGCAGCCGCAACAACGCCCCACAACCAGACGGTGCCCAGCCAGCAGCCAAGGTGAACCGTGTTCTTGCCGGCGGCATGCCGCCGGCACGTCATCTGTGCCGCGTTGCCGCACGTGGCGGCAACGCGGCACACAGGCCTGCCGCCCAGGCCGCAGTGGCCGACACAACATTTTGATCATGAAACGTGGAGCGGAGACTGGCGTACCTTCACAGCCGGATACTGGCGGCACGCCAGACGCGGAACGCGCGGCCCGCCCGTAGACCAATCAGGTGATCATCCGTGGACTCACCTCGCGGTAAGTCAAGAACTTTCCTTGCGGTAAGGCAGCCACTACCAGCTACAACTGTCGTGACGGATTGCTGCCGACGGATGCGCCTTGCTCGTCACTTGCTTCTTCTCGCCGGCAAGCATCCTTCATCTCGGGGAGGGGATGAAGCATGAGCACACCAACGCCCGCGGCCGGCCCTACTGGCGAGATCCCTACACAGCCGGGCACAAGACAGCCATCAGCTCGCCCAGTTCGATCAACGATCGTCACTGGCCCGCGGGCACGACACCTCAGGAACACACAGGCCCCCTGTCCACAAGCGACCGACGTGGTATCCGCCCTCGCAATACCAACACTGCACACCGCAGCAACAGGACAGCTTGAGCCCTTACCCATCGTCCAACTGCCCGACCTACCACGCGACACGTCCATGCTGTACGGAATCGGCTGTGTGGACGCATCCGGGCGGATATCGGAACGCCACATGATTCACGCTCTCGACTGGAAACCCGGACAACGGTTTGACGTCACCCTGATCACCCGCGGCATCGTCATTCGTGCGTCACCAGACGGATCGACCGTCCTACCTCGGACCCAGCGGCTCGTGGTACCGCTGACCGCCAGGCGCCACTGCGACATCACTGCCGGCGACCGCCTTCTTCTCGCCGCCGCACCACAACACGGCGTCATCATCGTCCACACAGCGACAGCACTGGACGAAATGCTCATCCAGTACCACGCATCCTCAGCGGGCACTCCATGACCGACCACCCGACTAGGCGCGAGCCGAACCAAACCGACGAGATCGCCGCCGCGAAGATGTTGCTGGCCAAACTCGGCATCACACCCACAGACCTCCTGGCCGACGCTACCAACGCCTTGGCCAGTCCGACGTTCGCCGAGTACATCCCACGCGTCGCGCAAGCCGTCAGCGCCGGGACTCGACGCGCGTACTCCACCTACTGGAACCGAATCATCACCACATGGGGATCACGACAACTCACCGACGTCACCGCACTGGACATCACCCAACTCGCCGAACACATCAAAACAACCGCAGCTCAACGACGAAACACCCGCGGCGGACGCAGCGCCGCCGAACACACCATCTCCGCACTGCGCTGCCTCTACAAACACGCCGTCGCCGACAACATCCTCAACGACACCAACAACCCCGCCACGCGAGTCCCCAAACCACGACGCCTACCCAGCACCCGCCGAGCACTGCCTACCAACCGACTCGACGAAATCCACCACGCAACAGCCACCACCGGCAACGATCCCGCACTGGACACGTTGCTGATCAGGCTTCACGTCGAGACCGCATGCCGACGAGGCGGCGCACTAGCTCTAACACCAACGGATCTTGATCCGCAGCAGTGTCTTGTGCAACTACACGAGAAGGGCGAGACCTTACGCTGGCAACCCGTTTCGCCCACGTTGATGACCCACCTGGTCAATCACGGTAAGACCCGCGGTGGACTAGACACTGAACACCCGTTGCTGAGATACACAAGCGGCCAACCCATCAGCGCACGCCGCTACGACCACCTCTGGCAACGCCTCGGCCGCCACCTACCCTGGGTCGCCACCCAACAGGTCAGCACTCACTGGCTTCGACACACCACCCTGACCTGGGTTGAGCGCAACTTCGGCTACGCCGTCGCGCACGCCTTCGCCGGCCACACGGACAGCAGGAACGACAGAAACGCAACCACGACCTACGTGCAGGCAACCGTTGAAGAAGTAGCAACCGCGCTCGCGGCGCTCACCCGCGAACCACATCCACTAGCCTCCGACCTCACGCAGGTGTCCCTCATGGACATCCCTATCAGAGACCGCTCGGCACCACGGGACAATCCTCCAGATTCACAACACGGCGCATGAGCCTTGGCGGTTATCGTGCCGCGGCAGCACGCTGGGCCTGGACGATCTCCCGTAGTTCGGACGGGGCCAACCAGTGGGTGCCGCGGTGGATCATGCGGTGGCGATCCACGCGTTCAACGACTTGGAGTTCGGCTCCCACAAGACGACAAGTGATAGCACACCCTAAACCATTCTATTCAAGGCGTTCCAGTTACCGCAGCTCCAGATTTCCAGATGGACAACACCACCGCACCAGCGCGTAGAGATGTTCCTGAAGAGCGAAGCCGGTCAGTCGAGGACTCCTGCCGACCTGAGTCGTCGGGGAGATCTGCGGATCGATCCGTCCGGCCGTCGATGGCGAGACCGAGGAGAACCCTTCCGGGGAACAGGCGTCCTCCGATGTGGTCCCGAGTGGCGTGGACGCCACGAGGGGCACTCGTGACGAGCACGGCTCGTCGCTCGCCCCGATCAGCCGGACGCCTCCGGCGGACCAGCAATCTGCCTGAGTAACCGGGTGACCCGGTAGTGGCCGTAGGGGTGAGGTGGCCTACAGCACATCTTCCCGATTCGCGCAACCCGTCTGACCTGGGAAGTGCAAAGAAGACCCAACGGGTGGATACGACATCTGGTTGCACGAGTGTGCTTGACACGAGCGTGACGGCGTGAGTCCATTCTTTTAGCCCACCACCTAATTCTGTGTTTAAGCAGAGGTAGGTAGGTGGACGATGGAGCCTGTTTGGGGCTGGACGTGGGTCAGAGAGGCCCTGTCCTCCGGGTTTGACCCGGTGACGCTGATCTTTGTGGTCCTGGGCGTGCTCGTCGTGTGGCTCGCCCGGCGGTTGTTGGTCGCCCTGCCCAAGATCATCGAAGAGCACTACCGCACGAAGCGGCTCCGAGAGGTACTCAAGAACGAAAGAGCCATAGCGACTGGCCATGTTGAACTCAGCCCTGACGGACACCTGATCATCGGTCCGGCCGACAAGGATGAACCGGCCGACCAGGCGGAGCCTGCCGACGACCCGACCGAGGTCGTCCCGATCCGGCGAGATCCTTCGCAGCAACCAGACCAGCAATCGGCATGAACAGAGGTCCGTTGTCGAGGTGCGCTGCGAGCTCGTCAGGGCTGCGACCGGGCCAGGGCGGCAGTGGCGTGTCGCGCAGCATCCGTGTGGCGGCACCCGCCGCGGCCCGTGCCGCCGGCGAAGCGGTTGACGGCTCGCCCAGTGCGCCACAGGACCTCCGGAGTCGGCACCGGCGCCATGGCCATCGCCTCGACCACGACATCGGGTGCGCGTCTGATGAGCGTCGATCTTCAGGAACATATCGCCGCCGCGCAGGTTTGTGCGCTCCTACGACTGCACACCGAAACCGCCGCCCGGCGCGGCGGCGCCCTCGCTCTACGCCTCATGGACCTCGATGTCGAGCATTGCCTGGTGTTGTTGCGGGAGAAGGGCGGCACCATCCGCTGGCAACCCATCAGCCCACCACTCACCACCGCGCTGGCAGACCACGCGGCGTGCCGTGGAGCAGTGCTGCCGACCGATGCCCTGTTGCGGTATCGCGACGGACACCCGTGCACGACCCGTCGTTACGACCACTTGTGGCACCGCATTGGCCAGCACCTGCCCTGGGTAGCCACCCACCGCATCTCCACGCACTGGTTGCGGCACACCACCTTGACCTGCGTGGAACGCCATTTTGGCTACGGCATCGCCCGTGCCTACGCTGGCCATACCGACACACCACCGGACCAGCCACCACCACCTACATCAAGGCGAACCTCCACGACGTCGCCACCGCACTATCCGCGATGACCGGACAACCCCACCTCTCGCCCTTCACGACAACGCACAGTCTTAGGGAACTGGTCAGATGCCGCGACGACCGCCGATGTGCCACACGTCCAGTGTGGACGCATGCCGCGCCGCCCCTCGAAACGTTCGACGCCAACCACGTCCCGTCGACCGCCCCACCTCGACAAACACGCGTATCCTCCACGGTATGAACACGCCAGCCATGCCGGGAGGCACAGTCGCCGCTCAAACTCCACAGTGGATACACGTCGCTGAGACGACCGGACTCCTATACACGCCAAACCACTATGGAACCGCGACGGCACGTGTAGTAGTATTTCCGGCATGACTTCCCCGATCCGGGGAAATCTCACCGTGCCAAGTGTTCGAATCCCCCCTCGGACACACGCACTACCTACACGAGAGCAGGACGTCACATAGACGGCCTGCTCTTCCGCTTTGTAGACCATCTGTACGTCCAGCTTCTCGTACAGCCTGGCAAGTCCGGCGGGCTTGGCGTCCTTGATCACAGCACCGACGTCACCCAATGAGTCGATCATGGCGTAGATCTCAGCCGACGAGATCTCCGTGTCGGCAGGCACACGATCCAGCTCCGCCCTCGCCGCTGTCCGCTCGGCTTGAGCCTGGTTCATCACCTCAATGAGTGCACTCGGGTCGACTCCGGCGCCAATTGCGTCTTGATACCGCCGTAGCCTCCGCTCAGCCTCCGCCAACCGCTCCTTGGCCGCGTCCCGCGGGCTCGGACTCGCTTCCGGCTGCGCGCCCAGCAGAGCGGCCACTGTCTCGTCCACGTTGTCCGGGTGGAACACCCGCCCGATCCACGCGTTCAACCTCTCCGTGACCACGTCCTCTCGCAGATTGACCGTCTTCGGATGATCTGCGAGCGCTGCTGAGCCCGGTGCCATGGTCCGAGCCGTGCACCGGTAGTAGGCCCCGCTTCGGATGGTCGCACCCTGCATCTTCCGGTTGCACTTTCCACAGCGAACCCGGCCGCGCAGCAGGTACGACCGCGCGTCGGTGCGCCCGCCGCGTTCTGCCTTACGCGCTGTTGCCAGTCCGCCAGCAGACTTCGACCGGCGCAGAAGCTGCGCGGCCGTGAAGGTTTCCACCGACACGATCTCCGGGTGCGCAGGCTTCCGCGACCGGACGATCCGGTCCGGCGCCGCCCGGCGAAACCTCGTCACATGCCCGGCTCCGACGTCTTCCGGGTCCAGCAAGGTCTCGTGTTTGGTCCACCGGCCGAAGAACGCGTACCCGGTGTACCGCGGGTTGTCCAAAATGGCCCGGACCGTGCTGCCCTGCCACCCGTCCGCCAGCCGATGACGGTTCTGGTCCGGCCGACGTGCGGACGGAGACGGGATGCCGTCGCGGTTGAGGCCGTTGGCAATCGCCCGGTCACCGGCTCCGTCCAGGTACTCAGCGAAGATCCTTTCCACCACGGCCGCCGAAGCGTCATCGATCGCAAGCACGCGGAGTCGGTACCCCTCCGCGGCCTTCCTCGGGTTCGGATGCGGACCGCCATCGACGGCGACGTACCCGTATGGCGCCCGGCCGCCCTGGTGACGGCCCTCATTGACCACCTGAGCGTCCATCGCTGCCCTTACCCGAGCCTGAACATGCTGCCGCTCAGACTCGCTCATCCCACCCAACACACTCATCAACATCTTGTGCGACGGGTTCCGGGCGTCGAACTTGCCGCCCAGCTCCGGCACCCAGAGGTCAACGCCGTACGCCTGGAGCCTCGGCGCGATAAGTGAGAACTGGTTGCCGAACCAGCACCGCGTCCCTTCGCCGACCACGATGGCGTTCCAACCCCGCCAAGGGTCCTTCAAGGCGGCGAGCAGTCGGGCAGCCTCCGGCCGACGCTCCCACGGCACCGACCGCGACTGACCGATGTCGAAGAAGTCCGCCACGATCTCGCCGCCCAGCGGCTCGACGAACTTCCGCGCGTTCCCCACCTGCCAGGCATGAGACGTCTCAGGGTCCTGGTTGTCCTCGGTCGAGCACCGGCCGTAGCTGGCCATCGGACCAATCCCGGCGTCAATGTCACTCGTCGCGACTTCGACACCCAGGATCTCGTCCAACGTCGCCCATGGGTCCTGGCTGATTTCAGCACTCACGACAATCCTCTCCATCCAGGACTTCGACCGTGGTCAGCTCGACCAGTATTGCAAGCAGTATGCGGTATACCTCTGGCGTCAGCACAGGAAGTTCAAGCGGAAGGTGGACCGTGACATCCTCGGCACCCGCGTTCACTCTGTACCACCACGAGGGGCAGGCACCGAGCCGAAATCATCCATCGCAGTTCGAATGTCGGCGGTCATGTACCCACGAACTCGGCGCGTGCCGCCGTCCTCGCTGGGCACGTACTGCCGGACCGGCTTGCATCCCAGTTCTGCCATCTGCCGGGCGAACCCGGTTGGCTCGACCTCCAGCGCCTCGACCAGTTCGGCGGTCGGCACAAACTCCCGCGTGTCCAACTCGTCGCCCAGGTGCTCAACGACCGACGCGAGCGGTTCCGGCAGTTCGTCACCAGCGCCACTCGGCCCCAGCGCCATGACCACAGCGGATGGATCGAGCGCACGCGTGGTGTCATCACCGGCCGCGTGGCCAGTCAGTGTGCCTGCGGCCTCCCGTAGCTCTCGGCCACGTGCGCAGACCGTTCGCCACTCCTGATTCGGCATGTAGAAGGTCCGAACAGTCGTGGCCAACATGTCCGCGCCGGCCGTCTCACCGTCCGGCCGCAAGATGCCGACACCCTTGTGACTGGGCAGCAGCGTGGACGCGTCATACCCACGCGTGTTCATCTGTTCGCCAAGAACGATGTTCGAATCCCGCCAGTCCATCACCCGCAAGGCGAACCGAGACCCAAGGACTGCCCGCAAGCGGGAAGGAATAGTGTTCGAGTCCGGCCGCTGGGTAGCCAGGATGACCACAATGCCCGCCGCTGGACCCTTCCGAACCAGGTACGTCAACAAGTCCGCGATGTAGGCGCCGATCGTGGTTTTCTTCCCACCGACCTCCTGCCGAGTCGGGTTCTCCAGAAACACCTGAACCTCATCGATCACTACCGCCGTGATCGGCATCCGCAGGTTGACGTCACGCGAGATCTGCGGCGTGATCTTCGACTCTGGGCAGATCTCATCGTCCAAAGTAGCCATGCCTGCGTAGCGGGACTGCACTTCTGCCGCCAGTTCCACCAAGTAGTCTCGAACCGACTCGACATGCTGTAGCTCGTCGCCGCACACGAACCGGTGCGCTACTTGCTCCGCCGCATCCCAGTCCTTACCGCCCTTGCCGTCGAACACGTACAACCGCGTGTACGGATCCAGGATCAACCCTGCAGCAGCCAACCGAGTAGCGAACGTCTTGCCCTGCCTCGGAATCGCTCCGACCAACAGCGACGTCCAGACCAACGGAAGATCAATCCGACGGTTCCGCGCATCCCTACCAAATGGAACCGGCCGCCACGCATCCCAGTACTCGACATCGAGCAGCGGTGTACGCAGCGGCGGACCGGCGTACGGATCTTCATCAGCGACCCACAAGAACACGCGCCCGGCGTGTCCGCCTCGGCCACGGACGCGTTCAACGATCAACTGCACCTCGTCAACCGCCAGCGCCGATGCCAACGCGTCCCGGTGCTTGATCACGTCATCCGCCTTGCGCGTGGCAGGCAGATCGACCGTGATGGACCACCCGTCGCCAACCCGTGAAGCGCGCTCGACCAGCCGAAGCGATTCGTCCTTGCCGATCAGCTTCGCGTCCCGGAACGCATCGACCAGCACCTGAGGGTCCATCGTCCACGTCAGCGCGCGCGGCCCGGCCAACACCGCCTTGCGCCCCGGCGAGCCGTCTTTCCGACGCCCAACGATCGCCAAGACCACGGACCCAACGCCACCCGCGATCCACAACGGAGCACCGCCGTACACGAGATCAACGAGTCCGACCACGAACGAACCGAGCACGGCCACGAGGCCAGTGACCTTCCAACGGAACAACGTCAGAGCCCGGATCTCCACGAACTTGTCGGCAAGCTTCTCGGCATGCTCGGCCGCCTCGCGGTAGTCGACCACTCGAACCCAACGCCGCCACGCACGCACCGACACGACTAGCCCACGGCCAACAGCACCGACGAACCGGAATGGCGCCCGCAGCAGCCAAGCCGCCGCGTCCTTGACGCCTTGCCGCGACTTGAAGACATCCGGCACCCGCCGTGAACGCCGCCACCAGTTCATGAACCCGCCGGAATTCACATGTACGTCTGGCGTCTCGTCGACCAGTTCACCATCCAACACGGCCCGCACAACCTCGTGCCCGCTCATGATGCCGCCTTGAGCGCCGCAGCCAACTTGGACGACAAGCCGCGCGAACAACCGGTGACCTCACGAACCCACGCAGGCGTGACGACGGTGTCCCGCTTCCGAGCGGCCCGCGCCACGGCCAGATACTCGGCGAACGTCGTCCGCCGCGGACTCGCCGCCGCCTCGACGCACTTGGACGCCCGACCAGCAGCCTCGCCCAACTTGTCCCGCAAATCGGTCACCGCCTCGGCAGCAACGAACACAACCAGAGGCGGCACCGAATGCAGCACGACCGACGCCGCTGAACCGGCCGCGTAGGCGGCCCACGTGTTCATGACGTACGTGGCGGCGAGCGCGAACCACTTCGCCGCCCGCACCCATCCACCAGTCCGAACACCGTGCCGCGCGAGAACCTGCTCCGCTCGAAGGATCGCCAGCAGAACCAGCGACACCATCGGGTCCAGCAGCCACGCAGCGAGCCAAGGCAGAGACCACGGCGCCGCACCGGCAGCAGCGAACCCCTGAACGTTGGTCATCGTGAACGCCAGCCCGAGCAAAATCCCGGTCCAACACAGCCGATCCACCTGAGCGGCCACGGTTTCCACCGATTCAGCGCTCATCGCCGACCGTCCCGCGTAGTCACCGTCAACGCCCGCGTCAGCGTGTACGAAGCGAACAGCGCAGGCAGGCCCAGCACCGCCAGCAGCAACCACCCTGTACCGGCCTGAGTGATCACCAACCACTGAGCAACGACGATCAACCCGGCCGTGAACAGCACCCGCCCCGCGAGCGACATGAACCGGCCACCCGACCGGGCCGCCTCGGCCGCAGCCTTCGCCCGGCGCGAACCAGCCCGCCAGACCATGAACAGCACCATGAGAACGCCCAGACCAGCCATCATCTCGACCGGCGACAGACTGATGGTCGTCATGGCGCCACCTCGTCCTCGGCGCGTTCGCCACGTTGACGCCAGTGCGGGTACAGCGCCCGGCGGTTGTCCTCCGACAGCGCGCCCCACACGCCCATGGTCTCCAGACCGGCCGTTCGGAGCTCCAGCTCCAGGCACTCGTCCTGAACCGGGCACCCGGAGCACATCACCGCGGCCAACTCTTGATCGGTGAGCCGTTCGTCCTGCCAAGCAGGCTCGTCGTCAGCCCATCCCCACATGCACAGCCCGTCGCGGAGAACGAGCTCCGCCAGAACGGCACGCGGCACCCAACGCAGCCGATCCAGCCGCCAAGCGATACCGATCAGCAGGTGGTCAGTCGTCATGACGTGCCCCCGGGCTGTTCCCAAGCGGCTCACCCAGCAGCTTGACCAGCACAGACGCGGGCAGCACCCGCCGACCGTGACGGCCGACAGTGCGAAGCGTCCCGAGCCTGATCGAACGCGACACGGCCGAAGGAGCGACACCCAGAATCCACGCGGCCTGCCGGACGGAATACGAAGAAGACAGAGAAGTGCGCATTGCAAAAGTCCTTAGTTTGACGATTTCAGCAACATAGTGTTGATTTCAGCGCTCAATAGCGCGTGAGATACCGACCGCAGCGCAAGACGCGTCGTGTCACGCCACGGAAAGGCGCGGAACCGCTAATCTCGGCGCCGAGGCGGAGCGCGGAGGAATAGGTGTCGGAGGATTGGGCGGCAGTCGCCAAGGCCATCAACCAGCGAGTCAACGAACTCGGGTGGCGTCAACGCGAACTGGCCGAACGCTCGAACGTGTCGCAGGCGATCGTCCGCGAAATCCAACACCACGTCGTCGAACGCCGACGCAGCGCCCGAACCCTCGAATCCCTCTCGACAGCGCTGGGCCTGCACCCGCAACACCTCGATGCGGTGTTGCACGGCCGAACCCCTCCCTCGCCCGGCGAACCGCCGGCTCACCAGGGAACAGACGTGATGTCCCGTTTGGACGGTCTGGAGAGGCGCCTCGACGACATCACTGACCGTCTCGACGATCTGAAAGCCGATCTCGCGAAGATGATCGAACATGTCCGGAAGACCCGGTAGCGTAGCGCGGTGTTTGCCATGCCACTAATTCCACTGCGAAATGCGCGGCGAAACGATGCATCACCAGTGCACAACCAGTGCAGGTTCAATGCATAAAGCGACGCGGGGGACGCAATGAGCCTGGTAAGCGGCTGGACCGGCAAGACCGCAGGCGCACTCCAAGCAGCCTTACGGATGAGCAACGAAGCATTCGCGCAGCACCTCGGAATCGGTGTCCGCACCGTCGCCGCGTGGCACAAGAAACCGACCTTGCGCCCTCAATCCGAGATGCAACGAATCCTCGACACGGCACTCGAACAGTCCGCGCCCGCTGTCCAGGCACGCTTCGCGGAACTCAGCTTTAAGACCAGCTCAACCCCAGACGACCGCCTGTCAGCCGACCCGAACATCACCTCAGCACTGGATTGGCTCGACGAGCACGCAGGCTGGCAACCAGGGACAAGCCGCCGCGAAGTCGCCAGCCGAGTACAACACGTCGACCCGCACGAACTGGAGCTCCGCGGCCGCAAGCGTGGCCGTGTCGATCAGCAGCAAATCGCCCGTGCGCTCACCGAGTACTATGGCAACCCCAGCGGCCTGTACGGCGCCGGAAACGGCGTAACCACAAGCATTCTCACGCGATCAGACTGGTTGGACCTCGCCTGCCCACTGATCGCCGCGCACGATCGCCTGACGCTCACCAGCGCGACCCGTCAAGCCATTACCCTCGATGCCGAAGCAGCCGGACACGCCGCCCAACGCCTAGCCGAGACACTGGCGCTGGGCGTTCGGATGGTCGATATGCCGCTCTACCACCTGCTCGGCGTCGACATCCGTCGCGGCGAACTCGGCGGAACAGTCGGAGTAAGCACGTTCGTGCACTACGCGCTGACCATGGATCTCCTCGAAGGCGAACTGGTCGACGCGCTGACGACGGGCGCGAAGTCCCACCCTCTGCGCGACCGCTACCTACCCGACCTCGACAGCGTCCTAGATCTGTCGAACCGTCTCTGTGCAGGCGGCACATTGGCCGTGACCGCAATAGCCCGCCCAGCGGACCCATATCGCGGCCCTGCCGACTACGTTCTCCTGGTGCAGGAACGCTCAGGAAACGTGGTCAACGCCGCACGTCGGCTGGCCCCGATCCCCAAGGGCTTCCACCAGCCGCTCACGGACTACCGCGCTGACGCCCAAATCGGCGCCACCCTCCGACGCGAGATCGAAGAAGAACTCTTCGGCCGCGACGACGTCGACAACACCGTAGGTGAACAACGCTTCGCCGACCCGATGCACCCAAGCAGGCTGTCCGAACCGATGCGTTGGCTCATGGCCGACCCCAGCCGCATGCGCATGGAGTGCACAGGATTCGGCCTCAACCTCGTCAGCGGCAACTACGAGTTCGCCGGTCTGATCCTGATCGACGACGAAGAGTTTTGGGTCCGCTACGGCGGCGTGATCGAAGCAAACTGGGAAGCGTCGACGCTGCGCCAGTACTCCACTCTCGACAGTGAGCAGATCACACATCTGATCCAAGACGTGGCATGGAGCAACGAAGGCCTTTTCGCCCTACTGCAAGGACTTCGCCGTCTCCGTGAGCTAGGCGGTAGTAAGATCAACCTGCCCGAGATCGAATGGGAGACGAGTTAAGTGGCTGCGAACTGGACGCACGGCAACGCCGGAGAAGACACCGGAGACACCCGCGGCTGGCTGCTCGGCCACTTCATCGACCCATCCGAAGGCGTCCGCTCATCAAAGGACGTCGAGGTCAAGTGGGGCGTGCACCCCGCCGGCGACAAGCGTCCCGAATGGACTCACGACGACCAGCGCACAACGCTACTTCTATTGGTGCAAGGTAACTTCCGCCTCGACCTCACCGAAGGAAGCTTCAATCTGACCAAACAGGGCGACTACGTCCTATGGGGACCAGGTATTGACCATTCATGGGAAGCGATCGACGAGACGGTGATCATCACCGTACGGTGGCCGTCAGCTTCGGCAGCCTGACCCGCTCCCCACCCAACTCGCTCAGTCGCCGCAACCCGAGCAGGAACGCGAACAGTCCTTCGTTGCTCCAAGACTCATCAGCGACCAGTTCGCCGACCAAGTCAGCATCCAGACTGGAGTACACCCGAAGGCCAACCGCCTCCCAGTTCGCCTCGACGTGACCACCGAAGCGCGTCCAGAACTCCTCGTCGTCGATGACGACCAGCCCCGCGAACTCGTAGTTCCCGCTGACGAGATTCAGCCCGAACCCCGTGCACTCCATCCTGAGCCGCCCGTCCACCTCCATCAGCCACCGCATCGGCTCGGACAGGCGGCTGGGATGCATGGGCGCGGCTAGCCGATGCCCACCGACCGTACCGTCGACCTCGGCACGCCCAAACAACTCCTCTTCCATCTCCCGCAGGAGAGTCGCACTGATCCGCGCATCAGCCCGCGAGTCCTTCAGCGGCTGATGAAACGCCTTTGGGATCACCGACAGCCGACGCGCACCGTTGAGCACGGTCGCCGACCGCTCCTGCACCAAGAGCGCGAAGTCGGCAGGACCACGGTACGGATCGGCCGGACGCGCGATCGCGCACAAGGCGAGCGTCCCACCAGCACAAAGCCTCCTCGGCAGGTCCAGCACCGCAGCCATGTCCGGCAGGTAGCGGTCCCGCAGCGGCAGTTTCCCGCGCTGACCAGCGAGCGAGTCAACGAATTCGCCCTCCAACAGATCCATCGACAGCGCGTACTCAGCGAACGACGAGAGCGTCACCGTGCTGCTGACCTCGCCGGACTGAACGGTGACGTCCAGCAGCCGGTAGATCGGCAAGTCCGTCATCCGCACGTCCAGCGCCGCAGCCTCGGCCAGTCGATTGACGGCATACCTCACATCGACATCGCCACCAGCCGCCGACGTAGTTACGAGGTCGAACCGCTCGTTCTCCGGCACGAGCGGAGTAGAAAGATCAACCCACTCCGACCGCGTCACGATGCTGGTGACCAACTCGCGGTCCTCGACCCGGACGCCGTACAAGCCATACTCATCAGCCGGGTCGTAGTACTCCCCCAGTGCCCGAGCGAGCTGACTCCGACCGACACGAGCGCGCCGGACCATCCGATCGTGAAGTGCGTCAGTATCCACCGACGCCAGCCGCGAAGTCACTTCCCACTGGCTCGACTCAGGCAACCAGCCCACGCGCGCGTCCAACCAGTCGAACGCCCCGCCGAGCCTGTCGACGTCCACTTCTACTCGCACGGCCGGTTCCTCCGACCGCGGCGGGCTCAGCAGCTCCTCAATGCTCAGATCGAAGATCTTCTCCAGTAGTCGAGCAGTCGCCGGACGAACCTCGCCCAGTGGCCGTCCCTTCGGCCCGACGCCAGAGGCCAGCCGCTGAAGATGTCGCGCGCTCACCGTGCCGAGCTTGAGCTCCTTGTGTTGCCGCGCGAACACCTCTGTGAACTCGGCGAACTCTTCGATGCTCTGCCGCCGTTCCTTGATCTTCTGTTCAAGCACAGTCCGGAACGTGCGCATCGAAGAATCTCCCGTCCGCTCCACCCGAGTAACGAACAGCCGTCACTAACCAGCTGATTTCAGTCTCGCACGAGCAGCAATCACGGCTTTCCCGACCCGTCCCACCCGGCCCGACAATCGGCGCACGTGTCCCACAGCAGGACACCTCACATCCACCATCCGACCTGCGCCAACACCGCGCGGGACGGCTGGACATGCAGGACATGAGCCCGTCCCGCCGGCCCATATCCCGCCCGAACCAGGCCGAAGCCGCGAATGTCGCCCAATGTCGTCCCAAGATCGTGTTCAGAGTCGCGGTAAGCCGACATGCTGATTTCAGCCAGCCGAGATCTCCCGGATTGGATCGAGGCACGGCAGCCCGGCGGGGACGAATGATCAGGCGTCAACCCACCGCCGGGCAAACGTCGCGGGCGAGCCGAACTGTCCCGGCTCGCCCGCGACCAACCCAAGGAGATGCCCTCGTGCCCGCGACAGCCAGCGCGGCGACACGCCCCATGTGGGTCGTCAGCATCGTCGACGACGCTGAACACGCGGTCACCCGAGACGACCTCGCCGCCGGCATCGCCTCCGGCTCCGGCACCTACCGCGCCTTATGCCAAGCCACAGTCATCCCGCCATCTATGACCGAGCCACCCGGCAGCCGCTGCCCGTACTGCACCGCAGTCCTTCGCCTCCGCCGCAGGACCACCGCATAGCCTCCGCCTTCACAACTCACACCATCGGGGAACGCACTATGTCCACCTGCAACACCGAGTCACGCCACGACGCTGAGCTCTGCCCCGACTGTGGGCACCCCATGGTGCGTCCGTCCGTGCCGAACCTCATCAGCTACCCCAAAAACGGCCCTCTCACGAAGACCACACCGTTGCAACGCGTCCTCGCCCTCGCCGAGACGGCCAATGTGGACGTCTTCGACCTCGCCAACGGCGCCCCGACGGAAGTCTCTGCACTCGTCACCGTCAGCCAAGACCCCGACGACCTCGCCGCCACAGTCGGCCTCGCCCCAGACCTCACCGAAGACCTCCGCACCGACGTGATCGCGTTCGTCATCGCTCTCGTCGTCGGCACGCCCCAAACCATCACCAACACACCGCAAGCCACCGTCGCCATCAGCCGAACCCCACTCGAACCAGCCGCGGACGGCCCCGGCCACCTCGCCCGCCACATGCTCTACACCTGCGGCCGCACCACACCATCCGCAACCTTCGCCATTGCCGCCGTCTAACTCCCCACAACCCAACGTTGCCCACAACTGCCCAGTCCTCAGCAGCAACGAACACCACCAGGAGAGCCGAGGTGCCCGAACAGAACCATCCTCCGGACCTACGCCGCAACCTCGGAGCCAAGCTCCGCCGAATGCGAAAACAAGCCCATCTAACCCTAGAACTCGCGGCACCGAAGCTCGACACAACCCGAAGCGCACTCCACCGCGTAGAAACCGGCCAGACCAAGGCGAATGTCCACCTAGTTGTTGCGGGTCATGAGGTTGTTGACGCCGGATAGGGCCTGAGGATGGGGACGGGTCTTTCAGCGGCAGGATGAGAAGTACCACCAACTCGTCCGTTGAGCAGAAAGACCCGTCCGTGCTCCACCGTAACGCCCCGCTGTCTGTTGAAGGCCGCCGCCGTCTGGTCGAGCGCTGCCAGACCCGTCCGATCGCGCATGTCGCCGCGGAAATGGGGATTTCCCGGCAATGCGCCTCAACGTGGGTCAACCGCTACCGCCAGTTCGGCGAGGCTGGTTTGCTGGACCGGCCCAGCGTCCCGCACCACCAGCCCACGGCCACCCCGGCCGAGGTGGTAGCCCGCATCGAACAGCTCCGCAGGCACCACAAGCACTCAGCCCGCCGGATCGCCCTGGAACTAGCAGGCGAGGGCATCACCATCTCGGTGCGCACCGTCAGCCGGCACTTGGCCCATCTCGGCCTCAACCGCCGGAAGTTTCTCGACCCGAGCGGTGAGACCAACCGGGCACCCCGCAAGATCCACGCCCGCTGGCCCGGCCACATGATCCACCTCGACGTGAAGAAAGTCGGGCGGATTCCTGACGGTGGTGGCTGGCGGGCCCACGGCCGCGGCAGCGAGCAGGCGCGGCGGTCCAGGCGGGCCACCGGCCGGCGAAACCCTGGCGGCCGGCGGGTGTCTTACACCTACCTGCACTCCGCGGTCGACGGGTTCTCTCGGCTGGCCTACACCGAGGCCTTACCGGACGAGAAGGCCCGCACCGCGATCGCGTTCCTCTCCCGGGCCCGGGCGTTCTTCGCCGCCCACGGCATCACCCGCATCCATCGCATCGTCACCGACAACGGCTCCTGCTACAAAGCCAGCAACTTCGCCACCGCCCTACACGCACTCGGGACACGCCACCAGCGCATCACGCCCTACACACCCCGCCACAACGGCAAAGTCGAACGCTACAACCGGATCCTGGCCGAAGAATTCCTCTACGCCCGCACCTGGACCAGCGAACAACAACGATCAGAGGCTCTTCCGGTGTGGAATATCCACTACAACTACCATCGACCCCACACTGCCGCCGGAAACCAGCCACCAGCCACCCGGCTGCGCGCCGGCGTCACCAACGTCATGGCCTCATACAACAGCGCAGCTGGTGGACGCCGGCGAACCGTTCGTGTACCGGCCAGGCGCCGGGTGCGCCGACTGTCCGTTCGCTGCAGTATGTCCCGCGCTGCACCGAACTCCGGGACTGCTGGGTGTCCAAAACCGACGGCGCCCCCGGCGAAGCTGGTCCGCTACGTCGGCGCGCAACCACGCTATCTGCCCGGCCCGTGACTATGGGCGTCGCCAGCGCCTGCCCGTCGACCAGGGCGTCGAGCGTAGGTTAGCGGCCGAACGCGGGCGGGCGGTGCACCGGTACCTCGAAGACCGCCACCACGCAGCCACCTGTCCCTGCGACGCCCGGATATCAGTAGACTGGGTGCCGCTGGGCTTCAGCCTCACTGAGGAAGACCGCGCACTCGGCACCACGCTCCTGCGTCACCATGCCGTGGTGTGCCCGGTTCGCCACACGCGCAGCTCCGCTGACCTCCGGGTAGAACCCAACCTGGTCTTCGATGACACCGACGCCGACACGGTCGTCATAGCCAAGCCTGATCTCCTGTACCACGACGGCACCACGTGGGTCTGGCGAGAGGTTAAGACATCGGCTTCAGCTCGCCGTGGGACGCGTCCTTGGCTCGAGCAATACCCACAGCTCGCTCTGGCCACCATTCTCGCTGCACGTGACGACTTCGGGCTGGGATTCGGCCGGGTCGAGCTGGAGGTCCTCCGTCCCGGCGGTGCCGACCTCTACACGCTCGACCCACGGACACCAGAGGTCCGTCAGCACGCTGAGACGGTCGTCCGCGATTCATTCGGCCAGTGGCATGACGACGACCGGTTTCTCCCCACGCCAGGCCTGCATTGCGCCGACTGCGAAATGTCCCAGTGGTGTTCCGCTCGGGCAACACCCGGAAAAGAGACATGATGGACGCGACGACCTTGCTCAACCACCTTGCCCGTGGCATGCACGCTCTGTCCGACCACGACAGTGCTGGCCCGTCGGTTCCTCCGTACCCAGACGACACCCAATACGCCCTGGATCTGGTAGTCCGTGAGTGCCTCGACCACGAGCGAACGCCGCCGACAGGAGTGCCTGAGCTGGTTCGGTGGTGCACGGACCTCGCATCAGAGCATTGGCCGTACCAGCCCGGCCAGAGCGGGACAGCCCTCGTCGACCCGGTGCACCACACTCGGACCCGAGCGTGCGCCGAGCTGGCAGGAGTGGCAGCCACCGCCGACGCGCTCATGGTCGAGGCTTTGTCCGACCTTCCTGAAGCCGAAGCAGCCGAGCGATTTCAATTTCTCCGGTCACATGTTCTGGTCGGACCTGACACACAGCGCGAACTCCTGATGAAGAACCCGAAGGCCGCGTCGGTCTTCAAGTTCATCAAGGCTTTGTACCTCCCAGTTCCGGCCGCCTGGGTCGTCCGGGGACGGGTGGCCCTGTGCGAGTGTGGCCTGCCTGCGCAGTCGGATCGCCTCGCGGGCGAACTGATCACCTGGTGCGAACGTGAAACCTGTCCGCCAGGGACCCGGGTCGCGCAACGGCTGCCGACCGGCCGGGCGTTCCTGCTTCATTCCGCGCTCCGGCTCTTCATGCACCTGCCGTCCTCATTAGAGGATCGCGTTCGGAACAGTCTCATGGCCACAGGCCTTCCGGTCCGCACACTGGATCTCGCCACGCGGCGCCACGAAGTCGAATTTCCTGGCAGAGCACCAGTTTCCTTTCGATGCTACGACCGGATGGTCGGCTCAGTCCTCGCCATCGACGCTACAGCTGACCGAGTGGACATCGCGGTAATCCCGGACAGCTGTGCGTTGGCCACGCCTGTCGCCCGCCAGATTTTCGCCGCCGCACTTCCGCCCGGATCACATGTCACCCTCGCGACCGAAAGCGAACTACGCGCCAGCACGATCAATGACCGAAAGGACACCTGATCCGCGACCCCGAACCTGTGCTGGCACCGGTACTGGACGCCCTCAACGAAGCTGGCCTCCGATCGGATCAGGCAGCTTTGCTGTGTGACGTCGAACTGGGGCTCCGGTTGCACGAACGACTAAACCCCGCCGAAGCGGTAGGCGCGGCTTGGGTTCTGTTCTGCGGAATTCCCTACGCCCGCGGACGCGGACTTGTGACGAGGGACGAAGCGGCTATCGTTCTCCATTCGGCGCGCTTCTCGTTGTGGACCTTGCGTCGACGAACAACATGGCACGACGCCCTGGCCACTTACCAGGCCCTGGACAAAAGGGTCAGGGCCTTCGACGTACTGAGCCCGGATACCCGGATCGTCCGGTTGCCGACCGAGGGCATCGCCGATGACCGATTTACCCAGTACGACCAGCTACTGGCCGCGGCCCCTCCCTTCAAAGGCAGCCCAGCCACCTTCGCTCGGCAAGGATGGCACCAGTTCCAAGCTGGCCGCGCGACCATCCGCGTCGATCTGCCCGATACCGCGCATCTCGCTCGGCCTGCCGGACACGACATCCATTTGCTTCCGCCCGGAAATGGCGATCCGATACCGGTGAACTGGGACGAGCTGATCGACACAGCTAAGGACATGGACGCCATCGAACCCCACGATTGGGCGCGCCGTATGCGTTCAGTCCGGCTCCGGACGCGAGGAAAATCGACGTTTCGCGAGAAGCGCGAGTTCACCGTCGCGGGAATCCAGCACCTCCTCGGCATCGTCGGAGCGGGGAAAAGCACCTTACGTGACGTGCTGACCGTGCACCTTGCCCGACAGGGCGGTCGGATCACAGTCGTGGTTGGCGACGTCGCCGAAACCCTTGAGCTGGTCAGGCTTTACAACCTATACACCGGAGGCAAGGCGGCTCCGATCCTGGGTGCGTCGGGCAAGGAACGGCATGCACAGCGGATGCACCGCAGACTCGCCGGGCGCGGCGAGGCGAACGTCCTTGCCCACAAGGATCCCGGGTTCAGCTACCTCGGCACATCATGCGTGCTGAACACGCTCCTCAGCGACCAGGACGATGTCCTCGCGTTCAACCAGGCTCCGTGCACGCGGCTCCACCGCCGCACCGTGCGGCCCGACGCCAGAAGAAAGTGGTCGACGGTGCCGGTGACCTGCCCCTACTGGGTTGGGTGCCCGCGGTACCGCGGAGCGCACGAATTGGTGCAGGCCACCATCTGGGTTTCGACGCCAGCCGGTCTGGTGGATGCCGCGATACCACACCCACAAAACGCCGAGAAGATTCGTTACCTCGAGGCCGCCTGTAGACGCAGCGACCTCGTCATCATCGACGAAGCCGACCGGGTACAGATGCAGCTTGACCGGATGTTCGCTCCCGCAGTCACGTTGGTTGGCGGCTCGGATAGCAGGTCGCTGCTGGATGACCTGGTAGGTCACAAGACCCGGGAGCTGTTCGAAGGTGCCCGGACGCAGCTGTCCGACCACGATGTCGAGGTCTGGACGGCCGCAGTCAACACAATTACCACGACCACCGATCGACTGTACGCAATGCTGGTCGCCGACCGTGACCTTCGGGAATGGGTACGGACCGGCTACTTCAGCGCCTGGACCCTACAGCTCCGGCTGATCGAAGAACGCTACCCCGACGACGCGACCGACGTGGAAGAGCCTCGCCGAGATCTAACTGACCTGCTCGACGAGTTCCGGGACAACCCTTTCGGCGATCGCGCCGGCAAAGTCACGCCGGAGCTGACGGCGCTTGTGAACGAGGTGCTCACCACCGGACGCCAACCGGCAACCAGGCGAAAGCTGACCGATTTCCTGGTGGAGTTGTTCGACCTGTCCCGATTCTGACGAAGCTGGAGCTGGCGTACAAAGAGCAACAAGAACAGCCCAGGCCGGCCAAGCGCCGGCACAAGCCAGCGCCGGATCCGGCGGACTGGCTGGACAAGAAGCGCCGCCAGTTCGAGTTCACCCTACTGCTGTCGGCGCTGGAACCGAAACTGGCCCTGATGAACGCAATGTGGCCTCGCGTCGAATCGGTCCTGAAGCTGGGTTTCAACGACATGTACCAGCGACCGCCTGACTACGGCCCGATCGTCCCGGAAGCACCGAGGGGAAACGTACTGGGCTTCCAGTTCATCGTCGACGGGCCGCCACGGCACGGCGTACAGAGCGGTGAGCTGCGGTACTTTCGGTGCAGTGGCATCGGGCGGGAACTGCTCCGCGCCATGCCCGACCTTCCCAGAGTCGACGGCCGCCCGGGCACCAACGTGCTCCTGATGTCGGGTAGCAGCTGGGCAGGCAGTTCCAGCCGCTACCACGTGTCGGTCCCGGTCGGCGTCATCCTGCTTCCGGCCGAAGATCACCTCAAAGCCGTGGTCGGCGGAACCGAAATGCGGTTCGAGTTCCTGCAGAGCGGAGCCGGGACCGAGACACTGAAACTTTCCGGCGCTGATCTCGACGAACGACCGGAGATCATCCGCCGCATGGTGACCCGCCTGGGCGAGCCCGACCACGACGGCAGCATCCTGGAGCGCGAGCTGCGAGAATGGCCTGATGCCCGGCGGCGGATCCTCCTCCTGGTTGGCAGCTATGACGAAGCGGAGCTGGCGGCCGACACCCTGCACACCCTGAGCTCGAGGTGGAAGGGCAGGGTGGTGCGGCTCGTGTCCGACGACGCCGAGGTCGTCGTCGGAAATGACGACGAACGACACGCACCGGTCTTGCGCCGCGGCGACGTAGACACCCTTCGCCACACCGATGCGGAGATCCTCGTGGCACCACTGCTCGCCGTAGAGCGCGGGCACAACATCCTCAACGACGACAAGGTCGCTGCCATTGGCAGTGTGTTCTTCCTGGCTCGACCCAACCCCCGGCCCGACGACCTGGGGCTCGCGGTCCATACCGTGAACGACTGGCTGGTCCGGTTCACCGATAGCACCGACTTCGCCGAGCATCTGCGCGAAGCGACCGATGTGGACGAAGGCGCCTCAGCGATCCGCAAGGAAGCGCGGACCCGCTGGTACCGAGCCCTCGCCAGGTCTCTCGGCTGGAGCTCGCTCGGCGTCGACCGTGACACGGTGACCTGGGATTTGCTGGTGCTCATCTGGCAGGTGATCGGCCGTCTGGTGCGCGGCGGGGTGCCTGCACGCGTCGTGTTCGTTGACTCTGCGTTCGCACCGGAAACGGCCGCAGGCAAACCAGCCGACGAAACGTTCGCGACCAGTCTGCTGCACAACATCCATGCTGTGCTCACGCCGTACCTGACCGCGGACTCGACCGAATCGGCTCACGATCGCTACATCGTCGACGCGCTCTACCGGCCGCTCTGGGCAGCGCTGGACCGCCTTCTCAACGACAGGACCTCGGAATGCACTCTCTGATCACTCCCTGCGCGTACGAACCCGACCCCGACGCCGGCCCGTGGGTCGAAGACCTTCACGTGACGACGTTCGCCGAGCAGTGGCGCACCGAACTGACCGATCTGTTCGCGCTGGGCTGGCGCAGCCGGGAACCATTCGCCGGGCTGCCGGTCCGGAAGCTCGACAGCCTCCTCCGCGCGGTGGCACCGGGGATACTCGCGACCGGCCGCGGTGCCGCCGCCGACAGTTCGGTGCCGTGGCTCTATGCGCGGGAGCCGCTTCCCCACGACATCGTCCTACCCGCGTTCATGAGCTGGGTCGCTGCTCTCCGGCCAGAATCCGAGCACCAGGCCGCCACCCGTCGCGTGCTCGACGCGGTCCGCCGGACGGAACCGGAATGGTCGACCTGCGCGGTCGAGCTATCCGGTGCCGACGTGTCCCCAGGCGGGACCGCTTCACCACACCGACGGCTCTATGCGCTCCTGCCCGAGCTGCTGGCTCTTCGCCTGGCCGAGCGCCCCTTCCGCGCCGAGGGGACGCACACGGACATGTGGTTCCGCGCGGTCCGGCTCGAACACGGGGCGGAACTGGTTTCGTGGCCACCGCAGAGGTTTCGGAAGAACGGGGTGGATCACCGGTACTCGGCCCGGTTGGGGATCACTCTGCACACCGTGCCGTTTTGCCCGTCGTTCCGCGTCCACGTGTCGTCGGGAATTCGCCGATGGGTGACCCGTTCTCCCATCTGGGTTCCAGCCGGCCGCGGCGCCACCGTGCTGTTCGACCTTCCGTTGCCCTGGCAGGAAGAGACCGAGTCGCGCCGCCTCCGTCTGGTCGGAAACGCGATGAAGTTCTCCGTCTCCGACGGGCGGTACTCGTGGCGGGGGCACAGCCCGGTGGAGATCATCGACGACCTCGACATCGTGCGGCGTTACCCGAAACTCGAAGACCTCATCGCCGACCCGCGCGCGTGGCTGGCCGGCTAAGGCGGCGTCATGGCGGCGGTAGTGCACAGCACCGCGATGGGCCCACACAAGATCGCCAGCGGCCTGATGCCCGGGGAACGGGCTGACCTCGACAACTGGGTGGAAGCCGGGCTCCGTCCTTGGCTACGCCGAGTTTCTTCGCTGAAGCGGGCGTTCCGCGTCACCAAGCCGGTTCTGCTTCCGAAGGTGCCAAAGACCGACCCGGTGCGTCGGGCTGCGGTGGAATTGCGGGCTGTGTCGGCCAGGAGAGCCTCGCTGCGTGCCGTCTTGGCAGGGGAACCGCTGCACGTCGACATCGTCACTGTCTATCCGGAGACACGGGAGCACCTGCTGCGGCAGCTTGCCCTGCTGCTCGGGGCTGCCGATCCCGGCGAAGGCGACCACCGCCGATGGTCCGTGGACGGCCTCGAAGTTGAGCTCGTTCTGTCTGACGCAAGCTCTCTCACCAAGGCCCTGAAAACCCTGCCGGACGCGCGGCTTCACGCCGCTGAGGCACTGCGCGCGCGGCGAGCCGCGGTGGCAGCGCGGTACTCACCTCGCATCGGTCGGCCAGGATTGGCTCTAATCGAGATTCCCGGCGCCGACCGGTTCACGGTCCCCGGCACGGATCCGAAGCCCGCCTTGCGGCTTGGGTTTGCGACACCAGGCGGCTCTCTCAGTTCATCCAGATCGCTGACGACCACACCGCGGATCCGGCGACCCGCGCCGAAGCCGCGTGCAGGGACGGCCTTCGTCAGCTCGGCGCCTTCTCTACACCAGTACACCGGGCAGGCACCGGCGTCCCGGCTGACCTCCAGTACGTGGCCCTGTGGGTGGTGCGCAAGCAGGCCACGACTACGACCAAGCGAGCGAGCCGGCATCTCGTCGCCGTGCGAGTACAGCCCGCCGATCCTGAGCACCCGGTCCAGGGCTGGGACGACCGCGTCCAGGACTGGGTTCCGTACGCGGACCTCCTTGTTTCTCTCGCGGCGGGCGGAAACTCCGCCGACGACGTCCCAGCGAGTGGCCTTCGTCCGCTTCTTACGGTCGAGGACGAACGAGCCGACATCGAACGACGCGTGCGCGCAATCCTCTTCCAGGTCCGGAACCAGCCGACACTGCTGCTTGCGAACGCAGGTAACCTGCGAGACTCATGGCGGTGGCTGGGTAATGAGACCCTGGTGCGGGACAAGCTCGGCTTTGCCGGCGAACCGGACCAACGCCTGGGTGCCTTCGGCGAGCACCTGCGGGTTGTTCTGCTCCGCGACCGCAACAGCCGGGACGAGGTCCCGCAGTGGTACGCACCTGGCAAGGACAACGACACGCCCGGCTTCGGTGTCGGCCTGTGGGTGTCGCAGGACGGGGCGCCGGACAACCTGGTCTTCGCCAGCACAGCAGACGTGCCCAAGAACTTCCCCAAGGTCCCCCGCGGACTCCGCAAGCTCTCGGGGAGGGAGGGCGCCGGCCCTGCGCCCACGGTGGCTGCGTGGAATCCGCAGTACCTGGAACTGACGGTGCTGGGCTGCCCTGAACAGGACGAGGCGGCGACGTGGGCGGCGATCGCCCACCAGCTCAGGTTCCACGACGACTACGTTCCCCTCGCCCGGCCTCTACCGATGCACCTGGCCAAGCTCGCTGAGGAGTACCTGAGCCCACAGCCCACGGACGGCGGTTCGCTGGGGTAGTACCACCTCGGGCTGCCGCTGGTGGACAACCCAGCGGCACCCCCACACCAGCACATCACAGGGCGCTGACAACGGCCTCCCATAGGCTGTAGAAATGGCATTTGGCGACTCGCGCGAACCGGCAGGCAAGGGACCACGGTCCGTCCCCAAGCCGAAACGGCTTGCACACCTCCGCGTCGACAATCGCGGCTACCCGATCATCGCAGCAATCGGCCAGGCGCCCGGAGACATCGACTTCGGCGCGCTGTCGGAGCCGCGAAAGCTCGCATTGGCCACCTTCGACCTCTGCGCAGTGTGCGCGCTTCCACTTGGCCAGGAGCTGCGGTGGCAGGTTTCCTTCGACGAAGCAGCGGCGACGGCGAAAACGTTCATCTCGAGTGAGGCACCGGTCCACGAGATCTGCGCTCTGTACGCAGCCCAGGTCTGCCCGCTCGTTTCGTCTCCGTACGCCCGACACGGCGACGAAATCCGTAAAGGCATGAAGCGTCCCAAGGTCACCTTCCTGACCGGGTTCCGCCGGACAGCACGGGTCTTCGGCCAACGCTCAGGGCTTCAAACTTCCGAGTGTGTCCTGCATTTCGAGACCACCGGCGTCGAGCAGCGGCTGAAGCTGTCGACCTCAGCCGAAGCGATCGAGGCCTACCAGCGAGCGCTCGAGGCCGAGGTGGAGGTCACGATCGACGACACTGAGCGAGAGATTGCCACACGCCTCACCGAGCTGACGATCCAGGAGGGTGAAGATTCCGGCAGTGTGATGGCAGGAGCCGCGTGGTTCGCGGGCGGCGCGTTCTGTCCTAAAGTCGGCAACGTGCAGGGCATGCGGCGCTTCACCGAAGACCCGATCTACACGGCTCTCGCACGACGGGTGCTACTGGAACCTGGATTCGCGAAAAAGTTCGAGGAGACGGACGACCTCTACACCCGCGCTGCAATCAAGTGGCTCAACAGCCGTGACCACCTGCCGGAAATTCTGGCAAGCTGGCGCAAAACCGCGTTGAATCGAGCGCTGAGCGGTCGGTCGGCACCTGACAAGAGCAGCGGCGGAGTTAATCTTAAGAAATCCAAGCGCAAGCTTCAAGGCGCCGCTCGGCGCAAGAACCGCCGATGACCCCGACACGGGAGCTGGGTGGCGTTGCCACCGGACCCTCTGGCCTGGTAGCGGCGCGCGGGCGGGGTGGCGTACTCAACGCGTGGGGTGCTGGAGCAGCGGAATCTGCGACTGTCGGCGTGAAACGACGTGACAGCGAGAGTGCGGCGCGAATTCAACCGTCGGCAGGTTTGGTCGCGTAGAGGGCTTCGGGGTGCAGCGAACCTGCCGGTCGCCGTCCGACCTGGGCTAGCTGCTGTCGTGGCCATGCATCGCGGGCGAATGACCTGGCGAACCTATTCGTGAATCCGGATGGGCCGACGTATGGCTGCGGGGTTGATGTTCAACATGGACACTTGTGAGGTTCCCCCGGTAGCTCGGAGACTTTGAAGCATGGTCCGATAGGACCTGAAGGGAGTCGTCCGTGGCAGCACCGAAGAAGTACCCCGACGAGCTGAGGGCTCGTGCAGTCCGGCTGTATCGAGAGTCTGATCCCAAGCCGGTGATCCGCCGGCTGGCCGAGCAGCTCGGGGTGCATCACGAAGCACTGCGTAACTGGATCCGGCAGGACGAGGCCGACCGCGGCGAGCGCGACGATCGGCCCACAACCAGCGAGTCGGAGGAACTGCGCCGACTGCGGCGGGAGAACGGGAACTCAAGCGTGCCAACGAGATCCTCAAGGCCGCGAGTGCTTTTTTCGCCTCGGAACTCGACCCGACCCGGCGACGGTCGTGAAGCTCGTGCAGCAGCTTCGCGGCCGCTTCGGGGTCGAGCCCATCCTCCGGGTCCTCGGTATCGCCTCCTCCACCTACTACGGCTGGGTCCGGCGCCAGACAGACCCGTCACCGCGGCAGCGTCAGGATGAGGAGCTGGTGGCCGAGATCGTGGAAATCCACACCACCTACGGCAGCCCGCGGGTGCACGCGACGCTGCGCCGCCGCGGGATCCGGGTGTCGCGCAAGCGGGTCGAGCGGCTGATGCGCGGCCACGAGCTGCAGGGCGCGTTCCTGCGCAGAAGGTGGCGAACACCCTCGACCCGCCGCGATCCACGAGCGACGCCGGCGCCGGACCTGGTCAACCGGGACTTCACCGCCCCGGCCCCGGACCGGCTGTGGGTTGCCGACGCCACCCGTATCCCCACCGGCGAGGGCGTGTTCTGGCTGGCAGCTGTCCGTGATGCCTTCTCCAACCGGATCGTGGGCTGGAAGACCAGCGACCGCTGCGACACCAGCCTCGTGCTCGGCGCGCTGGAGTACGCGATCTGGTCCCGCGAGGTCCGTGACGGGCAGCTGATCCACCACAGCGACCGAGGCTCGACCTACACCTCGATCCGCTTCGCGCAACGCTTGGCGGACAACGGAATCCTGCCGTCGATGGGCTCCGTCGGCGACTCCTACGACAACGCGCTGATGGAGAACTTCTTCTCCACGCTGAAGATCGAGCTCGTGTACCGGAACTCGTGGCATACCCGCGACGAGGCCGAGAACGCGATCTTCAGCTACATCGACGCCTGGTACAACACCCAGCGCATCCAGAAAGAGCTCGGCTGGCTCAGCCCCGACGAGTACGAGGCTACCTGGCACGCCGATCAACTCGAGCCATCTATCATCCCTGCGTCCCCAACCGGAGCCAGGTAATCAACCCTCCGAGTTATCGGGGGAACCTCACTTGTGCGACCGATCCGTGAGATGACGCGGGCTTTCGCCACGTCAGGTGCACCTTGGACGCAGGCACGTAAAACCACAACACGAGCCGCTGTGGCCAGCGAACCCTCTGCCATCGCCAGGTACCACATGGACTCTGGAAACTGGCTGGAAAACACAGGTCGAGATCGCACCTCCGGCTGTCGGGACGCTGTTGGACACGCTGTCGCGAGGAGACGAACTGCCCCAGCGAGGCATCACCCGGGCGAAGTGGGACAGCCTTGGCGCATTCCTGTTCCCGCACGAGGAGATCTGGTCTGGCACCAACGAAAGCCCCCGCTCAGTCCTCGTGTGCCCGGACCCGAGGCTGTGGCAATTGCCGCTCGGCGCGCTCACCCGGGACGGTGTGCACCTCGCCGGCGTTGCCGAACTGGTCCTCACCCCGAGTCTGCGCACGGCGGCGCTAGTAGCCAGCAGGAGTCGTACCCGGCAGAGCCGGCCACTAGGCCCAACAGTCAGCATTCTTGATCCGCGACTGCCTGGGCACGACGTCGAACGCCAGACGCTGGACATGTGGGCGGCCGACCATGTCGAGGACTCTGGCCTCGACATGGTCAGCCAGGCCTGCATGCTGTACATCAGCGGACGCGGCGACGCCGCCGGCGAGTCGGCCACCCTCGGACACACGGCGATCACCCTGGAACGTCTCGCCAACCTGCCGCTGCCCCCGCTGGTCGTGCTCAACGGCTGCTGGAGCGGCACAGCGGTGAGCCGGTACGGCACGGACCCGTTGAGCCTGGCGGTCGGTGCCATGCTGGGCGACGCGGACTCGGTGATCGCCGGTACCGGGGCCATCGGTGGAATCGGTTCCGCACTGGTCGCGCAGCACCTGTTCCCGTTGCTGAGGTCGGGTATCCCGGTGCGCTCCGCGCTACGCTTGGCGCAGTTGCGCGTACGGGACGAGCATCCCGAGCTCGGACCGTTCGAATGGGCGGGACTCTGCATGGTGGGCATCGACGCACGGTGGAACGGCCGGGCCTTCACCAGCGGAACATGACCGGCCGCTCGGGTCACAGCCTACCCATCATCACCCTCACGGAACACGGCGTGGTCCGCCCGCAGTTCGTTAGCCAGCGGCGAGCCGATCTCTTCCAACAGGTCCACTGCATCCTGGAAGAACGCAGCCGAGGCCGCGTGATCGCCGGTGGCGCGGGCGACCCTACCCAGGCCGTCCAAGGCCAACGCCTCCTCGAACCTGCTACCGCAGTTCTTGCCCGCCTCGATGGCCGCCAGGTGAGACCGCTCGGCTTCGTCGTACCGGCCAAGGCGTAACAGCACCCAGCCAAGGGCGTTGTGAGCGCGGGCGATGTCCATCGTCATGCCTTGCCCCGACTGCCGGCAGAGCGCGAGCGACTCCGTCAGGTGCTGTTCCGCCTCGGCGAGGCGCCCGGTGTCCAGCTCGATCCACCCGATCGTGCGAATCGTGATGGCGGCGTTGCGAATCAATCCCACCCTGAGGTAGAAGTCGAGCGCTTCACTGGCGAGCCGGAGCGCCTTATCGAACTCACGCCGGTTGCGGTGGACCACCGCTTGCTGGACAAGTGTGTTGGTGGCTCCGTGTTCGTCGCCGATCTCATGGAACAGTCGGTTGGCGATCTCGTACTGGACCAAGGCGGCATCGTCGTCACCGCGTTCGTGTAGCGCGACACCCAGGTAGCTCCGCGTGACAGCCTCGGCACCACGATCAGCCAGTCGGATCGCTCCCGGCAGCGCGAGTTCGTGGCTCTCGATCCACTCGTGGATCCGCTTGGTGAGAAAAAAGAATCCACGGAAGAAGCACGCCAGCCGCCATCTCGCTGTGTCGAAACTCGGATCGTCCAGCCTGCACAACGCGACGGCATTGGCAGTCTCGGTGTAGAACCACGCCAAGGCACCGTTGTAGTCGTTGAACGGCGCCGGTACCAACGGCGTTTCCGGCAACGGAATCCGGTACCGCTGCGGCTCCAGGAATTCGTCCGCACGCCTGGCGGTGTGCACGAAGTAGTCGAACGCCCGCTGACGCGCGTTGCGCGTGTTCTGGTCGCCGCGCGCCAACTCCTCCGCGTACAGCCGGATGAGATCGTGCATCTCAAAGCGTCCGGCGACCTCGCGGGCGAGGTGTAGGCGAACAAGGGTTCTCAGGTGTCTGACCGCGGCACGTGGCGACAGGCCGCCGAGCGCAGCGATGACGTTGGCGTCGAACGTCCGACCCGGAAACAGGCCGACCGCTCGGAAAACTGCTGCGACATCGGCGGAAAGCTGACGATACGACCACGAGAACGCGCCACGCGGAGTCGAACGCGGATCAGGTCCGTCAAGTTCCTCCAGGCGGTCGTGTTCGTCCACCAGCTCCCCCACGAGTGCCGCGAGGGACGCCTCCGCACGTGTTCGCGCGTTCGCCGCCACCACCCGCAGCGCGAGCGGGAGCCGTCCGCACAGGTCCACGAGTCGCTCAGCGGCCGCAGTTTCCTGCTCGACGCGCGGGCCGACCAGCGCGCGTAGCAGACACACGGACTCCTCGTCAGAAAGCAAGTCCAGTCCGATAACCGTCGCATCGTGGTGGATCACCAGTCCGGGCAGTGTGTTCCTGCTGGTGATCAGCACCGGGCACAACGGCGTTCCGGGCAGCAAAGGCCTTACCTGCTCCTCGTCCCTGGCGTTGTCCAGAACGATCAACACCCGCCTGCGGGCCAGCGCGGACCGCAGCGCTGCCGAGCGGCTGACAACATCGTCCGGCATCGTCGACGTATCCAGCCCCAGCTGGTCAAGCCAGTTGGTGAGCACCTCTTCAGGCAGCGCCGGTTCGTCAGGCCCCCAACCGCGCAAATCCCGGTACAGAACACCGTCCGCAAACCCGTCGACATGGCGCCAGGACCAGGTGACCGCGAGGGTTGTCTTACCGATTCCAGGCTCCCCGGTCACGACAGCCATCGGCACGAAGTTGCCCTTGCGCAGCAACAACTCGTCCAGAAGGACGAGTTCGGCGCGCCGGGCAGTGAACTCGCTGACGCCGGGTGGAAGTAGTTGCGGCACAGCAACGCTGCGTTTGGGCGGAAGACCGGACAGCGCTGTTGGTCTGGCCCGGCGGGTCCGGACACCGGCTTCACCGCACGCTGCCTCGTAGAGCTGGTCCCAGTCGCGGACTCCGGTGGCCGCAGGCGAGATCTTCATCAACAGCAGGCGCATGACCGGCCACGTTGTCGTCATGTTCGGGAGAACCCGGCCCTTCTGCGCGTCGTCCCATGTCGACTTCCCGATGCCGCTGGCCGCCTCGGCAGCACGAACTCCGCCAAGCACGCCCACTGCCCTGGCCAACCCATCGCGCAGACGCAACTGGTTCGGCCCAGGCGATCTCGGCACGCGGTCCGCCTCCCTTGTCCTCGGGCGCAGTACTGCGAGCGTAAGTCGCATGCCACGGCTGGCCGCAACAGCCGACGCAGGCAAAGTCGGTCTGTCACCCAGGTGGCGTAGCGGTTCCACCCCCGGAGTGCTCAGTAGTGCCTTGGGCGCGACCATGGCTGGCGTGTCCGACATCCGGACCCCGACCTCCGGAACACCGGGTGCACTGCCCGATGACCTTCGGTCCGACGTCTACGACATCGTTTCCGACCCTACTTGCTGACCGACGAACGCGGCGCCGAGCACACCAACGCCACCACAACGGGCATGATCAACGTCCGAACAGGACAGTGATCACCAGATCTGACCCGCGATCTGCCCGCGAACCTGCTGCCAGCCCCACCCCACCCCGGCGATCCGGCACGCACCTACAACGGTGTCCCGGTCCCGCAGTCGGTTCGCCCGAAACAGCTTCCGCCGTCGTCGCCGTACCTGCCGACACCGAGCGGTTCGTCTACATCTCGTGCGGCACGTGGCGGCTGCAGGAATGTCTGCGCTGCTGGGACACCGAACTGGAACCGTTGCTGAAAGAAGCCGAGCACACGCGAGGCCTGCTCTTCGATCCCGACAACCAGGTGTTCCTCCCGCCAGGAGGCATGCCGGCCCGGATCCCAGCAGTGGTGCGGCACGACCATGACGAGGCCGGCGGCGCTACCTCCCCCGGAGAGCGCCGCAGTACCGACCGGACATCGCACGTTCACTGGCTCGGCTCCTCGTCGTCCGCGTCGACTGTCCGCCGGTACTCAGGATGGTTGCGGTCCATCAACCTCGCCAAGTGCACCGGCACGGGATAGCTGGTCCGCCCGTCCCACGACACGGAGTGATCGCACAGCCTCGCCGCAGCGACGGCGTACCGCACCGGATCGGAGTCCACACCCACCACGACGATCTCGGTCGCAGTGTGCGCGTACCACGTATTCCTGCCCAACTCGGCACTTGCGGACCAGCGCCCCACATCACGGCCGACACGGCGAGGCGGCGGGCCACCGGCGAACTGGCGCGGAACGTTGGACAGGATCCAGGTGCTCGCCGAGCCGTTCAGTGCGTACAGGGACTCGGTGGTCTTGACTATGTACAGGCCATTCTCGGCCTTGGGGTCGGAGACACGCACCTCGACCGGACGCGGTAGATCGCGGCTCCCGGACGTGACGCGCACGACGGCCCGAGGACGATGGCCGGTGGCCGGGTCCCATCCCGGCAGGGCGAGGCGGCCGTTCACCAGACAGGAGGCGTCCGGTTCGAGGTCGAGATTCTTGTTCGCCAGCAACGGGTACAACGATCGTGCGCTGTCGCCGGACACCATCAGCACATAGCCGGCTCCCGTGGCGATGTGCGGCTGCAGCAGCCTGAGCGCGGTGTCAATCGCCGCAACCAGAACATCGTCCTGCCGTTTCCCTCCGGGCAGCGGGCTCGCCCGAAACGCCGCGTTCGCAGTGAAATAGTCGTGCCATCCGGCCTCGGTGTCGGTCTTCCGCTCCCGTACCGCCTGATATGCGAGAACCCGCCAGTGCTCGCCATCAGGAATCGTGGCGACCAGCGACCAGCTCAACTTCGGCCGACCGTTGGTCCACGCGTTTCCACGCTGCTCCCGCACGTGCAGACCGACGTACGTGACCGGTTCCTTCGTCCCCAACGATCCGTATGACAACGCCTTCGTCATTCGCGGGTGGACCAGACCCGCAACCCGCATCAGGTCCGCCAACGCGCCGTGGCCGCGGTAGTCGTCCGCAGGCTCGTGCACTGGTTTGGTCTCCGGTGCGGTCGCGAGAAACTGCGCCAGCACACCGCGCTCCGCGAGCAAGCTGTTGACCAAAGGTTTCGCGTCCTCGTCCGGCGTCTTGCCGTCGTACTCCGTCTCACAGAGCGCCAGCACTCCCGTTCCCGCCGGCCCCGTGAGGTGCGGCACACGGTTCAGTGCATCGATCCTCTGGCGCTGCCTGCCATGGACGAGGAGCTCCTTCGCGTGGTGGAAGACGATCTCCACCCCGGCGCCGACGTCGATCAGCTCGTCGTGCGGGAGGTCCTCACCCAGCGAGGCCTGTTCGAAGTGCTATCCGAGCAAACGCAGCACGCGAGTCCGGGTACGTGGCTCGTAGTAGAGGACGAGAAGGCGCAGTCGCTCGCAGCCGGCGGCCTTGATGATGGTCAACAGGGAATTCTCGTCGAGAAGCTGAGCGTCCCGGCCCTTTTTCGGGATGCGCCTGGCCTGCTGGGAGAACCTGTGCCCTTTCACCTCACTGGCGGTGAGGTTCGGGACCTCCAGCACGTCGGCGGCATGGCGACTCAGCTCCCGCACGGTGTACATGCCCACACCGCGGCCGACCGGCCACCGCACGGACTTCGCCACGAGCGGGCGCAATCGCCCTGGTTCGCCCGTGCGGCCGAGGTCATCTGGCGCGAGAAGGCATTCGCCGTCGAGTCGCCGCGACACCGACACCGCGATCATGCTCGTCCGCTCGATCGAGGTCTTGCCTGCCCGCTGTTCCATCGCAAGGCACAGCTACGGGGAGTTTGAGCGCCTCGGGGTCAGCCATCGGTACGGGTGCCGTAGAGCCCACGGCTTAACCGCGCCACAGAGGGATCGAGTACCAGCACGGGTGTACGCAGGTTCGGCATCGTCTGCATCGACAACCGAACGCGCAGAGCGGCGTACTGGAGCTCTCCGTTCTTCTTCCAGGCATCCGACCACAGCGCTTTCGGGTCCCACACCAGGAGGTTGCCGTCGGTGTCGGTTCGCAGCACCACCTCCCCGCCGTCGACCTGCCACGACGTCGCCTCTAGCCTGCGAGCGGCCTCCCACGTCGCGGCGTCGTAGACCCAGTTCGGTGCGTCCGGCTGGTTGCCGAACCGGTGCACGTGGCCCGCGAGTGAGACCTCCTCGACGGTGCTACCCGCCACCAGCTCCGCCAGCTCACTGGAGTAATTGAAGGTGATCTTGTCATCCGGTACACCGAGCACGGCCTGTTCCCACAGCACCACGGCATCGCGCACGTCGCGCACGTCGAGCGGCCTGCTGGCGATCAACTGCTGCGGCGCGTGCTTCTTGCTGGCGGGAAAGAGATTCACGAAGGCGCCGCTGTAAGCACGCAGGCCGGTGGCCAGTCCCGTGTACGGAAGGTTGGCGTTGGCGTGCGCATGATTCCGCAGCCGCTCCCACGCGTCCGCCACCTCCTCCGGGAAGCGGTGGATGTAGGCCGTGCCGTGCAGCTGCTCGGTCAGCGGGTAGGCCAGTAGAGCAAGTTCCTGTCGGTCGTCACGAAGCCTCCTTGCCGTCGATACCCGCGAAGACCAACCAGGACTCCAGCGTTGAGCCGTAGATGCGCCGCAGCGCGCGCTGTTCAGCAAGGCTGAGATTGTCGTAGTAGTAGCGGAGCAAGCGCCGCAGATCCGTGCCGAGCTTCTCGTCGTGGAACGCGTCGTCCACGAGGTAGAGCTCGACCGGGGTGCCACCGCGCCGTGCCCGCCCGGCCAACTGGATCATGTCGACGAGCATTCCGGCGATCGCCTCGGACTTGAGAGGCTTGCTCAGCCGACTGAACCGCGGGTCGCTGGTAAGGATGTGGAACAACCGGGAGAACGCCCGTCTGCGTTGTTCGATCCACTGCCCCACCGGATCCGCGCTCGGCCCGCCGTCCCGCAACGCAGAGGCGTTGACGCTCGCGAACATCTCCGCGGAGTCGGTGATCTGGGTCGGCGGACGTACACACACCCAGACCGAAGCCAGCGCGGACTTCTGGCCACCCGGCACTAGGATGTTGAGACCTCTCGCCACCAGGCTCATGGGTGCGATGCACACCTTGACCTGCGGATGCCGAGACGGCAGCAGCTCCAGGTCGTCGACCGTCAAGGTGACGACGCCGGACGGCAGCACCACCGGTGAGGGCCGCGGTTCCTGGAAACGAGAACAGCCACCCAGCTGTGGTCTGGTGTCCTGCTCGACGGCGCCTGTGCGAAGCAGTTGGGAGACGACGCACCATCGTCCCGAGGTGACTTCTTGTGCGATGCGTGCGCCGTAGGCCAGTTCGGTGAACAAGTCGTCGGCGTCCAAGGACATGTCGGGTGAGTGGCGTGCTTGGAAGGTTCGGGTGCGGGCGCCAGACCACTGTTGCACCAGCGAGTTGACCGACTGTGCGGGGATGTTGTGTGGGCTGCGGATCTTCTCGTGGCTTGGTTGGGCGTTGTCGGTGGGGTTGTGCCGTGGCGTGGGAGCGGGGTTGGTGGACGTGTGGGTCATGGCTGGGGGTCTCCCGTCCAGTCCCCGGTGCCGTGGTCACTGTGACCAGGGCGCCGGGGTCGTGTGTGGACAGTGGGTGAGGTTCAGAGGTTGGTCGTGTCCGTTGACGAGGGGCCACCGGGACGTGTCCAGGTGTCGGGTTGTTCGCCGTGACGGCGTAGCCAGCCCTGTAGTTCCTCGGGTGTGGTGTCCAACA
>NZ_JAAATY010000046.1 GCF_013280595.1 Kibdelosporangium persicum
AGGTCGTGTTTCGAATGTCCCGGTCGATGAGAGTCGGGATCGGGGCGGTTCCTGGCGTCGCCGCGGGATCGCCGCGAATACTGGTTGTCTTTGGGCGGTCCCGCGGTGGCGTCAGGGGCCGCATCCGGCCCGGCTATCGCGATCGGGCATTTGAAACACGACCTAGGTCGTGGTGAGACGTCGGGCCCCTGCTTCGCACCACAACCGGGCCGGGGACGCCCAGCTGGTCGTGTGCCGCCGGGCTGCCAGGTAGTAGCGGTGCATCGCGGACGTGCGGGTCAGCCCGGCCGCGCCGTGGATCTGGGTGGCCGCCCTGATCACCGTCATCGCGGTCTCCGCGCTGAACGCCAGTGCCTGAACGGCGGCCAGCGGATCAGGTGCGCCGGTGTCGGCGAGCCACGCCGCCCGTTCGATCGACAGGTGCACCGCGCGCAGGTCGATGGCCGACCGGGCCAGGGTGAACCCGATGCTCTGGAACTCGATCACCGGGCGGCCGAACTGGCGGCGCCCGCTCGCGTGCCCGACCGCCAGCGCCTGCGCGCCGGCCGCCAGTCCGAGCAGGTACGCGGCCTGCCTGATGCGGGCCCTGCTCAGGATGCCGTCCGGATCCGACAGGGGGACACCGGTCCCGAGTGAGCCGACGATCTCGTCGTCGCCGATGGTCACCCCGTCCAGCTGGACCATCGGCAAGCCGGTCGGGCCGGTGGAGACCACGGGGGCGAGTGCTTCCGGCGTGAGCATCACCAGCAGGACCGAGTCGTCCGCGGCGACCGGGAAACAGCACCCGGCCATGGCGGGGACGGTCGAGTCCACCGGCACCTTGCCGGCCAGTTCGTAACCACCGGCGACGGGCCGGGCGGTGAGTCGTGGCGTGGGTAAGGCGTCCATGCCCGCGAGGACCACGGGGCACTTGCCGCCGACCAGTGAGGCGGCCATCCCCCGGGGGTCGCCGGACGAACTGATCGCGTCCACGGCCATGGCGGTGCCGGTGTACAGGTCGGGCAACGCCCGGCAACCCAGTTCGCGGCTGACCACCACGCCGGTGGTCACTCCCAGCCCGTAGCCGCCCGCCGAGGAGGGCGCCTCGAAGGCCAGTGCCTCGTAGTCCAGCAACACCGGCCAGAGCTGTTCGGGGTCGTCGTCCGCGACGGGCGTCAAGCCGCTGACGAGCACCCGCCGGAGTCGTTCGGCCAGCGGGTCGGCGGTCAGGTCCATGGCCAGGCCTCCTGACTGGATCCAGCGGCCGCGATCGAACCGCTGACGATCTCGAGCATGATCTGCGACGTGCCCGCGGCGAGCGTGACGCCCGCCGCCTCTCGGTAGCCCGCCTCGAGCACCGCGGCGTCATCGGGCGACAGCGAGCGCAGGCCGTATCCGAACCCGTGCACCTCGGTGGCCCATACGGCGACCTGTTGTGCCGTCTCGCTGGTGATGTACTTGGCCATCGCGGCCATCACCTCGTCGGTGACCTGCCGGTCCATCCGGCTGAGCACCGCGGAGGTCATCAGCGACGCCGCGTCGACGTGGGCGCCGCACCTGCCGACGCCGGCCAGCAGCGCGCTGTCGGTCTCATCCGGGTCGAGGCCGGCCAGCGCGGTCTCGTACCAGCGACGGGCTCGCAGCGAGTAGTCCAGGCCGGTGCGCTCCAGGGCGAGACACTGGACCAGCAACGGCCAGCCGTCGCCCTCCGCGCCGACGATCGCGCCGGGCCCGACCCGGACCCGGTCCAGCTCCACCCGGTCGAACTGCTCGTCGGCCATGGTGGGCAGGTTCGACCGGGTGACACCGTCGGCCGTCAGGTCGATCAGGAACAGCGTGATGCCGTCGTACCTGCTCGTCCCGGTGCCGGTGCGGACGGCACACAGCGCGAGGTCCGACATCCGGCTCTTGAGCCCGTAGACCTTCACGCCGGACAGCAGGAAGTCCTCCCCGTCACGTTCGGCCGTCGCCTCGATCGACGCCAGGTCCGACCCGACGCCGGGTTCGGTGTAGAGCACGGTCGCGAACCGTTCCCCCGCGGCCATCGCGGGCAGGAAGCGCTGCTTCTGCTCGTCTGATCCCGCGGCGAGCAGGAACGCGCCCACGATCTGGACGCTCAGTACCTGCTGCATGTCCGGGACGCCCGCGGCGACGAGCTCGGTGATGACCGTGGCCGCCTCGGTGTGTGACGCGCCGAGCCCGCCGTACTCGACCGGCCAGTGCGACGCGAGCAACCGGTGACGGCCCAGTTCCCTGTACAGGGCACGGACATCCGGTTCCGGCCGCGGGTCGGCCAGCACCGCGGCGAGCGCGTCGCGGACTCGCGGGTCGACGAGTGCGTCGGCCACCAGCGTGCGGAGTTTCTCGTCCCGTTCCGTCCTGCCGAAGTCCATCAGCCTGCCTCCTCCATGTGCTCGACCCGCATGATCCGGTCGGCCTCGTCGTCCGACATGCCCTCGAGGAACTCGAGCAGGCTCTCGTCGTCCAGCTGGGCGGCGCGCTGCCGGTCGACCACCGCGGCGAGACCGGCGACCGTGGGGTCGCGGAAGAAGTGGGCGACGCTCACCTCGACGTCGAACGAGCGCCGGATGCCGAAGATCACCTGGGCGGCCTGCAAGCTGCTGCCGCCGAGTTCGAAGAAGCTGGTGTGCGAGTCCACCGTCTCGACGCCCAGCGCCCGGCCGAACAGCTCGTCGGCGATGATCCGCTCGGTCTCCGACCGGTCGGCGCCGTCCGTCCGCGCGACGACCACCTCGGGTGCCGGCAGTGCCGCCCGGTCGACCTTGCCGCTGGAGGTCAGCGGCAGCTCCGAGACGATCACCACCCGGTCCGGCACCACCGGCGGGGGCAGCATCGTGATCAGGTGGGCACGCAGGTCCGGCGGGGTGGTCCTGGCGCCCGCGGCCAAGCTGACGTACGCGACGAGGTGCGGCTCGCCCTGCGGGTCGGTCCACACGTCGGCGAACACCTGCCGGACGTCCGCGTGGCCCGACAGGGCCGCCTCGATCTCGGCCGGCTCGATGCGCATGCCGCGGATCTTGAGCTGCCTGTCGATCCGGCCGAGGAACACCAACGCGCCGTCCCGGCGTCGTTTCACCAGGTCCCCGGTGCGGTACAGGCGCCCGCCCGGTGCCGTGCCGAACGGGTCGGCGATGAACTTCCGTTCGGTCAGCCCCGGCTCGTTGAGGTAGCCCTTGGCCAGCCCAAGACCACCGATCACCAGCTCACCGGGAACACCGTACGGAACCGGCTCCAGGTTCTCGTCGAGCACGTGGGCGACGTGGTTGGCGATGGGCAGGCCGATCGGCGGCGAGGAGTCCCATGTGCCCACGCACTCGTGCACGATCATCGTGACGGTGCACTCGGTCGGGCCGTAGCCGTTGAAGAACCGGCGACCGGGGTTCCACCGGTTGACCAGTTCGCCGGGGAACGCCTCGCCACCGACGAAGACGATCCGCAACCGCTCCAGCCGTTCCGGCTCCAGCATGGCCATCACCGACGGCGGCAGGTCCGTGACCGTGATCCCCTCCTGCTCGAGCAACCGTTGCAGGCGCTCGATGTCCAGGCGGTCGCTGTCCAGCGCGAGGCACAGCCGCCCGCCGGTGAGCAGGGCGCCGAACATCTCGAAGACCGACACGTCGAACGTGGTGGCGGCGTAGCCGAGCATCCGGTCGGCCGGCGTGAGGACGAACAGGTCCCGCATCGCCTCGACGAAGTTCACCACCGCCCGGTGACTGATCAGCACGCCCTTCGGCGTGCCGGTGCTGCCCGAGGTGTAGAGCACGTAGGCGAGGTCGTCGGGACCGGCATCGCCGCCACCGGGCGTGGCGCCCTCGGGGGCTTGGTCGGCCGTGGTCAGCGTGTGCCAGGCGGTGCCGGACAGCACGCCGGTCAACTCGCTCGTGGTCAGGACCACGGCCGGCGCCGCGTCGCCGAGCAGAGCCAGGAGCCTGCTGGCCGGGTGCGACGGGTCCAGCGGCAGGAATCCCGCGCCGGCCTTGAGCACCGCGAGGACCGACACGAGGTACTCGGCGCCTCGCGGCAGGCAGATCGCCACGATCCGCCCTGGCCGTGCACCGGAAGCACGCAGCACTTCGGCCAGTGCGTCGGCTTTGGCGTTCAGTTCCCGGTAGGTGAGCCGTTCGTCGCCCGCGACCACGGCGCACGCTTCTGGGGAACGGGCCGCCTGGTCAGCGAACCAGCCATGGATCGTCACGGGCGGCGAGGACCGGTAGAGCCCGTCCCATCGCCTCAGTAGCTCGTCGCGCTCGGCGGGAGCCAGCAACTCGGCCCGCGCGATCGGCGCACCGGGGTCGCCTGCCAGCGACGCCGTCAGCCTCAGGTAGCGATCGAGCAGGTCGCCGATCGTGCCGGCGTCGAACAGATCCGTGCGGTACACGGCGGCCACGTGTGGTCGCGGTCCTGCCTCGACCAGGTGGACCGCCAAGTCGAACGGGGCGATCGACGGATCGGGCAGGTCGACGCCGGTCCGTAGCCCGGCGAACTCAGGGGCCTCGACCGGGTCACGTAACGCGAACACGATCTGCACCAGTTGGGACATCAGGACTTCGCCGGCGGAGACGAGGGCACGCACCACGTCGTGGAACGACAGCCCGGCGTTGGCCTTGGCGCCGTCCACGACCAGCTGCACGCGACGGACGACGTCACGGAACGTCGGCGCCCCGGCGAGGTCGACCCGCAGTGCGAGCAGGTCGGTGAAGTTCCCGATCAGGCCGGCCAGCTCGGGGCGGTCGCGCCCGGAAATCGGCATTCCCACGATCTGGCCGTCCTGGCGGCTGTAGCGCCTCAGCAGCACGAACAGCGCCGAGAGGTAGACGGTCGACGACGGCACCGCCAGCTCCGCCGCCAGTTCGTGCACCTGTCCGACCAACTCGTGGTCGACAGGCAGGCGGGTGCTCGCGCCGGTGACCGTGGATCCGGTCGGCCGTGGCCGGTCCGTGGGCAGGTCGACCACCGGCGGGCTCTGCAGTTGCTGACGCCAGTACTCCATCAGCCGGGCCTGTTTGTTCCCGGCCGTCGCGCCGTGCTGCCAGTGCGTGTAGTCGATGTAGCCGATCGGGAGCGCGGGCAGTTCCGGCGCTGTGCCGGCCACTTCGGCCCGGTACAGCTCGGCGAGATCGTTCAGCAGCACCTGGACCGAGGCGTCGTCGAAGATCAGCCGGGACGCGGCGAACACGAGCAGGTGACCGCCGGGCCCGCCGGTCACCAGACAGGCCCGCCACAACGGCCCGGTGGCCAGGTCGAAGGGTTTCGCCGCAACGGTTCTGGCGGTGGCGACGACGTGGCCGGGCTCGGCCGTGATCACCGGAAGTTCGGCCGCCGATCCCGTGACGACTCGCTGGACCGGGCCAGAGCCGTTGTCCGGCAACGATATCCGCAGAGCGTCATGCCGTGCCGCGAGCGCGCCCAGAGCGCGCCGGAGCGCCTCGGGTTCGACGTCGCCGTCCACAGTGAACAGAATCGTGACGTTGTCCGCGCTGAGCACGGCGGGCCGCTCGTCAAGCGACCACAACGTGTTCTGCGGGTGGGCCAACGGGGCACTGTCCGCCCCGGAACGGCGGATCGGCGCCGCGGGCGGCCGGTCGCCGTCGGCACACTGCAACAGCGCGAGAAACCTGTCCCGCCGGTCCTGGGCAAGCAGGTCAAGCCGGTCTCGCAGCACGCTCGTCATCCGATCTCACCGCTCCCGTCGTTCAGCGTCGCCATGGCTTGTTCGATCGCCGCCAATGCCTCTTCATGGGCCCGCCGCAGCCGGGCGGTCCGGTGCGCGAGGTCACCGGCCCACGCGCGTGGATCGGCTCGTCCGTACGCGGCGCAGACGCGCACCGGCGTCCAGGCGTGCGCCACCTGTTCGACCCGCCGCCCGGCCTCCGCCAGCACCGGGTTACGCCACTGGACGCCGCGGTCGCGCAACAGTTCCCCGTGCAGCGCGGCCTGCGCCTGCATGCCCCAGCCGAACGGGTAGGCCTCCTCGACCGTCGCCCGGTCCCCGTTCCGGGCCGCGGCCACCAGTTCCGTGCCGAACTCGGCCAGTCCGCGCAGGCCCGCCCGGTCCGGCCCGTCGCTGTCGAACCGGGCCAGGTTCGCCGCCATGGCCTCGCCGAGCCGGGCCGGGGTCAGTGGCGGGAACGGCGTGCCGAGGGTGACGTCGAGCCACCGCCCGTCGATGTGCACGCCGCTGAAGAACGCCTCCTGCTCGCGGGGATTCACCGATGTCCAGCTGCGCAACAGGTCCGCGATGGCCAGCGGGCCGTGGTAGGCGGGCGGCATCGCGTCGCTGACCAGTACCTCACCGGCCACCCGGTCGATGCCGTACACGATGATCAGGTGCGCTGAGTGCACGTCCTGATAGGCAGGACGGAACGGCAGGTGGTAGTTGTCCACGGCCACGATCGGCAGCCGGTTGCCGGCCAGTGCAGTCTCCAGCGCCACGAGCGGGTCGGTGTCCGGAGCGGTGCGCCACACCGAGCCGGCCCGGTGATACGGCAGCAGGCTGCCGACCAGGTCACCGTCACGCGCGCACGGCCAGTAGAACTCCTCCGGCCGGACGTCGCCGGGCAGGTGCCGGAACTCCCAGCTCAGCCCAAGCGCGCCGAGCGGGTCCTCTCCCTCCCGGATGAGCAGCGAGGCCAGCGTCGACTGCAGGCAGCTGACATGGTCGCGATACCAGTGCTGGATCACCCGGTCCGTCGGGGCCTGTTGTACGCCGGTCACCGGTGGTGTCCCTTCCGCAGAACGAATGTCGCGGCGAAGATGTGCACGGCGGGGTTCCGGGGCAGCCGCATGGCCGCGAGCGCGGCGCCCCGCACGAGCGGAACCCGCTGGCACCAGACCATCGCGGAGACGTTCGCCTGCACGTGGTACGGGTAGTGCATGGTCAGCGTGGTGAAGGCGGACGTCTCGCCGAACACCGCGGGTGCGGCCCAGAAGTCCGACACCCGCAGCGGTTCGAAGTCGACCGCGCCGTCCGCGTAGTGGAAGGCGATCTCGTCCTCGACCCGCCGCTCGGCCGCGGTGAGCAGGTACAGCCAGTCGTACTGGCCGGGCTCCACGGTGATGTGCTGGCCCGCGCACCGGACGTTGTCCGGCCTGCCCCCGCCGGTGGCCGGGAAGGTGAACGGCACGTCCTCCACCTGGATGGCCCGGCCGGACGGGAGCTCTTCGGCGGGCAGCGAGTTCCCCCAGACGTTGAACGCGCCGTAGCCGGTCGCCGAGGACGACGTCACCCCCACGTTGTCGCGATGGAGGTCCAGATCGACCAGGTGAAAGCGCGAACCGTGATCGTCCCGCACCGCCGTGGCACGGGGCGCCGGGGACACGTGGTTTACCATGGACACTCCACAACTTGACTGTTGTAAACAAGCCGATATTACTGAAGTCATCGGAACGGAAGCAAGAGATGCCGGACGATCACGCCCCTCACTCCCCCACACCGGCGCGCATCCTGGTCGAGCCGGCGGACCCGCTCGTCGACACCCCGCTGGACATCCGGCTGGCCGGCTTCGCCCCCGCCGACGAGGTGGTCGTGCGCTGCCAGATGATCGATCCGCGTGGCCGGCGCTGGGAGTCGGCCGTGACCGTCCACACCGGCGAGGACGGCGGGCTGGACCTTGCCGCGGCCACGCCGGCCGCGGGTACCTACGACGAACCGGACGCCATGGGCCTGGTGTGGTCGATGAAGGCCAAAGGCAAGCCGGACAAGTCGTTGCGCGACCGCCGGATCCTTCCCCCGGCACAAATCAGCCTGACGGCCGAAAAGGACGGGCAACTGCTGGCCAGGGCAACGGTCGACCGGCTGCGCCTGCCGGTTGACGTCCAGCGCGTCCCCGTGCGCAGCGACGGCTTGGTCGGAACCCTGTTCTGGCCAAGGGAAGGCGGACCGTACCCCGGTGTGCTGCTGCTCGGTGGCTCCGAAGGCGGCCTGCACGAACTGGACGCCGCGCTGCTGGCGGCACGCGGGTACGCGGTGCTCGCCCTCGCCTACTTCGGGATGCGTGGCGTGCCGTCGGATCTGGTGAGCATTCCGCTCGAATACTTCGGGAAAGCCATGTCGTTCCTGCGTGGCAGGCGCAAGGTCCAGGGCGACCGGCTCGGCGTGATCGGCGGATCGCGGGGCGGGGAGGCGGCCTTGCTGCTCGCCGCCACCTACCCCGACATCGCGGTCGCGGTCAGCCTGGTCGGCGCGGGCGTGATCACCCAGGGCATCAGCCGCAAGCGCCGGCTGTTGGACACGCTGCACGAGCAAGTGCCTGCCTGGACGTATCGCGGCAAGGCGTTGCCGTTCCTGCCCAACCAGGTCCCGGCGGAGCTGACCGAGCAGGTCGCGGCGAAGGTGCCGGTCGAACTCGGGCTGGCCTTCACACCCAGCCTGGCCGACCGGGACGCGGTGACCGCCGCCGCGATCCCCGTCGAACAGATCCGCGGCGCGGTGCTGGCGATCACCGCGGGCGACGACCGCATGTGGCCGTGCACCGAACTGAGCGAGCTCGCCATCCAACGGTTGGCCGCCGCGGGCCATAACGCCGCCAAGCACGTCCACTACCCCGACGCGGGGCACCTGATCGCGGCGCCGCCGTACGGGCCGACCACCGAGATCCTCACCCCCGGTCCGGGTGTGCGGTTCCGCACCGGGGGTTCGGCGAAGGCCAATGCCGCGGCCCGTGTCGGGGCCTGGCACGCGCTGACGGAGTTCCTCGAAGAGCACCTGGCGTCCTGAGCAGGTTCAGGCCTCGGCCGGGGCGGCCGCCGCGAGACTGCGTTCCAGCTCGGCGGCGACGTCGGCGACGGTGGGCAGGTCGAAGATCTTGCGCAGCGAGATCCGGATGCCCAGCCGCTCGCTGAGCCGCCGTGCCACCAGCGCACCGGCCATCGAGTTGCCGCCGAGAGCCAGGAACGTGTCGGTACGGGTCACGTTGTCGACGTCGAGCACGGCCTGCCACATCTCGACGACCAAGAGCTCCATCTCAGTGAGCTCCGCGCGCGTGTCGGCCACCACAGGCTCGGGAACGGCAGCCGGCCGCTCGGCAAGCGCCTTGCGGTCGACCTTTCCGTTGGGCGACAACGGGAACGTCTCATGCACGAGCACCGACGAAGGCACCATTGGAGCCGGCAGCAGCCCGGCGACGTGGGCGAGCAGTCGATCGGTGTCGGCCTCCTCGCCCGGCTTGGCGCGGATATGGGCGACGAGATGACGGCCTGCCTCCCGGCCCACCGCCACCACGACGGCCTCACGGACACCGGGATACGTCCGCAGCGCGGCCTCGACCTCACCGAGCTCGATCCGGTGGCCGCGGATCTTGACCTGGAAGTCGGTCCGGCCCAGGATCTCGATCGAGCCGTCCGGCAGGTACCGGCCGAGGTCGCCGGTGGCGTAGGCCCGCTCGCCCGTGGCGGGCAACCGAACGAACGCCTGCTCGGTGCGCTCGGGGTCGTTCAGGTATCCCTTGGCCAGCGCCACCTCGCTGGCGTCGTAGATCTCCCCGGGCACCCACTGTGGACACTCCCGGCCCATGCCGTTGAGCACGTAGTGCCGGTGGTTGGGCAGTGGCTTGCCGTACGGGATGCTCGTCCACTTCGGATCGACGGCGCCGATCGGGTTCTGCACCGACCAGACCACGGTCTCGGTCGGCCCGCCCGAACCGATCACCTTCAGCCCGGGCGAAAGCGCACGCAACCGGTCGGGCAGCGTGACCGGGATCCAGTCGCCGGACATCACCACGGTCCGTACGCCGCGCAACGCCGTGCTGCCGAGTTGCTCCGCGCGGTCGGTGAGCATCTGCATGACCGCCGGCACCGGACCGAGGAACGTGACCCGCTCCGCCTCGATCAGGCGCAGCCACTCGTCCGTGTCCGGGCCGCCGGGGTCCGGCAGCACCGCGGCACCGCCGGCGGCCAGCACCGCGAACACATCGGCGACCGACAGGTCGAAACTCAACGCCGCCAAGGCAAGTACCCGGTCGTCCGGACCGACGCCGAACTGGCCGGCCACGGTGTCGGCGAAGTTCACCACGGCCCGGTGATCGACCATCACGCCCTTGGGCTCGCCGGTGGAACCCGAGGTGAACAGGACGTACGCCAGGTCGTCCGGCCTGCCCACCGGCTCGATCGGCTCCGTGTCACCGGTTCCGTCCACGACAAGTGGCGTGACCCCGTCCGGCCAGGGCACTGTGTCCTGCAGCCACGGCTGGGTGAGCGCGATGCCGACACCTGCCTTGGTCAGCAGCATCCGCAGCCGGTGTGCCGGCAGTTCCGGATCGATCGGCAGGTACGCGCCGCCGGCGGCCAGTATTCCGTACACGGCGGCGTACTGCTCCCAGCCGCGTTCCATCGCGACAGCCACGAGCTGTCCCGGCCGCATTCCGTTCCGGCGTACCAGCGCGGCGACTTGACCGGCCTCTGTGGACAGTTCGGCGAAACTCAGCCGCCGCCGGGAACTGATCACCGCGGGTGCGTCCGGACGCTCGCGTGCCTGCTCGGCCAGCAGTTCGTGCGCCATGATGTCGCGGACCGGCGCCGAGGTGTCGTTGACCTGCGACCGCACCTGTTGCTGCGCTGCCGGGACGAGGTCGAAAGCGGCGCGGTCCCAGGCCGTCGGGTCGTCGCTCAACTCGTGCAGCACGGCACAGAACGCGCCGAACATGTCCTGCACCAGTCCATCCGGGAACAACGCGGGCAGGAAGTCCCAGTTGAACTGCAACTCCCCGGCGATCTCGAAGATCTGGAAGTCGATCGACACCTGGGGCGTCTGCGAGATCGTGTAGATGGCGTCGCCGAAGGACGTCGCGTAACGACGTGGAGGATGGCCCAGCAGGCTGGTCATCACGATCGGCATGGCCGCGGCGACCGTGCCACGTGCCCTGGCGAGCTCGCGCAGCACGCGGACTCCGCTGTAGTGACGGTGTTCGAGGTCCGACCACAGCTGCCGTTGCACGGCCACGGCCCGCTCGGCGAACGTCCCGTCCGCCTTCTCGACCGCGAGCAGCAGCGTCGTCGTGGTGTCGCCGATGATCTGGTTGACCTCCTCGTGCAACGGAAGCCGGTTGAACAACGGGAAGTTGATGGTGAACGCCTCCTGGCCGCTCCACTCCCGCAGCACCTCGGCGAAAACACTGGCCAGGACACAGGAAGGTGTCAGACCGAGCTCGTTCGCCTTGGCCTTCAGGCGATCCCACACCGGGGGCGGCAGCCGGTGGGCCACCCGGTCGAAGCGCATCGGCACGGTGGGCTGCCACGCGGGCCGGTTCGGCAGCACGGGCGCCGGCGGCAATGTGGCCAACCGGTCCAGCCAGTACCGCTCCGAACGGGCGTAGAGCTCGCTGGCCTCCAGCACCCGCTCGAGGCCGACGACGTAGTCCCGGAAGGTGAAGCTCAGCGGCGGCAACCGCAACGCCGGGTTCTCGTACAGCAGCACCAGGTCGGGAACCAGCACCTGGAAGTAGCTCCAGGCGTCGGCGACCAGCATGTCCAGGCTGAGGTGGATGCGCACCCGCCGCTCCGCCCGGCCGCGGGCGGGCAGCCGGGTCAGCCGGATGTCGAACAGGGGCCACTCGTCGTCCGGCATCACCTGGTGCGAGAGCTCCGCGCGGAGCGCTTCCAGTTGCTCCGCGACGACTTCCGGTTGGTCGTGACGCAGGTCGAGCACGGGAATCCGGTAGTCGGGCGGATCGGCGAGCACCTGCTGGTAGCCGTTGGCGCGGATGGCCATCCGCAATGCGTCGTGCCGGTCGACCAGCCGGCGCCACGCGTTGGTGAACCGGTCGATGTCGAGATCGTCGCTCTCCCACTCGAAGTACCCGTGGCAGCCGATGTTGCCCAGTTCGACCGAGTCGCCACGGCCGATCCACAGCGCCTGCTGGCTGTCGTTGAGCGGGAACGGGTCGAACCGGTTCGCCGGATCCGGTTCGACCCTGGGCAGATCGGTGACGCCCTCCTCGGCCGGTGCCTGAGCGACCAGCTCGGCCAGCCCGGCGACGGTCGGTCGCAGCAGGATGTCCGAGGGCCGCACGGCCTGGCCGAACTCGTGCCGGATGCCCGCGATGATCTCGAACGCCAGCAGCGAATGGCCGCCCAGCTCGAAGAAGTCGTCGTGCACGCCGACCTGGTCGATGCCGAACACCGACTCCCAGATCGCCGCGATCCTGGCCTCCCGCTCGTCCCGCGGCCCGGCGTACGGGCTGCCGAGCCCGGTGCGGGCGCCCGCTTCGACGGCGGGCAGGCCGAGCCGGTCGACCTTGCCGCTGGGCAGCCGGGGCAAGGCGTCGAGCACGCCGATCGTGGTCGGCACCATGTAGTGCGGCAGCCTTTCGCCCAGTGCCCGCCGGATTTCGCCGGCGGACGGGGCGTTGGCGGCCGTGGCCACGTAACCGACCAGACGCGTGTCTCCCGCGGCCGCCTGCTGGGTGACCACGATCGCCTCGGTCACCCCCGCCAGGTCACGCAGTGCCGCCTCGACTTCGCCGACCTCCACGCGGAAACCCCGGATCTTGACCTGGCCGTCGGACCGGCCGAGCACCTCGATCGCCCCGTCAGCGCGGTACCTGGCCAGATCGCCGGTGTCGAACAGGGTCGGCGAGGGCTCCTCCGCCACCGTGCCTGCGACGAACCTGGCCGCGGTCAGCTCGGGCCGGGCGTGGTAGCCGGCCGCCAATCCGGCTCCCGCCACGAAGAGCCGGCCGATCACACCGGGTGGTACCGCCCGGCCGGCATCGTCCAGGATGTACACGCGGACGTTGGCGATGGGCCGCCCGGCGGGCACGGGCCGCAGCCTGCGCACATGCTCGGGGGTGGCCTGGGCGGTGAGGTCCGATCCGGCCCCGATGTCCAGGCAGCTCAACACATTCGTGGTCTCCGTGGAGCCGTAGGTCATCACGACCCGGAACGGCGTGTGCACCGGCGGCCAGCTCGGCAGGCGCTCGGCCGTGGTCACCATGACCCGCAGCCGCGCGTGCTCCGGCCAGTCCAGCCGGGAGACACGGTCGGCGAGCGCGGCCACCAGCATGGTGTGCGTAATGCCCTCGCTGGTCAGCCAGTCACGAATCCGCTCGGGTGTGTCCACCGCTTCGGCGTCGCCGACGCAGACCGTCACGCCGAGGCCCAGGTACGGCATCCACTCCATGATCTGCACGGCGAACCCGGGCGCCGACAGCCATGAGGCCCGGTCACCAGGCCGTACGTCGTAGGCACGGCCGGTCCACCGCACGAGGTTGGCCAGCGCTCCGTGACGCTCCAGCACTGCCTTGGGCGTCCCGGTCGAGCCGGAGGTGTAGACCAGGTGGCTGATCGTGTCCGGGCCGATGACAACGGCCGGTGCGTCGTCGGACTCGTCCGCGAAGGCCGCGTCGTCAACGCGCAACACGGGAACGCCATCGGCGAGCCGGGCGACTTGGTCATCCGTGGTGAGCACGACGAACGGCCGGGCGTCGGCGATCATGGCGCGGATCCGGTCGTCCGGGTTGTTCGGGTCGAGCAGCACGGCCGCCGCACCGGACTTGAGGATGCCGAAGACGGTGACGATGAACTGGGCGGACCGCGGGCACAGCAACCCGATCCGCTCGCCGGGCCCGGCGCCCATGGCGATCAGCCGGTTGGCGATCCGGTTGGCGGCCACGTCGAGTTCGCGGTAGCTGAGCGACCGGCCGTCCTGGGTCACGGCGATCGCGTCGGGACGCGCACGGACCTGCGCCGCGAACAGTTCGAGGTAGCCCATGACGGGCCAGTCGGTGGCCGTGTCGTTCCACGCCACCAGGATCTGGTGCTGTTCCTCCGGGGTAAGCAGATCGAGCTCACCGACGCTCAGCCGTGGGTCGGCGGCCGCCGCGGCGGCCAGAGTGCCGACGTGCCGGGCCATCCGGGCGACGCTGTCCTCGTCCCACAAATCAGTGGTGGCAACGAACTGCACCCCGCCCGGGGACACCAGCAAGCCAAGGTCGGCCGACGGCATCACCTGCTCGTCGTCACCGGAGCACGCGATGGCCACACTCACAGCGGTCTGTGCCTGCTCGGCGGCTGTGAGCATGGGCGTGCGGATCGCCGTCGCCGTGGCGGCGAGGATGTCCTCGACCGTGTCGGCCGCTCCGACGGTGACCTCACAGACCTGGACCTCGGCGCCCTCGCTGTCCTTGGCGACCAGGCCGAACGCTGTTTCACCGGTGTAGCGGTGCAGGAACATCACGAGCACCGCGGTCCACCAGTCGGTCACGCCGTCCGGGCCCGCCCCGTTCACCGGGGCGCGGTGGTACCGGCGCGATGGCGTCGCCGGCCGGGGATGATCCACCGGCAGCTTGACCAGATATGACCTGCCGGCCATCGGACCGGGCCGGGTGCCTGCCGGTTCGCACCGCAGCGGCACGGGAATGGGCGCAACGCCTGAATGCTGAGTCATGGGGATGCCGTCTCCGCTGATCGGGGGCCATCGCATTTGCCCGCGACGTTATGGACGGTCCGGTTATCCCTGAGTGACGAGGCCGCCGGGGTGCTCGTCACTGGCTGATAACCGAGAACCGGACACGATCGGCACGCCATTTACGGCAGTGTGTTGACTGGTGTGAATATCGGAGGATCCGGATGACCGAAACGTTGGTGCCGCGAACTCTCCCCGGCACAGTGCGGTCCCACGCCACCCATTGGATCGACGGCCGCTGGCGGTTCAACTGCTCGACCGACACCGTCGAAGTGACCGACCCGGCGACCGGATCCCCGCTCGCCACCGTCCCGGCCGGCACCCCGGCCGACGCCGAAGCCGCGGTGGACGCTGCCAAACTGGCCTTCCCATCCTGGTCGGCCCTGCCGCTGGACGAGCGGCTCCGTTACCTCGAACGGCTTTCCGAGCTGCTGGAGCAGCACGCCGACACGATGGCCGACCTGGTGACCGCCGAGACGGGTATGCCGCGCATGCTCACGCGGCACGTCCAATACCCGTACGCCGCCGAATCGCTGCGGTCGTACATCGAGCTTGCCCGGTCCCACCAATGGGAAGAGCGGATCGGGCACTCGGTGGTCCGGCGGGAGGCGGCAGGGGTGGTCGCCTGCCTCACCCCGTGGAACGCACCACTGGCGCTGATCATGCAGAAGGTCCCGGCCGCACTGGCCGCGGGCTGCGCCGTGGTGCTCAAGCCGAGCGAACTCGCCCCGCTCAACGCGTACCTGCTCGCCGAGCTGACGGCCGAAGCCGGGTTCCCACCCGGCGTCTTCAACCTCGTGTGCGGCACGGGACCAGTCGTCGGCGAGGCGCTCGCCGCGCATCCGGACGTCGCGGTCGTGTCGTTGACCGGATCACTGCGGGCCGGGCAGCGGGTCAGCGAACTGGCCGCCAGGCGCGCCGCGAAAGTAGGGCTGGAGCTGGGTGGCAAGAGTGCCTCAATCGTGCTGTCCGACGCCGACCTCGACCACGCCGTCACGAGCACGGTCGACCAGGCCATGTTCAACTCCGGCCAGGTGTGCTTCGCCTGGAGCCGCCTGCTGGTACCAGCCGCGCGGTACGACGAGGCGGTCACGCTCGCTGCCCGGACCGCGTCGGCGTTGCCCGTGGGCACCCCGTGGAACCCCGCGACCCGGGTCGGCCCGGTGATCCACAGCCAGGCGCGCGACCGGATCATCGGAATGATCGACGAAGCCACCCGGCAAGGCGCCAAGGTCGTCTGCGGTGGCACTGCGCCGGACGAGCCGGGCGAAGGCAGCTTCGTGTCCCCGACCGTGCTCGCGGACGTACGACCGGACATGCGCGTGGCCACTGAGGAAGTGTTCGGCCCGGTGCTCGCCGTCCTGTCCTATGAGGACGAGGATGACGCCGTACGGATCGCTGACGCCACCGACTACGGGTTGTCCGGCGCGGTCTGGTCCACCGACATCGATCACGCCACCGCGGTCGCGGGCCGGTTGCGTACCGGACGGGTGGACATCAACGGCGCTCCGTTCAACATGCGGGCTCCGTTCGGTGGCTACAAGTCCTCGGGCAACGGCCGCGAGCTCGGGACGTGGGGCCTGGACGCGTTCTGCGAGACGAAGGCCATCCAGTACCCGCCGGCCGCCGGTCCTGAGCCGGGCATCCGAATCCGGTCGGGAACCGGGGCACAGCACGAGTCCTGATCCGAGTCGCCGGTCCGTCACCCAAGTCTCCTGGAGGTTCGTCTCGTGCTCGCCGCTGCCCCGGTACCGCCGATGAGTGCCCACTCGCTCATGCTCTTCCTGCTCCAGCTGGGGCTACTGCTGCTGCTCGCGCTCGTCCTGGGCAAGCTGGCCGGTCTGTGCAAGATGCCCGCGGTGGTCGGGGAGCTGTGCGCGGGCGTCATCCTGGGGCCGTCGCTGCTCACGCAGATCGCCCCCGGGTTCTCCCACTGGCTGCTGCCCGCCGACTCCGAGCAGTTCCACCTGCTCGACGGGGTCGGTCAGCTCGGCGTCCTGCTGCTGGTCGGCGTCACCGGAGCGCACCTGGATCTCGCGCTGGTGCGCAAGCGCGTCGGGACCGTCACCAAAATCAGTGCCTTCGGGCTGGTCATCCCGCTCGGCTTCGGCGTCGCCGCCGGCCTGCTGCTGCCGGCGATGCTGGTCGGGGAGAACAACAACAGGACCGTCTTCGCCCTGTTCCTCGGCGTGGCCATGTGCGTCAGCGCCATCCCGGTCATCGCCAAGACGCTGTTCGACATGAACCTGTTGCACCGCAACGTCGGTCAGCTCACGCTGGCGGCCGGGATGGTCGACGACGTGTTCGGCTGGTTCATGCTCTCGGTGGTGTCGGCGATGGCGACCACCGGGCTGCGGACCTCGAACGTGCTCCTGTCGATCGCCTGCATCGCCGGCGTCGTGCTGGTGGCCGCGCTCAGCAGACCGTTGGTGCGCAGGATCTTCAAGCTCGCCGGGCGCACCGCCGCCCCCGGCCCGACGATCGCCACGTTCGTCGTGCTGATCCTGCTGGCCGCCGCCGGCACCCACGCGTTGGCGCTCGAGGCCGTCTTCGGCGCGTTCGTGTGCGGCATCCTGATCAACCGCTACGGCAAACCCGACCCGGCGAAACTGGCGCCGTTGCGCACCTTCGTGCTCGGCGTGCTCGCCCCGATCTTCTTCGCCACGGCCGGCCTGAGGATGGATCTCACCGCGCTGGCCGAACCGCCTGTTCTGCTCGCGGGGCTGGCCGTTCTCGCCATCGCGGTGCTCGGCAAGTTCGCCGGTGCCTACCTCGGCGCCAGGACCAGCAGGCTGACCAGGTGGGAGGCACTGGCCCTGGGGGCGGGCATGAACGCCCGCGGGGTGATCGAGGTGATCGTGGCGATGGTCGGCCTGCGGCTCGGCGTGCTGAACACCGAGATGTACACGATCATCGTCCTGGTCGCCGTGGTCACCTCGTTGATGGCGCCGCCGATCCTGCGGGTGGCGATGAAACGGGTCGAGTACACCGCTGAGGAAGAAATCCGCAGGAACGCGAACCTGCCCCCGGCTCTGGACGGGCGAGTCCGTGACAACTGACCACTGCCTCCACAACGAAAGTCAGAGAACAACCATGGATCAGCGCATCAAGAACGTGGTCATCCTCGGCGGCGGCACCGCGGGCTGGATGGCAGCCTCGTACCTGGGCAAAGCACTCCAGGGCACGGCCGCCATCACGGTCCTCGAGGCGCCTTCCGTGCCCCGGATCGGGGTCGGCGAGGCCACCGTGCCGAACTTGCAACGCGTGTTCTTCGACTACCTCGGCATCGCCGAGGACGAATGGATGCGGGAGTGCAACGCCAGTTTCAAGATCGCCGTGAAGTTCGTCAACTGGCGCACACCCGGGCCAGGCGTCCCGGCAGCGCGGTCGTGGCAGGGCAGGCCGGACCACTTCTTCCACCCGTTCGGCCTGCTGCCCGAGCAGGACGGAATTCCCCTGTCGCACTTCTGGACGCACAAGACCCGCACGGGTGCCACGACGGAACCCTTCGACTACGCCTGTTTCCGCGAACCGGCGATCATGGACGCCAACCGCGCACCGCGGTGGCGTGACGGGCGCCCGGCCACCCGGTACGCCTGGCATTTCAACGCCCAGCTGCTCGCGGATTTCCTGCAGCGGTTCGCCACCCGCAAACAGGGTGCGGTGCACGTCCTCGACCAGATGACCGAGGTGCTGCGCGACGAACGGGGCCACATCACGGCGTTGCGGACCAAGAGCGGCAGGCTGATCGAGGGTGACCTGTTCATCGACTGCTCCGGATTCCGCGGGCTGCTGATCAACCAGGCGCTCGAGGAACCGTTCATCGACATGAACGACCACCTGTTGTGCGACCGGGCGGTGGCCACGTCCATTCCGCATGACGATGTCGCTCACGGCGTGGAGCCGTACACGTCGGCGATCGCGATGCGGTCCGGGTGGTCATGGAAGATCCCGATCCTCGGCCGGTTCGGCAGCGGCTACGTCTACTCCAGCCAGTTCGCCGGCCAGGACGAGGCCACCGAGGAGTTCTGCGCGCTGTGGGGCCTCGACCCCGAGGTGACCGAGCTCAACCACATCCGGTTCCGGGTCGGCCGCAACCGGCGGGCGTGGGTGAAGAACTGCGTCAGCATCGGGCTGGCGTCCTGTTTCCTCGAGCCGCTCGAGTCCACCGGGATCTACTTCACGTACGCCGCGCTCTACCAGCTGGCCAAGCACTTCCCGGACCGCGGCTTCGACCCGGTGCTGATCGACCGGTTCAACCACGAGATCGAGTCGATGTTCGACGACACCCGGGATTTCGTCCAGAGCCACTTCTACTACTCGCCACGGGTGGACACGCCGTTCTGGGAAGCCAACAAACACCTCCGGCTCACCGACAACATCCTGGACAAGGTCGCCGCGTACCGGGCAGGCCTGCCGGTCAACCAGCCCTACACGGACGAGAACAACTACTACGGCAACTTCGACGCGGAGTTCCGGAATTTCTGGACCAACGGCAGTTACTACTGCATCCTCACCGGCATGGGGGTGGTGCCGGACCGGACGTTGCCCGCGTTGACGCACAAACCCGAGTCGATCCAGGCCGCCGAGTCCTTGTTCGACACCGTCAAACGGCAGCAGCGAAAACTCGTGTCCGCCCTGCCGGGCAACTACGAGTACCTGTGTGAGCTGCACGGGAAAAAGCCGTGAGCTCTCCGCTGCCACGAGTGGGACACAGTGGACTCGACGGCGATCCCGACGGGGCCGGGCACGTCTCCGCCGACGAGTACCGGCGGCTGATGAGCTGCTACCCCACCGGTGTCGCGATCGTGACGGCGATCGACCACAGCGGCGCACCGTGCGGGATGACGTGCTCCTCGCTCACCAGCGTGAGCGTGGAGCCGCCCACCTTGCTCGTGAGCCTGCGTTCGGCCAGCCGCACCCTCGACGCCGTGCGCCGCGGCGGCCGGTTCGCGGTCAACCTGCTGCACTCCGGCGGCCGCCGGGCCGCGTGGGTGTTCTCCCGGCGGGTGCCCGACCGGTTCAGCCAGACGATGTGGCGGCCCTCGCCCGGTTTCGGCGCGCCATGGCTGGTCGACGACGCGTTCGCGGTGGCGGAATGCCTGGTCACGAGGGAAATCGTGGTGGCCGATCACACGATCGTGCTCGCCGAGGTGGTGGGCGTCCGGCAGACCGAGGCGACCCCACTGGTTTACGGAATGCGGAGGTTCTCGGCGTGGCTCAGCGACGTTTTCACCGACGCCCCGGTTCTGGGCTGACGGCGGGGCGACCATGACGACGACCACGGCGGGCCGCGTGCCGATGAGCACGGCGGACCTGCACGCGGCGGTAGCCGATCCCGTGCTGTCCTCGATGAACTTCCTCAACGAGGTGATGGACCGCTACCCGGACGCCATCTCGATGGCGCCGGGCGCACCGCACGAGAGCTTCTTCGCCGACATGGACATCGGGCGCTACGTCGGCGCCTTCAGCCGTCATCTGGAAAGCCGGGGACTCGGCGAGGCGGCCATCCGGCGGGTGCTCTACCAGTACGGTCCCAGCCGGGGACAGATCAACGACATCATCGCCGAGGCACTGCGCCGCGACGAAGGCCTCGACGTGCGGCCGGAATCGCTCGTGATCACGGTCGGCGCGCAGGAGGCCATCTTCCTCACCTTGCGCGTTCTGCACCGCGAACCCGGGGACGCGATCGCGGTCGTCGACCCCTGCTATCCCGGGGTGCTCGGCGCGGCGCGACTGCTCGATATTCCCGTCGTTCCCGTTGCCGGGACAGCGGACGGGTTCGATCTCGACCAGCTCAGGCAGGTAGGTGTGGCGTACCGCCAACGTGGCCGCAGAGTGCGCACGCTCTATGTCGCGCCCGACTTCGCCAACCCGGGCGGGGCGCGTATTCCGTTGCCTGCCAGGCGAATGCTGCTCGACGAGGCGGACCGGCTCGACCTGACGATCATCGAGGACAACACCTACGGCTTCACCGCCGCCGCGGACGACCGGTTGCCTTCGTTGAAGTCGTTGGACGAACGCGGCCGGGTCGTGCACGTCGGCACGTTCGCCAAGATCTGCCTGCCGGGCGCCAGAGTCGGCTATCTCATCGCCGACCAGCAGGTGCACGGCACCACCACCGCGCACCTGCTGGCCGACGACATCACGTCGGCCAAAAGCATGATCACGGTCAACACGTCCCCGATCAGCCAGGCGCTCATCGCGGGCATGCTGCTGGAGCACGGCGGTTCCCTGTTGTCCGTCGCGTCGGCGAAAGCCCGGCTGTACCGCCGGAATCTCACTGTGCTGCTGGAAAGCATGGACCGGCACATCGACCGGTCCACCGGGATCTCCTGGAACGAGCCGGACGGCGGGTTCTTTGTCAGGCTGCGGCTGCCGGTGCCGGTCGACGACGCGTTGCTCGAACGCTGTGCACGCGGTTACGGCGTGATCTGGACGCCCATGCGGCATTTTCACCTCGGCACAGGTGGTGACAATCAACTGCGGTTGTCCTGCAGCAGTCTGAGCGAGGCTCAGATAGAGGAAGGCGTGCTCCGCCTGGCCGGGTTCCTGCGAGATGTCACGGAGGAGCGGTGATCGAATCCACCAGCACCATGCGCTACCGGCGATTCGGCCGGCTCGGCTGGCAGGTGAGCGAGGTCGGCTACGGCATGTGGGGCATCGCGGGCGGTACGGGCGGGTGGACCGGTGCGGACGACGTCACCGGTATGCAGGCCCTGCACCGAGCGGTCGACCTGGGCTGTACTTTCTACGACACGGCATGGATTTACGGGCGCGGCCACAGCGAGCACATGCTCGGCGAGGTGCTGCGGGCCCACCCCGGCCGGCGGCTCTACGCGGCGACGAAGATCCCGCCGAAGGACCGTGCCTGGCCGTCGACCCGCGATTCCCGGCTGCGGGACGTCTTTCCAGCCGACCACATCGTCGAGTACACCCACAAAAGTCTTGCGGGGCTTGGTGTCGATCGGATCGACCTGCTGCAGTTCCATGTCTGGGAGGACTCCTGGGCACAGGACGAGAGCTGGCAGCGCGCGGTCACTGACCTGAAGGACCAGGGACTGGTCGAGGGCGTCGGGATCAGCGTGAACCGGTGGGAGCCGTGGAACGTGCTCACCACCCTCGAAACCGGCCTGATCGACGCGGTCCAGGTGATCTACAACATCTTCGACCAGGCTCCCGAGGACGAACTGCTGCCGCGGTGCGCGGAGCTGGACATCGCGGTGATCGCCAGGGTCCCGTTCGACGAGGGGACGCTCACCGGCACGCTGACCGCCGAGTCGGCCTGGCCGCCGGACGACTGGCGCAGCAGTTATTTCGTACCGGAGAACCTGATCCCGGCGGTCGCCCGCGCGGACCGGCTGCGCGAGATCGTCCCCGCGGACATGACCATGCCGGAGCTGGCCTTGCGGTTCATCCTCGCCAACCCGCACATCACCACGGTGATTCCCGGCATGCGGTCGGTGCGGCACGTCGAGGCCAACACCGCGGTGTCCGGCCGGGCGGCGCTGCCGCCTGAGCTGATGGACCGGCTGCGGGAGCACCGATGGGACAGGAAGCCGACGGCGTGGTCCCAATAGGACACGAACACCTGGGGAGAACGACCATGGATCTCGGGACGAACGACCCGGTGAGTCCGCCGAGGCGACCGCCCATCCGAACCCTGACCTTCGGCATCGCGGACGTCCATCCCATCGCACCTGAGGTCTTCGACCAGACGGCACAGCTGGCGAAGCGGATGGAACAGTCCTGTCAGGATGCCGGGTACGAAGTGCAGACCCTGCGCCTGTCCACCCGTCCGATCTTCGAGGATCTGACCGGGGACATCGTCGCGTACGCTCGTGCACTGTCCACTCTGCTCACTGACCTCGGGCTTCCGCTCTGTTCCGTCGGACCGGCTCCGGCCGCGGACCCGCGGTTCCCGCTCGAGCGTCTGGACGTGCTCGGCGACATGCTGATCGAAGCGAACGTGTTGACCAGCGGTGTCCAACTCGCCACGGCGGAGCACGGCATCCGGGTCGACGCGGCCCTGCCCGCGGCCCGGATCATGCGGCGGCTGGCCATGGAGACCAAGGAAGGCCTTGGCAACTTCCGCTTCGCCGCGCTCGCCTGCGTCGAGCCAGGCGGCCCGTTCTTCCCGGCGAGCTACCACACCGGCCCCGCGGCCGTCACGATCGGCCTGCAGGGAGCCGGAATCGTGGCCGAGGCCCTGGCTGACGTGCGGGCGGTCGACCCGCCGTCGATCACGCGGCATGTCCGTGCGGCCCTGATCGAGCACGCCACCCCGATCGTCGGGCTGGCCCAGCGCCTGGCCGGCGAACTGGGCGTGCGTTTCGGCGGGATCGACCTGTCCCCCGCTCCCGCCGGGGACGACAGCATCGCGGCGGCCGTGGAACAGTGCGGCCACGGCCCGATCGGCTCGCCGGGCAGCCTGTCGATAGCCGCGGCGTTGACCGAAGCCTTACGCACCACCGGTTTGCCGACCACCGGCTACACGGGACTGATGCTGCCCGTCTGCGAGGACAAGGTTCTGGCCGACCGCTGGGCCGACGGCCATCTCAGCGTTCACCAACTGCTTTGTCTGTCCGCGGTGTGCGGGACGGGATTGGACACCGTGCCGTTGCCCGGTGACACCTCGCCCGAACAGATCGCGCACATTCTCCTCGACGTGGCATCACTCGCCTATCGTCTGCGCAAACCGTTGTCGGCCCGCCTGTTCCCCGTTCCCGGCGCGCGGCCAGGCGACAGAACCAGCTTCAGCTCGCCGTATTTGGTCAACACCACCGTCAGACCGTAGATCACGTCGGCACGAGCCCGGCGGCCACGATGATGCCCGCGGCACCCCACACCGCGACCTCACGCCTCGTCATCATGGCGATCGTCGTCACCGCCTTGTGCCGGACAAGGCCGGAGCCGGAGGCGCGGCGGCCTCCGTCGCCACCTGGCGGCGACGGACCTTGCGGAGCACGTCGAGGGCGACCGAGCGCAGCACCGCGGCCCTACGGCTGGACGGGACGAACATCTGCTGCTTGAGCCGCGCGGCGCGCTGATGCTTGGTGATGAAGGGACGCAGCCCGGTTTCCCAAGCGTCCAGAGCGGCGTCGAGGTCGTCGGGATGCTCCCGCAGCGCCGTGCCCAGTGCGGCGCCGCCGCGCAGCGCGGACGTGGCGCCCATGCCCGAGTAGAGGTTCATGCACCACGCCGCATCCCCCACCAGCACGACCCGCCGCGTGCTCCACCGCGGCATCTTCACCTGGTGCACCGAGTCGAACAGAAGCTCAGGAGCCTGCTCCAGGGAGTCCAGCACATAGCGCGTCACGGGGCTGTCCATCCCGGAGAAGACCGAGCGCAGCCGCTCGACCGGTGACCCGGCGAACTGTTCCTGGATGTCCTTGGTGCGGTAGGTCAGCAGCGCTGTGGGGGCGTGATCAGCGAACCCGAACACCCACACCGCACGCTTGGAGCGCGTTTCGATGATGCTGTCGCTCGCCTCGTAGGACGGCACCTGCTCCGGCAGCTGGAAGGCGCAGATCATCGCGTTCCATTTCGTCAGGTAGTCCTCGTGCGGACCGAACACGATCCGGCGCACACTCGAGCGCATCCCGTCCGCACCGACGACCAGGTCGAAGTTCTCGCGGTACCGCGCGCCGGTGCCGGCGTTCTCCAGCAGCACTCGCACCTCGGCAGCACCTTCGGTGATCGCGACCGGAGTGGTGGCGAACCGCACTTCGATACCGTCGTCGACGCCATCACCGGCCATGCCCTGCCACAGCGCGGACTCGATGTCGCCGCGCAGCACCGCCGCCGGCCTGCCGGGCTGGTCCAGGAATCCCAGAGCCGGCTTGCGGGCGCCCCGGCGATTCAGCGACCAGGTGTTCCCGCCCGGTTCCGACTCCGGGTTACGGGTGTGCAGGTGGCCGGCGATGCCCAGGTCGGCCGTGGCCTGCCGGCCCTGCGGGAACAGCCCGACGAAGTAGCCACCCGCGCGGCGCCCTGCCGCCCGCTCGATGATCACCGGCGTCCATCCCGCCTGACGCAGCCCGATCGCCGCGGACATCCCCGCGATCCCGAGCCCGACCACCAACGCCCTCTTCCGCATGATTTTCCGCCTTTCCAAGCACGACGAACCGACGAGAAACGACAACCACCCGACTGATCCGCGGGTCAGTCCGGCACGACGACGGCCCGGCTGCGCCCGGTGTGCGCCCACGCCTCATCGACCCGGCTCAGGGGGTACGCGGTGTAGGGCACGTGCAGGGAACCGTCGGCGAACCGGGTCATGACCTCGGGCGCCTCGGCGAGCATCTGTTCGGCCGACACCGAGCCGATGCCGCTCCCGCTCAACCGAATCCGCCTACTGCGCAGCAGCTCCGCGGGCAGCGACGCCTCCAGACCCGCGAGTGAGCCGATCTGCACGTAGGCTGTGTCGGCCTCGGTGTCCTCGCCGCCCCGGCCCAGGACCGCGAAGGCGGCCTCGGCGACCGGCCCCCACAGGTAGTCCAGTACGAGGCTGGGCGACGTCTCGGCGACAGCGCCGGCCAGAGCCTGCTCCAGGGCGTCCGGCCCGTTCTGGACCAGCGACACGGTCGTCGTTCCCCTACCGCGCAGCCGCTCCAGCGCCTCCGGATCACGCCCGGCGGCGATGACGCGTTCCGCCCCGAGCGCCAGCGCCCCCTGCACCGCCAGGCTGCCCGACATCCCGGTCGCCCCCAGCACCAGCACGGTGCCCAGCGCGCCCACTTCCTTGCGCCGCGAGGTGAGAACCATCCAGCCCGACAGGCCGGGGTTCATGCCCGCGGCGATCGCGAGCGGATCGGCCCCCGCCGGCACCTCCGCCTGGAACGGCGCGATCAGCCGCTCGGCCATCGTCCCGAACGGCGGACGCGCATAACCGGTATAGACGAGGCGCCCGTCACCGGTGCGGGCGACCGCATCGATCCCCGGCACCAGCGGATACCGCATCCGGCCGCCGCTGTAGTGCTGGCTGGAGGCCAGCCCACGCACGATGTTGTGCAGACCAGCTCCGATCAGGTGCAGCGGCTCGCGACCGGGCGGGACGGCCGGTTCGGGGACGTCACCACAGACGGGTGGCGTATTGGCGGCGGTGATGACTGCGGCACGCATTCCAACTCCTTAACAAAGTTAAATCCTGTGGCCAGTGTGCCTGAACGGCGTTAAGGTGTCAATCATGACCAAGGGCATTACCCGGGAACGGATCGTGACGGCAGCGCTCGAGCTGCTCGACGAGAAGGGCATGGACGCCTTGACCGTCCGCGCGCTCGCCGCCCGGCTCGACGTCCGCGCTCCCGCCCTGTACTGGCACGTGCGCAACAAGCAGGAGCTGCTCGACGAGATCGCCACCGAGGTCATGCGCCGGGTCGCCACCACCCTCGCGGCGATCCCGCCCGGCGCCGACTGGCGCGACGACCTCGCCGCCTACGCCCACGTCCTGCGCTCGGAGTACCTGCTCCACCGCGACGGGGCCCGGATCTTCAGCGGCACGCGGATCACCGACCCCGCCGTGGTCCACATGAAGGAGCCGTGGTTCGAACGTTGGCTCGCCTTCGGCTGGAAGCCCGCCGACGCCGATGACGCCGTGGACGTGGTCACCGCGTTTGTCGTCGGCTTCGTGATCGAAGAACAAGAACGACGTCAGGCCGCGGAGACCGATCCGACGCGGTTCTCGGTCGCCGAGCGCGAGGCCTGGCTGGGGGAAGGCGCGTCACTCGTCAAGGAGGCCGCGCACGTATACGACGAGGGCGACCAGCGGTTCGAACGGCATCTCGGCATCGTTCTGGACGGGCTCGCGGCCCGGCTGGGCCGGTGAGACGCCCGGGCCAGTGCTGGCGTCCCCGCCCGCACTGGCCCGGAAAACCCGGACCGGCTCCGCGGGTTCGTCCCGGCTCGCGATCGCCGCTGCCACAACGAACCCACGGCCACCTCACAACGGTCTCAGGACAACCTTCTCGGACGCGCTGGCCGTGACCGCAGACCTGCTGTACGCCAACGGGAAATACGAACCCGACTGCCACTTCGCCGCGAGGTCACGGTAGTGCGGGCTGGCCGGATCACCGGACTGGCCGGGCGCGTTGACCGCCTGCGACGCGTCCCAGTCGCCGACGTCCATCATCAGCCGGACGCTCGCCCCGCCCGCGGACTCGAAGGTCAGCGGGTGGAAGAACGACAGGTTGACGGTGTTCCAGGAGCCGCCCCGCCGCAACGGCCCGACATCGGTGCCCGGCACCAGGCCCGAGGCAGGATGGGCGAACGTGGCCGAGTGCAAGTCGCCCCACTGCCACTTCGCCGGGTCCGGTCCGAGCATGCCCACGACGTCGTCATAGGCCTGCGCCAGGGTACGAAGCAGCAGCTCGTCCCGTTGGCCCGATCTGAACCACCTGTCCGGGTTCTCCAGCGCTTCCAGCATCACGGTGTAGTCCGGCACACCGAACGGGATCGCCTCGGCCGCTTCCGGGGGCAGGACGGCGTACACGAACCCGACCCCGAGGTACCGGGTGAACCACGTCTCGAACAGCGCGGCCTGCGCCGAACCCGCGTGTTCGTCCGCGTTCCATCCCCGCAGCAGCCGTAACGCCTTGGCGGCGCTGGGATTCTCACTGGACAACGGTTCGAGCAGACCGACGATCCGCCTTGCGGTCAACGAGACCTGATCGTTCTGCAAAGCCGTCGACTGCGCCGGTGAGGTGCGGGGCCGACTGGCCAGCACCTCGGTGATCCGTTCGAACCGGGCCGGACCGGCCCACTCGAAGCCCAGATTGGCCTGGTGGCCGGCGGGCACGTTGTACTGGTTCGCGCTGGCGAAGAACCCGGCTTCGGGGTTACGAACCCGTGGCATCTCGGCCGGTGTGTGGAAACCGTCCCATTCGTACCGCCCGTCCCCGGGCACCGGGAGCAGACCGTCATGCGCGGGCCGTCGTGGCGCCAACCCCACCATGGTCCAGCCGATGTCGCCGTTGACGTCGGCGTACACCTGGTTCAACGCGGGCGAGCCCCAGCCGTTCAGTGCCGTGTCGAAGTCTTTGACTGTCTTGCTGCGCAGGTGTTTCATACTGCCGAAGTACGGGGATGTGCCCGGGTCCGTCCACACTGTACGCACGGCGTACGCACGGTTTCCGTCCACCTTGATCACGGGTCCGTGCCGGGTGTACCGAAGCTCGACGGTACGCGACTGCCCGTCGCGCACCGGGACCTGTTCGGTCGTGACCGTCATCCGTTCCCATCCCGAGCCGTACCTGTACCGGTCCGGATCGGCGGGGTCCAGCTCGTAGACGTATAAGTCCTCCTGGTCCACCCCGGCGATCGTCAACCCGAAGGCCACCGAGCCGTTGTGTCCCAACGACACACCCGGCGCGGAAGGTTCACCCGCGCCGATCACGTCGACGCCGGGCGCGGACAGGTGGACGAGGTAGCGCAACGATGGTGCCGTCAGCTCCCGGTGCGGGTCATTGGCCACCATCGGCCTGCCGGTGGTGGTCCGGGACCCGCCGATCGCCCAGTTGTTGCTGCCCTGCGGAGCCCGGGACCGCGGCTCGAAGACGGGTTGCCCACCAGGGAACGACACACCTCCTACGGCGAGGTCGTAGACGTTCAGCACATCGTCACCCAACGAACAGGGATCGAAGCCGTCGGGGACGTCCGGTTTCCGGTCCGGTGACAGCCTCGCCCTGACCTTGTCGTGCTCCACATCGGACACACAGGCCATCACGGACCGGGCCACTTCACTGTGGACGTTCCGGGTCGGCCCGTGGCTACGAATCCGGACCACGTCCTCGGCCGTCCATCGGGCCGGGCGGTGGCCCAGACGTTGGAACTCCACCGGTAACGCGGCGGGATTCAGGTTCAGATAGGTGATGTACGCGTTGACGCCCTGAGCGAACCGCGTCGCGGCCTCCTTTGCCTCCGGGCCGTAGGAGTTCCATTCCACGTCCATGTCACCGCGGTAGAGGAACAACCTCGCCGCCCTGTCCTGCTCCACGAAGGACGGCCCGAACGCCTCACTGAGTCTACCGAGTCCCCGCCGTAACCACAGGTCCATCTGGAACATCCGGTCCCGGGCGGCGTTGAACCCCTGGGCCAGGAAGAGATCGCTGGTGTTGCTCGCGTAGATGTGCGGCACGCCCCACTTGTCGACCACGAGCTCCACCGGCCCGGACAGACCCGCCAGGCCGAAGGACGCGGTCCGCGGCGCCGCGGACACCGGAGCGGTCAGCGAACCCGATAACACCAACACCACAACTGCCGCGACGCTACGCCGGAACTTCATGACCGAAACTCCCGAGCCGTGGCCATGACGTACCTGCCGTACGGGGATTTCGACAGCCTGTCACCCAGCCGGTAGCACTGCTCGGCGTCGATGAATCCCATCCGCAGGGCGACTTCCTCCAGGCACGCGACCCGCACACCTTGCCGCTGCTCGATGGTCTGCATGTAGTGCCCGGCCTGCAGCAGCGAATCCGGCGTGCCCGCGTCCAGCCAGGCGAAGCCACGGCCGAGCTGGACCAGCCGTGCGGCCTGCCGCTCCAGGTAGACCTGGTTGACGTCGGTGATCTCCAGTTCGCCGCGGGCGGAGGGCCGCAGGTTCTTGGCGATGTCCACCACGTCGCTGTCGTACAGGTACAGGCCGGTGATCGCGGTGTTGGACCGTGGCCGTGCCGGTTTCTCGGTGATCGAGATCAGCCGCCCGGCCTCGTCGGTCTCACCGATGCCGTACCGCTCCGGATCACTCACCGGGTAGCCGAACAGCACGCAGCCGTCGAGACATTCGACGGCGTCCCGCAGGACGGCGTGGAAGGCGTTGCCGTGAAAGAGGTTGTCGCCGAGGATCAAGGCCACGTCGTCGGAGGCGATGTGGTCGGCCCCGATCACGAACGCCTCGGCGATACCGTTCGGCTCGGGCTGTTCGGCGTAGTCGATCCGCACGCCGAACTGGCTGCCGTCACCGAGCAGCCGCCGGAACGCCGGAACGTCCACCGGCGCGCAGATGACCAGGATGTCCCGGATGCCCGCGAGCATCAGCACGGACAACGGGTAGTAGATCATCGGCTTGTCGCCCACCGGAAGCAGGTGTTTGGACACCGCCAGCGTGATCGGATGCAGCCGGGTACCAGAGCCTCCCGCCAGAATGATCCCCTTCATGCATGTCCTTCCCCCAGCAAACTGTGCAGGCACGCGATCAGGCTGCGGGCCTGCACGTTCACGTAGTAACTGTGCCGCAACAACTCCACCAGCTGCCCCACCGACAGCCAGCGGTACTCCTCGGACTCCGTGACGGTCCCGGCATCGACCTCCACCACGATGTACCTGTTCCGCGCGTGGTAGAATCGTCCGCCCTCCTCGGAAAGCACTGTGTCGAACCGGACTTGGCCGGCGGGGGCGGTCAGGATCCGGTCCAGGTACTCCGGTTTCGCTTCCGCCGGCAGGTACTCGTAGTTCTCCGGGGTGCACTGCACGGTCGGCGCCAGTTCGACCACGTCCACGTATCCCGGCTCGATATGGGCGTGCATCAAGGCGTGCACCACGCCGTCGATCCGGGTCACCAGCAGACCGATCACCCCGATGCCCACCGGGCGGATCATCGGCTGCGCCCAGTGCGTCACCTCCCGTCTCCCGGCGCGCACCTCGACACCGATGACGTGGAAGAAGTATCCGCTCTCGTGGAAGATCCGCCCGTCGGCCCGCACCCATCCATCGAGATCCCGCAGCGGCACGCTTGTCAGCCGAGCGCTCGTGCGCGCCCGGCGATCGGTGATCCAGTGCAGGATGTCACTCATGGAGTGCACGCCGGCGCCCGGAGCGGCCGAGCGGATCAGCCCGGTACGGAAGTCATCGGCCGGCCCGGTGAACACCGCGGTCAGGTCGACGCCCGCGAAAGGCAAGCACGACAACACAGTCCGCGTGTCCATGTTGACCACGTCCGTCATCGCCAGCAGCCGGTGCACCTGCCCGAGCGTGACCCACCGGAAGCCTTCGAGGACCTCGACATCATCCGTGACCTCGACGACCATGTTGCGGTTGCGTTTCTGGTAGAACCACGCGCCCTGCTCTGACTGCCGGACGTCGGTCAGGACACGATGCCGTCGCGCGTCGAGGAAGAAGTCCAGGTAGGGCACTGCGGAGCCGCCGTGCACCCGGGTATAGTTGCTCCTGGTGGCCTGCACGGTCGGCGAGATCTGCACCCCGTTGCGGTTGCCCGGTTCCGCCTTGGCCTGCACGAGGAAGTGCGGTACGCCGTCGAACTGTTTGGCCAGCAGCCCGAGGACACCGACCTCGGGCTGCTTGATGATCGGCTGTGTCCAGCGCGGGATCACCCTGCCCGGCAGGTCGACCGCGATGCCTTCGAGCCCGAAGAACCCGCCGGACTCGTGGGCGATGTTGCCGGTGGCCTGGTCGATCCGCCACTTCGCCATGTGCTCGAGCGGGATCTGCCTGGCGGTGGCGTGGTTCCGTTCGCCGCTGGCGGACAACCAGTCGAAAAGGTCGCGCAGTTCGGCGACCCCGCCGTCACCCGCGAGCACCGACAGGGCGATCCGCTCGGCGTCGGACACCTCGGCACTGGCCGGCCAGTCGGAGACTTCGGTCATGTCGGTCTCCCGGAGCTCATCGCCGCAGCGCGGTGGCGACCTTGCGCACGGCCTCGGCCACGTCGGCGACGTCGTCATCCTGTTCGGTCGCGGGCAACGCCACCGTGAGCAGCCTGCTGGACAGCGATTCGGCCACCGGGCACGCGGCGAGCCTGCCGCTCGACAGCACCGGCTGCTTGTGCAGCGCGACCGGGTAGCGCGGAGCCGCGGGCACCCCTTCCGCGGCCAGCGCACGCATGAACCCCCGCACGTCCACAGTGAACTGCTCTGGATCGACTGCGATGACGAACTTCCAGAACACGTGCCGGGCACCCGGACGCACGACGGGCGGAGTGATCCCCGCGATCCCGTCAAGTGCCTCGATCAGTTTCCTGGCATTGCGCCTGCGGACCGCGAGCATCTCCGGCAACCGGGACAGCTGCGAACGTCCCATCGCGGACTGCGGCCCGGTGAGCCGGTAGTTGTAGCCCAGCACCGGGTGGTGGAAGTCCCGCGAGCCCGGGATCTGCCGCAGTCCATGGGAACGCAGGAGGTTCGCGGCCTCGGCGATGGCGGGATCGGCGGTCAGCAGCGCTCCGCCCTCGCCACCGGTGGTCATCAGCTTGTCCTGCCAGAAGCTGAACGCCGCCGCGGCACCCAACGCCGCGACCGGGACACCGCCGAGCGCGGCGCCATGCGCCTGGCAGGCGTCGCTCACCACGGGAATGCCGGACGGAAGCCGGTCCACGGGCGCGGGATGGCCGTTGATGTGCACGGCCACGATCGCCTTGGTCCGGCGCGTGACCTCGGCCGCCGCCGCGGCCGGGTCGATGCAGTACGTCGAGTCGTCCACGTCGACGACGACCGGCTTGGCTCCCACCATCAGAACCGGTGTGGCACTGGCGATGAAGGTGTGTGCGGGAACGATCACCTCGTCGCCGGGCCCGACACCGAGCCCGGCCAGGATGGCGTGGATCGCCGCGGTTCCCGAGTTCACCGCGACGGCGTGCGGGACTTCGCCGAACGCCGCCAGTTCCGCCTCGAATCGGTGTGTCTCAGGGTGCTCGGGCCCGCCGAGCCGGCCCGACCGCAACACCGCCGCGGCGGCGGCGACGTCCGCCGCGGTCGGCGGCACCGTGGTCACGATGGGATGGTCACGGACCGGTGCGCCGCCGTCGATGGCCAGCCGGTTCCGCTCAACGGTCGTCACAGATTCCCCCAAAGCGAATTTCGTCCTGCGCACGTATGCCACGGCGCAGCCGGACGCGAATAATCGTACTGAGCGAATTCCCGCCGGCAACCCCCTGTTTTTACCCCCTGAACGACATCCCGTGTAGGGGGTTCACGCATTCCGGCGAGGATTTCACGACGCGGATCATCAGCCGGACAGTAGCGTTGCCCTATGAAGTATTCGACCGTCAACGGCATCTCGACCCCACTGTCGAGGTGCGTACTCGGCACATCCGGAATCCGGACAGCGGACAAACACAGGCTGCTCGATGTGTTCTTCGAGGCGGGCGGCAACTGCATCGACACGGCACGGGCGTACGGCGGTGGCGCCGCCGAGGTGTCGGTCGGCGAGTGGATCCGCCGCAACCAGCCGGAGAACCTTGTGGTGGTGGTGAAAGGTGCCCATCCACCGAACTGCGGACCGGCCGCCGTCAGCACTGAGCTGACCCAGTCGCTCGACGCCCTCGGCATCGAGCGAGCCGATCTCTACATGCTGCACCGCGACAACACCGACGTCCCGGTCGGCGAATTCGTCGACGCGTTGGAAACGGAGGTCGCGGCGGGCAGGATCACCGCGTACGGCGGTTCGAACTGGGGCATGTCCAGGCTCGCCGAAGCACAGCGATACGCCGCGGACAATGGCCGCGCCGGAATGGCGGCGATCAGCAACCATTTCTCGCTGGCCGAGCCCGTCGAACCGCTCTACCCGGGCTGTGAATCGGTACCGCCGGAGCTCGCCGGATATCTCGCCGACCATGGCATCGCATTGTTCCCGTGGTCGTCACAGGCCCGTGGATTCTTCTCCGACGCGCCGTGGGACGGGCTCGATCCCAACGTGTGGCGTTGCTGGGACACCGACGACAACCACATCCGCCGGGAGCGGGCCGCGAAGCTGGCCACGAGCCTCGGCGTCCGGCCGATCAACATCGCCCTGGGTTACGTGCTCGGCCAGCCGTTCGGCACGTTCCCGATCATCGGCCCGCAGACCGAGGAGCAGCTGCGGCTGGCCCTCGACGGCGCCGACCTGGTCCTCGAACCCGCGCAGCTGACGTGGCTGGCGACCGGGATGTGACGGACGGCGAGCGGGAAGTGAGCCCCCGGGCTCACTTCCCGCTCGTCCTGATGTGCCGCGCGGTCAGTTCGACCAACGACGGCACGATCTCGGCGGGGCCTGGTGCGGCCAGGGCATCCCGCCGAATCCGGTCCGCGTTCTGCCGGAAGGACGGTTCGCTGAGCAGCCTGCGGACACCGTCGCGAACGTCGTCGACCGTCACGACGTCGACGTCCACCGCCAAACCCGCGCCCCGGTCCGCCACGTCGTACGCCACGGCCGCTTTGTCCCAGACCTTCGTGTAGACGACCAGCTGTGGCACACCAGCGAGAACCGCGGTGCCGCACGTGGTGGCGCCGCCGTGGTGCACGACGGCCGAACACGTGGGCAACAACGCCTGCAACGGCACGAAATCGATCAGACGCACGTTGTCGGGAACGGGGACCGACTCCAGCTGACGGCGGTCGAGCGTGGCGATCACCTCGACGTCCAGATCCGCCAGCGCCGTCAGCATGTCCGCGATCTCCACCCCGTCACCGCCGAACAACTCGCGTCCGGACAGGCCCAGCGTGAAGCAGACCCGCGGTCGTCCATCGCTCTTGTACACCCACTCCGGCAACGTGGCGGGCCCGTTGAACGGCACGTACCGCACGGGAACATACGTGAGGTCCTCGGGCAGTCGCAGCCGCGACGGCATCGGGTCGATGGTCCACTGACCGGTGACGATCTCCTCGTCGAAGCCGCGGCCGTACCGTTCCAGGACGCCGGAAAGCCACTCAGCCAACGGGTCCGAGCGTTCGCCGTCCGGCCTTGCCTGGTACAGCTCCAGGAAGATCCGGCGCATCCGCACGCCGAAGTCCAGCCCGAAGAGCATCCGGGCGTGCGCGGCCCCCGTCACCCGCGCCGCGACCGGGCCGGAGAAGTTGAGCGGATCCCAGATCACCAGGTCCGGCCGCCACGAGCGGGCGAACCCGACCAGGTCGTCCATGGTCGCGTCGTCCGTGATGGTGTGGAACAGCGCCGAGGTGTACCACTCCCACACCCCGTGCACGTACTCCCAGGTCAGTTTCTCCGGACGTGCCTCGGCGATGTCGTGCCTGATCCCCGCCAGCACCTCGGGTGTCCGCATGAGCGCGGCGATGTCGAGTTCCCTGCCGACCGGCACGGCGGTCAGCCCCGCCGACGTCACCCACTCCACCTCGTCGGGATGACACGACACCCGGACGTCGTGCCCGGCGGACCGCAGTGCCCAGGCCACCGAGACCAGGTTGTAGACATGGGATCGCGCCGAATAGGGCGTGAACAGCACACGCATCGAAGGGCTCGCTTCCTCCTGGCTGCGACGGGTTCTCGCAACGGTAGCCGCCCCGGAGCGGAGTAAACCTTGACTGTTCCTGGACTCCGCAGGTCACCACACCCGACCGGCCGAGGTCTACCCGCCGTGCAGGCTCGTTCGAGACTTAATCAAGCGGTGCTGGCTAGGTTTCACCCTTGCCGTGGCTTGCCCGTCCGATGTCGGTGCCCATTCGACATCCGCGCCCAGGCCCTGCTTTCCCGACAACCGAAGGAGTGCCACTGTGACGTCCATCGAAACACCGGCGGACATGGACGGCCTGTCGCGGATCTTGTTCGGACACGCCGCCTTCCAGTACCTCAACGCCGCGTGCGAGCTGGAGCTGTTCGAACTCGTGCGCGCCAAACCAGGCATCCACAAGGCCGAGATCGGCGCGGCACTGGGCCTCGCCGACCGCGCCAACGACATCCTGCTGCTCGGGTGCACCTCGCTCGGCCTGCTGGTCAAGAACGGCGGATACCGGGTCGCGCCCGTGCTCGACGAGCTGATGGGCACGGACGACTGGCAACGGTTCCGAGACACCGTCGCCTTCGAACAGTACATTGTGTACGAGGGCCAGCTGGACTTCACCGAGTCCCTGCGCACCAACGCCAACGCGGGCCTGCACCGGGTTCCCGGCGAAGGCCCGGACCTCTACCGGCGGCTGAGCCAGAACCCGCACCTGGAATCGGTGTTCTACCGGTACATGCGGTCATGGTCCGAGCTCGCCAACCGGCATCTGGTCGAGGCGCTCGACCTGTCGGGCAGCAGGAAGCTGCTGGACTGCGGCGGCGGGGACGCGGTGAACGCGATCGCGCTGGCGCAGGCGAACCCCGACCTCCAGGTGACCATCCTGGAGATTCCGGACACGGTCCGGATCGCCGAGAAGAAGATCGCCGAGGCCGGGCTGAGCGAGCGGGTCACGGTGGCGGGCGGCGACATGTTCGCCGACAGCTTCCCCACCGGCGCGGACACCGTGATGTTCGCGCACCAGATGGTGATCTGGACGCCGGAAGAGTGCACGGCGTTGCTGCGTAAGGCTTACGACGCGCTGCCGGAGAACGGCCGAGTCGTCATCTTCAACTCGATGTCGCACGACGACGGCGACGGCCCGGTGGTCGCCGCGCTCGACAGCGTGTACTTCGCCTCCCTGCCTGCGGAAGGCGGCATGATCTATCCGTGGTCGCAGCATGAGGCCAACCTGCGCGCGGCGGGCTTCACGAGGTCGGAACGCGTCGCCTGTCCTGGTTGGACGCCGCACGGGATCCTGATCGGGTACAAGTGACCGCCACACCGCTCGCCCGCACCCGGCAGATCTTGGACAAGGCACGGTGGGCCACACTGGCGACCGTGTCGGCGTCGGGCGAGCCGTGGTCGTCGGTGGTGCACTACGTCTGGCTGCCAGATCCGCTGCGATTGCTGTTCACATCGGCCGACGACGCCCGGCACAGCAAGGACATCGCGGGGAACGCGCAGGTCGGCGGATCGCTGTGCTGCACGGGCGTCGACACCGGGATCGCGATCGGCGATGTGGACGGCGCCCAGTTCACCGGTCACTGCGCCGAGGTCGCGGCCGAAGAACTCGTCCAGTACCACGCCCTCTTCTTCGGCACGCTGTTCCCTGATCCGTCGGTGCGAGCGCAGTGGGCACTGCCGCCGGAGTCGTTTCGCGCCCCGGAGTCACACAGGTTGTACCTGATCACTGTCGGCGAATGGTGGATCATCGATTTCAGCCGGTGGGCCGCGGACAAGATCGACAGGAGGATGCGGGTGGCGCCCGAAGTGCTGGCACGACTGGGGCCGTGACCAACGAGGAGGAGCTGGACATGGGGGAAGCCGGCAGACCGTCACCGGCATGGAACGACACCGCCACCGACTATCCACGAGACCGCTGCCTGCACGAGATTTTCGACGAGCAGGCGGCTGCCCGGCCGTCTGCCGTCGCGGCGGTGTCCGGGGATCACACGATCACCTACGGCGAGCTGAAGTCCTCTTCGGACGGTCTGGCCGCGCGGCTCGTCGCAGCGGGCGTCCAGCCGGGCGACCGGGTTGGTATCTGCGGCAACCGGTCACTGGAGGCGCTGGTCACCATCCTCGCGGTGCTGCGGACCGGCGCCGGGTACGTCCCGCTGGAGGACACCTATCCGCCCGCCCGCCTGAAAGCCATGGCGGACGAGGCGGAGCTGCGGTACGCGGTGGTCCTTCCGGGCGGCAGTTGCCCGATCCGCCGGATCTCCGTGCGAATCGACTACGACACCGGACATCCCGGTACCGACGCACCGGCAGTGACTGTGCGGCCACAGGACTGTGCCTACGTGATGTTCACGTCGGGCTCCAGTGGGCAGCCCAAACCCGTCGCCATCCCGCACCGAGGGATCGTCCGGCTCGCCGTGTCCGACCGGGCACTGCGCCCGCCGACACCCGACGACCGGGTGATGCACGCGTTGAGCCTGTCCTCCGACGGCTCGACGCACGAGATCTGGTCGGCGCTGCTCAACGGCGCATGCCTGATCCTCGTCGAACGAGAGGTCCTGCTCTCCCCCGCCTCGCTGGCCGAACGGCTGCGGACACAGCGGATCACGTTCGCCCACTTCACCACGAGCGTGTTCCACCACATGGCCCGCACGATGCCCGAAGCCTTGTCCGGGATGCGGTTCGCGTCCGCGGGCGGCGAGGCGCTGGACGCCGGGCTGACACGGGCCGTGTTGCGTGCGTGTCCCGGCACGGTGGTCGTCAACTTCTACGGCCCGACCGAGAACTCCGTCGTTTCGACCGCGTACGTGGTCACCGACCTGCCGGACGACGCCGTCAGCGTCCCGATCGGACGCCCGCTGGCCAATTCGACGGCATACGTGATGCGCGCGGATCAGTCGCTCGCCGACATCGGTGAGGAGGGTGAACTCCTGGTCGGCGGCGACGGCCTCGCGCTCGGATACCTGGGCGACGAGGAACTCACCGCGGAACGGTTCGTGGTCAACCCGTTCGCTCCCGCCACACGCCTCTACCGAACCGGTGACAGGGCAGCATGGCGCCCTGACGGCACACTGGAGTACCGCGGTCGCGGCGACCGCCAGGTCAAGGTACGGGGACAACGCATCGAGCTGGACGAAGTGGAAGCCCGGCTTCGCGTGCACTCCGCGATCGGTGAGGCCGCGGTGGAACTGGTGGACGACCACCTGGTCGCGTTCGTCACCCCGGCCACTAAAGGCACGGCGATCCCGCTGGAGGACGTCCGTGCCGAGCTGACCGCCTGGCTGCCCGCGCAAGCCGTGCCGTCACGGATCGTGCCGATGGCCGTCTTGCCGGTTACGGCGAGCGGTAAGATCGCACGTGCACACCTTGTGGCACACCACGAACGAGACGTGCCACCAGTGGCACCAGCACCCGATGGCCTGCTCGGCGCGGTGAGCGAAATCTGGCAACGAACACTACGGCTGCGCCCGGCACCGACGGACAACTTCTTCGACGTCGGTGGCGATTCGATGCTCGCCGCCGAGGTCGTCACGAGGACACTCGCCACGCTCGGCATCGATCCGGGCAAAGGCAGCACCCTCGTCGCCAGCCTGTTGCGCAGTCCGTCGCTTCGGGACTACACATCCGCCGTTGCCGCCGTTGCCTCGTCAACGCAAGCTGTCACCCAGGACACTGGTGACTTCGAGGCCGACGCGGCACTCGGCATGGATCTGTCCGAGCCGTCGGGTCCACCGCCCCGGTGGAGCGACCCGTCCCGCGTGCTGCTCACCGGGGCGACCGGCTTCATCGGTGCCCATCTGCTCGTCCAGTTGCTGCGTACGACCCAAGCCACGATCGTGTGCCCGGTCAGGGCGCGGGACGCGGCGCACGCGCGCCGGCGCGTCCTGGCGAATCTCGCTCGGTACGACCTGCCCACGGATTCGGCCGACCGGCTCGAATGCGTCCCCGGTGACATCGCGGAACCCGGTCTCGGCCTGACGCCAGGCCGGTTCACCGGCCTGTCCGGCTCGCTGGACCTGATCATCCACTCCGCAGCACAGGTGAACTTCCTCTACCCGTACACATCGCTGAAAAGGTCCAATGTAGACGCCACGCGCGAGGTCATCCGGCTCGCGGCGGCACGCCGGATCCCCGTGCATTTCCTGTCCACCATCGGTGTGGTGGCCGGATTCGGCACCGCGGGCGTACGGCACGTGCCAGAGGATCTGGAACTGGCCCACGCCGACCGGCTGACCATGGGGTACGCCGAGTCGAAGTGGGTCGCGGAACGCATGCTGGGCGAGGCGTCCCGCCAGGGTCTGCCGGTCACGATCCACCGGCCGTACGAGGTCACCGGCGAGCAGCAGGACGGGGTGTGCAACACCGACACGGCCATCTGCTCGTTGTTCAAGGTCTTCGCCGAGATGGGGATGGCACCGGATTCGCCGCTGCCGCTGGACTTCGTGCCGGTGGACTTCCTGGCCAGTGCCGTGGTGTACCTGGCCACCCATCGGCAGGCCACCGGGAAGGTCTACCACCTCACCAACCCGCGGCCCGCCGATCTGTCCGACATGGTCGCCCGGATGCACGCCAAAGGGTGCGACATACGGATCGGCAGCTACGCCGAGTGGGTCGACGAACTGGTCCGGTACATCGGCGCGAACCCGGCACACCCGGCCGCGCCTTTTGTGTCGCTGTGCGTGGACCGCGCCAACCACACGGGGATCTCGGTCAAGGAGATGTACTTCACCGGTACGTTCCCGCGGCTGGGACGGCAGAACGTCGAAGAGGACCTCGCGGACAGCGGCCTGAAGTGCCCGCCGGTGGACACCTTGCTGGATCTGTACCTCGAATACCTCTTCAGCAGCGGGTACCTTCGCAGGCCCGGCTGACCCGAGGTGTCCCGGAGGAGGGGGGACGCCTCCGGGACACCGGGAGGGTCAGCGGCTCATGGTCTGGAACCGCCGGACCGAAAGCGGGAAGAAGACCAGGATCAGCACGACCGGCCACACGATCGCCATCAGCATCGGATGGTGGGCGGCCCAGGTCTCGCCGCCGATGCCGGGATTGCCGAACAGCTCCCGCGTGGCCGCCACGGTCGCCGACATCGGGTTCCACTCGGAGGCGTACCCCAGCCAGGTCGGCATCAGCCCGGGCGCCACGAACGTGTTGGCGATCATGGCGAACGGCAGGATCAACGGGAACAGCGCGGTCGCGCTCTCCGGCGTGCGCAGCAGCAGCCCGACGTAGATACCGACCCAGATCAACGCGAACCGCAGCAGCAACAACAACCCGATCGCGGCCATGGTGGCACCGAAGCTCCCATGTGGACTCCAGCCCACCGCGAGCCCGCACACGATCAGCGCGGCGAGATCGAGGGCCGCGCGCGCCATGTCGGCGATGCTCCGCCCGGCGACCACGGCCGAACTGGCCATCGGCATCGACCGGAACCGGTCGGTGACACCGCGGGAGGTGTCCGTGACGACCGCGCTCGCGGTGATCACCAGCCCGAAGACCATGGTCATCCCGAACAGCCCGGGCAGCAGGAACTCCCGGTAGTCACCGCCGCCGGGCACCACCATCGCGCTGCCGAACACGTACCCGAACAGCAGCACCGACAGGACCGGGAACATCAGGCCACCGAAGATCTCCTCCGGCGACCGGATCCAGTGCGTCAGGTCCCGCCGGGTGACGGTCAGTCCATCGTGGACGGCCCAGCGCAGCCGGGCGGCAGGGGTACGTGGGATCGGTACCGTCGTCATCGTCGTCATGCCCGTCCCTCCAACGGCGCGGTGGATTCGGCCGGTCGGCCGGTCAGCCGGACGAACACCTCGTCCAAAGTGGGCTGACGGATGCCGATGTCGCTGACCACGATCCGCTCGGCGTCGAAGAGCCGGACCGCTTCGGTCAACGTCGCCGCCCGGTTCACCGCGGGCACGCTGACGCGGGGCACTTCCTCGTGTGTCGTCGGTTGTGCCCGGGTGATCTCCGCCAGGATGGCGGCCGCGCGGGCCACGTCCCCGGGGTTGGTCAGCACGACGTCGAGCTGGTCACTGCCGATTCTGGATTTGAGTTCGGCGGGCGTCCCCTCGGCGATCACCCTGCCGTGGTCGATGACCGAGATGTTGTCCGCCAGCTGGTCCGCCTCGTCCAGGTAGTGCGTGGTGAGCAGGACCGTGGTGCCCTGGCCGACCAGTCGCCGGACGCCGTGCCAGACTTCCATGCGGTGCCGGGGATCCATTCCGGTGGTCGGTTCGTCCAGGAACAGCACTGGCGGCGACATGATGAAGCTGATCGCCAGGTCCAGTCGCCTGCGCATACCGCCCGAGTAGTTCTTCGGCTGCTTGTTCGCGGCTTCGGTGAGGCCGAACTGCTCCAGCAGCTCGTCGGCCCGGCGCCGGGCCTGCCTGGCGCTGAGGTGGTAGAGCTTGCCGAACATCTCCAGGTTGCCCCGGCCGGTGAGCACGTCGTCCACGGCCGCGTTCTGCCCGGTCAGCCCGATGCGGTAGCGGACTTCCAACGGCTGGCGCACCACGTCGAACCCCGCGACCTCCGCACGCCCGGCCGTGGGCCGCAGCAACGAGGACAGGATTCGCACGGCGGTGGATTTGCCCGCACCGTTGGGGCCCAGCAGCCCGCAGACGGTGCCTGGCCGCACGGCGAGATCGAAGCCGTCCAGCGCGCGGGTGTCGCCGTACACCTTGACCAGGCCTTCAGCGAGGATCGCGAATCCGGTGGCGCCGGCTGTCGAGGCCGGCGGGGACGCGGGCGCGGTTGATGTGTCCATTCCGTTCCTCCCTCCGCCGCAAGTATACACATGAGTCTACTTATCGGGATGTACTCACCCCCGAATGCCACGGTTGCCTGCGCCAGTACGTCACCGACCGCAGGACCCACTCGGCCGGACCGAAGGCGTGCCGGCGCGTCCACCACCCGCTGAACACGACCTGAGCCGCGTAGACCACCATCGCGATGGCCAGTGCGCCGGCAAGACCGGTCTCGCCCGCCAGCGCCACGCCGTAGCCGGTGAACAGCAACGCGCAGATCAGGGACTGGGCCAGATAGTTGGTCAGCGCCAGACGGCCGACCGGCGCGAGCATCGCGTGCACACGCGATCCCGCCGCCGTGCGACCGAACAGCAGGATCGCCGCCGCGTAAGCCATGGTGAGAGCGGGCGCGGTGAAGTATCCGACGCCCTGCATGGCGATACCCCACGAGCCGGAGCCGTCGGTGGCGAACGCGAACAGCGCGGCCGGCGGCAGACCGACGGCAAGCCCCACGACCAACGCTTTCCACAGTCTCGTGCTGGGAATCACCCGGCCGTGCAGCAGCTTGGACTTGCCCGCGGCCAGGCCGAGCAGGAAGTAGGCGAGAATGATCGGGATGAGCGCCCACCAGGTGAGCATGATCTCCCGCAGGTCCTCGATCCGTTGCGTGACGACGTCCCCCGCGTCACCGCGATAGTTCGCCAGCACCGATTCCGCCTTGCCCGGTGCCGGTTCACCGATCGGCGCCGAGCCCGACAGAACCGCGATCATCAGCAGGATCGCGAACAGCGCGAGGATCGAGACGCCCAGCACGGCGGCCCGCTTCGCGGAAATGCCCCGCAGCAGGAACAGCAGCACCCCGGCGATGGCGTAGATCATCAGGATGTCACCGGCGAACAGCAGCACGGCGTGCGCGGCGCCGATGACGAACAGCACTGCCAGACGCCGCGCCATCCGCACACCGGACAGGGATCGTCCCAACTGGACGGCCAGGCCGTAGCCGAAGAGAAATCCGAACAACACGTAGAACTTCGACTCGACGAGGAACGCGACCAGGTCGGCCGCGACCGCGTCGGCGCCGACAAGCGGCGCCGCCCGGTGGAGATAGCCCGGATCGGCGAACGCCTCGATGTTGGCCAGGAGGATGCCGAACACCGCGAATCCCCGCAGCACATCCAGTCCCGGCTCACGATCCCGCGCGACAACAGGTGCGGACACGCGAATCAGCCACCTTTGTATACTCTCGGATATACTTAGCTGTGAGTATACTTCAGGCGAACCGAGCGTGGGGAGCCGTCATCATGTCGCCGAATCCGGAGATCGCCGAGACGCGTCCGCGCCGGCTACGCCGTCAGGAACGCCGCGAGCAGATCCTCGCCGCCGCCACCCGCGCCTTCGCCAAGGCGGGCGGCTTCACCCTGACCAGCCTCGACGATGTCGCGGCCGAGTCCGGCGTGACCCGGATGATCCTGTACCGGCACTTCGACTCGAAAACCGACCTCTACCAGGCGGTTCTCGAACGCGCGGCAGTGCAGCTGCGCGAGGCGGCGACCAGCGGCGGCGAACTGGGCGAGCAGAGTGTGCCGGGCATGCTGAGGTGGGCTTCGGAAGACCCGGACGGCTTCCGGCTGCTGTTCCACCACGCGGCGCGGGAGGCCGACTTCCGTGACGAGGTCGACGGCGTCCGCGAAGGCATGGTCGCCGCGTTGCTCCCGCACATGGAACAGGCGGCCGTCAGCAAGGAATGGGCCGTCTGGGCAGCGAACCTCGCCACCACGACCGTGATCGAGGCGATCATGGCGTGGCTCGACGCGGGCCGCCCGGACGAGGACGAAGCCGCCGACCGCATCCTGCAAGCAGTCGACGGTATCTATCGGGCAGTCACCCCCGACACGGGCCGGACCAGCCCCACAGCCTGACCTGCCCCACAGCGACCGCCGCCGCCGTCAGCCGCCGCCGTCAGCCGTTGCCGGCTGCGGCGGCGTGCTTGCGTAGGTAACACGAGAGTATATATCCTGTGCTCTACTCTCACGTGCATACTGTCGAGTGGGCTGATCTGGAATGACATATCTGGGGCAAGCGCGTCGTTCAGCCGCACCGGATCGAACCGGCGCCGGCCGGAGTGCGCAGGATGTCGCCGAGCGGCCGGTCGATCAGGACATCCGGCCGGGTCTCGATGTCGGCGTTGAGCACAGCCTGGTGCACCCGCTGCACCGGCATCCCGGGCTCAAGACCGAGTTCGGAGACGAGGTTGCGGCGCAACCTCTGGAACACCTCGAGCGCGTCGGCGCGCCGTCCGCACACGTGCAACGCGTGCATGTACTGACCGTGCAGACCTTCGTGCAACGGATGCTCGACGGTGAGCGACGCGAGGTCGCTGAGCAGTTCCCGGTACATGCCCCGGCGGAGTTTGGCGTCAATCAGGTACTCGGTCACCACCAACCGCGACTCCTCGTACTCCACTCGTTTCGACTCCAGCACCCGGCCGACCGGCACGTCGACGAACGCCGGGCCTCGCCACACCCGCAGCGCCTGGTCGAACACGGCGATACCGGTCTCGTCGTCGCCGCGTGACAACGCGACGCCGCCGGTGGCGACCAGCTTCCGGTATTCCTGAATATCCAGTTCCGCGCCGGAGAGGTCGAGAAGATAGCCGTTCGATCGCGTGATCAACACTCTTCTCGCGACCTCCGCCGAGGGAATGCCCGCGACCATGGCGAGCAGCTTTCGCAATTTCAGAATATAAGTCTGCAGCGTCGTCGCCCCGCTGACCGGAACATCATCTCCCCAGAGCTCCGACATCAGCGCGGACGTTTGCACGGTGGTGGACTCGTGCACCGCGAGTATCGCGAGCACAGCCCGGAGTTTTGGCGCGTTCGGCGCACCCATGATGTCGCCGCCGCCGAGATACAACGGACCAAGAAACCCCAGTCTCATCTTCGCTCCCCCTAACAGACGCGCCGACCGTCGACAATCCGGTACCGCATCGGACAGCGTCAGGTACAACGATTCCAATGCCCAACCATACCATCAAACTCCGGGCGGACCCACCACACTTTTGAGTCGGCCGACAAACCGGCCGGCGGCCAGGAACTGACCGTCAGCCACGAACTGAAAGCGAATTCACAGACTGTCGCCACAACCGATTGCATCGCCCTTCCGCACCACGCCTACCAGCCAGTACACCGCCGCGGACCGTCCACATAGACGGTGCGAAGAGCACGGTTCTCCACTACTCTGCGTCAACTAGCCGCCGCCGAAAAAGCCTTCATGACGGTTTTTGACATGCCCAGAAAATGGTCACAAAATCGCGGAAGAGTCGACGAAAAAATAGCCATAAAGGACTGACTCGCACGCCGATCTAGCCGTAGTACAGGTTCCGTCGAGTAGCAGTGAATAACATCGTGAGCACGTCACGGACTCCTTGATCGAGAGGCACTGCACGGTGGAGAACGACACTGGATGCGCGCCGCTCCGGTTCGGGGTTCTCGGCGCGGCTAGCGTAGCGTGGCGACGCACGCTCCCGGCGATGAAACGGTGTCATACCGCCATGATCGCTGCGGTGGCGAGCCGCGACCTGGCGAAGGCCGAGCGGTTCACACGATTGTTCGGTGGCCACCCGGTGACCGGATATCAGGCACTGCTCGACCGGCATGACGTGGACGCGGTTTACATTCCATTGCCAACTGGCGCGCACGCCGAATGGGCACACCGCGCACTTGAGGCGGGCAAACACGTCCTCGTGGAAAAACCACTCGCGGGCACCGAAAAGGAAGTGGTCGAACTGGCGGGCAGGGCGCGTGATCTGGGTCTGCGGTTACACGAGAACCGCATGTTCCAGCATCACTCGCAGCATCGGGCGGTCGGCGAACTGGTCACCGGCGGCGAGATCGGCGGACTGCGCGTGCTGAGCAGTTCGATGGCGATCCCGCCGCTGCGTCCCGAGGACGTGCGGTACCAGCCGAAGCTTGGCGGGGGTGCGCTGCTGGATGTCGGGTACTACCCCATCCACGCCGCGCTGATGTACCTCTCCGGCCCGGTCGAACTGCTCGGCGCACGGCTCGTCGTGCTCCGGACGTCCGAAGTGGATGTTCGCGGGCACGTGCTCCTCGGTGCCGCGGACGGGGTGACGGCCCAGCTCACCTTCGGCTTCGACCACGCTTACCGGTCCAGTTACGAGCTGTGGGGTGACCACGGGCGGATCGAGTTGGACCGCGCGTTCACGCCGCCTCCGGAGCACACGCCGTGCGTGCGGATTCACCAGCAGGACCGGGAGCTCCGGCTCACCCTGCCCGCCGACGACCAGTTCCGCAACAGCATCAACGACTTCGTCAGCGCGGTACGTCGGGACGCGCCGGACACGGAGCACATCCACCCCGCGATACAGGCTGCCGCACTGATGGATGCCATCCGTCATCGCGCGGACGTCTCATGGATCGGCGAGCAGGAGATCAGATGACGGAGTCGACGGCCGAACTGAAGGCCCAGATCCTCACGGCCACCCGTGACTACCACAAGCATGTCACCCAGGACACCACGTTCCGGCCGGGCATCACGCCCATCCTGCCGTCCGGCGCGGCGCTCGACGCCAGCGACCGCGCGGCGCTCGTGGAAGCCGCACTGGACATGCGGATCGCAGCCGGGCACGCGTCCCGTGAGTTCGAGCGGTCCTTCGCCCGTACGCTCGGGCTCCGCAAGGCGCACATGACCAACTCGGGGTCCTCGGCCAATCTGCTCGCGTTGAGCGCACTCACCTCACCGCAGCTCGGTGACGCCCGGCTGCGCCCGGGCGACGAGGTGATCACCGTCGCCAGCGGGTTCCCCACCACGGTCAACCCGATCCTCCAATGTGGCATGACGCCAGTCTTCGTCGACATCGAGCTCGGCACGTACAACACGACCGCCGAGCGGGTCGCCGACGCGATCGGCCCGCGCACCAGGGCGATCATGATCGCGCACGCGCTGGGCAATCCCTTCGAGGCGGCGCCGATCGCGGCGCTGGCCGACGAACACGGGATGCTGTTCGTCGAGGACAACTGCGACGCTGTGGGCAGTACGTACCAGGGCAGGCTGACCGGTGGCTTCGGCGATCTGAGCACGGTGAGCTTCTACCCCGCGCACCACATCACCAGCGGTGAGGGTGGCTGTGTGCTGACCGACAACCTCGTGCTGGCACGGATCGTCGAGTCGATGCGGGACTGGGGCCGGGACTGCTGGTGTGAGCCGGGCGAGAGCGACACCTGCCGTAAGCGGTTCGCCTACCAGCTCGGCAGCCTGCCCGAAGGCTACGACCACAAATACATCTTCTCGCACGTCGGCTTCAACCTGAAGGCGACCGATCTGCAGGCCAAGCTGGCACTCAACCAGCTCGGCAGGCTCGCCGAGTTCGGTGAGGCGCGGCGGCGCAACTGGACCCGGCTGCGGGAAGGGCTCGACGACGTCCCCTGGTTGCTGCTGCCGTCGGCCACCCGCGACAGCGATCCGAGCTGGTTCGGCTTCGTGATCACGATCAGGCCCGACGCGCCCTTCCAGCGCGCGGATCTGGTGCGGTTCCTGGAGTCCCGCAAGATCGGGACGCGGCTTTTGTTCGCGGGCAACCTGACGCGCCATCCGGCGTACCTCGACCGCCGGTACCGGATCGCGGGCACGCTGGCCAACAGTGACATCGTCACCGAACGCACCTTCTGGATCGGGGTGTACCCGGGCATCACCACCGAGATGACCGACTACATGGTCGAGTCGATCCGTGCCTTCGTCGCCGGGCGGTCGTGACATGGCGGCCGATCTGGCGGTACTGGGCGGTGATCCGGCCTTCCGGCAGCCGTTGCACGTGGGCAGGCCGAACATCCCGGAACCGGGCAAGGTGTTGCGGCGCATCGAAGCGGCGATGGACCGCCGCTGGCTGACACATTTCGGCCCGTTGTCGCGGCAGTTCGAGGAGAAGATCGCCGAGGCGGCCGGCGTGCGGTACTGCGTCGCGATGTGCAACGCGAGCATCGGGCTGCAGATCCTGGCGAGGGCGGCGGGCCTGCGCGGTGAGGTCGTGGTCCCGTCGTTCACCTTCATCGCGTCCGCGCACACGTTGCTGTGGGAGGGGATCACGCCGGTCTTCTGCGACATCGACGAATCCACCGGCAACATCGACCCGGACCATGCCAGGCACGTGATCACCGACCGGACCACGGGCATCCTCGCGGTGCACCTGTGGGGGCATCCCGCGCCCACCGAGCGGCTGGACGACCTCGCCGCCGAGCATGGGCTCGCGTTGTTCTACGACAGCGCGCACGCCATCGGCAGCAAACACCACGGCCGGCCGGTCGGCGGTTTCGGTGGTGCCGAGGTACTCAGCTTCCACGCGACGAAGTTCATCAACTCCTTCGAGGGCGGCGCCCTGGTCACCGACGACGAAGGACTGGCCGAGCAGGTCCGGCTGATGCACAACTACGGCCGCGGCACCGGAGCGGAAGTGCGGTCGGTGGGCACCAACGCGAAGATGACCGAGGTCGCCGCGGCGATGGGGCTCACATCGTTGGAGAACATGCCGTATCTCATCTCGGTCAACAGCGGGCACTACCGGACCTACCGCGCCGGGCTGGCCGGCGTCCCGGGAATTTCCCTGCGCGCACCGGATCCGGCCGACGAGGTCAACCACCAGTACATCGTGATCGAGGTCGACCAGGAGGCGGCCGGGATCGACCGCGACTCGGTCGTCGCCGCGTTGGCGGCAGAGAACGTGTTGACGCGTACGCACTTCCACCCAGGTTGTCACCGGACCGAGCCGTACGTACGCGATCCGGCGCGGCACGCTCCCCTGCCGTTGCCGCGTTCGGAAGCGCTCGGCGACCGGGTGATCTCGCTGCCGACCGGCATGGAGGTCACCACCGCGGACGTCACGACCGTGTGCCGGCTGATCGGCCGGATCGTCGAGCTGGCACCCAAAATCCCGCGAGCGGCGCTGTCCCGGCCGACCGGGGTCATCTGAAAGGACAGGGAGACCTTCCATGCGCGTTCTGTTCACCAGCTTCGGGGCGAGGTCACACGTCTACAACCAGGTTCCGCTGGCCTGGGCGCTGCACACCGCGGGACACCAGGTATGCCTGGTCAGCCAGGCGGACATGGCCGAGGTGCTCGCCGGCACCGGCCTGCACCACGTCGTCGCCGGACCGCGGTCGGACGGGGAGCTGGACGCGGCCGGCGCCGGGGCCTTCTTCGAGAACCTGGAGTTCGACTTCACCCTCCACCGCACAGCGGACATGACGCTCGAGCACCTGCAGGGTGTGTTCGCCGTGTTCGGTGGTCTGGTCTTCCCGTACTCGGCCAGTGACGCCGTGCTCGACGACGTGGTCCGGTTCGCCCGGCACTGGCGTCCCGACCTGGTCGTCTGGGATCCGTACACGTTCTTCGGGCCGATCGCCGCGGCTGCCTGCGGCGCGGCGCACGCCCGGCTGCTGATCGGCCTGGACTTCATCGCCCGGATGCGGTCGGTGTTCCTCGGCCTGACCGCCCAGCAGCCCGCCGAGTTGCGTGACGACCCGATGGAGGAGTGGCTGACGTGGGCGTTGGGCCGGTTCGGCGGCACGTTCGACGAACAGCTGGTCACGGGACAGTGGACCATTGACGCGATGCCCGAGTCGATGCGGTTGCCTGTGGACGTGGACTACCACTCGATGCGTTACGTCCCGTACAACGGGTCGTCCGCTATCCCGGACTGGGTGCACGAGCCACCGAAGCGGCCGCGTGTCTGTGTCACTTTCGGAGTGTCCAACCGGGACTCAGGCGTGGACATTCCGGATCTGCTGTCCGCCAGCCTTGACGCCGTCGCCGCGTTGGATGTCGACGTGGTCGCCACCCTGAACGCCGACCAGCTGACGAACGTGCGGTCCATTCCGGACAACGTGCGAGTCGCCGAGTACGTGCCGCTGCACGCGCTGCTGCCGTCCTGCTCGGCCGTTGTGCACCATGGCGGGATCGGCACCTTCAGCGCGGCGCGGGTCTACGGCGTCCCGCAGCTCATTGTGGACTCACGGCCTGGCAACTTCCCCGACCCGGGCTTCATGGGCAGCTACGTGTCCGATGCCGGTGCAGGGTTCGGCCTGTCCCAAGCCGAGGTCTCACCGGAATCGCTGCGGGACAGGATCCAGCTCCTGGTGGACGACCAGCGGTATGCGACCGGAGCGGCCTACCTCCGTGCGGAGGCGTTGGCCACCCCGAGTCCCAACGAGATCGTGCCGGCGCTGGAACGGCTGACCGCCCAGCACCGCACCGTCACCTGATCATCGGGCAGCGCAGAATTCCACGCACCACCGGTGACCTGCGCCGCCGGAGGACCGGCCCGGCGGCGCGCAGTCCCGGTGCCTTGGCCGTGATGGCCCGTAGCGCCGCCTTCGCCACCGTGCGCGCGAAACCGGCCGAGAACGTGCCGTACCTGCCTTCGCTCAGCGAAAGATTCTCGCCGTCGCGGGACAGGTCGAAGTCGTCGGGGGCGTCGAACACCTCCGGGTCACGGTTCGCCGCGCCGACGACCACGACGACTTCGTCACCGGCCACGATGGTCTCACCCGCGACCTCTATCTCGTCCCGCGCGATCCGTGGCTCGATCCGGATCGGCGGGGCGTACCGGAGCGTTTCCTGGACCGCACGCCCGGCCAGGTCAGGCTCTTCGGCCACCGCCTGCCACTGTTCGGGTTTCTCCAGCAAGGCGAGCACGCTGGCGCAAACCAGGGCCGTGGTGATCTCGACGCCCACGACGCTGATCACCATGCTCGCGGTCACCAGATCCGGGTGCCGCCCATGCTCGGCGAACAGGCCGTGTAACCGCACGATGGCCGCAGTCAGCCGTCTGGCGTCGTCGTACTTCGGTGGGCAGAGCACCGCGTCCAAGGCGATCGACACGTCCGCGCACAACTGGCCGAATGCTTCCCCGTCCGGGACGCCAACGACCTGACGAGCCAGTTCGACCGCGACCGGCCGGGCGAAGTCGGTCATCAGGTCGAACCGGACGCCGATCCGGTCCACCGTGGACTCGCACACTGCCGCCGCGGACGCGGGCGGCACCGTGAACCGGTCGACCGGCAGTCGCTCGTACTCCTTTCTGGTCAAGCACATCCCAGCCCGATCCAACGACAGGATGTGGCTCAGCAACGGTTCTTCCAACGAAAGCGCACGCTGGTTTCCGTGCTCGGGGTCGGCGTACCACGTCTCCATGGCCGGGTTCGCCAGGATCTCGGCACTCGTCGCGTAGGTCCCGGTCACCCAGGCCTGCGCCGTGCTGCGGTACAGCGGGCCACGTTCGCGCACCTGCCGTTCGAAGTCGACCGGCGAATCGGCATGCGCACGCAACAACATCCCGTACGGATCACCCCACGACGGTGAACTCGCGATCCACTGCAAGCCACGGACCACCAGCAGATGCAGTCCCAGTTCGGTGTCCACCGGCACGGCCGGGACCGTCTTCTTGACTGTCATGACACGCCATCATTATGACCCGCGCTACACGGAGGGTGGAGGGAGGCTAACTCGCCGCGGCAGTCGAGCCGGAGACTAGCTTTCGTCCAGCGGCAACCAAGAGAGCCGAATTACCGTCGCCCTCATGGCATTGACGGAACGCGACCGCGCCGCGGCCACCCTACGAGGTGTGGTCGACGATCGCCCCTGCGGCCGGGCAGTGCTGCTGACCGGAGCCATCGGCACCGGGAAGACCGCGCTGCTGCACGACTTCGTCGGCCACGCGAAGCGCTCCGGCATGACAGTGCTGACCGCGACCGCGTCCCGTGCCGAGACGTCGCTGCCCGCCGGAGTGTTGGGCCAGCTCGCCTTCGGCACGGAACTCCCCGTGCACCAGGGGTTCTGTCAGGCTCTGCTGGCCATGGGACCGGCGGTCGTCGCGGTCGACGACATCCAGTTCGCCGACCAGGAATCGCTCACCGCGCTGTTGTTCCTGGCCCGCAGGCTCGCCTCGGCCCAGGTGTCCCTGGTGCTCACCGAATGGATCTACCCGTGGCGGCACGGGCCATGGTTTCGTGCCGAGATCAGCAGCCATCCCACGTTCCAGCGACTGCACCTGCCACTGCTCTCCCCTGTCGGTGTGGACAAGGTGCTCCAGCAGCGCGCCCCCGATCGCGCCAACGCCGGGCGATCCCACGGGGTCACCGGCGGCAATCCACTGTTGACAGTGGCTCTGGCTGAAGGGAACCTGACCGGCGGTGGCATGGCGACATGCCTTCAGCGTCTGGATCCGCCGCTGGCTCGGCTGGCACATGCCCTTGCTGTCCTTCATGACTCCACACACGGTCACGCCGCCGAAGTGGCGGGCGTCGAACCGAGGACGGCCACGGACAGCATGGAATTGCTTGCGGCCACAGGCCTTGTCGACTCAGGGCGGCTGCGCGCACCCGACGCGGTACTCGCCGCCATGAGCCCGGACGATCTTTCGGCAACGCACGCGCGGGTCGCCGAAGTGCTGTACCGGTCAGGCGCCACGGCAACGGATGTGGCCCGTCATCTGGTCGCCGCGCACCACGTCCGGACGGACTGGGCGATCGACGTCCTGCGTGAGGCCGCTGACCATGCGCTTGCTCGGGACGACGTCGCGACGGCGACCGGTTTCCTCGACAAGGCCCTGCTGCTGGCGCGGGATACCGGACAGACCGCCGTGATCCAGTCCGAGTCGGCCACCGCGGAATGGCGGGTCAATCCGCTGGCCGCGTTGCGCCGGCTCGGTGACCAGCCGGACCAAGCCGCCAGATACCTGCTGTGGCAAGGAAAAATCGGCCTTGCCACGCGGCTGCGCACGACTCCGGACCCGGACCTCCGGCGAACGGCACTGTGGTTGTACGGTCCAGGACGAGCCGACGAGCTGTGCCCGGATGGTGACGTCTCCAACGACTTCCGGCACGCGCACCACGTCCTGCGGACCGAGCAGCTCGACGACTCGACATTCACCACCTTGGGTCATGCCATCGCCGTGCTGCTGGACGCCGATCAGCAACATCTCGCACTGCCCCGCTGTGACGAGCTGATCAGCGAGGCCAAACGCCGCAAGGCACCGACCTGGGAAGCGGCCTTTCGCAGTCACCGCGCCGACATCGCACTACGCCTTGGTGATCTGCCAACGGCACGTTCCCAGGCGCACGCGGTCTTGAGGATGTGCGACGAACTGCACCACCACACTCTTCTCGGCTCCGCGCTGGCAGTGGCCGTACGGGCCGCCACCGCATGCGGCAGCCTCGACGAGGCCGCTGAGCTGCTGGCCCGCAGTCTGCCCAACGAAGTCACGAACACCATTGGCTGGCTTTGTTTCCTGCATGCCCGTGGCCACTATCACCTTGCCGCAGGCGACGCCGCGCGTGCGATCGACGACTTCACCACATGCGGCAGGCTGGCACGCGCCTGGCAGCTCGACGACACCGCCCGGGTTCCCTGGCGCGCCGATCTGGCCGAGGCCCACCACCAGCTTGGCGAGCCGCTGAGGGCAAGGCATTGGGCCGTCCGCCAATTGGCGCGGACCAGCGACTCGACTCCCCGGGTCATGGGCATCTCCTTGCGGGCGTACGCCGCTGTCTGTGAACGGCACGAACGGGTCCGGGTCCTGGGCAACGCGACCGGTCTGTTGCGGTCCGCGGGTGACCGGCTCGAGTTGTCCCGTGCGCTGACCGACCTCAGCCGGGCGTGTTACGACGTCGGTGACCACAGCCGCGCCAGGCGATTGGCGAGCATGGCCACGACGGAAGCCCAGGCGGCGGGAGCACCGGCACTCCTGCCCGGCCACGCCGCCACGGACGTTCCCCGCACGTTGACGACCGCCGAGCGGCGGGTCGCGGCTTTGGCCGCGCTCGGCAGCACCAACCAGCAGATCGCGGAACGCCTGAAGGTGACGGCCAGCACGGTCGAACAGCACCTCACCAAGATCTACCGGAAGCTGAACGTCTCCCGGCGCACCGAACTGCCGTCGGTCCTGCGGACCGGCTGACCGCCGAGCACGAAACCCTTGGGGAGAGCCAGATGCGTGTCCTGCTCACGCCGTTTTCCACCGCGCCGCACGTCTACAACGTGGTGCCGCTGGCCTGGGCGCTGCATGTCGCCGGCCACGAGGTCCGGATCGCCGGGCACCCCGACGTCACCGAGAAGATCACCGGCGCCGGGCTGACCGCCGTGGCGGTCGGCGATCCGCTGAACATCCAGGACGCGATCGACGAATGGCCGGGTGACGAGTTCATGGCCGGGCTGACCGACGCGGTCGGCCTTGGCCTGCCCGAGCCGACCAGAACCGGGCAGTGGCTGCGGATGCTGGTGCTCGGCACGATCTCGATGTACTTCTGCGACGACTTCCCCACCGGCGGGCACCAGCGCATGGTGTCCGAGCTCGTGGACTTCGCCAGGGAATGGCGGCCGGACCTGGTGCTGTGGGATCCGGTGAACCTGGCGGGCGCGGTGGCCGCGAAGGCCAGCGGCGCGGCGCACGCCCGCCTGTTGTTCGGGCACGACCTGGTCGGCGCCATGCGGCTGGCGTTCAGCGCGGGACCTCGTGAGGACGACCTGATCAGGGAATGGCTGACGACCACGCTGAAGCGCTACGACCTCACGTTCGACGAGGAGGTCATCCTCGGCCAGTTGACGGTCGACCCGATGCCGTCGTGGATGCGGATTCCGCTGGACCTGCGGTCCGTACCCATGCGCAACCTCCCGTACAACGGAACGGCTGAGGTGCCGGAGTGGCTGCGCGTGCCGGCTTCCCGGCCGCGGGTGTGCCTGACCTTGGGTGTGTCACAACGGGAGCACTGGGGCGACAACACGCTGATCTCCGACCTGGTCGCCGCGGTCGCCGAGCATGACGTCGAGGTCGTCGCCACCTTGAACGCCGACCAGCAGGCCACCATCGGAACCGTGCCGCCGAATGTGCGAATGGTCGATTACGTGCCGCTGCACGCGTTGCTGCCGACGTGCTCGGCGATCATCCACCACGGTGGCACCGGAACGTACGCGAACGCCGCCGTGCACGGTGTGCCGCAACTGATCATCCCGGTGCAGCTCTGGGACGAGCAGCGCATCGCCGACGCCGTGGTCAAACGTGGTGCGGGACTACGGATCGATGCCGAGGAGCTGACCCTGCCGTCGATCAAGCTCGCCCTCACCAGACTGTTGACGACGCCGTCGTTCCGCCTTGGCGCGGCGGGAATCCAGGATTCGTTGGCGGCGACCCCGGCACCGAGCGACATCGTGCCCGCGTTGGAACGGCTTGCCGCCGGGCGCCGTTAAGTATACCGTGACGTATATCTGTTCAGATATACAAAAGGACTCGTCGATGACAACCGAATCCGCGACGGACACGCGGCGCCCGCTCGCGATCCGCATCGCTGTCGCCAGCCTGATCGCCAATGTGGTGATCGTGCTGACCGGTTCGCTCGTCCGGCTGACCGGCTCCGGGCTCGGCTGTCCGACCTGGCCCCAGTGCACCGACGACTCGTTCGTGGCGACCGCGGAGCAGGGCGTCCACGGCGTGATCGAGAACGGCAACCGGCTGCTCGGCGTGCTCGTCGGCCTGATCGCGATCGCCGCGGTGATCGCGGTGGTCCGGATGACCGGATGGCGGTCGGTTCCGTTCGCACTGTCCGTCGCGATCCTGGTCGCGGTCGGTGTCCAAGGTGTGGTCGGCGGCCTGAGCGTGCGGATGGACCTCGCGCCGGGGATCGTCGCCGCGCATTTCCTGATCAGCATGGGAATCGTCGCCGCTGCGACTGTCCTGATCGAACTCCTGCGCGCACGACCCGGCCCCGGCGTCACGGTGCCTCGCGGATTGCGCTGGAGTATCGTCAGTTTGGCGCCCGCACTGGCGTTGGTGCACGGTTTCGGCGCCGTGGTGACCGGTGCCGGACCGCACGGCGGCGACAACAAAGCAGAACGGTTCGACCTGGATCCACTGCTGATGACGATCGTTCACGGCTTGGCCGTGGTGCTCTTCCTCGGCCTGCAGTTAGTGATCCTCGTGGGCTTCCGGATGGCCGCGATCAACGGGAAACCCGCTCACTCAGCCACCCTGCTGCTCGGGCTGTCACTCACTCAGGGAGTGCTGGGATACGTGCAATACCTGCTCGCGATCCCCGCGATCCTTGTCGCCATCCATGTCGTCGGCGCCGCGTTGATCACGTGGGCGACCACGCTGACCATCGTGCACAGCCTGGCATGGCGATCCTCCTCAGTGGACACTCGTTGACCTCGTGTCGCGCGGCAGGGTCCAGTCCGATCCTGTCCACGCGAAGCGCTCGGCCGGGACATCCCGGCCGAGCGCGTCCGCTGTTCACCGGATGGCGAAGCTGGGGTGCGGAGGCTGGTTGTAGGCGGTGTTCTGCCAGGCTATGGCCACCCGGTACATCGTGTCGTGCATCAGCGTGGTGATGCGCCGGTCGGTGGGGAACGGGGTGGAGTAGATCCGCAGCGCCCGGTTGTCGGTGGTGGGCCAGATGACCTCCTCGCGCCAGTCGCCGAGAATGTCACCGGACAGGGACGGGTTGGCTTTGGTGCCGTTGTTGGAGTGCACGCCCGAGCCGGTGAGCAGGCGGGTGTCGCCACCGGTGCCGTACTTGTCGATGCGGGTCTGGTCCAGCAACTCGCGGGTCGGGTCGCCGTCCCACCAGATCAAGAAGTTGGCCGAGGACGGCTTGCGGCCGACAGCCTGGCCCCTGGTGTCCCGCAGGCTGCCGTCGGCATTGGACCAGGACTCCGCACCGGGGCTGCCCGCGTGGATGTCGCCGGACACGCCACGGCCGTTGTCGCTGCCCGAGGCGGTCTGCCACAAGACCTGGCCGGTGCGGGCGTCGGCGAACCACGACCCGGGCTGGTTGCTGCTCTCGGAAACCTTGAAGTACTCCAGGCCCGGCCGGGACGGGTCGAGGTCACCCAGATGGGCGGCGTCACCGTGGCCGAGGCGGGTGGTCCACAGGCCGCGGCCGTTGTCGTCGATGGTGGCCGCGCCGTAGACGATCTCGTCCCGGCCGTCCTGGTCGACGTCGCCGATGGTCAGCGAGTGGTTGCCCTGGCCGGCGTACCCGGCCTGGTTGTTGCTGTCGAAGGTCCAGCGCTTGACCAGTTGCCCGTTGCGGAAGTCCCACGCCGCGATCACCGCACGCGTGTAGTAACCCCGCGCCATGATCAGCGATGGCCGTGCGCCGTCCAGGTAGGCGGTGCCCGCCAGGAACCGGTCCACGCGGTTGCCGTAACAGTCACCCCACGAGCAGACGTCACCACGGGGCGGGTCGTAGTTCACCGTCGACATCGCGGCACCGGTCAGGCCGTTGAACATCGTCAGGAACTCCGGCCCGGACAGGATGTAGCCACTGGAGTTGCGGTGGTCGGCGTTGGCGTTGCCGATCACGGTGCCCCGGCCGTCACGGGTGCCGTCGGCGGTCTTCACCGCCACCTCGGCGCGGCCGTCACCGTCGTAGTCGTACACCTGGAACTGCGTGTAGTGCGCACCCGCCCGGATGTTGCGCCCCAGGTCGATCCGCCACAACCGTGTGCCGTCGAGCCGGTAGGCGTCGATGAACACGTTGCCGGTCACACCAGCTTGCGAGTTGTCGCGAGCGTTGTTCGGGTCCCACTTGAGCACGATCTCGTACTGGCCGTCACCGTCGAGGTCGCCAACGCTGGCGTCGTTCCCGCTGTAGATGCTCCCCGGCGGTTGGATCGGCACGTCGAGGTGCCCACCTCCGGTGAACCGCAGCGACGCCTCCGACGGTGCCTGCTCCACCCCGTCCACCACCGCACGCACGGTGTAGGAAGCATCCCCGGCCGCCCCGTTGTCGAGGTAGTTCGTCGACGCCGTTATCGGGCTGCCGTTGAGCTTGGTCCCACCACGGTAGACGTTGAACGCCACTCCGGCCGGGTCACCGGCCAGCAGCCGCCAGCTGACCAGGTTGCCGTTACCCGAGCGCACGCTGGTCAGGCCGCGGTTGAGTTGTTCGACCTGGCGGCCGGGCTCAGGGTTGCCCCCGCCCACGCGCACCAGCTGCCACTGCTGGTTGGCGCCGTCCACGTCGGTGTACTGGGAGATCCGGCCGCCGTCGGCGGTCGAGCGCTCCCACACGTCCAACGCCTTGCCGCTGTTGCGGTTGACCAAGACGTACGAGGCGTTGGTGTCGACCACGGCCGCCGACGCGGGCTGCGTCCCGATGGCCGTGCCTCCCAACACCATCGCGGTGGCCGCGACAGCCACCCTGAGCCTTCTCATTCGAGCCTCCACGTTGAGGGGAAAACTGGTAACCCGGATGCTCGGCACCCGGTGGGCGCCGTCGGCGCGGATGCCCGCCGACGTCCCGCACGACGTGTCCCTTCCGAACCGGAAGACCGCGCCGGCGCGTTGGTGGTCAGACCAGCAGGGCTGGCGAGCGGTCAGGACAGCCGGGCGACCACGGTGAAGGAGGCGTCGCCGGCGAACGCCGAATCCTGGGACCTCAGGTCCAGGCGCATCTCCACGGCGGCCGGTAGGCGTTGCCGCGCACCAGAGTGAAGTTGGTGGCGTTGGGCGAGTCGTAGACGTACATGTTCGACTCGCTGCTGTTGGTGAACGCCGTCATCAGGTAGTGCGGCGCAGGCCCGGCGGCGTGCGCGGTCGGAGCCGCCAGAAGCGGGACAAGGACGGCCGCGGCGAGCGCGGCGAGGAGTTTCCGCATGTCAGTAGCCCATCTGAAGGAAGGTCAGCGTGGTCGGTCGAGCAGGTCTGCTCAGGCGGACCGGCACCGCCTGAGGTGGTCCGCGCTCCGCCGCCCGGTCACGCCGCCAGGCCTGGTCGCCTGATGTTTGCGTCAACATGCACTGGACAGGACACCCCGCTCCCCTTTCTGTCCCTTTGTTCAGACGCGGGTCAGCTGGAACTGCTGGTTCTGCCCGCCGTTGCACGGGTACTGCTTGAACTGCGCGTTGTCCTGCGAGCTCGACGGCAGATCCAGGCACTTGCCCGAATGCCGTGCGACCGGAACCCAGGCAGTCGGCGCGGCCAGGCGTGCCGCTCCGTTCGAGCGATCGACATGAGGTGCCTCCGTTGGCAACCGAGTCGTGTTATCGCTGATAGTCACATTCCTGTAGCAGGGTCGGCGCCCTCCCGGCCCGATACCGGACAGTTTCCGGGAGCGCTCCCAGAGCACGGTAGCGCAACTTTTTCGCTGACGACAAGACCGGGGATACCGCTGGTTAACGCTAACAGCGGCGCCGCCGTTCACCCTCTGACCCGGCGGGGAACGCCGCGGCAGGTGATCAGTTCCGCGAGATGGAACGTTCCATGTGTCCAGGCAGTCACCTCGGGTGAATGATGTCCGTACGAGGAGGTGGGCCGGTGCCCAGAGGTGGTGCGGATGAGGGGAGGCGGCGCGTCGGCATCGTCGACGTGGCCGCCGCCGCGGGCGTGTCGAGGCAGACGGTGTCCAATGTCCTCAATGGTCGCGACGAGTACTACTCCGCCATGACCTACGAGAAGGTCACCAGCGCCATGCGGGCGCTGGGTTATCAGCCCAACCGCGCCGCGCAGACCCTGCGCTCGCGCCGCACGATGCAGATCGGCTACCACATCTTCGGCGAGCAGCTGGACCGGGCGCAGGGCTTCACCCTGCACTTCCTGCTCTCCCTGGTGAAGGCCGGCTCCGAGGTCGACCATCAGGTGCTCGTCTTCACCCACCACCACGAAGACCCGCTCGGCGTGTTCAAGGACCTCGTCGCCCGGCACGCCGTGGACGCGGTCATCCTGTCCGAGTCCACCGTCGAGGACGACCGGGCCCGCTTCCTCGCCGACAGCCGTATCCCCTTCGCGTGCTTCGGCCGCCTCGCCCCGGACCTGCCCCAGCACTGGGTGGACGTGGACAACGAGGCGGGCATGCGTGCGGTGGTGGACATGCTCGTCGCCGAAGACCACCAGCGGTTCGCCTACCTCGGCGCCGACGGCGACCAGTACTGGAAGCTGGAGCGCCTAAACGGCTTCACCCGACGGCTGGCCGAGCACGGCCTCCGCCTGCCCAAGACCTCGGTCTTCCGAGGCCCGGACCAGGGCGTCCGCCGTCGCGCGCGACAGTTGCTCACCAGCAGGAAACCGCCCACCGCCATCGTGACCGGCAGCGACGCCGTCGCAGCGGTCGTGGTCAACGTCGCGCACTCGCTCGGCCTGCGTGTCGGCGTTGACGTGGCGGTGACCGGCTTCGACGGCGGGGCTGTCGGCCTGACGACCGAACCCACCCTGACCAGCGCCCGCATTCCCGTCGAGCGCATCTCCCGCGAGCTGATCGGCCGCTGCCTGCGGCAGGTCGAGCACGGCCGCGACGACGAACCCGGACTTCTCCTGCCCACCGAACTGGTGCGTGGCGGCAGCACCTGATCGGTGGATGTTGAACGTTCAATGCCCTCTGCGCCTGCACCCGGCGGAAACCGAGACGACCGAACGGTGCAGCACCCACGCGCATTCTGGTCATTTTCAGCCGACAACGTCGGACAGCACTGGACCCCGCTGGGCCACCGACTTACTGTCACGTTCAATGTTGGCGCTAACACCGTTGCGGTTTCAGCCAACAACAACGTCGGACCGGTCCTGTTAGCGCTAACAATGAGCGCCGGTCAGCGATCCACTTCGCGTCGTTCGCCCTGGATCGCAAGGCCTGAAACGACAACCGCAGACCTCCCGCCCACGGGCGACGAGAGTCAAGGAGAGGCAATGACGCCCACTCGATCGCGGAGGCGACGCCTGAACCTGGTCGCCGCAGCCGCCGTGGTGGCCGCGGTGGTCACCGTCGCGCCCCAGGCGCCGGACCACGCCGTCGCGGCTCCCGGCAGCCCCGCACAGACGCCGCCCATGGGGTGGAACTCGTGGAATTCCTTCGGATGCAACATCAACGAGGGCATGATCCGCCAGGCCGCCGACGCCATGGTGAACTCGGGGATGAGCGCGGCGGGTTACCAGTACGTCGTGGTGGACGACTGCTGGTACGAACCGCAGCGCGACTCCCAGGGCAACCTGCGCGCCCACGCCGGCCGGTTCCCCAGCGGGATGAAGGCCCTCGGCGACTACATCCACGGCAAGGGCCTGAAGTTCGGCATCTACATGGCCCCCACCGATCGCACCTGCGCCCAGCGGGTGGGCACCTACCCGGGTTCGACCGGCAGCGGCGGACGCGAGGTCCAGGACGCGCGCACGTTCGCCTCCTGGGGCGTGGACTACCTCAAGTACGACTGGTGCAACCCCTGGGGCACCCGCGAGGACCAGATCGCCCGGTTCACCACCATGCGCGACGCGCTGCGCGCCACCGGCCGCCCGATCGTCTACAGCATCAACCCCAACAGCCTGCACGCCATCACCGGCGACAAGTACAACTGGGGCGAGATCGCCGACCTCTGGCGCACCACCGAGGACCTGCTCGACATCTGGCAGAACGGCAACGTCAACAGCTACCCCATGGGCGTGGGCAACGTCGTCGACATCACCGCTCCCCTGGCCGCGCAAGCCGGGCCAGGGCACTGGAACGACCCCGACATGCTCGTCGTCGGCCGTCCCAGGCTCACCCTCACCGAGTCCCGGTCCCATTTCGCGCTCTGGGCGCTCATGGCCGCACCCCTGATGGCGGGCAACGACATCCGCACCATGTCCGCCGACGTCAGCGCCATCCTGCGCAACCCACGCCTGATCGCGGTCAACCAGGACCGCCTCGGCGCGGGTGGCCGCCGGGTCCGCGACGACGGTGACACCGAGGTTTTCGCCAAGCCGTTGTCCGACGGATCGGTCGCCGTCGGCTTGTTCAACCGGGGCGGCGGCAGCACCACCGTCTCCACCACCGCGGCGCAGATCGGCCTGTCCGGCAGCTCGTTCACCCTGACCGACCTGTGGACCGGCGGCACGTCCGGCACATCGGGCACCATCTCGGCGAACGTGCCCGCGCACGGCGTCGCGGCCTTCCGGGTCAGCGGCGGCAGCCCCGTGGCCGCCACCACCAGCAGGCTGCGCGGCACCAGTTCGGGCCGATGCGTCGACGTGGACAACGCCTCCACCGCACCGGGAGCCGCCACGCTGCTGTGGGACTGCCACACCGCTGCCAACCAACTCTGGACCGGCTGGGCCGGCGGTGAGATCCGGATCTACGGGAACATGTGCCTCGACGCCGAGAACCAGGGCACGACCAACGGCACCCCGGTGATCATCTGGACCTGCAACGGGCAGGCGAACCAGCGGTGGACGTTCAACTCGGACGGCTCGCTGCGCAACGCCCACGCCGGGCTCTGTCTCGACGCCGACCAGGCGGGCACCGCCAACGGCACCAGGCTGATCCTGTGGTCCTGCAACGGCCAGGCCAACCAGCGGTGGACCCGGGCATGACGCGAAGGCCCCGGTCCGGATGCAAGACACGGACCGGGGCACTTCTACCGTCGGGTCACACCACGCCGTCGATCTGGAAGGTCTGCACCTGACCGGCGCTGAAACGGCACTCCGCTGAGCCTGGTGTCGTCGCGCCGGGCATAGCGATCGCGTGTTCCCCAGCCCTCCCACCTGCCGTACTCGACACCGGGGTTGACCGCGATGGTCGCGTCGGCATGGGCCAGGCCGGTGCCCAGCGCGCCGCTGGCGGCCGCGATACCGGCAGCGGTCAACACAGATCTGCGGCTGATCATGATTTCTCCTGTTGTCGCCGTGGTTGCCGGTGGGCCATCCGGCACAGGCGGCGGTGTGAAAGGAACTCGCGCGGTCCGCGGGTGCCGGTGGCACGCACCACCGGCACCCGCGGAAAACGCCTAGCTGGCGGGCTCTCCCGAGGGAGCGGCGAGCTGGGTGCCGAGCCGGACCGGCGTGCCGAAGTTCGGTGTCCAGTCGGCGTTCCAGGTGAACTTCTGGGACGCCGGACCCGGCCAGCCGGAAGTTGTTGCCCGCCGCGTCCCGGCGAGGCCCGGCGCTGATCAGTAAAGGCCCGGCGGCGGCGGACGTTGAGCACGGTGGCCAGCAGCGCGGCTACCGGAAGGAGGGCTGCCAAGAGCCGGGATCTGGCGATCGGCATGGCGCCTCCGTTGGCGTCCGAGTGATGTTATCGCTAACACTGTGCGGCGTGATCAAGAGGCGTACACCCGATGTGAACACCGATTGGCCGGAACGAGTCCTTACTGGCGGAGCCGGTCCTGCGCCGCAACCGACGAAGCGCCATCGAGACGGGAAGCGCTCGGTCCGGCCGTCATTTTCTCTTTCATATCCACGCTTCGCCTCCTTGCGAGCAGGATCAGCGTCCCTCGGCCAGACACCGGGCCAGCACGTCCGGAAGCGCTTCGGCCAGCATCCGGCGGGCGCCCTCGCAAACGATCTGGTCGATCAACGACGCCTCGCCCGCCACCGGGCGGTCGTTGTCACCAGAAGCAGGATCGGGGACCACGCTGAGCACAGGGCGTGCCTTCCCGACCGACGCGCCAACGTCGACCTGTTTGAGATTTCTACCCGATCACCGGGAAGGTACGCCCTTCCTCGGCCGATCCACAGATCTCAAGCATTGCTCTAAGTGATTCCGTCGTGGTGTACGTACTGGGTCGACATAGTCCGGCGGGGTGAACCAGGCGACGCCTCCGTCCAGCCGCACCTCCCATTCGCTGCGGTGGATGAGCCGATGGTGTTGTCCACACAGGAGCACGAGGTTGCCCAGGGCGGTCGGTCCGCCGCGTAGCCAGGACTTGATGTGGTGGCTGTGGCACACGCTGGCGGGCCGGTCGCAGCCTGGGAAGGCGCATCCGCGGTCCCTGAGCACCAGTCCACGCCGGATGTGTGCGGGCACGACATAGGCCGGGACCGCGACGTCGAGCGGTTTGGAATCTCCGCCCATGACCGCGGGAAGCACGTGTGCGTCGCAGGCAATCCGCCGCGCTTCACCCGCGGTCAACCGAGTGCCGGGCAAGACCCGTTCATCCACCGATTTGGTCAGCTCGTCCATCGAGATGGTGAACGCGACCTCGGTCTTGTACCCGTTGTGCGTCGGCAGATCCGGGCAGTTCGCGGCCTTCTGCAACACATCGGCGAAGGCGTCGCCGCCGCGTTCGGCATACCCGCGCGTGTCGTCCGCTTCGCGCTTCTCAAACGGCGCAAGCAGCGCGTCGAACAGAGCGGCCGTCTCAGCATCCAACCGCCCCTTGAACTCCATCCGCCCATCGCGAAAGATATGCCGCCGCAGCTCCCGCTCCGGCCGCTGCGGCTCATCGTCCTCAGGCGCCTTGCCATCCGGGTCGATGACATCACGCACCCACCGCTCCCCATACCGGGCCAAAGCATTCGGGTCGTCCTCGGCAGCACGCTCGACCATCAACTCTTCAGCCAGAGCAACCTTTTCGGGCTCCACATGGTCGAGGCTGCCCACAAACTTCCGGATGACCTCCACCTGTC
>NZ_JAAATY010000047.1 GCF_013280595.1 Kibdelosporangium persicum
GGTCGAGTTCTTCGCGTATGGCTGGGCGACGGGTTCGCGGTTGGATCTGGAGGTGTTCCGGATGCGGCAGGCGAACGAGAACATGCGGTGGCGGGCGACGGTGTTGCGGTTGATCGTGGATGCGGAGGCTGCGGAGAAGGCGGCGCGGGAGGCGTCGGAGGAGACCAGGCAGCAGGCCAAGGACGCGGCGGCGCGGGCGTGGCAGCAGGTGGGTGAGCAGACGCAGCCTGCCCGGTCGGGGTGGGGTGAGGCGCAGGCTTTCGCGGTGCGTCAGGCGGAGAACTGGCGTGTGGTGCTGGCCGCGGCGCAGGCGGCGTTGGGTCCGAACTGGTCGTCGATTGTTGATCCGGCGAAGTCGTCGGAGGCGGCGTGGTTGGCTGAGCGGGATGCGGCGGCGCAGCAGGCGGTGTATTGGAACGGGTTGTTGCAGCAGGCTCTGGACGGCGAACAGCGCGTCAGGAACACTCTCTGATTTTCACTGGTATCTCGCCGTAGGGCGATGGCTTTGCCATGCCACAAAAAAGAAAGGTGCTGGGGGTATGCGAAGAACAGTAGTCCACAGTAGACGGATGGCGCGCGGGCTGGTGGCCGCCGCCGTCGTCACCGGCCTGATGGCACCGATGACGGCACTGACCGCGAGCGCGGCACCGTCGTCCGACATCCCGCCCGCGGCGGCCGCCCGCAACTCCGAGGCGACCGCGAACGCACCGGCCATCCCGCAGGAGGTCGTCGATCCGGCGGCCACCGACCTCCCCGAGTCCACCGAGGTGGAGAAGGTGCTCGCGGTGCGCGCGATCGGCGTCGGTGAGGCGACCGACGAGTGGTTGATGTTGTCGGACAAGAACTTCGTGTTCCGGGTCTACGACCGGATCAGCCCGGACAAGTACCCGCTGACCAAGGCCGAGGCTTACCGGGTCTACCGGGTCGTCGTGGACACGCCGGACGCTCCCGATGCGACCGCGTTCATCCGCACGTCGATTCACGACTTCGTCGACCGTGACCAGATCGAGTACGCCCGGCGTACGGAAGAGGCCCGCCAGGCGCGGGAGGCGCGGCAGAACGCGGCGGCGTTCGCCGAGATCCCGGCGGATGCGGCGATGCTGGACGGCAACGACCAGAACTTCGTCTACCAGGTGTGGCGCCGCTCGACCGGCCCGAAGGTCAAGCAGGGCGCGGTGGACGCCTGGGGTGGTGACGCGGTGGCGTGGAAGACGTTCATCACCACCACGATCTACACCCTGCACATCGAGGACCAGCGCGACGCGATCGAGAAGGCCAAGCAGGAAAGCGAGGAGGCCGCGCGGATTCTGGCCGCCAAGCAGGCCAAGAAGAACGCCGCCGCGCTGCTGGGGATCATCGCGCCGGAAGGCTGGCTCGCCCTGTCGGACGACAACTTCATCCGCCAGTTGCTGACCACGCCGGAGCTGGCGCAACCGCGGCACATCGAGGTGAAGAACGCCGCGGACGCCGCGTTGCGCAGCACCAATCCGGCGGACTGGAAGGCGTTCATCGACACCGGCATGAAGGCGGCCGATGAGCTTGACGCCGCCCGCGAGAAGGCCATCCGCGAAGAAGCCGACCGGCAGAAGGTCCGCGAAATCAAGGCCAAGGCCGAAGCAGGCCGGGTGCGGCCACGCCTGGTCGCCGCGGCCAACGCCGCGCTGGCGGGCACTGCGGCGGACGTCACGAAGTTCCTGTCGGAAACCCAGTACGCCGTGCTCAACCAGGCCCTGATGACCACCACGCCCGGCGTGAAGGCCTGGCACGTGCGCAGCGGTGGCGGCGACGCCGTGATCACCCCTGGCACGCAGAGCACCACCGCCGCCAACATACCGCTGGGCGAGGCGACCTGGAAGGTCGTCACCGGCCTGGCCGACGCGGCCTGCTACTCGTTCGAGTCGGCCACGAAGGTCGGCAGCTATCTGCGTCAGCAGGATCAGCGGGTGAAGCTGCACGCCAGTGACGGCAGTGACGTGTTCAAGAAGGACGCCACGTGGTGCCCGAAGCTGGGCCACTCCGGCTTCGGCGTGTCGTTGGAGTCCAAGGCGTTGCCCGGTCGTTTCCTGCGTCACTACGGCGCCGCGCTGTACGCCGCCAACGAAAGCGGCACCAATGTGTGGGACACCAACCAGCACGTGTTCAAGGCGGACACCACCTGGAACGTCGTCAACCCCGACCCGGCCGTCAGCACGCAGATCACGCTGCGCTGGCACAACGATGACGCGTGGCGGACGTTCGTGGGCAACCCGAAGGCGGGCGAAGTGCTCGTCGACGGCATCCGGTACCGCGAGTTCGTCAACAACGCCCGTGCCTACTGGGGCGCGGACACCGGGGTGCGCAGCATCTCCGGCCCGGCACTGACCAAGTACCTGGCCTCCGGCGGGCACAAGATGCGGATGCCGCTCATCGACACCACGCCGACGCCGGACGGCAAGGGCACGTACACCCACTTCGTCAGCGGGTTGTCGATCTACTGGACCCAGGCCACCGGCGCGCACCTGGTCTACGGCGCGATCCGGGACCGCTGGCAGGCGATGGACTGGGAGCGGTCGTACCTGGGCTACCCGACCACGGACGAGGAGCAGGTGGGCAACCTGCGCCGGAGCACCTTCCAGGGCGGCTACATCTACCACGATCCCGCGACCGGCAAGACCTGGGACACCAAGTTCTGATCATCCAGTCCTGACACCGGCCCGGCACTCGGCTTGACGGGTGCCGGGCCGCTTTCATTCCAGGGGGTTCACCAGTAGTGAGACTCATCCGAAGAGCGTTGGCGGCATCGCTGACGGTCGCGGTGTTCGCGGGCCTGGCAAGCCCGCCGGACGTCGCGGTCGCGGCGCCCGCGATGACAGCGACAGCGGCCGTGGCGGAAACTCCGGCCCGGCCGATGCCCGCTGATCCGTACAAGGAGTGGGACGGCAAGACCGGTGTTCCGGACACCGGTGACCCTCGGTTGCGTCAGTTGGTGGCTGACAACGCCGAGTTGGCTGAGGATGTCGAGGTTCGTGATGCCGCGAGGGCCGCACTGGAGGGCGGCCGTACGGCGATCATGGCGTTCCTCAACACGGGTTTGCGGGAGGCGCAGAAGAGGGCCGCGGATCGCAAGGCCGAGGTCGCCCGGCAGAACCGGGCGGCGATCGAGCCGTTGCGTGGTACCGGTGGGGCGTATCTGCGGGCCGAAGTGGACCGTGTGCTGGCCGGTACCGATCTGGACCGTGCACAGTTTTTGGCCTACGGCAAGGCTATCGCCGAGCAGCGGGACGCGGCGGCGACGCAGAGCGTCCAGCAGCGAGCGGTGGAGAACCGGGCTCGCGTGCAGATGCTCGTCGGCGTCGGCGGGCCGGAGGTCAAGCGGGCCGCGCAGACCGCGTTGGACGCCGGTGATGCGGCGGTCGAGCAGTTCCTGGCCAGCGGGTATTTGGAGGCGGCCGGGAAGGACGCCGAGGCGCGGGAGAAGTTCCTCGCTGACGAGGAGGCCCGGCAGAAGGCCGCGGAGGCGTTGTCGGAGCTGGCGAAGCGTTCGGCGCGGGCGAACGAGGCCCGGCGTGTTCTGCTGGTGGAGCACGGCATCGGTATCCGGGCGTTGCAGCGCTCGTCGAATTCCCTGATCCTGGCGGGGAATGAGGCACGGAAGGCCGAGCAGATCCTGGCCGCGAACACCGCGGCCGGGCAGCACCCGGTCGATGCGTTCGACGGGGTGAAGGCGGAGGTCGCCCGCCAGTTGGCCGCTGCCCGTGCGGCGGCTGGCGATGCGCAGACCGCGGCGGTCAAGGCCCAGGTGCAGGCCGATGTGCTGGTGGAGACCGGTCTGCCGTATGGGGCGCAGTGGGCGCAGATGGCCTTCGGGATGTCCCAGGCGGCACGGGCTGCGGTGTCGGCGGTGGAAACGGCGTCGCATTCGATTGACGCGGCGGCGTTCACCGACCAGGCCCGTAACGCTCAGGAACGTGCCGAGCGGCATGCCGAGCAGGCCAAGAAGTGGCGTCAGACCGCCGAAGCGCACGCGCGTGCCGCGGCGGATCTGGCTGAGGCCGCGCGGGTGCAGATGGAGGCGGCCAAGGACGCCGCGGCCCGGACCAAGGCCGCCCGGCAGGCTGCTGAGGCTGCGGAAGCGCAGGCGTGGGCGGCGGCGGAGCGGACCCGTCAGCACCGCATCACCGCGGAGCGTGAGGCGGCGACAGCCGCGGCGCAGCGGGCGATCGCGGAACGGGAGCGTGCCAACGCGGCCGCCGCACGCGTACGAGCCGAGCAGCAAGCGGCTGTCGCACGTGCGATGCGTGGCGAAGCGGAGGTCCAGGAAGGCATCGCGCGCGGTGCCCGTGACAGGGCCCAGGCGGCTGACGGTGTCGCGGCGCAAGCGGAAACCAACGCCCGCAATGAAGAACGCAACGCCAGCGCAGCTCGCGACAGGGCGTACGCGGCGGAGCGGGAACAGCGCGCGGCGGAAGCCCGTGCCGCGGCAATGGATGCGATGGCCGCGGCCAGCCGTGGTAGCGAACACGAAAGGACTGCGTTCGACGCGGCGCTGCAAGCACGTGGGGAAGCCAACACGGCTATCGGCGCGGCTGGTGCGGCTCGTGCGGCAGCGAATGTCGCGACCGGCGCGGCAGCCGGAGCGCGAGGTGCCGCAACGGAAGCCACTCGTGCAGCCGCACGGGCTCGCGCTGCGGCGCAAGCCGCGCAGGCCGCCGCCGCTCGGGCGAACGCGGCGGCGACCAAGGCGGAAGCCGAGGCCGCGGCAACCCATGCGGCAGCGCAGCGAGCCAACTCCGCGGCTTCGGACGCGACGTTCAACGAGGCCAAGGCCGCTGAAGCCGCGCAGAACGCGGTGAACCTGGCCAACCAGGCGGCGGGCGAGGCGATGCAGTCGCAGATGTCCGCCGAGCGCACCAGGGCCGAGTCGGAAGCCGCCGCCCACGAGGCGGTGTCGGCCGCGACCCAGGCCGGTCTGGCCGTGCAGGCGGCGTCGGCGGCCAAGTCGTCGTCGCAAGCGATCACCGAACCGGCGAACACCGCCATCACCGTCGTGGCGCCGTTCACCGGCCAGGACATCGACGCCGACTTCGTCGTCCGAGTCGCCGAACAGGCCCGCGCGGTCGGCGCCGAGCAAGCCGCGGCCGCCGAACGACGCGCCGCCGAGGCCCTGGAGGCCGCACGCCTGGCCCAGGAAGCAGCCGACCGGGCCGCGGCCGAGGTCAAGCCCGCATACGACGCGGCGGCCGCAGCGGCCAAGTCCTCGGCTGCGGCAGCACGTTCCGCCGCGGATGCCCAGAAGGCAGCCGCCGAAGCAGCGGCGGACGGTGCGGCGGCACGGGCAGCGGCCGCACGAGCCAACCAGGCCGACGCCCAAGCGCGGGAAGACGCACGCAAAGCACGGGCAGCGGCCAACCAGGCAGCCGACGACGCCGCTATCGCCGGACGGTCCGCGGCCGCGGCTGAGGGCGAGGCGGCGGCAGCACGGTCGGCGGCCAGCCAGGCCGAAGCCGACGCCGCGGCAGCACAAGGTGCCGCGGGACGTGCCGAAACCCTCGCCGCGGAGGCCGGCGCGGCCGCGGACAGCGCGGAACAGCATGCCGCGGCGGCGGCGGAAGCGGCGAAGAACGCCTACAACGCGGCCGTCGAAGCAGGTAAAGCGGCTGACCGGGCTGAGGAAGCGGCGCGCAAGGCCGAGGACGAGAAGCGTCGTCAGCAGGTGGCCTCCGGGGACGGCGATCCCGGCCTCACCGCGGAGGAAGAGGCCCAGTTCCTGCGGAACATGTCGCCTGAGGCGATCGCGGAGTACCGCAAGGCGGTCGACGACGCCAAGAAGGGCATCATCGACTACATCATCGAGAACGGCGGGCAGGTTCTGCTCGACGTGATCGGGTACACCGACGCCAAGAAGTGCTTCGGTGAAGGCGACGTCGCCGCGTGCCTATGGACGGTCGTCAACGTCGGGTCGTTGCTGCTGCTGGTGGCGAAACTGCCCGCGGTCTCCTCGGCCATCGCCAAACTCGTGGGCGGACTGACGAAGTTCCTTGAGGCGTCCTCGGCAGGCCGCAAGGTCCTGACCACGATCAGGGAGACCGCTGAACGGTTCCGCAAGCTCCCGTCGTGCCCGGTCGCCCGCGCGGGTGTGGCCGCCGGCTCCACAGCCGCCGGCTCCACAGCCGCCGGCTTCACGGCGGCGACCGACCCGGAGGAGTGCATCCCGAAGCCGCTGGGACGTGGCAACACCGGCCGTACCGAGGCGAACTCGTTGCACGAGAAGCTCGCCATGGACCAGGCGATGTCCAATCCCCAGGCGGGCAAGCAGTTGCAGAAGCCGGTGATGACCGATCCGCGATGGCGGCACGAGGAGGGATGGGTCAAGATGACCCAGAACGTCAACGGCGTGGAGATCCACTACGTGTACAACACGAAGACCCGTCAAGTCGACGATTACAAGTTCAAAGACTGAGGACCGCGATGCTGGTGAAGTGCCTCCGGAACAAGGGGCTCCCCGAACCCGCCCACGGGCTCTACTACACGGAGCACACGGTCTTCGAGGTGACCGTGGGCGAGACCTATCCGGTGTACGGGATCTCGATGTTCAACCGTGGCCTGACGCTGTTGCTGCGGGACGACACGGGCAAACCGAACTGGCAGCCGATCGAACTGTTCGAAGTGGTCGACGGCCGGTTGCCGGACGGCTGGAAGTTCGCCACGCGCGACCAAGGCGAGGCCTACACCCAGGCGATCTTCGGCTATCCCCGACTGGTCGACGACGAGGGCCACGAGGAGGCGTTGATCGAGCGCGAGCCGGACGCGATGCGTGTCTTCCTGGACTACGTCGCCTCGGCCGCGAATGACGCGCCGGCCTGACAAGCGAACGCGGGCCTCCCGTCCGGGCAGTTCGACGGCAACGCCGAACTGCCCGGACGGAGCTGCTTCTCCGGCGGAACATGGTTCCCGCGGCGCTGTCCGCATCCTCGATCCGCCCTGCTAGAACTTCGGGGTGCGCTTCTCCAGAAACGCCCGCACACCCTCCGCGTAGTCAGCGCTGTGCACGGCCTCGTCGTACAGGGCACGGATGCTGTCGTCCTCATGCTCACCGTCGGCGATGCGGTTGACGATGGTCTTGGCACCGCGCACGCTCACCTGGGCGCGGCTCGAGATCGTGCCCGCCAGTTCCTTCGCGCGGGTTTCCAGCGAACCGGCCGGGTGCAGCTCGTTGACCAGGCCGATGCGCAGTGCCGTGGCCGCGTCGATGATCTCGCCGGTGACCAGGATCTGCTTGGCCCACGCCTTGCCGACCGCGTCGACCAGCTGCTTGGTGGACGTGAAGTTGTAGACGATGCCGAGCTTGGCCGGGGTGATCCCGAACCTGGCGTTGTCCGCGGCGATCCGCAGGTCGCAGGCCAGCGCGAGCTCGCAGCCGCCGCCGATGCAGAACCCGTTGATCACCGCGATCGTCGGCACCGGGAACCCGGCGATCGCCCGCTCGGCCGCGTGCACGGCGTCGCTGTAGCGCGTCGCGCCCTCAGCGCCTGACCGGAGCGTCTCGAACTCGGCGATGTCCGCGCCCGCCGAGAAGTGCTCGCCGCCCTGGATCAGCAGCACCCGGGTCGTGCTGTCCAGCGATCCGAGCAGGCCGGGGATCGCCGACCACATGTCGAAACTCAACGCGTTGCGCTTGTCCGGCCGGTCGATGGTCAGCGTCGCCACGGGCCCGGCCGTCTCCAACCTCAGATGCACGCTCTCACCTTGTCACGTCCGCGCGCGGCCGACACGTGCGTAACCACACACAAACCGGACAGTGATCGGCGCATGCTTGTCCCCATGCGACGGATCGCCGTGCTCCTCGTCACACTTGCCGCCCTGACCGCCTGTACCGAGTCCAACGCGGGCAGAGTCCCGCCACCGGCCAGCGCGAACGGGCAAGCCAGCACGCCGCAGGAGGCGCCCGCCCCCGGCATGAGGATCGAGACGGTCGCCGGTGGCCTGGAGCACGGCTGGGACATCGCCTTCCTGCCGGACGGCAAGGCGCTGGTCAGCCAGCGTCCCGGCAAGCTCGCACTGCTGTCGTCGACCCGGCCGGGCGCGACCGTCACGCAGGTCCAGGCCGATTTCACCGACGTGCTCGCGGTCGGCGAAGGCGGGCTGATGGGCATGGTGCTCGACCCGGACTTCGCCACGAACCGCGAGTTCATCACGTGCCAGACGTACAAGGAGAACGGCGTCGGCGTGGACGTCCGGCTGGTCCGCTGGCGCCTCGCGGCCGACGGTTCGAGTGCGCAACGCGTCAACGTCATGCTGTCCGGCCTGCCGGTCGCCCGCAACGGCAGGCACTCCGGCTGCCGTCCGGCGATCGCGCCGGATGGTGCCCTGATCGTCGGCACCGGTGACACCGCACGCGCGCCGATCTCGCAGGACCGCACGAACCTCGGCGGCAAGGTGTTGCGGCTGGACGTCAAGACCGGTGGCCCCGCCCAGGGCAATCCGTTCAGCTCCGCGCAGAACCCCAACGAGCAGCGGCTTTTCACCTACGGCCACCGCAACGTGCAGGGCGTCGCGATCCGCCCGGGCAGCGGTCAGATCATCACCGCCGAGCACGGCCCGGACAAGAACGACGAGATCAACGTCGAACTGGCCGGCCGGAACTACGGCTGGGACCCGGCCAAAGGCGGCACCGAGACCAGCTACGACGAGGACGTCCCGATGACCGACCTGCAGCGGTTCCCCGACGCGGTGCCCGCGTTGTGGGAGTCGGGCGACCGCACCGAGGCGGTCTGCGCGGCGACGTTCCTCGACGGGCCGCAGTGGGGCACCATGAACGGTTCGCTCGTGGTGACCGCGTTGAAGGGCGCGAAACTCCTGCTGTTCAAGATGGACGACGCGGGCAAGATCCAGTCGGTGTCCGTGCCCCCGGAGTTCGACGACGACTGGGGCAGGCTGCGCGCGGCGCGGCAGGGCCCCGACGGCGCCCTGTACGTCACGACTTCCAACGGCAACGACGACAAGCTGCTGCGAGTCACCCTAGGGTGAGCCCATGTCCTTTCCCGACGCGGTTTTCGCCGCCCTGCGCACCGACCCGTCGAAGATCGCCGTGGAGCACGGGCAGCGCGCGGTCACCAAGACCGAGTTGCTCAACCTGACCAGCCGGATCGCCGCGGGAATGCGCGCGGCCGGTGTCAAACGCGGCTCCGGCGTGGCGATGACCACCGAGGTGACACCGGAGGCGTTGGCCGCGTACCTGGCCGCGTGGGCGTTGGGTGCCCGTGTCGTCGGGGTCCGGCCGGGGTTCAGCGCCAAGCAACTCGACCACATCCTCGGTGACGGGCTCGACCTGATCGTCACCGACGCGAAGCTGCCTGCCCTCGCGGACACCGAAGACGAGCCGTTGATCCTCACCTCGCGACCGGACCAGGTGGCCCGGTTGGTCTATACCAGCGGGAGCACCGGTCTACCGAAGGCGTGCGCACAGACATATCAGGCGCTCGCCGATCACTACACGTGGAATCCGGACACCTGGGATGCGCCGACCGCGGCGATGGCGGCGGCGTGCGACCGGTTCCTGTTGTTCGGCAGCCTGGCCAGCGCCGTGGTGCAGGACTTCCTCGCACTGTGCCTGCTGCACGGCGGAACCGCCGTCATCCCCACGCGGCTGAAGTTCCCCGACGTCCTCGCCGAGGAACAGATCAGCTTCAGCATCATGAACGTGCCTCGGCTGTACGCGATGCTGGATTCGTTACGGGACAACCCTCTCGACCTGAGCAGCCTGCGCGGCATGCTCGTCGCCGGCTCGCCGCTGGCGCCACACCGCCTGCAGGAGGCCATGGAGCGCATCGGCCCGGTGATCTACCACCAGTACGGCCAGAGCGAGACCGGCGGCCTGACCATCACCACTCCCGCCGAGATAGCGGCCGGACGCCTCGACACCGTCGGGAAACCGCACCAGCGCGCGGAGATCGAGGTCCGGGACGGCGAGATCTGGGCCCGTACCCCGTGGATGATGCGGGACTACTGGGAAAACCCTTCGGAGACGCAGGAAGTGGTCGTCGACGGCTGGATCAGGACACGCGATCTCGGCGAGCTGCGGGACGGTTACCTGCACCTGACCGGACGCGCGCGGGACGTCGTGATCGTCAACGGTTACCCCGTCTACGCCGGGCCGATCGAGCGCGTGCTGGCCGGCCACGCCGACGTCGATCAGGCGTATGTCGTCGGCCCGGAAGAGGTTCTGCACGCGTTCGTGATCCCGATGCCCGGCAGGGAACCGTCCCGTGCGGAACTGTCCACTTTGGTCCGTGACGAGCTGGGGCCGGACAGCGTGCCCGCCACGATCACGTTCATCGACTCGGTCCCGGTGGCTCCCAGCGGCAAGCCGGACAAGGCGGCGTTGCTGCGCCGTGACCGGTCTGGACCGGCACCACAACTCGTCACCGGAAGCCAGCATTCCCTTGACACGTGACACTTTTCCGCCACCACCACGTTCGGCCGTCCGTGTCGGCGACTCACCCGGATGGGGTACGTTGAGGTCAGTTGATTCAAGCTTCAACTGCTTCACAGGGATCGCACGCACGAGGGGATCACAGAAATGGCCAAGCACGCAGCAGGACCAGGGGCACCCGCCTTCGAGATCACGGACGCCGACCGCAACCACCCGCCGAAGCACAGCCAGGAAGAGCGCAGGCCGGACGCCCTGCGCCGCGTGCTGATCGACGTCAAGAACATCAGGAAGGCCGGCTGACCCCGCCCGCAGGTCCCTCTCGTGAGTGTTTATCAGGGTTAGAACACGGATAAACACTCACGAGGTCTGTTCAGCGGCGGGGTTTCGGCTTGTGCTCCAGGTGGGACAACCCGTTCCACGCCAAGTTCACCAGATGCGCCACCACATCCGCCTTACGCGGCTTGCGCACGTCCAACCACCACTGCCCGGTCAACGCCACCATCCCCACCAACGCCTGCGCGTACAGACCGGCCAGCTTCGCGTCATAACCACGACTACTGAAATGCACACCCAGGATGTGCTCGACGTGACTCGCGATGTCCGACAGCAGGCTCGAAAACGTGCCCGTCGCACTCGCCACCGGCGAATCCCGCACCAGAATCCGGAACCCGTCGGTCGACAAGTCCACATAGTCCAGCAACGCCGTCGCCGCGTGCTCCAACAGCGTCCGCGGATGCATCTCCTCCGACAACGACGCCGTGATCGCCGACAGCAACTGGTCCATCTCGCGGTCCACCACCACCGCGTAGATGCCTTCCTTACCCCCGAAATGCTCGTACACCACCGGCTTGCTCACGCCGGCCCGGTGCGCGATCTCCTCGATCGACGCACCGTCGAAGCCCTTCTCGGCGAACAGCGCACGGGCGACGTCCAGCAGTTGCCGCCGGCGTTGGGTCCCGGTCATCCGGACCCGCGCCGCCGGCGGCCCCGCCTCTTTACGTCTCACCCGGACACACTAGCCATCTCAGTCCTTGCCGACGGCCAGCCGGGCCAGCCGCTGCTCGGTCGGCCAGCGCACGTCGTACACCCAGCCGAACTTCTCGAAGATCCAGATCAGCCGCGCGGACGTGTCGATCTGGCCGCGCTGCACGCCGTGCCGGGCGCAGGTCGGGTCGGCGTGGTGCAGGTTGTGCCACGACTCGCCGAACGACAGGATCGCCAGCGGCCAGAAGTTCGCGGCCTTGTCACGGCTCTTGAACGGCCGCTCGCCGATCATGTGGCAGATCGAGTTGGTCGACCACGTCACGTGGTGCAGGATCGCCACCCGCACGAAACCGGCCCAGAAGAACGCGGTCAGCGCGCCCCACCAGGACCAGGTGATCAGTCCACCGAGGACGGCGGGCAGCACGAAGGTCAGCGTGGTGAACAGCACGAAGAGCTTGTTGACCTTGACGATGTCCTTGTCGGCCATCAGGTCCGGGGCGAACCGCTGCTTGTTGGTGACGTCCCGCTCGAAGATCCAGCCCATGTGCGCGTGCCAGAAACCCTTGGCCAGCGCCCACGGCGAGGTGCCGAACAGCCACGGCGAGTGCGGGTCGCCCTCACGGTCGGAGAACGCGTGGTGCCTGCGGTGGTCGGCGACCCAGGTGATCGGCGGCGACTGCACCGCCATGCTGCCCATCACCGCCAGCATGATCCGCATCGGCCGCTTGGCCTTGAACGAGTTGTGCGTGAACAGCCGGTGGTAACCGACGGTCACGCCCAGGCCGCTGAAGTAGAAGAAGAACAGCGACAGGCCGACGTCAACCCAGCTCAACCCCCAACCCCACAACAGCGGAACGGCCGCGATGAGCGCCGCGAACGGCAGCAGGATGAACGCGTACACGGCGATCTGCGTCGCCAGGTTCCGCCGGCCCTCGAAGAGCGGTTTCGGGCCCTGGTCACCCGCTGCCTGCTCCTCGGACTTGTCGAGGGTTGTCGTCATAAGCACCTCACGTCTGACTTAGGTCAGCCTTACCTACGATGTCGTAACTTACGACAGGGTAGGTTGCCCGAGCCGCCCGGCGCCACCCCGGCAGCCCCAGTTTCGGACCCCTAGCACACCTGGTAAGTACCCGCCTGTGACGCTCCTAACGCCCGTTCGGACCGTGCGCGAGAACAAATTCCACCGGGTGTCTGTCGCTCGGCCACCCCACTCGTGCAACGATGTGCAACCGTGAGCCTTCACGGGCCCACAGTCCGCCGTGGTGTAAAGGCAGCACCTCAGATTTTGGTTCTGATGGTCCAGGTTCGATCCCTGGCGGCGGAGCGGTCGAGCTGAACACCGGGTGTTGGACGGGCAGGGGGTGCACCGCTGCGCAACGAGTCGGACGAGGAGCACCCGCCCGCGCTGGATAAGAAGTCCGACGCGTGGCTGGTCAGTCGTGCCAGCGAGTTGCTGGCGATCACGCAGAGCGCTGGACGTGACACACAGGTCCAGAACGTTCACGAGGTCGACAGCATGTTGGCCGAAGCACAACACCGGGGCGAACCGCGCATGGTCGCCCAGCTCCTGCGTTCCGCCGTCGCCATCCGCCTGGTGACCAACGGTGAGCAGAGCACCGCGCAGCCGTACCTCGACGAGATGATGGCGCACACCCGCAGGCACGGCCTGCTGGTGCTGGAAGCCGACACGCACGCGCTCAAAGGGCGCTTCATGTTGATGCTGGGCGCCGAGGACACCGCGCTGACCGAGGCGGCTATCGCGCTCGCCATGCTCGACGACGACCTGCCGTTGGACACCACGCTCAACCGCCGTACGTGGAACATGATGCTGGCGTCCACCCTGATGGACATCGGCCTGGTGCTCACCCAGCTCGGCGTGTACGAGGAAGCCGACCAGGTGATGAACCGGGCCAGCAGGTACATCCGGGACAGCCCGGTCCCGCACCAGATCTCGGTGCACCTGATCAACCGGATCCGGATGCTCGTCGGCTGGGGCCTGCGGCTGGAGCGCGTGGACCAGTCGCGGATCGCGCGGGAGAAGTTCGAGACCGCCGCGGCGATAGCCGAGGCCGTCGAAGGGCCGTTCCGTGAGTCGCTGTTCCCCCGGCAGGCCGACAAGTCCGCGGCCGAGCAGGTGCCGGTCGTGGCCGCCGCGCTCGCGCTGGCGAATCCGTCGTCCGCGCACGTCGAGCGGTTGTTCGAGATCAAACCGACCGCGAAGTACGCCCGTGAGCTGATCATCACCGCCATCGCGCTGGCCCGGTGCCTCGAACAGACCGGCCTGGTGCACGAGGCCGTCGACGTGCTGGCCGAATCCCGCCGGGCGCTGGAGGACGACCCGTCCGAGCCGACGCTGCGGCTGTGCCTGATCCGTGAGTTCGCCCGGCTGTCCGGGCCGAACGGCGGCGAGCGCACGTTGAGCGCACTGGAGAGCTACGCGCAGGAGCTCGAAACCCAGCTGTGGGAGATGCGCGAGTCGCGGATCGCGACGCTTAACACCCGCCGCGAACACGAACGGCTGACCCGTAAGCACGGCGAGACCGAGCGAAAGGCGATGCAGGACCCGTTGACGGGCCTGCCGAACCGGCGTGCGCTGGACGAGCGCCTCGAAGCGCTGTCCGCGTCGGCCGACAACCACCCGATGGCGCTCGCGCTCGTGGACCTCGACGGGTTCAAGGAGGTGAACGACCAGTATTCACACGCCGACGGCGACGACGTCCTGCGTGTGGTCGCAAGCACGGTGCGTGACGCGTTGCGTGGCGGCGACATGGTCGCGCGGTATGGCGGCGACGAGTTCGTGGTGCTGCTGCCGGGCGCGCCGCTGCACGCCGCCGAAGCCGCGCTCAACCGTGCGGTCAAGGCGGTCTCCAAGCTGCCCCATGACCTTTCCCACGGTGTGACGTTGTCAGTCGGCGTGGTCGCACTGCGTCAGAACGAGACCGCGGCGCGTGCGCTCGCCCGGGCGGACGCGGCGATGTACGAAGCGAAACGCAGCGGCGGCAACGGAGTCGCGGCCGTCACCATGAGCACCGAAACCGCACAGTCCGGGCGACTTGTGGACGACCCCGCGTGGGCGCTGCCGGAGGCAACGTAGGATCGTTACCTGGTGTTATCCGTACGGATTCGGCAGGGAGATCGCTGATGCCCCAGGGTGGGAACGCCCAGCTCAGCACCGTTGTACTCGCCGCTGGCGAGGGCACGCGGATGCGCTCGTCGACCCCCAAGGTGCTCCACCCGATCGCCGGCCGGCCGCTCGTCGAGCACGCCGTCCGTGCGGTAGCCGGACTCGACCCCGACCACCTCGTGGTCGTCGTCGGGCACGGCCGCGCCGCGGTCACCGAGCACCTCGAAGGTCTCACGAACGCGCTGGAGCGCAAGGTGACCACGGCCGTGCAGGCCGAGCAGAAGGGCACCGGGCACGCCGTGTCGTGCGGCCTTGCCGAACTGCCGGGCACCCTGAGCGGGACGGTCATCGTCACTTACGGCGACGTGCCGTTGCTCGAGACGGAGACGCTTTCGGCCTTGCTGGCCGAGCACTCGTCCTCCGGCAACGCGGTGACGGTGCTGACGGCGGTGGTCGGAGACCCCACCGGCTACGGCCGGATCGTGCGGGACAGCGACGGCGCGGTGACCGCGATCGTCGAGCACAAGGACGCCGACGAGGACCAACTGACGATCACCGAGATCAACTCCGGGATCTACGCGTTCGACGCCGAGGTGCTCGTCGACGGCCTGTCGCGGCTGAGCACCGACAACGCCCAGGGCGAGCTGTACCTGACCGACGTGCTGGGCATCGCACGCGGCGACGGCCGCCGGGTCGGCGCGTTGGCGTGCGTCGACCCGTGGCAGGTCGAAGGCGTGAACGACCGGGTTCAGCTGGCGCGTCTGGGTGCCGAACTGAACCGCAGGCTGCTGGAGCGCTGGATGCGGTCCGGGGTGTCGGTGATCGACACCAACAGCGTGTGGCTGGACGCCGGGGTGACGCTGGCCCGGGACGTCCTGATCGAGCCGAACGTCCAGCTGCGCGGGTCGACCAGCGTCGGCGAGGGCGCCACCATCGGTCCCGACACGACGCTGACCAACGTGACCGTGGCCGAGGGCGCGACGGTCATCCGTACGCACGGTTCGGACTCGACCATCGGCGCGGGCGCGTCGGTGGGCCCGTTCGCCTACCTGCGGCCCGGCACCTCGCTCGGCGAGAAGGGCAAGATCGGCACGTTCGTCGAGGTCAAGAACTCCGAGATCGGGACGGGCACGAAGGTCCCGCACCTGTCGTACATCGGCGACGCGACCATCGGCGAGTACAGCAACATCGGCGCCGCAAGCGTCACAGTGAACTACGACGGTGTGACCAAGCACCGCACCACCATCGGCTCGCACGCCCGGACCGGTTGCGACAACATGTTCGTCGCCCCGGTCACGATCGGCGACGGCGCCTACAGCGGCGCCGGCACCGTGATCCGGCGGGACGTCCCGCCGGGCGCGCTCGCAGTCTCCGGCGGTCCGCAGCGCAACCTCGAGGGCTGGGTGGTCAACCGCCGCCCCGGCACCGCGGCGGCCGCGGCGGCACTGGCCGCACAAGAAGTCGAGGAGCAGCAACCATGAACGCCAAGTCCGGGACCCCGAAGAAGCACCTGATGCTCTTCTCCGGCCGTGCTCACCCGGAGCTGGCCGAGGAGGTGGCGCGCGAGCTGAACGTGGAGATCACCCCGCAGGCGGCGTACGACTTCGCCAACGGTGAGATCTTCGTGCGGTTCAACGAGTCGGTGCGCGGCACGGACGCGTTCGTGATCCAGGCGCACACCAGCCCGATCAACCAGTGGATCATGGAACAGCTGCTGATGGTCGACGCGCTGAAGCGCGCGTCGGCCAAGCGGATCACCGTGATCATGCCGTTCTACGGCTACGCCCGGCAGGACAAGAAGCACAAGGGCCGGGAGCCGATCTCGGCCCGGCTGATCGCGGACATGTTCAAGACGGCGGGCGCGGACCGGATCATGACGGTCGACCTGCACACCGCGCAGATCCAGGGCTTCTTCGACGGCCCGGTCGACCACCTGTTCGCCCAGAACATCCTGGCCGACCACATCTCCGAGACGTACGGTTCGGCGGACATCACCGTGGTCTCCCCGGACTCGGGCCGCGTGCGGCTGGCCGAGAAGTGGGCGTCCCAGCTGGGTGACCGGCCGATCGCCTTCATCCACAAGACCCGCGACCCGCTGAAGCCCAACGAGGCCGTGGCGAACCGGGTCGTCGGCGAGGTGGCGGGCCGGTTGTGCGTGCTGGTCGACGACATGATCGACACCGGCGGCACGATCGTGAAAGCCTGCGACGCCCTGATCAACGCGGGCGCCTCGGACGTGGTGATCGCGGCGACGCACGGCATCCTGTCCGACCCGGCGTCGGAGCGCCTGGCCAACTGCAAGGCACGGGAAGTGATCTTCACCAACACGCTGCCGATCCCGGACGAGAAGCGCTTCCCCGGCCTGACCGTGCTGTCCATCGCCCCCCTGCTGGCCCGCGCGATCCAGGAGGTCTTCGAAGACGGTTCGGTCACGAGCCTCTTCGACGGCAACGCCTGACACCCCGAAGCGGCATCGGGGCCCTTGTCGGTGCCCCCCGGGAGTCGCCGGGTTGAAGCTGACGTAAACTATCCGGGTTGTCTCGGCGAGGCCGGGCTCTTCGTAGAGCCTGGCGTGATCGACGCGGCTGGTTGGGTAGCCGTGTGTCCTCACGCCTGCCTCCGCCGCGGTGACGACCCCACTTAGCCTTTTGTGTTGAAGGAGAGCATCACCGTGTCCGAGGTCCGTCTTGCCGCCGAGTCGCGTACCGAATTCGGCAAGGGCGCCGCGCGCCGTACCCGCCGCGCCGGCAAGATCCCCGCGGTGCTCTACGGCCACGGTTCCGACCCGAAGCACCTGGCTCTGCCGGCGCTCGAGTTCGCCCGTGTCGTCCGTGAGCACGGCCAGAACGCCGTACTGACGCTGGATGTCGACTCGAAGTCCGAGCTGGCCCTGACCAAGACCGTCACCACGCACCCGATCAAGAACTACATCGAGCACGTGGACCTGCTGCTGGTGCAGCGCGGCGAGAAGGTCAGCGTCGAGGTCCCGATCGTGCTGACCGGCGACCCGGCCGCGGCCACCCTGGTCACCCAGGACCTGACCGCGATCACCGTCGAGGTCGAGGCGCTGCACATCCCCGAGCAGATCGAGCTGTCGATCGAGGGCGCCGGAGCGGGCACCCTGATCACCGCCGCCGACATCAAGCTGCCGCAGGGCGCCACCCTGGTGACCGACCCGGAGTCGCTGGTCGTCGCCGTGAACCCGGCGCCGACCGCCCAGCAGCTCGAGGGCGACACCGGCGAGGCCCCGGCCGAAGAGGCCACCGAAGAAGAGGCCTGATCTTCGATGGGCGAAGGGCCGGGAACCGTGGTCGTCGTCGGCCTCGGCAATCCCGGCCCTCGCTATGCCGCCAACCGGCACAACGTCGGCGCGATGGTGCTCGACGAACTGGGCGACCGGGTAGGCGGGAAGTTCAAGGCCCACAAAGGCCTCGCCGACGTCCTGGAAGGACGGCTGGGCCCGCGGCGCGCCGTGCTGATGAAGCCCCGCTCGTTCATGAACGTCTCCGGCGGGCCCGTCTCCGGTGTCGCCAAGTTCTTCAAGGTCCAGCCCGCTGACATCGTCGTGCTCTACGACGAGCTGGACCTGCCGTTCGGCACCGTCCGGCTCAAGCTCGGCGGCGGGGAGAACGGCCACAACGGCCTCCGGTCGATCTCCAAGTCCCTGGGCACCAAGGACTACCACCGCATCCGGGTCGGCATCGGCCGTCCGCCCGGCCGGATGGACCCGGCCGACTACGTGCTCAAGGACTTCTCGGCGATCGAACGCAAGGAACTGCCGTTCATCCTCGACCGCGCGGCCGACGCCACCGAAGCCCTGATCACCCACGGCCTGGAAGCCGCCCAGAACACCTTCCACGCCCTGAACTGACCTCGTGAGTGTTTATCAGGGTTCTAACCCCGATAAACACTCACGAGGGGGTTCTAGGACTCGTTCTTGCGGATGCTGTCGGCGAGCTGCTCTCCTGCCGCGGCACGGCGGAGCTTGCCGGACGGCGTCTTGGGCAGCGATCCGGGCGACAGCACGAGGACAGCCACCGGCCGTGCCTCGACCGCCTCGAACACGCGGCCGGCGACCTCCTTGCGCAGCCGTGCCTCCTCGGCCGCGTCACCGGCCAGTTTGGACTCCACGACCACCGCGAAGCGTTCCCGCCTGCTGCCCGCGTCCAGCCGGACCGCGACCGCGTTGCCCGCCCGGACGCCGTCCACGCCGGTCGCGGCGCGCTCGATGTCGGTCGGGTAGATGTTCCGGCCGCCGAGGATGATCACGTCCTTCTCCCGGCCGCACACCACGATCTCGCCGTCGATCAGGTAACCGATGTCCCCTGTGGACATCCAGCCGTCCTCGTCCTTGATGGACCTCGGGCCGTCGACGGTCAGATAACCCGCCGTCACCGACGATCCGCGCAGCTGGATCTCGCCGACCTCACGGTCGCCGCGGATCTCGCCCTCCGGTGACATGATCCGTGCCTCGATGCCCGGCAAAGGCTTGCCCAGGATGGCGAACGACCGCGCCTCGTCGGATTTCCCGACCGGCACGGCACGCCGGTCGACCTCGAGCGCGTGCGCGTCGATGTAGTCCAGCGTCAATCCGGTGAACAGCGGCGCGAACGACACCGCCAGGGTGCACTCTGCCATGCCGTACGCGGGAAACACGCACTCCGCGGGCATCTTGAACCGCGCACCGGCGTCGGTGAAGGTCCGCACGGCGGTCGCGTCGATCGGTTCGGCGCCGTTCAGGGCCAACCGCAGTGTCGACAGGTCGTAGTCGCCGTCGTTCGCGTTGGCCATCCGGCGTCCGACCATGGCGTACGCGAAGTTCGGCGCCGCGGTGATGGTCGCGCGGTGCCGGCTGATCAGCTCCATCCACAACAGCGGCGCACGCAGGAAGTCCGGCGGCGTGACCTTCACCAGCTCGATGCCCAGCGTCATCGGCGTGGTCAGGAAGCCGACCATGCCCATGTCGTGGAACAGCGGGAGCCACGACACCATCGTGTCGTTCTCCCAGTCCAGCGCGGCCTTCTCGGCCATGGCCTCGATGTTGGACATCAGGTTGCCGTGAGTGATCCGGACCGCCTTCGGGTCCGCCGTCGAGCCGCTTGTCAGCTGCAGCAACGCATGCACGTCCTCGCCGACCGGGACCGGCTCGCCGATCGGCTCACCGTCGACCAGATCGGTCAGCAGCCGGTACGGGATGCCGTGCTCGGTGAGCACCGGCGCCAGTTGGTCGAACGGCGCGCCGAGCAGCACCAGCTTGGAATCGATCATGCTGAGGACGCGCAACGTGTCCTCGGCCCACACCGCCAGATCCGTGCGGGGTGTCGGCTGATGCAGCATCGTCACGCTGCCCCCGGACAGCCACACCGCCTGGATCGCCGGGGCGATCAGCACGGGATCAGCGGCGAGCACAGCGACCGCGCTCTGCGGCGTCAGACCGCCTTCTACCAACGCGCCCGCCATCTTGCGGGCTTCCTGGTGCACCTGCGCCCACGTCCGGCGAACGGGGTCACCGGGTTCACCGGTGGTGATCCCCTTGACCTGGCCGCGGGTGGCGGCATTGCCCAGCAGGGCGTCCACGAACCGACTCATAGCGCCGACTTTAAATGGTCCCGGCTGACGACCAGTGACACAATCCGCTACTCGGCACTATCGGCGATCTCCAACCACCGCTCCTCGACCTCGCTCTTCTCCTTGAGCAAGTCCCTGAGCTGCGCATCCAGCTCCAGCAGCCGGTCGGGGTCGGTCGCCGCCTCGGCGAGCGCGGTGTGCAGTTCCGTCTCCCGCTTCGAGAGTTTGTCGAGCGTTCGCTCCAGGCGGGCCAGTTCCTTGCCCGCCGCCCGCTGGTCGGCGGCGCTGGACTTCGGCTTCGGCGCCTTGACCGGAGCCGCGGCGGGCGCGGTCATCGTGGCGCGGCGCGAAAGGTACTCGTCGATCCCGCCGGGCAGGTGCTTCGCGCGGCCGTCGCCAAACAGCGCGTACACCTCGTCGCAGACACGTTCGACCAGGTAACGGTCGTGCGAGACGACCACGAGCGTGCCCGGCCACGAGTCCAGCAGGTCTTCCAGCTGCTGCAACGTGTCGATGTCCAGGTCGTTCGTCGGCTCGTCGAGCAGCAGCACGTTCGGCTCGGCCATCAACAGGCGCGACAGCTGCAACCGGCGCCGCTCGCCACCGGACAGGTCCGAGACCGGCGTCCACTGCCGGTTGGCCGGGAACCCGAACTTCTCGGCCAGCTGTGACGCGGAGAGCTCCTGCTTGCCCAACGTGACCCGGCGCGCGATCTCCTCGACCGCCTCCAGCACCCGCAGCTCACCGGGAAGGTCGGCCAGTTCCTGGCTGAGGTACCCGAGCCGGACGGTCTGGCCCTGGATCCGTTTGCCGGTCTCCGGTTCGGTCTCACCGGCCAGCAGCCGCAGCAACGTCGTCTTGCCCGACCCGTTCACGCCGACGAGGCCGATCCGGTCACCCGGCCCGATCCGCCACGTCACGTGGTCGAGCAGGGTCCGGCCGGGCACGCTGAGGCTGGCGTCCTCCAGCTCGATCACGGTCTTGCCCAGCCTGCGCTTGGCGAACGCCGTCAGCTCGACGGAATCCCGGGGCGGCGGCACGTTCGCGATCAGCGCCTCGGCGGCCTCGATGCGGTAACGCGGCTTGGACGTCCGCGCCGGAGCACCCCGGCGCAGCCACGCGAGCTCCTTCGCCGCGAGATTGCGGCGCTTCTCCTCCAGCGTCTCCGCCAGCCGCGCCCGCTCGGCCCGCGCGAACACCCAGTCCGCGTAACCGCCTTCGTACTGCTCGACGCGTCCGTTCTGGACTTCCCAGGTCCGCGAGCAGACCGTGTCCAGGAACCACCGGTCGTGCGTCACGACCACAAGCGCGGTCCGCCGGGCCAGCAGGTGGTCCGCCAACCACCGCACACCCTCGATGTCCAGGTGGTTCGTCGGCTCGTCGAGGATGACCAGGTCCAGTTCCCGCACCAGCGCGGCGGCCAGTGCGACGCGGCGCCGTTCCCCGCCGGACATCCGGTCGAGCGGCGCGTCCAGGCCCAACGCCGAAATGCCGATCCCGTCGAGCACCGCACGGACCTTCGCGTCCGCGGCCCACTCGTGGTCGGCGTCGAACCCCAACGGGTCCAGCACGGCGTTGCGCACAGTCCCGCCCGGCGGCAGGTCCGTGCGCTGGGTGACCACGGCCATCCGCAGATCCCGCGCGCGGCTCACCCGCCCGCTGTCCGCAGGCTCGATGCCCGCGAGCACCTCCAGCAGCGTCGTCTTGCCGCCGCCGTTCAACCCGACGACCCCGATCCGGTCGCCCTCACCGACACCCAGCGAGACGGCGTCCAGCAACGGACGGACCCCGTAGGACTTGCTCACCGACTCCAGATTGACCAGATTGGCCATCTACCCGCGCTTCCCTCGTGACTGCATCTGACAACGAGGGTATTAGGCCCCCGCGTGTCCACCGTTCCGGCACGGTGTGTCCACCATTGCGGCACCCCGAAATTCCCCGGACAAACCGGGGTCCGGGCATGTCGGGGTGCCGGAATGTGCATTTCATGGTGCCGGAAAGGTGGACACGCGGGTGAGGGCCTGGGATCAGGCGTGCACCTCCGGCGGGGCCGGACGGGGTGATTCGTCGCCGCCGATCACACGGGCGCCCGGGACGGGGCCATGGGCGACGCGGACGGTGCGGCACACACCGGCCCCGGCGAGTTCCGCGGCCACCCGCAGCGCGGATTCGCCGTCGGCGCACAGGAAAGCGCACGTCGGGCCGGAGCCGGAGACGGTCCCGGCCAGCGCGCCCGCGTTGACGCCGGCCCGCAGCGTGCGGCGCAGGCCGGGACGCAGCGAGATCGCCGCCGACTGCAGGTCGTTGCCCAGCAGCAGCGCCAGTTGACGGGGGTCGCCGGAGGCCAGCGCCTCCAGCACGGGCTCGACCGCGCCGATCCGGGGCGGGTCGCCTTCCGCGCGCAGCCGGTCGAGCTCCTCGAAGACCTTGGGGGTGGACAGGCCACGCCGGTCGAACGCGATCACCCAGTGGAACGTGTGCCTGGTCAGCACCGGGATCAGGTTCTCACCGCGGCCGGTGCCCAGCGCCGTCCCGCCCTGCAGGACAAAAGGGACGTCACTGCCGACCTTGGCGGCCACCGTGAGCAGCTCGTCCCGGCCGATGTCCAGCCGCCACAACGCGGCCAGGCCCACCAGGGCGGCGGCCGCGTCGGCGCTGCCGCCTGCCATGCCCCCGGCCACCGGGATGCCCTTGCGGATCACCACCCGGATCTTCGGCTCGGTGTGGTCCTTGCCGACGTGTTCGGCCAGCGCCTGGACGGCCTGCCAGGCCAGGTTGCTGGGCCCGGTGGGCACCTCGTCCTGGCCTTCGCCGACCACCTCGACGCCGGGTTCGTCGGTCACCGCGACGGTGACCTCGTCCGTCAGTGACAGCGCCTGGAAAACAGTGTTGAGCTCGTGATAACCGTCCGGCCGCACGTCGCCGACGGCGAGGTGCAGGTTGACCTTCGACGGCACACGTACGGTGACAGGCGGGGGAACGACAGCGAGCACGTGTGCCAGCCTACGTGTCCTTGTACCCACCGTCGTTCGCGTGGCCTCGTTTACGCCGCCACTCCTTGCGGTCCGGTCAGCGGCTGGTGCACGATGCCGCCCCGGTCGTCGATCCACGCCAGTGCGCCGTCCGAACGCTCACCGCGCAGTCCGATCCGGAATCGGGCGACCGGGGTCTCACCAAGCCTGGTCAGGCCGCCGCCGAGCACCGACACCTGCACGCCGAACCGGGACGCGGCCTCCGGCAGCAAGGCGCCGACAGCCGCGAAACCGATCAGCACGATGTCGGCCACACGGTCCTGGCCGACCGACGGTGTGGCGTCGATGACCGGCAGAAGCTCCCGCACAGCACGGCTTTCCGGGTGACGCAGCAATTCGAACAGGTTGCCGTGCTCCAGCAGCCTGCCCGCTTCCAGCAGGGCGATGTCGTCGCAGATACGGCGGACCACGCCGGTGTCCTTGGTGGCGACCAACAACGTCACACCCAGTTCGGCGCGGGCACGGTCCAGCACGGCCAGTACGCCTGCCGCGCCGTCGGTGTCGAGGTTCGCCGTCGGGTCGTCGGCCAGCAGCAGGCCTGGCTCCCCCACGAGCGCACGAGCGACCGCGACCCGCCGTCGCTGCCCCTCGGACAGGTCGTCGGGATACGCGGCTGCCTTGTCGGTCAGGCCGATCAGGTCGAGCAACCGGCCGACCCGCGCCCTGCGCCGCGGACCGTCCACACCGGACTGCTCAAGCGGCAGCGCGATGTTGCCCGCGGCGGTGCGCTGCCGGAAAAGCTGGGACTCCCCTGTCACGAAACCGATCTGGCGCCGGGTGGCACGCAGGGTGCGGGTGTCCAGGGTCGCGGTGTTCAGACCGTCCAACCGGACCGCACCGGCGTCCGGCCGCTCCTGCAACGACACCACACGGGCCAAAGTGGACTTGCCGGAGCCCTCGGGCCCGACGACGCCGAGGGCGGCACCCGCCGCCACCTCCAGGGAAACGCCGTCGAGCGCGACGACGCTGCCTGTTCGGCTCCGGAACGACTTGCTGACATTCTCTACGGTGATCACAGTAACTCCAGCGCAGCACACGGCCCGGCCATGGTGGTGGCCGACCGACGTCCGTCAGGGACCGTCCTCATGGGACGGAGGCGATTTCGGGTGAGCGAGAGGAATCAGGCAGTGTGGCTACGACACGCGGTGACTGACCGCCTGCCCTGGTCTATCACCCGGCGCTGGGTCAACATCGTGGCGATCACGGATTCCTCCATCGCTCCTGGCGGTAGCACCTGCCCTCTCGGGTGGTTGCTGCGGCGTCGCTGAGCCAGGTCTCTCGGCCGCTCGGGATGGATGCACTTGCATTCAAACCGACAGCACGGCCGTCACGCAAGTCCTTGGCAACACATCACACCGACGGCGCAGCGCAGTTGGCCCGCACGTTCACGGATGGTGGTCGGCGGCTTTCAGAATGCGAGAAAAGTCCCCGACGGTGAGCTGTTCGCCACGTTGCCCGGGATCGACGCCCGCCGCGGTGAGGATCTCGGCGGCCTTCGACGGTGATCCCGCCCACGTCCCCAGTGCGGCCCGCAGCGTCTTGCGGCGCTGCGCGAAGGCCGCGTCGACGAGCCGGAAAAGCCGCTCCCGGTCGACGTCGGACGGCGGCGGCCGCCGGATCAGCCGGACGAGCGCCGAATCGACGTTGGGCACCGGCCAGAACACCGACCGGGACACTGTCGCGGCGCGCCTCGCCTCGGCGTACCACGCGACTTTCACGCTCGGGACGCCGTAGACCCGGCTGCCCGGACCGGCCGCCATCCGGTCGGCGACCTCGGCCTGGACCATCACCAGGCCGGACTTCAGGCTCGGCAGGATGGCCAGCAGGTGCAGCACGACCGGCACGGCCACGTTGTAGGGCAGATTGGCCACGAGCGCGGTCGGCTCGCCGATCTGCTCCTGGGTCACTCTGAGCGCGTCGGCCTGGACCACCCTGAGATCACCCTCCGGCGCGCGTTCGGCGGCCGTCTGCGGCAGTTTCCGGGCCAGCACGGGGTCGATCTCCACCGCGACCACCTCGCGGCACGCGGGCAACAGGGCGAGCGTGAGGGAACCGAGGCCGGGCCCGACCTCGAGCACGACGTCGTCCGGGCTCAACTCGGCGGCCGTGACGATCCGCCGGACCGTGTTGGGGTCGTGCACGAAGTTCTGGCCGAGCCTCTTGGTCGGCCGCACGTCCAGCTCACCGGCCAGCCGCCGAACCTCAGCGGGGCCAAGGAGCGAAGTCACCCGGAAAGCTTACGCAAGAGGCCATGAAGGCCACCTCACGGGCATCGTATGCCCGGGGTGGCCTGCACGGCGATCGGGAGTTACTTGGGCAGGCCCAGCCTGCTGGCGCAGTGCGGCCAGGAGCGGTAGCTGCCGTTGTTGGCGTCACGCAGCTTGGTCGCGATCGCGATCTGCTGCTCACGGGTGGCCAGGTGGGCGTTCGCCGCGTACTGGTGGCCGCCGTAGGCCTTCCAGGTGCTGGCGTTGAACTGCAGGCCGCCGTAGTAGCCGTTGCCGGTGTTGATGGCCCAGTTGCCGCCGGACTCGCACTGGGCGAGCCTGTCCCAGACGTCGCCGCCGGTGACCGGCGGTACGGCGGCCTTCTTGGTGCCGACCTTGACGACCTTCTTCACCGGCTCCTTGGTGATCTTCTCACCGAGCTTCTCCTTGCTGGTCTCCTTGCCGTCGACCAGCTTGACCCGCCAGGTGACGATCTTCTCGCCGGGGACACCGGGCTCGACGACCTGCGTCTTGCCCTTGTCCATGGTGTCGTCCTCGATCTGTTCCACCGGCGGCGGCACGGCCTCGGTCTTGTTGACCACGGTCACGCCGTTGCGGGTGATCTTGATCTCGGCGCCGTCGGTGATCTTCACGTCGGCGCCGACGTTCATCGAGTCCTCGGGCCCGAGCGACGTCTGCATCTCCGTGAGCAGCTCGCCGACGGTGACCGCGGTGGTCTGGATCTGCTTCGGCGCGGCGCCGCCGTCGTAGACGGTGACGTCCTTGAGGGTGCGGATGTCGACCGACATGCCCTCGCTGGGCAGCACCGAGTTCAGGTCGCCGGAGATCTTGCCGTCCAGTGGCGCGCCGACCTGGCGCAGGCCGTCGCCCAGCGTGCGGACGCCGCGGACCCAGGACTCCTTGGCCTCGCCGTCGACGTTGTACTTCAGCAGCTTGGCGCGCTGGATGGAGATCTTGCCGCCGTCGCCGATGCTGGCGTTGGGCGACGGGCTCATCGCGTCCTGCGCCCCGGTGGTGATGCCCTCGTCCTCGAGGACCTCGCCGACCGTGCTGGCGTAGGTGCGGACGTTGTGCTCGACACCGTCGACGTCGACCGTGACGGTCTTGTTCATCGCGATGGCGGCGGCACCGCCACCGGTCAGCGACAGCAGCACGGCGGCGATCGCGCCCTTGAGGAAGGTGCGCTTCCACTTCTTGACGGCGCTCAGCAGGCCGGCGGGCGCCTCGTCGCTCTGGGTCTGCGGCGCGGCCAGCGTGCGGTCGCCGGACAGGTCGTCCGGGATGTCCAGGATCGGCGGCAGCAGCGTGGTCTCGGCGTTGATCAGCCGGATCAGCTCGTCGACGTCCACGTCGACGGAGGCCATCAGCTCGTCGGCCTGCGGACCGAGCGCCGCGTAGATGTCCTGGGGTACTACCTCGATGGAGTCGGAGTACTCGGGGTACTCGTCGCGGTCCAGCGTGGCGGTGGCGGTCGACGGCTTGGCGACCGGGGTGAACCAGTCAGTGTCGACGTCAAAGCCGTCGAGTCTCTGTTGATCGCTATCAGTCACAGGGTCGTTCCTCCGGGAGGCGCAGCCGACACAGGTGGCGCGCAGTTGCTTGAACTCGTCGAGCTCCTACGGGCCTGGCTGTTCCTCCGTGTACGTCCGGCGCCCGAGGCGCGCCTTGTCGTTCAGTCCGACTCCCTTAGCCACCACCGACGCTTTCCGGGAAAGTCCCGGCCCCGACGCACGCTGGCTCTGACTGCGGGTTGCACCCGGCTTGACGCCCACCGGGTACGGTCACGGGACCGTAACGGGTCCGGCGAGGTTGCGCAAACACCCCGAGACATCTTGTGAGTCGCACCACAGCTCGAAAGACGCATCCGTTAGGCCGATCAGGTGGTTCAACCACCGCCCGAATCGTGGGATGTCACGGAGGGGAGCCGGAAGACCCGGTCCGCCGTGTCCCGGACGGCCGCGGCGACGTCACCCACATCCTCACCGCGGAGTTCGGCCAGGTCGCGAAGGGTGTAGGCGGCGCAGTACGGCTCGTTCGGACGGCCGCGGAACGGGTGCGGGGTAAGGAAGGGCGCGTCCGTCTCGACCAGCATCTGATCAAGGGGAACGAGCTGCGCGGCGGCCCTGAGCTCCTTCGCGTTGCGGAAGGTGACCGATCCCGCGAACGACAGCACATAGCCCGCGTCGACGCACTTCCGAGCGAACTCGGCATCCCCGGAGAAACAGTGGAAGATCACACGTTCGGGCGCGCCTTCCTCATGCAGGATGCGCATGATGTCGTCGTGCGCGTCCCGGTCGTGGATCATCAGCGGCTTGCCGACGCGCTTGGCCAGATCGATGTGCCACCGGAAGGCCTCGTGCTGCGCTTCGGGCGGCGAGTAGTCCCAGTAGTAGTCAAGCCCGGTCTCCCCGATCGCGACCACACGCGGCCGCAGGGCGAGCTCCTCCAGAACCGCCTTGTCCTCATCGGTGAACTTGGCGGTGCGCGTCGGATGCACGGCCGTCGCGGCGAACACGCGGTCGTCCCACTCGGAGGCGTCCGCGGCCCAGACGGCGGCGGCGAGATCGTCGGCGACCGTGATGACACGCCCGATCCCGACCGACTCGGCCCGATCAACCACTGTGGACACGCCGGCCGCGTCCTTGGCGCCGCAGGCGTCCAGATGCGTGTGCGCGTCGACCGTGGGCACCGGCAACGGCTCGGGCAGCGGCGGCCGCTCACCTTTTCGTGGGGTCACTGGACATAGCCTAATGACGTGTCAGCGACGCGATTGCTAGTCCTCGGTGCGGTCCGGACGCGCGGTGAGGCGCACGGCTACCAGGTGCGCCAGGACCTGTTGCTGTGGGCGGCCGACCAGTGGGCGAACGTCAAACCCGGCTCGATCTACCACGCGCTGAAAAAACTGGCGGCCGACCACCTCCTCGAAGAGGTCACGACCCAGGAGAGCGAACTGGGCCCCGACCGCGTGGTCTACCGGATCACCCAGCAAGGCGAAGGAGAGTTCTTCTTCCTGCTCAACAAGGCCCTGAGCGACCCGGAAACCGGCCCCGCGATGTTCAACGCGGCACTGCCGTTCATCACCACGCTCGACCGCGGAAACCTGATCTTCCTGCTGAAGAGCCGCATCCAGCACACCAAGGCAGGAGCCGACAGCACCCGGCTGCTGATCGACAACACCGTGGCCCCGGAGAACGGCCAGCCGGGCAAACCGCCGCACGTCCGGGAGATGTTCACGTACTGGCTCGTCACGATCCAGGCGGAAGTGCGCTGGCTGGAAGACCTCGTGGCGCGGCTCGAAGCAGGCGAGTACGTGTTCGCCGACGACAGCCCCGCCGCCTTCGGCAACCCCCCGCACTGAGTCCGCACGCGCCGAAATCGCCTGCGAACACGCCAAAAGCGGCACCTCAAGCCGCCCCAGGTCGTGCCTCAAGCGGTCCCAGTTCACGCCGAATCAAGCCGCCCCAGGTCGTGCCGGGGCCAGGGTCCGCATCCAGCCATCGACGCCCACCCCAGACATGCCCGCGCCCCCAAACATGCCCCCACCACTCCCGGGGGGGCGACCCCGGACCCATTCTACCGCTGATAATGCCTGGTCAAAGGGGTTACCGGCGGGTTGTGGACAAGGCGAGCCGCGAACGGAACATCCGCACGACCATCACCCGTCCGGAAGCTAGTCAAGTTTGACTAGCGCTCGAACGCCTGACACACTCCGGCTAGTCAAACTTGACTAGCCAAGGGAGGATTCCCGTGATCAAGGCACGCGGTCTCGCGCGCCGATTCCGGACGCGCGGCCACACGGTCGATGCCGTCCAGGGCGTGGACATCGATGTCGCGCCCGGTGAGCTCGTCGGCTTCCTGGGCCCCAACGGCGCAGGCAAGAGCACGACCCTGCGAATGCTCACCACTCTTCTCACGCCCACCGCGGGCGAGGCCATCGTGGCCGGGTGCGATCTGCTGACCGACCCGGCCGGTGTGCGCAAGCGGATCGGGTATGTGGCGCAAGGCCACGGTTCCGGCGAGAGCCAGAAAGTCGTCGAGGAAGCCGAACTGCAGGGCCGGTTCTACGGCCTGTCCGCCGCCGAGGCGAAACGCCGGACCGCCGAACTGTTCCAGCGCCTCGAACTGACGGAGTTGGCGGACCGGACGGCAGGTGCGTTGTCCGGTGGGCAGAAGCGCCGCCTCGACATCACGATGGGGGTCCTGCACAAGCCTGAACTGCTTTTCCTCGACGAGCCGTCCGCCGGTCTCGATCCGCAGAGCCGCAGCAACCTGTGGGACCACATCCGCGCGCTGCACCGGGATGGCACCACGATCTTCCTGACCACTCACTACCTGGACGAGGCCGACGCGCTGTGCGACCGGATCCTGGTCATCGACCACGGCAGGATCGTCGCCGAGGGCAGCCCGGACGGGCTCAAGAGCCAGGTCGCGGGCGACCTTGTGCGGTTCGAGACGGACATGCCGTCGGTCGCCGCCGAGATCGCGGGGAAAGTCGAAGGCGCACAAGAGCTTCACGTGGACGGCAACACTGTGCGGTTCCGCGTTCCCAGGGGTGACACGGAACTGCCCGCACTGCTTCGCGCACTCGACCAGGCGGACGTGGCGCTGATGTCGGTCCAGGTGCAGCGGCCGACGCTGGACGACGTCTTCCTGACGATGACCGGCCGCTCACTTCGGGAGGACGCGCATGCGTGACATCTGGCTGGTCTTCCTGCGCTGCGTACGGCCGACGTTGCGCAGCCCGTTCGTCATCGTCTTCGGCGTGACACAGCCGCTGCTGTTCCTCGTCCTTTTCGGACCGCTGCTCGGCGGCTCCGGCTCGTGGCAGTGGTTCGTCCCCGGCCTGATCATCCAAATGGGACTGTTCTCCACCGCGTACGCCGGTTTCACCCTGATCCCGGAAATCCGCTCCGGCGCGCTGGAACGGATGCGGGTCACGCCGGTCAGCCGGGTCGCGCTGTTGCTCGGTCGTGTTCTGCACGACGTCGTCCTGCTGGTCCTGCAGTGCGCGCTGCTGCTGGGTCTGTCGACGATCTTCGGCTTCCGCGCGTCGATCGGCCACGTCCTGGCCGGGCTGGTGTTCGCGGTGCTGATGGGCGTCTCGATCGGCTCGGCCTCGTACACCTTGGCGCTGAAGCTCAAGCACGAGTACCTGTTCGCGCCCGTGCTCAGCTCGACCGTCATGCCTTTGCTGCTGTTGTCCGGCGTGCTGCTGCCGATGGACCAAGGACCGGACTGGTTGTACACACTGTCGCGGATCAACCCGTTCAGCCACATCGCGGACGGCATCCGCGCGGTGATCGCCGGGAACTTCGGTACCAGTTCGGTGCTGGTAGGCGGCATCGTGGCCGTGGTGCTCGCCGTGGTGGCGTTGGCGTGGGGAACACGTTCGTTCCGCCGCGCCAACGCCTGACCACACTGTCAGGGCCGGTTTCGGCCGGCCCTGCGCATCTCCTTGTGGATCACCTTCCACCGGCGGCCGCGCTCGGCGCGCAGGCGTGCGTCCGTGCGGCTGGCGATCCACTCGGCTTCCCGGTTGAGCTTGAACCAGCTGTCCAGCCTGCGTTGTGGCAGCTCGCCGGCCTCGATCGCCTCAAGCACCGCACATCCGGGCTCACCGGTGTGCGCGCAGTCGTCGAAGCGGCAGTTCTCCGCGAGCTCCTCGATGTCGGTGAACACCGACTCCAGGCCCTCACCGCCGCTGGCCAGCGAGACCCGGCGGAGGCCAGGCGTGTCGATGATCAGCCCGCCGCGCGGCAGGACGAGCAGTTCCCGGTGCACGGTCGTGTGCCTGCCGCGACCGTCGGACGCACGAACCTGTTGCGTCTCCATCACGTCCGTCCCGGCCAACGCGTTGACCAAAGTGGACTTGCCGGCACCGGACGGCCCGACGAGGACAGCAGTGCGGCCGACGCCCAGATAGGAGGCGACGATGTCGACGCCGTCACCGGTCATCGAGCAGACCGCGTGCACGTCGACGCCTGGTGTCGCACCCATCACGTCGGAAATGATCTCGCCGATGCGTTCGCCGACGAGGTCCGATTTGGTCAGCAGCACGACCGGCGTCGCACCGCTTTCCCAAGCCAGCGCGAGCAATCGCTCGATCCGGCCCAGGTTCGGGTCGTCCCTGCGGCCTTCCAGCGAGGACGGCTCGACGACAAAAACAACGTCCACATTGGAGGCCAAGGTCTGACTGAGCGAGTCTTCGGCCACGCCGCCGCGCACCAAGGCCGTGCGGCGCGGCAGCACCGTGACGATGGTGCCGTCGTGCACCGCCACCCAGTCGCCGACACACGGCAACGTGATGCGTGACGAGTACTCGATGTGCTGCTCTTGGCCATCGACGATGACCACCGCGCCACTGGAGTGGACACGGGCGATCTTGCCGGGGACCGATCCGGCGGGCAGTTCGGCGGCGAAAGTGTCGTCCCAGCCGAGCGTGGTCAGGTCAAGCGAGGTCAACGTGGGTGAACCCTTCGAGAGAGGAAGCGGGGTACAGGCGTGCGGCATCGACAAAGACAGCCATGCCCAGTCACCTCCCCTTCTCTCGAAGTCAGCGCCACCTTAGAGGAGGTCGCGCTACGGCGCATCCGATTTAAGTCGCGTCCGCATCAGCTTGACGTTGTACGGGCCCCACTGCGACAACGTGAAGTAGATGTCCTCGCCGTCGTTGGCCCATGGATGGAGGTAACCGCCGTAGGGCGCCGGGTAGTCCTTGGCGTCCACCACGACCTGGCCTTCGGCCCACGGCCCGGTCAGTCGCGGCGCCCACCGCAGCACGATCGCGGCCCGCTCCTCGTCCAGGTGCAACGCGATCCATTGGCCGAAGTGCGTGTTGTACTCCACCGACAGCTCGCCGACCGGACCGCTCATCACCGGGGTCGCCCGGAACGGGTCCGGCACCCACTCCCCGTCCGCGAAGTAGCGGTACGAGGACGGGCTCAGCACGTCATAACGGCCGCATCTGCCCAGGTAGGCAGGGCCGAACCGGCCGTTTGTCGTACCCATGAGATAGACATGGTTCTGGTCGGCAGCGAAGGCACAGATCTGAAAGGGGTGATCGCCTTTGGGTGAGTTAGGCCAGCGTGCGCCTGGCGGCTTGGTCCAGGTGTCACCCCCGTCGACGGACACCGCGATCCCCGCGTAGTTCGTGTCCCACCTGCCTGCGGGTCCCCACTTCCGCACGGACATGTAGTGCAGATAGTTGTAGCCGCCGACGGCGATACCGGAGTTCGGGATGACGGTGTTCTCGTCCACGTCACGGTCCCGCTCCAGGATCTGCGCCGCCATGCCGTCACGCCTCGGCACAACTGAATCCAGCCGCAGCCCGGTCGCCAGGTCCCGGTTGCCGGCGAACGCGAGGACGTTGCACCGCCAGTCGGAGCCTTCCGGCGGTCCGGCACCGTGCCCGCCCCATCCGACGCCGTAGGTGTCCCCGAACGCGACGAGCAGCCGCCCCTGCCCGTTGTCCCAGAGGATGCCCAAGTCGGTGGCATGGATGCCGAACCTGCGCGTGACGGCGCCGGTGACCGGCCCGACCTCCTCCGTCGCCAGCACATGAACCATGCAGCCAAGTTACGGGCGACGGCGCCGGTGTGCAGCGTCAGAGGCTGGCGTCGTACAGGACCTTCTTGCTCACGCCGGCGGACTCGGCGATCTCGGCGACCACGGTCTTCAGGCGCTCGCCTTGGTCCACCCGCGCCCGCACCTGCGCGACCAGGGACGGGATGTCGGTGGCCGCGGGCAGGGCGGGGCCGACGACGACGGTGATTTCGCCACGGACGCCGTCGGCTGCCCACTCGGCGAGTTCGGCCAGCCCGCCGCGGCGGACCTCCTCGTAGGTCTTGGTCAGCTCACGGCACACGGCCGCCGGGCGCTCGCCGCCGAGCATCTCGGCGGCCTGGGCCAGGGTTTCGGCCAGGCGGTGCGGTGACTCGAAGAAGACCGCCGTGCGGCGTTCGCCGACGAGCTCGCCGAGCCAGCGGCCGCGTTCGCCCGTCTTGCGGGGTGCGAAGCCCTCGAACGTGAACCGGTCGCAGGGCAGGCCGGACACGGCCAACGCCGTGGTCACCGCGGACGGGCCGGGCAGGCACGTCACCGGCAGGTCCTCGGCGATGCACGCGGTCACCAGCCGGTAGCCCGGGTCCGAGACGCTCGGCATGCCCGCGTCCGTGACGAGCAGCACGGTCGAGCCGTCCCGCATCGCCTCGATCAGGCCGGGGATCCGGCCGGTCTCGACCGCGTCGTAGAAGCTGACGACCCGGCCGGACGGCGACACGCCGAGGGCGGTGGCGAGCGCTCGCAACCGCCGGGTGTCCTCGGCGGCGATGACGTCTGCCCCGGCCAGGGCCTCGATCAGGCGTGGTGAGGCGTCCCGCGAGTCACCGAGCGGGGTGGCCGCGAGCACCAGTCGGCCGGAACCGGATACGGGGTTCACATCGCTCACCCTACGATCGGGCGCGTGACTGCCCTCGTGACCGGGTCCGACCGCCGGTCGGACGACCATGCGGAGGAGGAGGTTCCCCGGACGACAACTCCGGGTGCCGACCCGGCCGAGACCCTGCTCGGCAGGCCGATGCCGACCGACCGGCTGCGCGGCTGGGTGGTCGCGATCGTGCTGGCCGTCATCGGCGGGATCGTCCGGCTGCAGAACCTCGGCTTCCCGACACACAACGGCACCCCGGTCTTCGACGAGAAGCACTACACACCCCAGGCGTGGCAGATGCTGCGCAACGGCTGGTACGAGGACAACCCCGGCTACGAGCTGACCGTCCACCCGCCGCTGGCCAAGCAGTTGATCGCGGTCGGCGAGTGGATCTTCGGCTACAACGGCTGGGGCTGGCGGTTCTCCGCGGCCGTGCTCGGCACACTGATGGTGCTGCTGATCGTGCGGATCGCCCGCCGGCTGACCCGCTCAACCCTGCTCGGCGCGGTCGCCGGAATCCTGCTGATCTGCGACGGCGTGCTGCACCTGATGAGCCGCACCGGCATGCTCGACATCTTCATCGCCTTCTTCGTGCTCGCCGCGTTCGGCTGCGTCCTGCTCGACCGCGACCAGATGCGCCAACGCCTGGCCATCAGCCTGCGTGAAGGCTGGGTCAACGACTCCATCTACGGCCCCCGCCTGGGATTCCGTTGGTGGCGGTTCGCCGCCGGGATCAACCTCGGCCTGGCCTGCGCCTGCAAATGGGGCGGGCTGTACTGGGTCGCCGCGTTCGGGCTGCTGACCGTGATCTGGGACGCCACCGCCCGCCGATCCGCCGGCGTCGCCCACCCCTGGATCGGCGCCATCCGGCGCGACCTGCTGCCCGGCCTCTGGGCCCTGCTACTGGTCCCGATCCTGGTCTACCTGGCCACCTGGTGGGCCTGGTTCGCCAGCGAAACCGCCATCGACCGCCACCTGGTCACCACCTGGTGGGGTCCTTTCGGCCCCGCGTTGCGCTCGTTGTTCGAATACTCCGGCAACGTCCTGAACTTCCACGAATCGCTCGTGACCAAGCCCAACGAGCCGCATCCATGGGAATCCAAACCCTGGACATGGCCGATGGGCCTGCGCCCCATGCTCTACTACTGGGACAACACGACCACCGGCTGCGGCGAATCCCAGTGTGTCAGCGCGACCATGCTGATCGGCACGCCCGCGATGTGGTGGCTGGCGTTCCCCATGCTGGCGTGGGGCCTGTGGCGGATGATCGGCAGGCTCGACTGGCGCTACACCGCCGTGATCGTGGCCTACCTCGCCGGCCTGCTGCCCTGGTTTCTCAACCTCGACCGGCAGATGTACTTCTTCTACATGACACCGGTCTCGGCCTTCCTGATCCTCGGCCTGGTCCTGCCACTCGGTCAGATCCTCGGCAGGGCCAAGGACGGCTACGAACGAAGAGGCACCGGCCTGCTGGTCGTGGCCATCTACGTCGGCCTGGTGGTGGCCAACTTCATCTGGCTGTGGCCGATCCTCAACGGCGACTCGATCACCAACGCCCGCTGGCAGGCCGAACTCTGGCTGCCATCCTGGCGCTGACCTGTCCGCACGCGGCGGATTCGCGAACGGTTCCGTTCGCGAAACTGGTTGTCCACAACCGGCCAGTAACCCTTCTACCAGGCATTACCCGCCGATAGACTGGGCTCGGGGTCGCCCCCCGGGAGTGGTGGGGGCTGCCTGGGCGCTGTGGTGATGGATTCCTGGCGAACGGATACCGCACTAGGCGCTGTCGCGTGAGTGACCTGCAGGACAGCGCCTAGGCCGTGTTTCAAATGCCCGATCGCGATAGCCGGGCCGGATGCGGCCCCTGACGCCACCGCGGGACCGCCCAAAGACAACCAGTATTCGCGGCGATCCCGCGGCGACGCCAGGAACCGCCCCACCGAGCCGATTCCGGCCTCCGGCCGGGGCAGACTCTCATCGACCGGGACATTCGAAACACGACCTAGTAGCGTCACTCTGATCGAGCGGCGGGCGAGTCGCCAACGCGATCCGTCAGATGGATCCTGGTTCAGTGCGGAGCGAGACGAATCAGTACCAGGTCAGGACCTGGATGCTAACCCAGAATGCATCCGTTGGACAGCCTGTCCAGATAGGACTGGCTGATAGTGGTGATTTCCGACCAGTCGAAGTTCCAGCGGTTGAACGCAGCTTCACTTGCGATGTAGTGCTTTCTGCCTCCTTCCGGCCTGACGAGATATACGTGCGCGCTGGCGCCCTTGGCAAGGAATGCGCCTTGCAGACCTGCCCCTTCGCGAATGGAATCCACGTCCGACATCAGTACGATGCCGCTCCAGTCCCGGAAAAGGCCGTTGTACGTGGCCTCGTTGGGGATGTTCGCGCGCTGTCCACACAAGACCAACCAGACCTTGGGGTCTCCGGCTTCCTTGATGCGCTTCCCGTCGTAGGAGGCCAACGAGCCGACTGAGCCAGTCGGATCTGCGCTGGCCGGGGACGCCATGCCCTGCGGGCCTGTGGCCAGCGCGGCGACGCCCGACAGGACCAGGACCAGCATGCCCGCACGAATACGCCGTGCGAAGGTAACCATGTTCCCTCCGTCATTTCGCAGTAGAGTTGATTCCCCTTGCTTCGCCTCAACGCCACGGTCACCCGTACCGCTGTGCGCTCTTCCAACCTTGACGGTGTCCAGGGGGGACCGGTCCCGGCCGGGCGACAACCTCAAGGAAGTCACAGGTGGCGCCGTCGTATTCGCAGACCCATCCTCGGCGGGCGGACAGCACGTAGACATCGGGCCCGACGGTGCCCGAGCTTGTGCCAGCCCCTGTTATGTGCTCGGTGATGTAGCGCGCCCTTGCTGGCGGCAGTGCGGATGGCGTCGACCGCGTCGGCGTTGAAAGCGATCAGGTTTCGTCCGGCGTTCGGGTGCCTGTCCGTTGGCGCCGGCAGGCGGCCGGTGCTGATCGGCGGGGCATCGCGTTGTGCGTGCTCGCGATCCCGGCCTACCTGCTGATGCGCACGGGCGTGGGCGGCACGTGGGTCGGCGGACTCGCGCCCGGTGTGGTGCTTTCGGCGATCCTGGGCACCTACGCGGTGTGGTCCGCCGAAATCTTCTCGACCCGGACCCGCCAGGGTGGTGATGGTGGCGGCCGTGGTCGGCCTGGTCGCCACCTTCTCGCTGCGGAAGACCGCGGGCACCTCGCTGCTGCGGGCCGAGGACATTCCCGGCGATCTCTTACCTCCGATGTAATCGACGGGATGACCGATCGTTGCGAGGCTTTCGCCCGACGGGCAGGACCACTGCCCCGACAGCTGGGAGAGCACCTTGCGCGCATGGGTCAGTGCGTTCGCCGCGACCGCCGCACTCGCCGTTCTGGCGACGCCCGCCGTGGCGTCGAGCCGGTTCGAGGAACTGCCCGAGAACGTCCGCACGTTCATGACCGCGTACACGGCCTGGGGCGACAACCCGCGGGACGTGGACGCGTACCTGGATCTGTTCGTTTCGGACGGTTCGGCCCGGTTGTGGGACAGCGGGCTGGCGAAGCCGATCGACACGACGGCGGGCATCCGCGCGCAGATCGAAGGGGTCAACCGGCTGGTGCCGGATTACCGGTTCGTGCCGGAGAGAGCCACGGCGAGCCCGGACGGCAAGGTCGCCTTCGTCGAAGCGACCAACACCGGGACCATCAACGGGACACCGGTCGCCTTCCGGACCATGCACCGCCTGGTCTTCGGCGATCCGGAGACGACCAGGGTGCAGGACGGCAGGCGTTCCTGGGACCAGGTGAACCTGTTCGCCCCGGTGGCCGACGCGCAGCACCCGCTGCCGAACCTCTTCGAGGGGATCACCTCGACGCCGGTGGACTCGCTGCCCGGCGTCGATCTGCCCCTGTACCTCCGGGAAAAGCTCTGGCGGCACGAGCAGAGCGATGCGTTGGTGGCCGGTCGCCCGGGCACGGCGAGCCTGAGTGGCCCGGGTCTCGGGACGCCGCTCACCGGCCGGAAAGCGGTGACGGCGTACCTGGACCGGTTCTTCGGCGCGGTGAGTGACCTGCGCCTGGAGCCCGGGATCACTGTGCGGTCCGGTGGCACGACCTACCAGGAATGGCTTGGCACTACCACCGCTCACGGCGGCGGTGACGCCAGGCCGGTCCCGTTCTCCATGGTCGAGCGCATCGAACCGCAGCGGTGGTCGCTGCACTTCGACACGCTGGACCTGGTCGCCTCCCGGGAGACGGTCGCGGTACTCCGCCAGCGGATCTTCGGCTAGGTGCCGAAGCGGCGGGTGGGGTTGTGGCCCTTCTGCGTCGGGCGCGTGCGTTCTGGGTCGGGTGGCTGCGGTTGCTGGCCCACGGGCGGGCGCGGCGGGTTGGTCGACTCGGTGCGCTCCGGGTCGAACGACGTGCTCTCCGGGCCTGTCACCTTTGTCTCGTCGCCGGTTGCCGGCGCCGTGACCTTCGTGCGGTCGAGTGCGGCGATGTCGTCGCGTTTGACGACCTTCGTGACCGGGCCGTCCTCGGCGTGGCCGCCCTTGCTGAGCCAGCCGCCGGTCTGCCGGATCACGGTGTCCAGCGTGGGCCTGCCTGCGGGGTCGGGCCCCAGCGCCGCGGTGAGCAACCGCAGGTGCACGCTGTTGGTCGGCAGGTGCGTGATGCGCTCCGCCTTCGCGGCGGCCATCAACGCGGCCATCGGGTTGTCGCGGGTGCCGCGAGGCGGTTCGCCGGTCAGCGCGTACGAGACCGTGGCGGCGAGCTGCCATGCGTCGGAGGCAGGCGTGGCGGGTGCCCCGGCCGCGGTCTCCGGGGCGAGGAAGTCCGGGGTGCCGACCATCATCCCGGTCTTGGTCAGCGTCGAGTCGCCCTTCGACCGGGCGATGCCGAAGTCGATCAGGTGTGGCATGCCGGACGGGTCGATCATGACGTTCGACGGCTTGATGTCCCGGTGCAGCACGCCCTTCGCGTGCGCCGCGGACAGTGCGCCCGCCATCGTCACCCACAGGCGGGCCGCGGCGAGGTCGTCGAGCTTGCCCATGTCGTGCACGGCGTCGGCGAGCGGTTTGCCCTCGATGTACTCCATCACGATGCCGAGGCCGTCCTCGTCCTCGACGATGTCGTAGACGCGCACGCAGTTCGGGTGGCGCACGGCGGCGAGCGCCCGTGCTTCACGCAGCATGCGCTGCTCGGTCTCGGCGTCCGGCGCGTGGGCGATCTTCACCGCGACCGTGCGGTCGAGCTGGGTGTCCATCGCCAGCCACACCGTGCCGAAGCCGCCGTGGCCGAGCGCCTTGATCTTCTGGAACCGGCCGCCGCTGCGCGTCCACATGCTGCTCGCGCCGGTCATCGCCCTCGTGGGCGGCTTGGGTGCGCCCGACGGCGGCGGGCCGCCGAGCGGGAACGGCATCGGGCCGGGTGTGTCGGCGAGCTTCCCGGGCTCCTGACGTCCGCTCAGCAACTCCTGACCGGGCGCCTGGCCCGACAACAGCGCGGGCGGCATGCCATCCGGCCGGTACGGCGGAGGCGGCGGCTCAGGCACGTACGGCGGCGGCTTCTGCTGGCTCATCTGCTGCGCCGGGTGCTGCTGGGACGGTTGCCGTGGCGGGACCTGCTGCTGGTTCTGGGCCGACATCTGCTGCTGTTGGGCCGACATCTGCTGCTGGGCCGGTGCGGGCGGCTGTTTCTCCTGCACCGAACGGTTGATCGTGGCCCAGCTCGGCGCGCCGATCACCAGGATCGGGATCAGGCCGAGCACGGTGGCCGGCACCATGCCGATCCACAGCAGGAACGCGACGTTGGCCTCGATCGACACGCTGAACACCCCGAACGCGACGAACGACAGCCAGATCAGCCGGCCGGGCCACGTCGGGCCACGCCGGAACGCCGCACGCGCCTGCAGGATCACGAACAACGCGCAGACCGCGGGCAGCACCACGAGTTTGGCGATGTTCAGCACGAAGTCGACACCGTCGCCGGGCCTGGTCAGCACGTCGTAGACGATCGGGCCCCTGCCGAGGAACTCGGCCTGCGTGCCGATGATCGCGTGCGACTCCTGGGTGAAGGACGGCCCGAAGCCGATCCCGAACGTGGAACCGTCGCCGGTCGCGGCCGCGCGGAAGATCGTGGAGATCCCGTTGGCCATCAGCCACGGCAGCAGGCACGCGAGCACGAAGCCGATCACCGCGAAGACGCTGATCGTGACCGAGTTGTAAGCGTTGCCGGTGCCTTTGCGGATCAGCGCGACGCTGAACGAGGCGAGGATCGGGAAGAAGGCGATCAGGAACCCGGCCGCCATGGTCGCCCACACCCAGTCGCCTGGCCAGAACCCAGGTCCAAAGACGGTATGCGCGAACGACAACAAGTCAGCTGCCATTCGTACGAACCCGTCCACGGTTTCCCTCCTCGTGCTTACTCACCCGATGTGAGCACTAACCCACCATATGTCCAGCGGCACTGGAGCGGTTAGGCAACCGTGGCCCCCCGCTCTTCCAGACGCGCCCATGGGCACCGAGGTTGCTCCAGTGGCAAAGTGACTCCATGGGTGACTACCGGGACGCACACCACCTCAGCCTGACCGATCCGGATGCCTTCTGGCTCGACGCGGCCGAGGCGATCGACTGGGCGAAACCACCGGTCACAGCTCTGGACGCGAGCAACCCGCCCTTCTACCGCTGGTTCGCGGGCGCGGAGCTGAACACCTGCTTCAACGCGCTCGACCGGCACGCCGGCGGCGACCGGGTCGCGTTGATCTACGACTCGCCGGTGACGGGCAGCAAGGCTTCGTACACGTACCGCGAACTTCTGGACGAGGTCGCGGTGTTCGCGGGAGCGCTCGCGGGCCTTGGCGTCGGCAGGGGCGACCGGGTGATCATCTATATGCCCATGGTGCCACGGGCCGTGGTGGCGATGCTGGCCTGTGCCCGGCTGGGCGCGGTGCACTCCGTGGTATTCGGCGGGTTCGCGCCGAAGGAGCTGGCGAGCCGGATCGAGGACGCCCGGCCGAAGGTGATCGTGGCGGCTTCGTGCGGCATCGAGCCGACCAGGGTGGTCGCCTACAAGCCGATCATCGACGAGGCGCTGTCGATGACCCAGCACCAGCCCGACCACGTCGTGGTCACGCAACGGCCGCAGCAACTCGCCGAACTGGGCGCACGGGACGTCGACTGGGACACCCTTGTCGCTTCCGCCGAGCCGCATGACTGCGTGAATGTAAGCGCCACAGATCCGCTGTACATCCTGTATACGTCCGGTACAACAGGCCGTCCGAAGGGCGTGGTGCGCGACAACGGCGGGCACGCGGTCGCGCTCGCGTGGTCTCTCAAGGCGATCTACGACATCGGCCCCGGTGACGTGTTCTGGACGGCGTCCGACGTCGGTTGGGTGGTCGGGCACTCGTACATCGTCTACGCACCGCTGCTCGTCGGCGCGACAACGCTTCTGTACGAAGGCAAGCCCGTAGGCACGCCGGACGCGGGCGCGTTCTGGCGCGTGATCAGCGAATACGGCGTGAAGGCGCTGTTCACCGCACCGACGGCGTTCCGCGCGATCAAGCGCGTCGACCCGGACGGGCACCTGATGAAGCAGTACGACCTGTCCCATTTCCGCACGTTGTTCCTGGCAGGCGAGCGCCTGGACCCGGAGACGTACCACTGGGCGACGGAGAAGCTCGGCGTACCGGTGATCGACCACTGGTGGCAGACCGAAACCGGCTGGCCGATCTGTGCCAACCCGCGCGGGCTGGAACCGATGCCGATCAAGCCGGGTTCGCCGACCGTGCCCGTGCCCGGCTACGACGTGCAGATCCTCGACGCGTCGGGAAACCAGGTGCCTGCCGGGCAAGAAGGCGCGATCGCGATCAGACTTCCCTTGCCGCCAGGCACTCTGCCCACGTTGTGGGGCGACGACGAACGCTATGTGCAGTCCTACCTGTCCACGTACGACGGCTACTACCTCACCGGCGACGGCGGCTTCATCGACGAGGACGGCTACGTGTACGTGATGGGCCGCACCGACGATGTGATCAACGTGGCCGGACACCGCCTGTCCACGGGCGCGATGGAGGCTGTGCTGGCCGCGCACCCGGCTGTCGCCGAGTGTGCCGTGATCGGCGTGCACGATCCGCTCAAAGGCCAGCTGCCACGGGGTTTCGTGGTCTTGAAGGCGGGTGTGGAGGTCCACGAGAACGTCCTGCGCGACGAGCTCATCGCCGCCGTCCGCCGCGACATCGGCCCGGTCGCGGCCTTCCGTGACGTCTCGATCGTCGCGGGCCTGCCGAAGACCCGCTCCGGCAAGATCCTGCGCAAGACCATGCGCGGGATCGCGAACGGCCGCGACGAACCCGTGCCGTCGACCATCGAGGACGCGGCCGTGCTCGACGCGCTGCGGCCGATCCTCAGGCCTTAGTCAGCGGAATCTGCTTGGGCGCGGGTTTCCGCGACCACTTCGCGGTGCTGCCGGACGGAAACTCGGGAGCGACCGTCAACGTGCCGCCGGCGAACGACTCGGGCACGGAGAACAGCAGGCCGGAGGCCGACTGCCGAGGTGACACCTTGGTCCCGCCTGGCAGCGCCAGCGCGACGCTGCGGCCGAGGTCGACCTTCAGGTCCGGGTCGTCGGTGCTGATCTTCGCGCCCGGCAGCCGTAACCAGACCTGCTTGGCGGCCGCTGCACCGACACCGGGCAGGGAATCCGCCAGCTCCGCACGGGAGCCCAGGTCCAGCGTGACGGTCAGCGGCCCGGAAGTCCGGACGCCCTGGTAGGCGCCCTGTTCCGTGTACTTCCCGTCCTGCCATCGGATCTGATCGGCGCCGGGGTTCGACGGTGCGCCGTCGGTAGGCGAAGAAGACGCGCTGCCGAGGCCGTTGCGCACGCTGTACTGGTAAGGCCGGTCGTCGGTCACTTCGAGCGTGGCGTCACCGCCGAGCGGAACGCTGACAATCAGCGCAGTCCCCCGTTCCAAAGGTTTGGGCAAGCGCTTGCGCACGTCGCCGACCACGACCTCGACGGTCAGCGGCTGCTGGGGAAGCGGCGCGAATGTGTCGTCGCCTTGCAGGCGGTAGAGCACGAGGAACTCATGGCCGGCGGCCGCGCGTGCCGGTCCGCCCTCCAGCGCGCCGCTGGTCTCGTCGATGTCCGGGCGCACAGCCAGCGCGCCGAACTGGTAGGAGAAGTGCGGGCCCTTGAAGGTCGCCGACAACGGCCGCGCGCCTGCTGGAACGCCTTGTGACCACGTGAAGACGTCCAGGTGGTCTGCGGGCTTGACGGGCAGTTCGGCCGGTTCGGCCGGCGAAACCGGCCGGGCACCGCACCCGGTCACCACCAGCAGAACGATCAACAGACAAGCGCGCACCACGCGCCACACTGTCGCACCCCGCGATGGGCAAGACAATCGGCCGTTGTGACGGGTGGGTGAGTGGTCTATACCTGAATTGTCGCCGCCTGCTGGAGTTACGTTCGGGAGGGCCCGTGCACGTACGTCGATTCCTCACGGTCATGGCGGTGACGACCGCCACTGCCGCCACATTCTCGGCACCCACGACCGCAGCGCAGGCGGGCAAGAGCCTCACCAGTGTCATCCCGGCGCCCGCGGAGGCGTGGCCCGATGCACGTCAGGCATTCCGGCTGAACTGGGGCACCGTCATCTTCACCGAGGCCGGCTCGCGCGAGGCCATGGCGGTCGGCAGGCAGCTGGCCGACGTCCTGCGGCCGTCCACCGGATATCCGCTGCCGGTGCTGCCCGCGCTGGCCCGTGGGCACGGCATCTCCCTGCTGCTCGGCGGCGCTGACGCCCGCGTCGGCCAGGAGGGCTACCAGCTGGCGGTCGAACGCGACCAGATCGTCATCCGGGCCAACACCCCGGCGGGCCTGTACGCGGGCACGCAGACGCTGCGCCAGCTGCTGCCCGCGCAGGTCGAGAGCAAGACCCGGCACCAGGGACCCTGGGTGGTGCCCGGCGGCAGGATCGTCGACTACCCCCGGTTCGCCCACCGCGGCGCGATGCTGGACGTGGCCCGGCACTTCTTCGGCGTCGACGAGGTCAAGCGCTACATCGACCAGATCGCCCAGTACAAGATCAACCGGCTGCACCTGCACCTGTCCGACGACCAGGGCTGGCGCATCGAGATCCCCGGCTGGCCGCGGCTGACCAGCCACGGCGGCAGCACCGAGGTCGGCGGCGGGCCCGGCGGCTTCTACACCCGCAGCCAGTACCTCGAATTGGTCGCGTACGCGAAGGCCAGGTACATCACGGTCATCCCGGAGATCGACATGCCGGGGCACACCAACGCGGCGCTCGCCTCGTACGCCGAGCTGAACTGCAACGGCATCGCGCCGCCGTTGTACACCGGCACCAGCGTGGGTTTCAGCTCGCTGTGCATCGACAAGGAGATCACGTACAAGTTCGTCGAGGACGTCATCCGTGAACTGGCCGCGCTCACGCCGGGCGAGTACATCCACATCGGCGGCGACGAGACGCACGCGACCAAGCCCGCCGACTACGTGAAGTTCATGCAGCGGGTGACTCCGATCGTGGCCAAGTACGGCAAGAAGGCCGCCGGCTGGCACGAGATCGCCAAGACGCAGTCGGACCCGTCGGTGCTCCCGCAGTACTGGGGCACGGACGACGTCGACGAGGAGGTCGTCGCCGCGACCCAGCGCGGCAGCAAGGTTCTGCTCTCCCCCGCTCACAAGTCCTATTTGGACATGAAGTACGACCGGAGCACCCCGCTCGGCCTGACCTGGGCCGGACTGATCGAGGTGGACACCGCGTACGGCTGGAATCCTGGTTCGTTCATCAGGAACGTGCCCGAGTCGAGTGTGCTGGGCGTCGAGGCACCGCTGTGGTCGGAGACCCTGGAGAACAGCGACCACATCGAGTTCATGGCGTTCCCGAGGCTTCCGGCGATCGCCGAACTGGGCTGGTCGCCGTGGTCGACGCACGACTGGGCGTCGTTCAGCCGGCGCCTGGCCCTGCAGGGTGACCGGTGGGTCCACCAGGGCGTGAACTTCTACCGCTCCCCCACAATCGCCTGGACCAGCTAAAACCCCCTCGTGAGTGGTTATCGGGGTTAGAACCCGGATAACCACTCACGAGTAGTTGACCAGGAGGCGCTTCTCGCGCCAGTAGCCGGCGAGCAGGCTGTTGCGGTTCTCCCGGCCGAAGGCCGCTTCCGCGGGGTGTACGCGGTCGCTGTTGACCCACACCCTGGTCGCGTGGATCGCCCGGCCGGCACGGTATCCGGCGCCGGTGTCCCGCGCCCAGACCGAGACGCCGGAACTCTGCGGGATGTCGTTGACGAGCTTCACCGCGTCGTCGAAGTCGCTGAAGCCGGCCACCGAGATCACCGGCGCACCCGCCAGAGCGTGGTTCCTGTCGCCCTCGATCACGGTCGGCTCAAGGAAGAAGCCCTCGGTCAGTTCGCCGCTCAGCGAGGCCTGGCCGCCGCCCGCCAGGACCCGTCCGCCCGCGCGTACGGCGTTGTCGATGTGCCACAAGGCTTTCACCCATTCGTCCGCGCTGGCCATCGCGCCGACGGTGGTGCCGGTGTCGAGTGGGTGGCCGGTGACGAGTTCCCCGACGCGCCCCAACGCCGCGTCAAGGAATCGCTCGTACCGGCCGTGCTGGACGAAGGCCGCCGACGTCCCGGTCGCGAAACCCTCGACCGCCCGGTCGTGCAACGTCCCTTCGAGATCGGCGAAGAACACCGCCGGTCCCAGGCCGATCGGCGGCGTCCCCGGGAAACCGTTGACCACATTGATCACACCGGGCGGCACGAGGTCGTTGATCACGCTCAGCAGCACGTGCACCGACGCCGGTGTCTGCATCGCCGGCTTGAGCACCACGGTGTTGCCGGCCGCGAGCGCGGGCGCGAGGTGCCACGCCGCGCCCAGCAACGGGAAGTCCCAGCCCAGCGAGCGCTCGATGACCCCGATCGGCTCACGGAACCCGTGCACCACGATGTCACCGTCGATCTCGGACCGGACACCCTCCTTGGCCCGGATCGCACCGGCGAAGTACCGGAAATGATCCGAGGCCAACGGCACGTCCGCGCCCAGCGTCTGCCGGATCGGCTTTCCCGTGTCCCAGCTCTCGGCCACCGCGAGCGCTTCGAGGTTGTCCTCGATCCGGTCGGCTATCTCGCTGAGGATGACGGCCCGTTCGGCCAGCGCCGTCTTGGACCAGCCCGCCGCACCCCTGGCCTCGTCACCCGCCCGCCGCAGGTCGTCGGCGGTCCCTTCGGCGATCTCGGTGAAGACCTGACCGGTGACGGGCGTCGGGTTGTGGTAGTACGTGCCGCCCGCGGGCGGCACGTACTCGCCGCCGATGAAGTGGTCGTAGCGGTCGGCGAATTGCACCTCGCTGCCCGGTTGTCCTGGTGCGGCGTATCTACTCATGCTCCACGCCTCTCCGGCATGCTTTCATGGGTACAAGTGGCGGACGGTAGAAGACACTGGGTTGCAGTGACGTTGCACAGTGCGTTCCAAGGGCGTGGAACAAGATGAACGACGCGAGCGCGTACGCATTCCTGGTCAGCCAGTTGCGGCACGGGCTGCCCGACGGGCGCCCGGCAGGTGAGCCGCGGGCGCTGGTCTCCGCATCGTGGCAGCGTTCGTTGGCCGCGTGCATCGATCCGGAGCACGGCCTGCCGGACGTTGTCTATCCCGAAAACGACATTCCCGACCTGCGCGCGGACCATCCGCTGGCGCCGGTGATGCCCTCCTTGCGGGCGATGCTGGTGAGCATCGCCGACGAGGCCAAGCACATCATGCTGATCACCGACGCCGCCGGGCACGTGCTCTGGCGGGAAGGCAACGCGTCCGTTCGCAGACTCGCGGACAAGGTGCTGCTGACCGAAGGCACCCGCTGGACGGAGGACTCCATCGGCACGAACGCGATGGGCACCGCGCTGGCGGTCGACGGCCCGGTGATGATCCACGCGGAAGAGCACCTGGTCCGCCGCTACCACCCCTGGACCTGCGCGGCGGCCCCGGTGCACGATCCGGACACCGGCGTGGTGCTCGGCGTCATCGACGTCACCGGTCCACTGTCGACGATGCACCCGTCGACGCTCGCCCTGGTCTCCGCGGCGGCGCAGCTGGCCGAAGGCCAGTTGCGGACAAGGATGAACCTGCACGACGAACGGTTCAGGCAGCGCTACATGCGCCACCTGGCCGGACTGCGCGGCGAGCCCGGCGCGCTGGTCACCGCGACCGGCCGGGTGGTCGCCACGGAGTCCTGCGACTGTCTGCCGTCCAGAGTGGACGTCACGGCCGAGCAGGGCAGGTTGTGGCTGCCGGACGGCCGCGAGGCGTGCATCGAACCGCTCGCCGAGGGATACCTGCTGCGCGTCGCCCCTGGCCGGATACACCGCCGCCGCCAGTTGCTGACGATGCCGTTCCTCGGCGTCGAGGATCCCCGCGCGCTGCTCGACGGCCAGGAGATCGCGCTCACCCTGCGGCACGCCGAGATCCTGACGCTACTCGCCCTGCACCCCAGAGGGATGACCGCGGAACAGCTCGCGCTGGAGCTGTACGGGGAATCCGGCAACCCGGTGACCGCACGCGCCGAGATCCATCGGTTGCGCACGCAACTGGGCGCGTCCGCGATCAGCACCAAGCCGTACCGGTTGGAGACCGACGTCGACGCGGACTTCATCAGTATCCGCGAACCGTTGCGCGGACGCAGAGTCCGCGAGGCGGTGGCGTGGTGGCGCGGTCCGTTGCTGCCCCGGTCCAACGCGCCGGGCGTGCAGGTGGAACGGGAGCAGACGCTGAACCAGTTGCGCAGGCTCGTGCTGGAACGCCGTGACCTGGACGCGCTGTACTCGTTCGTGCGCGGGACGACGGACCAGGAAGCACTGGAAGTCCTGGTGCGAGGCCTGCCACCGGACGATTCACGTCAGACGTGGGTGCAGTCGCAGCTACGGCTGTGTATCACGGACGAATAAGCTCCCGGAGCCAGCGGCATGGTCACGGGTTCCCGGTAACGCCGGTTACTGATCGTGCTGGCGCTCGAACCCGACCGGGTGGTCTCGGTCAGCCGTTTGATCGACGTCGACGTGGCCAGCTTCGAACGCCTGATGGCCAGGACACGCCGCCCGGGGGCGAGTCGCCGGGCGACCATCGAACTTTCCGCGGCCCGGCTGCGCATGATGGCGGGCAGGATCGGCGCCACCGATTGCATCCGGCTGAGCGGTCGGTGACGCGGCCTTACAGAACCCGAACATTCGCCGGACCTCATGCTCATGCCCGGCCGTCAGAGTATGGACATGAACTGGACACACCGCATCGCCGCCGCGGGCGGCGCGACTGTCATGGGTCTCGCCCTGCTGACCTCCACCGCCGCCGCTCAGCCGCCCACCGCGCCGAGCTTCGACGTCAAGAAGGTCTGCGAGCAGCGCATCCCGAAGCTGGAGGCCCGCGCGAACAAGCTGCTGACCAGGATCAACGGCGGCGCCGACGTGCGTGGTTCGGTCGCCGCCCTGCGGGCACGCGCCGAGCGCGCGACCAACCCGGCGCAGAAGGACTGGCTCAACGGCAAGGCCGACCACCGCGCCGAACGAGCCCAGACGCTCAGGAAGGCCCAGGAGCGGCTGAACGCCTACAAGCAGAAGCACTGCGGCGCGAAATGAGACGCTCACTGGCCGTGCTCGCCGCGTGCGCGTTCTTGTTCGCCGGGTGTCAGAGGCAGCAGGACCCGCCCGCAGGTGACCTAGACTCCGTCGAGTCCACACTCAACAGTGTCGAGTCGGAGCTGGATGAGCCCTAGAGGACTCGTTCTCGTGGCCGAGGACGAACGGTCGATCGCCGACCTGGTCGCGATGTACCTGCGCCGGGACGGGTTCGGCGTGCACGTGGAGACGGACGGGCCGGGCGCGCTGGCGGCTGTCCGCCGGTTGCGCCCGGTCGCCGTGGTGCTCGACATCGGCCTGCCGGGGATGGACGGCATCGAGGTGTGCCGGTCGCTGCGGGCCGCCGAGGACTGGACGCCGGTGCTGTTCGTGACCGCCCGCGACGACGAGATCGACCGGATCCTCGGCTTGGAGATGGGCGCCGACGACTACGTGACCAAGCCGTTCAGCCCGCGTGAGCTGGTCGCGCGGGTGCGTGCGGTGTTACGTCGCGGGGCGCCCGCCAGTGACGTGTTGCGCGTCGGGACCGTGGAGGTGAACGTCGAACAGCGCCGGGCCTGGGCGGGCGGTCAGGAGATCGACCTGACGGCCACCGAGTTCCAGCTCCTTGAGCATTTGATGCGGACGCCTGGCCGGGTGTACGCACGCGACCAGCTGCTCAGCGCGGTCTGGGGTTACCAGGCGGCGGCCGGGACCCGGACGGTCGACGTGCACATCGCGCAGCTGCGGGCCAAACTCGGCGACAGCAGTCCTATTAGGACAGTTCGGGGCGTCGGGTACTCGGTGGAGTCGCGGTGATCCGTTCGCTCGCCGGCCGGGTGATCATCGTGTGCCTCGCGGTCGCGGGGATCTCCGCCCTCGTCGCCGGGCTTGTGTTGTTCCGGCTGGTGTCCACGACCTCATTGGACGTCACCCGGCGTGTGCTGGCCGACCAGGCCGACGTGCTGTCGGCGCAGCTGTTCGAGACCAACGGAGCGGTGACCGGTCGCCGCCGAGTGGTGGATATCCTTGAAGGACAAGGGATATCCGTGGTCTCGGTCAGCCAGCGCGGCGTGGTCCTCGGTGAGGCCAGTGCGGTCGCCGCGGCCGAACAGGCCGACGCGGTCGACGGTGGCACTGTGTCGAAGACCGTGGAAACCGCAGGCCGTACGTACCTCGTCGAGGCGCGTGACGCCCCTCGCGGCAGTTTCGCCCTCGTGTTGCGACCGTCTTCGGACCGTTCGACGATCCGGCGGCTGGTCGGGAACATCCTGCTGGCCCTGGGAATCGGACTGCTGGTGGCCGCGGCGGCCGGTGTCGTGTTCGGCCGGCTGCTGGCGCGTCCGTTGCGGCGCACCGCCCAGGTCGCCCACACCATGCGGGAGGGCCGGCGCGATCTGCGGGTCCCCGTCGAAGGCCCACGTGAGGTCGCCGACGTCGCCGGATCGGTCAACTCACTGGCCGACGCCCTGCAACGCAGCGAAGCCCGGCAACGGGACTTCCTGCTTTCGGTGTCCCACGAGCTGCGCACGCCCCTGACCGCCGTTCGTGGCTTCGCCGAATCCCTGGCGGACGGTGTGGTGACCGGCCCGCAGGCCGCCGAGGCCGGCCGAACCATCTCCCACGAGTCCCAGCGGCTGGAGCGGCTGGTCGGCGACCTGCTCGACCTGGCCAGGCTGTCGGCCGACGACTTCCGGCTGGACCTCACGTCCGTCGACCTGTCGGGAGTGCTGCGGGAGACGGCGGACGTGTGGTCCGCGCGATGTTCCCGGGAAGGCGTGGAGTTCCGGTTGATCAACGCCGAGCACCCGGTGTTCGTGCACACCGACCCGCGCAGGCTGCGCCAGGCGCTCGACGGGTTGATGGAGAACGCGCTGCGGGTCACGCCGTCCGGCCGTCCGATCGTGCTCGCGCAGCCTGCCGGACGGGTGCTGCAAGTGCGCGACGGCGGGCCGGGATTGTCCGATGAGGACTACAGAGTGGCGTTCGATCGCGGCGCGCTGCACCGGCGTTACCAAGGCATTCGGCCGGTCGGAACCGGTCTGGGCCTGGCGATCGTGCACGGGCTCGTGACGCGGATGGGCGGTACGATCGAGGCGGGGCCCGCGCCCGAAGGCGGAGCCTGTTTCACGATCACGTTGCCGGGGTAGGTGATTGGAATGCGGACCCAACGGGAAGTCGAGCGCAAGTACGAAGCCGAGCCGGAGGCCGAGCTGCCCGAACTGCCCGGCGTCGTCTCCGGGCCGCAGCACGAGACGCTTGACGCGGTGTACTACGACACCGCCGACCTCCGGCTGATCCGCGGCGGGCTGACGCTGCGCCGCCGGGAGGGCGGTGCGGACGAAGGCTGGCACCTCAAGGTGCCGGTCGGCGAGGACACCCGCGACGAGATCCACATTCCGCTCAACGGCAAGGACACCCCGCCCAAGCAGTTCTCGGACCTGACGCTCGGCTACACCCGGGGTGCCGAACTGCGCCCGGTCGCCCGGATCCAGACCGACCGCACGCGCTGGGAGATCGTGGGCGGCAAGGGAAAGCTGCTCGCCGAGCTGACCGACGACCGGGTCACCGCGTCCCGGCCGGACGCGGAAACCAAGACCTGGCGCGAGATCGAGGTCGAGGGCGACCCGGACGTGATCGAGCGGACAGACGAGCCACTGCGGTCGGCGGGCTTCCAGCGGTCCTCGCTGCCGTCCAAACTCGCCAGGGCGCTGGAGACCGAGCGGGTCGTGCGCGAACCCGGCAAGACCGCGGGTGAGGTCGTGCTGGCGTACGTCGCGGCCCAGGTGGAGAAGATCAAGTACTACGACATCCTGGTCCGCCAGGACGTCGACGACTCCGTGCACCAGATGCGCGTCGCGACCCGCCGCCTGCGCAGTGCGTTGCGCGTGTACCGGAAGGTGCTGCCGAGCGAGGACATCGCCGCCGAATTGCAGTGGCTGGGCAGGCAACTGAGCGCGGCGCGTGACCTGGAGGTGCAGGCCGCACGGCTGACCGGCGCGGTGTCCGCACTGCCGCCGGAGCTCGTCGTCGGGCCCGTGCAGGCCCGGCTGACCCGGCACTTCGCCCCCGAGCAGGAAAAAGCCCGCAAGGACGTGCTGCGGACGCTGCGCGGCAAGCGTTATCTGCGGTTGCTCGACCGGCTGGACGCGCTCGTCGCCGACCCGCCCACGTCACCGAAGGCCGGCCGCAAGGCTCGTCAGGAACTCCCGAAACACCTCGACCGGGCGGCCGGCAAGATCAGCCCGCGGCTGGCGGCCGGCGAGATCCACCGGGCCCGCAAAGCGGCCAAACGGTTGCGGTACGCGTTCGAGGTCGCCCTTCCCGCGTTGGGCGAACCGGCCGACAAGGCCCGTAAGCGGGCGAAGGCGTTCACCAAGGAAGGCGGCGAGTACCAGGACAGCGTGGTCGCTCAGCCGCTCCTGCGCACGCTCGCCATGCAGGCGCATGCCGCGGGCGAGAACGGGTTCACGTTCGGCCTGCTGTACGCCCGCGAGGAGGCGAACGCGGAGCGCCTGCGCGGTTCGCTCAGGTGGGGTTAGGCCCACCCGAGGGTTAGGGCTGCGAGCACTGCGCGTCCCCGCCGGGGTCGGTCACACTGTGGGTGACCTCGGGAGGGCGGATGCGGCAGATCAAGGCGATGGGGCAGAGCGTGGCCCGGCTCGGCATCGCCCTGTTCGGCCTGCCGATGTTCGTCTGGCTGGTCGCCAACTTCTCGATCGTGGTGACCGCCCCCATGATGATCAAGGGCTCCCGCTGGCTGCCCGACCTGGCCCGGCGGCTGGCCGGCGTGCCGATCGAGGGCGTCTACTGGCCGCCGCCCCCGCCGCCGACCCCCGACGAGGACGGTCTGTACAAGGTCGGCGACACGCTGGTGAAAAAACCCTCGTGGTGGCACGAGTTCGACCGCCTGCTCGACTGGGCGACCGACGACCCGGGGACCCGCCGGGACCTCAACTGGCTGGTGGCGAATCCGGTTGTCGGCGGTGTGCTGGCCGGGGCCGCGCCGGGCTTGGCCGGTCTGGGCGTCTGGTTGTTCTTCACACCGTGGTGGCCTTGGGCCGCGGTGTGCGTACTCGCGGGGTTCGTGGCCGCGCCGTGGCTGGTCAGGGTGCACGACCGGTGGTCGTTCGTGATGCTACGGGCCAAGCACGACGGCGTGATGTTCCGGTTCTGGGCTCGCGTGCGTCGACGGATCAAGCTGCTGTGGTTCGTGACCGCACACACTCTGCTGGCGTCAGGCACGTTGACGGTGTCGACGGTGTTCTTCGTACTCGGAGTGCCCACGCACATCTGGGGCCTGTGGGTGTTCCTGTGGCCTCCCATGGTGATGACGGTCCGTGCGGTCACCGAGTTCCGACGGCGCATGATCCGCGAGTGGACCGGCACAGTGATCGCTTCCCCGTACATGCCCACGCCCGTCGCTCCACCACCGCGCCCGGACGGCATGTACCGATACGGCAGCCAGCTTTACAAGACACCCACGGCTTTGCTGCGTGCCGCCCGCTACAGCTGGGTGATGAAGGACCCAGCGACTTGGCGTGACTATGCGTCTTGTGCTGTGGACAGCGTTTTCGGCTTGGTCGCCGTCCCGATGGCGTTGTTCGCTCCTTCGTGGACACTTCGCCTGCAGGCACGGATATCCCGCCTCTTGCTCGCGCCGACCGTGAACGCCGTTCTGGCCCAACGCGTCCGGCAACTGACCGAGACCCGCGCCGACGCGACCGACGCGCAGGCCGCGGAACTGCGCCGGATCGAACGCGACCTGCACGACGGCGCCCAGGCCAGGCTGGTGGCGATGGGCCTGCACCTCGGGGCGGTCGAGCGCTTGATCGACCAGGACCCCCAGGCAGCCAAGTCCCTGGTGGCGAAGACCAAGGCTGCCTCGGCTGAGGCGTTGACGGAGTTGCGCGACCTGGTGCGCGGAATCCACCCGCCGGTACTCGCTGAACGTGGCCTGACGGACGCGCTACGCGCCCTTGCCCTGGACAGTCCGCTGCAAGTGACTGTGCATGGCGAGGTGAACGGCCGCGTGGCTTCGCCTGTCGAGTCGGCGGTCTACTTCGCCGTGAACGAGCTTCTCACCAACGTCGCCAAGCATGCTTCGGCCAGCCGGGTGATCGTCCACATTCGACATGTCGCGGATGTGCTGGAGGTTTCGGTGATCGATGACGGCCAGGGTGGGGCCTGCGCGGATCGAGGGACCGGGTTGCGCGGCCTGCATCGCCGGCTCGCCACGTTTGACGGGACGTTCGAGCTGACGAGCCCCGTTGGCGGGCCTACCATCGCCACGCTCAAGATTCCCGCCGGTCGGTGACGATCCGGGTCCTCAGGACCCGGTGTGCCCCTCCCGTACGACCGGCCGGTACGGGAGGGAACAGAAGCCGCGGGTCAGGCGGTGAAATCGGCCTTGTGGTCAGCGACCCACTCGGCGAAGGGGCGGGCGGGGCGGCCGAGGACCTTCTCGACGGCGTCGCTCAGGCCGGCGGGCCTGCCCACGGTGGCTTCCTGCATGCCAAGCAGGGACTCGATCATCTTGTCGTTCGCGAAGTCACCGAACTGTTCACGCAGTGCCGCTTTGGCTTCGGCGCGGTCCTGGACGACAACCGTGATCTCTCGGCCGATGGCGGCCGCGATCACCTCGACCTGACGGCGTTGTGTGATCGACTCGGGGCCTGTCAGCTCGTATGCCGCGCCGGCGTGGCCGTCCTCCAGCAACGCCTTGACCGCCACGGCCGCGATGTCGGCTTCGTGGATCGAGTTGGCCTCGGACTCCGGGAACGGCATCCGGACCTCGCCGCGCTCCACGATCGACGGCGCCCAGGCGAGGGTGTTGGCCGCGAACCCGCCCGGACGCAGGAACGTCCAGTCGATGCCGGACTTCGCCACGGCCTGCTCGACCGCGAGGTGCATGGTTCGGATCGGCGAGTCGCCGAACTCCTCGTGCGCGGCGGCCTGGGAGGACAGCAGCACGATCTGCTTGACGCCCTTGGCCTTGGCGAGTTCGGCGAAGCCGGACGCGCCCGCCGGGTTCGGGAACAGGAACACCTTCTCGACGCCGGTCAGCGCGGCGTCGAACGAGCCGGGGTCGCCGAGGTCAGCCGCGTGGACTTCGACGGGCAGATCGGCGGTCTGGGGATTGCGTGAGGTCGCGCGCACCGACACGCCCGCCTCCAGCAGCTGGGACACGACTGCGCGGCCGACGTTGCCGGTCGCTCCGGTTACCAGGATGGTCATGCCACCAGTTTCAACCAGTTGTCAAACGGCGTCAACCAAATAGCTGACTGATACCATCCCGCCATGCGCGAACCAGCGAGGCCAAGGCGCTCACCAGCACCGGAGGAGCGTCAGGCGGACGCCGACCGAACCAGGCGAGTCCTGCTGGCGGCGGCGTACGACGAGTTCGCCGAGAAGGGGTACGCGGGCGCCCGCGTGCACGAGATCGCGGCCCGGGCCAACGTGAACAAGCAGTTGATCAACTACTACTTCGGCGGCAAGGAAGGCCTGTACCGGACCTTGCAGAGCCAGTGGTTGAAGCACGAGGCGACGTTCCACGATCCCGGGCGGTCCGCGGCCGACGTCGCGACCTCCTACCTGCACGACTGCCTGGACGATCCCCGCGGCATCCGGCTGCTGGTCTGGCGTGGCCTCAGCTACGCCCAGGGCGAGGAAACCCCCGACGAGGAACCCGTCCAGGACCTGAGCGGGATCACCGAGCGCCAGCGCGACGGCGAGATCGACCCGGACCTCGATCCGGCCGCGCTGCTGCTCGCCGTGATGGCCATGACCTCGGCCCCGATGGTGATGCCGGACATGGTGAAGAAGGCCTTCGGCGTGGAGGCGACCGATCCGGCGTTCCGCGAGCGCTACACGGCCTTCATCCGCGACATGATCGCCAGGCTGGGGCCGCGTCCGTAATGGACCTGTTGCGGCACCTCGGTTTTTTCGTCGCCGTCGCGGAGGAAGGGCATTTCGGCCGGGCCGCCGAACGGCTCGGGATGACCCAGCCACCGGTTTCCCAAGGCGTGCAACGGCTGGAGCGCAAGCTCGGCGTCCAGCTGTTGAGCCGCGGGTCCCGTGGAGTCGGATTGACGCCCGCGGGTGCGGAACTCCTGCCGCAGGCGTACGCCCTGCTCGGGGACGCCGAGCGGTTCGTCGCCGAAGCAGGGCGGTTGCGTGACCGCGCTGCCCGGGTCGGCGTGATCCCGCAGCTGAGCTCGTGGCACGTCGCCGCGTTGGCGTCCAGCACTCCGGTCACCGTCACCACGGCGTCCACAGTGGAGCTTGTCGACGCGGTGACGTCCGGCGAGCTCGACTGCGCGGTCGTGCACCATCCGGCCTTGGTGAACTCGTTGGAATGCGGTCCGGTCATCAAGGTTCCGACGTGGTTCCTGGTACCTGACGGGCACGACGTTTCCGCCGTCACCGACATGCGTGGACTGCCGTTCGCCACCGCGCCTCGGAGCCACGGCACGGCCGCGTTCGACTTGTTCGCCGACCGGCTGCGCGCCGCGGGCCTCGATCCCAGCTTCCTGCCTGCCGTGGACGACCGGGAGATCGTCGCCGCGGTCGCCGCCGGGCGCGCGTTCGGCGTTACCTGCGATCCGCATCTGCGGGCGCCTGGCGTGGTTCGAGTCGCCCTCGACGAGGAGTTCTCTCTGCGCGTCAGGCTGGTGTGGCGCGTGCTCCCGCCTTCGGTCCGTGACGCGATAACGGCGGCCCTCACGTGATCGAGAAGCAGGTCCGTTCGGTCTTCCAAGACGCGGGTACGGCAGGCTGGCTGCACGCGATCCCCTTGGCCGGCACCAGCCGGGAAGTCGACGTCGACGCGGACGAACCCGTTGTGATGGCGTCGGTTTACAAGCTTCCGCTGCTGGTCGCCCTGTGCCGCGAGTTCGACCGGGGACGCGTCGATCCCCAGTCGGCGGTCCGGATCAACCCGGCCTCGTGCACCCCGGGACCGACCGGGATCTCCACGTTCCTCGATCCGATCACGATGTCCTGGCGCGATCTCGCGGCCTCGATGATGACCGTGTCGGACAGCGCCGCCGCGGACGTGATCCTCGGCGAGGTCGGTTTGGACGCCGTCCGGGACGTGGTGGCGGACTTGGAGTTGCCCGGCACCCGGATCGTCGGCGGGACGGCCGACGTCGAGGCGACACTGATGCGCGAGACCGGGACTTCGACCACCGCACAAGCGTTTGCTCTCATCAGCGACAACGACCAGGTCCGTACGGTCAGCGCCTACGACCCCGCGTACACGAGCGCGACGACACCACGGGACATGACCCGGTTGTTGTCGCTGATCTGGTCGGATTCCGTGGCGTCCGCCGAACAGTGCGCGTTCATCCGGCGGTTGATGGGCATGCAGGTCTGGCCGCATCGCATCCGCGCGGGGTTCCCGTTCGGCGCTGTCCGCGTGTCCGGCAAGACCGGCACGATCGGCGCGGTCCGCAACGAGGTCGCCGTGGTCGAGTACGCCGGCGAGATCCCCATCGCGGTCGCCGTGTTCACGTTCGCCGCGCGTGCGGATCTCGCCTTGCCCGCGGTCGACGCGGCGATCGCGGAGTCGGCCCGGATAGCCGTCACGGACCTCCGGTCCGGACGACTCTGATAGTGATCTGCTATCGAGAGGCCGATGAATTCGTATTGGCGCTATCGCCGTGCCGGTGATTCGGTAGAACCATGAAGATCAACCGCCGAACCGTGCTCGCCGCTCTCGTCACCGCTCCTCTGGCGGGCTGCGCCAGCACCACGACGGCAACGCCACCCACGACGACCCCGACAACCACTACGCCTCCGCCGTCCCGCGCCGCCGACTTCCAGGCGCTGGAAACCCGCTTCGACGCGCGTCTCGGTGTGTACGCAGTGGACGTGACGACCGGCGAAACCGTGGCGTACCGGGAGAACGAGCGGTTCGCGATCTGTTCGGTCTTCAAGGGCTACGCCGCCGGAGCGCTGCTCAAGGCGCACCCGTTGAGCTCGGGTTTCTTCAGCCAGACCATTCGCTTCACGCAGGCCGAGATCGTCGCGAACTCCCCGGTGACGAGCACTCGCGTGGCGAGCGGCATGACCGTGGCCGAACTCTGTGAGGCCGCGATCACCAAAAGCGACAACACAGCAGGCAACCAGCTGCTCAAACTCCTTGGCGGGCCGTCGAAACTGACGGAGTTCGCGCGGTCCATCGGCGACCCAGTGACCCGCCTGGACCGCTGGGAGACCGAACTGAACGTGGTCCCCCGCGGAACCGAACAGGACACCACGACACCGCTGGCGATCACCAACGCCTATCGCGACCTGGTCGTCGGCAACGTCCTCGGCGACCCGGAACGCAAGCAGCTGACCGACTGGCTGCTGGCCAACACCACCGGCGCGACACGCATCCGCGCCGGGCTTCCAGCCGACTGGAAGACAGGCGACAAAACGGGAACCGGCAGCTTCGGCGCGGCCAACGACGTCGCCGTCACGTGGCCGTCGCCCGACAAGCCCATCGTGATCGCGGTCCTGACCGACAAGGCGACCGAGGACGCGAAGTACGACAACGCCCTGCTGGCCGAGGCCACCAAGGTCGTCGTCGGAGCACTCTGACCTCGGCGGCCCCGGGTTCTCAGGTGTTCTGGCAGAGGATGTGCTCGCGGTCAGGCCCCTCGCACACCCCCGTGATCCGCACACTGTCCGAAACGGACGTGATCCGGACGCTGTCCGAAACGGACGTGATCCGGACGCTGTCGGCGACCGCGGTGGCAGGCGCCAGCACGGCCAGGGTGGAGACGAATCCCGCGAGCAGAACCCCTGCTCCCACGCGGCGGAAAGAGATCTTCATGCGGCCAGACTGCAGCGGGCCGGCTTCAGCCCGGCTTCAGCCCGGTTACCGCCCTTCAGCCACACCGGAAACCGCCAGCTCGGCGAACGCGGCGAACGTCGGGGAATTCGTCCGACGTTCAAGCACGGCGAAAACCACGTGCTCGAACCGCGGCACCGCCCGCAGCGCCGACGCGAAGGCCTGAGCGACCACGGCCGGGTCGTTGCCGAAGACGCCACAACCCCACGCGCCGAGCACCAACCGCCGATGCCCGTGCGCGGCCGCCACTTCAAGGACACGAGCAGCTCGCCGACGCAGCACGCCCGTGATCTCGGCGACCGCGCCGGGCTGGTTGCGCAGGATCGCCGACCGGTTCGGCGCCGCCGCGGTCAGGAACGACACCGGATACGGCCCGGGTAGCAAAGTGCCCTTGTCGTCCCGGAACACCGGGACTTCCGGCGAGTAGATCACCCGGTCGCTGTACAGCAGCGACGGTTCCGCCCGATGGTGGTCGTAGAACTCCCTGGCCGCCAACAGGCAGTGGTACAGGCCGGACGACCGCGCGACCGACTCCTCCTGCGCCTGGGCTCCGTTGAGAAACCCACCGCCGGGATTGCGAGCCGAAGCGAAGACCAGGCACGCGACGTCCCCACCCAGCCGCCGGGCCGCGGCGAGACTCGACTCCCTGGTCACTTCCACCCTGGCCGGGCCGGTCTCGTCCACCGCGTACGTCAGGGCCTCATCCGGCAGGTGCAGCTTCGTCCCCGCCACGGCCCTGGTCATCGCGTCGCCGACAGCGACCGCCTGACCATCCGGCGCTCGGTAGGAACCAGCCTTCACAATGGCCACCGTCTCGCTGGCCATCCCCCTCAACCTGCTACTCACGCCGGAATCGTCCCCGGCTCCGGCACCGTCCGGCAATCGATTTGGCGGTGGGGATTCTGGTCACTGTTTCATCCTGGGATCGTGCGAGGGGTCGGCGTACATGGGCGGGCAGCCGTGCTCGATGGCCTCGGGGCGCAGTTCGAAGTGCCAGGGTTCGTTGCGGTAGATCTGGCACAGGCCGTACCGGGCGCCGTGCACCGACAGCCACGCCCGGGCGTCGAAGCCGATGTCGATCGCGTTCCCGGACACATGCGGAGACGTGCCGGGGGTGGCGACCCATCGGGCGGCTTCCTCTTCGGACCCGTACCTGGTCACGGCCTCATGGAGTAACTGTGCCTGGTACTCCGGCGAACGCCACCCGCCGTTGACGATGAACTCGACCCCGTCGTCCGCGGCGTCGGTCGCGGCCCGGCGCAGGGCGCCGAGCAGAGTGGGTTCCAGGTTGGCCACGGCCGGGATCTCGTCATCGAAGACCGTCACGGTGCCGGGGACAGCGCCGTGTGCCTTGCCGAGTGCGCGCCGGACGGCCGATTCGCTGTGGGGCATGCCTCCACTCAAGGCAAGGCGGTGTTGCCAGCACGTATGTGGTTTTTGATATGCGGACGATATGGTTCAGCTCGTAGCGTCGTAGTGTGCGTGTGTTGATCGTCGAGGACGAGCCCTATCTGGCCGAAGCCATCCGCGATGGCCTGCGCCTGGAAGCGATCGCGGCCGACATCGCCGGTGACGGCGACACCGCCCTGGAATTACTGAGCGTCAACACCTACGACATCGCTGTGCTCGACCGCGACATCCCCGGCCCGTCCGGTGACGAGATCGCCAAACGCATCGTCGCCTCCGGCAGCGGCATGCCGATCCTCATGCTCACCGCTGCCGACCGGCTCGACGACAAGGCCACCGGGTTCGAACTCGGCGCCGACGACTACCTCACGAAGCCCTTCGAGCTCCGTGAGCTCGTGCTGCGTCTCCGGGCACTCGACCGCAGGCGCGGCTACAGCAGGCCACCCGTACGGGAGATCGCAGGCCTGCGGCTCGATCCGTTCCGCCGCGAGGTCTACCGCGACGGCCGCTACGTCGCGCTCACCCGCAAGCAGTTCGCCGTGCTCGAAGTCCTCGTCGCCGCCGAAGGCGGTGTCGTCAGCGCCGAAGAGCTCCTGGAGCGAGCATGGGACGAGAACGCCGACCCCTTCACCAACGCCGTGCGCATCACCGTCTCGGCCCTGCGCAAACGCCTCGGTGAGCCCGGGATCATCGCGACCGTGCCCGGCGTCGGCTACCGCATCGACACCGGGGCTGAGGGAGTGGACCGTGAATAGAGCGCCGGGCTTGAGCGTTCGCCTCAAACTCACCCTCAGCTACGCCGGGTTCCTCATGGTCGCCGGTGCCCTGCTGATCGCGGTCATGTGGGTGTTCGTCCTGCGTCACCTGCCCGACGTGGCAGACGTCCCCGGGGGAATCCTGGTCCGTGCCTTCCTTGTGCGCGGCTTCACGCAGGCCGCCGCCGCGGCGATGGTGTGCCTGCTGGTGTTCGGTCTCGTGGGAGGGTGGATTCTCGCCGGCCGCATGCTCGCCCCACTGGCTCGCATCAGAGACGCCACCCGCCTGGCCGAGAACGGGTCGCTCTCCCACCGGATCTGGCTGCCGGGCCGCAGGGACGAGTTCCGTGAACTCGCCGACGCCTTCGACACCATGCTCGCGCAGCTCGAAGCGCACGTCGCCGAACAGCGCAGATTCGCGGCCAACGCCTCCCACGAACTGCGCACCCCACTGGCGGTCACGCAGACGCTTCTGGAAGTGGCACGCAGCGATCCGAGCCACATCAACCGCGAACTCGTCGACCGCCTCCACTTCGTCAACACCCGGGCGATCGACCTCACCGAGGCACTTCTCCTGCTCAGCCGCGCCGACCAACGAGCCTTCGCCCGGGAACACGTCGACCTGTCCCTCATCGCGGAAGAGGCCACCGAAACGCTGCTGCCGCTGGCGGAGAAACGCGGTGTCACCATCGAGACCTCCGGCGACATCGCCCCCACTGTCGGCTCGCACGCGCTGTTGCTGCAGCTGACCACGAACCTCCTGCACAACGCCATCGGGCACAACCTGCCTGACCAGGGCTCCGTCTGGATCACCACCAGCGTCCAGCCCAATACTGTGGTGCTCACTGTCGAGAACACCGGCGAGCAGCTCACTCCACAACTGGTCGCCACGCTCGCCGAGCCGTTTCAGCGCGGCACCAGACGGATACGCACCGACCACGCGGGAGTCGGCCTCGGCCTGGCGATCGTCAAAAGCATCACCAACGCACACGACGGAACCGTCACGCTGACTCCCCGCCCCACCGGCGGCCTGCGTGTCACGGTGGAACTCCCCGCCGCGCCATCGCACACCGCAGGTTGGTCAACCTGACGGGCTGGTGTCCTTGAAGTCGAGCAGGAATCGGGACGACCTTCCGGTTTGGTCGACGTAGCCGCGCCGCTTGTAGAAGCTGTGCGCGTCATCGCGGCGGTCCGCGCTGGTGACCTCCATGCGTACGCATCCACGACTCGTGGCGAACGATTCCGCCGCTGCCACCAGCTGACCGCCGACGCCCTGACGGCGTGCTTGGTCGGAGACGACCAGAGCCACGATCCGGGCCCACGAGCCGGTCCGTTCGAAGAACGGGCAGACGTGGACCGCGACAAGACCGAGAAGGTCGCCGTCGGCATCGGCCACATAGGCCGCGCTGGACGGGTCGTCGCCCCAGATCTGGATTCTGGTGGCTGTTGTCGCGACGCCATCCTGGGGATAACCCAACTGGTGAAGCAGTTCATTGACGGCCGCGGCGTCATTGGCGTGTGCCAGTCGTATTCGCACGCATCCCCCTGTCATTTCCTGTACGGCGCTTCAGCATCCCACTAGGCGATGGGGAAGTCGAAGTAGGTGTCGGGGTAGGGTTCGTTTTCGAGTGTGTAGTGCCACCATTCGCGGTCGTATCGGCGGAAGCCGCAGGCTTCCATGATGGCGCAGAGGTGGTGGCGGTTTTCGGTTTCGGTGGGGGTGATTCCGGGTGCGCCGTGGTGGGAGATG
>NZ_JAAATY010000048.1 GCF_013280595.1 Kibdelosporangium persicum
GGCTGAAAATGAATATCCGCGATCACCGGGATCTGCGACTTCCGCGCGATCGCCGGCAACGCCTCCGCGTCATCCTGCGACGGACACGCCACCCGCACAATGTCACACCCCGACGCGGTCAACTCCGCGATCTGCTGCAACGTCGCATTCACATCCGCGGTCACCGTGGTGGTCATCGACTGGACCGACACCGGGAACTCGCTACCCACACCCACCGACCCGACCATCAACTGACGGGTCTTACGGCGCTCCGACAGCACCGGCGGCGGCAGCGACGGCAACCCCAGGTGCACGGTGTTCGCACTCATCACGATCGCCTCCCGCTCACCGGGCGGCGGGCAACTGCGTGCGAACCCCTTCGAACCCCACTGTGGCCCGTACCGCGGCCTTCCATCAGCGCTCGGGTTTTCTGGCGACCACGAGGACGTAGTCGGCCTGTGCCATCGGCTGGCCGGCCACCCGCTGACCGACCTCGTCAAGCAGGTACTTGCGGTACGTCGGATAGATCATCCTGCTGATGCGGGCCTTGAACGCCGGGTCGTCGATCCGGCTCACCATGTAACGCCGCCACGGCTCCCAGACGTCGTCCCGGATCGACCGGATCGTCACATCGGTGAAGCCGAGCGCGGTCAGCCTCCGGCTGTACTCGTCCGCGGCGTACCAGTTCTCCTTCGACGTGCCGTTGAAGAAGCTGTCCTTCTCCCACTTCTGCTTGGCGGCCGTCGGTGTCTGGTTCTCCTGCGCCGTGAGCGGAATGATGTCGGTCACCGCGAAGATACCGTTGGGGCGCAGGACCCGGTGGGCGTGTTCGAGGAACTTCTGCCGTGGGGCGAACTGGACCAGCGCCTCGATGGAGACCACCTTGTCGAAGGTCTCCGCTCCGAACGTCAGCTCCGTCGCCGATCCCTGCAGGAACCTCACCCGGTCGGCCACACCTTTGGCCTGTGCCAGACGGCGCGCCTCGCGGACGTGCAGCGGTGTGATGTTCACACCGACGATCTCGGACACGCCGGTCGTCTCCAGCCAGCGGACGTCCTGTTCGCCATAGCCGAAACCGGCGTCGAGGACCCGGTCGCCGGGTTTCAGTTCGGCGGCCCGCCCGACCAAGTCGACCATCGCCTCGCACGCGTCGTCGACGATCTCACAGCCGTCCACCCAGTACCCGAAGTTCAGGTACCGGGTCCGCTCGGTGAGCAGCAGGAGGTCCCAGACCTCACAAATCCGTTGGGCGCGCTTCGTCCCCGTCGAGAGCTCGGCCTGCAACAGCTTGCCGAGCAGCCGGAATTCCTTCCGCAATGGGTATTTCGTTGTCGTCAGCATGTCGTCACACCCCGGTTGGTCCGCCGATTGGCAGTCGCGAGATCGAGCACAACCGGCTCGGTGCCCTGTTGCGCATGTGGTTGATGATTTCCTGTGGCTCGTCAGCGCCGCGCTCATCGCCGTGACGGCCGCCCGAGTGTCACAACCGGGCGCGACATCCCACGTCCGCTGCGGCGTGGTATGTCCACCGCGCTGTCGGCGCGACGGCCACGACGGTTCGCGACCGAAGCTAGCAGGAAGTTGATCTGTTCGACTGCGGGCACGCAAACCACGGGGGGACCCGGCAGTCCGGCGCCGGTTCGTCGAGGTCAGGAGACTGCCCGGCTACAACATGCTGTTCGAACAGCCGGATGGCGCACTCGAACGCCTGCGTCGAACCGACGAGTACGTCGCAGTCCCCCCGACCGTACGCAGACTGCCGAGCTCGCCCGGTCGACACGATCTCCTGTGGTCGTGTTCGCTCGCAGCGCAAGGTGTGGCCGGGCGCATTCAGTCGTGCCTGAATAGCTTGACGGACGTGCCGGACATCGACAAGTTGAACCTCGGGAAAGGAACGCCGGGGGATGAAGAGTTTTCAGTCGCGTAGCAAATGCCATTTGCCGCCGTCAGCATTTCCACGCAGGACGCACAAGGCCGCCGACCTGCGACAACCGCGCGGACGACCACGTCCAGAGCCGCGCAACCGGCGGTTAGGCGAAGTAGTTGCACGGGGTGCACAACCTTGTTACGGTCTGGGATCGGTCGTCCCGAATGGGACATGGAACCTGGGGGCCACGATGGACAATTTCTCGTTTTCGCCACGATGGCACAGGATGTGCAGCTGACAGTGACGGCGAATCAAGCCGCCCGGAGCTGAGCTCTCGGCTTGACGAGCTCGGCATGCCCGGACGCGGGCGCCAAGGCGCACCACGTCCGTCAGTCAATGCTGGCCAATTCACATCCTTTGCCGGAGTTCTTGACATGGATCCTCTTTTAGGCGGCGCCGAGAATCGGCGGAACGGTGACTTCGCTCGTCTCATCCGCACCCTCCGGGTACGAGCCGGCCTCACCCAGGAGGAACTGGCCGATCGCGCCGGCCTGGGCGTGCGGACCATCTGCGACCTCGAGCGCGGCAAAACCGCCAGACCGCAACGCAATTCGGTCACGCTGCTCGGGAAAGCCCTCGGCTTGGACGGCGACGACCTCGGCGAGTTCCACCGGCTGGCCCGCCGGCCGACGGCCGTCCGGGTGCCCGCCGAGACCGATGCCCTGATCAGCGGGATGCCGGGCACGACGAGGCCGCGGCTGGTTTCACCCGCGCTGACCGGACGGTCACACGTGATCGATCAGGTGTCCGCAGCCCTCAGGGACGTGCCCACCGCCACAGCCGCTCCCAGACTCGTCGTGCTGACCGGCGGCCCCGGGTCTGGCAAGACGACCATCGCGACTCACGTCGCAGCCCATGTCCGGGACCGTTTCCCGGACGGACAGTACTATTTGGACGCTGCGGACGTCGATCCGGCGCTACTGGTCGACCGGCTGTCGCGCATACTCGGCGTCGAAACGGTGGACGCATCGGCCGCTCTGGAGGATCGAGCGCTGCGACTACGCGCCGCCCTCCGCCACCGGCAGGCACTTTTCGTCATTGACAACGTTGTCAACGAGGCGCAGATTCGTCCGTTACTCGCGGCTGACGGTGCCTATGTGATCATCGCCGTCTCCTGGCGACGACTCAGCGCCATTGCGGACGTTCAGACGATCCGGGTACCGCCGCTGGATCACCGGTCCGCGATCGAACTGTTCGTCGCGGCGAGCCGCCACACGGTGAAGGCCGAGGACGACGAAGCCATCTCGCTCGTGGTGAAGCACTGCGATCACTTGCCTTTGGCGGTGTGGATCGCCGGCACGAAGGCAGCTGATCGGCCGTACACATCGTTGCGCCGTCAGGCCGAACGACTGCGGCAACCGGCGAACCGCCTGGATCGGCTGATCGTCGGTGACCGCAGTGTGCGGGCCTCTTTCGACAGCTACTACCGCGAACTCGATGCCGCACACCAGCGGGCGTTACGGCTGATGGCCGTCGTCGACGCACCGACCTTCCCCGCGTGGGCCGCCGCCGCTGTCCTGGACCTGTCACTCGACGAGGCCGAAGAGCTGCTGGACGGGCTCGTGGAGGTGAACCTGGTGCAGGTGTGCGGCATGGACGAATCCGGTACCGTCCGCTACCACCTGCCGACGCTGCTGCGTGCCTACGCGCACGAGGCCTCCCGGCGGACTGATTCGTCGAAATCGCGGCGCAGTGCCTTCCGCCGCGCCGTGACCGCCTGGTACGTGCTGTCCGAATTGGCCGGACGTGCGCTGTCGGGAATGCACGTGCCTCGCACTCTGCCCGACCGGCCAGGCGTCAGCTGGGCGGTGACCGAACTGGTGCGGCGGGACCCCGCCGCCTGGCTGCGGGCCGAAGGTGCGGCATTGTCCGCTGTGCTCCTGCAGGCGCACACCGAGCGGATCACCATCCCCCGTGATTACCTGCTGCCACCGGGAGATCACGACGCATGCGGCAACGGCCGTCATCGGACGACCATCTGATCGTCCTGCTGTACTGACCTGTTGCCGAGCCGGCCCCGTCTGCCTTCCGTCACTCGTCGCGTGCGGGCAACCCGCCCGCGGCAAGATTGCCGACTTTGCCGTCCGGCGCAGCCGACCGGGCCGGATAAGACGAGGTCAGCATGAACGTTCCGACAGCACCTACGGCCGCGCGCAGCGTGCGGCCGCCGTCCAGTCCGCCTCCCGGCCTCATCCGTAATGTCTGACGCGATGGTCACCTGATACCGCTGTGTCACAGCGGAATACGGCGATTGTCCGGCGCGGCGGAAGCGCGGAGCAGGCATCCGAATCACCCTACGACGGTGACACCATGGAGTGATCTACGTGAACAAGCCGGTTATTGGTTCACCAGCAACCGACCTCGGCGTGGCTGACGCCGCGAAGAAAGCGATCGCGTACCTGTACTCGCGTCAACGCGCGGACGGCGCGTGGACAGACCGTCTGTCCTCGTCCACGGTTTCGACCGCGCTGGGGTTGTTGTCGCTCGCTCGCGCCGACGACAAGGCGCACCGGGACCGGATCGAGCGCGGGCTTGAGTGGCTCAAGCGCAACCAGCGCGCGGACGGCGGCTGGAGCATGGCTGATGACGACCCGCCCAGCAGCCCGGGCATGACCTCGTTCGCGATCGCGGCGCTCTACGGCCTCGACCGGGACGGCTCCGCCGAGCTGATCGAGCGCGGGAAGCAGTTCATCGAGGGCAATGGCGGCTACACGGTGATCCCGGGGATGCGGGACAAGGGACCGAAGACCTGGCCGGCCGCCGCACCGATCGCGTGGTCCCTGGTGGGGCTCAAGGACGTCAGTGAGCAGCCGCCACAGGCGGTCGAGGCCATCCTGCTGCCGTCGTGGTTGCGCAACAAGGTGTCCATCGCACTGCCGGCGATCCTCGCGCTGGGCATCATGCAGGCACGAGCGCGTACCTCCAGCTTTCCACGACGGCTGCTGCAGCGGCTGGCAGAGCCGAAAGCGCTGGCGTGGCTGCGATCCGCCCTCGGCCCCAACGGAGGTGTCGAGGAGTGCGCGATGTTGTCCGCGCTGATCTTCCTCGGCCTGCACTCCGCCGGTGTGGGTGAGGACATCCAACAGGCGTCACTGAAGTACTTGCTGGACAACCAGCGCGAGGACGGTTCGTGGCCGATCGACCGGGATCTGGAGATCGCCGTCACCTGCTACACCGTGCTGGCGCTGGCCGAGTTCGGCGACACTGCCGACGAGCCGAGACTACGGCCGACACGCGACTTCCTGTTGTCCACGCAGTGGACCACACCGTTCACGCCACTCAACATTCCAGCGGGCGGGTGGTCGTGGAACGTGCCATCGGGCTGGCCGGAGTCCGAGGACACCGCGGTCGTGCTCAGCACGTTGAAGCTCCTCGGTCTGACCGAGAGCCACCCGGCAGTCGCCGACGGGCTGCGGTGGCTGCGGTCCCGGCAGAACCGGGACGGGTCATGGTCGGAATGGGTCCGCAATTCCTCACTGTTGAACGACAAACCGTGCGTCGGCGTGACGGCGCACGTGATCATGGCGCTGGAGCAGCACGGCGGCCCACACGGTCCGCGCACGCCGATCGGCAAGGCACTGCGGTACTTCGAGCGCGTCCAGCAGCCCGACGGCGCCAGCCCTTCGCTGTGGTTCCGCGACTCGGTGCACGGAACCGCGAAACTCCTCGAGACCTATGCGGAACTCGGCGCCGTGTCCGATCCGGCCGCAGTTCGGGCGCGTGAGTGGCTACTGGCCAACCAGCGGCCGGATGGCGCGTGGCCGCTCACCGTCGAGGTGGGAGTGGAGGGTGGCACCGTCGAGGAGACGGCATGGGCGCTCTACTCACTGCTTCGAGCAGGGGTTCCGGCGTCGGACGACGCCATCGTTCGCGCGGTGAAGTGGTTGGTCGGCAAGCAGAACACGGACGGGACTTGGACACCGAGCCCCGTCGGGCTCTACTTCGAGGATCTCTGCTACAGCGATGACCTGATCGCCCACTCCTACGCGCTCAGGGCACTGGGGCGATGGTTGACCTGCGCGGGGCATCCGGGAACACCGGCATGATGGTGGCCACCGGACTGCCGCCTGGCCCGGCGTTGCCCGCCATGGCCCAGACCATCTTGTCGGTCACCAACCCGTTGTCGTTCGCAGACCGGTGCAGAGCCAAGTACGGCGACGTGTTCACCATGCGTGTCTTCCCGGTCGGGCAGGTCGTGTGTGTCTCGGACATCGGCATCATCCGGGACATCGTCACGTCGGACGGCAGTGTGTTCCGGGCCGGCGAGGCCAACAGCGTCATCGAGTTCGTCGTCGGCCGCAACTCGTTGCTCATGCTGGACGGTGGCGAACACATCCGGCGCCGCCGGGTGCTGCTGCCGCCTTTCCGCGGCGCCAGCGTGCGCGGGCACCAGCGAAGCGTCGGCCAGATCGCCGCCGACTGCGCCCGGTGGTGGCCGGTCGGCCGGCCGATCCGGCTGCTGCCGAGGATGCAGGAGATCACCCTCGAAATCATGATGCGGTCGGTCTTCGGCATCACCGACCTCGCCAGGCTGGCCGGCTTGCGCACGCTGGTCCCCCAACTGCTGCACATGAATCCGGCGATCATGTTGTTCCCGCCGTTGCGCCGCGACCTCGGCCCGCGCAGCCCTGGCGGCCGGTACGCCAGGGTCAAACGGGCTGTCGACGGAATCATCCACCAGGAGATCGATCGCAGACGACGCGATACGGCGGGGACAACCGGAGAAGACGTGCTGTCCGGTCTGATGGACGTACGCGACGAGCACGGCGCGCCATTGAGCGACGAGGAACTGCGTGACCACCTGGTGACACTGCTGGCAGTGGGTCACGAGACCACAGCGACCTCGATGTCATGGATCTTCGAGCGGCTGGTGCGGCACCCCCGGGTGCTCGCACGGCTACGAACGGAGATCGCCGAGTCCACAACGGACGAACCAGAATACGTCGACGCGGTGATCAACGAGACACTCCGGCTGCGCCCGGTGGTCAGCGATATCGCCAGGGTGGCGACCACGGACACCAGAGTCGGCGGCTACCACGTCCCCCGCGGCACGATGATCGCGTTGTCCATCTCCGCGATCCACCGGTCACCGGACCAGTTCTCGGCACCGGAAGCGTTCCGGCCGGAGCGATTCCTCGACGGCGAGACGGCACACGAGGTGTTCCTGCCGTTCGGCGGTGGCCCGCATCGTTGTCTCGGCGCGAGTTTCGCGATGATGGTGATGCGTCGCGTCGTTCCCCGCATCGTCGCCGAGCTCGACATCCGTGCCGCCCGTCCCGAGCCGGAGAGCGCACGTCTCACCGGCCCGGTCCTCACGCCTTCCCGCGGCGCGGAAGTGGTCGTGAGCCGAAGGTGATCCCCTCCGAAAGAAGGACGCGAATGCACAGTGTGGAAGCGCACGGCGCGGCGACAGCGGAACCGGACGGCGCCTCGTATCGGGAGACGATCAGCGCCGGGCTGGCCGAACGGTGGCCCGAGAACGGTGAACTGCTCGGCAGCATCTGCCACTACGCGCTGGTGCCCGCCGGGAAGCTGTTCCGGTCGACCCTGCTGATCGAATCCGCGCTCGCGGTCGGCGGCGACCCCCGGGTCGTGTACCCGGCGGCGTTGGGCGCGGAGTCCGGGCACGTGGCCAGTTTGATCCACGACGACATCATCGACGGCGACAACGTCCGCCGTGGCCGCCCATCAGTGCAGCACAAGTACGGTGTGGACAACGCGATTGTCGCGGGCGACGCGCTGATCTTCGACCTGTTCGCCGGTCTCGCCGAGTGCCAGCGCACCGGCGCCACGGACAGCCGGGTGGTGTGGGCGCTGCGTGTGGTGGCGGAGTGCGGCATCGACCTGTGCCGGGGCCAGAGCATGGAGGCGGAGATCCGTGACCGGCAGGACTTCGAACTCGACTCCTACCTGACCATGGCCCGGCTCAAGACGGCCGCGCTGTTCCGTGCCGCGTGTGGCTGCGGGGCGATCCTGGCGGGCGGCGATCCATCCTCGGTGGACTCACTGAACACCTACGCCGTCGACTTCGGCACCGCCTTCCAGATCCACGACGACGTGCTGGCGTACACCGCGAGCGCGGTGAGCACCGGTAAGCCGGACACCAGCGACGTGCGCAACGGCAGGATCACGTTCCCGGTCGCGCTGGCGTACCAGTCGGCCATGGGCAGGCAGCGGCGCGCGATCCGGTCGATGCTGTCCGAAGGAGGCGATGAGGCCGAGCGCAAGGCGGTCATGACGGAGATCTTCGCCGAGACCGGGGCACTCGAGCAGGCCGCGACGTCCGCCCGCGAGTACGCCGACTCCGCGATCAAGGCGCTGCACGAACTGCCGCACACCCCGAGCCGCGACCGGCTGACGGAATTCGCCGAGCTGGCCATCAGCCGCGACCACTGACCAGATCACCGGGCTGACAGGAGCAGCGGATGCCGTTGTTGAAGGACCTCGGACTCACCACACGGATACACGCGCAGCGTGCGGTCATCTGGGCACTGGCCCGCACCGGTGATCTCTACAGCCAGGTGCTGGCCGGACAACACCTGGCCGACCCGTACCCGGTCTACGAGCGGATCCGGCAAGCCGGTCCGCTGTACCGCAGCAGGCTGGGGTTCCACCTCATCACCTCCCATGCGCTGTGCAACCAGGTCGTGCGTGATCCCCGGTTCGGCATGCGCACCAGCAAGGGCACCTCGCTGGGATTCGAGAAGTCGCAGTACGAGGCCGGCGGGCCACTGCTGAACTCGTTCTCCGAGACCGATCCGCCCGACCACACCCGGCTGCGCCAGGTCGTCGCACCCGCGTTCCGGCCGAAGAAGGTCAGGGAGTACCGGGTCGGTGTGGAGAAGCTCGCCCACGAGTTGCTCGACAAGGTCGCCGGCCGAGACGAGTTCGACCTGATCGCCGATTTCGCCGCACCGCTGCCGATCGCGGTGATCGCCGACCTGCTGGGACTGTCCGGCGAGGACGTCGACACCGAACGCTTCGCCAGCTTCGGCGCCTTGTTCGGGCAGCTGCTCGACGGGGTGCGCAGCAGCGAACAAGCCGATCAGATCAAGGCGGCGACACGCGAGTTGAGCGAACTCTTTGAGCGGCTCATGCGGGAACGCCGCGATTCCGACGGCACCGACCTGATCAGCGTGCTGTCGCGAGCGCAGGCACACGGCACGGTCACTGTCCCCGAGCTGATCTCGGCGTGCCAGGTGCTGCTGCTCGCCGGGTTCGAGACCGCGGTCAACCTGATCGGCAACGGGGTGCTGGCCCTGTTCCAGCACCCGAACCAGCGGGCGATCGTGCGGGACGACCTCGCGCTGATGCCGCGGGTGGTGGAGGAGGCGCTGCGGTTCGACCCGCCGGTCCAGTCGAACATGCGCATCAGCCACGACGACCTCGAGCTGGCCGGCGTGCGGTTCAAACCGGACACGCCGGTGCTCATGCTGCTGGGTGCGGCCAACCGTGATCCGGAGGTCTACGCGTCGCCGCACCGCTTCGACGTCACCCGGACAGGTGAACCGGAACACCTGGCGTTCTCCGGGGGGATGCACTATTGCATCGGTGCGTCGCTCGCCCGGATGGAAGGCGAAGTGGCGCTACGGGTGCTGCTGGAACGGATGCCGGATCTGCGGCCCGCCGGGCCCGCCCAGCGGCGCCGGAGCGCCGCCATGCGGGGACTGTGGCGTTTTCCCGTGCGCCCCTAGGCTTTCAGCCATGCTTCGACTTGCCGCGCGGCGCGGTCCGGGCCGCCGGCCGCACGCAGGGCACGGTGCATGCGGCCCAGCCGGGCGTGGATCCCCGGATCGGCGCACACCGACTGCACAGCGCGGGCGAGTTCGTCCGCCGTGCAGCTGGTGCCCAGCTTGACCCCGAGGCCGAGTTCGACGATCCGGTCGGCGTTGGCGGCCTGTTCGGGCCGCTGGGGGATGACAACCATCGGCACTCGTTGGTCGAGTGCCTCCATCACGCTGTTCATCCCGCCGTGCATGACGAACGCCCTGGCACCCGCCAACGCGGCCCGCTGCGACGGGACCCGGGTATGGACCTCGACGTCGCGCGGGATCTCCCCGAGTTCGCCTCGATCGACCCCGTCTCCGGTGATGATCACCACCGAGGACGGCAGGATGGCCGCGGCGGACAAGCACCTCCGGAAGAATTCCGTGCCGCGGGTATGTGTGGTGCCCATCGACACGATCACCGGTGCCCGCGTGTCGCGTACCTCGAAGGTGTCGGGCTCGTCGAGGAAACACGGGCCGACGAACACATGACGGTCGTCGAACGTCTCACCGCTGTACTGGAACTCGCGCGGGATGAAGACGATGTTGCGCTCGACGCCTTCGAACATCCCGCGTACCACGTCAGGGATGCCCAATCCGGTGACGAACGACATCAGGTCGTCGTGGAACGTTTGCAGTGCGGCCGGGTCACCTGCCGCGGTGCCGTAGCGGCTCTCCAGCGAGAACACCTCGTTCGACGCGAAGATCGGCGATGTCTGCACCTCGGTGATCCCGTGCTCGGCCGCGAACATCAGGCCGCCCCACGCCAACACGTCGAACAGCACGCAGTCCGGCAACCGGTCCGCCAGGTGTCCCCGCAGCGCGGCGTGCACCGCCTTGGCCTCGCCGAGCAGGCACGGCATCATGATCGACAAGTCGTCGTGGTGCTCGAGCGCCATCTCCGCCAGTGGTGACCGGTACTCGACGGGATCCGCCCCCGCCCGGCGGACCTGGTCGGTGAACCGCTCCGGGGCGGGGAACGTCACCTCATGGCCACGGCGCACCAGCTGCGCGGCCAGACTGAGGGAAGGGTTGAGGTGCCCCGAGTACGGTGCGGACACCACCGCGATGTGCGCCATTGTCTTCACTCCTAGTGGTTGCGACCGGAGGTTCGTTGGGGGTGTTCGGCGGATCACCCGCAGCCGCCCGCGTGGCCGTCGTCCACCGAACCGTCCTTGCGCAGCCCGAGACGCTCAGCTCCGGCGGGAACGGGCGCGACGGAACTCTCGCGGCGGCGTTTGACCGCCTCGGTGAACGCCACCAGCCGGTCGACGCCCCAGAACTTCTGGTGCCGTAGCGTGAAGAAGGGCACCCCGAACACACCGTCCCGCTGGATCTCGAGCAGGGCTTGCACGCCTTGTGCCCGCATCAACGGATCGTCGGCCGCACCGGCGAGTTCCGAGCCGTCGATGCCCAGTTCGTCACCCCACGACGCCACCACCGCGGGGTCGCAGACGTTGCGGCCCTCATGCCAGCGCGCGCGTGCCGCCGCGGTGATGAAGTCCTGGCCGCGACCGTGCCGGGCGGCGACCAGGTAGGCCAGGTGCGGGACCTCCCAGATCGGGTTGCGGTCGACCGGCCACCGGAAGCTCAGTCCGCGCTCGGCCGCGAGCCGCTTGACGTCCTGCAGGACGTACAGGCTCTTTGCCTTGGACATCGGTGTATAGGGGAACCTGCCTCCCGCCGCGGCGAGCAGCGCGGAACTGTGGCTGTCCGGCTCGAAGAACGGTCGCCAGTCCAGCTGCTCCGCCAGATCCCAGTGGTCGCGCAGCAGGTCGTGCCACGCCAGCCAGGAATACGGGCTGCGCAACGAGAAGTAGAACCGGGGCCGGACACTGCGCACCCCGTTCACAGCACGATCCCGCCGTCCACCTGGAACACCTGGCCGGTGACGTACGCCGCCTGGCCGGAGACCAGGAACGACACCATGGACGCGACCTCGTCCGGTGTGCCGAACCTGGCGAGCGGGATACGTCCGAGCATGTCGTCGGTGACGGCCTGCGACAGCCCGGCGGTCATGTCGGTCTCGATGAAACCGGGGGCGACCGCGTTGGCCCGGATCCCGTACCGCCCGACCTCCTTGGCCAGTGACCTGGTCAGCGCGATGACGCCGGCCTTCGATGCCGCGTAGTTCGTCTGCGCGGCGTTCCCGGTTATCCCGGCGACCGAGGAGATGGTGACCAGCACGCCCGTCCGGCGCTTCATCATCGGGAACACGACCGAGCGCAGCAGATGGCGCACGCCGTCCAGGTTGGCACGGAGCACGGCATCCCAGTCCTCATCGGACATGAGCACCATCGGGTTGTCCCGCGTGATCCCCGCCGACGTGACCGCGGCGTCGATATCGCCGAGTTCGTCCTCCACGCGTTCGACGAACCCCTTCACCTGGCCGCTGTCGGTCACGTCCACCCGGCAGGCCAGACACTCACGGCCGAGTGCGCGAACCTCCTTCTGCACGGCACTCGCCGATTCCCCCTCGGCGCGGTAGCAGAACGCGACGTCGTAACCGTCGGCAGCCAGGCGCGTCACCACCGCGCGGCCGATTCCCCGTGATCCGCCGGTGACGACAGCGACCTTCCTCGATGTCCGCGGCATCGTCTCCTCCTAGCCGCAGTCACTGATCTCGCGGAGCGCGAGGACGAACGACTCGATCTCCAGAACCGGGGTGCCGTCCACCGAAGTGCGCCCGGTGACGATCGCGGTGTCGTCGAGGGCACGCACCATGGACACCTCGTGCACGAGCACATCGCCGGGTACGACACGGCCACCGAACGTGACGCCGTTGAGCGCACCCGCGAGTTCGACCTTCCCGGCTAGTACATCGGGATTCGGTTGTTCCCACACGGCGAGCAGAGCAGCCGCCTGTGCACATGACTCCACCACGAGCGCGGGCGGATATTCGGCCGTGCCGACGCCGTCCAGGACGCCGTCACGGTGGAAGCACGGTTCCGAAGCCGAGACGACCTTGCGCGCCACCAGCGACTGCCCTGGTCGCACGTCGTCCACCCGATCGAGCAACAAGCTGGACCGGCGGTGCGGGATGGTGAGCATGATGCGGTCGAGCAGGTGCCCGGCAGGCGAGACCACGGGCCTCTTGCCGAATCTCATGCGGAACTCCGCCACCCGGCCGGCGTCCGTGCGCGCCGTCGCCCTGACCGACGACCCGTCGCCGTCGGGGATCACCTCGACATCGGTGGTCACCCGCTCCCCCGGGCGGACGGGACGCAGGAACCGGGCGCGGTCCATCGCGACGAGTTCGCCCGGCGGCATCCGCTCCCATTGCCGGGCCGTGCGAGCGGCCGCTTCGAGAAGCATCACCCCCGGCAGCACCGGAAACCCGGGATAGTGCCCGGCGAACACCTCGTCGTCCGGGTCCACCGTGAACGCCGAGGACACGCCTTGGGCCGACCGCGACAGCACTTCCACCTCGGCCGGCAGTGCCACGGCCGCTGTCATGAAGAACCGCCGATCTTGCGCGCGAGCAGGTCATGGGTGGCCCGTACGGTGGTGATCAGCATTCGCTCACCCTCGGAGATCCTGACCTCGTAGCGCTTCTCCAACCGGGCCGTGATCTCCATCGCCATCAGCGAGTCGGCGTCCAGGTCGGCGAAGAAGTCCACGTCGTCGCCGACGGCGGAGGCGCCGACGTCGAGCACGTCCGCGATGAGCAGGCGCAGCTCCTCCTTGTCGAGCACGGTCGGATCACTCATCGGTTCCGCCTTTCCCGACAGTGCGGCGACCATGGTCGTGTCGAAGGAGGCCAGCCGCCAGTCACGGCGGTTCTCGATGATCGCGTAGCCGTGGGTGATCCGGCCGGTCGACGTGCGCACGAGTACGCCATCGCGAACCACGTAGGTGTCCATCCGCGCCGTGTAGGTGAGGTTCTTGAAGATCTCCTCGACGGTGAGGACCGTGTACAGCTCCTCCTCCATCCGTGCCTCGTCGAGCACCGTGACCTGCGACCTCGGCACGACCGGGATCAGGTTCCGCTCGTCGAGCAGCCGTTTGATCGAGATACCGCGGTCGGCCAGGAAGAGGTCGACGACCTCCTCCATCAGCCGGAGATAGCCGGACATCTGCAGGTACTCGGTGAAGTGGCAGTAGAAGTACGGGATCCGCCACCGCCATACGAAGGCGTTGCGCCCGGCGACGAGCGACTCGGCCACCGCCGCGGCGTCGACGACCACGTCGGCGGCTTGGGCACCCGACGTCGCGGTCAAGCGGTCGACGGTGAAGCGAGCGAGGTCGGCGGGTGCGGCCACACCGCCGGTACGCAGTTTGACCTCCACTTCGGCCGTCGTGGCCTTGACCATCGTGTCGCGGAGCACGCGCAGCACGACCGCGAAACGAAGCTCGTCCCCACCGGCGCCCCGGGCAGGCCGTACCTCGGCGTGCACCACGTCGTCGATGTGGAAGGCGTGCAGGATTCTCGTGTCGATGTGCACTACGTCGGTGCACAGACCGTAGTCCTCGTACAGTTTCCCGGCCGGCAGCCCCGCGTTCCGCAGGTGGCTGTAGACCGCCTCCTCAATGAGGTAGTTGACGTGTTTGAAGCCGATCCACGTGCAGATGTTGGCGCCCTCGTAGCGTGGTCGCAGCTCCACCGTGCTCGGTTCGGCCATTGCGGGCACAGTGGCCGGGGTCAGCGTCGTCAAGTCAGCTCCCTTGATCGCGGTCCAGCAGGGAAAGAAGCCGGGGCGGTGACCACCATGGCGGCCGTGGCCCCATCGTCGCCGCACACCGCCAGCGCGTCACCGGCCCGTCGCCCGCCACCCAGCCAGGCCGTCGCGGCAGCCACTTGCAGGACGCCCAGCGCACCGGCGGCGTCTCCCAGGACGGCAGGCAGATCGTGCACCTCGGAGTCCACAGTGGTCTCCTGGGAGGAGAGCCGTAGCCCGATGCGGCCGGTCCCGGCACACGCTTCGGCGATCGCGTCGGCCGCATCGGCGCGCTTGGCGTATCGGCCGATTCCCGCGTGGATCCTGGTTCCACTCGCGGCAGCCGACCTCGCCCCCGCCAACAGGATCGCCGCCGCGCCGTCGAACAACGCCACCGAACCGTCGTCACCGACCACGTGCCGGACCTCCGGCAGGTCCGGCTCGACGCCGACGACGAGGACCCGCGACACCCTGCCCGCCGCGATCAGCAAACACGCCCGCCGCACCGCGTCCAGGCCGGACGTCCGGCCATTGCAGACAGTCACGTTGGCGCCACGCAAGCCGTGGGTGATGGCCAGCCACGAGGCGATGACGTTGCTCGACGTGGCCGGCAGCATCATCGGACTGGTCCCGAGATAGGTTTCCTCGTCGATCGTGCGGACGGTCTGGCAGACGGTGTCGAGGTTGCCGTAGTTGGAGCTCGTCACCACTCCGAACGAATCGTCCGGAGTGGACGGCGTGACGACGTCGAGCACACCGGCGTCGGCGAGTGCGGCGCGCGCGGCGACCATACCGAGCCGGGTCGCACGGTCCTTGTAGCGCAATCCCCGGCCAGTCAGGGTGTCGGCCGGGTCCGGTGCGGCGGTGTCCACGGGGCCGCGATCGAGCAAGTCGGCCGGGGTGGCCCGGCCGCGTACGGCGATTCCCGCCCCGGTGACGACCACCTGCGCGGATGCACGGGTCATCTCACGCCACCTTCTCGACGATCGCGACCGCGTTCAGGCCACCGAACCCGAATGAGTTGACCTGTGCGACCACCGGATCGGCGTGCACGGCGACTCGGCGGGCCAGCCGGAAGCCGGCGACCGCGGGCACCGGGTCATCCAGCCCGACGATCGGCGGCACGATGCCGGTGCGCATCGACTCGACCGCGGCGATCAGACTGTGCAACCCGGATGCGCCGGCTGTGTGCCCGGTCATCGACTTGATCGCCGTCATCAGCGGGGACCGGCTCGTGGGCAGATCGAAGACCTCGGCCGTCGCCGCCGCCTCGGCCTCGTCGTTGAGCGGGGTTCCGGTGCCGTGCAACATGACCAGGTCGATGTCGGCCGGTCGAACGCCGGCCAGCCGGTGAGCCTGTCGCGTGGCGTCGGCGATGGTACGCGCGTTCGGCGCGGACGGGTGGTGGGCGTCGCAGTTCGCGGCGGCGCCGAGGATCCAGGCATGCAGCCGGCCGGACGGGCCTGGACCGTCCTGCTCACGCCGCACCACGACGGCCGCGGCACCTTCGCCCTGCAGCATGCCGCGGCGGTTGCGGTCGAACGGACGCACCGTGTCCGGCTCCTTCGGGTAGCACCGGTCCAGCAGCCCGTGGGTGCTCTCGGTGATCGAGTCCACTCCGGCCACCACGACGGTGTCCGCTTCGTTCAGGGCGAGCAGGTCCGTACCGAGCGCGAGGGCGTACAGCGAGGCTGAACACGCGTTGGCGACCGTCTCGGTGTGCACCGCCGCGAACCGGCTGCGCAGCATCCGGCCGAAGTTCAGGTCGCGCACGTCGAACGCTGTCCCATCCCGGTACATCAGCTCGACCGAACGCAGTTCGCGCAGTGTGGTGCCGACCACGACCGGGATCTCGCTGAGGTCCTCCCCCAGCCCGGCGTCGGCCAGCGCGGCCGCGATGGCTTGCTCCAGCCACGCGGTCGCCCGCAGCGGCACGTCCTTGCCGGCGGCCGGCCGGTCGTCGATCTCGTACAACCGGCGGGCGCGGAACTTGGACCGGTCGAAGCCGCGCAGCTCGGCCAGCCCGCTGTGGCCGCTGACGAGCGAGTCGAAGATCTCGGCGACGTTCCCGCCGATGCTGGCGACCGCGCCCATCCCCGCCAGTGCGAAGCTCAACGACCCGCTGCCTGTTCCACGACCTTGTAGACCCCCGCCAGGTTGACCATGGTGGCCAGCTCCGCCTGGTCGATGGTGATCTTCTCGGTGCGTTCCAGTGCGGCGAGGATCTCGATGGCCCGCAACGAATCGGCATCGTGGTCCTCTTTGAACAGCGACGTCTCGGTGACCGCGTCCTCGTCGATCTCCAGGATGTCGCACACGATGGCCTTGATCTGCTGCCGGCGTTCACCGGTCAGGCCGGCCGAGGTGTCCGGAGACGTCATGTCGTGCTCCAATCTGCGCTGTACTCCAGGAGAAGACGGATCACGTGCCCGGCACCTGTCCGTCCCGGCCGAGCCTAGGACCGGCCGCTGCACACGAGCTGTACGGCGGTTTCCGGGCACTGCACCCGGACTACCGGTCGTCCGCGCGGTCGAACACCGTTCCGGGTGCGGCACAATCCGGCTGATGAACGCGCCACGACGAGTCGTGATCTCCGGCCTGGGTGTGCTTTCCAGCATCGGCTTGGGAGCCGATGCGTACGCGACCGGTCTGCGCACCGGGCGCAACGGCGCCAAGCCGATAACCTCCTTCGACACCACCGGTTTCGGGCACGGCACCGGAACCGAGATCACCGACTTCACCGCCGCCGAGTGGTTGCGCCGGGCCGACCCGGCCACCTTGGGCAGGGCTGCCCAGCTGTCGGCCGCGGCCGCGCGCCTCGCGGTCGAGGACGCCGGGCTGCCGGACAGCGCTCTGCGGCGACGGACACTTGTCAGTGTCGGAACCACCGACGGCGAATCGCAGGACTTGGACACCCTTGCCGCGCAACAGGTGCGTCGCGGGCCTGAACACATGGACCGGCGACTGGCCGGACGGGTGTCGGCGGGCCGCCTCGCGGCGGGAATCGTGCACGAACTCGGTCTCGCCGACACGGAGGCCATGACGATCGGCACCGCGTGCGCCGCGGGCAACTACGCCATCGGCAGTGGTGTGGACGCGATCCGCGCAGGCGATGTGGATCTCGCGCTGTGTGGTGGCGTCGATGCGATGTGCCGCAAGACGTTCACCGGTTTCTACCGGTTGGGCGCGGTCGCGCCGGACACCTGCCGCCCGTTCGACCGCGACCGCGAAGGCATTCTGCCCGGTGAGGGAGCCGCCATCCTCGTGCTGGAGAGTCTGTCGGCGGCTCGTGCCCGCAACGCGCGCGTCTACGCGGAGGTGCTGGGCTACGGTCTCAACTGCGACGCACTCAGCCCGGTCGCGCCGGACAAGGCGACGCTCGCGGAGTGCATGCGGCTCGCGCAAACCGACGCCGGTGTCAGACCGGAGGACGTCGACTTCGTCTCGGCACACGGAACGGGCACGCGCGCCAACGACCTCACCGAGGCCAACGCCATCCGCGAGGTGTTCGACCGCCCACCCCCGGTGGTGTCGATCAAAAGCATGCTGGGGCACACCATGGGCGCCGCCAGCGCTCTCTCGGTCGCGGCAGGGGCGCTGGCGATCACGAAGGGCTTCATCCCGCCGACGATCAACCACCGCCACACCGACCCGGAGTGCGATGTGGACTGCGTGCCGAATGTCGCCCGCACCGCCAGTGTGGATGTCGTGCAGAACAACGCGCTCGCCTTCGGTGGCAACAACTGCGTGGTGATCCTCGGCCGATGCGAGTGAGGAAGACGACATGGTGAACGGGTTCGCGTACGACCGGTCCGGGGATCTGGTCATCTCGGCGTGGGCGGCACTGTCCCCCTTCGGAGTGGGGGCGGATGCCTTCGCCGACGGCCTGCGCTTCGGAAGCGTCGCCCTGACGGAGATCGAGGACGAGCAGGTGCCGGCCGACGTGCGGACGGCCGGCGTGATCCCGGACTTCAGCCCGCGGACATCGCTGGGCCGCAGGGGAACGAGGTCGATGGACCGGGTGACGGCCATCGCCGTCAAGACGGTCGGCATGGTGGTCGAGCAGTGCGGCCCCGGGCTCATGGCGGCACCGGACCGGGTCGGTCTCACGCTGGGAACCGGTTCCGGCAGTGTGCAGAGCGTCATCGACTTCAGCAGGGACTCGCTCACCGGTGACCGGCCGTACGACGTGGACCCGGCGCGGTTCCCCAACACCGTGATGAACAAGGCGGCGGCGGAAAGCGCGATATGGCACCATGTCCGCGGCCCGAACACCACGATCGCCGGGGAGAACGCGACGGGCTTGCTGTCGTTGAGCTACGCGGCCAGACTGTTCCGCAGCGGCCGCTGCGACCGCGTGCTCGTCGGGTCCGTGGAGGAATACACGCCCCAACGCGCCTGGTTGTCCTGGCACGCCGGGTTCCGTGCGCCGCTGGGTGAGGGCGCGGCCGTGTTCGTTCTCGAGCATCGGGATGACGCAGCCGACTCCGGCCGCACCGCTCAGGCGACTCTGGTGTGCACGCGGTTCCATGCTTTCCACGAACCCGCCGGATGCGGACCCGCCGTCACCCAGTGCGTCCAGAACGCGTTGCGGCAAGCCGAAGCACGACCTGAGGACGTCGCCATCGTGGCGCCGTCCGGCAACGACGACGAACTGGCGGCGTTGCAGGACATCCTGCATGACCCGCAGTGGCTGCATTGCCGGCCGTTGCTCGGCGACACCTCGGCGGCCTCAGCGAGCTTCCAACTCGCCGCCGCACTCGTGGCCGGACGGACGGCGGCGAAGGGCACGCTGGCCCTGATCACGAGCGTCGATCCGAGCGGCACCGCCGGCTGCGCACTGCTGCGGCTGTGAGCCCGGCGAGCCGCGAGTCAGCGCATCCGCCGCATCGCGCGCGCACGCCCGGCCGCCACGCTCGATCCGGACTCGCTCTGTGCCGCGCGGCGCAGAGCGACCCGCGCGACGGCCAAACCGGCAACCGCCCACGCACCGAGAACGCCCGCGCACGCCAGCTGCCGCCATGATCCCGCTATCTCCACGGCCGCCATGGCGTCGGGCAGCAACGCCGAACGCATGCCGAGGCCGACCCAGTAGATCGGGAACACCTGTGCCACCCATTGCATCCACTCCGGGAACCACGTGACCGGGTAGAAGATCCCGGACAACGTCGTCAACCCCATGATCGGCAGCAGCATCAGCCCGAGACCGCGGGAGTCCGCCGGCAGCGACCCGAGGACCATGCCGAACGACATCATCGCGATCAGCCCGAGCGGCAGCAGCCAGCCGACCGTCGCCCAGAACGCGGTACCGCCGATCGAGACGCCGTCGAACAGCAGGACGCCGGCGACCATCAGCAGGACGACTCTGATCAGGGTCAGTCCGCAGACCGAGATGACCTTCCCGGTGAGGTAACCGGTCACACCGTGCGGGATCGCCTTGGCCCGCAGCAACGTGCCGTCCTGCCTCTCCACGATGAGCACCTGCGTGAGGTTCACCAGCCCACCGAGGACGATGTTCAGCCCGATCGTGCTCGCCAGCATGGTGCTGCCGAGCGACGCGTGCGTGCCGGGCATGCTGACGTCACGCAGGAGGAGCATGACGGTCAGCAGGAGCAGGGTGAAGAAGAAGTTGGTCGCCACGTCGCCGGGACTGCTCAACGACTGCGCCAGCTCGATCCGGCCACGGGTCACCCCGTTGCGCACCGCTGCCAGTGCCGGCTTCACCGCACCACCCGCCGATCGCGGCGCAGGACGGCCTCGATGTCGTCAGCCAGTGCCGACGCGGTGAGGCCCATTGCGGCGAGGATCGCCGGTCGCTTGCCATGTCCTGTGAAGTCCCGCGCGGTCCCGTGCACCCGCACCCGTGTGTCCACACCGGAATCCCGGAGCAGGCCGGTGACCGCGTCACCGACACCGCCCACCCGGACACCGTCCTCGACCACCGCGACCAGGCCATGTGTCCGAGCCAGTCCGGCGACAGCCTCGTCGAGCGGCTTCACCCAGCGCGGATCCACCACCGTCGCGCCGATACCCCTCGTGGAGAGCATTCTGGCCGCCTCCACACAGACGTGGGCCATCACACCGACAGCGACAACCAAGACGTCCTGTGCGTCTCCGCGCGTCAGCACGTCCAGCCCGCCTATCGTGGTGATCGCGGGCAGATCCGCCGGCAGCCGGCCTTTCGGGTACCGCACCACAGTCGGCGCGTCCGAGATGGTCACCGCCTCGCGCAGCGACGAACGCAGTCTGGCGCCGTCACGCGGGGCGGCGATCCGCAACCCGGGCACCACCTGCAGGATTGACAGATCCCACACGCCGTTGTGGCTGGCTCCGTCGTCACCGGTGATCCCGGCTCGGTCGAGCACCACGGTGACACCGAGCCGGTGCAGTGCCACGTCCATCAGCAGCTGGTCGAAGGCACGATTGAGGAATGTCGCGTAGACGGCCACCACGGGGTGCTGCCCGCCCATCGCGAGCCCGGCTGCCGAGCCGATCGCGTGCTGCTCGGCGATTCCCACGTCGAAGGTCCGATCCGGGAACGCCTGGGCGAAGCCGGCCAGACCGGTCGGGTGGACCATCGCGGCGGTGACCGCGACCACGTCGGAGCGGTCGGCCCCGATGGCGACGAGTTCGTCGCCGAACACCTGTGTCCAGCTGGTCCCGGCGGACGGCATCTTGACGCCGGTGGCCGGGTCGAACAACCCCGGCGCGTGGAACCGCTCGACCTCGTCCCCTTCGGCGGGGTGGTATCCGGAACCCTTCCGGGTCACGCAATGGACCACCACGGGGCGCCGAACTGCGCGCGCCGCACGGAATGTCCGTTCGAGCAGCTCGACGTCGTGACCGTCGACCGGCCCGTAGTACTCGAACCCCAGGCTCTCGAACAGGTTCCGGTCACCCCCACCGGACGCGGTCAGCCCTGCCAGGTGCCTGGCCAGACCACCCGCGGTCGGCAGGTACGACCATCCGTTGTCATTCAGCACGATGATGACGGGACGCTCGGCAGCGGCCGCGATGCTGTTGAGCCCTTCCCAGGCCATCCCCCCGGTCAGTGCGCCGTCCCCGATGACCGCGACGACGGCTGTGTCCGCACGGCCTTGCAGCTGGGCGGCCTTCGCCAGTCCGTCGGCGTACGCCAAGGCGGTCGACGCGTGTGAATTCTCGACCAGGTCGTGCGGCGACTCAGTCCGGCTGGCGTATCCGGACAGCCCGCCCTCCTGCCGCAGGGTGCCGAAGTCCGCCTGTCTGCCGGTCAGCAACTTGTGCACGTAGATCTGATGACCCGTGTCGAAGACGATATGGTCTTCGGGAGAGCGGAACACCCGATGCAGTGCGATGGTCAGCTCCACCACGCCGAGGTTCGAGCCGAGGTGCCCGCCGATTCGCGCCACCGTGCCGACCAGCCGCGCCCGGATCTCGGCGGCCAGTTGCGACAGTTGTCCGGCGGTGAGCGGCAACAGATCACGCGGCTCCCGGATCGAGCCGAGCAATGACACGTCCGGCTCGGCCGTCGTGATCACCCGGATGGACCCGGTCGGGCAGGCGCCGGCGGCATCCCGGATCTCGTCGATGTCGTCAGGATGCGCCACTTCCCGTGTGGTCGGCTCGCTGATCCCGTCCGCCAGCCGGAAGAACCGGCCGGCCCGTTGCGCGCAGATGCCCGAGCTGATGCAGGTCTGCTCGTCGACCTCGACGTGCAACTCCCGCGCTTCGCGGTCTTCGGTGGATGTCATCAGTAGACCCCTTCGGGAGCCGAGCGCACGACCTCCAACGGACGGACGTTGGCGACGCCATCCGAAGGCCAGCGTCCCCCGGGGTCGTAGCGAACCGCCTGATCGCGCTCCAGGATGTTGGGCAGGAACAGGTCTTCGTGCAGCACCGTCAGCACGACCTGGCCGGTCGCGCCGTACGGAACGGTCCGCAGCCAGTCCGAGCGATCGGCCACCCGCATGGTGACCTGGGGGAAATTCGGGACGTAAGGCAAAAGTCCGCCGTCGTTCTCCGGTGGCAGGGATGCGGCATTGCCGAACGTGTTGCCGTAACTGGCGCCACAGATTCCGCCGTCGAGGGCGTCGACGAATCGGCGGCGCATCGCCGGCGTCAGCTGCGTTCCGCTCAGCCGCACGCCGCTCAACTCCGCCACGAGCTTCGGTTCCCGTTGCGCCAGAGCACCGAACAGCGCGGGTGTGGTGTTGACGTAGTCGATCGGTTGGGTGTGCAGGACCGTGGCGATCTGGTCGACCAGGTGGTCGGTGTACTGCGCCGCCTCACGCACCCGGCCGTCGCGCAACAACCGTTTCACCCACCTGGGGTCCATGTCGATCGCGTACGACCGGCCACCGAACAGCTCGGTGACCTCCCAGGTGCCGTTGCCGATCAGGTGCGGACCTGTCGGGGTGGCCTGCAGCCAGCAGCTGTTCTCGCGGAATCCCTCGGTGATGAACGACCAGGTCCGCCAGATCCCGCGGTGGGCCAGCATGGCCGGTGTGTAGAACAACCGGCAGGGGGTGCCCGTGGTGCCGCCGCTGTCCCACACCCGGCCGGTCAGCGGCCGGGGGACCGACCGCGGCACGAGGTCGGCCGGGTCGAGTGACCGCAGGTCGTCCACCGGTGCCGGCCCGAATTCGACCAGTTGTTCGTAGCGGGTGATGTCGCCGGGATCGAAGCCGAGCCCGGCGAGTCTGCCGAGCCAGTACGGGCTGCCGCCGACCGGGTCGAAGTGCCGCCGAACTGTCCGCCTGGTCCAGTCGTCCAGGTCGGCCGACAGCCATTCATCGCACCGCTCCATGAGGGAATGCCTGGACATGGCCCTTTTCCGCGTTCAGGTCGATGCCCAGGTCGTACAGCGAGTACGTGAACTGTTCGATGTCATCGACGGTGGCGACTTCGAGGTTCGGGAACGGGAACTCGAACAGGGAGACAGGAAGCGCCTGGCCGATCGTGGCGGCGACTTCGACGCCGTAGGACCAGAGCCCGGCGATGGCGTGCTGCATCCGGGTTGTCACAACGGTGTTCAGCAGGATGTCCTGGCGAACGTCCTCGGCGCTGATCAGGCGGGCCTCGCGCAGCGACGAGAACACCGGGATGTCCGGAGCCCGGATCTCCATCCGTTCGACGTACGGCTTCAGTTCATCGTGGACGAACTGCTGCAACGGACTGTGCCCGCCGTACAACACACCTAACACCACAACCTGTTCCTCAGGTGCCTCGGCCGCCAGCTGCTGCAATGCGGTGCGATAGCCCGAGAGCAGCACCATCCTGGCATTGCCCTCGCGCACGTCGCCGTAGTCGGCCGCGAGGTGCACGTCCAGACGGCCAGGCCCGCAGTACCAGTCCAGGTCCGAGTCGTGCGGGATCCAGGCGAAGGCGATGCCCCGCAACGGCTCGCCCACCGGGGCGAGCGGGATCTCCTCGAGGAAGTCCAGCAGCCGGAACAACTCCGGTCTGCTGATCGCGCCGCCGACGCACGCACTGATCATCCCACCGAGACTGGATCCGGCCAGCACATGCGGGCGGATGCCGCGCGCAGCGAGCACGTCGGTGAGTCCGATCGAGAAGTACGCCTGCCGCATCGTCCCCAGCTTCCGGTACTTGTGCTGGGTCTCGACGTCTTCAGTGTTGAGGTACGGTGTCAGGTCCTCGGTGAGCGCGTCACGCACGCCCAGGCCCGTCCAGTGCTCCACCTGCTCGCACAGCTGCCGCATCGACTCATACCGGTCGTAGAGCTCCCTGCCGAAGGGAACCAACGCCGTGCCGCCCCCGAAGATGTAGCCGACTGACAAAGCGCCTCCCCATCAACAGTGCTGGTGCGTCACGGTGCTCAGAAAGGTTCATTGATCGGCCGGCCGCGCCGGCGTCGAGAACGACCCTACAAACACGAAGTGCACGGCCACTGCAGTTGTCCTTCATCCACCGCGGGGATTCGTAGCCGGGTGGTGATCACGGCATACCGCCGGTGTGCGGCTTGGACGCGTGCCCCGGTTCACCGCTGATGCTGCAACATCGGCAATCCACGAACCGGCAGGCACCGGTGTGCGAAGGAGATTGCCGCACATTTGACAGCGGCCGCAGCCGACCATAACGTCGACAGCACTCGTATCCGCGGCGTGACATCTGCCGCCGCGCTGGTCAGATCCGAACTCCCGGAGCGCGGAATGCCCGAAAGCACGAACCTGCCGCTGGATCGTCCCGACCGGTTCCGGCCACCGCCTGCCTACGCGGAACTCACCGAGAAGGAGCCCGTCGCGAAGGTGTCACTGCCGGACGGCGGTGAGGCGTGGCTGATCACCGGCTATGCCGCGGCCAAGGCAGTACTGGCGGATTCCCGGATCGGTGTCACCGCACCGGGCAGCGCCGACGCCGACGCCCACTCACCGCTCGGTGAAGGCGCGAGCCACCAACGGTTCCGGCGACTGGTGTCCACTTTGCTCACCGCTCGGAGGGTCAACGACTTCCAGCCCCGGGTGATCGAGATCGCGCGCCGGCTGGTCAGCGAGATGCTCGCCAAGGGCCATGGCGTCGACCTCGTCGCGGCGCTCGCCCGGCCGTTGCCTCGTACGGTGATCTGTGAGTTGCTCGGCATAGAGATCGAGGACGAAGAACGGTTCCACACCTGGGTCGAGTCGTCGGTGGCCCTTGTGGTGCCGCCGGACGACCCTGAGGCGGTCGCCCGGTACGTCGCTTCGGCGCAGGAGTTGTGGGAGTTCATGACGGCCGCGGTCGACAAGCGCCACCGCGAACCGGATGACGGCCTGCTGAGCGCGATCATCCATGGCGAACGCGAGATCTCCGCAGACGAGGTCGTTCTCACCGGCATCACTGTGCTGATCACCGGCTACATCACCACGGCGAACGCGTTGTCGGTGGGGATCGTCGACCTGATCCGCGCACACGGCCTGGCCGGCTTGTCCACAGTAGAACAACTGGACCGGACGGCGGAGGAGATGCTGCGCAGGCAGAGCGGTCCCGGCAACGAGGCGTTGCCGCGCTGGGCGTGCGAGCATGTCGAGGTCGCCGGCAAGACCATCGAGGCGAAGGACATGGTGCTGGTCAGCCTCGAGGCGGCGAACCACGACCCGTGCCAGTTCGCCGAACCGCACGACTTCGAACTCGCCCGCCGGGCCAATGCACACCTGGCGTTCGGCTACGGCAGGCACCATTGTCTGGGCGCCGGTCTGGCGCGCATCGAACTCCGGGCGGCCATCCAGGAACTCGCCGCGCAGTGTCCCACCCTGGCCCTGGCCACGCCCGTGGAAGAGATCCCGTGGACCGGCCACCATTTCGAGGACGGGCCGGCAGTCATCCCGGTGACCTGGTGACCAGACCTGGTCGATCCGCACGCGAGTGGACACCCGGGGTACGCCCGGGTGTCCACTCGCGTGCGGGTCGACCGGCTTCGCCGGTGACCGGTCAGCCGACCGGCGCCGGCTCTGCCTGAGTGGCGATCCGCGCCAAGGCGTCCCGCGGATGTCCGCCCTCATAGAGGCCGAGCACCATCTCCGGCGAGTAGCCGAGCAGGTCCTGAACCTCCGGGGGCAGCCCGGCCGCCACCGCGGGCGGCACGCTCAACGATGTGTTCTCCACCTGCCGCAGCCAGCCGACCTGGTATCCCAACGAGAACAGTCGCCGCGGCTGGTCCTCGGTCTCGTTCGCCCCGCCCGCGTGCACCAGGTCCGACCGGAACACCAGCGCGTCACCTTTGTCCATTGTGGCCTGCACGGCGTCGTCCCATGACGGCTCCGCGTCACTGCCGTGGCTGTCCAGCACGACCCACGTGGCCCCGTTGCGCTCGGTGAAGTCACTCATGGCGCCCATCACGGTGATCGCGACCGCGTCCGCACCGATCGGCAAGTGGTACCAGGCCGACGTGTCGCGGTGCAGTCCCTGCACCGGCTGACCGGGCCGCCGCTCCATGTACTCGCAGATGGTCAGCAGCACGTTGCTCGTCTTGTTGGCCAGTGCACGCCGGGCTGCCCCGAAGACATCAGGCTGGACCACCATTTCGGCGGCGGACGGGATCCGTCCGACCAGCCCGTGCAACGTCACGCTCTGCGGCCCCTGAAATCCGCCGAGAATCGACTCGGCCGCGTGTTTGCGGCGCTCGGGATTGCGCTCGATGTAGTCGTTGACCTCCGCGACGAACCGGTCGCACATCGCCGGGGAGAATGCCTGCCGCAGGACCGCCGCGCCCCGTTCTCTGATCGCCTCGTCCACTGCCGAGGTGTCGTACGGCCGAGCGAACCTCGGCACGGCCTTCGAACCACCTGCCACGGAGAACCCCTTCCCTCAAAGAAAACACCGCGCCGGAGGCTAGCGCGGCATTCGCGACGGCGACAACAGTCGCATTCGAATGTGTTGACCGCGAACGAGTAACACTGCCAGCATTGCCGTGCATTGTGGACCGGTTGAACGGAGAGCTACCCGGAATGACGACGACCGGGCCGCGCGGCGTGTCCTCACGGAGAACCGCGGTGAGCGGCAAAGTCATGGCCCACATCGAAACGTGCCGTCTCGACTCGAGTTTCTACGTCGGAATCGTCGGCGTCGCGGGCGCGCTGCTCGCCGAGGACGACCCGGCGGTCTGGCAGCTGGTGGGTGTGTGGCTGGTACCGACGCTCGGTTGGCTGGCCTCGCTGTACGGCGGTGACTACTTCGACCGCGACCTGGATGCCATCGGCAAGCAGCACCGGTCGATACCGTCCGGGCGGATGAGTGCCCGCGAGGCCTTCATCGGGATGGTTCTGACCATTGTGCTGGGCGCCGCAGTCGCCATCGCGCTCAACCCGATGAACATCGTGCTCGTGGTGCTGGCCGGCGGGCTCGGTTTCTCGTACAGCAAGTGGTTCAAGGCAAGGGGAATCCTCGGCAACATCGCACGAGGCGGCCCGACGGCTTTCTCGCTCCTGCTCGGCGCGATGTCGGTGAGCGGCACCGTACCCGTCGACCTACTGCCTGTCGCGCTGATGTTCTGGCTGCACGACTCCTCGTCGAACCTGGTGGGTGCACTGTGCGACATGGACAGTGACCGGCGCGGCGGGTACGCCACTTTCCCCGTGCGGCACGGCGACCTGGCCACTATCCGGCTGGTGGCCGCGCTGGATGTCTGCTGGGTGGCGTTGGCGGTCAGCGTTCCGATCGGTTGGGAACTGGCCGGCAGCCGCGCGGTGCACTGGGGCATCTACGGCACCGGCATGGCCGTCGCCGCAACGCTCGCTGTCATCTCAGTCGCCATCCTCGCCCGTGCACCACGGCCGACGCCCCGGCTGGCCGGCTTGCGGGCACACGAGCTGATCGTCATCGAGCGCCTGTGGCCGCCATGTGTGCTCATCGCCGCCACCGCGGGCCTGCCGCTCGCTCTCGTCTTCTTCGTTCCGTCATTGGTGATCACCCGGTCAGCCCAGCTGATGATGCGCGGCCGGTACGAGCCCGGCCGAGTAGTCCGCAGGAACGACCTAGTCGAAGGAGCCAGCTGATGAGCGGACGACACGCCGTGGTGGCCGGTGCCGGAATCGGCGGACTGGCCGCCGCAGTGGGGCTGTCGCGTGCGGGCTGGCAGGTGACAGTCCTCGAGCAGGCCCGGAAACTGCGACCGGTCGGCGGTGGAATCGGACTGACGCCCAATGGCCTGCACGCACTGGACGCGCTCGGCGCGGGCGACCTGGTCCGGGCCGCCGGGATCGAGCAGGCGCACGGGGGTATCAGAAATCCCCGTGGCTCGTGGATTTCCCGGACGAACCTCGACTTCATCAAGGCGCGTTACGGACAACCGGTCACCGCGGTGCACCGGGCGGAGCTGATCGACGCCCTGGTCGGTCTGCTTCCCACCGGCACAGTCCGGACCGGCGCACGGGTGCTGACCGCGCACCCCGGTGGTCCGGACGCCCCGGCCGAGATCCACACCGCGGACGGCGGCTTCACCGCAGATCTCGTGGTGGCCGCTGACGGGATTCACTCAGTGCTACGGCAGGCGTTGTTCCCGCACCACCCCGGACTGGCCTACGCCGGGTACACGAGCTGGCGGTTCGTCCTGCCCGCCAGCGACATCCCGCCCGCGGGGGAGACTTGGGGCCGTGGCAAGAGGTTCTCCATCCTGCCGTTGGCGGGCGGCTTGGTGCACTGTTCCGCATTGGTAGTCCGCGGCCCTGGCAGTCACGACAGCGAGGTCAGCGGGAATCAGGCGAGCGCGTTGACCCGGTACTTCGGCGCGTGGCACTCGCCGGTGCCCGAACTCATCGCCGCCGCGGCCGCCCAAATCATCGTGCACGACGACATCGAAGAGCTCGCCGCTCCCCTGCCGTCCCTGCACTCCGGCCGGGTGGCGTTGCTCGGCGACGCCGCGCACGCCATGACCCCCAACCTCGGATCGGCGTGCCTGGCTTTGGAAGACGCGGTCTGCCTGACGCACGCCGTGGCGTCGGGCTCGCTGATCGACGCCCTGGGTTCGTACTCGCGGACGCGCCGGCCGAGGAGCATCGCGCTGGCGAGACTGTCGCGGCGGCTCGGCGCGATGGGCAAGATCTCGTTCCCCCCGGCGGTCGCGGTCCGCGACGCCGGATTCCGGCTGGCCGGTCTGGCCCCGGCCCTGACCGTGCGGACGCTCGACCGGATGATGGGCTGGCGGCCGCCGGCCATGTCCTGACAGCCGCGTCCGAGCGATCCACGCGACAACGAAAAGGCGGCGGGTTGGCACCCGCCGCCTCTGCCCAGCGCACAACCGCTACCACGTCACAGGCAACTTCTGCACACCGCGCGTGAGGTAGTTGTGCTTCCAGCCGATCCCCTCCTCCGGTACCGCCAGCCGCAGTTCCGGGAATCGGCTGAGCAGCGACCGCAGCCCGATCTCCAGCTCCGCCTTGGCCAGCTGTGCGCCGAGGCAGTAGTGCGCTCCCGCGCCGAAACCCAGGTGCGGATTGTGTGCCCTGGTGAGGTCGATCCGCTCGGGGTCGGTGAACACACGCGGGTCACGGTTGGCGGCTGTCGTCGACGCGATGAGCGCGTCGCCGGCCCGCACCAAGGTGCCGCTGAGTTCGACGTCCTCGACCGCGTAGCGCGGCGGTGCGCCGTGGACTTCCAGCGGGATCCAGCGGATCAGCTCGTCGACCGCGGTCGGCATGATCTCCGGGTGGTCCAGCAGCTGCTGCCGCAGCTCGGGCCTGGTGAGCAGCACGTAGATCATCGTTGGCAGCTGAGTCCCCGCCGAGAGGTAACCGGCCACCAGAACCGTCATCGCGAGCATCGCGAGCTCGGTGTCGTCGATCCCCTGTGCGTGGCCGTCGGTGGCGATGACGCTCAACAAGTCGTTCACCGGCTCCGCGCGGCGGCGCAGCAGGAGCTCGTTGTGGTACTGCCACAGTTTCAACGCGGCTTCCTCGTCCGCATCGTCGGCCATGCCGTCCTCGGCCCACCGCCGGAACTGAGCGCGGTCCTCGTACGGCACACCGAGCACCTCACAGATGAGTGTGAGGGTCAGCGGGATCGAGAACATCTCCGCGACGTCGAACGGTTCGTTCCGCTTCGCGATCTGCTCGACGAGCTCGTCCGCGATCTCCACCACGCGCTCCTGCAGGCGCAGCACCGAACTACGGGTGAACGGCCCGGACACCAGGCCACGGAGCTTGGTGTGATCGGGCGGGTCCATGCTGACCATGCCGGTGCTGAAGTCCTCGGCGGTGCCCCTGGGTACGTCCTTCTCCCTGGCCATCGCACGGGAGAAGGACGGCGACCTGAGCACCGTCTGCACGTCCGCGTGGCGTGTCACGAGCCAGGCGTCGTCGCCGTATTTCAGCCGGATCCGGGAAACCGGCTCGTTCTCCAGCAACCACCGGTAGAGCGGATCGACGCCGACACCGACCACACCTCCGAACGGGAAGTCTCGCGGCTGCTTCAGAGTTGACGTGTCCGTCGTACTTGTCACACTGTTCCCTTCGTCGCCACCGCCTGGGTCGCGCGATTGTGTGCTTCCGATCGCAGAATCCGGAGGATCTCCTCGCGCACGGCGGAGATCCGCCGTGCCGGGACAAGGGGGTCGGCATAGGACAACGCGAGGCACAGCGCGCCGTCGACCTCATGGACGACGACCTGGATACCGACGTTGCCTATCCGATCCGTCGAGTTGAGGTGCACCGAGCTGAACCGGGCACCGTCCTGCGGTGCGGCGCCCGGCTGGCGGCCCATGTTCGACACCGAGAAGCTGTGCCAGAACGATGTCGACGGATACTCAGCTGCCAGCTGGATCTCCGCGCACAACTGGGCGACCGGGTAATGCGTCAGCGCGGACAAACCTTCCGCACGCCGCTTGGACAACTGGGCCGAGACGCTGGCCGCGCGCTCCCACAGGGTCAGCTCCCTGGACACCCACGCCGGATCGAACACCGGGAAGTCCTTCATGTACACGCCGATCTCCTCGGCGGACACCGGGGGTTCGAGCGCGCCACGGACGTCGAACGCGCACAACGCGGGCAGCAGCAACGCGTCCGGGATCGTGGTGGCCAGCGCCTGCTGAACCACTGCCACGAAGAAGGCGTCCATCTTCACCTGAGCTGCCCTGCAGAGCGCGCGGACGGCCGTCAGGTCGTCGGCATCGAGATAGTCGACGAGGATCACCGTTCGCCGCCGGCCGGGCTCGGCCGCCTCGTCGAATGCCCATGCGCCCGCCGGTTGGCTCATCTCCACCCCGCCGCCGGCAGCGGAGTGGTCCGGAACCATGTCCTCCATCGGCGGGCGGACAGGCAGCGGCTGCCTGGTCGCGGTCCGGCCGTTGATCCCGTCAGCCAGCTGCCGCATGAACGCCAGCACCGACATCCCGTCCACGATGGCGTGCGCGAAGGTCGCCACCACGGCGACCACTTCGGACTCCTCGGTGAGTACCAGCGCACGCCACACCGGCCCTGTGGTGATGTCGAGGTACCGGTCGTTCTCAGTCGCGAGCAATTCCTCGATCGTCCGCCCGGCGCGGTCGTGGACGGTCACTTCCACGTCGTCGAAGGACCGGTCGAACACGAACCGCCACTCCGGCGTGGCACCGGCGAGCCGCGCCCGCAACATCGGCTGCAGCCTGCACACCTCTCGCAGGCCGGTGAGGACGGCCGGCACCGGCACCGGCCGGTCCAGCTCGCCGCCGACCACGCTCTGTGTGCCGCCCGCGAATGCCACGTGACTCGCGATCAGCACGTTCTCAATCGGCCCGGCCAGTCGTTCGGTCGTCATCTGCGCGCCTCCTGTCGCTGAGATCACCCTGTCCGCGCCCGTTCGACCGCGGCGGAAGCGGACTCGAACGGCGCGGTGGGTCAGCCCGATCGGCGCTCGGCCGACATCGTGCTGCGTTTCTTGAGCTGATCGGCCAGGTCCTGCCAGACCGCCGCCCGGCGCGAGGCAAGGACGGTCAGCACATCCAGGCAGTGCGGTGGAAGCCGGTGAGCCACACTCGTCCGCGCGTCCGCGTCCACTGGCCCGAATTCCAGCCAGCGCAACAGGGTTCGCCCGGTATCCGTGAACCGCAGCGCTGGATCCCTGCGCAGGCTCCGCAGCACGCCGAGCTCGTCCACCAGGTGCGGCGGCGGCTCCGGTTCGTCGTCCACGACCGGGTCGTCGACGGGTTCGGCCCGGTTCTGGTTCAGTGGCACCGGATCCAGGCCGTCGCGAATCCGCCGCCGGACGTCCAGCACGGTCGACGGGGCGAGCCCGGCCTCACCGGCGATCTCCCGGAGCGAAGAGCCTGGGCGCTCCTTCAGCAACCGCGCCGCCATCCGGCGGCGGTCCGCAGTGTCCAGTCGTCTGAGCCTGCCGTCGATCCCTATCCGGGCCTCGGACTCGTCCGCGGCGACCGCCGAGCGGGCCCGGATGCCGCGCACGGTGGTCGCGGCCAGGTTGACGATCGTCGCGATCATCCGATCGGACCAGTTCGGATGCGACTCGATGATCCGGGCCGCGGCGATCCTCCGGTCGGCGAGCGAGAGCGGTAGGCCGTGGGTCGTGTTGTGGCGCACGGCGACAGCGAACGCGTCGATCTCGTCACCGTCGTACCAGTACACGTCGATCTCGTCGTGACCACGCAGCACCGCGGCCCGCATCCGGTGCATGCCGTCCACGACACGCATGGTCGGCCGGTGCACGATGATCGGCGGCAACGGCGAAGGGGACTCGGCCAACGCCTTGACGTGCTTGTCCACCACGCCTTCCACCCGTGGCGAGTGCGCGGGCAGCAGCGAGTCTATCCGTGACCGGCCTGTCTCGCACTGGCTCAACTGCCAGTCCAGCCAGCGGTGTGGCCTTCCGTCGGCCTGCCGGTCCGTTCGCCTCTTCCCCTCGGACACAGCGGTGAACTGGCGGCTGTCTCCACTCATGCACGATCCCCCAAAGAACCATTCCGCCCCGTCAGCGGGCCGTCCGCCCCGGCTGCCGTCGCCACCGTACGCGGCGCCGGAAGTCTTTCCCTGCAACAGCTCTGCACGTTGATTGCCGACGCGGCCGGGCTCAGGCGCCCACCATCCCCGCGGACACCGGCCCTGACCTGTAGCCGTCGAGCGCCGGCAGGCGCACGACCTCGTCCACGTTTCCCGGCACCGACCGCCCGCATTCCACGGCGTAGCGGTGCACCAGGTGATGCAGCCGGTACCGGCCGGGCAGGACCTGCTGGATCATGTGTGCCCGCGCCAAGGTGTCGAGCAGCATGTCAGCATCGCGTTGGTGCGTACCGATCAACGCGGCCGCCTCAGTGCGCGTCACGCCGTCCGCCGGGACCGAACCCAACGCGCGCAACAGCCCCTGTGACCGCGGGTCCAACCGTCGGTACGACAGGTCGAGGGCGGTACGGACCGACAAGTGGTTGTCTCCTTGGATGCGGAGCATGTCGAGCAAATCGCCCGCACGGAGCCCTTCGACGTAGTCCGACAGCCGGAGCCCTGGCTGTTCGGCGAGCTGGGCGCCGGCGACTGACAACGCCAACGGCACGTGTCCGCACAGTTCGACGAGTTCGTCCAGCGCCTCGGGTTCGGCCGCGCTTCTGGCCGCGCCGACGAGGCGGGTCAGCAGTGTGCGGCACTCGTCGCGCCCCAGCACTTCAAGGCTGACCGTTCGAGCACCGTTGCTCGCGACGAGCCCTGGCAACCTGTTACGGCTTGTCAGCAGCAGCACGGACGTGTCGTTGCCGGGCACGAGCGGCCGCACCTGATCGGTGTCGGCCACGTCGTCGAGCACGATGAGCATGGTGCGGTCCCGCACCATCGTCCGCCACAGCGCTGAAGCCTCCTCGGCCGAGTCCGGCACCTGATCGGCTGGCACGCCGAGGCTGCGCAGGAACTCGCCGAGCAGGTCCACGGGTTCCCGGCGTGCTTGCCGGGAATGTCCGCGCAGATTCGCGTACAGCTGTCCGTCGGTGAACTGTTCCCGTGTCTGGTGAGCCACCTGTAACGCCAGCGAGGTCTTACCGACACCCGGCATGCCGACGATCGCGACCACCGGCGTGGAGTCGTCGGTGAGCAACGTGGCTATCTGGCGCGCATCCCGGCTCCGGCCGACGAAACCCGACACCCGGGCAGGTACTTGAGCGGGCGGACGCGATCTCGACACCGCTCGGCGGCGACCGGTGGCCGGGTGCTCGGCAGCGGTGTCCTCCCGCAGGATGCCCAAGTGCACCGCCTGCAGTTCCGCTCCAGGAGCGACCCCGAGTTCCTCGGTGAGACTGCGGCGGATGCCCTCGAAGACCCGCAGCGCGTTGGCCTTCTGGCCGGATCTCACCAACGCCACCATCAGCCGGGCGTGCAGTCCTTCGTGCAGCGGTTCGTGGTACGACAGTTCGAGCAGGTGATCGATGACCTCGTCGTGCCTGCCGAGATCCCCGGCGATGTCCGCGTACGTCAGCGCGGCGCTGAGCCTGCGCTGGCTCAACGCGACACCAGCCGGGTGTTGGCGCAGCCGCGGTGCGGTGTCGGCCAGCAGCGGGCCGCGCCAGCAGTCCAGCGCCCGCCCCAGCAGCAGGAAGGCCAGTTCCTTGTCGGCGGCGGCCGAAGCGCGGGCCTGGTCGACGAATCCGCCGAACCGCAGGGAGTCGAGCTGGTTCGGCCCCACGAGCAACTGGTAACCGTCGCGGGTGGCGACGATGTCCCAGTCGGCGTTCACACCGTCCTGCGTGCGCATCCCGAGCTCTCTGCGCAATCTCGACGCGTACGAGTGCACCAGGCCGGTGCACGTGGCCGGCGGCGAGTTCTCCCACAGCACGTCGATGATCTCGTCGCGGCTGACCACCCCGCCGGCCTGCAGCGCCAACAGCCCGAGCAGGCAGCGCTGTTTGGATGACCCGATGTCGACCGGCTCGTCGGCGACTCGTGCGAGAAGCGGGCCGAGCACCCCGATTTCCGGTGCCGTCGCACTTTTGTGCGCGAAACCGGCGAGGTGGGGGTACGGCACCAGTGCCGGATCCAGGTCGGCCGCTTCGGCCAGCCGTCGCACCGACTCCGGCCGTGGCCGAGCGATCTGGCACTGTTCGATGTAGCGCAACGTTCGGACGCTCACCCCGGCGAGGCGGGCCAGCTTCTGCTGCGTCATCCCGATACTGATGCGTTGCGCGCGTAAGGCCTCGCCGAACATCGCCGGGCTCACGCCTGTGCCCTGGCCTACCGAAAGCCGCTTGTAGCCCATGAGTAGCCCCCCAGTATTGTACTTTGTTGCCGCCTTTGACACCGCACAATGTGAGCTGCAGGACTCCGGCACCCTCCCGTGCCTGGCCGCAGCGCTGGCGGATTCCGGCCCACCACTCGTTGTTCTCGAACTTCATCGGAGCCGGCGACGACCGATGATCTTGCGGTCACGACACTAACGCCGGTTTCGCACCGGAGGCAACGTTGTGGACTTTTTTGCCTACCGGAACGGTTTCCGCAGAATTTCTGCCGCCGGTTCTGCCTGGACAGCACGCGGCGGGTGTCGAAGGATCGGCTGGATTCCCACGCTTCGCTGCTCAGCCGGACCCATGCGACGCGGCGCCGGAAGGTCCGCCGGACAACACGCCGTCCACAGTAGAAAGGAAGACAGCGGTGAGCTTCCAACCAACCGAATACATTGATCGGAAGCCGTTGCCGTGACGGCGCCGCGGCGCTAATGTGATCTTCGGGCGCCCGACACCCTGACGGGGCCCGCATCGGCGAGGTCCATCTCTGGGCGGCATCGATCGACCGTCCACGTGTGCGTTCGAACTCGCATTCACGCTGCCCCGTCAAGCATTTCTCATACCGCATTGTTCTCCATGGGAGGTCGAGAAGGTAGTGCTGACGTCTAGCAAGGTTGGAATCACCAGGAAGGTGCTCGCGATAGTCGCGATTCTCACCGGCGTCGCCGTTTTCGGCGGGTCACCGGCGATGGCGGCTCCCGCGCCTGCCATCACGGTCGACCCGACGAGCGGACTGACCGACGGAGACCGGATCGCCGTGTACGGCAGCGGCTTTCCAGCCGGTCAGGTCATCGCCGTCCTGCAGTGCAACGACCCCGGCCACAACCCGGAGAAGATCGCTTGTGACCTCGCGGGACATGTGACACAGCCCGCTGACGCCGCCGGCGGTTTCATCGCGAAGCTGACGGTTCACTCGTCGTTCGACGGCGTGAACCTGGTGACCGGGGAACCGACCGGCAAGGTGGACTGCGCTGTCGCACCCGGCTGCACGGTCTTGGCTGCCAACGTCGAAGGCGAGCCCGTTTTCGCCGAGCCTGTGCCGATCAGTTTCGGTAGCTGACAAGTAGGCGCCATGCGCTCGAACCGGTCCCCTCACCGGCTCGAGCGCATGGCGTTTGCTGATGTGGGGAGGGATGGCCACCAGATGACTCGCGACGCGAACAGATCGGCACTGTGCCCGGGCACCTTGTCCGGCCGCATGTTCGAGCCGGCTGTCAGAGCCACCTCCCCGGACGGTGTGTCGGCCGGCGCCAGGGAAGCGTGATGGAAATCGTCGGAAACGGTTTCCTGGCCGGGCATCTGCGGGATCGTGGACCGGCACCCGGACGTCGTCGTCATCGCCGCGGGCGTGTCGAGCACGTCAGCCCGGTCACTGGCCGAGTTCGCCCGGGAGCGGGAGCTGGTGCGAGATGTGCTGCGGAAGTGCAGCATGTTCGGGAAGACTGTCGTGTTCCTCTCCACAGCTTCGCACGCGATGTACGGCTCAACGACAGATCCGGTGTCCGAGAACACATCTGTACGCCCGGTGAGCCCATACGGGAGACACAAACGCGGTCTTGAGCAGTTGGTCATGGAGTCCGATGTGGATTGGTTGATCTTGCGGATCAGCCACGTGATCGGGCCGGGTCAGCCGGCACACCAGCTACTGCCTGCGTTGATCGAGCAGATCCGTTCCGGCGCAGTGGTTGTGCACACCGGCGCACACCGGGATCTGATCGACGTCGCCGACCTGATCGACTGCGTCGACGCGTTGCTACGCCGAGATGTCCGGCAGGAGATCGTGCACGTGGCCTCTGGAAGGGCGAACTCGATCGAGTGGATCGTGGAGGCTCTCGAACACAGGCTCGAGACCCATGCCGAGCGGCTGTTCGTACCAGGCCCGGTGGTACGGACCCTGGTGTCCACCGACAAGCTGCGTGGATTCGCTCCGGACATCGTCGCGCGGACCGACGAGCCGCGTTATCCGGAGCACTTGCTCGACCGGCTACTCCACGCTTGCGACACGTGGACTCCATGAGATTCCGGCAGCGTCACCTCGTCGGTCCACACCGGATCGATGCTCGCCACGAGCCACGGCTGATCACCACGTGACGAGCAGACTGTCCACACTGTACACGCTGCGCTGCACGTTCACCGGGACTTCGCTCGGATCGACCGCGAGTTTGAGCGTGGGGAACCTGCTGAACAGAGCGGAGAAACCGATGCGCATCTCGATGCGGGCCAGATGCTGCCCCAGACACTGGTGGACGCCGTGGCCGAACGCCAGATGACCGGACGCGGACCTGCCGAGGTCAAGGTCGTCCGGCCGTTCGAACCCGTCCCGATTGGCAGCCGGGATCGACACCAGCACTGACTCACCCTTCCTGATCACCTCGCCCCCCACTTCGACGTCCTCGATCGCGGTGCGATTCACCTCGTACTGGACGATACTGAGGTATCGCAGCAGTTCCTCGACCGCGTTGTCGACGTCCTGGTTCAGCTTCGCCAACTGGGCGGGGTGCCGCAGAAGGGCGAATGTGCCGAGCGCCACCATGTTCGCGATCGTCTCGTGGCCACCGAACAGCAACGTTATCGCCACACCGGTGACCTCGATGTCGTTCAGGTCGCTGTCGGCGAGCAGACCACCGATGACGGTCTCCCCAGGATTGGCTCGCATGTCCTGAACGAGCTGGTACAGGTATCCGAACAACGCCTCTCCGGCAGCTTCACGGGTTTGGTCGTCGATATGTGGTTCGACCATGTCGTGTGACTTCTGCTCGAAGAACTCATGGTCGGCGTAGGGCACGCCGATGAGCTCGCAGATGACGCGCGCCGCCAGCGGCAAGGCGAAGGCCTGCACCAGATCCGTGGGCGGAGTCATGGCGTCCAGCAGCTCCGCCGTGATCTGTGCGATCCGCGGTTCCAGGGCTCGCATCCGCCGCAGGGTGAACTGGCCGGCCAGAAGCTTGCGGTAGCGCGTGTGCTCCGGTGCGTCCATGAAGTTGAACGACCCCGGCGGCAGCTGCGGCGTGGTGGCGTAGATCGGCGACCGCACCAGCTCAGCGCGCACGCTGAAGCGTGGATCTGTCAGCACTTTCCGGCCCTCTGCCCGCGTGGTCACGATCCAGCCCAACGAGCCGTCCGCGTAGCGCAACCTGCTGACCGGTGGCTTGTTCCGCAACTCACCCGGAGGATCGAAGGGGTTGACCCGCGCGATCGGAAGTGCATCAGTCACGCCTGCATGGTACGTCTCCGGAAAACGCGCAGTTGTACATTGTCGACTATCGGGTCGCCGTGCCCGGCCGGATCTTTCGCCTCCCACACCGGCTTTCCTCCCCGAGGCGTTCGACCCCGCTGACGGGACGGAAGAAACCAGCGCCCAGTGCGGGCGAAACCACGTGCTTGCGATGGACTCCGGACAGGTTCCTGGTCGTCCTTGCGACGGTCAGATCTGGGCACGGCTCCACTGGTGATTGTTGCCGCGCACGTGTACTGCTGGATGTCGGCGGTGGAGCTCTCCAGCACGTCCAGGCACTTGCCGCTGTTCTGGTTGAGGATGCGGACGTAGCCGCTGCAGGCGTCCCGCAACTCCCACTTCTGGTTGCCGCCGCCGTTCCAGGTCCCACTGCTTGATCTCGGCGTTGTTCGCCGTCGAGGCCGACACGACGTCCATCACCTTGTCGATGCGCCGCGATGCCGAGTCTGGCCGGCCAGTGTCTGGTTCTCAACGGTCTGTTCACGGTGACCTCCCGTGACCGGCGCCACCAATCGGCGTTAACGCTAACAGGATGCCGCCTCATCGCTCAAGAGCGAACATGGTTGCCTGCAAAGAACTCCCGGCGACAAACCGACCGATCGATCACGTCGGCCGGGACATTCGCTTCGCTGGACATGCCGATGCGCCGAGGCTACAGTTGTCCGACTGATGTTAACGCGAACATCACACCCTGCGCCGTAGGCGATCGGCTCTGCACGCGACCCGGCTCTGTCACATCGTCGTGAAGGAGGCCCAGTCATGCCCGTTTACCCTGCCCGCTTCCTGTCCCCAGTGGGAACTCCTGTGGCACAGAGGTTCACGACCTCACCTCAACACGTCGAGCCCTGGCTCTTCACCCATACCGTTGAGGAGAACGACATGAAGCCCGCAAGAACAGCGCTGCTGTCCGCCGGTGACCTGGACCGGCGGCGGCCCGATGCCGGCCAGTTCGTGGGTGAAGAAGTCCACGCCGATCTTCCAGCGCAGTGACGCCAACGGCGTCTACGGCCCGGGGCACGCCTCCTTCGTCCGGTCACCCGACAATGCCGAAACCTGGGTCGTGTACCACGCGAACTCCTCTGCCAGCCAGCGCTGCGGCACCCACCCGCACCACGCGGGCCCAGAAGATCGACTGGCACTCGGACGGCTCACCCAACCTCGGCGTGCCGGTCAGGACCGGGGTCTCGATCGCGGGTCCCTCCGGCGATTCGTGACACCCCTTGTGGCGCTGTGGGATGCCCGCGGCAAGGGCGCCCCACAAGCCAGAGAAGCAGATCTAGTGATAGGACACCTCATGGCAATCATCAGGGCGATCGGTCGTACCCGGTCGCTGATAGCCGCTGCGGTGACGGCACTCACCGCGACGGCGGTCCTCGTCGTCTCCGCCTCGCCGGCCACTGCGGCCACCAGCCAGTTCCGAGGCATGAACTGGGCGGTGCTGGGTGACAACTTCAGCACCAGCCCGCTCGTCGTGCAGGGCCTGAGCCTGTCCGACAGCAACGCGACAGTACGGACCAAAGCCAACGCCCTCTACGACGACATGGCCGCCACCATGGGCGTCAACACCGTCCGGCTGCCGATCAACACCCACACTGTCGCCCATACGACCTGGTGGAACGCCTACCGCGGGGCCATCGACGCCGCCACCGGCCGTGGGTTCAAGGTCATTCTCGCCTACTGGGAGGACGGCGCCGCTTCCGGCGGCCGGATCACCAACCTCGCCGCGTGGAACACGATGTGGTCCAGCGTGACCAACACGTACGGCTCGAACCCCAACGTCTACTTCGAACCGATGAACGAGCCGCACGGCTACACATCCGCGGACTGGCGCAACGTCGCAGCGAACTGGCTGAGCTACCACACCTCCGCGGTACCCGGCCGGGTACTCATCGGCGGCACCGGCTACAGCCAGGACCTGCGGGACATCTGCAACGACAGCCGCTTCAACTCGACGCTGCTGTCGTTCCACCACTATGCCTTCTTCTACAGTCCGATGACGTACGACGCCTTCCGGAGCCACATCCAGACTCGCCTGGGCAACTGCGCCTCCCGCGCGGTCGCGACCGAGTTCGGCGCGCCGATGTCCACGGGCCTCAACTACGGCGACGCTGGCAGCTCTGACAACTTCGTGCGCCACATCCGCGCCATGGCCCAGGTCATGCGGGACAACCGGATGGGCGGCACGTACTGGCCCGCCCTCGGCGGCAAGCCGACCGGAAACCTCGGCTACGACCACTACTCGATGTACGCCCTGAGCGGCAGCGGTACCGATCTCAACCTGACCATCCGCAACGCCTCCGGCGCCGACCGGCTCCGATACGCCTGGGGTGACAACACCGGAACGGAAACCGTCTACCGCATCGACGTACGCCACAGCGGCAAGGCCATGGACGTCCAACAACCGAACACCGAGAACGGTGCGCGCGTCGGCCAGTACACCTACGGTGGCAACGCGTGGCAGCAGTGGCAGTTCCAGGACTCCGGCCGCGGCTACTGGCGCATCATCAGCCGCCACAGCGGAAAGTGCCTAGACGTGGTGAACGCTTCCACCGCCGACGGCGCCGAGCTTGTCCAGTACACCTGCGGCACCGGCACCAACCAGCAATTCCAGGTGATCACCAACGGCAGCTACTTCCAGCTCCAGGCCCGCCACAGCGGCAAATGCGTCGACGTACCGGCCGCATCGACCGCGGACGGCGTGATCCTCAAGCAGTACCCCTGCAACTCGGGTACCAACCAGCAGTGGTCGCGGACGGCTGTTACGGCGTCTGCGGAGTGACACTTCACGGCGTCGCCCAGGTCAGGGGTCGTCCACGAAGAACGTCATGCCGTAGCCGACCGGCTCACCGGTGGTGAAAAGTCGTGGTACACAAGCACCTCCACTGGTCCGACGGCGGGCAGATCGGTCATCGCAGCCTCACCCTCTGGTCGACGAGTGTGTAGGGGATCACCGGTATGCCCACCGCGTTCGCCGGCCGAGCCGGAACCGGCGACAGTCCTCGGGTCGCCGTTCGCCGAACGTCCGGTGGTGCCGGTGTGCCCGTTCGGCGAACGGGCACACCGGGAGGGGGTTACGCCAGGAAGTACCGGCAGTCCACGATCGCGTCCGGCAGGTAGGAGTCGACGGTGTTCTGGGCCTGTCCCGGTGGGACTGTCTGCATGCTGTAGAGGGTGCCGCGGTCCCAGTAGGCGACGCACATGTCGCGGTCGGTCCGGTTGGTGAACCGGGTCAGGTTGTCGTGGAACGCCGGCGGCAGGTCCCGGTACCAGGCATAGAGGTTCCCACCGACGCCGCCGGACCGGTTGACGTAGGCGTACTGCCCGCTGTCCGCGTGTGCCGCGGCCTGCATGCTGACGGCGACGCCTGCTGCGACTGCGATGGTGGTGAGGACGGCTCGCACCCGGTTGCCCCCCATTGCCAAGGAACTCACCTCGTGTCGAATCGGATCGATGTCGACACACACCGTGTCCGTGCCCTGATTCCAGTGTCAACTTCTTCAGCTGTGCCTGAAAGCCCTTGTGGTCAGCCGGCGAGTTTCCGGATCTGCGACTTCGCCAACGCCTGGTGCAGGTCGGCGAGCAGGTCCGCGGGGTCCTCCAGGCCGACCGAGAGCCGGACCAGGTTGGGTTTGATGCCCGCGGCGAGTTTCGCCTCGTCCGGCAGGCGGCCGTGTGTCGTGGTGCCCGGGTGTGTGATCATCGACTTGGTGTCGCCGATGTTCGTCGTGTTCGACACCAGGCGCAGGTTGTCGACGAACGTCCACGCCTCCCGTCGCCCGCCGGCGATCTCGAAGCTCACCAGTCCACCGTGCCCGGTCTGTTGCCTGGCCACGAGTTCCACCTGCGGGTGGTCCGGGCTGCCGGTGAAGTGCACGGCGTCCAGATCGTCCCTTTGGGACAGCCACGCGTAGATCTCCGCCGCGCGCTCGTCGTGCGCCCGCATCCGGATCGGCAGGGTTTCCAGTCCTTTCAGGAAGATCCACGCGTTGAACGGGCTCAGGCTCGGCCCCACTGTCCGCAGTACGCCGCGGACCTCCGCGATCAGGTCCTCGTCGCCGGTCACCACGCCACCGCCGCACCTGCCCTGGCCGTCGATGTACTTGCCGGCCGAGTGGATCACCAGGTCGGCTCCCATCGTGTGCGGGAGCTGGAAGACCGGCGTGCACAACGTGTTGTCCACGACCAGGAACAGGTCGTGTTCCCGGGCCAGCCGGCTGAGGAACCCGATGTCGGCCACCCGCATCAACGGATTGGTCGGCGACTCCACCAGGATCATCTTCGTGGTGGGCCGGACAGCCGCCGACCATGCCTCGTTGTCCCGCACGTCCACGACCGTTGTGGACACTCCGAATTTCCGCATGTAGCCGCGGTACAACGTCGTCGTGGTGCCGAAGACGCCTTCAGCGAGCAGGACGTGGTCGCCCTGCTCCAGCAACGCCAGGGACACCGCGATGTACGCGCCCATGCCGGAACCCGTCGCCACGGCGTCCCTGGCGCCTTCCATGGACGCGATGCGCTCCTCGAACGCGCGCACAGTCGGGTTGGTGAACCGGACGTAGACGTTGCCGGGCCGCCGTTGCGCGAACTTCTCCGCCGCGTCGAAGGCGTCGTCGAAGGTGTAGCTCGACGTCAGCGCAAGCGCCTCGCTGTGCTGGTCGTCGACGAACTGGTGCTGGCCGGTCCGCACCGCGTGCGTCGCCTGACCGAGTTCTGGTCGCATCACGTCGCTCCTCGTCAGGCCGGGATCAGCCGGCCCGCCAGGTATTCCTGGTACACACCCTCGTACATCTGGTAGAACAGCTCGCACGTGTGCGACACCGCGTACAGCGCTTCCTGCTGCATCTGCTCGGTCGTGCACATGTCCGCCACCAGGTCCAGACCTTGTTGTACGTGGTGGACGTCCTCGACCTGGTGCACCGAGAAGAACAGCAGATCCCTCGGCTGCAGGCCGTAGACGCGCTGGAAGATCTCGTCGCGGGACTCCGATCCCAGCGTCTCCAGGTTCTGCCCCTCGCTGGCGATGGTCACCGCGGCCGCGCCGACGTGGTAGCGCGCCGGGTCCTTCACCGCGTCCATCCGGTAGTCGATGAGCTCCTGGGTCGCAGGCAGCGCCACGGCGGCGTCCCGGGTCTCGTCGTCGATCCCGATCGCGTGCAGGAAGTCCTGCATCAGCTTGACGTGGTTCTTCGTCTGGGAGATCCGGCCGGTCTCCTCCTCGTACATGTTGTGCAGCAGCCTGCGCTTGTGCCGGGGAAGCGGGCAGTGGAAGAACAACGTCTCGATGTACTCGAGGAAGTGCTTCGTCAGTTGGTAACCCTGCAGCGCCACCTGTTGCAGGAACGGCAGGTTCGGGTTCTTCTCGTCCAGCAGCACCGTAAAGATCGGGTGCGAGATGGTCAGCTGCGCGTGTAACGTCTTCTCCAGTTCGTCGCGAAACTCGTCACGCGAAAGCAACATCGTCCAACCTCCGTTGTTCCATAACCACGCCCGCACGCCGCAGGCGCTCATCGATGAACTCTGCGAGCCGCTCGACCGAGTGGCTCATGAAGTGCCCGCGGTGGCTGACACCGTCGACCCGGCTGTAGTCGTCGAGAATCCCGTACGTGGTGAAGCCGAACCGTCGCCACACCCGGTGTGCGGGGCTGTCCTCGCGGACGTCGATCTTCAGCGTCTCCACGCCGAGTTCACGGGTGAGGCCGCAGACCGCCCAGGCGATCTCGCTGATCGCCGTGGTCCGCCGAACCCGCGGTTCCAGGTACGCCTTGCTCACGTCCGCGATGTGCCTGCAGTTGGGCATGGCCGTGAGGCTGACGATGCACATTCCCACAACACCGTCATCGTCGGAACCGAGCAGCAGGCAGTCCGATCCGCTGAGCAGCTTGTGCTCCAGGTCGCCGCAGAAGGTGGCCTTCTCGGCCGTGGTGAGCGGCTCGTGGAAGCCGAGGATGCCCTCGTCCTCGGCGCTCCGGGTCACCATCGTGGTGACGTCTTCGCCGTACGAGCCGAGTTCCGTGTGCCAGCGCCACTTCCGGACGCCGGTGCTGGACCTCGCGATGACCACGTCAGACATTGACAGCCCCCCGTACTGCGGCCAGCCAGTTGGCCGCGACCTTGACGGCGGGGCCGGCCCAGCCGTCCCCGGTTGCCCTGCGGACATCAGGGAAGGCGGCGAAGGTGTCAGGGCTGCGGCGCCGCCGCGCCCGCACCGAGAAGTCCGCCAGCTCGGCCAGCGTCTCGACGGTGAAGTACCCTGACGGAATGGTCGGGAAGTCGTCCGACTCCCGGCTGAGATACCGGCGGACATCTCGCCGGTACTCACGGAACAGCGTGTCCGGGAAGTACTCCGGATGCCCTTGGACGAACATGTAGCGGTCGGCGGCCGCGTACGCCCAATCACCGTCCACAGTGACCATCTGCGCTGTGACGCCCATCAGGTCCACGGTGTTCCAACGTGAGTGCGGCACGTGGACCACATCGGACAGACCGGCCGTCAGCGGCCCAGGGGCCACCGCGTGCTCGAACACGCCGATCCGTTTGGCCGGTAGTCGCCGCCGGGGCAACGCGTAGAGGTGGTTGAGCGCCGAGTGCGCCGACAGGCACGAGAACACCACCGGAGCCGATGTGGACTCCAGGATCCTGCCGACCACCGCGTGACACGGATCCTGCCGCAGATCGGCCGTGCTGGGTTCCGCGCCGGTGACCACCAGTGCGTCGAACGACTCGATCTCGGTCCAGTCGGAGTCGACCACCTGGGTCTCGGTGTCCGGATCAGCGGCCGAGATCCACGTGCTGAACTGCCTTCCCGCCAGTCCGCGCGCGGAGACCGCCATCAGGTCCACGATGCCGACCCGGTTCCTGCTCGCCATGATGAACCCCCAGCACCGAGTCAGTTGAGGTAGATGTTCTTGCCGTGCCGGTCCGAACCGCTCAGCATCACGCAGGCGTGCCGGGAAATGTCGTGGTCGTTGCCGTCGATGAAATCGCCGTGGTTGCGGTGCGGGTAGACGGTCACTTCAGGAATGGTGATCCGGAAGTTCATCGCCAGCCGCCGCGCGTCCTCGGTGGTGTTGGGCAACGAACCGTGCATGACGCGATCGGTGAAGATGATGAACTGGCCCGCCTTCATTTCGATCGTGTCGACGTCGACGCCCTCGGCCACCGGATCGAAAATCGTTTCGCACGCGTAGCGGTCGGACAGTTCCGCGAGCCGCTCGGTGTCGCCGGCGCGCACGAGGTTGTCGTAGAAGACCTTGCCGAACACCGATTCGCTGAACGGGATCCGCTTCACCGGATATTGCTTCACGTGGGTGCCCACCGCGATCTGCATCGCGCCGTTCTCGGCTGTCACGTCGTCGAGTGCCACCCACACCGACAGGTTGAACAAGTCCGTGTAGAGCTGGTACTCGGGCGGCGGCTCGAGTGCGGGCTTGAACAGGCCGTACTCCTCGCCGGCGAACAGGCTGGACTGGTGCCAGTCGAGGGCGCCGTCCCTGGCCGCCTTGTGGAAGATCGACGTCCGCCACACCAGCAGGTTCTCTCCCAGCAACGGTTTGACCCGGCTGAGCACCTCGTTGCGGTACGGGATGGTCAGCAGGTTCTTGAAATGCAGATGCCAGTCGCGGTGGGTGGTGCGGTCGTAGATGGGCGATCGCAGCCTGCCGGAGAGGATGGTGTCGAATGTCGGCCGTAACGAGGCGATCTGGTCGGCGTCCAGCAGATCGAACGGGCCCAGGTAGCCGCGCTCGTTGAACTCGCTGATCTGTGCGTCCGTGAGTCCACTGCTCACTCGGGTTTCGGTATTGGTCATGGCGTTCTCTTTCCTCGCTGTTGGGCACGGACACTAGGACCGGGTGGTTAGCGGCCGGTTACGTCAACGGCGTACAACTGGCGGTTAACCGGCGTGCCGGATGGTGGTATCCGTGGACTGTCCGACCCGACGGAAGTGGGCACGATGACAAGAACAACCAGCCGCGTCACCGCGTTCATGATCTTCGCGGTCGTCGTCAGTTTTGTGATCTCACTGGCCGGTTCGTCGCTCAAGACCGCGGTCCAGGTGCTGTTCCTGCCGATCGCCGACGGTTTCGAGGTCAACCGCGGCACCCTGGCCATCGCGTTCACGGTGTTCTTCGTGGTGAACGGCCTGATCTCGGCGCCGATCGGGCACCTGGCCGACCGGATCGGCGCCGTGCCGGTGATCGCGATCGGCGCGGGCGCTCTCGGCGCCGTGCTCATCCTGTGCGCGACAGCGACGCACATCTGGGTCTTCATCGCCGCGTTCGGGATCCTGGGCGCGATCGGCTTCACCATGGTGTCGTTCGTGCCGCTGGGCGTGCTCGCCGACCAGCTCTTCGAGGGCCGCGACACCGGCTTGGTCTACGCGGTGCTCACCAACGGCGTCGCGGTCGGCTTCATCGTTCTCGTTCCACTGTGGACGCGTCTGAACACGGTGTTGTCATGGGACCAGATCCTGTTCGGCGCGGGGATCGTCTTCCTTGTCGTCCTGGTGCCGTTGTCGCTGATCCTGGTGAAGACCCACACGCGTCAGGAACGAGTGACCAGGCCCCGGTCCACCATGCGCGAGGGCGTACGGGCCACGCTGACGAACGCGCGGGCTCGCGCCCTGATCGCGGCCTTCATCGCGTGCGGCGTCACGATGGCGTTCATCGATGTGCACCTGTTCCCGCACATGCATGACCACGGCGTCTCACCGGGAATCAGTTCGCTGTCGGTCGCGGTGCTCGGCGTCCTGGAGATCATCGGCGGCCTGATCGCCGGCCGGCTGTGCGACCGCGGCAGGATCCGCGGCACGTTGACGGCCGGGTACCTGCTGCGGGCGGGCGCCATGGTCATGCTGCCGTTCTTCCCGTCCACCTTCATGGTCATCGGGTTCGGCGCGGTGTTCGGCGTGAGCTACCTGGCCACGGTCGTCGCCACCACGGTCTGGCTGACGCGTGTCATGCCGCCCGGCACGCTCGGCACCGCCGTCGGTCTGCTGTGGACAGTGCACATGCTGGCCGTGGCCACCGGCAGCCAGGTCGGTGCCATCCTGGCCGACGTCCAGCACAGCTACCTGCTCACCATTCTGGCCAGTGCGGCCATCACGCTCGGCGCGGTCGTCATCGTCGCCGCGCAACCGAGCCCGGACAGCAAGAAGACGGTCGTGGAGGAAGAAGCGGTTCGCCAGTGACGTAGAGGCGGTGGCCGGGTGTTTCCCGGCCACCGCCCGGCTCACGCCACCGGGGTGAACTCCCGGATCAGCCGCTTGCGGTCGACCTTGCCCACCGAGCTCAACGGGATCGAGTCGCGGTGCTGGAAGCCGCGTGGGTGCATGTACCCGGGCAACCGCCGCAGCAGGTCCATGAACTCGGCGTCGGTGACCTTGTCGCCGGTGTACAGGCCGTGCAGGTCGACTTCGCCGTCGGCCGCGGGTACGGCGATCACCACCATCTCCGCGACCGCGGGGTGTCTGCGCAGCACGGATTCGATCTCGCTCAGTTCGATCCGGTAACCGCGGATCTTGACCTGGTCGTCGATCCGGCCGAGGTGGACGAGCTCGCCGTCTTCCTTGCGGCATCGGTCCCCGGTCCGGTAGTAGTGCTCCGGGGTGAGCGACTCGGTGCCGTCGTGGACGCGGCCGTCGACGACGAACCTCCCGGCGTTCTGCGCGGGGTCCAGATAGCCCGGGAAGCGCTGCGGGCCGCGTATGCACAGCTCGCCGTCGTCTGTCGGCTGCATGTCGCTGTCGAGCAGGATCCAGTCCACGTGGGGGTAGAGGTCCCCGATGGGCACTGTGCCGTTGCTGGTTTCGATCCAGTCCGCACAGTCGCGCGGGACCGCGTAGCCGGTGACGACCACGGTCGTCTCGGTCGGGCCGTACGCGTTGGTGACAATCGAGTTCGGCGCGGCCTTGGCCCATGCCTCGGCGGCCTCGATGGGCAGCGCTTCGCCACCGAAGGACGTTCGCCGCAGCGTCGGCATGCTGCCGGGCGGAAGCGCCCGCAGCCGCCGGGCGAACGAAATGACCGAGGGCGCTGACGCCCAGTGCGTGAGTCGCTTGGCGTTGACGAACTTCACCGGCGTGAAGACGTCCGCGCGTTGCAACACACAGAGCCGTCCGCCTGCGCCCCACGCACCGAACATCTCGATGATCGAGCCGTCGAAGAACAGCTCGAACGCATGGGAGACACGGGACTCCGACGTGAACCGGTAGCGTTCGACGATGTGCTCGACGAACGCGTACATGTTCAGGTCCGTCGTCGGCACGCCTTTCGGTTTGCCCGTGCTGCCGCTGGTGAAGTTGATGTACGCGATGTCATCGTCGTGCCGCTGAGCCTGCGGCGGGATGCCGGCCACGGGATCCCGCCAGGTGTCGCCCGTCATGTCCAGGAACCGGCCGCACGCGTTGGCTCGGTACTCGGCCACGTCGTCCCCGGAACTGTGGTCGAGGATGGTGATGTCCAACGCGGCCTCGCCGGCGATATCGGCGTTCCGCAGGCCAGGCGCGGCCGGGTTGAGGGGCACGGGTGCGCCGCCGAGCCGCAATGCCGCAAGGTAGGCGATGTAGGTGACGGGACTGCGCGATGTGAGCAGGCCGACCCGGCGGGGCGGCGCACCCAGCACCTTGTGCATTCGCGCTGACATCCATTCGACCGCGGCTTGCAGTTCGGCGTAGGTGAGCTCGATTCCCGCGACGTCCAGCGCGATCCGTGACGGGTACTTCTCCGCGGACGCGCGGAACCACTCATAGGGGTGTGTCATGGTCATCCCTCTCGTGAAATGGCTTTCGCCAGCCGCTCGGCCAGGATCGGGCCGATCCGCGGCATGGTGTCCGGCCGCAGCATGTCGTGGTGCCGGATCCCAGTTGGTACGAAGTCGACGTCACCGTCGACGTACGGCCGCCATTGCTCCGCGGTCAGCCGGCTTCCACCCGCCACGAGCACGAGCACGTCGGCGGAAACCCGGCCGAGCCGGAGGTCGGCGGCGATGTCGTGGTGGTGCATCACGTTGTCCAGCAACAGTTCCATCTCGGCAGCCGTCAGGTTCGCCGGATCGACGTGCTTGAGCAGACCTGCCAGGTCCGGCGTTGCCGACCGCACCGGGTGCGAATCCAGCATCACCAGCAAGCCGACCTGGTGGCCACGGCGTTCCAGCACGGTGGCGACCGTGTGGGCGACGATCCCGCCGAACGACCAGCCCAGCAGGTAGTAGGGGCCCTCAGGCTGGACGCTGGTGATGTGCTGGACGTAGTCCTCGGCCATCTCGTCCAGTGACGACGGACGTGGTCCGGCCGTCGCCTGCACGCCGTACACCGGCATGTCGAGGTGCGTCAGCAACACCGCGTACGGCCAGCTGAATCCGCTCGCCGCGTGCATGCAGAACAACGGTGGCCGAGTGCCGGTGGCACGCAGTGGCAGCAACGTCGCGTAGGCGTTGCGGTTGCTTCCCTTGTCCAGGCGTTCCACCAGTTCCGCGACGGTCGGGGTTTCGAACACCGCGCGCAGCGGCAGTTCGGTGCCGAAGAGCGCGCGGACTCGGCTCACCAGTGTGGTGGCGAGCAAGGAATGGCCGCCCAGTTCGAAGAAGTTGTCGTCGATGCCGACGGTGTCGCGGCCGAGGACCTCGGCGTACAGTCCGCAGAGGACAGCCTCGTCCGGTGTGCGTGCCGGGCGGCCTGCTGTGCTGGAGTACTCGGGAGCGGGCAGGGCGTTGCGATCGAGCTTGCCGTTCCGCGTCAACGGCAGCGTCTCCAGCACCATCACCGATACGGGCACCATGTGCTCGGGAAGGCGTTGGCGGGCGAACGCACGCAGCGACACCGGGGACACGTCACGGGCGACGACGTACCCCACCAACCGGTCGTCACGGACCACCACCACCGCCTGGTGGACATCGGGATGAGCGCGCAGTACCGCTTCGACTTCCCGGGGCTCGATCCGGAAGCCCCGCAGCTTCACCTGGTCGTCCGCGCGGCCAAGGAACACCAGGTCACCGGCTTCGGTCCACCGCACGACGTCACCGGTCCGGTACATCCGCGCGCCGGGCTGGAACGGGTCGGCCACGAACCGTTGCGCGGTGAGCGCCGGCTGGTTGAGATATCCCCGGGCCAGCCCCGCACCCCCGACGTACAGTTCGCCGGGGCAACCGACGTCAACCGGCCGCAGCCGCGCGTCCAGCACGTAGACCCTGGTGTTGGCCATGGGTTTGCCGATCGGCACGGGACCTGGCGGGACAGGCGTGCCGGGTCCGATCCGATGCTGGGTGCAGTTCACGGTCGTCTCGGTCGGGCCGTAGGCGTTGATCACGGTCACGTCCGGATGCGCGGCCCGCCATCCGGCCAACGCCTCCCCCACCAGCGCCTCTCCCCCGAGGATCAGCTCGGCGGAGGGCGAGGACCGGGCGTCGAGCAGCGGCAGGTGGCTGGGTGTGGCCTTCATGGCCGTGCAGGGCGGGCTTGACTCGTCCAGTGCCGCCAGCACCACGGTCCCGCCGACGGTCAACGGCACGAACATGCCGGTCACCGTGAGGTCGAACGAAACCGAGGAGTGCACGAGCACATCGCCGCGCAACCCGGGGTAAGCGGTTCCGGCGAAGGCGAGGTAGTCGGCCAGCGACCGGTGTTCGACTACCACGCCTTTCGGTCGCCCGGTCGACCCCGAGGTGTAGATGACGTACGCCGCGTTGTTCATGCTCAGCGCGGGAAGCGTGGCGTCGCCGGTCAGGTCCGTATCGGTCAGCACGAGCACGGGCCGGGCGTCGGCGAGCATGTACTCGATCCGCTCGGCCGGGTAACCGGGGTCGATCGGGATGTACGCCCCACCGGCTTTGAGCACGGCGATCAACGCGACCACCAGGTCCACCGAGGGCGGCATCATCACGCCGACGAACCGCTCCGGCCCTGCCCCACGCCGGACCAACGCTTTGGCCAGCCGGGTGGACCGCTCGTCCAATTCCGCATAGGACAGCGAGTCCGTGCCGTGACGCACCGCAGCCGCGTCTGGTGTGCGGCGCGTTTGCGCTGCGATCAACTCCGGCAACGTCTCCGTCGCGACGGTCGTGACGGTGTCGTTCCACTCCACCACGATCTGGTGGCGGCGTGTGTCGCCGAGCAGGTCGGCGTCACTGACAGGTGTGTCCGGGCTGCCGGTCACGTGCCGGAGCAGACGGGTGAATCCGGCGGCGATCCGGCGGATGGTGGACCGGTCGAACAGGTCGGTCGCGTAGTCGATCATGCCGGTGATTCCGTCCGGCCCGCGTTCGGTCAGATACATCGACAGGTCGAACTTCGCGACCGGACGGTCGAACGGCTCCGCGGTGACGGACAGCCCAGGGACCTCCGGGTACGAGGCAGCCGTGCTGGTGACCGACAACATGACCTGGAACAGCGGATGCCGCCCGAGCCTGCGCGGCGGGTTGATCCCTTCGACCAGCCGCTCGAACGGGACGTCCTGCCGGGCGTACGCGGCCAGATCGGTGTCCCGGACCCGGGTGAGCAGGTCACGGAAAGTCGGGTCGCCCGACACATCCGTCCGCAGCACCAGGGTGTTGACGAAAAACCCGACCAGCCCGTCCAGCGCCTCGTCGGTGCGTCCGGCGACCGGCGTGCCGATCGGGATGTCCGTACCGCCGCCTGCTCTGTGGATGAGCGCCGCCAAGGCCGCCTGCATCACCATGAACACGGTCGTCCCGGTCTGTGCGGCCAGCCGGGCCACGTCGTGACGCAGGTCCGCGTCCAGTTCGAACCGCACCCGGTCGCCACGATGCGACGCCACCGCTGGCCGTGGACGGTCCCTGGGCAGGTCGATCTCGTCCGGTATCCCGTCGAGCGCCTCCCGCCAGTAGTCGAACTGCCGGCTGATCAGGCTCTCCGGGTCGTCCTCGGCGCCGAGGAGTTCTCGCTGCCATAGGGTGTAGTCCGCGTACTGCACGGGCAGCTCTGTCCACTCTGGAGGATTTCCGGCGGTCCGGGCGGCATAGGCGTCGAACAAGTCCTGCCGCAGAGGTGCCATCGACCAGCCGTCGCCCGCGATGTGGTGGATGACGATCACCAGCACTGACTCCGTGTCGGCGACGCTGTGCAGCCACGCGCGGATCGGCAGTTCGGCGGACAGGTCGAACTCGTAGTCACCTGCTTGCGCCAAGCCCGGGGCTTCGGTGACCAGGGGGACGCCGAACGAACTGAGGACCGTTTGCCGTGGCTGGCCGTCGACCTCGGTGAACACCGTCCGCAATGCCTCGTGGCGGGCGACCACGTCGTTGAGCGCCGCACGCAGTGCGGGCACGTCGAGCCGGCCTGACAGCCGGAGCGCGACGTGCAGGTTGTATGTGGCCGACCGGCCGTCGAGCTTGTCGAGGAACCAGAGCCGTCGCTGGGCGTAGGACACGGGAATGGCGTCCGGCCGGGCGGTCCGGCGCAGCATGGGGCGCCGACGCTGTGGATCCAGGTGGGGTGCCAGCCCGGCGACGGTCGGGTTGTCGAAGAGCGTCCGGATCGGCAGCTCCACGCCCATGACCGCACGGATCCGGCTGATCAGCCGGGTGGCCAGCAACGAATGCCCGCCCAGGGCGAAGAAGCTCTCCTCGACGCCGACCTCGGCACGGCCGAGCACCTCGGCGAACATGTCACACAACACCTGTTCCTGCGCGGTACGCGCGGCACGGCCCGTGATGCCCGCGGGTTCGAGCTCACCCGCCAGTGCCCCCAGCGCGGCACGGTCGACCTTGCCGGTGCGGGACATCGGGATCTCGTCGATCTGGTGGACCCGGCTGGGCACCATGTAGCCGGGCAGCCGTTCGCGCAGCAGCGTGAGATCGACTTCGGTGCCGGTGCCGACGAACAGCACCAGCCCGCCGTTGTGGGCCACCGCGACGCCCGGCACGATCGACTCGATCTCACCGAGCTCGACCCGGTGGCCCCGGATCTTGATCTGGGTGTCCAGCCTGCCCAAGTACGTCAACGTCCCGTCGCCGGCCTGGACGACCTGGTCGCCGGTCCGGTACATCCGGCCGCTGCCCGCGAACCGGTCGGGCAGGAAGCTCGCCGCGGTGCGCTCGGCGTCACCCGTGTACCCGTCCGCCGGGCAGCATCCGCCGAGGAACAACTCGCCAGGCACGCCGGGTGGCGCGAGATGGCCGGTCTGGTCGACCACGTAGGCCAGCACGCCGGGCAACGGCCTGCCGATGGGCACGTGGTCCGGCCAGTCGAACGGGTTTCCGCTCAGCTGGTGGGCGATCGCTCCGTTGGTCTCGGTCGGGCCGTACGAGTTGATCAGGGTGCATTGCGGGTGCCGGGCGAAGAAGGCGCGGATCTCGTCGTCGATCAGCAACTGCTCGCCCGACACGCACACCTTCCGCAGTGCCGGGAACTGTGTGGCCCCGGCGGCGTGGACGAACGGGCGCAGCGCGGCCACAGGCAGGTAGACGTTGGTCAGCCGGGCACTGGCGACACGGTCCACAATGGCCGGGAAGTCCCGCCGGTCGGCCGGCTCCCGTGCCACCAACGTGCCGCCCGCGGCCAGGGTCGGCATGATCTCGTTGAAGGACACGTCGAAGCCGAGCGGCGCGTACTGCAGGAACCGGGTGCCGGGGCGCAGGTCGAACGCGTCGATCTGCCACGCGGTCCGGTTCAGCAACGGGCCGTGTCCCATCAGCACCCCTTTGGGGACCCCGGTCGAGCCCGACGTGAACATCAGGTACGGCGCCGAGCGGGGATCGCCGCCGGGTGCGGTCGCGCCGCGGCCCGCGGCCAGCAGGCCGTGCAGACCGATCACGCGCACGCCTGGCAAGTCGATTCCCTGCCCGGCGGCGATCCGGCAGCGCGCCAGGCCCACGAGGGTGGTCAGGCGCGCGGCCGGGAGTGTCCGGTCGAGTGGCAGGAACGTCGCACCACAGCGCAGGATCGCCAGCATGGCGACCGCGGTGTCGGACAACGTGTCCGTGGCCAGTCCGACGACGTCACCCGTGGCGACGCCATACCGGGCCAGGCCGGCGGCCGCCTGCCAGGCAGCATCGCTCAGTTGCCGATAGGTCAGCTCACATCCGGGTTCCTCGACAGCGACAGCGTCAAGCGGCGCTTCGTCGACCCAGTCGGTGAGGGTCGCCTTCGCCGGGAGGCGTTGCGGACCGGCGATCGGTGCGGCGTCCTCGAAGAGGTCCGCCAGCGTCCGCTCGCCCTCGGCCGTGGCTTGCTGGACCGCGGTGCGCAACGACGTCATCAGGGCGTTTGCGGCGGCCGGGGTGATCAGCTGCTGATCATGGTCGAGGTCGAGCCGCCACCTGCCGCCGACGAGCGTCACGCCGAGCCGCACGTCGAACTTCACCGTGCCGTTGCCCAACTCCCGCACCCCGGGGTCGTCGACCGTGTCCTGCATCGCCAGCATCGCGGAGAACAGCGGATTGCGGTTGCCCACCCGGTCCCGCCCGGCCTCGGCGACCAGCCGGTTGAAGCTCAGGTCGACGTTGGCCCGGCAGTGCTCGACGGCCTCGCGCACGGTCTTGCCGACATGCTCGCCGACCGTCCGGTCCCACTCGACGTCAACCGTGACGGGCAGGGTGTTGACGAAGAAGCCGACCAGGTCGTACGCGCCGACCGTCCGCCGGGACACGAACGGGCTGCCGATCAGCACACGGGACGCTCCGCTGTGCCTGGCCAGAACCGCGCCGTAGACAGCCGTCAGCAGCACGAAGGGCGTGACCTCGAATCGCCGGCACGTCTCCTGCAACAGCGTGGTCTCCGCCGCGGTCAGCGTCCAGGACTGGCGGACGGCGACGAAGTCCGTCTCGACCGGCCGGTTCGGTCGCGGCGCCAGTTCCAGAGGCGGTACGTCACGCAGGTGCGCCGCCCATGCTGTCGTCCGCTCAGCCGCGGTGTCCTTGACCCGGTTCTGCGCCTTGAGTTCACGAGCCAGCGCCGTCTCGCGGGCGATGCGGACCGCGTCGATGTCCGTCAGGTCACCGGCCAGGATGGCGCGCAGGTCCTTGGCCATCGGGCTGAGCGAGACGCCGTCGCTGACGATGTGGTGGCAGCAGAGCAGGATTCCGGCGCTGTCGCCGTCGTTGGTGTAGCCGAACCGGTAGGCCGGACCGGTGTGCAGGTCGAAGGCGTCCCGGCACAGTTCCTCGACGCCGGCGCCGATCCGGACCGGGACCTCGGCGGGTGGCGGCGCCAGCACCGCGTGGGTCTCGGGCAGGCGGGCGAACACCTGGCGCATCGCCGGCTGGATCGTCACCAGGACGGCCAGCGCCCGGCGGACGTCGTCCACAGGCAGGTCAGGGGGCACGTCGAACCGGACGACCTCGTTGTAGATCCGGTGCTCTGGCACGAGCCGGTCGACGAGCAGCAGCCCCTGCTGGGACTCGGTGATCGGGAGCATCGCGGGTCACCTCATCTCGCTCAGCCAGGACTTCAGGTCGCCGACCGTGCGCAAGCCGGCCATCCGGGCGGCGTCGATCTCGGTGTCCTCGTCGGCGGCGACCTCGACGGCCAGCCGCACCAAGGCCAGCGAGTCCAGGCCGGCCTCCCGCAACGTGGTCGTGTCGTCGATCGGTCCGTGGGCGTGGTTCGCGATCCGCGTGTCCAGATCGGACATGTGTGTGGTCATGGCTGAGGCACCTTGTGAGAAGGGAGCAAGGGAAGCACGGCACGCTCGAAAGCCCGCGGGTCGCCCGCGTAAACGCCTTCGGCGCGGGGATGAGCCAGGACGACGTCGGTGAACCCGAGCGCGGCACAGCGTCCGACGAGGTCGGTCAGCCGCTGCGGCGAGCTGTACGGATCCGCGACGATCCGGCTGAGGTTGACCAGTTTTCGCAAGCCGCCGCCGCGCAGGCGCTCCATCTGCCCGCGAAGGCGGTCGAACGCCACGGTCTCCGCCTCGAAAGCGTCCGGCCGGCCCGTGGTCACCCACATCTGGCCGAACTGAGCCGCCAGGCTCATCGCCCGCCGCCCGGCACCGGCGATGGCCAGCGGAATCCTCGGCTGCTGCACACATCCCGGGATCATCCGGACGTCGTCCGCCGAGTTGTACCGGCCCTGGAAGGTCGTCACCGGGTGCCGCAGCAGCCGGTCCAGCAGCGTCACGAACTCCTCGAACCGGTTGGTTCGTTCCGGGAGGGACAGTTCGGGCCCACCGAGCGCGGTGCTGTCCGGCGGTGGCCCGCCCGCCCCGGCGCCCAGCGTGAACCGCCCTTCGCTCAAGTGGTCCAGGGTCATCGCCTGCTTGGCCGTGACCACCGCGGAACGGAAGTTCGGTGAGGTGACAAGCGTTCCGATACCGATTCGGCTCGTCACGACGGCCGCCGCCGCCAGCGTTGTCATCGCGTCGAACCACGGGCGGTCTCGTAACGTCCGCCACGACAGATGGTCCAAAGTCCACGCGTGCGCGAAGCCCATGGCCTCCACCCGCTGCCAGACTTCGAGACCGGTTCGTCCCGGGTGTTCCGGCAGGACCAACACCCCCAATCGCGTGGTCATGTCACTCCTCGACCGCCGCGGCCCGGCTGGCCTGCCGGCGCAACGCCCAGTTCCCGGTGAGCACGGTCCCGACTCCGGCGACGAGGAACACCGCCCCGAGCACGAACCAGCCGGTCGCCCCCAGTTCGACGAGCAGACCCGCCATCACGCCGGGCGCGAGCATCAACGCGGCCGCCTGGCCGGTGTTGAACACGCCCTGGTACTCGCCGTGGGCGCCGTCCGGAGTCAGGCCGACCGACAGCCCGAGCCCGCTGCCCATGAACAGCAACTCCCCCGCCACGTGAATGGTCGCCGCGATCAGCAGGACCACCAGAACCGTCGTGCCACTGCCGTTGTAGGTCGCGGCGAACGCCAGGCACGCCACAGCGAGCAGGATTCCTGACCACAAGCCAAGCCGCCCGGCGCCGTGCACGGTCTCGCCGCGCCTGGTGACCCGGTTCTGGAACAGCACGATCATCACCGAGTTGAAGCCCACCAGCACGCCCATCACCCACGTCGGCGCCTGCGTGTGGCTGGCGATCCACAGTGGAGTGCCGGAGCTGAGCATGCCGAAGCACAACGCCAGCATGCCGTTGAACGCCGTGAGCACCAGGAACGGACGATCGCGCAGGACCAGCACGCGGCGCTTGACCTTGCGGTCCCGCAACGACTCGACGTGCGGTACCCGCCGGAGCAGCACGACGAAAACAATGTTCGAGATGCCGTAGAAAAGGATCATCGAGAGGTAGCCGATCCTGCTGTCCACCGCGAGCACGATCGCACCGAAACCCGCGCCGGCCACGATCCCTGCCTGCGTCATCACCCGCGTGGTGGACACGCTGGCCAGTCGTTCCGCGCGGCTGACCATGCCCGTGATCACCGCGGTGCGAATGCCGGGAATGGCCCGCTCGGCGGCCAGCATCACGCAGGTCACGATCACGATCGGCCAGAAGTCACGCACGAAGAGGAAGGACAGCACGGCGATGCCCTGCACCAGGCCGAGAGCGACGAGCATCTCGCGCGCACCCAGTCGGTCGGCGACATAGCCCAACGGCCCGCCCGCGATCATGCCGATCAGGCCCGCCGTGGTGATGCCGATCCCGAACTGCGCGGTCGTCAGTCCCAGCGAGCGGACGAAGAAGATCGCCCAGCACGTGAACCAGGCGCCCTTGCCGACCGAGAGGACCAGGGACGCCAGGTACAGGGTGCCAATCGGACGGCTCCACCACGCCACGGTCGTCCAGCCGGGCCTGCGTGCCGTGCCCTCAGCCAAGATCATCGCCCCTCCTGCGCGGCCAGTGCGGCGGTGAACCGCTGGGCGTGCCCGCCGAGGTCGCCGTCGACCCTGGCGGGAACAGGCGAATCCGGGCCGCTCACCACGCACCGGATGAACGTCGTCGTCGTGCAGCTTCGCAGCACCGTGCCCAGCCGCTCGGCGAGACACTCCGGGTCGGTGACCTGGTACACCCGTCCGTAGCCGCAAACCCATGCCAGTGCGCAGAAGTCCGGCCGGTTGGGCACGACCTGCCCGCCGGTGGAGTCGTACCGGCCGTCGTCCAGAACGATGTGCACCAGCGGCAGGGATTCCTGCGCTCCCGCTGTGAACAGGCCGACCGGGTTCATCAGCGCGCTGCCGTCACCGTCGACGACGACGGTGGGCCGGTTGGTCTGCTGGGCGATGCCGATGCCGATGGACGACGCCAGTCCCATCGACCCGGTCATGTAGAAGTGCGTCGCCCGGTCGGCGATCATCCTGGCGATCCGGCACATGTACCCGGTGCTGAACACGATCGGCTGATCCGGTGCCGTCGCGATGATCGTCCGCAGTGCGTCCGTCTTGTTCATGCCGACCACCCGAACGCGGACGGCGGAACCAGCAACGCGACCGGACGGCGCCTGCCGATGGGCAGGTCGGACGGGGTGACGCTCTCGATGCCCAGACCGCGCAACAGTGGTTCGGTCAGCCTGCCCATGACCTGGTTCTCCTGTGTGGAGTCGGGATGGACGCCGCGCAGGCTGATGACGAGCAGCATCGGCAGCCGGTATGGCACGACCAAGGAGGCGAGCGCGTTGACCGACTGGCCGAACCCGGAGTTCTGCATCACCACGGCCGGGTACCGCCCGGCGAGCGAGGCGCCCGCGGCCATCCCGACCGCGTTGTCCTCTCTGGACACTGTGATCAGGCCGGCCCGCTTCTCGAGCACGTCGTAGAGCGGGGCCAGGATCCCGCACGGGGTGCCGTAGAACGGGCCGAACCCGTTGTCCATCAGATCGTCGCAGAGGATGTTGGCCAGATCCACGGCGAGTGTGGTGGTCATGCCCGCACCTCCGCCGGGGCGAGCAGGATCTCACGCAGGCTGTCGGCTCCGTCGATCCGGTGCAGCGTGTGCTCCGGGATCGGTACGAAGTCCGTGACGCTGTAACTGCCGGAGCCGTGCACGACGACTTCGTCGACATCGAGCAGGCCTCGGTCGATCCCGTTCAGGACGCCCGTCATCGCCATGACCAATGACCATTCCCGCAAGTCGTACGGGTCGTCGGGCAGGCAGATCCCGGCGTTGGCAAGCAGTGTGCGGACCTCGGCGTACCGGCGAAGGCATTCGTAGCGGGACACGACAACGCCTCCACCGCCGTTCTGCCGGATGATCCTGTTCATCCGGGGTGACGTCGCGGGGTCGCGGGTGTAGAAGGTCGGCTCGAGGTCTTCGGCTGGATCGAAGGTGGTCCGCGGGTAACGCGGATCGGTGTCCTGGTGGTACAGCCCGGTTTCCGGGTCGGCGTGGTACTCCGGCGGCGTCATGTCGTACAGGCTGAGCACCATGTCCGGCGTGGCCATGTGCTGCACGAGGAAGTACTGGGACCCGGTTCCGTTGCCCAGCTGGGTCCCGAAGTGATGCCCCAGCAACCCGAAAGCGCTGGACACGGCGTGTGCGTGCGCCCTGGTTCCGTTGGCCGGCGGTTCCGCGAAGGCTCTGATCGCGTCGGCACATTGGTAGTTGGCCAGGTCGAGGGTGTGCCATAGCCGGAAACCCGTGGCGCGGAAGAGGTCCTGCGCAGTCGAGGTGGCCACCTGGCGTGCCACGGTCTTCACGTTCCCGTTGTCCAGTACGCACACAGGATTGTGCTCTTCGTCCAGCGCGGACGACCACAACTTCGGCGTGGACGTCCCCGGGACCACTGTGATGATCCGGAGCTGCTCCGGCGTGGCGAGTTCGGCTTGGTGAGCACGCAGAACCGCGTCACGTAACGCTGTCGCCTTGTTCGCGGAGGACGGTGTCAGGATCATCACCGGTTCCCCGGTGGTGTGGATATGCCGGATCGCACGGGCCACGATCACCAGTGATGCCAATGTCTTGACGGTCCGGGTGGCCGGATTGCCCATCAGGTCGAGGAGTGTCACCCGAGTGCCCGCCATGACGCCGAGCTCGGCGAACCTGAGGTTCGCGACCTCGAAGTACCGCGCCAACCGGGCCGACGGCTCGGGCAGCGCGAACTCGGGCTCGAAGTCGGCCGTCCTCGGCCGGTGGCGCCCAACGTCCGACAGGGCGATGCGCAAGTGGTCGAAGTGATCCGCGTAGATGTTCATGGCCCCTCAGTCCCGTCCCGGATGACCTGCTCGTCCGGAACGTAATGAGGGCCGGTTAGCGACCGGTTAAACCCGTTCAGGGATCGGCTCACTCCGCCGGCAGCAGGTGCGCCTCGGCCGCATCATCCATTAAGAGGTCTTCCCACGAAGCCTAGATCGTCGACCTGTGCCGGCGCGGGGATCGGTCGTGGGGGCGGGTCGCGCGGGATTTCGACCTGACCGAGACCGCGGTGCGGGCCTGGGTCAACCAGGCCGAACTGGACGCCGGGACACGCGGTAGGTAATCCGTACCTGAGGTGACATCAGGGAGCTGCGCGGGGTGACCGTCCCGGCCGTTCCCAGAGGGCCGCTTCCGCTGCCGGGGCACTTGCGGTCAGGCGAGGTTGGTGGTGAAGAACTCGTCGAGCCTGTCGAAGGGGATGAGGTGCTTGCGGTCGTACAGGTCGACGTGGTCCGCGCCGGGGACGATCAGGAGGTCGACGGTGCCGGGGCCATCGCCTGGACGTCCTCGGAGTAGTAGCGGGAGTGCGCGTCGGCACCGGCCACCAGGAGGGCTTTGCGGGGAGCCAGCATGTCGATGTTGGTCATCAGCGGGAAGGCGAAGAACGACATCGGCGTGGTCGCGGTCCACGCGGTGGTGGAGTTGATCGAGCGCGGGTGGAAGCCGCGGTCGGTGCGGTAGTAGTCGAAGAAGATCCTCGTGATCGGGTCGGCGTCCGGGGGGAGCGTCTTGGGCAGGACGCGGTTGGTAGGGGCGACGTTGCCGTTCTGGTCGAAGGGGACCTCGTGGGAGAGCCGCGCGTAGGCTTCGTCGATTCCCGCTCGGTCAAAAAGTTCATACGTTGGTTCGACAGCGGTACCGGCCGCGAGTCGGCAACCGAGTGCCTGCGCCGCGAGCTGGCTGAAGAGCTGGCCGAGGTCGGCCATCCGGAACTGATCGACTACGTGGCTTCGCTGGAGTTCACCCCACTCCGGGTGGTCCAAACGGGCCCACGCCAAGAACCCGGCACCGACTATCTGCACCTGCGCCGGTTCGAGGTCTACGACATCGCAGTGGCTCCAACCGGGGCCGCGGCCCAGTTCAAGCAGCGCCTGCTGGAGCTGGCCGAG
>NZ_JAAATY010000049.1 GCF_013280595.1 Kibdelosporangium persicum
TCGACCAGTCCCAGGACACTGCCTTGGTAGTCGGTGATGGCGTTGTAGCGAGCACCGTTGTCAGTCTGGACGGTCATGACAGTGCCACGGGGATCGCGGCTGTAGGTGGTCAACGACCCGTTCTCCTTGACCCACATCGGCCCCAGCGCAGTCTGCCCGAAGACGTGGGTGCTGGTGGTCGAGCCGACCTTTTCGGTGATGGATCGGGGTTGGGTGTGGTCGATGCCGTCGTAGCTGGCCCGGTAGACCTCAACGCCACCGCTGGTCGCGCTCAGCAATTGGTTGGTGGGACTGTAGGAGTACGTCTCCGACGGGTTGGTGCGGCCGGTCAGATTGCCTGCGGCGTCGAAGGTGTTGGTCGAGTTGCCTGCTTGGGTGGCCTGGTTGGCCGCGTTCATGGTGAACGGTGTGCCCGCCAGGTTGGTTAGGTTGTTGGCCGGGTCGTAGTTGAACGTGTCGTTGCCTGCCCTGGACAGCCGGGCTAGTGGGTCGTAGCTGAATGTGGTGGTGACTCCGGCGATGGTCTTGGACTGCAGGAGGTCGCTGTCGCCGCCACCGGGCACGGCGTAGCTGTAGGTGACCTTGAGCGTTTCCGTCCCAGCCGGGTTCTTGACCGAGATGCTGGTCTGCCGTCCCGAAGCGTCATAGCCGATGGTCTGAGAACCCGCGCCTGGCCAGGTGATCGAGGTGCGGCGGTCGGCGTTGTCGTAGGTGAACGTGGTGTCCTGGATGCCGGGGTCGGTCATCTTGACCATCCGGTTGGCCGCGTCGTAGTAGAACAGCAGCGACTGGCCGGTTTCACTGGTCCAGACGTTGTCGAGGTTGCCGGCCTCGTCGTAGTCGTAGGTGACGTGCTCGTTGCTGACGCCCTCGGTGCGTTCAGCGGTCTTGACCTGGTTGAACGAGGGGTAGCGGTCCCAGGAGAAGTAGGTGTTCCACGTGGGCGCGATCTTCCAGATGATGTTGCCCTGGTGGTCGTACCAGATCTCCAGCAGGGTCTTGTCGTTGTCGGAGTCGTCGGTGACGCGTACGACGCGGTCGAATTTGTCGTAGTCGTAACCGATCTTGCGCCCGCGCCCGTCGGTCACCTGCACAATTCGCGACAGCGAGTCGTACTGGTACCTGGTCGTGCCCATCGGTGCGGGCGGGGTCACCGATGTCAGATTGCCCGCGGCGTCGTATCCGAAACTGGTGATGTTGCCGTTGCCGTCCTTGGCCGTAGCCAGCGTGCCCTTCGGATAGTTGTACGTCCGGGTGTCGATGTCCGAGTTCAGACCCACCGACCGGATCTTGGTGAGGTTGCCTGGACCGTCGTACTCACGCGTGACTTCCCGCCCTGCCGGATCTTTCAACGACGTTGGTGAGTACGGGTGGGCTGCGCTGGTGTAGCCGATGGTGTTGGTCGCGCCGGTCGGCAGCTTGGTGCTGATGAGGTTGTTGAGCGGGTCGTAGCGCCTCTCGCTGACGTTGCCCATGCCGTCGGTCGTGGTCTGGATATCGCTGTTGGCCGTCCAACTCTGGGACTGCTCGTGCCCGAGCGCGTCGACCGCCTTGGTCTGCCGGCCTGCGCTGTCGAAGTGATAGGTCGTGGCGTTGCCCTTCGGATCCCGTTGCACGGTTTTGCCGGACTGGTACTCGAAGGTGGTGTCCAAGGGTGTGGCGCTGTTGGGCACGGACACTTTGGTGATTCGGTGGGCGTCGTCGTAGTCGAAGCAGTACTTGTTGCCGGAGGGGTCGGTGATGGAGGCGAGGTTCCAGTCGGCGTCCCACTCCAGCTTGATGGTGTGGCCGTTGCGGTCGACGAACGATGTCAGCTGGCTGTTGCTGTTGTACTCGTAGGTGGCGACGTCGGTGCCGGTCGGGTCGGTGATGCGCGTGATGTGGGCGGCGTGGTTGGTGAAGACCGAAGTGACCCGGCCCTGTGAGTCCACTATGGAGTGGACGCTGCCGAATTGGTTGTAGTGAAAGGTGTTGCTGTTGCCGTTGCGGTCGGCTTGGGAGAGTAGCCTGCCGTACTCGGTGAACCGCCACTTCTCCTCGGAGGAGTGGAAGGTGAGCGTGAAGGTGCCGTCGCTTTCCTCGTGGAGTTTGGCGTTCATCCCGCTTGGGGTGATGTAACCGCCGAGGATGTTCGGGATGAACGTGGCGCAGTAGTTGCTCGGGCCGTGCAGGATCACATCGTTGCCGTCGAACTCGAGGCCGACGTCCGCGCCGAGCGACATGGTGGTGCCGACACCGAAGGATCCCCTGGTGGGTACGAGGTTGTTGTAGACATGGCTGATCGCCAGGTCCAGCCCGGTCCCCTTGAGGGTGAAGTCGTCCTGGGTGACGACCAGGTTGCCGCTGGAGAGGTTGACCAGGATCTCCATCCGGTCACTGACCTTGAACCGCTCCAACGGGTAGAACGGGCGCAAGCCTGTGCGGTCGCCGCAATCGGCCAGCCCTTGCGTCTGACCAGTGCCCCGCTGGCGAACTGCCGGCCCAGGCGTCCAGTAGGTTTGCGGTGGCGGTCCACCCAACGGCGTGCGGTTAACCGCGGTAGGTGCCTGCCACGCTTGGCTTGTGGTTGGCAGCGGCGGCTTCGGTGTTACCGGTGTGGTCGCGGCCGCGATGGTGCTCGTGCCGACCATGCCGCTGGTGATCAGGCTGAATGTGGTTGCTACGGCTAGGAGTCTGCCCATCCGCAAGCTACGAGAGCTTCTTGATCGCATGGGTGGTTGGACCTCCCCTGAGTAGTGTCCGCCCCGTCGACACCCCCCGGCGTCCGGACACATCGGCGGACCCTACGCACCCAATTCACGAGCCCTCTAGACAACTTGAACAAGACCACCCGGATAGCCCAGGACGCGACAATAGATGACGAATCTAATCCGCTGCACTGACGCGCCGTCTATTACTGAATGGCGGTACACAGTGGAACCAACTGGACTGGAAACAGTGTCATCGGACCAGTTGGCATGCTTTAGTGGTGCGGATCGGATGAGCTGAAGTATGTTGTCATTCGTGAACCATAAGACATTAGTGCGCTAGGCTATGGCCCAATTCACTTTGTTTGGGCTTGCCCAACGAGATGTGGTTAGCAGCGACAAAACGTCAGCTCCACGCCGCCATCGTTGCAGATGAACGGGTAGATGTTCACCGGGCCTGCCCCGAGTGAAGAAAGCCGTGGCACGCTTAAGGAGCGTTGTCCTCGGGCAGTCGGCGGTTTTCTGTCCGCATCGCGGTCAACTCGTCACGTTCAGTGCTGGTCAGCCCGTCATTTCGCGTCCCGGCATCGAGTTCGGCCTGCTTGACCCACGCGCGCACCGCGGTCTCGGTCAGGTCGAAATCCCGCGCGACCTGACCCGGCGACCGGTCACCGCGCTGGCACAACTCGACAATCACGCCCGCTGCGGCCGCCGCTTCTTCTTGCCCATAGGCTTCATGATGAACATCCCTCCCAGAGGCTCGCACCCCCCTGATCTCAGATGTGCGTCAACGGGTCAAGCCCACTCGTGACAGTGCTGGCTTGGTGATGGCGTTCGGTCGATCCGAGTTGTCTCGTCCTCCAGCGCGATCACCAGGGTCGCGCTTGGCCTATGACTACGGCGCGCGGTATCGGCTTTACGCCCCCCGGGGGCACCGTGGCGAGCTGGTGCAGTAGGAGCGTGCATTCCTATCTTGTGGGCTTCGCCACCGACTGGTCCTGGTCGTGGTGACTGAGCGTGATGCCGCGCAGGGCGTCCAGAACGGCTGGTGCGTCGGCGCATTGCAGGAAGCGTGGCGGGGCCAGCCTGTCAGCCTCGTCCAGAGGGACGTCGTGCTGAGGGGGCGCCTGGTACGCCGGGCGGGGACCTGTCGTGGCGGAACCCAGAGCCGCGGGCTCGCTGGCTGTCGGGTCCGGACCCGGTTGGCCGTTGTTCGGCGCGCTGTGCTCAGGCCCGTACTCAGAGGTCTCTGGGGTGTTCGATGGGTGTTCAGACGTCAGAGCACCAGCGCGGATGGGGCAGGACGGGGAAGGACACGAAGGTGGTCCGATCTGGCCATCCTCGGACTGCCCAGGACTGGCAAGGACGTTCTGGACGGATTTACCCGGATACGGATCAGAAGGTCAGGGGTTCGAATCCCTTCGGGTGCGCCACATATTTTCGCAGCTCAGATGCTGCTTCTAGGGAAGATCGGTGTCTGGCTTCAAGGTGGCATCCCTGTAGTAGCAGGGATGCCAGGCCACGTTAAAGGGACATGGCGGCTCAGCCCCTTGCGGTTGCGGCGAGCCGGGCTTCAGACCTCCTTTCTCACCTGTCGGTGTGGCCGCTACACCTGAGCGGGTGAGGTGGGTTAGGCCGTCACCGGTCGTACAGGCGGCCCCAGCGGCCTGGCATGTCGTGCAGACGTTCCGTGTCCGCGGTTGGCGGTGTGGCGAGCAGCCAGCCGCTTGGCCAGATGCGGAGGTCGTCCACGTCCAGGCGGGCGTATGCGCCCCCGCACGTGGCGGCGCCGGTGAACGTCACGTCGCTGAACCTGGCCTCCGCGCCGAACAGGGCGCTGTCGAAGTTGGCGTGTCGACCGAATTCCGATCCGCCGAACAGGGCGTTGCCGTTGAATCGAGTTCCGCGGAACCTCGCCTCGTCCAGCAGTTTCGTCTTGGTGAAGATCGCGCTGTCCGCGAAGACCGCGTCATTGAAGCCGACGAAGTCGTGGAAGACTGCATCGTCGAAGACGACAGCGTCGGCGAAGCGTGTGCCGCCGAAAACCACGTCCTGGTCGAACCGCGCGGCACGGAAGTAGGTGCGCCCGTTGAAATGGACTGCGTGGTACTTGTCGACACCGAAGTGCGTACGGCCGGTGAACCGCGCACCGTCGAACACGGCTGTTTGAGCGAAGCGCGCGTTGTCGAACACGACAAAGTCGAATCGCGTACCGCCGAAGTCGGCCTTGCCCTCGAACTGTGTTCCGTCGAACGTGGCGATCGACCGGAACGTGGCCTGTGCGAAGTCGGCCTCGTGGTCGAACCGTGCCCGGGTGAAGTCGGTGGGCTCGGCCCAGACAGTGTTGATGAACCGGGCGTCGCCGGTGAACCGGGCGTTGCCGAACGTCAGCGGGCCGGTGAACTCGGCCAGGCTGAACTCGGCGGTGCCGTGGAACCGGGCACCCTCGAACGTGGCGCCGTGCAGATGGCAGCGTTCGAGGGTGAAGTCGAGGAGAGTGGCGCCGGCCAGGTCCAGCGTGATGCCGGGCCAGAACGCGTCCGGCTGGCCCCGTCGCAAGTGGGTGGTCAGGAGGCGTTGGGCCGTCAGCCGGACCTGCCGTTCCTGAGTTCTGCGCAGTTCGCGGTCCGGGTCGGGCTCCGTCGAGCCGGTGTCATCAGTGGTGTGGGGCATGCGCAGGTAGGCGCACAGCACGTTGACGATGACCTGGCGCTGGTCAGGATTGTTCTGCGCCAGGCGTTCCAGTGCGTAGATGCCCGCGATCCGCACATGGGCATGCTCGGAGCCGAGCTGGGCGGCGGCCATTGTGTACAGCTCGGTGACCCGTCGTTCCACGGCGTCACGGGCGGTGTGGGCTTGGTCGAGGTCCTTCTGGCGAAGCTCACGATCCTTCTGGGCGATGGCCAGTTCGGCGGTCCGCTGGCGGCGAACCGCCAGCCACAGCGCGACCGCGCCGCCGGAGCCGATCACGATCGTGCCGGCGGTCTTGATCGCCTCCAGGCTGTTGCGCGGGTCTCCTCGGCCATAGGCAAGCACCAGCCACGCCGCGACGCCGATGCCTATCGCGACCATGAGGACCGCGAGCCACACGACCGTACGTGGTCGCAGGACCTCGTAGGTGGGGCCTTCGTCCTTCCGCGTCAACGGCGGAGGGCGGTCGGCGGGCGGCGCTCCGCCTCTGTTCCGGTCGTCAGTGCGGCTGTCCGGGCTCGCTTCTTGTTGCTGTGCATCGTGGTCACCTTACGACCACGTGCTGCCACGTTCACTGCTCCAGGCGAGTGGGGTGGTGACAGAGGGGTGCAGTGCGCCGCGAACAAGAAAGTGTCAGCACCACGATCGCGGCAACGGGTGCCCATGCCGATGAGAGTGCGGGATCGACGGTTATCGCTTGGCAGGTGTGGACAGTGCGTCGAACCAGGGATTGGGCGGCGGCGGCGCTACCGGTTCAGCGGGTGAGGTGTCAAGGCGACGGTGACGGATGGTGTCGATACCCGCCGCGCGTGCGGCAGTGAGGTCGGCGTCTCTGCTGCCGACGAACAGGCACGACTCCGCTGGGGTGGCGCGCTCGTGGATCGCGGCGGTGATCAAGTCCGGGGCGGGTGGCAGAACGGCCCGGTCCGGACTCGTGCGTCCGGCGAGGTGCCGGGCATGCTCCGCCAGCCCAGGATATGCCTGAACACACGCTCATGTCGCTGGTCGACTCATCGATGCACGCCCATCCCGATGAGCGAGCGAGTGAGCGGATCCACGTTGTGGAGGCGGAGTTCGTTTTGTGTGATGTCTCAAGACATCCTTGACGTTTCGTTGTCGACACCAGCTCGACCCCATCGAGCTTGGGAAACTCCGGACTTCTGGAACCACAGGTCGGTGGCCGCACCAGTCAGCCGATGGCCGGCGGATTCGGTCCGAATCCTTGGCGCTGTGCCCAGTCTCGGATCGCTATGTCCCATTGGTGTTCAGCGGGTGCTCCGCGGCCGGGGTGGCGGGTGGTGTGGTCGGTGATGTCGCCGATCCGCCAGAACTGGATGAGGAACCTCTCGATCCCGTCGGGCTGCCGGTCAGGATCGGCGGCGTAGGCGGCGATCGCGTCGTTGCTTCCCCACCGGTACGCCCTGACCCGGTATTCACCGGGTGCGTTGAGGTGCAGCATGCCGGTTTCGGGTGCGGTGGCCATGGGCGCTTGCGCGTAGACGACGATCTCATCGGCATCGTCGTCGAACACCACTTGCCGTTCATCGCGGTCGGCGCCGTCCGGCCCACCAGTGGTGGGTGGGATCTCCCACGACTCCATTCGCACCGCCGCGGCGTGGTGGACGTGCACCGCGCTGTGCACGGCGACGGCATTGTCCACAACGGTCAAAATTGAGGGCATCTCGTCAAAGGGGAACCGCGGAGGCTCGTGCAGCCCCCGCGATCCCACTTGGAAATGCCTGTAGTCGATCCCTACGTGGGATTCAATGACACGCGTTGGCATCACTGGCATGTGCTGAGGTTACCACTCAGCCAGCCTTGACCCAGTAATTGTCAAGATCTTTGTATAGAATGCGATCCCATTCAAGATACCACTGCAGCGCATTGCCGGCGAGTCCGTTTTGCTCCTTTGGTACATCCTGAATGGAGAAGTTTCCGTCGCCTTTACCTGCGCCCTGCTGGGTGGTTGCGAACGGGTATTCGTCGCATTGCCGGGTAGTCTTGTCGAAGTCCGGCAGCTGGCCAGGGCCCGTGTATGGGGGTTGCTTGTCGCACGCCCTATCTTTCTCGGCCGCGTTTTTCTTCCAATCTTCACCATTATATTGAACGCGTGTCAGCGGGGGCTGGCTCGCGTCAGATGCCCATTTGCCGGGTATGTTTTTGGGTGTTCCGTAGTTGGGATACGTTTGAGCTGGTTGATTCTGGGCTTTGCGAATGTGGTGGACGACTTCGTCGTAGCCGTTTCCGAAGTTGTAGTTGAGCCGGGGGATGACGTCAGTAAATACGCACCTGAGTGGAGAGGGGAAATAGTTTGCCGAATCGCATCGGAATCCGGTTATATCCCCGGACCCAGTTACGGTTGGCCTGCCGAAGTCGTCTATTGCCTGCCCGGTTAGGCCCAATATGTGACGCAGAACCCGCTCCGGCTCCTGGGAGGACTGTCGTTCATCGGAGTCCATGGTCCAGTCCACCCAGTCCCCGTCGTCCCAGTCGCCGATGTCTTTGGTGACGAAACCCTTGTCGGCTGTGCATCCGACGGTCAGTACGCGGCACTCGTACTTGAGACCTAGCGTCGACCACCCGGAAAACGTGCCCTCGGTTCGATAGTCATCACCGCGGAAGAACACATGGGTCTTGCGCACGAATGGGTTCCCGATGGCAGCCGCCCTGTAGTCGACCCAGAACTCCCCCTCGATTTTCCCGTTGACGATGATCCCGCCATGGACGGTGCGCTTCTGGCACCAGAACCCGCGGAACAGGACGTGTCCTCCGGGACTGTCCGCACCGGGTTGTTTGAGGCACTCGTCCAGAAGTTGTTGCGGTGGCTGTGCCGCTGTCTGCGCGGCGATCGCCCGACTCCAGCTTTCCAACTTATCCCGCTGGGCCGGGTCGGCGTCGAATACGTTGTTCCGGCGAGCCGCGACACGCACCGCCTCCTCGGCCGTGCCGGTCCGCTGCGGCGGCGAGGACACGACAACATTACCGGCGGCGTCGATTGTGGGTTCAGCAGGATCACCCACAACCGAAATGAACCCGGTATACCCGGTCATCGAAGGTCTGGACTGTGCATTCGCTGTAGCGGGCGTGACCACAAACATCGACGCGACGACTGCGAAGACCCAGAGCCGACGACATGAGTGTGATGTTCTCACAATTTCTGGTACCTCCAGACCAGTTATCTGGCAACCACTTGTGGCGATTGCGGCTGGATCTTGTCGAATCGAACACGCCGTTACTGACGGCCATCCGGGTGAACCTGAAAACATGATCGAGAGTTTGATGTGTCGGGGAGGACGTGCCGGGCACGGTGACCAGCACACGAACCGCCAGTCGAAGCCGTCACGTGCGGCCATTGGTCCGCTAAACAATCGCTCACTCCGTGCTCGCCAGCTCACCCGTCGAGCGGCACGGCCTGCACCGACCGGCTGCCGCCGCACTAGTCCTGACTACCGGTTGAGGCCAGGTGGAACGTCGAGTCCAACATCGGCCGCTCCCCCGGAGTGGGTGGACGAGTAGTTCCACGCCAAGACGCGCATCGTGTATTGCACGGACGACCGGCGCCGGTTGAACGACGAGCAGGTGACGTTCACGTTCTGCGGGTACGCGCTTCGTCCCCGGAGGGCTGGGACAAGAACGGTGGAAGGCCCGCACCGCGGCTAGTACGCGCCCGCCAGGGGCGAGTTGGCTGTGCCGCGCCGAGGGAGTCCGGTGTACGGTGCGGGATCGCTCGGCAGGGGCTTACCTTTGGACGACTCTGCCCGGCCGAGCCTCACCGAGATCGAGAGCACGCTGTTCCGTGCGGCTCAGGAGGAACTGGTGACGTCGGCGGGGTCACTCACTCCAGCCGCTGATCGCACTGCTTCGAACTGACCGCCCGGCCGGATCGTCGCCGTGTACCAGCCGTCCGGCTTGGTAGACCGCGACGATGTTCTCGGACAGCTTTTCGAAGTCCACCGGACTGTTCGCGACCACCACGAGGTCGGCGCGCTTGCCCGGTGCGATCTCACCAACGACATCAGCGACACCGAGTAGCCGTGCGGCATCGATGGTCGCCGACCGCAGGACCGCCGGATGCGGCATGCCAGCCTCGCTCATCATGTGCAACTCGTCCAGGTTGTGGCCGTGGGGACCGACACCGCTGTCAGTTCCCATGGCCACCCGTACGCCAGCCTGCAGTGCGCGGGTGAAGGCGTCGCGATGCGCCGCGACGACTTCGACAGCCTGCGCGACGACGCCGTCGGGAAATGCGGCACCGCATGCCGCCGCCTCCACGAGGCGGGGCGCGGCACTGAGCGTGGGTACGAGGTAGGTTCCGCTGTCCACCATGAGTTCGAGGCACTCGTCGTCGAGGAATACGCCGTGTTCAATGGATCGGGCACCGGCTCGGACCGCCGCCTTGATGCCCGCCGCGCTGTGCGCGTGTGCCATCACGTACGTGTCGGCTGCCGCGGCTTCCGATACGAGCTCTCGCAACTCGTCCGCACGGAACTGTGCGTGGTGCGGGTCGTCGCGGGCGGAGAGCACGCCTCCGGACGCGGCGACCTTGAGCATGTCCGCTCCGGCTCGCAGGATCTCGCGCGCCTTGCGCCGTACCGATTCGGGCCCGTCCGCGACGCCGTGGGGTGCACCGGGATGAGGAGGAAACAGCGCGGGAAGGCAACTGCCTGACGGCAGCCACGGATCGGCGTGGCCGCCGGTCTGGCTGATCATGGAGATGGCGATGCGCATGTCCGGCCCGGCCACCAGTCCATCGGCGACCGCGCGCTTGAGCCCCAGATCCGCTCCCGCCGCGTCGCGGACGAACGTGATCCCGGCGCCCAGCGTCAGCCGCATGTTGCGGACGGCTTCGAAGAAGCGGTACGAGAACGGTTGCTGAGCCAGCCGCCAGTAGTCGACACCGGAGGTCGTCAGGTGTACGTGGCAGTCGAACAGGCCTGGCAGCACGCTCAGGCCGTCGAGCGCGATTTCCTCGTCGCCGTCGAGTCCCGGCCCGACGTCGACGATCACCCCATCCGCGACCACCAGGTCGGTGGATGCGAACCGTGAGCCGTCGAAAACCTGCCCGCCGCGGAACAACGTCCTTCGGGCGGCTGGAGCGTTCGTCCCCGATGGCTCGCGACGCATCAGCTGTCGTCCCTTCTCTTTTCTCGCCGAACGCCAGGCCGCTACCTGTTGTCATCCACCGGGTCGTTGTTTCCGCGAGGCAAACGCAATGCCTGATAGAGATCGACCATCGCTCCCGACGTCAGCTCGATCTGCGTGTCGATCTGCGTGCAGGCCAGGTCGATGTGAAAGGGCGTGTGACCGCCGAGTCCGAATCCGAAATGCACCCCGGGCGTCCGCTCGTTGGGGAAGAAGTTGCCTGAGGCGAGTTGAGCACACGCGACGTTCGTGCCGAACCCGATTTCGTGCACTTTGCGGTACCGCTCGTCGATACTGAACAACCGTTCCAGGGCCTCGGCGAACGGGTTGTGACGCCGTACCGGTGAGCGCAGTCCGACCACGACACCGGCCTCGACGCGGGCGATGACAGGGTATTCGAGCATCGTCGACATGGCCTGGTACGCACTCGCCGTCTCGGCCTCGGTCACCGCTCGGTTGCCGCGGTGGACGATGGGCGTGCCGCGCAACACGAGTTCACCGTCCAGCGCGAAGGGTGTGCTGAGCGAAAAATCGCCGGCCGCGTCAGTGAGGACGGAAAGTTCACCGGTCGGCAGCACTGTTTGCTCACCGCGCTCGAGTGCGCCGTTGAGAGAAAACCAATGTGTGGCGCCACGGTGATCGAAAACGGCATGCGTCTCCATCACGGGCGTTCGGAAGTGAATACGGGCAGCGACGTCGAGACACCTTATCAAGGCCTTCTCGATCCTCCGCTCGTTGGCGTAGTCACACGTTTCTATGATCCGCATGTAGCGACGCAGCGCGGCGGCACTGAAAGGTGACGAGAAGAAGGAGATCGCGGCGAGCCTGACGTTCGAGATATGTTCGGGAAGGAAGTGCTCGAATTCATCGTCCGCGATCCACAACACGTCACAGGACAACCCCTCGGCACGCAGTTCGGCGAACCTCGCGATGAGTCGGGCCCTGTCGTCGTCCCGATTCCATTCGAGTTCCTCGATTCGACGGCCGTCGCGGTTGTCCAGAGCGACGGCCGCTCGCACGGTCGGCGACGCGACGAACATGAAAACTTCTCCGGACCCGCCGTACAGTCCGCGGAGGTCGGCCGGATCGATTCGGACAACCGATGACGGGCCCGTGTCATTCGTCCGATGATGGGCGGCCGGGAGGTCGTCAAAAAGACCAGCCGGGCAACGCACCGACTCGTCTTGGTCGCATGAACCGTCACCAAGCTCACGAGCGGATTTGCGCAGACATGGACAGCTTCCCCGCACTATCTGGAAGTCCGCGGTCACGATTCTTCCCTTCGACACAGGAAGTGTGCACGACAACGCCACCCTGGCCGCGCGAGCTTCGGCACCGGCGAAGGTCCAAGGGTTTGTTCAGCGATCTCCAGTGAGTGCCGGCTGCCGTGGCGACTCACCACACGGATGAGTGCGACAGCAGCCAGCATAATGATCTGTCACGCTTGCAGGCCGCCGTAATCACCGTATCGGGTGATCTTTGCGCTGATCGATGTCTCGACGATGTCCTGTTCGTCGACGACGGCTTCAGGTGCGCCCAACTCGATCTCAACAGGAACAGTCTCTGCGGACTTGACTTCCATGGCCACGGAATCACCTCCGCCAACGATTGTGGCGGTGATAGCGGGCCGGTGGAAGAGCCCAACAGGAGTGACATCGGGAAGTGCACATGGAGCAGTGCTGTAGGATTTCCCGGCAAGGCTGATCAATATGTGATCAATTCGGAAAGATCGCCACCACGGCGTCACCCAGGAGGATCAATGGGGTCGACCAAGTCTCTTTCCCGTGAAGATCTCTTCGCGGTATTCGCCAAACCTCCTGGCGTGCCGGAGCTGATCGGCATCGAGGTGGAGAGCGCTCCGCTTGATCTGCGCACCGGACGAGGTGTCCCGTACCACGGCGTGCACGGGCTGGGTGAATTCCTCGCCCATTGCCAGGACGAACTGGGCGGCGAGCCAAGATTCGAGCGGGGCCGGCCAGTCGGGATCATGCTGCCCGACGGCGACCAGATCTCGCTGGAGAACGGTGGCGCAGTCGAATACTCGTCACGGCCGGCGGCCAGCCTCGTCGAAGCCGTCGAGGTTACTCGCCGCATGCTGGGCTGGCTGGGGAAGATCGCCGAACACCACGGGTTCGCCCTCGTACCGGGTTCGAACTTTCCCTTCACCAGCATCGACGACGTCCACTGGGTGCCCAACGCCCGCGGTGACATCATGCGCGACCACTTCGCCAGCCTCGGCGAGGCCAGTGCCTGGGGGCGCGAGGTCATGGCGCTGACGCTGTCCACCCAGGTCACCCTCGACTACGTCACCGAGGAGGACCTCATCGAAAAGCTTCGGATGCAGGCAGCCGTGTCGACAGTGGCGGCCGCGTTGTTCGTGAACTCGCCGTTGGAACACGGGCGGCACCACGGGGCGCTGTCCCGCCGGATGCAGTACTGGAGCCGTATCGACCCCGCCAGGACTCGGATCATCCCTGTCACGATCGGAGATTCCGTCACCCTGGAGGGATTCGTGGACTGGGCGCTTTCGCTGCCGATGATCTACCACAAGCACCCGGACGGGTCCTGCGAAGCCGCTCCCGCACGGTCGTTCGCCGAGCTGCTGGCCACCGGTTTCGACGATGGCCGCCGTCCCGACGCATCGGACTGGATGGCCCATCTCTCGCAGATCTACACCGACGTGCGGGTGCGGAACACCTTGGAGATGCGGGCCGTGGACAGCCCTCCCTACGACGCGTTGCCCGCCGTCGCGGCGTTCTGGACCGGGTTGACCTACCACCCGGGGTCTCGTGCCGCGGCCTGGGAACTGCTGCGGCACGCGACCGTTGACCAGCACTACGCGGCGCTCGCAGATATCGCTGTGCGTGGCATGGCGGCGCGTTTCGCGGGCCGGCCAGTACGTGAGCTCGCCGCGGAACTGGTGCGGCTGAGCGAAGCCGGCCTTCGGGCGCGGGTTGCGGCGGGAGTGGAGACGGACGAGGCGCTCGCCTACCTGTCCCCCGTGCGGGAGGTCGCGGAGACCGGCGAGACCTTCGCCGAAAAGTGTCTGCACCGCTGGGAGAACGAGTTCGAGCGGGATCCGGCACGGTACGTGAACGCCTATCGGGTCTGACCGGACCGGGACCGCGGCATGCAGTGAGGTGCCTGAGACGGCAGAGGGGCTGAGATGGAAACCCGCCTGTTGGCTGAACGGCCGCCGTGGCTCGTCCGGATCCACGACGTGGAAGGCCGCGTTGTGGGCGGGGGGTTTCTCGTTTCCGACCGCCTTGTGGTCACGTGCGCACACGTGGTCAGCCAGGCACTGGGCTGCGACGATCCCCAGCTGTTGCCCGTCGGCGAGATCGAGGTGAGTTTCCCCTTCGCGGACGGTCCTGCTGTCACGTCGGTCGCGCTCACCGAAGCGTGGTTTCCCATCACGGTGGACGGTCAGGGCGACATGGCCGTACTCACCCTGCGATCACCAGCGCCGCCAGGAACACTGGCCGCACCGCTGAGCCGCCCCGTGAGCGCGTGGGGGCACCACTACCGCACGCACGGTTTTCCCCGTGGCATGACAGGTGGCGTCTGGGCAAGGGGCACCGTGACCGGGCCGGTCGGGCCCGGCTGGGACTGGATCCAGATCGAGGACGAGAAGCCGTCAGGGCACCTGATCCAGCCCGGGTTCAGTGGATCGCCGGTGTGGGACGACGAACTCCGCTCGGTCATCGGGATGGTGGTGGCGCAGGACCGGCTCCGCGAGGCCCGGACGGCCTACATGATCCCGATCCGGGTGCTCGCGCGACTGTGGCCGCCGCTGGAGGAGTCGATCCGCTGGCGGCTGATCTTCGACCCGGACCTGAGAACACACTGGGGTCCGCGCTCTCGGGGCGTCGAGCGCAGCGCATGGAAGGGCTGGTACTTCACCGGCCGCGTCAACGTTCTGCGTGAGCTGGTCGGCTGGCTTACCGGTCGGGTGCTCGACGGGCGCATCCGGGTGGTGACCGGCGGCCCCGGGTCGGGCAAGTCGGCAACGCTGGCGCGACTGGTCACGCTGGCCGATCCCGACTATCGCCGGTTGGTCCCACTTGGTGACGCCGAGGACGGCACCGTTCCGCCGGTAGGTGTCATTGACGTCGCGGTGAACGCCAAGGGCCGCACCATAGACGAGGTCACGCGCAGCATCGCCCAGGCGGTGGACGCCGAGGTGGAATCGGCCGACGAGCTCATCGAATCGGTGCTGGAGCGTGCGAAGCCGCTGACCGTCGTGGTCGACGCGCTGGACGAGGCAGACGAGCCCGACCGCATCGCGCGGGAACTGCTTCGCCCGCTGGCCGCGGACGCCGGCAGCGTCGGAGTGCGCGTACTGGTTGGCGCTCGCCGCGTCCTGCTGCCGGTGCTACGGATTTCAGGCGTTGTGTACGACCTCGACGAACCATCCTATTTGGACCCTGAGGATCTGGTCGTCTACTCACGACGCTGCCTGCTGCTGAGCGACGATCCAGACGGGCGTACGCCTTATCGGGACCGGACGGAGCTGGCGGACACCGTCGCACGGGCGGTCGCCGCACGCGCATACCCGACGTTTCTGGTGGCTCGGCTGGTCAGCCGGTTTCTCACCGAGGCCGCGACTCCCATCGACGTCACCGATCCCGGTTGGCACGAGCACCTGCCGGACAGCGTGGCCGACGCGATGGACAGCTATCTCTCCCGCTTCGGTGAGAACGAACGCCGGGTTTGCGACCTGCTGATGCCACTGGCCTATGTGGAGGGTCGTGGACTGCCCGCGGATCAGCTGTGGCTGAGTCTGGCCAATGCGCTCGCGCGGACCGAATACCAGATGTACGACATCCAGTGGCTGCTGAACTCCCCGGCGGCCGCTTACCTGCTGGAAAGCACCATGACCGACGGCAAGGTGGTCTATCGCCTGTTCCATGAGGCCCTGGCGGAGTACCTGCGACGCGATCGGCACGACCAGACGACCCAGCGCCTGTACGCCGAAACGCTGTTGGCGAACGTGCCCGACCGGCAGGACGGCACAGGCAAGGACTGGGAGCGCGCGCATTCCTATGCGCGGTCCTACTTTCCCTCACACGCCGGCAAGGGCGGTGTTCTCGACGCTTTAGTGGAGGACCCGCGATTTCTCGTCGCCGTCGATCCCAGCAGGCTCGAACTCGCCGTACCTTCTCTCCAATCCGCCGCCGGGCGGCAGGCAGGGCGTGCGTTCACCGTCGCCGCGCGGCACCTGCGGACGAAGCCGCCCGAGGAACACCTTTCCTACCTTGAGCTCGCAGCCCACATGACCGGTGCCCAGCCCTTGGCGAAACGCATCGACCGGCTGCCGGTGGTGCGTCCTTGGACAGTGCGCTGGGCATCCTGGCGGCAGGGACGGACGCACAACGTGTGCGGTCGCCACGACGGCTGGGTTCGGGCCGTGCGCGTCGGGGAACTCGACGGGAAGCCGATCATCGTCTCGGGCAGCGAGGACGGGACGATCAGGATCTGGGACGCGACAGCTCGCTGTCAGATCGGCGAACCCCTGGTCGGACACCTTGCGTTGTACGCGATCGCGCTGACGCGGTGCGACGACCGGCAGGTGATCGTGTCGGGCGGCCGCGAAGGCACGGTCCGGGTGTGGGACCTGGCCGATCACAGCCTGATCGGAGCACCGCTTGCCGCACATGACGATACGGTCGCAGCGTTGGCCGTCGGTCGTTACGACGGCCGTACGGTGCTCGCCACCGGGAGTTGGGATGGCAAAGTCCAGGTCTGGGATCTGGGCAGCCGTGAACCGATCGGCCGGCCGTTCACCGGGCACGGCGACTGGGTCAGTGGCGTCGCCATCACGCAGATCGAGGGGCGCACGGTGGTCGTCACCGGAGGGAACGACAACCATGTACGGGTATGGGATCTCGCCGACGGCACGGAGGCATGCCCCCCGCTGACCGGGCACACCGACTGGCTCAACGCCGTGGCGATCGGTGACGCCGACGGCCGACGGCTCGTCGTGTCCGCCGCCTATGACGGCACTGTGCGGCGTTGGGATCTCGCGTCAGGAGAACCGGTCGGCCCCCCGATGATGGGCCACGACGGGCCGGTCCATGCGGTGGCCACCGGTGAACTCGATGGGCGGCCGGTTGTGGCGTCAGGCGGACGTGACGGGGCGGTGTTGCTGTGGGACCTCAGCACCGGCGCCCCGATCGGCGCACCCTTCATGGAGAACGACGGGCGCGTGTCCACCGTCACGATGGCGGTCATCAATGAGCGGGCGGTGCTTGTCTCCGGGGCCAGCGACGGCACAGTGCGAATGTTCGCCACCGACACGCCATCGGCAGGTGACGTTTCGGGGACGGGACCGTCATCGGACAGCGGTGTTCACACCAGTCGGCTGACCTCGGTCGACGTGGTGGACCGGCCGGAGGGGGCCATCCTCGTCTCGGCCAGTGCCGACCGCACGATTCGGCGCTGGCACGTGGATACCGGCAGGCTGGCGGGGCCGCCACTGATCGGGCACGAAAGCACGGTGCACTCCTTGTCCGCGGGCAGAATCGGTGACACGCCTGTCGTGGTCACCGCCAGCCGAGACCGCACGGTCCGGGTATGGCGGGTCGCGGACGGTACCTCTGTCGGGGAGCCACTGACCGGGCACCACGAACGGGTCCTCACCGTGGCGATGAGCGAGGTATCCGGTACTCCTGTCGCGGTGTCCGGAAGTGCGGACCACACGGTGCGCGTATGGGATCTGGCACGGGGAACGCCGATCGGTGCGCCGCTCGCCGGCCACGGCGGCAGCGTCCTGTCAGTCGCCGTCGGCGATGTCTTCGGCCGTCCGATGATCGTCTCGGGCAGCGCCGACCACACCATCCGGCTCTGGGACCTGGAGTACGGAACTCCGCTGGGTCTGCTGCGCATCTACGGACCGGTCCACGCGGTCACCATCGGCGAGTTCGAAGGGCGGCCTGTCATCGTCTCGGGGAGTCGCGAGGGCACGGTGCGGATCTGGGATCTGCGACGGGACGCGGTCACCACGTTCGCCGGATTACTGGGAGACCAAACGCTCATCGGACACCGGACCTGGGTGACCGCGGTCGCCATAAGACGACATCCCGGCGGCAACACAATTCTCTCGTGCAGCCACGACGGCACGATCCGCGCGTGGCGCCCGGACGGGGGCCTGCACCGTCTCATCGACGTGGGGGCGGACATCCACGACCTCGCGCTCGTCGATGACGACACGATGGCGGTCTCCACATCGATGGGATTGCTCGTGCTGCACTGGAACCGTCACTGACGGCCTATGGCCGCCGCCACGCCAGCTTGACCGTGAAATGCCCTTCCAGCGCGGTTTTCGCGACGATCACACCGGCCTCGGCGTTGAGCTTCATACCGAACTCGATCTCGAATTCGTCCGGCGCGCACGCGCGGATCGACTGCACGATGGCCTTGACGGTCGGCTGCGTGGAACGCAGCGCCTCGTCCAAGGTCTGAGCCGCTTCAACAACGCCGTCGCGTCCCCGGGAAACCCTTGTGACGCCGTACTCTTCGTCGTCGACTTCAACGAGCAGCGAACTTCCCTCGGCTGACTCGAACCGCACCAGCTCCGTCACACGCACCCCTCCACCGAACTATCACGGATCGCATCACCCTACCCGCAACGAATTCGATCACCGTGGATGCCCGCGCAAGCTTCCGTGAACCTCGCGGACGCGATCCACTCTCGCCGCGCGTTGACGACATGAGGGCCTCGCGCCGATTCGCCAAGCCACATTCACCCATTTCCCAGGTTGCCGAACTCATGCACGGACGGGAACGTGGCGGCCCGTTTCAGAGCCGGCTCAGGCGGATACGAGCCGGCCGGCAATCCGCGTCGAGTCTCCCTGGCCAGGTCTCGAGGATGTAATCCCGCGCGTTAGGCGACGCGCCCGGCCCGGCAGCTGGTTGTCGCATGAAGACCACGGTACCCGTTTCTTCTTGATCAATGAACCAGGAATGCCCTGATCGATAATGATGATCCCCCGGACAGGTTACCCAATCCGAACTCGCGTCGTGGCATGGCGGAAACCGTGCGGGGCCGGATTGTCACATCGTTTCTTCATGTCGTACGAAGAACACGAAAATCTTTCAGATGCGCCCGGGTCGGCATATTGGGTGTCAGTATTGGGGGGCACCGGCGTCCGTTTTGGTCACACACCGTTGCTCGCGGCTCGGCATTCACCCTGACCGTGTGCCGTTCGGCTGCTTGAGCAAGGCGTCCAACCCGGATCTGCCGAACAGTTTCCGGCACGGACACTTCCGATGGCGTCTACGGCCGGTCCGCGGTCGATATCGGTGAGTATCCCCCTTCGAGTGAAAATGACGGCGTTACCTTTGCGTGGCCGCCGCGTGTGTTGGTAGCGTCGCTTGTGGATAACAAAAAACACGCTGGTAATCTCGCCGGTGAAGTGGACCTGGGTCGTTCGAGTCCCGCTCCGCAGAGCCTCAAGCCTCTTTCCAAAAAACGTCAGGCACGCACGTGCGATTGTCGGTCGCGAGCCGACTGACGTGACGAGCTGATCGCGTGCGACGACGGCTGACGAGGGCACCCCGCCGGCCCGGACCTTGGGGAGGGTTACTGCTTTGGAAATCGGTGTTCTGGGTCCGTTCGAAGTCCGAATCGACGGGGTGCCGATCACCCCATCGGCGCCGAAACTGAGACAGGTACTCAGTGTTCTGGCGGTGTACGCGAATCACGTTGTCCGGACCGAACAGCTCATCGAAGAGCTATGGGAGGACAAACCGCCACCGAGCGTCACAACGACCCTGCAAACCTACATCTACCAGCTCCGAAAGCTGCTGGGCATGGATGCCTCGCACGGGATCGGCTCCTATCGGCGTCCTGTCGCGGGGCAACCCGCGCTGCACACGCTGCCGAGCGGCTACACGTTGTCGCTGGATTCGGTGTCGCTGGACGCGAACCTGTTCGAGCAGCAAGCCATGCAGGGCTGGGCGGAGCTTGAGGCAGGCGACGTGGAATCCGCGCTGCGGACGCTGGACGAGGCGCTCCGGCTCTGGCGCGGCCCCGTGCTGGTCGACGTGAGCCCTGGGCCGGTGCTGCAAGCGGAAGTGCTGCGGCTGGAGGAACTTCGCAAGAGCGCTCTGGAGCACCGGATCGACGCGGCGCTGCGGCTCGGCCAGCACCGTCAGGTGCTTGGCGAGCTGACCGCGCTGACCGCCCAACAGCCGACGCATGAGGGATTTCAGGGCAAACTCATGCTCGCGCTCTACCGGTCGGGCCGGCGCTCCGAGGCGCTGCGCGTGTACCAGCGGACCCGGCGGGCGCTGGCGAGCGAGCTGGGGGTGGATCCGTCGAAGGATTTGCAGCGCCTGCACTGCGCGATGCTCGCCGCACATGGCAGTCTCGACCACAGGTCCGGTGCGGAGCAGCGGCATTCGCTGTCAGCCGACCCGCCGCGTCAACTCCCGCCGGAAGGACCCAACCTGGTGGCTCGAGACGGCGAACTGCACTTGATCCTCGACACACTGCGGCCTTCCGGCCGGTGCGGCCCAGCCGTGGTGTGCATCGAGGGGCCACCGGGCGCGGGCAAGTCCGCGCTGTGCATGCGTGCCGGACACGCCCTTCGCGACCAGTATCGGGACGGTCAGTTCTACGCCGTTCTGCTCGAAGCGGACGGGCGGCCGGTCGATCCCGCTGAAGTGCTCGGTGGGTTCCTGCGCGCGGTGGGCGTACCGGACGCCCGCATTCCCCGCTCGCTCGACGAACGGGCCCGGTTGTTCCACACCTGGACAGCGGATCGCCGTGTGCTCGTCGTGCTGGACGACCTGATCGACGCATCCTGCCTCTGGTCACTCATGCCGTCCAACAAGGACAGTGCCGTGCTCGTCGTGAGCCGGCGGCGGCTGTCCGAGCCGCACGTGGCAGCGACTGTCCGGCTGGGACCGCTGGATGCCGCCGACGGGATCCGGGTGCTGGCCGAGTGGGTCGGCGACGGCCGGATCAACGAGGACGACCAGGGCGCCCGAACCCTGGTGAACCTGTGCGACGGCCTGCCCATGGCGCTGCACACGGTGGCGACCCGGCTCAAGTTCCGTCCACATTGGTCAACCGAGCGGCTGCTGACCTGGCTCGGGCGAAGGGCGCCGCATCCGGCCGCCGCTCCCGAGGACCCGCTTGGTCTGGGCGCGAGCGTCGCGCGGACATACCGCCAGATGCCGCCGGCTGTGCAGGTGGCGTTCTGCCGGCTGAGCACCATCGACAGCGACGACGTCGCACTCGCGAGCGCGGCGGCGATGCTGGGCACGGACTCGTACGAAACGGAAACGCTGCTGGAAGAGCTGGTGGACTGCTACCTCATCGAAACCGAAGCCCATTCCGCCGACGAGATCCGCTACCGGTTCCTGCCCAGCCTGCGCGCCAGTGCGTACCGGCTGTATGCGGAAAGGGGCCTCGTGCCCGCCCAGACAAGGTCGCCGATGACGGCCAACGTCAGTCCGGACCAGTTGACCACCGGCGCGCCTTGGCGCTGAGTCCGTCAGGCGTGAGCTGCGCGGCTAGCAGTTCGCCCGCTTCCACGCCGCTCATGGCCTACTGGGCACACCGGCCTCATTGGTTTCACGCAGCAGTGCGGTGCAGTGGTCACCTGCCCGGAAGATCGGGTTGGCCAGGACGTCTCTCAGCAGTTCGACGGTCGTGCGGATACCGGGTCCACCAATGCGGAACTCGCACAGCGCCCGATTCATCCGGGCGAGGGCCTGCTCGCGGTCCGCTGCCCAGACGATCACCTTGGCCAGCAACGAGTCGTACTGCGGCGGCACTCGCCAGCCCGGATAGGCGTGCGTGTCCACCCGGACGAACGGACCGCCCGGCGGCACGAACTCGGTCAGCTCACCCGGGCATGGCGCGAAGTCCCGGCTGGGGTCCTCCGCGTTGACCCGGCATTCCATCGCCACGCCCCACGGACGTACACCGTCCTGGGTAACCGAAAGCGGCAGGCCGGCGGCGACCCGGATCTGTTCGCGGACCAGGTCGATGCCGGTGACCATCTCGGTGACCGGGTGCTCGACCTGGATGCGGCAGTTGACTTCGATGAAGGCGGCTTGCCGTCCGTCGACGAGGAACTCGAACGTGCCCGCCCCGGTGTAGCCTGCCGCCCGCACGCCTCGCACCGCGGCCTCGGCGAGCCTGGCCCGCATCTGCGGGTCCAGCGCCGGAGCCGGGCTTTCCTCGATGAGCTTCTGGTGTCTGCGTTGCACCGAGCAGTCCCGTTCGCCCAGCTGGACGACGTTGCCGTGGTTGTCAGCGAGCACCTGCACCTCGACGTGCCGTGCCCGCTCCCAGAACCGCTCCAGGTACACCCGTTCGTCGCCGAAGACGGCGCGCGCCGCGGCCCGGGTGGACCGGAACGCGGGCAGCAAGTCGTCCCATTCCCGCACCACCGCCATGCCGCGTCCACCGCCGCCCGCCGACGCCTTGATGATCACCGGCAGCCCGATCCGCTTCGCCGTGGTGACCACCTCGGCCGGGTCGCTCAACGCCTGGGTCGATCCTGGCACCACCGGCAACCCCGCCTTGTCCATCAACTCACGGGCCATCACCTTGTCGCCAAGCCGCGCCATGACCTCGGGCCGGGGGCCGATGAACGTGATGCCGCTACGCGCGCAGATCTCCGCGAAGTCCGGATCTTCCGACAGGAAGCCGTATCCGGGATGTATCGCCTGCGCGCCGGTACGCAGCGCCGCCTCGATGATCATCGGCGGGTAGAGGTAGCTTCGCTTGGGCGCGCCGGGACCGATCTGCACCGTCTCGTCGGCCGCCAGCACGGCCGCCGAGTCGCGGTCGGCGGTGGAGTGGACGACGACCGTCCGGATGCCCATCTCCCGGCACGTGCGCACCACCCGAAGCGCGATCTCGCCGCGGTTGGCCACCAGGACCTTGTCGAACAGCGGTCTGCCCGGATCGGCGGGCACTGCCGGATTGGACACCTCGCTCACTCTCCGGTTCGTGGCTCCAGTCGCAGCAGCGGCTGGCCGTATTCGACCGATTCCCCGTCAACGGCAAGGATCTCCGTCACGCGGCCTGCCTCCTCCGCGACAATCGCGTTCATCAGCTTCATCGCCTCCACGATGGCGACCTGCTGGCCCGGTTCGACGTCGTCGCCGACCTCGACGAACGGCCTGGCGCCGGGTTCGGCCGCCCGGTAGAAGGTCCCGACCAGGGGAGTGCACAACTCGCGCAGCCCGTTGTCCGACCGGCTCGGCTTGGCCGGCGTGGCCGTGGAGGCCGTTTCCCCGCTCGGCGCAGCGGGCCACTCGACCTCGATGCTCGCGCAACCGAACCGCACGCGGGCCCGGCTCGGCACCAACGGTGCGGCCCGCACGATCTCGGTGAGACTGCGGCTGAGCAGATCCATCGCGCCTTCCACGCCGATTCTGGCAACGTCCATCTCCAGTGACCGCATGACGTCGATCTCGGTATCCCGCGTGCCGCTCATCGACCCGCTCCCGCGAAGCTCGCCGTTCCGAACCGGCGGAACTTCGCCCGCCGGGTGGCCACCAGCTCTCCGCCGGTGCGCGCACGCAGGTCGCGCAGCGCACACACCACGGCGTCGCGGACCAACAGGCTTGCCCGGGCCGGGTCTCGGTGCGCGCCGCCTCGCGGCTCAGGGATCACGCCGTCGACCAAGCCGAGCCGCAGCAGGGACTGGGCGTCCAACCGCAGCGCCGCGGCGGCGTCGGCGGCGGCATCCGGGCTACGCCAGAGGATCGCGGCGCATCCCTCCGGACTGATCACCGAGTAGATGGCGTTCTCGGCCAGCAGCACGCGGTCGCCGGCGGCCAGGGCCAGCGCACCGCCGCTGCCGCCTTCCCCGGTGATCACACTGACCACGGGCACCGGCAGGCCGCCGAGGACGCGCAGACACTCCGAGATCGCGTTCGCCTGGCCGTGCCGCTCCGCGTCAAGGCCGGGATGCGCGCCCGGCGTGTCGATCAGCGTGACCACCGGCACACGCAGCTTCGCGGCCAGCCGCATCAACCTCGCCGCCTTGCGATACCCGGCGGGGGTCGGCATGCCGAAGTTGCGTCGCACCAGCTCGTCGGTGGTGTGCCCTTTCTGGTGCCCGATCACCATGACGGGCAGGCCGTCCACAGTGGCCAGTCCGCCGACCATGGCCGGGCAGTCCGCACCTGCGCGATCCCCGTGCAGTTCCAGGAAACCGTCGAACCAGGTCGCGCCGTGGTCCAGAATGGTCGGCCGGGCCGGCTGCCTGGCCAGGTCGATCACGTGCTGGATGTCCTTGGGCTCCAGCAGGTCGGGGTCGCGCACGACCGGGTCGGTCTCGCCGCGGCCCCAACCGGCGGCGATCGGCCGGGTGCTGCCGAGCAGCATGCCCAGGACTTGCGGTAGCTCCGTGCGACCCCGTACGTCGTCGACCAGACCGTGTCGCAGCAGGAACTCCGCGGACTGGAAGCCCTCCGGCAGTCGCTGCCGGATCGTCTGCTCGATCACCCGGGGACCGGCGAATCCCATTCTGGCGCCCGGTTCGGCGATGATCACGTCGGAGAGGGTCGCGAACGACGCCGCCACACCACCGAACGTGGGGTCGGTGACCAACGTGACGGTGAGCAGCCCGGCTTCGTCCAACGCGGCCATGGCGTTGCTGGTCTTGGCCATCTGTACCAGGGACAGCACGCCCTCCTGCATCCGCGCTCCACCCGACGCGGTCACAAGCACGAGCGGGATGCCGTGCGCGAGCGCTGTGTCCGCCGCGGTCGCCACGGCTTCTCCGGCGCCGACGCCCATACTGCCGCCGAGGAAGCGGAAGTCCATGGCGGCCACCACGACCGAGTTACCGCGCACCGCGCCGCGCACGACGTACACCGCTTCGTCCAGCCCAGTCACCCGCTCGGCCTTCGCCAGGCGTTGTGCGTACGGCACCAGGTCGGTGAACCCGAGGGGGTCGCGCGTGGTGGGAGCCGGTTCGACCGGTTTCCCGGAGCCGACGTCGAGTAGCTGGCCGACGCGGTCCCGAGCGCTCAGCGGCGCGTGCCAGCCGCATACGTAACACACCTGCGCGAGACGTTCGAATCGGCTGCGGTACAACAGGGACCGGCATTTGACGCAAACCAGCCAGTCATTGCCGGCCGCGGCGGCGTCCCCGGTCTCATCCCGCGTGCGGTTCGCCATCGTGGTCATGTCGGGTCGTCCCCTCGTTCGTCGGCGTTCCGGACGTGCTGGCGGCTACCTCTGGCAACGGGCATGGGTGCCAGCACAGGGCGATGCCGGTGTAGGTCAATGCGTCCAGCAGTACGCCGCCGAACGCCCGCCACCGCTCGTGCGGTCTTCCCTCGTCTTCGGGCGTCGGTAGGCGCATCACGCGAAATTCCCGTCAGCTCGTCCGGTAGGAAGCCGTCACCTGGTACAGGCCGAACGGATTCGGCATCGTCGTGTCCCGGTATGGCCGCAGCGGAGCCGTCTGGTTGCGGTGTTCCGAGCTCTTCTCCCACTCCTGGAAGGCGTCCAGGTTCCGCCATGCGCTGAGCACGACGAATCCGTTCGGGTCGGCTACCGAGTGCAGCAGTTCGTTGCCGAGCAGGCCTGGCACCGATTCGAGCCGAGTACTCGTCAGGTGGTAGGCCGCCTCGATGCCGGAGAGGTCGTTCGTCGCGTGGTAGAGCAGCACCCGTACTTCGCCGGTCATCGAGCCGCCTCCCATTCCTGGTGGCTCTTCCCGTTCGCGTCGCCAGGCAGATACGTGACGACGCGCATGGTGGTCATCGAGCCGCCGGAACGGTAGGGGTGCAGCTTCTTCCGATGGTTCAGGTGCCGGTCGCTGGTCTCGAACTCGCGGAACCGCGGTTCGTCCACCCAGTCGCTGACGATGTAGTAGACGCCCGCCTCGTCGCCGCGAGCGAGCCATTGGCCGAGGTTCGCCGGATGCGAGGTGACCGAGTCGCCGATCTCCCGCCACACCCGCTCGAACTCGTTCTCCATGCCGGGCTTGATGTCCATCCGCAGCATCACCCGGAAGACACCCTCGGGCATCATCACGCGATCCCGCCGTCCACCGCGACGACCGCGCCCGTGACGTACCGGGACAGGTCGGCGGCCAGCCAGAGCACCGCGCCCGCCACCTCGTCCGGTGTGCCGAGCCTGCCGAGCGAGGTCTTCTCGGTGTAGCGCTTGATCATCGGCTCGCGCTGCTCGGCCGGCAGCGCGTCCATCGCCTCGGTGTGGATCATGCCGAGGGACAGGACGTTGAACCGGATTCCCTGACCGCCGAACTCCCGCGCCAGGCTCCGGGTCAGACCGTGCAGCGCGGCCTTGGTCGCGGTGTAGTGCGCCCGGAGCGGAATGCCCACGTCGATGGACTTGGAACTGATGCTGATCACCGAGCTGCCTTCGCCCAGCAGCGGCAGCGCGTGCTGGATCACCAGGTGCACGGCGGTCAGGTTGGTGGCGAGCGTGCGCTGCCAATCCGCCAACGGCAGTTCCTCGTACGGCACATGGCTGATCACGGCGGCGTTGTTGACCACCAGGTCGAGCCGGCCGAACCGGGACTCGCACTCGTGCAGCAGGTCCGCGATCTCCACCGGCTCGGCGAGGTCCGCGCGCAGCACGTGATGATGTCCGCCGATCTCCTTGAGTTCCCGGACGAGTGAGGCCGACGCTTCACTTTCCTGCCGGTAGCAGGTGATGACGTCGACCCCGTTGCGCGCCAACGCCAGCACGATGCCGCGACCGACGCCGCGCGTTCCTCCGGTCACCAGTGCCTTCTTGCCCACCAGATCGAGATCCATGTCGTCCTCCGCGTTCTGTCGTTCATCCACGGGTCACAGCAGGAGACCTACGGCGACGCAATTGGTCAGCAGGGCGAGCGTCGACAGTGCTGTCCGGGCCCGGTTCCAGGCGCCCCAGTCCCGGCGCGGGTCGCGTTCGGCGAAGTCGTCGGGCAGATCGTCCGGGTTCTGCGCCTGGATCCACGCGTTCACCGGAACGTTCTTCACCAACGAGATCGCGACCGTGCCCAGCGCCGCCACCGCGGCGCCGAGGAACAGCACTCGTGCGCCCAAGTCGGGCGTGACCACGGCGATGAGCACGTCACCGATCACTGTGATCACCAGGCAGGCCGGCATGAAGGGGTCGAACCGAGTGGAGAAGAACGCGTGTGCGTGCACGTAACGGTCAGGAGGCAGGCTTTCCAGCAACGGCCACCCGCCGAGCAGCGTGCCCACCAGCACTCCGGCCGCGAGGCCGTTGGCCAGCAACACGAGTGGTACCAGGATTTCGAGCACGTTCACCTCCGACGGTTCGATCGGGTCCCCGCGCGTCAGGTGACAGCGGCCCGGTCGGACACGGCCGCCGCCTCGACCTTCTGCTTGATGAGTCGCATCTGCACAGGGGTGTTGTGGTTGAGCCGCGCCTGCATGGCCATGTCGTCCACCGGCGCCTGCGGCTTCATCTCGAAGTCCTGCACCCAGCGCATCCGCACGCCGTTGTCGGTCTGCAGGTATTCCCAGTAGATCCACATGTACTTGAACGGCCCGGTCTCGATGCGCTGGGACCGTACGGTTCTGGTCGACTCGTCCGGCGTGCGCGCGGACACCCAGCTCCATATCTTGCCGTTCTCGTCCGGATGCAGCGCGAGCCGGAAGACGATGGTCCCGTCACGCCGGGAGAGAATCTCCGCCTCCGAGTACTCGCTGAACAGCCGAGGCCACGACTCGATGTCGTTGGTCATGTCCCAGACCAGGTCCATCGGTGCGTCGATGACGATCTCGTTGTCGGTGTGTCCCGCCACGTCAAACCCTCGCCTTCGCCACCATGGTGTTGATGAACTCGACGGCTCTGGCAGGCGTCGGCATCTCCGACGCGGCGTCGTCGGAGATCTGGACGCCGTACCTGCGCCCGACCTGCCCACACAGCTCCAGCACCGCGAGGGAGTCGTACCCCAGGTCGTCGAACTCCACGTCGGCGATGTCGCCGTCGAGGTCCACGCCCTCGTCGACACCCGTACTGGCTCGCATGATCTCCCGCAGATCGTCCAAAGTGAACTCGCTCATCCGCACTCTCCCTCCGCTCTGTCGGCTTCCGGCCGCCTGAGCACGAGCGCCGCGTTGAACCCGCCGTGGCCCCTGGCCACGACGAGCGCCGTGTTCAGCCGGGCGTCCCGTGGCTGATCTGTCACCAGGTCGATCTCGCACCCGGCCGCCAGGTGCGTCGGCCCGGCCGTATGCGGGATGACGCTGTCGCACAGGGACAGCAGCGCGGTCGCGACATCCAACGCGGCGCCCCCGCCGTAAAGCCGGCCGGTCAACGTCTTCGGCACGGTCACCGGCACCCCACGCGGGCCGAAAACCTCCGCCAGGGCCCGGGCCTCGGCCAGGTCCGCTTCGGGGACCCCGGCGCCGTCGGCGAACACGACGTCCACATCGGCCGGTCCGACATCCGCGTCCGCCAGTGCGCGCTCGATCGTGCGGCGCAACGCGGGCGGCCGGTCCGATCCTGGCGGAGGGTCGAAACCCGCCGCGTATCCCGCGATGATCCCGTAGCCGTGGCCCATCCCGCGGGCGGCGGCACCAGCCGCGCTTTCCAGCACCAGGATCGCCCCGCCCTCACCCGGCAGATAACCGGACGCGGCGGCGTCGAACGGGAGATAAGCCCGTGCTGGGTCCTCCACAGTGGACAGGTGGCCGTTGGTCAGCTGCGCGACGAGGCCGTAGGGGCACAACGACGCGTCAGTGCCGCCGCTGACCACCAGCCGGGAACCTGTCCGCAGCAGTCGCCGGGCCTGTCCGAGCGCGTCCAGCCCACCGGCCTGCTCACAGCACAGCACTCCGCAAGGGCCCCGCATACCGTGCCGGATGGAAATTTGCCCTGTAGTCGCCGCGTAGAACCAGGCGATCGACTGGTACGCGCCGACCCAGGACGGGCCGTTGAGGTACAGCCGTTCCATCTCGTGCTGGCCGAACTCGGTCCCGCCCGACGAACTCGACGTGACCACGGCCATCTCGTACTCGGGCAGCTCGGCCGGATCGATCCGCGCGTCGGCGAGCGCGGCAGCGGCCGCCGCCAAGCCGAGGTGCGTCCAGTGGTCGGTCTGCGGGATCAGCCGGCCCGGTACGTGGTCCTTGGCGGCGAACCCGGGCACCTGACCGGCGAACCGCACCGGATAGGACGTCGGATCAAAACGGTTGATCCGGCTTATCCCCGACTTGCCCGCCAGTACCGCGTGCCAGTGTGCCTCGACGCCGGCTCCGGTCGGTGCCAGCACACCGATGCCGGTCACCACGGGATCGGTGACCGTCCCGGACGTGCTCGTCACCGCGCCTTTCCCGGTAGGCATCGGGATGCTTTTCACCACGTCCCCACACTCGCTTTCCGGTCTGGAGACCATCTCGAAACCGGCTCGACGGCACTCAGGTGGTCCTGTTGGGGGAGGGAGCCGATCCCGGCGTGTCACGGACGCTACGGGCGGCGGCAGACGACCAGGGTGTCGTAGTCGCCGAGTGGCTCGGCGTGGAACCGGGTGAAGCCGGCGCCGGCCGCGTGTTCCCGGATCTCGCCGGCCGGGTACTCCGAGCCGCCGTCGCTGACCAGCAGCATGTCCAGGCTGATCACGAGGTTCTCCACGTGGGTCGGCTCCTCGTCCAGCATCCGGTCGTAGACCAGCAGCGCCCCACCGGGGAGTACCGCCTCGCATGCCCTGTGGACCAGCGTTTTCCGGTGTTCCTGGTCGAAGTCGTGCAGGACGTGGCCGAGGATCACCAGGTCGGCCCGGGGGAGCGGGTCGTGGAAGAAGTTGCCGCCGTGGAAGCGCACTTCGCCGGTGAGGCCCAGGGCGGCCATGTGCTCGTCGAAGAACGGCTCCATCTGTGGCAGGTCCAGGACATGACCGGTCAGCCCGGGATGTGCCTTGACGATCTGGCCTGCCATGTTGCCCCGGCAGCCGCCGACGTCCAGCACGGTCCGGTATCCCGTCCAGTCGAACGCCTCGATCAGTCGCGGCCCGAGCACCTGCGTCAGCGCGTCCATCATGCGGACGAACTGGCCGAGCACCTCCGGGTTCCGGAGCACCTGCTCGAAGTCGCCTGCCGCCTGGGGCTTACCGGTCCGCAGTGCTTCGGTCAGCCTGCCCCACGCCGGATACAGGTTGTTGTTGGCCCGGTGGAGGAATCCGCCGACATAGGTCGGCATGTGCCGGACCAGGTAGCGGTCCGCGCCCGGGGCGTTGCGGTAGTGGCCGTCCTGTTTCTCCACCAGGCCCAGCGCGACCAGCAACTGAAGGAAGTCACGCAGCCCGCGGCCGTGCAACTCGAGCCGCAGGCGGATCTCCTCTTCGGTCAACGGGCCCGCGTGCAGAACGGTGAACAGGTCGAGCTCCGCCGCGGTGAGCAACGCTTTTGCATCGCAGAACGCGTTGCAGAGCCGGATGATTCCGGCCGGGGTGCTGACGTCGGGAACGGTGTTCGTCATTCGTGCGGCTCCCTTTCTGGCGAATTCGGCCGGCCAGGCGCCATGCCGAGTCGAGCGGGAACGTTCGCATCGCGTGGTGGAGGCGTGCTCGAAGGCGTGCGGAAAGTCCTCAGTGGACTCGGTGGGCGGGTCCTCGACCACGGTTCGAGTACCGGACCAGCCGCCGTTGACAGCATCGGACGCCGGCCGAACGCAGGAAGAGGTGGCATCCAGTGGACCAGGGGTTGCGTGGCAAACGAGTGTTGGTCACCGGCGGTACCAAGGGGATCGGACGGGCGACGACGCTCGCCTTCGCCCGTGCCGGTTCGCGGGTGATCACCTGCCACCACAGCGCGGACGAGGCGGCGGAAAGCCTCAGCAGGCAGCTCAAGACGCTCGGTGACGAGCATCGGGTGGTGCGTGCCGACGCGACCAACAGGCCCGAGGTGGAGCGGCTGGCCGAGGTGGTGCGGACCGAGTTCGACAAGCTCGACGTGCTGGTCAACAACGTCGGCGTGGACGGCGGCGTCCCGTTCGGGCACATCGACGACGACGAGTGGCACCGGTTGATCGACCACAACCTCACCACCGCGTTCCTGGTCACCCAGGCGATGCTCGATCTGTTGACGGACGGCGCGTCCATCGTGAACGTCGGCTCCTCCGTCGCGCTGCGCGGACGGGTCAACGGCGTGCACTACACCGCCTCGAAGGCCGCGCTGCTCGGCTTCACCCGTGGACTGTGCAAGGAAGTCGGTCCGCGTGGCATCCGGGTCAACATCGTCGCGCCTGGGCTCACCGAGACCGAACCGGGCGCCGGATTGCCGCCGCAGGCAGTCGAACGCATAGTCGGGATGACCGCGCTCGGCCGCATCTGCCAGCCGGAGGACGTGGCCGGCGCGGTGTTGTTCCTGGCCGGTGACACAGCCCGCTACATCAGTGGAGCCACGCTCAATGTGGACGGCGGGGTGTGATGGGTGGCGGAGCATCACGACGCGGGCTGCGCGTCGTCGTGATCGGCGGTGGCGTGGGCGGGCTCTGTCTGGCTCAGGGACTGCGGCAGGCCGGCGTCCACGTCGAGGTGTACGAACGAGACGAGTCCGTGCGCGGCCGCAACCAGGGCTATCGCCTCCACATCAGCCCCGAGGGCGAGCAGGCGTTGCGTGACTGCCTGCCTCGTCCGGTGCGGGAATTGCTCGTGGCCACCGCGAACAGCCGGTACGGCTACGGCATGGCCGTGTACGACGAGCATTTGGTCGAGCAATGGGGTCCGGAGATCAACGACCCGAGAGCGGATCGGCCGGAGAAGGTGGACGCGGTCGACCGGGTCACGCTGCGCCGGGTGCTGCTGGCGGGTCTGCACGACGTGGTGCGCTTCGGCAGGCGGTTCACCCACTACGAACGGCCGGTGGGCGGTGGCGTGGTGGCGCACTTCGCCGATGGCGACGCGGTCAGGGCAGACGTGCTGGTGGCGGCGGACGGCAGCAACTCGGTGGTACGTCGCCAACAGGGAGACCTCGGCGAGCCACGCGATCTGGGAGTTCGCACGGTCTTCGGCCGCATCCCGATGACCGGCGCACTGCGTCGTGGTGTCCCCGAGGTCCTGCAGGACCGGTTCACGTGGGTGATCGGCTCGGACGGGCACAAGCTCGGCCTGATGCCGATGGTGTATCGCGTCAAGCCCAGGCAGGCGGCGGCGAAGCTGTGGCCGGGGTACGAATTCGACGACACCGGGGACTACTTCATGTCGGTGTTCTCCATGCACCGCAGTGCCACAGGCATGGCCGACCGCGAGTTCCTGACGATGAGCGGCGCGCGGCTGTGGGAACTGGTGGTGGAACGCACCTCGGGCTGGCATCCGGCGCTGCGCACCATTCTGCGCTACGCGGACGTGTCGGAGACCTTTCCGGTCGCCGTGCGGGCGACCGCCCCGATCGAGCCGTGGGCACCGGGAAACGTCATCCCGCTCGGCGACGCCGTGCATGCGATGCCGCCGTCCGGAGGCGTCGGCGCGAACACGGCCATGCGTGACGCCAGCACGTTGACCCGATGGCTCCGCGCGGTGGATCGAGGCGAGTGCTCGGTGTCCGAGGCATCGGAGAACTACCAGGCGGAGATGCTCGGCTACGCCACCGAGGCGGTGGCGATGTCGTTGCGAGTGGCGAAGTGGTCGCTGAAGCGGATCGATTTCGACGAGTCGGTGCTGGCGACCGCGTGAACAGTCCCCAGGGAACGGACAACAGGAGAGATCACGATGGACGTTGGAGTGGGCCTGCCGAACACCGTTCCCGGTACGGACGGCCGTCAGCTGGTCGAGTTCGCCCGCCGGGCGGACGAGCTGGGATTCAGCACGTTGGCGGTGCTTGACCGGTTGGTGTACGACAGCTACGACAGCCTTGTCTCGCTGGCTGCCGCAGCCGCGGTGACCGAGCGCATCACGCTGGCGCCGACGATCCTGCTGGCCGCGTACTGGCCGAGCGCGGCGTTGCTGGCCAAGCAACTCGCCAGCATCGACCGCGTCTCCGGTGGGCGGCTGGTGGTCGGCGTCGCGGCGGGCGCGCGGGAGGACGACTTCCGGGCGACCGGAGTGTCCTACCGGACCCGGGGCAGGTGGCTGGACGAACTGCTCAACGAGCTCGGCAAGGTGTGGGCCGGTGCCGGACCCGTGCCGGGCATCGGTCCACGGCCGGTGAACGACCAGCGCGTTCCACTGTGGATCGGCGGTAACTCGCCCGCAGCGTTCCCGCGTGCCGCGAAGCACGGCATCGGCTGGGTCTCCGGTGGTGGCCCGATCGCCAAGTTCCCGGCACTGGCCGAACAGGTGCGCGATGCCTGGAAGGCCGAGGGTCGTACCGACACACCGAAACTGGGTGCGCTCACCTACGTGGCGCTTGGCGCGGATCGCAAGAAGACGGGCGGGGAGTACCTGCTCGACTACTACTCCTACATGGGCGAGAAGGCGCAGTTCCTCGCGTCCGGCGTGATCGCGGACGAGGACAGGCTGCGCGACACGATCGATGGCTACGCCGAGGCGGGGTGTGACGAGTTGCTGCTTTTTCCGTGCACAGCGGACGTGGAGCAACTCGACCTCATCGCCAAGGTCGCTTTGTCCGCCGGCGGACTGGGGCAAAGGAAGACGGCATGGTAGACGTGAGGGTTCCGGTGCTGGTCGTCGGTGCCGGGCCGGTGGGTCTGTCCACCGCTCTTTTCCTGGCACACCACGGTGTGCGTTCGCTGGTGGTGGAGAAAAGGGACGGCACGTCGACGCTGCCCCGCGCGCCCGGGCTACAGGCCCGCACGATGGAGCTGTTCCGGGCGGCCGGGGTCAACAAGGAGATCCGCGCACTGGAAGTGGGCGACTCACACGGCTATTTCGAGGGCGGCATCCTGCAGGTCCGCACGTTCGCCGAGATCGACGACGCGATCGTGCTCGAAGCGCCGTCGCTGGACGGGCCGACCATCAGCCCGGAGCGGGTGATGGGCTGCGGGCAGGACCGCTACGAACGGGTTCTGGTGGACCTGACGCGCAGGGCAGGGGCGGAGGTGCGGTTCGCCACGCGCCTGCTGAGCTTCGACCAGGACGAGGACGGCGTGACCGCCATCGTCAAGGACGACGGGTCCGGCGAACGGATGACCGTCCGAGCGGAATACCTGGTCGGCGCGGACGGCGCCGGCAGCCGCACGCGGCAGCAGCTCGGTGTCGAACGCAGCGGCATCGGCACCGTGTTCGACGCGCTGAGCATCTACTTCCGCGCGCCGGAGCTGGAGAAGCTGCTCAAGGGCCGCAAGTTCATCCTGTGCTACGCGACGGCGGCGCCAGGCACACTGATGGGCCTGTCCCGGCTGCACGGCTGTGACCCGTGGCTGGCCGCACCGCTGTACTACCCGGACAAGGGCGAATCACCGGCCGACTACCCCGACGAGCGGTGCGTCGACATCGTGCGTACCGCTTCCGGGAAGGCGGACATGGACGTCGAGATCGTCGCCAAAGTTCCGTGGCAGGGTGCCCAGCTGGTGGCCGAGACCTTTCGGCGGGGCCGCGTGTTCCTGGCGGGCGACGCGGCGCACGTGCATCCACCGGCCGGTGGTTTCGGGGCCAACACAGGCATTCACGACGCCCACAACCTGGCATGGAAGCTCGCCGCGGTGCTGCGTGGCTGGGCCGGCGACGCGCTGCTGGACAGCTATGACGACGAACGACGCGGGGTGGGTGCGGCCATGGCACGCCAGGCGATGGTGCGAAACCGTATCCGGCATGGGCACGCGGACGAGGAAACGCTGGCGTCCATGGTGGACGACATCATCATCACTCTCGGGTACCGGTACAAGTCGGACGTGATCACCGGTGACCGCCAGGACGTCCCGGTACTCACCCCGGATCTTCAGCTGTCCGGCGAGCCCGGAACCCGCGCGCCGCACGTGTGGCTGGATCGTGACGGAGCCCGCATGTCCACAATCGACCTGTTCTGGGACGAGTTCGTGCTGCTGACCGGTTCGAGGGGAAGCGGCTGGGTGGAGAGCGCCGAGCGGGTCGCCAAGCAGCTGTCCGTTCCGGTGCGCGGGTTCGTGGTCGGCCAGGGCGGCGACATGGTGCCGGTCGACCGGGACTGGGCCACGGCCTACGGAGTGTCCGAGCAAGGCGCGGTCCTGGTGCGGCCGGACGCCTTCGTCGCCTGGCGCTCGCCCGGGTGGGTTGACGACCAGGACGGCATTCTGGCCGCGGCGCTCGCCCGGGCGAGTGGGCACGTGCCTGTCGAGAGGTGACGGCATGAGCAGGCGGGAGTCCACAGCGGACGGACCTGTTTCCCTTCGCACGATGCCGCGCTGGTACGTCACGTTGTTCTGCACCGACACACTCGAACGGTTCGGGTTCTACGGTATGCAGGCCATCCTCGTGCTGTACGCGGCGGCGCCCGAGTCCCGGGGCGGGCTCGGCCTGGCCACCGGCGACGCTGCCGCCTTGTTCGGCGCATGGATCAGCGTGATGTTCCTGCTGTCGTTGCCGGGCGGCTGGTTGGGCGACCGGGTGCTCGGCCAACGGCGTGCGCTGCTGGCAGGTTGCCTGATCAGCGGATTCGGCTATGTGTGCCTGGCGGTCCCGGCCGGCTGGACCACCGCGGCCGGGCTCGTTCTGCTGGCCGCGGGGGGAGGGCTGTTCAAACCGAACCACCAGGCCATGGTCAACCTGATGTTCGCGGGTCGCCGGGGCCGGGAGTCGGGCATTTCGCTGATGTACGTCGGAGTGCAGGTGTCCGCGCTGATCGCCCCGCTGCTGACCGGATACCTGGGCGAGCGGGTCAGCTGGCACCTCGCGTTCTCGATCGCGTCGGTGGCGGTGTTGCTCACCGCTGCTTTGCTGGCCGGCGCGGCCGGGCAGTTCCACGACGTGGGCGGCCGTCCGGAGCGTCCGCTGACAAGGCCCGAACGTGTTGTGGTGGCCCGCAGAACTGGAAGCGCTCTGCTGGCGTTGGCCGGGCTGCTGACCGTGCTGTGGCTGTGCGGTGTGCTCAGTGCGACGACGGCCATCGTGTGCGCGAGCGTGCTCGGTCTGGTCATCCCGGTGGTCGGCTATGTCGTGCTGTACCGGAATCCGGCGCTGGGCGCCGGTGATCGCCGCAGACTCAAGGGATTCCTGGCGGTGTTCCTCGGTGCCACGCTCTTCTGGATGATCATCGCGCACGCGGCCTCGCTGCTGAACCTGTTCGCACGGGACCATACCGACCTCACCGTGTTCGGGTTCGGCGTGCCGGCGAGCTGGCTGCAGTCCGCGACGCCGCTGTTCATCCTGGTGATCGCACCGCTGGTGGCTGTCGTGTTGCCGCGTTTCGGCGAGCGGTACCAGCTGGCGGTGAAGTTCGCCGTCGGACTGTTGCTGGTGGGTGGTGGTTTTCTGGTGATGGCGGTCGCCGCGGCGAACACCTCCGGCGGCGCGAAGGTCTCACCGCTGTGGCTGATCGCGGTCTACCTGATGCACGCCTGCGGCGAGGTGGTCATCGCGGCGGTCACCATTTCGTCGGCGGCCGACGTGCTGCCCAAACAGTTCATGGGGCGGATTCTGGGCATGCTGTGGCTGTTCGCCGCACTCGGCGGCGGGCTGGGCAGTGCTCTGGTGCGGCTGGGGGAGGTTGTCCCTGAGTCGGTGTACTACCTCGGTCTGGGCGGGGCGGCGACGCTCGCCGGTGCCGGCTTCGCGCTGTACCGCCGGAGTCTGAGCCGGGCGCTGGCGAAGGACAGCTCGCCGTACCAGCAGACCGAGCCGGTGCCGGCCAGGGAAATGTGATCCACCAACGAGAACGGAGTGAGCCGATGCCGTACGCCGCGATCACCTACCGCGTCAAACCGGGGCACGAGGACGAGATCGCCGACATCTTCGCGCAGTTCCAGCGCGTGGACACGCCGGACCTGCGGTACGAGGACGGCGGGCCCGCCGGTCGCCTGCTCGGCACTGCCGTGTTCGTCAAGGAGGACGTGATGGTGCGGATCATCCACTTCGAGGGTGATTTCGCCGTCATCGCCCGGCACATGGCGGCCCAGCGCGGCGTCCACCTGATCGAGCAGCAGCTGGCCCCGTACCTACAGCGGCAGCGGGACACCACCACTCCCCAGGCGTTCGGCCAGTACTTCAGGGACGCCACCATGCGCTGTGTCTCCCAGCTTTCGCTGGACACGCACCCGACGAAGGGATGAGCCGTGCCCGAAACGCCGACAGCGGTGATCGGACTGGGCGCGATGGGCTCCGGCATGGCCCGTTCGCTGCTTGCCGCGGGCTTCACCACCATCGTGTTCAACCGCACGGCCACGAAGGCCGAATCCTTGCGGCAGGCCGGTGCGATCGTCGCGGCGACAGCAGCGAACGCGGCGGCGGTCGCCGATGTCGTCCTGCTCAGTCTCGCCGACGAGGAGGCGGTTGAGCGTGTGCTGTTCGGTGAACTCGCCGGCCGGCTGCGGCCCGGCATGGTCGTGGTGGACACCTCGACGGTGTCGCCGGCGTTCTCGCGGGAGGCGGCGCGACGACTCGCCGAAGCGGGCGTGCGCCGGGTCGAGGCGTGTGTGATCGGCAATCCCATGATGGCCGCTACCGGGCAGCTGCGAGTCTTCACCGCGGGTAACGAGTCCGATGTGGATTCGGTGCACGACGTGTTGGTCGCGATCGGCCGGGAACACAGGCATCTTGGCCCGGCCGGCAATGCCTGCGTGCTGAAGCTGGCGTTCAACCTGTTGCTGGGTGTGCAGACCGTGGGGTTGGCCGAGGCGGTCGCGTTCGTCGAGGCGATGGGCATGGACCGGCGGCTGTTGCTGGACGCCTTCGCGGGCAGCGGATGGCATTCCCCGGTACTGGGCTTCCGTGCGGAGTTCATGCGCACGCGTAACTACCAGCCTGCGGCGTTCAGGGCGGCCCTGATGCTCAAGGACCTCAGCCTCGCGGGCAGAGAGGCCCACGCACAGGGCGTGGAACTACCGATTGTCGGGCGCGCGACCGAGATTCTCGCGTCTACTGTGGATGCCGGATACGGCGACGACGACGCGGCCGCCGTGGTCGAACTGCCGTTGCGGACCAACAGGGCTGATGCTCCAGCGGGCTCGGCGTGATCACGGATGTGCTGTCTGTGGCCGTGCTGGTCGGTAGCGGCGTCGTGGCCGGTGTGCTGTTCGCGGTGGCGCTGAGCGTGCTGCCCGCGCTGGTCGCGATGCCACCCGATCGGTACGTCTACACGCACCAGTTGATCGGCCGGCGGTGGGACCCCACCATGCCGATCATCGTGCTGTCGTCGATGACGGTCGACATCGCGCTGGCCGTCTTCGCCGAGGGACCGACGACGCTGTTCGTCGTCGCGGCAGTGCTACTGCTCGGGGTGTCGGTGGTCTCGCACTTCTGCAACGTGCCGATCAACCGCGTGGTCAAGTCGCTCGATCCGGCCGGCATCCCCGTCGGCTGGCGTGATCCCCGGCCGCTGTGGCGGCGCTGGCACCTCCTGCGCACCACGCTCGCCGTAGCCGCGGTAGTGGTCAACTCCGTCGCGGTGGTTCTCGGCTGAGCCGATTCCACGAAACGGTTCGTTGACCCGGCGCGACGCCGCTGCTCGGGTCAGGCGCGTGGCACGGTGAACTGGGTGATGCAGCGCAGTTGGCTTTCCCGGAAGGTACGCAGGAAGCCGTCGACGGTGCCGGTGTCCCTCGGCTTGTTCAGGTACGGCGCCAGTTTCCGTTCCACCTGGCGCACGCCGGGCTGGGTGGCCATGAACCGGGCCACCGCCTCCAGATCGCCCTCGTACTCGATGAACCGCACCAGCGTGCTGTCCCGGATGAAGACCGCAGTGGCCAGGATTCGGCCGGCCTGCTCGCCGTCGGCACCCGGAACCACAGTGCTCTTCGGGCGTTGGAAGTCGCCGAACACCTCGGCCACCTCGTCCTCGTACCCGCTTTTGATGTCGTAGGTGATGGCCGTGTACGGCATGGGAACTCCCTGGGGACTGTTCCGGTCAGCCGGCTTTGCGGGCGATGACCGCGGTTTCCAAGCCGTCGTAAAGGGGCAGCGTGGTGGTTTCGCCGAACCCGGCAGCAGCCGCGTAGGCCCGGCATTCGGCCACCGTGTACTCCGAACCACCTGGTGTGACCACGAGCAGGTTGAGGCAGCCGAGCAACCCGGTCACGTTCCGCCTTCGGTCATCGTCGATCATCCGGTCGTAGATGACCACGACGCCGCCGGGCCGAACCGACTCGTACGCACGCGCCACCAGCGCGCGGCGCTCGTCGTCGTCCCAGTCGTGCAGGATGTGCCCGAAGATCAGCACGTCGGCCTCGGGCAGTGACTCGGTGAAGAAGTCGCCGGTGACGAAGCGGACCTGCTCCGCGGTGCCGTGCCGCGCCATGTGCTCGGCGAACAGCGGTTCGAGCTCTGGCCGGTCGAAGACCGTTCCGGACAGGTGTGGCTGGGCCTTGACCAGCCAGGCGGACAGGTTGCCGCGGGCGCCGCCGACGTCGACGAAGTCGTGATGACGGCTCCAGTCGACACCTGCCGCCAACTCGCGGGCGATGTGGGTCGTCCACGCGTCCATCGCCGCGATGAAGTTGCGCCGCTCGTCCATGTCCTCGTACAGCCGCTCGAAGTAGTCCGCACTGTCCCAGCCGATGAACGGCTTGCCGGTGCGCAGGCTCTCGGTGAGACCGCCCCAGGCCCGGAACAGGTGCGCGCTGGCCTGACGCATCCAGCCGCCGAGGTAGGTGTCCTTGTTCTCATCGAGGAAGTACGCGCTCGCCTCGGTGTTGCGGTACCTCCCGTCGGTCCGCTCCAGCACGTCCAGTGCGACCAGCGCGTCCAGGAAGTGGCTGGCCGCACGAGGATGCAGGTCCAGCTTGGCGCGCAGTTCCTCCGCTGTGCAGGAACCGTCGCCGAGTTCGGTGAACAGTCCTATCTCGACGGCCGAGAGCAGCGTCTTGCCCCTCCAGAAGGAGGTGCCGAGCTCGATCAACGGCCGGGCGCTGGGCGTGGGTGTCGTGGTGCTCATCGTGTGTCGCGGTCCTTCCCAGGTTCGGTGCGCCGTTCGTCTCACCACCGCAACGGCAGTGTCTCCGGCCGGGTGAACGCCCTGCCGGCCTTCCATTCCAGCTCGTCCGGCGGCACGGCCAAGGTGAACTGGCCGAGCCGTTCGAGCAGTGCGTCAAGGGCGACGGTGAGCTCCACGCGCCCCAGCTGAGCGCCGATGCAGTGGTGAATTCCGTGGCCGAAGGCCAGGTGCGGGTTCTGGCTCCGGGTCAGCTCCAGGTCTTCGGCGTTGCTGAAGACGGTCTCGTCACGGTTCGCCGAGTTGATGCACGGCAGCACCGCGTCGCCGGCGCGGATGGTGGTTCCGCCGATCTCCATGTCGGCCACTGCGATCCGGATCGGTCCGACGCCGCCGCCCGCCTGCGAGTACCGCAACAGCTCCTCGACCGCCGCAGGCAGTTCGTCCCGGTGCCTGTGCAGCCGGCGGATCGTCTCCGGCCGCTCGCACAGGGTGAGCGCGGCATGCGCGATTTCCGATGTGGTGGCGTGGTAACCGGCCATCAGCAGGGTTTCGCCGAAGGCGAGCAACTCCTCGGTGCTCAGCGAGTCCGACTCGTCCCTGGCCTTGATGAGCGTGGTCAACAGATCGTCCGCGGGGGCACGCTGCCTGTCCGCTATCAGTTCGCCCAAGTACCGGCGAAGCTTGGCCGCGGCCGCGGTCACCTCCTCGGAGGAGTGGGCGCTCACGCTGAGCATCACGTCGGTCCACTCCCGGAACAGCAAGTGATCCTGGTGGGGAACGCCGAGCATCTCGCAGATCACGGTGATCGGCAGCGGTTGCGCCAGTCCCGCGATCAGGTCGGCGGGCGGTCCCTGCTCGGCCATGGCGGACACCATGGCGCCCGCAAGGTGCTCGATCCTCGGCCGCAGGCGATCCACGTGCCTGGTGGTGAAGACCCGGCCCACCAGCTTGCGCAGCCTGGTGTGCTCGGGCGGATCCATCACGAAGATGGACTTCGAGCCCGCCGCCACCGGCAGCAGCCTCGGTGCGTCAGGCCGGGTGATGGCCTCCCGGCTGAACCGGGGATCGGCGAGTACCTGCCGCACGTCCGCGTATCGGGTGACCAGCCAGACGCTGTGCTCGTTGGGCAGGCTGGCGCGGCACAGCGGCCGCTCCTTCCGAAGCAGTGCGTACTCGTCCGGCGGCAGCATCGGATGCTTGCTGCGAAACGGAAAACGAAGCGGTGCTTGGTCGGGCGGCATCGAAGCCCCTTGCTCTCGCCGGTGTTCCGCGTCCATCCATAGTGGATTCATGGCGGCGGTTCGTTCAGTGTCCAGGTCCCCGCTCGAAACGGACTCGCGAAGTGGTCGTGCCCGCGTGACTGGCGCTACCAGGTGACCGGAAGCTCGTACGGGCCGTAGATCTGCATGTCCGAGCGCATGGGAATCTGTTCGGCCGGGACGGTCAGCCGCAGCTGGGGCAAGCGCCGGGTCAGCGTACCGAACGCGATCCGCATCTCCAGCCGGGCGAGCTGCTGGCCGAGGCACTGATGGGCACCGTAGGCGAAACCGAGGTGCCGCTTGGGTTGCCGGGTCACGTCCAGCACGTCCGGCGATTCGAACTGCGCGGGGTCCCGGTTGGCGGACTCGATCGACAACACGATGGGGTCGCCCGCCCGAATTCGCTGTCCGCCGATCTCGGTGTCGGCCTTCGCCGTGCGCGGCAGCCCGAACGGCCCCACCGACAGGTAACGAAGCATTTCCTCGACACCGCGCTCGATGGTCTCGGGATGGTCGCGCAGCACCTCCCACTGTTCGCGGTGCGTCAGCAGGGCGAGCGCGCCCATCCCGATCATGTTGGCGGTGGTCGCGTATCCCGCGATCATCAGCAGGTTGCCGGTCGCCACCAGTTCGTCGTCGGTCAGCGGAACGCCGTCCTCGGGCGTGGCCCGGATGAGGCCGCTGATCAGCCCGTCGTCCGGATGGTCGCGCTTCTCCTGGACGAGGGCGCGCATGTACGTGGCCATCCCGGTCATCGCGGTCAGCAGTTCCTCCTTCGTGCGTTCGAACCGCTGCATCGCGTCCGCGTGGCGCTGGAACTGCTTGCTGTCCGCGTAGGGCATGCCGAGCAGCTCGCAGATCACCAGTGACGGGACGGGTTCGGCGAAGTCCCGCACCAGGTCGGCCGGTGGTCCGGCGGCGATCATCGCGTCCACGTGCTTGTCCACGATCTGCTCGATCCGGGGCGTCAGCTCCTTCAGCCTGCGGACGGTGAACTGCCCGGTCAGCATCCGCCGGTAACGGGTGTGCTCCGGTGGGTCCATCCCGATGAACGAGGTGCCGAACCCGGACGCCTGCCACTCCTCGGCGGTCAGCGTGACCGCCGAGACGGTGGTCTGGAACTTCCGCTGCGCGCTCACCGCGGGGTCGACCAGCGCGGCCGCCACGTCCTCGAAACGGGTGACCAGCCAACCGGTGCCGCCACCCGGCAGCGCCAGCGGGCTGACCGGGTTTTCGGCGCGGAGCCGCGCGTACTCGGCGGGCGGGGTCAACGGGCACTCACGGGCCAACGGCAGCGGCTGCGCGGCCATCTCTCTCGTCATCATTCTCCTTGGGAAATCATGTCGGTGGACATGCCGTTGATCCCTACAGGGCGAGTTCGACCTCGTAGTGCCGCAGCCACAGGTCGAGCTGGAGCACCAGTTCGATGTTCATTCGGCTGTGCCATCCGTAGGCCGTGGCCGACGTGTCGTCCGCCGCCCGGCGGGCGTTGCCGACGTCGATCAGTTGCAGCGCAGGGGAATCCCAGCCGGCCAGCAACTTGGACAGCTCACGCTGCAACGCATGGGTGTACGCCGGGTCCTGGGTCACCGGCCACGGGCTCTTCGGCCGCCGCAGCACCCGCTGCGGCAGTTTGTCCGCCACCGCGGCCCGTAGCAGGCTTTTCTCCCTGCCGTCGTAGGTCTTCATCGACCAGGGAACGTTGTAGAGGTACTCCACCAGCCGGTGGTCGCAGAACGGCACCCGCACCTCCAGACCGGACGCCATGCTGAGCCGGTCGTCACGATCGAGCAGCATCGGCAACCAGCGCGTCAGATGCAGGTAGCACAGTTCACGCATCCGGTGCTCGTCGGCGCTTTCGCCGTCCTGGTGGGGGGCCTCCGCACAGGCCTGCCGGTAGATCTCGGCGTAGTGCTGTGGCATGTCGATCTTCGCAAGCAGACCTTGGTCGAGCAGAGCGCGTCCCATGCCCGCCTCACGACAGCTGTCGTGCAGCGATTCCATCGCCACCCAGGGAAAGGTCTGCGCGTGCGCGAACTCGGCCTGATGCAGCCAGATGTAGCCACCGAATATCTCGTCCGCGCCCTCGCCGATCAGTGCGACGGTGTTGTGCTGCCGGATTCGGCGGAAGGTGCGGTACAGCGATGCGTCCATGTCGCCGTACGGCGTGGGCATGTCCTGCGCGCGCATCGCGGCCAGCCTGGTGGATTCCTCGGTGATGTCCGAGGTTGTCAGGACGATGTCGACGTGATCGGATCCGACGGCACGCACGACCTCGGCCGCGAACGGGGCGTCGGGCGCACTGCGGGTGTCATCCGGACGGAAGTTGTCCCCGTAGCCCTCGAACGTGGTGGTGATCGTCCGTACCCGGTGCCCGTCCTGTTCGGCCAGGACGTCGGCCGCGAAGGCGGTGAGCGCGCTGGAGTCGAGCCCGCCGGACAGGGCGGTGCACAGTGGGACGTCCGCGACGAGTTCACGGCGGACGATGTCCTTCAGGAGCTCGCGTACCGTGGTGATCGTCGTGGGCAGGTCGTCGGTGTGCGGCGCGGCTCTCAACCGCCAGTACCTGTTCAGGCTGATTCCCCGGCGACTCACCACCGCGGTATGGCCTGGCGGAAGTTCCAGCATGTCACGGAAAACCGCCTGCCCCGGTGTCTTGGCTGTCGACAGCAGCTCCCGCAGCCCGGCCTGATCGACCACTGGGCGCACCAACCGGTTGGCCAGCAACGACTTGGGCTCGGAGCCGAACAGCACACCGTGGGGCAGCCGGGCGTAGAACAACGGTTTGATCCCCAGCCGGTCACGGGCCAGCACCAGCTCCTCGTGGCGCCGATCCCAGATCGCGAACGCGAACATGCCCTCCAGGCGTCGCACGCAGTCCGGGCCCCACTCCAGATAGGCACGCAGGACGACTTCGGTGTCGCTGCTGGTGCGGAAGCGGTGACCGTTGCTCCGGAGCAGGCTGCGCAGTTCGCGGAAGTTGTACACTTCGCCGCTGTAGCTGAGAACCGCCGGCGTCCTACCGTCCTCTTGTGCCACCAGCGGCTGCAAACCGCCGGCGAGGTCGATGACCGCGGTTCTCGTGTGCCCCAGTGCGGCGTGGCGATCGAGCCACACCGCCGCGGAGTCCGGGCCACGGTTGCCGAGCGCTCGGGTCATCGACTCGATGGTCGGCCGCGCGGCCGTCAGGTCCCGGGAAAAGTCCACCCAGCCTGTGATGCCGCACATGTATGGCCCTCCACTCGGCGGATCGTGGATCGGGATCACCGGATCACCGGCATCGTGACGGCCGGTACTCGATCCGGGCTCGACGACTCCTCGAGGACACTGCGGCAGAACTGGCCGCGGGACCGGCCAATCCGGTCGAGTCCGACCGGATTGGCACTGTCACACGGATTCGGCACTACGGGCGCGGTCCGCCCATCGTCCGTGACGCCGGGAGGAGGCCGGTCCATGGCTCGTTCGCGGTGGCTGCGTGGGCGGGACATTCGTGGTGCCCGCATGATCGAGCTGTTCGTCATCACCGCGGTGAGCGCGGTTCTCGTGGTGCGGGCTTACCTGGAACTGACCGGCTACCCGGAACTGAGCGGCGGCGGGCTGCACATCGCGCACACCCTTTGGGGGACTCTGCTGATGCTCGGCGGCCAACTGGTGCTGTTGTCGTTCCTCGGCCCGCGCGCCAAAGCGGCAGGCGCTGTCGTCGCGGGCACAGGTTTCGGCCTGGTCGTCGACGAGGTGGGGAAGTTCGTCACCGCCGACAACAACTACTTCTTCCAACCCACGTTCGCCATCATCTATGCGGTTTTCTGCCTCGTCATCATCAGCATGCGCTGGCTGGCGGACCGGCATGACAAAGACCCGGCAACGGAACTGGCCAACGCGTTGGCCATCGCCGAGACAGGTGTCCTCGATGGACTGACCGAGACGGCGCGGGCCCAAGGTGCCCGGCTGATCGCGGACGCCCGCGCACACGGTGCGGACGAGCTGATGACCGACGCGGCGACGCGGATGATCGAGGCATGCCCGCCGGCACACCCCAGTCACCGCCGGCGCGCCGAGTTCATGCGACGCCTCCGTCGTCTGGTTCGCACGGTGGTGCGCAGCAACGCCGCTTTTGTCAGCGTGTGCGTGGTGCTCCTGATCATGGTCGTCGACTCGCTGACAACCGTCCTGCCCGGTTTGCTCGGTACTGTCACCGCCACGCCGACCGTCGCACGGATCGTCCAGTTCGGCGCCGTTGTGGCCGCGACCGTGCTCATCGTGGTCGGTTTCCTGCGGTGGCTGCGGGACCGGCGGGACGGCATCCGGATTCTGCGGTATGCGGTACTGGTGAACATCTTGATCGGGCAGGTGTTCAACTTCGCCGACCGGCAGCTAGCCGGATTGCCCGGAGTCGTGGTCAACCTCGGCATGCTCGCCGTTCTCACCCATCAGTTGCGGCAGGACGTGGGCGACTGTGGCACTACGCGGGCTCGAGACCGAGCAGACGTGTGACAAGAGTCAGCTGTTCGGCGTAGTGGTCGACGAACTCGGGGGACTTGGGATCGACTTGGCACACGCCTTCGATGACGTGCGGCAGCGTGGTGGTCGCCATCGCGGCGGCCATCAGCATGATCGTCAGGCAGGCGGGGTCGACCTCGTCGGGCAACCTGCCGGCGGCCTGTAGCTCGCGGATGTGGTCGACGGTGCCCTGCATCCGCTGCGAGCGGGGCGCGTGGTCGAGATCGCTGTCCGGGCCGGTGTACTCCAGGCCGCTCCACGCCAGCAGCCGGACCCCGTCCGGGTTGTCCAGTGCTTCCAGCGCGTACTGGCGGACCTGTTCGGGCAGCGGCGTGCCCGGGGGCACGAGTTCGCTCTCCCGTTGCCGCCAGCGCTCGGAAATCGCCTGGTACAGGCCGTCCTTGCCGTCGAAGTAGTACGAGATCAGCTGCTGGTTGACCCCGGCCCTCGACGCGATCGCGCTGATCCGGGCGCCTGAGTAGCCATGCGCCGCGAACTCGGCCGTCGCCGCGTCCAGGATCAGTTTGCGGGTTCGGTCCGCATCTCGCTGTCGTTCCTGGGGCTTGGGCGACCGGCGGGCCTTGGGCGCAGACACCCGGCAATTGTACATCCACCTGGCAGAATTGACTGTCTGGTCAACTCAATCAAACGTTCGTTTGACACAGTGATGTGAACGGTTGACAATGGCGGGTGTCGAGGCGCTTCTGGTGGAAGGAGGGCGCCGTGCGGAAGCATCAGCTCCGGTGGTGGGCGCTGGCCGTGGCGATCCTGGCCGTCCTGGTCGACATGGTGGACAACCAGATCGTGGTCGTGGCGCTGCCGACCATCCAGCGTCAACTGGGCACCGGGGAAGCCGAGTTGCAGTGGATCTCAGCCGGGTACGCGCTGGGGTTCGCGCTCACCCTGATCACCGGCGGCAGACTGGGCGACCGGTACGGCATCAAGCGGTTGTTCCTGCTGGGCATGACCGTTTTCACGGTCGCGTCGCTGACGGCGGGCCTGGCGCCGAACGTCGCCGTGCTGATCGCCGCGCGAGTGGTCCAGGGCATCGGCTCCGGGTTGATGGTGCCGCAGGTCCTGTCGTTCATCCACGCCGAGTTCGACGAGGCGGAACGGCCGAAGGCGATGACGTACTACGCGGCCGCCTTCCCGGTGGGCGGGATGGCCGGTCCGCTGCTGGGCGGGGTGCTCACCCAGGCCGACGTGTTCGGCCTGGGCTGGCGGTCGATCTTCCTGGTCAACCTTCCGGTCGGACTGGTCGCGCTGGCCGGCGCGCTGCTGGCGATGCCCGCGCGGCCTGGCTTCGTCCGTCATCGCATGGACCTGGGCGGCCTGGTGTTGCTCACCCTCGGGCTTTTCGCGATCTTCTACCCGCTCGTGCAGGGCCGTGAGCTGGGCTGGCCGGTCTGGACCATCGGACTGATGCTGGCGGCCATCCCGGTGCTGGGGCTCTTCGCGTACCAGCAGCGAGTCCTCGCCCGGCGCGGCGGGGAGCCGCTGATGCCACCGGGGTTGTTGCGGCGCCGGAGCTTGGCGTCGGCTCAAGTGGTCATGCTCTGCGTCAACACGGCTGTCGGCGTGTTCTTCGTCCTCACCCTGCACCTGCAGTTGGGACTGGGGTACACGCCGATAGAGGCCGCGTTGACGTTCCTGCCTGCGACCCTGGGCATCGTCGCCGGCAACGTGCTCGCGATGCGGCTCGCCCCGCGGCTCGGCCGGCTGTTCACCGCCGCCGCCGTCGCGGTGCTCCTGGTGAGCCTGGCCGCGATCGCGCTTCTGGTGGTGTGGCTGAGCGGCGCGTTGAACGCGTGGGTGTTGCTCGTCCCGGCGGTGGGCTTCGGCCTGGGCATGGGGGCGACGTTGAACGCGCTGTTCGCCACGTCGATGTCGGACGTCCGGCCGGACCAGGCCGGGGCGACGTCCGGGGTGGTCAACACCACCGTCCAGCTCGGCACGGCGACCGGGATCGCGTTGTTCGGCACGGTTTTCTTCGCCCGGCTGCCTGGCGGGTTCACCTCGGCCACGGCTGGGACGCTCGTGGTGAGTGTCGGAGTGCTGGTGCTGGCACTGGTGCTGACCGCAGCACTGCCGCGAGGGGCGCCACCCGCGCCCGGCCCGCAGGCCCCGGCGACTGAGCGGCCCAAGGGAGTGTCCCCATGAAACCGGAGCCCTCACCGGCACAGTGATTCGAGCTCGGAGACCACGGCAGAAGGCGTGGGCTGCTCGCGCATCTCCTCGCGGAGCGCGCGGGCGGCCTTACGCTCGGGCGAGTCGCCCAGCATCCGCTCGATGTGCTCCCGCACGGTGCTGTGGCTCAGCGCGTCCGGTTCGAGCACCACGCCGGCTCCTCTGTCGGCCACCCGAGCCGAATGCCCGGCGTGGTCGGGCAACTGGGGTACGAGCAGCATGGGCAGCCCGCGGTCGAGCGCGGTGAGCACGCTGCCCGCGCCGCCGTGCCCGACCAGCATGTCCGAAGTCGACAACACATGCCAGAGAGGTGCGTCCAGCACGACCCGCGCACCGTCGGGCGGTTGGCCGATCAGCGTGCGCTGTGCCGAGGTGATCGCCAGGACGACGTCCACGTCCGCGTCCCGAAGGGCGGAGGCGAGCCATCCGGCGAGGAACCGGGCCGGTTCCACCTTGGCGATCGTGTGCCCCCAGCTGACGCAGACGCGGAGACGGTCGCCAGTATCACCGAGCGAGCGTGGCAGCGCACCCGATCCGTTGAACGGTATGTAACGCATGGGAATGCGGCGATGGTCACCGACAGTCTGAAGGCTGGCAGGCACGGGGTCCACGGTCGCCGCACCGAACGCGTCAAATCCGGCGGCGCCGTGGACTTCGGCCAGCGGTGCCAAAGCGTCCGGCAACAGGGACCGGGCCCGCAGCATCAAGTCGACGCCGTACAGATGGCGCACCGCCGGGATTCCCGCGGCAGCCGCCGCAAGCGGGCCGGCCAATGCGGTTTGGTCGTACACCACGAGATCCGCGCGCCAAGCGCGGACCAGTTCGACCAGGTCGCCGGTCATCGACTCGGCGTGCGCGAGCAGCATGCGCAGGGCACGCGGTGCGCCGTTACCGGGCGGCGGGGTCGGTCCCTCCAGCGGTAGCAGGTACTCACGAACCATTCCGACCGTGTCCACGTCCGTCCCGATCGAGACGGCCGGTAGGCCGGTGCGCCGGATGTCCGGGAGCAATCCGGGTTGGCTGACGAACAGGACCTCGTGACCAGCCAAGCGGCAGGCCCAAGCCAAGGGAACGAGGGCGTACAGATGTGACGGCCAGGCCCACGTGGTGAACAGGAATCGCATACCCCGACCGTGCGGTCCCGTGCTGGAAACCTGCTCGAGACGGGACTCAAGCCAGGATCGAGTGGTTCCGGTGACCATCGGCGGCGTGCTTGAGCAACGCGTCGCCGTGATCACCGGGGCCAACCGAGGACTGGGCCGCGCGGTCGCGGCTGAGCTACACCGGCGAAACCTGAGCGTCGTGGTGACCGCACGCAACGCGGCGGACGCGGCGCGCGCCGCCGCCGAGCTGGGACCGGACGTCCGGTCACAGCCACTCGACATCACTGACCCTGGCAGTGTCACCCGAGCCGTGGGCACGCTCGGTGCGGTGGATGTGCTGGTGTGCAACGCCGGTGTCCTGCTCGACAGCGGCACCGATCCACTGTCCGTTCCGCTGGAACTGGTCGAGCGCACGCTGCTGGTGAACCTGGTCGGGTCCTGGCGCGTGGCCCAGGCCTTCGTGCCGGACATGGTGCGCCGTGGGTGGGGGCGGGTCGTGTTCGTCTCCAGCGCCACCGGGGCGTTCAGCGTCGGGCTGTGGACCAGTGCGCCCGGGTACTCGGTGTCGAAGACTGCCGTGAACGGTCTTACCACGATGCTCGCGACACAGACCAAGGGCAGCGGGGTGCTGGTGAACGCGGTGAACCCGGGGCAGGTGCGCACCCGGATGGTGCCGGACGCGCGGCGTTCCCCCGACGAGGCGGCGGTGGACGTCGCCGACGCGGCGACCCTGCCGGACGACGGTCCGACAGGGACGTTCCTGCGAGGAGACCGATTCCTTGACTGGTAACCGAATGGAGGCTGACCGTGCACCGCACACTGATCGTCGCCAAGCTGCGCACCGATGATCCCCGGACCATCGCCGACGCCTTCGGCGAATCCGACGGCTCACCACTTCCCCACATGATCGGGGTGTCCCGGCGGACCCTGTTCACCTTCCATGACTTGTACTTCCACCTCGTGGAGGCCGAGCAGGACATCTCGCCGAACCTGTACAAGGCACGCAGCCACCCGCTGTACCAGGACCTCAACCAGAAGCTGGCGAAGCTCGTGGCGCCGTACGACCCCGGCTGGGCGGAACCGAAGGACGCCATGGCGTCGCCGATCTACGTGTGGACCGCGCGGGACGGGAGGGTCCAGTGACCGCGACGCGGAGGCTGAAGGTCCATATCGACGAGGCGGTGCCGAACCATCGTCGTGGCGGGGACATCAGGGTGACTCTCAGCCCGAAGACCGTGGGGTCGACCTCCGGATTCGGCGGCGTGCTGCTGCTCGCGCCCGGCGAGTTCGTGACCGAGCACTACCACCCGTACTCCGAGGAGTTCCTGCACGTGATCACCGGTGACCTGGAGATGTCACTGGACGGCGAACCGGTCGCGCTGGCGCAGGGCGACTCGCTGATCGTGCCGATCGGCGTGCGGCATCGTCTGGTCAACGTGGGCGGACAGACCGCGCGAGTGGTGTTCCACCTGTCCCCGTTGGCTCCGCGGCCCGAGCTTGGCCACGTGGACACCGAGCAGCTGCCCGCACCGGACGCACCCCACCCGGACGTCGGAGGACCCCGGTGAACCGGACGGCCGCCATCACCGGGATCGGTGTGGTGGCGCCGGGCGGGATCGGCCGGGAGGCGTTCTGGGAACTGCTGACCGCGGGCCGCACCGCCACCCGCCGGATCACCCTGTTCGACCCCACGAAGTTCCGCTCGCGGATCGCCGCCGAGGTCGACTTCGACCCGAAGGAGGCAGGCCTTTCCGCGCAACAGGCCCGGCGCATGGACCGGGCCGCGCAGTTCGCCACGGTGTGTACCAGAGAGGCGGTCGCCGACAGCGGCGTCGACCTCGGCGAGCTTGAGCCGGAACGGATCGCGGTCAGCATCGGCAGTGCCGTGGGCTGCACCATGGGGCTGGAGGAGGAGTACGCGGTCCTGGCCGACGAGGGCCGCCGCTGGCTGGTCGATCACACCTACGGCGTGCCGCACCTGTACGGCTACATGGTGCCGAGCACGCTGGCCGCGGAGGTGGCATGGGAGGTGGCGGCCGAGGGACCGACCGCCCTGGTCTCCACCGGGTGCACGTCCGGTTTGGACGCGGTGGGACACGGGGCTGCGCTCATTGAGGAGGGCACGGCGGACGTGGTGCTCGTGGGTGCGACCGACGCACCACTGTCCCCGATCACCTCCGCGTGCTTCGACGCCATCCGGGCCACGTCGCCGAACAACGACGACGCGGAGCACGCCTCCAGGCCGTTCGACGCCAAGCGGGACGGGTTCGTACTCGGGGAGGGCGCCGCTGTTCTGGTGCTGGAGGACACTGAGGCCGCCCGCCGCCGAGGTGCTCGGATCTACGCGACCATCAGCGGGTTCGCCAGCCGCAGCAACGCATTCCACATGACCGGGCTGAAGCCGGACGGACGCGAGATGGCCGAGGCCATCCGGGTCGCGCTCGACCGTGCGCGGATCGACCCGTCCGAAGTCGACTACATCAACGCGCACGGCTCCGGCACGAAGCAGAACGACCGGCACGAGACCGCCGCGTTCAAGCGCGCCCTCGGGCAGCATGCCTACGAGGTTCCGGTCAGTTCCATCAAGTCGATGGTCGGGCATTCGCTCGGCGCGATCGGCTCGATCGAGGTCGCGGCGTGCGCACTGGCTCTGGACCGTCAGGTCGTCCCGCCGACCGCCAACCTCCACAACGCCGATCCGACGTGTGACCTGGACTATGTGCCACTCACCGCCCGGGAGCACGACATGCGTGTGGTGCTGAGCGTGGGCAGCGGTTTCGGTGGTTTTCAGAGCGCGATGGTGCTCTCGCGGGCCTGATCCACCAGGATCGCATTGTCCGGAGCGGTGTGCAAATCCTCGCCGTTCGGCGGAACCGTGGTCAGGAAGCCATGAACTGGACGTCGTCACCGATCTCGATCGTCTCTTTTGAACTGTCTATAAAGGACTGAGTGTGGTCCCGGCGGTTCTGGCGGGATACTGGGCGTTCCCACTTCGTTGTGGGATGGCTGGACCGTGATCGTTCGACTGAACCCCGCTTGCCGATCCGCCGTTCGCGGACCTACGGTGGTGCATTCCGAAAATGCGGTCGGTGTGACTTGGGGGTTATGGTGGATCCTTTCTTCGTGTCCGCGTCCGTCGTGAAACTGTCGGCTCGCTGAACCAAAGGTCAGGCGTATGGGTACGAAAGTCACGTTCGTCGAATTAACCGCCTACGAGGGTGTCCTTCCGCTGGCCACCGGATACCTGCAGGCGTACGCCTCGCAGGACCCGGAGATCGCGGCCGAGTGTTCGTTCGAGATCTTCTCCCGCAACGCCACGAGCGAGCGCACCGCGATCGCCGAGGAGCTGGTCGCCAAGAACAGCGACGTGTACGCGGTGAGCTGCTACCTGTGGAACATGGGCACCACCAAGTGGCTGCTCCAGCGTCTGTACGAGGAACGGCCGGACGCCAAGATCATCCTCGGTGGTCCGCAGGTGATGAACCACCTCACCAAATACGTCTCGCCGGATCGCGAGAACACCGTGGTGTGCAACGGCGAGGGCGAACGCACCTTCTACGGTTACCTCAAACAGGTGGTCAGCGGCGAAATGAATCTCCGTTCGGTCAACGGACTGAGTTTCTGGCAGAACGGTGAGGCGATCACCACCCCCAAATCCGAACGGATCAAGGACCTTATGGAGGTGCCGTCCCCGTTCACCACAGGCGTCTACAAACCGGGCGAGTACATTTCCGCGATCCTCGAGACCAACCGCGGCTGCCCCTTCAACTGCGGGTTCTGCGCGTGGGGCGCGGCCACGAACGACAAGGTGTACAAGTTCGAGGACGACCGGGTGCGGCAGGACATCACCTGGATCTCGGAGAACGGCTTCCAGTCGATCTTCATCGCGGACGCCAACTGGGGCATTGGGCCGCGGGACGTCGAGTTCACCGAGTTCATCGTGGACTGCAAGAACAAGAACGGCCTGCCGTACCGGGTGGACATGGCGTCGGCGAAGAACCGGCCGGACCGGATGGCCAAGATCACCGAGACGCTGGTCGAAGGCGGCCTGGTGACCAGCCAGACGATCTCGCTGCAGACGATGGACCAGAACACGCTGAACCTGATCCAGCGCGCCAACATCCGGCTCAGCGCGTACACCACGTTGCAGCAGACGTTACGGGCGAAGGGCATCAACTCCAACATCGAGCTGATCTGGCCGCTGCCCGGCGAGACACTGCAGTCGTACCGCCAGGGGATCGCCGAACTGTGCCGGCTCCACGCCGACGTGGTCGTGACGTACCCGCAGTTGTTGCTGCACAACACCCCTATCTACGAGCAGCGTGACGTGTTCGGTGTGCAGACCGCGCGGGTGCCCAGTGACATCGCCGAGGCGGACATCGTCATCGGGACCAAGTGGGTCAACTTCGCCGAGTACGAACTGGGCGTCTGGTACGCCTACCTCGTTCACGCGTTGTACAACGTCCGGGGGCTCTACTACCTGGCGAACTACCTCGACCGCCACGAGATCTCGCCCTTCGACGAGTTCTTCACCAAGGCCGTGGAGTACTTCCAGGGCCGGATGGACACCCAGATCAGCCTGTACTTCGCCGAGTCGGTGAAGAACCTGGGCAACTACGACTTCCGGGACAGCGGAATGGTCGCGCACATGGTGCTGCACGCCCACCGCGACGAGTTCAACGCCATGGTGGCGGACTTCGTGCGCAAGCAGCCCTGGTGGCCGCACCACCCGGGCGCGCAGGCCGCCTTCGAGCTGGACCTGCTGGCGCGTCCGTACATCTACGCCGAACCGGCCAGGACGCCCGACTACGAGTTCGAGCACATCGGACACCAGCCGATCGACGAGCACAGTGCCGCGCTGACCGTGCCCGCCGAGATCGGAACCCTGCTGTCCGATCTGGACATGCTGTCCTACGACGGGCCGCCGCCGGAGAACGTGATCATCACGCACGCGGACGGCCGCAAGATGCCGTACACGCCGGAATGGGGCCTGGACAACAACGCGCTGTACTGCCAAGGACTTTTCGTCTGCCAGCGGGAGTACGTGCCGACCTTCGAGGTGGCGTGACAGAACGAGACACGGGCCACAACCGATCGCGGTTGTGGCCCGTTTCGCTGTCCGTCGCTCACTTCACGCGGGTGACCCGCATGCGCTTGCCGAGGCGACGCCACTCGGTGGTGTTCTTCGGCCGGTCCCGGCGCATCGGGACCGGCCGGACCTGCCACCGGGACAGAATCGTGGCGAGGCCGAGGATGACTTCGGTGAGGGCGAACTGGTCGCCGATGCACTTGCGGGCACCCCCGCCGAAGGGGATGAAGGCCTCGCGCGGCGGTGGTGTGCGGGTCTGCCGGTCCCACCGGTCCGGGTCGAAGGCGGCCGGGTTGTCGTACAGGTCGCCACGGTGGTGGATCAGACAGGAGCTGTACACGATGGTCGTGCCCGCGGCGATTGGATGGCCCGCGAGGGTGGTGTCGCTGGTGACGCGGCGGGTGAACATCTCGCCCGCGGGTGGGAACAGCCGCAGGACCTCGGTGACCACCCGGCCCGTCAGGTCCAACTTGGACACATCGTCGTACGCGGCCGGCCTGCCGGACAACACCGACGTGGCCTCGGCCCGTACGCGCTGCTCGATGTCCGGGTGATAGGACAGCAGCCGCAGCGACCACACCAGGGCCAGCGCCGTGGTCTCCAGTCCTGACGCGAAGAACGTCAGCACCTGGTCGCCGATCTCCTCATTGGACAGTCCCTGGCCGTCGCCCTGTTCGGCGAGATCACGGGCGGCCAGCAGAGCCGAGAGCAGATCGCCGTGGTCGGCCCCGGCCGACCGGCGTTCGGTGATGATGTCACCGACGATCCGCCGCAGCCTGGTGCGGGCCATCTGCTGGCGCCGGTTGCCGGGCAGCGGAAGTTTGGTCAGCACCTCGGGAGCGGAGGCACGCAGGTAAAGGCCACGCACGATGGTGGTGACGTCGTCGACGGACTTCCTGAGCACGTCCGGGGACAACGCGTCACGGAACATCGTCTCCACCGCGATGCGGGCGCTGAGCGTTCCCATCTCGGCGGGCATGTCGAGGACCTGCCCGTCCTGCCAGCCCGCGGTGACCTCGTCGATCAGGCCGGTCATCGTCTCGCCGTAGCCGGGCAGCCGGGTGTGGTTGAAGGCAGGCTGGATCAGCCGCCGTTGCCGCCGGTGCCGGTGGTAGGCGCACGTGCCCAGCCCGTCACCGAGCCACTCCCTGATCCGGTCGAACAGCGCCCCGCCCTTGTCGAACACCTTGTCCTCGCGCAGCACCCGCTGGGTCAGCTCGGGTGTGCAGACCACGACCGCCTGACTCGGTCCCAGCTTGATCCTGACCAGATCACCGTGGGCGGGCAGGGACGTGAGGAAGCCGTGCGAGTCGCGCAGCAGGGCCAGTGCGTGCCCGGCCAGCGGCAGGCCGCCCGGGGCGAGCGGGATCACCACGTCACCGGCAAGTCGACCAGCCCGCCGGTCTGGGTGTTGGCCCGCATCCGCAGCTCGTCGAGCTCCACCGCGAGGCGCAGGTCCGGGAACCGCCGGACCAGCTGGGTGAAGACCGCTTCGAGTTCGACCTTGGCCAGCGGGGCGCCGATGCAGTAGTGCGGACCGTGCCCGAACGACAGGTGGGCGCCCGCCGGGCGGGTGACGTCGAACCGGTCGGGCTCGGGGAACGCCGCCGGGTCGTGGTTGGCGGCACCGTTGTCCAGCAGGACGAGATCGCCCGCCTTGATCAGCACCGGCCCGATCTCGATGTCGGTCCTGGCGTAGCGGGGGATGTCACCGCCCGCCGGGCCGGGGGTGGCCCGGATCATCTCGTCGATCGCGCTCGGGATCAGCGCCGGATCGTCCACAATGGCCTGCCATTGGTCCCGGTTGACCAGGAACAGCAACAGGCCGAGACCGATGTGCACGGACGTGGTCTCGAAACCGGCGAACAGCAGGGCCATCGTCAGCAGCGCCACTTCCTCGTCGCTGACGCCCTCCGTCTGGCACAGCCGGGACGTGATGTCGTCACCCGGGGTTTCGTGTTTGCGGGCGACGAGCTGCTGGCCGTAGTGGAACAGCGCGCCGAGCGCCTGCTCGGACCCGGCGCGGTCGGTCACGTCGGCGGCGGCGTGAATCCACGCGCGGAACTGCTCCCTTTCCTCGTAGGGCACACCGAGCAGTTCGCAGACCACCAGGATGGGCAGCGGCAACGCCAGCGCTTCGATGAAGTCCACCGGGTGCGCCTGCCTGGCGAGGTCGTCCATCAGCGCGGTCGTCAGCTCGTCCACCCGTTCGCGCAGGACTCGCATCCGCTTGGGGGAGAAGTGCGGCTGGAGCAACGCGCGGGTGCGCGCGCTGTCCGCTGGTTCGGTCTCGTAGTCGCCGAGCGGGCCGCTGACCAGTGCCGACTCACCGATCCGCGCGGCGTTCTCCGGATCGGGGTGCGACCGGCCCAGCTTGTCGCTCGCGAGCAGCCGCTTGACCTCGGCGTAGTCGGTGACCAGCCAGCCGGGGTCGCCCACCGCGGTACGGACCCGGTGCACCGGGCCCTGGCCCTGCAGTTCACGCAACAGGGGCGGGATTCGCAGCGGGTGCGTGCGCTCGAAGGGCAGGGAAACCGTTGTGTCCATGTCGAACCTCATGTCGTTATGCGTCCCCGTGTTCGTCGGCGATCCGCATCGCTTCCTCGATCAGCGTCTCGACGATCTGGTGCTCCGGCACGGTCTTGACGACCTGGCCCTTCACAAAAATCTGCCCCTTGCCGTTACCCGACGCCACACCCAGATCAGCCTCACGAGCCTCACCCGGCCCGTTCACCACACAACCCATCACCGCGACCCGCAACGGCACCTCCATGCCCTCCAGACCCGCGGTCACCTCATCAGCCAGCTTGTACACATCCACCTGCGCCCGCCCACACGACGGACACGACACAATCTCCAACTTGCGCGGCCGCAGATTCAACGACTGCAGGAT
>NZ_JAAATY010000050.1 GCF_013280595.1 Kibdelosporangium persicum
TCCAACGCGGAGCCCACACCAGCACCCGCGCGCTCAACCGCGACATCCGCGCCTGGATCGAGACCTGGAACGACAATCCCCGGCCCTACGTCTGGACTAAGACCGCCGACCACATCCTTGACTCCATCGCCCACTACTGCAGGCGAATTAATGCCTCAGGACACTAGGCACCCGTACCCAGATGGGTATGCGGTATGTCAATCCGTGGTCGGTCATGGCCACAGTTCACCAACCGGCGTATTAGAGCGGCGCTAGGGAATTTCCTAACAGACTCCTAACGGCACAAGCAGGCACGATGGTCGTGTGCGGGTACTGGTGGTGGAAGACGAACGACTGCTGGCCGACGCGATCACCGCCGGACTACGCAATCACGCCATGGCTGTCGACGTGGCCTACGACGGTGACACAGCGCTGGAACGTTTGGCGGTCAACGACTACGACGTCGTCGTCCTGGACCGGGATCTGCCGCACGTGTCCGGCGACCAGGTCTGCACCACCCTGGTCGAATCGGGATCCGATACCCGGATCCTGATGCTCACCGCCGCGGCCGCGGTCAGCCAGCGGGTAGCCGGGCTCGGCCTCGGCGCGGACGACTATCTGACCAAGCCGTTCGACTTCGCCGAACTCATCGCCCGCATCCACGCCCTGAACCGACGGGCCCGGCCTCCAGCACCGCCGGTACTGCAACGCGGCGGTATCCGCCTCGACCCGCACCGCCGCGCCGTCACCCGTGACGGCGAACCGGTGTCGTTGTCCCGCAAGGAGTTCGCTGTCCTCACCGAACTGTTACGCGCCGACGGCGGCGTGGTCTCCGCCGAACAACTCCTGGAGAAGGCGTGGGACGAACACACCGATCCATTCACCGGCGTCGTCCGCTTCACCATCATGATGGTGCGCCGCAAGCTTGGCGACCCACAGATCATCGAAACCGTCCCCGGCGCTGGATACCGCATCCCATGACCCGCCGGTGGCGCTCGACAATCCGGGTCCGGCTCACGCTGCTGTACGCCGGGGCGTTCGTCCTTGCCGGCGTGATGCTCGTCATCTTCATGTTCATCTACTTTGGACATTCACTCGACGCGCACGCGGCCAGGCGGGCAACCATCACCGAACAGATCACAGCCGACTTCCTGAACGCAGCGGACGCTCACGACAGCCAAAACGTCGACCAACTACACGAGGCGCTGAAAGGCCGGTTTCAGCAAGACCGCGACGACACACTGCACGCCATGCTGATCTGGTCATTGATCTCGCTCGGGGTCGTTGGCGTCGCTGCCGGTGGGCTCGGCTGGCTGCTGGCCGGGCGGGCGCTGCGTCCCCTGCAGCAGATCACCGCGACCGCTCGCCGGGTCGCCGACCGCAGCCTGCACGAACGCATCGGACTCGACGGACCGCATGACGAGATCAAAGACCTCGCCGACACCTTCGACGCCATGCTCGAGCGGCTCGACCGCTCCTTCGATGGCCAACGCCGTTTCGTCGCCAACGCTTCCCATGAACTGCGTACTCCATTGACGATCAACCGCACGCTCATTCAGGTCGCACTCGACACCCCGAACACGCCGCACGCCACCCGACAGCTCGGCACCACACTGCTCGATGTCAACCAGCGCCACGAACGCCTCATCGACGGCCTGCTCGTACTGGCCACCAGCGACCAGCCTCTCACCGAGCGCAGCCGGGTCGACCTTGCCGAGATCACCCAGTACGTCGCCGCCATGTCCAGCGACGCGGCGCGCGAGGCCCGAGTGCAGATTCGCACCACGATCGCGTCCGCACCTGTGGTCGGCGATCCAGTACTGCTGGAACGCCTTGCACAGAACCTGCTCGACAACGCGATCCGTTACAACATCGCCGAGCACGGCTGGATCTCGATCACGTCCAGGATCGAGTCGGGGCATGCCTGCCTCACGGTGGAAAACACCGGCACCACCGTGCCCGGCGATGAGGTCGACAAGCTGTTCGAACCGTTCCAGCGACTGGGTCCAGCCGACCGGCTCGCAGATCGGGGCCGCGGCGCCGGGCTGGGCTTGTCGATCGTGCGTGCCGTCGCCCACGCCCACGACGGCCACGTGCACGCCCATCCTCGCCCCGACGGTGGTCTCACCATCCACGTCCGAATCCCTGCCGCGTCTTCCGGGCAGCCTGATCCTGAGGGACCGTAACGTCAACTCCAGGTTTGGTTCGCCTGCGCGCCGCGCGCCGGCGCCGGACGACGACCGAAACGACAATGACTTTGAGCAGGACGACAGCCAGCACGGAGATGACGGCGACAGTGGTCCATCGGGATGTGAGTACGGCTCCGGCCAGCCCGAGATGGATGGTGACAGCCAGGGCACCGGCCGCAATGAGGGCAATCACCGTTGCGCGCTTGCGCCGGTTTACGGCCCGTGTGTGGGGCGTAGCGGTGGCATCGGTGGGCTCAGCCGCGGACCAGGCCACGGCCAGGTTGTCACGCCTGCCGAACCGTTCGATATGTCCGGTAAGGAGTTGCCGAACCTGGTCGAGTTTCTCGTGATCGCAGGCTTCCACCTGCAGTGTCAACACTTCCGGAGTGGCCCGCAGCACGCATCGTCCCCAACCGAAGTCGACGGTTCCTTGGGTGTCTGACCATTCGACGTGCATCTCCTTCGGGAGAACATGCCTTTGCATACCGTGACCGGGTAGATGCCGCCCCTTGTTGCTGAAGTGCCGGCAGAGTTGCACCAGGTACCGGCTCGAACGGTCGGTCCTGACTTGACCTTCCACGCTCAACATGCCGCTCAGATCCTCGTGACGGCGACGAGCCAGGCTCGGATACCAGCCGGGTCCGTGGTGATCTCGATCGTGGTCGGCTCGATCGAGTCCACGTGCCAGCCGTCGGCGAACGCGGCGTGGACGTCGTTTCGACTTACCCGATGTACGCGCGGCCACCCCTCGTTCGATTGCCGATCGCTGAAGCACAACATGAAGTAGCGCCCGTTCGGCCGGAGCGCAGATCGCAGGCTGTCGACGAATGCGGTGCGGTCATTGCCACCGAAGATGTGGAAGAGTCCACAGTCAAGCACCGTGTCGAAGGATTCTCCCAGCTCGGCCAGGTTGCGTGCGTCCCGCTGCAAGAAGCGGACCACGTGTCCTCGATCGTGCGCTTTGTCCTTCGCGGTTCGCAATGCCGCGGAAGCCAGGTCCACGCCGATGGCATCCAGGCCGAGATCGGCTGCCATCAACGCGTGCTCGCCCGTACCACAGCCGACATCGAGCACCCGCCCGCGAATGACACCCGCCTCGGCGAGTGCCTGAAGGGCTGGCTGCGGATGGCCAATGTCCCACGGCGGCGGCGTGGCGTACAGGTCTTCAGGTCCTGTCGCGTGGTGTGCCTGAACCATGTCCTGCTCCTCTCGATTCCCAGTTTACGATACATGTTGTCTCCATCGATACAAGCTGTATACCGATCGGCGATATGTATACTTGGCGAATGCCGAAGCTGTGGAACGAGACGATCGAGGCGCACCGCCGCGCGGTGCGCGACGCGACGTTGGACACCACTGCGACACTGGTTGCCGAGCGGGGAATTGCGTCAGTGACGATGTCACTGATTGCCGAGAAGACCGGTATCGGACGCGCGACGCTGTACAAGTACTTCCCGGATGTCGAAGCGATCCTGTCCGCCTGGCACGAACGGCAGATTGCCGGCCACCTCCAGCAACTGACCGAGGCGCGCGACAAGGTCGCCGATCCCAGCGAACGCCTGGAGACGGTATTGCGCGCCTACGCGCTCATTCACCAGCGGCGCGTCCGCCACCATCAGAACCAACCGCACGGCAGCGAACTGGCCGCACTTCTCCACCCTGACGAGCACGTAGCCCGAGCGCAGCAGCACCTCCGCGACATGTTCCGGGATCTACTGGTCGACGCGGCACGACAGGGCGACATCCGCGGTGACGTGACACCCGAGGAACTCGCCAGCTATTGCCTTCACGCTCTGACCGCGGCCAGCACTCTGCCGTCGGAAGCCGCCGCACACCGACTGGTCGCCGTAACCCTGGACGGACTGCGTTCCGCGCACTGACGTTCTCGCGTTCCATCAATACGTATCGGCTCGTCAAACCAGCGCAAAGGGACAACGGGCACTTCCAGACATGCCGGTGTATACCTTAGTGGGGTATGGTACCGGAGGTAGCTGTGTCCGAGCTGTGGCGCACTGGCTATGAAGTGCAGTTGGGGCGATGGCGACTCGCCAGCAGAGTCGTGATTGGACTCTGTTGCCAGATCATCGTGCCGGCACTGCACATCATCGCTACTCGACACGGTGAGCACGGACGTACGCACATAACCGTATCGGCGGTCGAAGCACCGCCATGCGCACAACAAGGCTGAGCCGATCCGAGTCATCAGGAGGTATCCATGCGTAACCTCACTCCACTCGCCCCGGCTGATGCGCCGCAACGATCCAGCGAACTGCTTGGTGAGATCATCGACCGGCACGGGTCAGTGGGTGACATGGTCGCGACCATGGCGCACTCACCGGCCCTGCTCCAGGGATATCTCGACCTGTCCAAAGCCATGAAGCGGGTCAAGCTTCATCGACAGCTGAGCGAGAAAGTTGCCTTGGCCGTACAAAGCTGGATCGGATGCGAGACCTGCCTTGCGGCGCATACCGAGGCTGCCCGCGCGGCAGGCTTGAGCGAGACCGATATCGTCCTGGCACGAGAAGGCGCCGCAACCGACCGCCGAGAGTCCACACTGGTCTCCTTCGCACTCCGCGTTCTCGCCGAACCGGGATCGATCACCGGCGACGACATCGCAGAACTCCGCCAGCACGGCTGGACCGACCGGATCATCGTCGAAGTTGTCGGTCTCGTCGCACTGAACCTGATGACCGGAGCGTTCAACCTCGTCGCAGGCATCGAACCCACATCTCAACCCGCCAACGCAAAATGAGCGCGGTCTAACGTCCGGCTCCAGTCCGAACCGGCGACCAGAGGTCAGCGGGGTCGGCCGACGAGCTCGCAACTGCGCGGCGGTGGTAGCGCTTACGGCTGGAGGTTCCCATGTTCAGGTTCGGACGTCGTCGAACATAGCCTCGCCCACTGTGGTCGCCGACGCCCGGCAAGCCATCGGGTAGCCACCTCTGGTGAACCGAGATCGGCATTCAGCCACCGCAACGCACGAAGTCTTCGACCACCCGTCCGTCGAGCAGTTCCTTCGGCGTTTCGTCGCTGTTGAGGGTGACGATGTACTGGAATCCTTCAGCGGCCGCGTACTTGGCACCCAGGTGGAGTGCCGAGGCTCGTTGGCGTTCGCCGACCCGTCGAACAGTAGCTGGATCGCTGCACGTCGAAGACCAGTCCAAGGTCCAGCATGGCAGCGGACATTCAGCCGCCTGCTCGAAGAAGCGCTCAGCCCCACAGACCCGATCACCTAGTCAACGAGCGTGTCCGGCTCGCTCCTACTTGGAACTGCTTGCGCACAGTCTCAGCAGAGACCAGTCCCTCGCACGATCATATTGCCATCGACGAGGACGGACACGACGCGCTGTCTCATCGCGCCGACCGAGACCCTTCGACAAGCCACTGAGGACGGACTGGTTGGTCGGATTGAACACACCCGTCTTGACGTCGTCCGAGCGGTTGGGTGCCCGCGTCCACTTGGCCCGGTGGCTGCTGAACGGTCGGCGTGGTTGTGAGCCTGGTTCGGTGGTGACGACGGGTCTCGTCGACTACGGTTGACACCGTCAAAACCGGACAAAACGGAGGTAGGGTGCTCGAGATCAGCGGATTGACCTGGGCGGTCACCATCGGCCTGATCCTCGTGTTGCTGGCTGTGGACCTCGTTCTCGCCACTGTCCGGCCGCACCGGGTCGGGTTCCGTGAGGCGACCCGGTGGTCCGTATTCTACGTGCTGGTCGCAGTCGCTTTCGGAGTCTGGTTCGCGGCGGTGTACGGCGGCGGCGCCGGCGCCGAGTACTTCGCCGGATACATCGTCGAGAAGAGCCTGTCGGTCGACAACCTCTTCGTCTTCGTCATCATCATGACCACGTTCGCCGTGCCGGAAGAGCACCAGCACAAAGTGCTGACGTTCGGCATCGTCCTCGCCCTGGTCATGCGAGCGATCTTCATCGCGCTCGGCGCCACGCTGCTCGCGTTGTTCTCGTTCATGTTCCTGCTGTTCGGCCTGCTGCTGATCTACACAGCCATCCAGTTGTTCCGGCACCGCAACGAGGACCCCGACATCGAGAACAACGCCGTCGTGAACACCGCCCGCCGGGTCGTGCCGGTCACCGACGAGTACGTCGGCAGCAAGATCTTCACCCGTGTCGACGGCCGCAGGGTGGCCACCCCGCTATTTATCGTGCTGGTCGCCATCGGCGGCGTCGACCTATTGTTCGCACTGGACTCCATCCCGGCGGTGTTCGGCGTGACCGAAGAGCCCTACATCGTCTTCGCCGCCAACGCCTTCGCCCTGCTGGGCCTGCGTGCGCTGTTCTTCCTCGTCAAAGGCCTGCTCGACCGGCTGGTGTACCTCTCGGCCGGGCTGGCGGTGATCCTGGCCTTCATCGGCGTCAAACTGATCCTGCACTGGGCCCACGTCGACATCGACCAACGAGTACCGGAAGTGCCCACCCCGCTCAGCCTCGGCGTCATCATCGGCATCCTGGTGATCGCGACCGTCGCAAGCCTCATCAAGACGCGCCGCGACCCCACAGCCAAAGCGCATGCCGGCTCGCTGCGAGCCCATCCGGCAGCCAAGCCCGGCGACACACAGCCCGATCACTGACACAGCGGGACCGGACGCGGGAATCAGCGTTGCGATGCCTGTGGACGAAGTCGACGGCCACCTGACGAAGTTTGACGTTCGTCTCCTGGGACCGCTTGATCAGGCGTTGGATCGCCTTGTCGGCGCTGAGATCTGCAGCGCTAGTCCACACAAGGGTGTGCCCGTCCAGATTGAAGGACACCATGCGTCCCGTGGCGATAGGGGCCAACCGCAGAGACACACCTCGCCGCAGTCTGCGACGCTGCAGTGACGAGGTGCGACAGCTCGACACTGCGACCGACAGTCTGCATCACGAGTCAGCGTCAGGCACGCAACGTATCTGTTTCTGGTAACGCGGCGTGAAACGTTGGCCGGTCGCGCTCTCGATAGACAAGCACAGGTGGCAGCTGCTCATCCGTATCCCAAGTAGCCAGGATGTGAACACTTGCACATCGAAAGCCTCACCCTGGAAAACTTCCAGTGTTTCGGACCGGGCCGAACGGTGATCAACCTCCAACGCGAGCTAACTGCGTTTATTGGAACGAACGGGTCCGGCAAAACCGCTGCTTGCCAAGCGCTGCTGCGGCTGTTTGGTGTCTCCACCGGAGATCGCACCATTCGGGCAGACGACTTCCACGTCCCGGCTGGCGAAGTCGCGGTGCCTGCCACCCGCACGCTAACTATCGAGGCAGTTCTCGCCTTTCCTGAACTTGAGAACGACGACCAAGACGACGAGGACGCCGTCGCGGAGTTCTTCCATCGTATGGCAGCGACCGACGACGGGCTGCTCAAGTGCCGCATCGTTTTGGAAGCGGCCTGGGAGTCAGATGGCACCCTCGATGGTGCAGTAACTGAAGAACGTAGAGTTGTACATACATTCGCAGAAGAGTACGGCGAGGACGACTGGACACAGTTTCCCAATGCCGAACGTGCCCGGATTCAGATGATCTACGTTCCGGCTTCCCGTGACGGTGCACGCCAACTCACAACATTTCTGCGCGGTCGACTGTGGCGGGCGGCACAATGGTCGCCCGAGCTTCGTGATCTCGTCGAAACGTCTGCTACGGACATTGCTGAGCTACTCGCCTGCGAACCCGCCATGTCCGTGGTTCAAACTGCTCTAACGGCCCGGTGGCAGCAGTTGCACGATGCCGAGACTGACGCCAGGCCGCGGCTCCGTCTGCTGGACAGTGATCTCACTCAACTGCTGCGCACCGCCGAGCTGATGTTCGAACCAAGTCATACCGGCCATGCACGACCGGCACGCTTGCTCAGTGATGGGCAACGGTCACTCCTACACCTTGCGCTCACCGCAGCTGCGTTGGACATCGAGAACGAAGTCGCCATCGGTCGGCACGCCAGCACGTTCGATGTCGGTTCAGCGAGATTGCCGAGCCTCACACTGCTGGCGGTCGAAGAACCGGAGAACAGCTTGTCGCCGTTCTTCCTGTCACGAATTGTCGGTCAACTCCAGCAGCTATGCGCGGGCAATCGTGCACAGGCGATCATCTCTAGCCACTCGGCAAGCGTGATGCCCCGCATTGCGCCCGAGAGCGTTCGCTACTTTCGCTTCGCCCCAGACGACGGCACGGCATTTGTACGCCCAATCAGCCTTCCGGCAGACAACACGGAAGCTGGCAAATACGTGCGTGAGGCCGTGCGGGCACATCCGGAGCTGTACTTCGCCAAGTTCGTCATCCTCGGCGAGGGTGACACCGAACAGCTCGTGATTCCTCGGATCGCCCAGGCACAAGGCATCACACTCGATCCGTCGTTCATCGCAATGGTTCCGCTCGGTGGGCGGCACACCAACCACTTCTGGCGATTGCTGAGTGACCTGGAGATTCCATATGCGACCCTCTTGGACCTCGACTACGGCCGGGCGGGCGGCGGCCCCGGTCGGCTGCGCGACGCCTGCAAGCGGCTAGCGGAGGCTGGTGTCGATGTCTTCGCCGGTCTCGACGGCTTCGGCACCGTCGACGAACTCACCGACGAACTCACAACTGACCAAATGACAAACGTCATGGCAAGTCTCCGCCAGTTCGGTGTTTTCTTCACCGCACCGTTGGATCTGGACTACACCATGCTGCGTACGTATTCGAACGCATACACCGCGCTCGACAAGGGTGAGCGCGGCCCGCGCAACAGCGATCCGACGGACGCAGTCCTCGGTGCCGCTCACACTCCCAAGCTCTACTGGACCCCGGAGGACCCAGCGAAGCGTGACGAACGCCTCGAAGAGCTGCAGTGGTACCGCTACCTGTTCCTATCCCGATCCAAACCAAGCACACATCTGCGGGCACTCAGCAGACTTACCGATGATCAGCTGAAGGAAGGACCACTGGTCATCAACGCATTGATCAAGTTCATTCGCGCGAGACTAGGAATATGAAACCGTGGCCGAGGTAACTAGCGACAACGGCGTAGCTGCTACCTCGGGAACTCTGAGCGTGCCACAGGCGGTGGCTATTGCGGCAGCTGCGTGGCAACCAACCGGTATCGACGATCTCGAACCTGCCGCATGGAAAGCATTGCGCGGCCCAGGTTGTGGGGCAGTGATCGCCGGCCCGGGCGCTGGCAAGACAGAGTTTCTCGCCCAGCGAGCCGCCTACCTGCTGCAAACAGGCATGTGCCCATCACCACGCCGCATCCTGGCTATCTCGTTCAAACGCGATGCCGCCGCCAACCTTGGTCGTCGAGTGCAAACCCGCGTTCCCGAACATGCCGAGCGGTTCGTGTCGATGACCTTCGACGCGTTCACAAAGGGCCTGGTGGACAAGTTCAAGTCCTCGTTGCCGCGCGACTGGCGACGCAGCAACAGCTATGAGCTCGTGTTCCCGTCCGGGCGTGAGCAGCGGGACTTCGTCAACTACTTGGCGTCGGTTACGCCTACTGCGTTGCGCCCGGCCTTGGACACCTTGCCACGGGACACTTTCTCCGCTGATGTCGTCGGTGCATGGGCCCTTCCGTTCGCACTACCAGACAGGGAACCTGCCTCCGCCAGTGCATTCGCGGCATTGACGTGGTGGCAGGAGCGGTACCTGCAAACAGGCACGCCGCACGTCGACTTCGTCATGCTCAACCGCCTTGCCGAGCTCCTGGTACGGGCAGTGCCGCACCTTCGCCGGGCATTGCAGATCACCTATCCGTTCGTGTTTGTCGATGAGTTCCAGGACACCACGCTTGCGCAGTTCTCGTTCCTCAAGTCCATCTTCGGCAACGGCACTGCCGTCACAGCTGTAGGGGACCGCAAGCAACGCATCATGGGCTTCGCCGGCGCACTGCCCAATGCGTTCGCACAATTCATCAGAGACTTCGACGCCACGCCCTATCCACTGTCGTGGAACTTCCGGTCGTCCCAAGGCTTGGTCGACCTCCAGCACGTGATCGCGAGCCGCCTGGACCCGACCACCATTCAGGTCATTTCCAGGACAACGGCTGAGCACGGGCACGAGCCAGTCAGCTTGTGGACCTTCACCGGCGTTGCCCGTGAGGCGGACTGCATCGCGAAATGGATTGCAGACGATCTCGCCCAGTCGCAACGCACACCAGCGGACTTCGCGTTGGTGGCCCGCCAGAAAGTGGCCGACTTCGAGGCGCGTTTCCGAGCCCGCTTGGCCGAACACAACATTCGTCTACGCAACGACGACGCCATGGTCGGCAAGATGCGACTGCAGGACCTGCTCAAGAACGACGTGGCTCGTCTGCTGCTGGGCATGCTGCGTTTGGCTGCACAGCCGAGCGGGCTCGGGTCGGTGTGGCTAGAAGCGTCCCGGACGATGGAACGAATCCATGGTGCCGCTGGCGACGACTATGCCGTTCGGCGAGTCAACGACGAACTAACGCAGACAATTAGGTCACTCCATAAGTGGCTCAACCAACACCCCGTTGACTCAACCTCCACATCAGACGTGATCGCACGTGGGCTCGAACTCGTCGACGTTGAAAACCTCCGCCGACATGCCAGAGCCGCTGCCCGCGGCGAGGACGTAGACGTCGTGTTCGATGCCTTCGACGCCCGGCTGGCTCAGGTCGCGGCGCACGCGTCGGACTGGGCAGCGGCCTTCGATGACTTTGAATCCGCGAATGCCGTCTCGCTTCTGACCGTCCACCGCAGCAAAAGCCTCGAGTACCACACGGTCTTCTTCCTCGGCCTGGACGACGATCAATGGTGGGCACACGACCGAGATGTCGACGGATCCACGTCAACATTCTTCGTCGGCCTGTCGCGAGCCGCCCAGCGGTTGATCTTTACGTCTACCTCGGCCTTCGCTCGCCGCGGCAAGATCGCGGACCTCTACGCGATGCTCGACGAAGCGGGTGTTCGCGAGCGACGGTGGATATAGGGCGCTACGCATCCACTCGGCCAGCCTGGTCCGCCACAAGCCAGGAAGACACGTCCCCTTAACCCCGCGGCAAGTCGCAGACTTCACCCTCAGCGAGTCCACAAAGGACAGTAATCTGCAGGAACAGAGAGTCCCTGCTCAACACAGGCCCGTTGCGGTCAGTTCACTGCAACGCAGCAGGCGACGCGCACATCCCAACGGCCCGCCACCGAAGCCAGAATCTCGACAACAGCCAGCAGTCCAAGACAATAGACAGTCCTCTTGAGACTACCTGCATGAAAACCCTAGCGGACTTGACGGCCGATCAAGTGCGTTGGCAGACGGCAGGTTCCCTGGTCGTTTCAGTGTCAACCGCCGGACACCAAACCCAGTCGTCATCTCGGGCACAATGACGATCTTCCGTGAAGAAGTCAGCCGTCACACCGACTCGCTGCCACCAACACGAGCTACCTACCCGGCGTCAGCATCTCCCTCCTGAGTGAACGATGGCGGAAGGAGGTCCGCGTACTCGCGCTTGACGTGGTCGAAGCCCTCGGAGATCGACGGGTCGTGCTCCAGAGCTTGCGTGACGAACTCCAGCCGACGCTTGTTCTCGTCGATGAGATCCCGCCACCGTCGGACATGCGCCCGGACCTTTGGGCGACCTGGCTTCTGTTCTGGGTCGAGAAAGCAGCCCATTTCGCCCGGCTTGAGCCGGTTCTCCACAAGCTCGTGCAAATCGGTGCCGACGAGGACGAAGTCCCAGTGCGATTGCTCGCTGGCGAACACCGGGTTGGCGAGAACGGTGTTGGCATAGTCCTCAACCTGATCGAGTTCGGCGCGCTTAATGGTCACATCTGGTGCCTTCAGCTCGACCACGAGGTGCCGAACCCGGTCGTGTTCGCGGTACCTGGTGGCAAGGTGTAGGTCGACGCGTCCGGTCTTGCCGCTCCAGCGCTTCACCGGTTCCACTCCCTTGACCGGCAGGCCTTCAAGCCTCAAATGCGTGCGTACCAATTCCGTCAAGCCACGTTCGCTGCTCATCAAGTGATAGCCCTCGCCGAAGATCCAGAGCTCACGTTCCAAGATCTTGTGCAGGTGGTCGCGTTCCCCCACCTCGGATGAGTCGTCCGGGTCGAACAGCAGGTGCTCGAGCCCGACCAGGAACTTGTGCCGGCTCGTTACGAGGTTGGCCGACCGGATGATCGCCGACATGGTCGTCTCGCTGAGCAGGCTGGTGAGCGCATCCCGATCCTCCGGCTTGAGCGCGACGAACTCGTGAATAATGGTCGTCAACTTATCCGGCTCGTGACGCAAAGCGTCCCTCAGCAACGCGAGAGTGAGGCGCGCGTCATCCCTACGCTTCGAAATATGCGGTACGAGTGTGCCAGACACTACATCGAACACCGCTCGTTCAATCCGCTCGGGCTCGGTCTTCGGGGCTCCCTTGTACGGGTAGACGCCGGTCGACTTCCACTGATCCACCTGCTCCCGCCGGCGTTCACGGCGCCTGCCGACAAAGTACTCACGGATCGCCTGCCGGGCCGCTTTCCAGAGATCAGAAACAGGCGAACCCGCCATGTCTCCGAGACTAAGAACGTCCAGGCGCTCGGAGGTCAGCCCGTCCCAGGTGATGTAAGCGGAGTAGGGGTACTGCCCTTCGACGTCGCTGCCAGGCTCCTCGTACACGAAGTGGTGCTCGTCAGGGCCGAAGTAGAGCGCCCTGTGCTTTCCCGAACGCCACTCGATGATCCGAACCTGGCACCGGTGCGTTGCCGATTTGTCCTCGAACTCGACCTCTATCGGAGTGTCGCGGAGGATCTCCCTCTGGGGATCAAGAGGCACGCCCTCGTACGTGATGGAGAGTTCGGGGTCGTTGAGCAGCACCGGGGCGAAATGCGACCTCAGCGTCATGGTGGCGATGTCGCTCTGCAAAACACCCAGGCTCCGCTGCTCCTGGTTCGAGATGGTGACCGTGGTCCCGGACTTCTCACCAGGAGCCGGGGCAACCTCCCAATGGACGCGATGCCGGTCGCTTCGATCTCCGATGATGGTGACGAGCTGCATGACACCCGCAGTGTTGGCGCAGCGGCTTTCCCACGCAACATGCGAGCCAAGGGCAAACGCTCGCAGGCGACCTTCACCGAGCTTGCCGTGCAGCTGGCGCTTTCCGTTCTTCGAACGCTGGCTCGTCTTCTTCCAGGAATCGCCGATGCGCCCGAAGGTCTGTTCAACCTCTTCCGCGGCGACGCCGTGGCCGTCGTCGATGACCTTCGTGGCGATGATCGCCTCGGACGAGTCGCGCTGCAGCACCACGAGAACGTCGGTTCCTTCAGCGTCAATGGAGTTCCAGACGAGCTCGACCACGGCACGAACCGGGTCACCCTCGTGGGCCAACCGACCGACCAGGTCGTCGCTCGTCGCAAGCACCATCTCCGGCATGGAACGACCTTACGCACGGAGCGCCACGTTCGCGCGGAGCGACATCCTCCGGATCGACCTGACGCGTGCCATGCGCGGTGCCGCCAAAACGAGCGTTCAGCGCATCCAATCTTCGATCAGATACTCCGCCCACCACAGCCAGACCGTCCGACGCCATATGAGAGTTGCAGACCTGGTCCGGCGCCGACTGGTACTCGGCGGATTAATCACGAGTACGAACCGGCAGCAACCTGAGCGGGCAGCCAAGTATGGGCCGTGCGGCTCGGCATAGGCTCTGCAACAGTCCGCTCAGCTACTGCTGGCTGTCGCTTCCGCGACGGTCGGACCGTCCAATGAGAATGGTGGCCAGGGTGACAGTGCTGCACCATTAGGTCTGGCCGACCTTGGTGTGGGTGCGCCAGCAGTCGGCCCTGTCGGCTGTGGCCTGCGCGGACGGCCGTGACGGCTGGTCCTGGCCGACCGGGTGCTGCTGACCTATTGACGGACGAACGTGACGATGCGGCAGATCGGCCGGCTGTTCGGCGTCTCGCATTCCGCGGCGCATCGCGTGGCGGCTCGCTGGGCCTGCTATTGGCGCTGGCGCCGGTCCGCCGACGGCGCATCGATCCGGTCGCGATGTCGACGACATTGGTGTCCACTCGCGATCATCGGGTCGCCGAGCGGTCGAAGAATTTCGACCAATCTGCAGGTCGCTATCGATACCGATGCCCTGAGGTGGCGACCTGGCTGCTGCGTCTGGCCGATCCCGGGTCCAGGTGGCTCACCAGCCAAGTCCTCACCATCGATGGCAGGCTCGAATTGCTCTGAGGATCCTCAATCAGCATGCTGTGACGTGGCTGCGGAGCAGGTCTGAGGTTGGCGGGTCAGGGCGGTCAGGGTGGCGAGCAAGCCGGGGAAGCGCTGCTCGAGCTCGGTCCGGCGCAGGCGGACGAAAGTGCCGTTGCCCGCGTCGCGCTGCGTGATCAGACCGGCCTCCCGCAACGCACGCCAATGGTGCGTCTTGGTCGATTTCGCCACCGGCATGCTGAACGAGGAACACGCTCGCTCGCTGTCCATCGGGTCGGCGGCGAGCACCAACGCGAACTCGGTGACCGCCTGCGCCGGCTACCCGCACACTCCGAGGTGCACGACGCGATCGCCCGGCTACGCGCCGCCGGCTTCCGTGTAGTCACCCTGACCAACTCCGTCGCCGCCGTCGCCGAAGACCAACTGCACAACGCCGGCCTACGACCGCTGATCGACGCGGTCTACTCCGCTGACAAGGCGGGCCGGCTCAAGCCCGCACCCGAGCCCTACCAACTCGTCCTCAAAGCCGAACAGGTCATCCCATCGGACGCGATCCTGATCGCCGCCCACGGCTGGGACATCACCGGCGCCGCGGCTGCTGGCCTCGCCACGGCCTTCATATCTCGCGATCACCGGCGCCCTCTGCCTGCCGCCAACGCACCCACTCTGACCGCGACCGACATCGACGTCGCCACCCAGCTCATCGCCCGCCACACCCACCGATAGCGGCACTTCCACGTGACTGACGGAGCGGCCCTGTCAGGCGGCGAAGGCGGTGCGAACGACGGACTCGTCGCCGTCGATCTCGATCAGTCGGCGCGGGCGTCGGTGAGGGTGAGGGCGCAACAGTTGGCGTGGACTGCGCGATGACCGCGACGTGTTCGAGGCCATGGCACCGCGATCCACACCAGAGCGTCCACCGCCCCGGCGGGCCCATCCGCCAGCGCCGCAGCGGTCACCGTCCAGGTCGGCGGGCGACGCCTCACTGTGTCGAATCGGGAGAAGGTCCTGTGCCCCGAGCCGGGGCTTACCAAGACCCAGGTGATCAGCTACTACTTCCAGATCGCGCCGGTCATGCTCTCTCATCTGACTGACCGGCCCATCGCGTTCGTGCTTTACCGGACGAAGCGTGTACGGCAGATTGCCGACCTGAGATACGGCATTCCTGGACCTGCCGTTGTCGAGAGTGTCGTGTAGCGAACTGTGTATGTACGGCGCCATATCCAGTGTGGCTGACACCCATGCGGCCTCGGTGCCGTGAGTCGGCATGTTGCCCAATCTCACTGGTGAACGAGCTGGCGTTGGTCGACACCGCTCGCCCCGGCGAGGATGTGTAGCCACCTGCCCGTGAAGGATGCAGTTGGGCAGGTCCTGACCATCTGGCGCGTGCCAGGGTGTTGCGGAAGCGCTGCTGGGATGGCGGGGCGATCTCGACCATTGAGGTGTGCAGTCGACCAGAGCACACAGTTCCGCCAAGTGCATCTGCCCTGGCTGAGAATGACCGGATGCAGTCTGCCCTCCCTGCTGGCGGACGGGCTGCGCGTCGAGGGCAATCTGTTTCTGCACAACGGGTTCACCGCGACCTGAAATGGCGAGCGCGGTGTGGTCCGGCTGGCCCAGACTCATCGCTGAAGCACCCGTTGACGCAACTCACGGGGTGATCATCTGCGGCGGCGTGCACCGCCACCGCGGCCAGGCAACCGCCCGGGTTCTCCGCATCCAAGTCACGTCCGTGCCTGATCTCATGGTCGACGAGCGATCTCTCCGAGGATCGGGCAGTCCCGTAGCTCTCGGGGCTTGTCGCAGGTGGCGACCAACTGTTCCAGTGCGTCGCGCATGGCGATGAGGTCGGCGATGCGCCGGTTCAGGTCTGCGACCTTGTTGGTACGACGCGTGCTGGCCGATTCACCGAGGTCACCGGCTCAACGCCACTATGACTGTCAGAACCGCAGGCCGAACAGGCCACCATCCTCGCCGTGATCGGTAAGCCGTTCGGGGAGGACAAAGTCTTCGATCACGCGTCCGTCGGGCAGTTCCTTCGGAGTCTCGTCGCTGTTGAGGGTGACGATGTACTGGAATCCTTCAGCGGCAGCGTACTCGGCACCCAACTGGAGAGCTGAGGCTCGTTGGCGTTCGTCGACGCCGTCGAACAGGTGGCTGTCGTGAACGAGGAAGCCCGGGCCTCGTTCCTTACGGGACCACAGAGTGATCAGGTCGAGGTCGAAGCAGTACACCTGCATGTTGGTGATGCCTTTGCTGCGACCGCGGGGAATCGTGGCGCTGATCTCGGGACCGTTGTCAGTGGCGTTGATGACCAGGCGGCCGTGTTGCTGGTCGGCGTAGAGACGTTGCGACAGGCGCTCGAAGATCACAAACGCCGGACGCAGCACCTGTTGGCGTTCGGCAAGGTCGCGGGTCAGGGCGGCGGCGAGCCGTTGGCGTTCGACCCGGAGTTCGCCTTGCTGCGATTCGAGCGCGACGGCGTTGTTGTAGCGGTTGCGGAGCTGTTCGACGCGTACCTGGCGTTTGGCGACATCTCGTTGCAGTTCGAGCAGGGTTTCGACGGCGCCGCCACTGGCGAGTAGACGCAACCCGCCGGAGCGCTGTTCGGCCAGACGGTCGCGTTCGGCGGTGTTGGTGGCCAGATCGTTGGTGATGCGGCGGATCTCCGCGTCAAGATACTGGCGTCGATTGGCGATGACGGAGTCGTGGAACGCCTGCACGTCGTCGTAGGCGGCCAGCGCGACTTGGGGAAGTTGAACGTCGGCGGCGGCATAGAGCTCGGCGAGCCCAGCGGGTCGGGTGGTGTGCACCTCGTCGAGGTTGTTCTGCAGCTGTGCGAGGTATTCGCGGTCGGAGATGATCTGGTTGTTCAGCGCGCGGATCCGCTGGCCGAGGCGGGTCACCTCGGCCTCGACAGTGGCATACGTCGGGATGACGGTGAAGTCCGCAATGGACGCAGCCAGCCTGTTCAGCTCGTCCTCGGCCACGGCGAGCTCACTGGCCAGCTCACCGGAGTTGCCGACGATCTCGCCGAAGGCTCCGCCCTGGGCGGCCTTGCGGAGCGTCTCCATCTGTCGTTCGCGCTCCCGCAGCCGCTGCCACGCGCGGGCCAACTCGACGTCCAAGCCGAGCAGCAACGACAGGTTGACCTGGATGTCCCAGGTCATCTGCTGATTGAAGTGCTTGGTAGGGGTTTGGAATCCACCTGCGGACTGCCTGCGCAGGAAGTAGCTGATGCACGACCGGAACGAGGGTGCCCAGTCACCTTCCTCGGTCAGGCCGAAGACCTCCGCGGCGAGCCTGCGCTTCCACTGTTCGTTGGAGATGGTCTCCTCGTCCGTCACCGCTCCATCGTCGGTGAACGTCGTGACGGTGACCTTGCCTGGGGTGGCGCCTTCTCGCTGCACCCGAACCCGCTGACCGGCGAGATCGAAGGTCATGGCGAACCAGTGCTCGTCCAAGGGCGGCTGCCGGAACATGCTCTTGGGGTCGGCCTTGCCGCCGAGCAGGTGGTGCAGGATTTCGATCAGGCTGCTCTTGCCACTGCCGTTGCGGGTGTCGGTGAGGGTGGACTTATCGGTGCGATCGGCGAGCACGATGTTCAGGCCCTGGGTGAACCGCAAGGTCTTGAACTTGGGCAGGCTGCTGGTGACGTCGTGGATCACCGCTTGGCCGCCTTGACGAGCAGGCCGTCGCGCAGCCGAATGGTGCCCATGGCCCGCAACAAGTCGAGGGCGAGGACGAACCAGTCGAAGGTGATGGTGGCTTCCTGCCCTTCGCGCTCGCGGCGGCGGGCCAGTGCTTCCCAGGCTGCGCTGACGGTGGTGGGCTCGTCGAGGTCGGCGAGGATCTGCCCGCCGAGGTAGAGCAGGGACCGCTCGGGCCGCACGCCCTTGGTCGGGGTGATCATGCCGCCGTCCCCGTCCAGTCGGCGGGCGGATTGTCGAAGATGTCGCAGGACTCGAACAGGTACGCCAGCAACGCGAGCGAGGCCGTGGCCTCTCGCGATCCTTCGGCATTGGTCGCCACGCGGTCGTAAAGGGCGTGGAACGCCTCATCTCCAGTCGCGCCGTTGCGCTGGAGGTTGAGCCATTCGACCTTCATCAGCATCCCAGCTCGGTCGCGCAGGGTGGGGTCAGGGTTGTTGTCGAAGTAGCCCTCCACCATGCCAGCCTGGGCGATCCCGGCGGTGATCAGCCGGCGCGGGTAATCCGAGAGCTGGTTGTAGTCCAGCTTGCGGGGGTCAACGACGGGCAGGTCAACGGCGTCGGCCATCCAGGACGCGCTCTGCAACGCCAGGCCGGCGACGGCCTCAGCGATGTCGCTGCGGTCCAGGACACGCATCTCCCGGTCCAGTGGCGGGTGTCCGAACAACCGCACGAGCTTGTCCTCCGGCAGGTCCGCGGTCAGTTCCAGCAGATGAGTAGGCGGCCACTGCTCGATAGTCAGGTTGGGGTGGTCGGTCTTGAGCTTCAGCAGTGCCTGAGTCACGTCGGCGGGCAGGCCATCGTGCTGGTTGTGCACGAAGGTCCATGATCGCATCGTGGACCACTGGGCCTTCGCACCGGCGAAGTCCTTGTCGATCTTGTTCAACCACGACGCCAACTTGACCGTGGTCGGCCCGTAGACCTGGAACACCGTGTCGGTCGACTGTAGGTAGCCGTCGCACTTGCGGTCACCGACATTCCCGGCAGGTCGTACCCGGATGAAGTCGACGCCGTACACGGCTTCCATCACGTCGTTGAAGTAGTCCTGGAAGGCGGTCGCCTTGTGCTTGTGCAGCGCCAGCTCAGCCTGCCAGCCGAACCAGAAGGACGCGAGCCGGTCCACGCAACCACATCCTCCCCGTCGAGCCCATCCGGCGCTGACTGCCAACCTGATCAGCGCCGATTCTGCCAGCCCGAGCAGTCTCGAACCTCGCGACTCGGCGAGGCCGCGTTGTTCAGATGATCGAACCGCGTTCACAGACCGTTACGCCCGCATCCGACAGAACCGTCACCGTCTGCCGTGCTCGGTCTACATGAGTCGTTAGCGCCTCATTGCTGATCGCGGTACCTTCTGATGCCGTGGTCCCTGCGCTGGGCTGCTTCATCAGGCCACAATCTCCGTTTCACCCCTTGGGGTCTGTTGGCCGGGGTCCTCGCAAATCGGCGTTTCCGCGACGGCGCCTTCGAACTCCGAGCGAACGATCCTAACCAATTGTCGGGCGCTCACCGCGCCAATACCCAAGCGAACGCGCAACGTCTCAGCCGATATCGGCCTCTGGTGACGTGCGCGATGCGCCGCATCCTCCTGCCTAGCCTTCGCCAACAACGTCTCCGGCGAATTCTTCCCGCTCCGCCGCTGACGCTCCTGCACACTGAACTCGTGCTGCTCGGCAGGACTCCGCTCGGAACTGCTCTCGGGCGCTTCCGGCTCAATTGGAATGATCTGGTCGGCGCCGACCGCAGCGCCGACATCCTTCATTGACGACTTGGCTGCAGCGATCGCCTGCAGGAACCCAGGGCCTACCTCGGCCCAGCCGATCAAAAGCAGTGGACCCACTGCATCGAACGCCGCGTTCCCGTACTCGCACGCAATGAGTGGGTCAGCCACGTTCAATGCCAGCGCGACCACGCTCGCAAAGATCAGCAACCGGCGGGCCGGGCGAAGCACGTCCGGGCAAGCGCCAGTAAGAGCTAGGTGCCTAATCCCCAGCAGAAGACCAAGGATGGACAAGTCGACCGCCGGCGCGACGAGTGGCGCCACCCAGACTGGCACGCCGAGGCGAAGAGCGAGGTTGAGGACATTGCCGAAGCCGAACAGAAACGTGAGTCCGACGACCGTGCCCATGATCACGGTGACAGACCGGACGATGGTAATTGCGTCGGTCGGTGACTGGAGCGCCGAACTGTGCTCTCGGGTGACCATCAGATATCGCCACCGAGATTGTCGGCCTGGCAGTTGCCTTCAATCACCGGCATGCCGCCGGAAAACGACTGGTCAGGCGCGAGACCGCCTGTAGTCCCTGCTGAGAACTGGGACCTTCGCTCGAAGTGGATCACGGCTCATCCACCTGCTTGCGGCGCTCCATGACCAGAGGCACACGCGCCTCAATGACCAGCGGTTTTACCGTCCGCCGTGTGCTACCTGAACGAGCCACCCCTACCGGCTGAGCGGATCGCGGATCCGTGTGCATCCTGCACGAGCCGGTCCGGGGGCACGTACAGCATCTACACAAGCCGCGTCTGCCGTCTGAGCAGGCGTTTCTTGTGTAGTGATCACGGTGTTGGTGATCCTCTCTGCTGCATCAGCGATGTCGGGTAGTTGGTCTGCTGGCAGCTTAATGGTGATGGTGACGTGGTCGCTGTCGTCGTGCAGGTGGACGGCGAGTTGGGTGATCTCGAACAGCTTCCGGAGTAGCGGCTCGGGCGCCTCGGCGAGGTTGAGCGCCAGGTAGGGCAGCGCGTCCAGCAGGTCCATGTCCGCCGTGCTGGGGCGGCCGGGCTCGGTTTCGTCGGCCGCGTCGAGCTGGGCGATGGCCGCGAGCGCGGCGGCTTTCTCGGCGTCCAGGTCGTTGTAGGTGCCGCGCAGGGCCTTGGTGAACGGGTCGTCGGGGTCGCCGTCCTGGGCTTGCCGGAGGATCGAGTTCTGTCGCCTCGCCACGTCGGCGATCACTCGTTGTAGCCGTTCCCGCTCGGCGTGCCGTTCGCGGGTGGCTCGGTCGTCGATCCCGGCCACGTCGGCTGCCAGGATCTCGTGGCGGTGGGGGCCGAAGACCCGGTCGGCGAAGAACCGGGACACCGCGTCCAGCACGGCATCTTCCCTGATGTAGACCGCCTTGGGGTGGCCGGCGTACTTGTCGGGCCGCCCGCGGTTGTTGTTGCGCGGCCAGCACATGTAGTAGGCGGCGTTGTGGCGGTGGTTGCCGAACATCCGCCGCCCGCACTCGCAGAACACCATGCCGCGCAGCACGTAGGTCCGCCGAGTCTCGGGGTGGGTGTTCTGGTCGTTGCCGTCGCGCGAACCGCGCTTGGCTTGGCGGCGGGCGGTCATCTCGTCGTACATCCACTTGGGGATCAGCGGCTCGTGCGCGGGTTCGGTGGACCACACCCACTTCACCGGGTCGTTGACCTTGCCGTGCCGGGAGCGGGAGGCGCGGCGGTTGAATACCTGGTAGCCGGTGTACTTCGGGTTCTTGAGCACCTCGTAGACGCTGGTCTTGCCCCACGCCCCGCGCGCCCGTTTCTTGCCGGGCGGTTCGGGGGGCGGGTACTTGGATGGGTCGGCGTTGAGACGTTCGGCGATGGTGTCGTAGCCGAGTCCTTCGTGGTAGCGCCACAGCGCGATCTGCGTGACCGTCTCGCCACGCACGCTGTCCGGCTCCAGGCGCGTCTTGGTCTGTCCCTTGGCGGCCTTGGTCGGGTTGGGATGGCGGAAGGTTTTCGCCTTGTACCCGTAGGGCGGTTTGCCGATATTCCAGCCCTCCCGCACGTGCGTGCACAGGCCACCCCAGGACTGCTCCAGGGTATTGAGCACTTCGTACTCGGCCACGGACTGGTTGATCCGTCGCTGCAGGATCCGCTGTGCCCGGCTGCCGGTCAGGGTGATGGGTTCGTTGGCGGCGAACAGCGGCACCTCGGCGCGCTCTAGTTCACGCTCAATGGACAGCCCTTCGTAGGTGCGGCGGGCGACCCGGGAGACGGATTCGCAGATCACCACGTCGAACCGGCGGCCGGGATGCGCTGCTTCGGCCAGCAGGTCGGCGATCCCGCCGTCACGGGCGATCGGGATGTCGAACCGCTCGTAATCGCTGCCCTGCCCGCGTTCCTCCACTTCCAGGCGCCCGGACTCGACGTCGTAGAAGTGCACCACGATCACCCACGACTCGGGAATAGCGGTCTTGGAATTCCCGAGTTGCCGCAACAAGGATTGCCGCGGGTCCTGTTGGTCCTCTGTGGACGTACGACCAAGGAACGCTACTCGTACCTCGTCGCGCAGCAACGCTACCGGCATGCCCAACGGCGACACGGCATAGTCCGACAGGCCGGACGGGCCGGACACCGGCACGGTCGCCGACAGCGACGCGGCCCGTCGGGTCAACGCGGGTGCGGGTGGGTTGACCGTCACCTCATCGGGCGGGCGGTCGGGTGTCATGCAGCTTCACCATCCTCAGTGGATTTATCACCGGAGTGATCACCGGTGTGTTGTTGAGCAGCCCAGTCCAGAAGATCACGGATCACGTCAGCGAGTTCGCCGCGCAACCGTTCGGCTTCCCCGCCGTGACTGTGGTTGACATGACCGGAATACGTGCGGTCACCACGACGTTTGCGTTTCTGATCATACCACCAAACCTGCTGGCCAGAGCCGGTTTCGGGCAGGTTCTCTGTGCCATCAAAGGCTTTTCGCGTGAGTGGAATCACTACCGCGTCCCGGTCATCGTCTGGGGTGTCCGGGGTGTTGTCGTGGGGGTTCATGGGGTACCTCCGCCTACCCCGCGAGCCCGCTCATAGCGGGAGGTCGCGGGCGCTGTCGCGGTCACAGGGCAACCGTCGATCAGCCAGACCCGCCAGCCCGTGGTCACCAGCACCCCTGTGACCCCTCCCGAGTGGATGGTCCGTGATCAGGGGTGATGGCCGCGCCGTCACGCGCGATTCCAGGCTGGGCGGCGTCAACGCTGCGCAACCCGTGCCGCTTCGACTCCCCGACTGCCGTAGCACCCATCGAGGCCAGCGATCACCGGTTGACTGGACCCCATCACTATCCACCCGAGACTGCTGTCGAGACTGGCGAGACACGGGGCGAGACTGCGTGTCTCGGTCGTCTCGCCGGGTGTCTCGTGGTCTCGGGTTGGTGTCTCGGTGTGGTCTCGTCGCAGCGAGACCACGGTGGACAGCTCGACGCACACGCGGGTCCAGATTTCCGTGCTGTGCAACGACCACGGGCGAGGGTCAATGAACCCTGGCGGCCGTCGTCGGTGTCGCTCCGGCGGATCACGTCATCGTCGTTCACCTCTCCAGGGGTTTGCGGGCGTGGGTGAGGAAGTCCTGTGCGTAGACAGGAAAGTCAGGCGGCCCAGCGCCGTGGCTGCTGGGTGTTCGGCCACGCCGGGGCTACCGGCGCGCGGTACACGTCGTCCTCGGTGTCGTCGTAGAGAGTCACGTCGTCGAGGTCGTGATCGTCGTCCGGGTAGCCTGCCGAGGCCGGTGGCTCGGGCGGTGTGTCGATGCGGCGCAGCATCTCCCGGTCGTTCGGGTCGAACGCCGCCTCGCTGAACGGCTGAAGGGTGTTGGTGGCGCGGTGTTCGATAGAGGGGCCGCGGACTGGCAGCTCGGCCAATCGGTACCGACGGGGCACGGTGTCGCCGCTGTGGTGCGTCCACATACCCCAGATCGGCGCGGCCGGGCCGTCGGCGTGGCCGTGGTCGCGGGCCGCTGTCGCGATCACCACGCCGGGGTCATAGCCGGCGAGGTTACGGCGCAGCGCCGCCCGCAGGGCGATCTCCCGCCTCGTGGAGTGCACCGAGAACAGCAGGATGCCGAAGGCGTCGGTCGGAAAGGCGGTGTAGTCGGCGATCTTGCCCGTGACTTTCGTGAGGGATTCGCTGCCGGTGTCGTGTTCGAGGAAGAACCGCACCGCGCGGCCGGATTCCTCCCAGCAGCCATAGCCATCCGGACGCAACCGGATATCAGGCCCGCCGCCCTGATACTTCACGAAGAACTCCGTGCACCGCTTCTCCGACCACCAGTGCGTCAACCCACTCACCTCCCCCTCGCGACCCAACTCCCGCAGCCGAGCAGGGTTGCGGTACGCGGCCAGAGCACAGAAGAAGTCATTGACGCCGAGCTGGTGATCCAGCGTGGGCCACAACGCGAGCCGTTCCAGACGCTCGGTGTACACCTTCGGCGCGGGCGGCTTCTCCGCGCGCTGCGCCGCGATCAACCGGGCGCCCAGATAGCCCAGCGCGTACCGCGTCTGGCTCGTCCCGCCACGCAGATACGACTCGCGGAACGCGAACACCACACCCAACTCACGCAGCCGCCGCAGCCGGTCCTGCGCACGCCGCACGGACGTGAACTCGATCGCCGCGATCTGGTTAGTCGTGAGCACCTTGTGCTCGGTCAGCAACGCCAGCAGTCGCCGGTCCCGGTCGACCAGGCGGAACCACAGCGACGAGTCCGGCTCGCCAACCCGCCGGCCGGGCGGATGACGATGTGTGGATTGGTGAGGATTACTCCTCAGTCGCCCTTCCGTTCGCTCCCGCCGATACCACCGCTGACCAGCGGTTTCAAGAGAGGCAGCTTCGGCGTTTGGGCTGGCGGATTCAGAACGCCGAGGCTGCGCCAACCCAGACGCGGTGCCAGACGCCGACCCATCCGCAGCTACTACGTCACGGCCACCAGCGCGGTCAGCACCGTCCACCATGACCACCACCGCCTTCCACCCGGAGGAGCCAGGAGATCCCGGCACCCCTGAACTCCGGATTTCGGCCCCAAAATCCAAGGCAGTTATCGAATCGTGACCAAAGTGCGTGCCTGCGGGTGACGCCGCCACACTCTGTCGATCCTTGGCGAACGCTGACCATGATCGACCGCCCCTTCCATCGTGCCGGAAACCCCTGCACTACTGAAGGCCGATTTTTCGGTCGATTTTGGACACTACCCCGGCGAACCGTGACCAGGCCGTTACCGCAGTCCAGCCTGAACTCCTGTACACGCTGGTTGGTGATGTTCACGACGGTAGCCGCGTGGCGCGGTGAGTCTGGCAAGGTGCGCCACGTGATCCGTGCCTCGTGGGCCGCTGTCACCACTCCACGGGCACGCTCCAATCCTTGCCCCAAGCAGGGAACTTCTCGGCGAACACCTCCATGGTGAGGTGAAGCTGGTGGGCTATCGGTGCGAACATGGCGGCGTAGTCAAGGTCCGGGGAGTAGAACGTCCAGGGCAGCAGGTCGGCGTCGCGGACGAAAAAGCCCCACGCCCTCGGCTCCTTCTCAACGCAAGCCCGCAACTGCGTGCGCTGCTTGGATTTGAGCGCCACAGCTAGGATTCGGCCGTGCCCGTAGGCGGTGTACGGGACGCCGGGCGCCGTGGTCCCAGCCAGCGCGGCCAGCGCATCAGGCGGCCGTGCCACCGTCGGGCAACTGTTTGTCGACCCAGGTGACGAACGCGAGCACGTCGCCGCCGAAGTGCTCACGCACCCGGGACTGGATGGCGCGCAGCTCGTGACCGGGCACGAAGGCCCGTTCGACGTCCTGGCCGCACCCGCAGCCGCAGGGCCGCAGTCGGAACGGCTCCTCCTCGGGCAGGTCGCCGTAGGTGACGCTGTTGCGGGAGGCGTTGGCCAGCGGGTCGGGCCGGTTGAAGTACGCGTCGTACATGGGATGGCCCGGCGCGAGCAGACGGCCCTCCACCGCCTTCTTGTCGCCGTGGACGCTCAAGCCCCCGATCTCTGCGATGGCACGGACCACGCCTTGTCCGGTGATCAGCGTGAACCGCTCGCGGGCGACCACCTTCTGGTCCAGCGGCCATACCCCGCGGCCAGCCTGCCACGCCTCCGCCTCGGTCATCCGGGGGAAGTAGCCGATGTAGTCGCGGCCGAGCGGGTCCGGTTGCTTCGCCGGTCTGTAGTTGCCGAGTGCGAGCCGCAGCGCCATGTCCTTCCTCCTGTCTGAGCCAAGGTCTGTATCTGACTTCGGCACGATGGGCTGCCAACGTTGACAGGCCAACCAGGTGATGGCGGCCATGCCCTGTCTTGGGCGCTACTTCCGACACTGGCGCAGTCGGCATTTCAAGTGTCGCGAGTGCTGACGACAGTGGGACATGGCCCCAGCCACGTTGTCGGTGGCGCGCCGTAGTCTCCGGGCCATGACGGCACTGAAGCGTTGCCAGGTATGTGGCCAGCAGTTCGATCCGAGCAGCGCCGCTGAGTGGGCCTGCTCGGTCGCGTACCGGGGTCAACACGTGCCCACGGACCGGCCGGGCACCGTGTACGTTCTGCACTTTGATCAACCCACCAAGGTGGCCCAGGCCGACCGTGGCCATATCCAACCTACGACGCACTACGTCGGCTGGACGTCGCAACCCGTGGCTCAGAGGGTGCGCCAGCACCAAGTGCCCGAGTCCAGCGTGGTGCACACCCGACCGGGAACGGCGGAGGACGAGGCTGCGCTCAAGCGCACTGAAGTATGCCCGCGGTGCGGCGCGCCGCTCGTTTCCGAGTGCCTCGGGCGGACCTCAGGCTGAACGGCCTCCGAAGCGGATATCCCGACAAAGACGGACACATCGGTCCGTGTTTTCGCCTACCGGAATCGGTTTCACGGATTCCAACCGAGCCAGGTGAATACGGCCACCGCCCCCGCGATGATGGTGACAAGCACGCCCGCTTGCGCGTCCCCGACAGCAGCCGATCACCACAAGCTGGAAAGCGAACAATCAATACATCATGATTGATAGATGGGCACGCTTCGTGATCGCCAGGTCGTCGACTACATACGCCAAGAGTTCGAGCGCTACTGCGAACTCGTGAACGCCTCCGACCGCAAACCCACCACCAAGACCACTTACATCCAGCACGCCGACCGCTTCGTGCGCTGGCTCACCGGGGAAATCGAGATCTGACCTCTGCTCGGACCGCCTTGAGGGCGCTGCCCGTGTTCCGGATCGAGACCGACCCAGACGAGAGGTGGAGCAGCCCTCACGGAGCCGCGAGTTTGCATCGGATGCGATCGGCGGCCCTCTCAGTGTGAATATCAGACGTTCGGTCCTGGGAGCCGGATGGTGATGGTGATGTCGTTGCTGTCGGGGTGCAGGCGGATGGCGAGATGGGTGGTGTCGAACAGGCCCCGCAGTAGCTGTTCGGGTGCCTTGCTCAGGTTGTCGGTGAGGTAGGGCAGGGTGTCCAGCAGTCCGGCGTCCTGCGCGGTGGGCCGGGCGGACGCGTCGCCCTCGGCGGCGTCCAGGTCGGCCAGCGCGGCGAGAGTGGCGCGGCGTTCGGTTTCAAGGTCGTTGTAGGTCTGCCGCAGCCGTTGCGCGAAGGGATCGTCCGGTTCGCAGTCCTGGGCTTGACGCATGAGGTTGGTCTGCCTGCGGGCGAGATCGGCGAGAGAGCGCTGCAGCCGGTCTCGGTCGGCGTCTCGCCGTCTCGGCCACCCACAACTCGCCGCTTCCGGATGTGGGCAGCGCGATGACGCGCAACACCTGCCGCAAGTCGGCGCGCGGAACCGGCTGGACACTCACCGCGCCGGGCTTCTGCTCCTGCCACGCCGCAGCTGCCCGCAACTCGTCCACCGGAACCGACACGGGAGTACCGGCGCCCGGGTGGACTTCGGGCAGTTGCGCGACCAGCGCCTCAGCCAGCTTCTTCGGCTGTGCGCGCCGCAACCACACCTCGTCACGGTCCCGCACCGCGAGAATCGCCTCGCGGCCGGTCGCCGCCGCCAACACCCCTAGCCTGCCGGTCCCGTGGGAGGCGATCCAGCCGTAATACTCCACACCCGCCCGGCACACCACCGACAGCGACTCGACCACGTCAACATCCAGCCGCCCACGACGATCGACCCAACCCACCCGCCCCGCCTCGTCGTAAGCGCGAGCCTGCGCGGCGTCCACCTCATCACGCGGCCGCCACACCGCGGCCGGCGCCAACACCTCGGGCAACTCGCCGATACGTTCCTGCCGCACCAGACGCACCAACGCATCCAACGGCAGCCGCGCCGCGTTCGGCAGCACCACCACCCCACCCTCTTTCCCGTGTAGCCGCCCAGATCTATTGAATTACCGGAGGCGCGGTCCGCTCGTCAGTCCCGAACGTCGCTTCCGGATCAGGCTCCTGCAGGAATGACGCTCGCTCGTGCTCTTCGTCCTCACCACCACGGCCCCTGCCCACGCCAGCCCCACCAAGAGGCATCCCACCCGGGCCACCCCGAGCGCCCACCGCGCCAGCGCCACGAGCGGCAACGCCTTCACCGGGCAGGTTGCCGCCGATCGGGCCAACAGCACCGCGTCCACCACCGGCACGCCCACCCTCGGCACCTGCACCACCACCTGGCACGCCACCGCTACCCGGACGTCCACCCACACCAGCGCCAGGACCCGGGCCAACTCCAGCACCGGCCCCTCCGCCAACACCGGGGCCAAGCCCGCCCACCGGGCCGATCACACCAACACTGGGACCGCCACCGCCGTGCCCGCCCGGGACCGGAACGCTTCCCGGGGGCAACGGCCCACTGCCGGGGCCGCCTGAACCGCCCGTCGGCGGTTGGAAGCTGCCGGGATCAGTTCCCTGCTGCGGCGGCAGCGCGCTGCCCAGACCAGGCTGTGAAGGCCCACCCGGACCGCCGCCCGACACAGGCACCGGACCGCCACTGTCATCCCCGGAACCAGGCCCGGACTGGTTGGCAGCCTGCTGCGTACCTGCGCCAGTTCCCGTACCGCCAGTCCGCGACGGCCCGCCGCCACCGTTAGTCGGCGGCGGAGGTGGTGGAGGATTGACCGGGCCGCTGGTCTGCGAGCCAACGCTCACGCTGGCGTTGTCCGCCATCAGCGTGCCGTATGTACTCGGCAATCGACTGGTGTTGTATGAGCTGGCGTTGTCATAACCGCTCATCACATCCACGTTGTGTTGCGACACCGCGTTATAGGCGGCCACCTGCTGGGCATACGTCGCCGACACGTCTGGCGCGAACACCATCATCCACGGATCCGGCCTCGTCGGCTCCGGCGGAACCGGCCGCACCGCGCTCTTCGCGTCGCCGAACGACCCCACCTGCCGCATCGACAGATCCTGCGCCGTGTCGATCTCCGGAGCCGCTTGCGCGTGCGCTACCGCCAACGGTCCAGCGCCTCGCTGCGCCGCACCCGCCGAGTCGCCCTGCCACGCCGACTCCATCTCCCCAGTCAGATCAATAATCTCGTCAGCTTGCTGCTCGTATTCGCCGACGAGTTGCTTAACCATCTCCGCAGCGCCCGCCAGACCCTCACCGCCTCGCGCCTCAGTGAAGTTGCGGTAAATGTCCTCGCCCGACATGAACACATCAACCACCAGCCTGCAAGGTCTTGATCACGACCGGATGGAGGCATGGACCCGCTCGCTCGCCGAGGACGGCTGGCGGGATCGCGTCGACCAGGCCAAAGGCCCGAGCACGGCGACCGAGGGGCGGATACCGGCGGCGTTCCGCAAGCCTGTCGAGGAGGTGAACCCCCACCCGATCGGCGACATCGTCGAAGACGTGTTCAAGGCGTTCGACGCCGTGGACGCGTTGACTGCGGTGCCGAAGTCCGATGCAGCGAACGGCACCGACCGGACTGGCAAGCTCACAATCGGCTTGTCCTCATCCGGACTGACATCGTGCACTGTGGACGAACACTGGGCCGTCAGGCAAACAGCGGCACAGTTGATGAACGCGCTGAGTCAGGCGCTCACCGCGGCCAAGGAGGACCTGTCGCGGGAATCGCAGAAGCTGCAGCCGATGAGCGGCGTGGACCGCCTGTTCGCCGAGGCGATGGCATTGCTCAACGATCCTCGCCGGCTCGCCGACTGAAAGGCATCCAGCTATGGCACCCCCTACCGCAGAACAGGTGAAGGTCGCAACCGAAGCACTTCGGAAAGAAGCCGGCGTGTGGGACCACGAAGCCGACGAGACAGGCACCATCCCGACCAAGGCCGAAGGGCTGCGCCTCAACCGCATCGAGGCCGGCCTCTTCCAAGTCATTTTCGACACCTACGGCCAGGTGATCGACCAGGTCATCGCCCGAACGAACGAAGGAAAGAAGCAGATGACCGAGGTAGCCAACACACTCCGGTCGGTCGCGGACACCTACGAGCAGGAAGAGGCCGCGAACGTGCACAAGCTGAAGAACATCTACTAGGGGGAACGACCATGGGTTTCAGCGAGGCGCAGTTCAACGAGACGATCAACAAGCTCACCAGGGCATGGACAACGTGTCCAAAAAGATCGGCGAGGTGCCGCCGGCCGCGAACGCGGCGATGGACCACTGGTACATCCCGGGTTTCATCAAGGACGCGATCAAGTGGTGTGCCGAGAAGATCTGCGAGCTGGCGAACTGGATCTGGAACAAGATCAAAGAAGTGATGCAAGGCATCGCCGCACCCGTCTACTTCTTCAAGTACGCCTTTGACTGGCAGGACATTCGCGGCATCGCCAACGGCGTGACCGGTCAGCTGAAGCCGGAAGCGATGCCGGCGGCCAACAGTTGGACCGGCCCGGCGGCCACTGCCTACAAGGGAGTCATCAAGCCGCAAGGCGACGCCGCGAACAAGATCGCCACGATTTCGGACAAGACGGCGACCGCAATGCAGATCTGCGCGGGTGTCGGGCTGACCTTCTACGTAGCGATCGCGGTAATCCTGGTCAAGTTCATCGCCGCAATGGTCGCCGCGATAGCGGCGTTCGGCTCGGCGGTGTTCTCGTGGGCAGGTGCGGCGATCGTCGTCGAGGAAGCCGGAGTCAATAGTGGACTGATCTGGGCCGCGATCGGCGCACTGACTGCGGCGCTGGGCACCCAGGCACAGCAGATGATCAGCCTGCATGGTGAGGCGATCGACAACAGCACCTTCCCCGGCGGCCACTGGCCGGACGCGACCACCGGCAGCTACAACGACGCCAGCGTCAAAGACGGCGACGCGGACTGGTCGCTCAATAAGTAATTCGAGCGAGAGCACGTTCGCCGCTCAATACCCCGAAGTGCGGGCGGCCGCACTCATACAACTACGTCGTCGGAGGAGGCATAAGCCGGTTTCAGCCCCGCCGGGCGATCAATCGGATTGCGCCGCTCGACCCGACGGGCGGAATGCCCCCGGCGGCCGCCGCCGCACCACTTGGCGGCCGTAGTTGTTGGGTCACAGCGACCCGGATCCGGCTCTGCGGCGGTCGGCGTGCGGCCCTTGGACCGCTCGGTCACGTAGTACACCCACACCCGCGGCGCGGCCAGCGGGTGAGACTCGTCCGAGACCACTGCGAGACGCACCACCGGCGCCGTCTCGGGAGGTCTCGCTTGCCTCGTCGGTCTCGGCGCTGATCTCTCTCGCGGTCTCGGCGCGGTGGCGCTTGAGCGCTCGGTTGAGCAGTTCGACCGCCAGCAGCAGAGCCGGCGGCGGGCACGCCGCGATTGTCCGTCCGTCATCACGTCAACGGCCCTGGCGCGGCGGCGACGTGGGACGTTCAGCGCCAGGAATTCTAGATCATGCGAGCACCTCAGATCGACCGGCGCAAAAACTGACCAACCGGGGTCAAACGGCGGTACTCGCCTTGACCAGCAGCGCTTCGCGATTGGCCAAGACGAACTCCCCCTGAGCGCGGTCGGCTTCAAGTCGATCGGCTCCAGATCACCTCCACGAAGGTCAACCCGGTCCAGCCCGCATCCAGCTACAGACCACGGCGGCGGCTGGTCGACGTACTACGCGCACCTGCGGGTCCGCTCGGCGGCGCTGAAGGCGCAGGTCAGCCGTGGGCAGAAGATCGGCGAGGTCGGCAACACCAGCAAACCGGGCAACAACATCTGTAACGACGGATCACTGAACTCCGGGCCGCGCGCCGTCCCACCGCCACCGTCAACTGTTCCGCCACGCCGCCAAATTGCGGCACCACCCACCCGAAGTCGCGCCAGCTACACGATCGGCAACGGTGCCTCACAGTCCGGACACGAATCGCGAACCGCTCTGCACTGGACCGCCGGTTCCACCTGTTACACAGGGTCAAGGTACCCAGGCGACACGCTGGACAGGAGGGATGGAGCAGTAGCGTCCAGCCACCCCGATACGGTTGGAGCCGTCAATGTGTGGACCTGAATGGAGCTGTCGTCAGTGACCGAGGATGAGGTAGCGGAGCAGCTTGAGCTCCTACCTAGGGTAACGAAGAAAACAACTCTGGGTGAGCTTGAGTCCCACTTGTGGGCGGCGGCCAACATCCTACGCGGGCCGATTGACCAGGCTGACTTCAAGAGCTACATCTTCCCCCTGTTGTTCTACAAACGGATCAGTGATGTGTATTGGGAGGAGTTCCGGCAGGCACTCGATGAGTCCGGTGGGGATGTCCAGTACGCCCGGTTCGCAGAGAATCATCGGTTCCAGATACCCGAGCACTGTCATTGGAAAGTAGTGCAGCGTACGCCGAAAAACATCGGCGCGAAGCTCGTCACGGTGTTGCGCGATATCGAGAAGGCAAACCCTGACACGCTCTACGGTATCTTTGGGGATGCCCCGTGGGCCAACAAGGAACGCATATCCGATGAGGTTTTGCGGACACTGCTGGAACATTTCTCGTCCCGCCCCCTGACGACCGAATCCGTTGAGCCGGACATGCTGGGTCAAGCGTACGAGTATCTCATCAAGAAATTTGCTGATCTGTCGAACAAGAAGGCCGGCGAGTTCTATACACCTCGCTCGGTGGTCAAACTGTTGGTCGAGATCCTGGACCCGAAGGAGGGGGAGACTGTTTACGATCCAGCTTGCGGGACCGGCGGAATGCTGATTGAGGTCGTCCAGCACGTTCTCCACAACGGTGGCCGCCCGCAGAGGCTGTACGGCAAACTCTTCGGCCAGGAGAAGAACCTCACAACCGCTGGTATCGCCCGGATGAACCTCTTCATCCACGGGGTCGAAGACTTTCAGATTGTCCGCGGAGACACGCTCAGGAGCCCAGTCTTCTTTGAAGGTGACACAATCGCGAAGTTCGACTGCGTTATAGCCAATCCGCCCTTCTCTCTCAAGGCGTGGGGCGAGGATCTTTGGGCCAACGACCCGTTTGGCCGGAAGTTCGCAGGCGTTCCTCCTCGGTCGTCGGCGGACTACGCCTGGGTGCAGCACATGATGACCTCGATGGCCCCGCGATCGGGACGGGTCGGCGTCGTGCTGCCCCAGGGAGCTCTGTTCCGCACCAAGTCCGAGGGGGCGATCCGACGTGCGGTGCTTGAGACGGACAAAGTCGAGGCGGTGATCGGTCTTGCACCGAACCTGTTCTACGGCACTGGGCTGGCTGCCTGCATCGTGATCATCCGCGACAGGAAGCCCGTAAACCGGCGCGGTCGGGTGTTGTTCATCGACGCCTCGGACCAGTTCCGCAGGGGACGCACACAGAACACGTTGGAAGCAGAGCATGTCAGCCGCATTCTGGGATGGTATCGGGCTTATGCGGACATTCCAGGCAGATCACGCGTTTCGGACAAGGCTGAGCTTGCCCGCAACGACTACAACCTGAACATCCCCCTCTACGTCGCCCCCGTGAGCAATGGCGACGTCCTCAGCGTGGCGGAAGCAACCGCGAACCTCGAAGCAGCGCTCGCGGATGCCGGTCAAGCTGAGGACCGCTTGCGCACCCAACTCAAGGAATGGGGGCTGCTGTCATGAGCGGTGGCGAGTGTCGGCTGACGCAGGCCGAACTGGAGACCTACCTGTGGGGCGCTGCTATCTTGCTGCGCGGCCTCATCGACGCAGGCGACTACAAGCAGTACATCTTTCCGCTGCTGTTCTTCAAACGAATCAGCGATGTCTACGACGAGGAGCGCGCCGCAGCGCTCGACATCTACGGTGATGAGGAGCTCGCCGCCAGGCCAGAGAATCACCGATTCCAGATCCCGCCCGGCGCCCACTGGGATGACGTCCGTCGCTCGCCAAAGAATCTCGGTGCTGCCTTGACCAAAGCGATGCACCGCATAGAGTCAGCCAATGCGGAACAGCTCACGGGGGTCTTTGGCGATGCTCAGTGGACCAACAAGGATCGACTCTCCGATGAAACCCTACGAAACCTGATCGAGCATTTTTCTACCAAGACACTCTCGATTGCTAACGTCCCCGAGGACGAGCTTGGGCAGGCGTACGAATACCTGGTGAAGAAGTTCGCGGACGACTCCGGCCATACCGCCCAGGAGTTCTACACAAACCGGACTCTAGTTCACCTCATGGTACAGATGCTCGCACCCAAGCCGGGCGAGAGCGTGTACGACCCCACCTGCGGTACAGGCGGCATGCTAGTGTCAGCGGTCGCTGAGCTCAAGCGACAGGGAAAGGAACATCGCAACGTCCGACTGTTCGGCCAGGAACGTAACGTGATGACGTCGTCGATCGCCCGCATGAATCTATTCCTGCACGGCATCGAAGACTTCACGATCGAACGCGGTGATACTCTCGCCGATCCGAAGTTTCTACACCAGGACCGTTTGCGAACGTTTGACGTGGTGCTCGCTAATCCGCCATACTCGATCAAACAATGGGATCGCACCGCTTTTGGCAGCGATAAATGGGGACGCAAGGTTTGGGGCGTACCGCCACAGGGCAGGGCGGACTATGCGTTCTTCCAGCATATAGTCGCGTCGCTCAAGCCGGAAACTGGCCGCTGTGCCATCCTCTTTCCTCACGGCGTGCTTTTCCGGAAGGAGGAGCAGGAGCTCCGGGAGAAGCTGATCCGGGCGGACATTCTGGAGTGCGTGTTGGGACTCGGTCCGGGGCTCTTCTACAACTCGCCGATGGAAGCGTGCGTAATCATATGCCGCACCCGCAAGCGCGCAAGACAGAAGCGCAAAGTTCTTCTCATCAACGCCGTAGACCAATTCGCTAGAGAGAGATCGCAGTCCTATCTCAGCCCTCAACATATCGACACGATCCTGAACGCTTACCAGATGTTCACGGATATCGACGGCTTTGCCAAGGTAGTGACGCAAGAGGAATTTCTTGCCAACGAGGCATCACTGTCAATTCCGTTGTACATCTCAACCCCGCGAGAGACTCCCATCGGCAGCTGGGATTCTCTTGAAGAACTCGTTGCAGACTGGGATGTAGAGGCTCGCCGTACCCAGCAGGATGCCGAGAGGTTGATCAACATGCTGAGAGGTGGTGCTCGGTGACCGTCGATCGTTCTGCCTGGACACCCGTTCGATTTGGTGATGTGGTCCGCAATGTTAACGATAACGTTGGCGACCCCACCTCGGCGGGTTTGACACGGGCTGTCGGCCTAGAGCACCTTGATTCAGGTGCCCTTCGTGTTCGACGCTGGGCAGATACAGCTGACGGGGTGACGTTTACTCGGCGATTTCGCCCTGGACAGGTACTCTTCGGGAAACGGCGCGTGTACCAGAGCAAGGCCGCAGCAATAGATTTTGAGGGAGTATGCTCAGGCGACATTCTCGTTTTCGAAGCGATTCCTGACCGTTTGACTAGCGAATTCCTTCCACTCGTGCTGCACAGCGAAGACTTCCAGCGTCACGCCTTGGCGACGTCAGCCGGTTCATTGTCTCCTCGCACTAATTGGACCGATCTAGCGAAATATACATTCAGGTTGCCCCCCCTCGGTGATCAACGGCGTATTGCTGAACTTCTCTGGGCAACGGAAACTGCAGGCGAGATGTATGGCAGAGCACTCGAAGCGCTCGAATCTGTACGCCAATCTTGGCGGTCTGAAATATTTTCTCGCTGGACGTCAGGGCCCACCTGTTCGCTCGATGAACTCTACGAGGTTCAACTCGGCAAAAAGCTAGATCCCAAAGTCCGGGTACCAGGCCAAGATATGCGGCCGTATTTGAGAAATATAAACGTCCGATGGCGAAGATTCGATTTTACGGACATTAAGAAACTATCGTTCAGCGGACCGGATCGTGACGTTCTACGATTGCGAAACGGTGACGTTCTAGCCTGTGAAGGTCGGGACGTTGGCCGGTCCGCTGTTTGGCGAGACCAGCTCGATGAATGCTATTATCAAAATACTCTTCACCGATTGCGCCCAAAGAATCAGACACTACCACCGGATATACTTGTTGAATATTTCTCCTGGTGCTCCGAATCTGGACGATTTGCCAAGTTGGTTGGAGATTCACTTATTCCGCATTTGACGGCGGCTCGACTGCGCAAACTGAGCACTCCCGTTCCGACACCAAAGGATGCTTTATCATTTCTGGAGCAACTGAACGAATTTGACTCCACCGAGGCTTCGCTCCGTAGCCAGATCGATCGAACCGTCAGCATGCGCAATGCCCACATAGGGATAATGCTATGACCTTCAACGAAGCTAATAGCGTGCAGAGCTTCGTGCTGGAGCTCCTTTCGGGTAATGGCGATGTGTGGCTGGCAGTGCGTGGCCCGGGCCTCGAGCGATCCGAGCTGGACGTGTTGGTGGACAACGACGTTCGGAACGCACTGCTACGACTGAACCCGGAGATCGCCGAGGAACCGAGTCGCGCCGATGAGGTGCTATACCGGCTTCGCGGCATCACCTTGTCCGCGCGCAGCTCCGGTCTCGTTCGCGCCAACGAGGAGTTCCGCGAGTGGCTGTTAGGCGAGAAGTCGCTTCCCTACGGCCGCGAACACCAACATGTCCCGGTACGCTTGATCGACTTCCGGAACCTCTCGCGCAACACCTACACCATGTCCACGGAGGTGACCTTCCGCCACGGCCGGATCGAGCGACGGTTCGACCTGGTGCTGTGGATTAACGGCATCCCCGTCGTGGTCGGCGAGACCAAGACCCCGACACGCCCCGCCGTGACCTGGGCCGATGGAGCGTTCCAAATCCAGGGCTACGAGGAGGACGCGCCCGCGTTCTTCGTCCCTAATGTGTTCTCTTTCGCCACGGACGGCCGAGAGCTGCACTTCGGCTCGGTACGGATGCCACTGAACCTGTGGGGCATGTGGCGGGACGGCGAACGCTCGGAGCCCGAGGGGCTGCGCCTGGTCGAGCAGGGTGTGCGGGGTCTCCTCACACCGAGGACGGTGTTGGACATCCTTCAAGACTTCACTGTCTACGCCACCGATCGTAGCCACCGCAAGATCAAGGTTATTTGTCGGTACCAGCAGTACGAGGCCGTTAACCGCATCGTCGACCGGGTGCTGGACGGCGTTATCCGCAAGGGCCTGGTGTGGCATTTCCAGGGCTCCGGCAAGTCTCTGCTCATGGTCTTCGCCGCGCAGAAGCTGCGCACACACCCTCGGCTCGGTTCACCAACCGTGCTGATCGTGGTCGATCGCGTCGACCTCGACACCCAGATCACTGCGACGTTCAACGCCGCGGACGTGCCGAACCTGGTGTCCACAGATTCGGGCGATCAGTTGATTGAGTTGCTCAGGACCGAGCAACGAAAGATCATTATCACGACCATCCAGAAGTTTCGGGAAGCCCGCGAGGTGGTGTCCGCGCGTCCGGACATCATCTGCTTGGTGGACGAGGCACACCGTTCACAAGAGGGCGACTTGGGCCAGCGGATGCGCGATGCCCTCCCGGGCGCATTCCTGTTCGGTCTGACCGGAACTCCGATCAACGCCCGGGAGCGCAACACCTTCCGGACCTTTGGCGCTGATGAAGATCCAGGGCGCTACCTGTCCCGGTACACCCAGGCCGACTCCCTTCGAGACGGCACCACACTGCCGCTGCACTTCGAGCCAAGGCCCGCCGAGTTCCACATCGACCGCGATGTGATCGAGGCCGAGTTCGACCGGCTGACAGATGGCTTGTCCGAGGAAGACCGCGAGTCCCTCACCCGGCGGGCGGGGCGGATGGAGACGCTGATCAAAGCATCCGAGCGGATCGCGAAGGTATGCGCCGACATCGCCGCACACTTCAAGGCGAAGGTCGGGCCCAACGGCTTTAAGGCACAGGTCGTCACGTTCGACAAGGAGTCCTGCGCACTGTACAAGGACGAGCTGGACAAACTGCTCGGCCCGGATGCTTCGGCCGTGGTCATCTCGACCGGCTCAGGAACACCCAAGTGGCTCAATGACCGATACGCCCGCACCAAGGACGAAGAGGAGCGGTTGCTCGACCGGTTCCGCGACCCAGCCGACCCCTTGAAGATCCTCATCGTCACCGGCCGTCTGCTTACCGGTTTCGACGCACCCGTTTTGCAGACGATGTACCTGGACAAGGTGATCAAGGACCACAACCTGCTGCAAGCGGTCTGCCGCACGAACCGGCCCTACGAGCATGGCGGACAAACCAAGACCCACGGGCTGGTGGTCGACTACCTGGGTGTGTTCGATCATCTTGCCAAGGCACTAGAATTCGACGAGACGGCGATGCAGGAGGTCGTCACAAACATCAGCCGCCTGGCCGGCCAGTTGCCCGCCGCGATGGCAGCCTGCCTCCGATTCTTCCCACCTGAGCTTGACCGCTCCGTCGAAGGCCACGAAGGATTGTTCGCAGCCCAGGAACACCTACCCGACGATGCCACGCGAGACGCCTTCGCGGCTGCCTACAACCGCCTCGCCAGGTTGTGGGAAGCATTGTCCCCTGACCCTGTGCTGACCACATATCGGGACGACTACGTATGGCTTACCCAGGTGTACCGCTCCGTTCAACCGGGTGGCAACACTGGCAGGCTGCTCTGGCGGATGCTCGGCGCGAAGACTATGGAGATCATCAACGCCAACGTACACGTAGACGTGCTTCGGGACGACCTCGAAACGCTCGTTCTAGACGCGGAGATGGTGGAAGCCCTGGAACAGACGCCCGAACGCAGCGCACAACGGGTGGACTTCCAGCTCACTCAGCGGCTGCGGCAGCATAGTGACGACCCGAGGTTCGTCTCCCTGGCTGATCGCCTCGAACAACTCCGCCAGCAACACCAGCTCGGTCAGCTCACCAGCCTGATGTTCCTCAAACGGCTGTTGGAACTAGCGCAGCAGCTCGTCACCTTGGAACGCGAACTCGCGCCGGAGACCAGGGAAGCCGGCGGTCGTTCCGCCCTGACCAGGCTGTTCGAGCAAGCCCGCAACGGCCGGACAGCGGCCGCAGTCGAACGAATAGTGTCAGACATCGACGATATCGTTCAGAAGATCCGGTTCCCAGGATGGCAGCACACGATTAGCGGCGAGCGGGAGGTCAAGAAGGCTCTACGGCGGACCTTGCTGAAGTACAAGCTGCACCGTGACGAGGAACTGTTCAACAAGGCGTACGACTACCTCCGCCAGTACTACTGAGCGGTAGCGGCGAGATGAAGGGAACCGCATGGCATCACCGAGGGCACTGCGCGGCGTGGCACAGCCCCGCGTGCAGACCGTCGGCGAACTGCTCGCGGAGCTCGCCGACGGAAGACTGCGCGTGGAGCGAGACCGGACAGGTGCCCCGGAGTGGCCTGAGCACCGCAAGCGCCTCCTACTGGACTCCGTACTGCGTGGTTGGCCCGTCGGCCCGTTGTACGCCCTAGTGACCGCGGAAGGACCACGCACCGTGGTCGACGGCGGCCAACGCCTCAGAACATTGCAGGAGTTCGTGTCCGGCGCGCTCGACGTGGACGGCCGCCTGACCCCTACCGATGACCTGCTCAGAGACATCGATGGCAAGACATATCCGGAGCTACCGACTGGCTTGAGAAGCGCATTCGACGATTACCCCGTCGTGGTCATCGAGTTCCAGGGCCTCGCTCCGGAAGAGGTCCGCCCTGCTCTCTTCCGGCTCAACGACGCCGACCAGCTGTCATACACACAGCGCAGCGTCTTGGAATCGGGCGCCTTCGGCGAACAAGTCCGCGAGCTGACCCTCAAGGCCGCAGACTGGGGCCTCACTCATGAGCGGATCGGCTTTTCCAACGCTACGCTGGCGTATGAGGACGTGCTCGGCAGAGTGATCATCGCCGTCGAACGCCGCGACGTGAAGGCCGCGGGAAGCGACTCCACCTCGCTCACCGGACGGCTCAAGGACGGCTATCCCACGCCACCCGATGTGTACGAGGACGTGTCCACAGCGCTCCGTAGCCTCATCACTAGGCCAGAGATCGATGAGCCCGCTATCCGGTTCAGCAAGGCCAGCCTCGTCTCCTGGCTGCTGCTGGTGGTACGTGCACAACGACAGTTCGGCCTCGGCGTGGAGCACTACGCCGGCTACCTCATGGAATGGCTAGAACCGCAACGACGACGGCTTGCGGCCGGCCTAGATCTCGACGCCCGGCCCCCGACGCGAGACGCGCTCATCACCGACCTACCGGCCGTAGAACTGCTCTCAATATTCAACGAGCGAGCAGCCGTAGAGGCAATGACTGGCGACTCCACGCGCGTTCGCGACGCCATACTCTGGCTATTCTTCGTGGCCGTCGGCGGCGCCCCGACGCCTGCTAGTCCGCCGGTCCCGCAAGTGCTGGAACTGTACGACCGTATGAGGGAAGGCGTCGACCTCGAAGCCTCGTTGGCTGCGGCTGTGCGGGCCAAGGAGTGGGGGCGCTGGGAGTGAGACGGACACAGATCCGGCACAGCTACGACAAACTCCACAGCGGCAATCAGCCCTACCCTCTCCACGCCGTCACCATCGACGGGCACACCCATCTGGGCTCAGTGACCGCCCAAATGGCACCTGGTGTCACCGTCTTCTGCGGTGTAAGCGGGGTCGGCAAGACTCAGTTCCTGAAAATCCTCGCAGCACACCTCCTCGGTCACAGCACCGGCGACGTGTCCGTCCAGGCCAGTGGCATCGATCTCAACGGTGCCAGCACAACCGGCAAGCGTGGAGAAATCATTGAGCATAATCACACAACCGTACGCTGCTTCCACGTCGACACCGGCCGCGAATGCTTCGACACGATCAACCAGGCAATACGCACGCAAGGTCTTGACGAGAAACGCGAGGCAGCCGACAAAGCACCATTGAGTGGAGATTGGACAAATCGACTCGGATACATTTTAAACCGCGACTACGACGAGGTATCTTTTCAAGGGCTCGATCGGGAGGCGCCCGACACCGCCGGCCCGTCCACATGGCATTACTACGAGCTCACCTACCGAGGCATCACATACGGACCCCATCAAATGAGCCTCGGCGAACTCGCCGCATCCATCGTGCTACGAGTTCTTCGCAGTACGCGATACGGTGACATTCTTCTGCTCGACGAACCCGAGAATTTCTTGTCGCCACAGGCAAGGCAGCGCCTACTCGACGTTATCGTCCAGCAGGCGGTGGACAAGAAACTGTCCGTCGTCATCGCTTCTCATTCCATCGAGATCATCCGCCGTCTACCACTGGCATCGCTGCGCACAATCGAACAAGGACCGCAGGGAGGCGCAACCGTCGCCAACGCCACGATCCCATCCCAGGCAACCCGCGCGATCGGACTGGAGCTGCGCCCCAATGTGCTCCTGCTCGTCGAAGACAACTTCGCCCATCGTCTACTCAAGGCGATACTTGCCCGGCTGCTTCCGACCCTGCACCTTGATCTGGGTATCGTGGAATCAGGTCGGATGCATGGAAGCACCGGTGGCGGAGAAGGCGCAGTTGTTACTACGGCCAGGGCGCTGTGGAATAATGATATAGGCATCCGCGTGCTGGGCGTACTGGATGGCGATTACCGGAAACAGCACAAACGCAAGCCGGATTACGTCGCATTCCTGCCTGGCACCACCTGTCCCGAGGACGTCGTTGTGGCCATGCTCAAATCTTTTCTCTCAGATTCCGCGTCCACACTCGGCGTCCCTGAAGAGACACTTGCGAAAGCGCTGCAAACCGCTGAAGGCGCCGATATCCACGACCGACCTCGCATCATCAGCAATGCCATCGGCATTGACGTTTCCGAGCTCATCAGCTGCGCGGCACGCTGGCTCACCAAGTCCTCTCAATATGAGCAAGAATTACAGGCTCTAATAGGACAAATACGGGCTCTCCTTCTTCAAGACCACATCGATCCAGATAACTCGACGCCCCAGGACGACGGCCAACGTTGACACGTCGTCAACCAGCAGCAGCATCGCCGTCCTCAGCACACCTTCCATTTGTCTGCTGCCGTCGAGCCCTACATACCCGACCACTGGGTTCGGGCTGGTGTTATCTGCCCCGAACACGGACAGGGTGATGGCGCACTATATTAAGGCATGCTCGATAGGGGACGCCATCGCGTGCCTTTTCGCGATCAGCTCGCCCAGTGCTCAGGCAGTCGTCATCCGTAGCGTCTCGTGGCCCGCCGCACGCCATCGGCGGAGCACCCGGCGACCGTAGTTATTGGTGCCAGCGATCCGGTCCAGCTCCGCGCCGCTCGGCGAGCGCCCCTTCGACCGCTCGGTCACGTAGTACGCCCACATACGCTGCTCGGCGGTCGGCTCAGTCGGTGAGCGAGACTCCTCCGAGACCACCGCGAGACGCACCACCGACGCCGTCTCGTCGCCGGTCTCGCCCGTCTCGCTGGTCTCGATCGCAGTCTCGGTAGTGGTCTCCGCACGGTGCCGCTTGAGGGCGCGGTTGAGCAGTTCGACCGCCAGCAGCAGCGCCAGCGGCGGGCACGCCGCGACCGCCACGGCAAACACGCTCAACTCCGAAGCCGCCGCCACGTTGGCGCACAGCGAAAGGCAGATCCCGAACACGGACGACAACCACGCCGCCCACCGGCCGCCGGCCCGGCTGCCGTGTCCGGTCTTCCACAGCTCCACCGTGGCCGTGGTCAACAGCCCATCAACGATCAATGGCCAGATCGCCGCCGTGGCCTCGTCCGCGCCGAACCGCAGCGCGAACTCCCGGCCGTGCCGGTAGAAGGCGTACGCCGCGCCGAGCGCGACCAGCGCGGTGCAGGCACACTGAATCCAGAGCGCGCGGTCCCGCCGAGCCGGGGTTGCCGTGGCGTTCACCGCAACGCACCTCCTGCCGCGCGCTGTACCTCGTCCGGGCAGCAGCCGACGCAGGCGAACACCTGCGAACCGGTCACCGACCGGCCGACAGGCACATGCGGAACTCGGACGCGGAGGAGGTAGTCAGCGCCGCACGTGACGCAGCAGAGCCCATCGGCCTGCAACGGCGTCAACCCGGTGATGATCGTCTCGGCGTTCACCGCGCACCACCGCCCGAACGACGGCGACGCCGAGTGATGTCAACAGTGGCGGAGACCAGCAGTTCACGGCGGGTGCGGTTTCGTGTAGATGCTGTACGAGCCGCGCCGGGGGCACCACAAGAATGCGCTGCTGACGGCGTTGCCGTGCAGCGTCGAGCGAGATGACCGCCGCGTTCTGGGCGGTCCGGCTGGCGGCGGTGATGGTAGGGCCGGTCAGGGTGACCCGGCAGGTGGCGGTGTTGGTGTCGCGGTTGCAAGAGGTAGGACCGTTTGGTCTGCGGATGCTTCGTGTTGGGTCCGGGGTCTGAGTGGCGACGCGAATTCCGCACTCGGCGAACTCCTGGAGCACCGCCCCCACCCGATCGCGTACGGGTCGAACGGGGCGCCTACGGACTTCGCGTCGACCTTCCGGATCGAGGTCTGCCAGTGTGATCGTCTTCTTGTCCTGAGCGGGCCGCTGGACATCGTCCATCCGGTGGTCTTCATCGGCGCGACCACGCGAAGGTGCGCGACGGTCAGGCAGCCAATCGACTGAAATTCGTGGCGATGGCGGTGACCTGCGAGGGCACAACGGTGACGAAGGTCCTTCCTCGGGTCGACTGGGTCTCAGCGGCTGTCATCACGCGTCAGCAAACGCTCGGCGATGTCTTTGAGGGCTTTCGCGTCGTCAGGGCCGAGCCGATCAAGGAGATGACGCCGAGTCGAGTCGGCCAGGTTGGGCGCCGATGCGTCAATCGTGCTTCGGCCTTCCGGTCGCAGGCTTACCTCCACCCCGTTCTCAACTTTGCTTCGCACGACGTAGGCACGTGTCTCCATCCTGGTCAGCAGGTGCGAAAGGCGCGTCCGGTCCCAGGACAGGGCTGCGGCGATGGCGTTCTGCCGCAAGACACCCCCAGCTTCGTGCAGACACACCAAGACACTCAGCTCCGCCTCGGAGAGACCGGACGTCGTCGTCATGTCGGCGATGACCGCGGCGCGAACCGTCTCGTACGCGCGCTTCCACAACAGCCACAGCTCGGTTGCCTCCCCAGGCCCCGCTGTTGACATATCAACACAACCTCTCTAGCGTTCGGTTAACAAGCCAGCCGCCCGTAAGGACTTCCTCATGCTCAACAGTCAACGGCACTATGTCAGCCTGCGCCTGCTTGCACTTCTTCCTCTCGTGCTGTTCTCACCGGCCGTGGTCGTCTTCTTCGTGGATGCACATGTGTCCTGGGGGGAGTACCTGGGAGTCTTCTTCCACCTTTCCATCCTCTTCCTCGTCTCGCGCCTCGATGCGGCGCCGTGGGCCAAGGCAGCCGGCTACGGCTGGGTGGCGCTGGACGTGCTCACCGGAATTCTGATGATCAATGACATTCCGCACGACATCGGCTGGGCGATCCGGCTCGGCGGACACGTCCTCGCCGGAGTCTGGATCGTGTCGAGCTCGCTGGTGAGCAAGGCCTGGCCGGTCACCGTGGTTGGTGTGATCACAGGTCTCTGGCTTGGTGGCTACTCCTTCGTCGGGAATGTGCTCGCAGAGCCGTTCCTGCGTCCAGCCAGCATCTTGATCCTGATCTGGTTCGCTTTGCTGGCGATCTTCCACCGACCGGCCGAGGAGCGATCGGCTGAGCCGACGGGCACAGCTCTCGCGTGACGCGCCTCCAGTTGCCGCGATCGGTCTCGGCACTTCCAAGCAGGACACCGCTCAGCAAGCTGGAACCTGCCGGGTTCCAACGGTTGTGAACCAACACCCTCCGTTCATGTTCAGTCCCACGAGAACAGGAAGTCATGATGACTCAAACCACCACACCCGCCTCCGCTCGGCGTCCCGGAGGCATCGGCAACCTGGCTGGCCGGACGGTGTCCCGCATCGGGTATGGCGCTATGCAACTGGAACGCCTGCACGACCACCGCGCCGATGCCATCGCACTGCTGCGTCACGCGTTCGACCTCGGCGTTGATCACGTGGACACCGCACACTTCTACGGCGACGGTTTCGTCAACGGGCTCATCCGCGACGCACTGCGCCCACAGGACGACGTACAGATCGTCACCAAGGTCGGTGCCGTCTCCGACCCAGGCGGGCCATTCCCGATGCGCGTGGCTCAGCGTCCCGAAGAACTGAGGGCCAGCATCGAAAAGGAACTCATCTCGTTGGGGGTGGAGAAGATCCCGGTGGTCAACCTTCGCCGCATGGACGCCGGGGTGACGATTCCCTTCCCGGACGACCAGCAGGTCGACCTCGACGACCAGCTCGCGGAACTGACCGCACTCCGCGACGCGGGCAAAATCGGCGCCATCGGACTGAGCAGTGTCTCCATCGACGTGGTGCGCCATGCCCTGCCGGCGGGCATCGCCTGCGTGCAAAACCCTTACAGCCTGGTGGCCCGCGACGACGAGGATCTGCTCGAGTTCTGTGCCAGCGAGCAGATCGCTTGGGTGCCCTACTTTCCCCTCGGCGGTGCGATCCCCGGAATGGCGAAGGTGACCGACGAACCGGCTGTCCTCGCCGCCGCTGAGCGCCTGGGGTGTACACCAGCTCAGATCGGCCTGGCCTGGCTGCTGCACCACAACTCCCAGACACTCCTCATTCCAGGTACCGCCACCATCAGCCATCTCGAGGCGAACCTGGAAGCAGGCGCGGTAACCCTCGACGACGAGACCCTCGCCGCACTCGACACGATCCCCACACGCCCGGCCGTCACTTCCCGCGGCTGACCCAACCCAGCCGCTCGCGCGGCCAGAAAAGCCGATTCCGTGCCGCGAGCAGCTACCCATGGCCCGTCATCCCCTCGTGCAGATCAGCTCTGCGGCCCGTCGTGCCAGCATCCGGACTCCTCTGACAGTCAGCGCGAGATGGACCGAGGACGTTCTCGCAACTTGGTTTGCGCTGCCAGAACTCGCCGTGGGGGTGCACACCGGAGATCGACGTGTGTGCACGTCCAGTGCACCTCACCCAGGTCACTGACACGTGGAGCGAGGGACGGACGAGCGCATCGTCTGCCTCCCGTGAGGAACCGGCCCACTACTCCCCACACATCCAGGAGAGAGCCCATGTCCGCCAACACCCGCAAGCGTTGCCTGGTCGTCGGCCTCGGCATCAGCGGTCTCGCCACCGCGATCCGCCTGCGCCAGATCGGCTGGGAACCGGTGATCGTAGAAAGGGCACCGGGCCGCCGATCAGGCGGTTACTTCGTCATCCTCTTCGGCGCCGGCCGGGCAGCCGCGCGACGGCTCGGCTTCGACCACGCCGTCCCCGACCGGTCCGTGCCCAACGGAAGGACCTACATCGCCAACCGAACCGGCGACCGCAAGCCCGGCATGGGATTCGGAGACCTCCCAGGCGAGCGGCGCCTGATGCTGCGCGGCGACGTCGAGGCCGCCGCGTTCGAGACACTTCCCCGTGACGTCGAGATCCGTTTCTCCACGCAGCCCACCAGGATCGTGCAGGACGAGTCCGGTGTGGACGTCACCCTCAACCACAACGGCACGCTCACCACGGAACGGTTCGACCTCGTCGTGGGCGCCGACGGCCTGCGCTCCACCGTCCGGCAGCTCGTCTTCGGCCCCCACGAGAAGCACCTCCACCGGCTCGGCTACATGATCGCCGCCTTCGCCCTGCCGGACCCGCTCGACGGAATCTCCCCGCGCGACGGAATCTGCCTCTTCGAACCGGGCCGCTCGATGTGGCTGTTCGCCTTCAACGACCGGCCGCAGAGCCTGCTCTTCTCCTATCGCACCGACGATGTCGACAACCAATTCACCGGACGTCCCGCCGACCGGGTCCGCGCCGCGTTCGGCCCGGGACCGGCCGGCCCCCTTCTCGGACCAGCACTGGACGCCCTCGACAACACCGACAGCTTCCTGTACGACACCGTGGAACAGACGCGGATGGACTCCTGGTCCCGCGGCCGGGTGGTCCTCGTCGGCGACTCGGCCTGGTGCGTCAGCCTCTACGCCGGCATGGGCGTCTCCGCCGGACTCGCCGGAGCCGACCTGCTCGGCACCATGCTGCAGCGCCATCCCGGTGACATCCCCGTCGCACTCAGGTCCTGGGAAGCTCAGCTACGTCCTCACCTCACCAACTATCAGCAGATCGGCGTGAACGAGCGGTTCTTCTTCACGCCCGACAGCCAACGGCGAATCGCCCTCCGACCGATCGTCGCCCGCGGCTTCCGCCTTCCCCTGCTCGGCGGTGCGTTGCGGTCCCTGCGGGCCAACAGCAAAAGCTTCCGAGACAGGGACTTCGACATCGCGCACGACCCCGTTGCGGCCGCCTAGTGTCCTGCGCCAGGAATCCGAGAGAACAGCTCGACGGCTCCGTCCCAGGGGCAGTCGCGGCCACTGTGGCCGTACCGAACGAAGGAGTCCCACCATGGCGGTCCAGCGGATGGACAACGTCCTCATCGTCGTCGACGACCTCGACGGCGCTGTCGCGTTCTTCGTCGAACTGGGTTTGGAGCTGGAGGGCAGGGCAACGGTCGAGGGCCAGTCCGTGGACCGTCTCCTCGGGCTGGACGGCGTCCGAGCGGACACCGCCGTCGTGCGGACACCGGATGGCCACGGCCGCGTGGAGCTGACGAAGTTCCACTCGCCGGCGGCCACCGGCACCGCGTCGGGGGCGGCGGTGAACACCCTGGGGTTTGGTCGGATCATGTTCGCGGTCGACGACATCGAGGACGTCCTCGCCCGCCTGCGAACCCACGGCGCCGAGCTCGTCGGCGAGCTGGTGCGGTACGAGGACGTCTACCGGCTCTGCTACGTCCGCGGGCCCGAGGGCATCACCGTCAGCCTCGCCGAGAAACTCGACTGAAGCAACGGTCGGCCACCGCTCCCACTTGAGCTGTGAGCTGGGTGGACGGTGTGTCGGGTGATGGCCCTGGCCCCGGCCGGGGTGGACGCGGTGCTCGACTGTGCCGGGTCCGGATCGCTACCGGATCTCGTGGACATCGCGGGAAGCGCCGAGCGGGTCGTGACCGTCGCCGACCTCAACAGTGCCCTGGCCGGCGACCGGATCGTGTTGGCGGACGGCGAGTACGGGATCGGCAGGCTGAGGGATCGGCACGGCACCGAGGCCGCGCCGATCGTCGTCGTCGCCGCGAACCGGGGGCAGGCGGTCATCTCCGGCGGGCAGCTGGAGGTGCTCGCTCGTCGTACGTGGCGTTCGAGGGGCTCAGGTGCCACCGACATCTCCGCTGAACCACTCGTCGGCTGTACAGGCATGGGCGCCGACTGGACCAGCTTCTGGCGGCTCGAACCCCGGCCGGACAACGATCCCGCCCCGCTCGGCCCCATCGTCGCCGAGACCTACGACGACAAACTCGAAGCCATCGTCGAGGGCACTGCCGTCGCCGTCATCCCGGCTCACGACCGGCGCTTCACCCTGCGCCCCGAGCTGGTCACCGTTCCCCTCCACGGGATTGAGCCCTGCCAAGTGGTCGTCGCCACCCGCGCCGCAGACACCAACCCTCTCGTCCCGGAGTTCGTCCGGTTCGCCGAGAGCCTTCTCGTCGGCAACTCGTGACCATCGGTCCACCTCGTGATGCAACGGTGAGATCCGGCAGACAGTCGCCGACCGAGGCGTCCACGTCACAAGCCTGATCAACAACGCGGGGTTCGGGTCGTTCGCTCCGTTCACCGAAGCGGACAGCGGACACCTCACCGCCGAGATTGCCGTTGACGTGGTGGCACCGGTGCAGCTGACGGCAGCGTTTCTGCCCGGAATGATGAGCGCTGGTAATGGCTTCATCATCAACCTCGCCAGTGTCTCCGCCTACCTGCCCTCTCCCCGGATGGCCGTCTACGGCGCCGCGAAAGCATTCGTGCTCAGCTTCACCGAATCACTGTGGACGGAGCTGCGCGGTACGGGCGTCACCGCGTTTGCCGTCTCGCCCGGTGCCACCGCTACCGAATTCACGACCGGGATGGGACCGGACGCACAGGTGCTGACCGCCGGGAGGCTGCGTAGGCCCGAGGACGTCGTCGCAACCGCCCTGAACCACCTCGATCGCCGAAATCCCGGCCCGACCGTCATCGACGGGCGTCTCAACCGGCTCGCCGTGCTCTCCAGCAGACTCATGAGCCGGCGCCGCAGCGCTCTGACGATGGCACGTGTCTTCGACCCTGGCCGCCTGTCTGCTTCCCAGCCTGCCCGATGAACTCATCCCGGTGCCGGCGGCCTCTATGGCTGCACGCGACCGAGATCACCAATATGGACAAGCTTCCGGTGGTGCTCCACTCGTCTCCGATCTCCGGGATCATCTCCAGCTCGGCGAAGATTTCGCTTCCTGACTAGGGAGTCTGCGGCTGACCAGACCTCGGTGAGGATGGCATCGAACAAGGCCGCTTGGTAGAGAACTGCTTGAACAGGGTGGCCCTCGAAACCCCGGAGCGCTCTGCGATTCGCGTGAGCGAGGTCCGGTCATATCCCTGTTCGAGGAACAGCACGGTTGCCGCCGCCACGATCAGTTCGCGCTTCTCCTTGGCAACGCGCTGGTGGTAGGTGGGCGCAACACTGCTCATGAACCGATGATGCGAGATGAGTGGCTTGACTCGCCACTAGCCGCCTGCTTATTCTCGAGACCAAGTGGTGAGCCACTCGACTCACTACTGGGTCCCGAGGTCGTCAGCGATCTCGTCCGGTCTGCCTACCTAGTGAAGGACCTTCATGACCCGCTTCAGAAGCCAGACCGCGCTTGTTACCGGCGGAACTGGCGGCCAGGGCGCGAGCCACGTCCGCGCGTTCCACGCCGAGGGCGCGAACGTGGTGATCGGCGACATCGACGCCGACCGCGGCGCGGCGCTCGCCGAGGAGCTTGGCGACCGTGCTCACTTCACGAAACTCGACGTCACTGACGAGACGTCGTGGTTCCATCACGGGGTAGGAGTACGTCATCGACGGCGGTCTTCTGCTCGGTCCCGCTCTTCAGAGCGAGCCCGTGTGAGCACCCGAAAACCCTGCCGGATCGAACGACTCCCCACGAGACGAGTCGTTGTCGCACCTGCCCGAACGCATCCTGCGGGCTATCGAGATCACCCCGCCGCAGGGACGCGCGAACGGATCATCGACATCACGACCAGGGGACGCCGCACGGGCAGACCGCGCCGCATCTGAAGAACGAGGTCCGTGTGGACCTCGCCGCGCGGGCCACGCCCGCAACCGACCCAGCCGAACGTCAGGTGGTGCTGGCAGAGATCGTCGCTGACCTCAACCAGCCCCACGACCCCGGCACTATCCGGCCGACCCGGCTCGAAGACTGGGCGGACAGCGGCTGATGCGTGTCACCTTCCCCCAGCCGTGAACGTCGCCCTGCTCTTCGCACTCGCCACACCCCACAATCGACATCGAAGCGAGGCGTCACTTGCCCTCTGAGACAACGACCCACCTGCGCCTAGCCATCAACGGCCAGTTGCGCGAGGTGGACGTCGACAACCGCACGACCCTGCTCGACCTGCTGCGTGAACAGCTCGCGCTGACCGGTACCAAGAAGGGTTGCGACCACGGCCAGTGCGGGGCCTGCACGGTGCTCCTGGACGGTGAACGCGCCCTGAGCTGCCTGCGGCTCGCGGTCACCCTGACCGACGAGGAAGTCACCACCATCGAGGGTCTGTGCGGACCCCAGGGTCAGCTGAGCGCCCTACAGGTCAGCTTCGTGGCCCACGACGCGCTGCAGTGCGGCTACTGCACCCCAGGTCAGGTGTGCTCGGCCGTGGGGGCCCTCCGCGAGGCAGGACGGGGATGGCCCAGCCGCGTCACCCCTGGACTCGCGCATGACGTCGACCCGGACACGCTCTCCCGTGTCGAGATCGCCGAGCGCCTCAGCGGGAATTTGTGCCGCTGCGGCGCCTACCCGCGCATCGTTGACGCCGTCCGGGCAGTCCTTCGCACCGGTGACACGGCGACGCCGCCCACCCAGGCCGAGACCGAGACCGGAGAGCAGTCACGGTGAAACCGTTCACCTACGTCCGAGCCCGGACCCTCCCCCACGCCGTCGACCTCTTCGCAGACCGTGACGACGCCCACTTCGTCGCCGGGGGGACCAATGTCACCGACCTGCTGAAGCTCGGCGTGCTCGCGGCATCGCACCTCATCGATGTCACCGACGCCCTCCCCCGTGAGATCGAGACCCTCCCCGACGGCACGACCCGCATCGGCGCCGGGGTCAGCAACGCCGTCCTCGCGGGGCACCGCGCCATCAGGGGTCGCTACCCAGCGCTCGCCGCAGCCCTACTGGCCGGCGCCTCGGGCCAGATCCGCAACGCCGCCACCGTCGGTGGCAACCTGCTGCAACGAACTCGCTGCACGTACTTCCAGGACGTGACCCGCCCCTGCAACAAACGCGAACCCGGCACCGGCTGCCCCGCCCTGGCGGGCGCACACAGAGACCTGTCCGTCATCGGCGGATCCGGAACCTGCATCGCCACCCACCCCGGCGACATGGCCGTCGCCCTGGCCATGTACGACGCCGAAGTCGAGGTCCTCCACACCGACGGACGGACGACGAGACTCCCCGTCGGCGAACTCCACCGGCTGCCCGGGGACCGACCCGACCGCGACACGGTCCTGGCACCCGGGGAGATCGTGACCGCCGTCCACCTACCTGACCCGGGACCGCACCGGTCCGCCTACCGCAAGGTACGCGACCGGCAGTCCTACGCCTTCGCCCTCGTCAGCGTGGCCGCCGCGGTCACCGCGGGACCTGACGGGAGCACCGTGCGACTCGCGTTCGGCAGTGTCGCACCCAGGCCGTGGCGTGCAGGCACGGCCGAAGAGCGCCTCCGGGGACACGCGCTCACCGACGAGCTCGTACGGGCGGCGCTGGACGCGGAGTTCGCCGCCGCCACACCACTGCCCGGCAACGCCTTCAAGGTCGAGATGGCCAAAGCAGTCGGCTTGGCCACCGTCCGGGACCTCCTGGCCGGCCGCGGCGAGAACACCCCCGACCAAGCCCACGACGTACCTGGCCCAGCAGAGCACCGCCACACCCCGTCGGCACCGGCGGAAGGACCCGAAGGAGCCGCCGGATGAGCGCCAGCCACGCGACCCCCACCCCCGCCGTGGGCAGACCTGCCACGTCGCCGGGCACGGCCGGGGAAGCACCACAGCAGCGCCTCGACGCACCCGAAAAGGTCTCCGGACGCGCCCGCTACGCCGTCGAATATGACCTCCCCGGCACCGTGTACGCGTGGCCGGTCCAGGCGACGATCTCGCGGGGCAGCGTCGTTTCGGTGGAGGCGGCAGCCGCACTCGGGATCCCGAGAGTCCTGGAGGTGCTCACCTCACAGAACGCGCCGCGGCTCGACGCCGCGGGGCAGATCGCGATGGCCCACGCGGGCGCACTGCCTGACCTGCTCCTGATGCAGGACGGCCGGGTGCACTTCCGGGGCCAGATCGTGGCCGCCGTCATCGCTGAGACCCTCGAATCGGCACGTGAGGCCGCGTCCCTGGTCGATGTCGTCTACGCCGAGGAGGAGCCTGAGCTGACCGCGGTCCCGGACGATGCTCGGAGCATCGTCCCGGAGATGACCAACGATCTCAGCCCCGGCCGCGTCGAGCGCGGCACACCGCTGCAGGCGCTGGCCGACGCACCCGTCCAGGTTGATCAGACCTACACCACCTCCGCACAGTTCGCGCAACCGATGGAACCGCACGCCGCCACCGCCCTGTGGGAGACAGCGGACCGGCTGACCCTGTACTGCTCCGACCAGGGGCCGTCCTGGACCGCCGTCACGTTCGCCGCGCTCTTCGGCCTCGCCACCGACCACGTCGAGGTGGTGGCCGAGTACGTCGGTGGTGGTTTCGGCTCGAAGGCCGCCCACCGGCCATGCTGGCCGCGATGGCGTCCAGGCTCGTCGGCAGGCCAGTGAAGGTGGCCCTCAACCGCCCGCAGTCGTCGACTCTCACGACTCACCGGAGTCGCTCGGCGCAACGAGTCAGGCTGGGAGCCGAGCGGGACGGCACCGTCACCAGCATCGTTCACGAGGTGACCGGTCAAAGCTCGCGACTGCTCCCGTACGTGGACCAGACCGTCAGCATGTCCCGGATCCTCTACGACGCCCGGCACAGCCTGACGGTCAGCAGAGTCGTCCAACTCGACGTCCCGACACCGGGCTGGGTCAGGGCACCGGGGGAAGCCCCCGGCCTCTTCGCCCTGGAGTCCGCGATGGACGAGCTGGCCCACGAGCTCGGTCACGACCCCATCGAGCTGCGGATCCGCAATGAACCCGAGGTGGACCCCGAGTCCGGCCTCCCGTTCAGTAGCCGGTCGCTTGTTCGCTGCCTGCGCGCGGGCGCCGAACGGTTCGGGTGGTCCGACCGCGATCCCCGCCCCGGAGCGCGTCACGACAGCGACTGGTGCTACGGCATGGGTGTCGCGTCCGCCGTCTACCCCGTGCTGCTGTTCCCCTCGACCGCGACGATCGTGGCCAAGTCGTACGCCGACTTCGAAGTCGAGATCGGCGCCGCCGACATCGGGACCGGCTCACGCACCGTGCTCCACCAGTTGGCAGCTGAAGCTCTCGGCGTTTCGATGGAGAGCGTCCAGCTGAAGATGGGACGGGCATCGCGAGGTCTCGCCCCGTTCGCAGGAGGCTCCATGGGCACCGGGTCGTGGGGATGGGCCATCTACCAGGCAGCCCTGCAGGTGAAGAGTGCCATGGCGCGAGAGTCGATCCCGCCCGAGGGTCTGCGAGTCACGGTGGACACCACAGAGGAGGCGATGCGGCCCCCGCGACACTCCCGCCAGAGCTACGGCGCGCAATTCGCGCAGGTGCGGGTCAGCCGTTACACGGGGGAGGTCTTCGTGGACCGCCTTCTCGGCGTGTTCGCCGGCGGGCGGATCATCAACCACGCGACCGCACGCTCGCAGGTCGTCGGTGCGATGATCATGGGCCTGGGCATGGCCCTCACCGAGGCCGCCGAACCGGACACCACCCTGGGCGGCTGGGTGACACAGGACCTGGCCTCCTACCACGTACCGGCACACGCCGACATCCCCGACATCGACGCCTTCTTCCTGGAGGAGACCGACCTGCAGGTCGGTCCGGTCAACGGCAAGGGAGTCGGAGAGATCGGCATCGTCGGAGTGACCGCCGCCATCACCAACGCCATCTTCAACGCCACGGGAATCCGGGTCAGGGACCTCCCCGTCCTCCCGGATCGAATGTCCGCGGCACTCTCCGCGGTCCCCCACCGGGTGTCCTGAGCGCCGTCGGCCCACCTGTCAACCGGGACCGGGACACCAAGGCTGAGGCAAAGTCGAATGCCAGCGGCTTGACCTGCTGGACATGGTGCGGCGGCGGCACGCGTTGCCCAACGCGTTGCTGCCGACCACGACGCTGGTGTTCCTGCATCTGGGCATGGTGGTGTCCGGTGCGATCACGGTCGAGGCGGTGTATTCGTGGCCGGGCCTGGGGCAGTTGACCGCTGAGGCGTTGGAGGCCAAGGACCTGCCGTTGCTGCAAGGGATCTTCATTGTGCTGGCCGACGATGGGTGCTGACTCCCATCATGACGATCATCGATGATGGTCACCATGGATTTGGTCTGGCTCGACGCGACAGAGCTCGCGCGCCTGATAGCCGTCGGCGAGGTTACCGCGGTCGAGGTCGTGCAGGCGCATCTGGATCGTATCGACGCGCTGGGCGAGCGGGTCAACGCGTTCGTCACCGTGCTGGGTGAGCAGGCTCTCGCCGCTGCCGCTCGCCCGCGTACCGGGCCGCTGGGTGGCGTGCCGTTCACGATCAAGGACTCGTTCGACACCGAGGGTGTGCGGACCACCCGGGGATCGTCGTTGTTCGCCGATCATGTGCCGGAGGCCGACGCCACCGCCGTGGCACGGCTGCGGGCCGCGGGCGGCATCCCGTTGGCGAAGACCAACTTGCCGGAGATGTCGTACTGGACCGAGACCGACAACCTCCTCGTCGGCCGGT
>NZ_JAAATY010000051.1 GCF_013280595.1 Kibdelosporangium persicum
CGGGCAGGGTGTGGAGTCTGCCGGGCGCGGCATGCGTTATCGCACCGCCGGGATCGGTGGGTGGCGCCGTTTGGTGCCAATGAGAAACGCGGCTTGACCGCCGATCAGTCCGGCCGTGCAGCGGCCGTACTCGATGTCCGTCGCGCCCACCCCGACGATCAAGTGAGTCGTCGGATCCTCGGCCAGCTCCAGCAGGCGCTGCTTGAACTGGGCCGCGGCCCCGGTTGGAGCCACTGCGATGTCGTAGACCTCGAACCGGCGCAGGTGCAGATAGTCGGTGCCGGGTTCTTGGCGTGGGCCCGTTTGGACCACCCGGAGTGGGGTGAACTCCAGCGAAGCCACGTGGTCGATCAGTTCCGGATGGCCGACCTCGGCCAGCTCTTCAGCCAGCTCGCGGCGCAGGCACTCGGTTGCCGACTCGCGGCCGGTACCGCTGTCGAACCAACGTATGAACTTCTTGACCGAGCGGGAATCGACGAAGCCGCGCAGATCGTGCCGCATGTGATCGATCAGGCCGGTGGGTTTCGGTTCATCTTTGAATCCCAGCCTCTCCAGCTGTGCCTCGCCGTCGCTAAGGTACTTGTAGGCACCACCGGGTGGCCCGTAGGAACCGGGCCGGTTGATGGCGTGGAACAGTACGTAGCGGTCGTCGTCGCGGATGCGCAGCAGGGCACTGAAGGACACCCGAACTCGGCGCGGTTGGGCAAGCATCCGAACGCGGTACCGCCAGACCACTGCCGCCGTCGCGGTCATCGCCGAAGTGATGAGACCGGCCACGATCTCGACAACCACCGTCACCTCCGACGACCCGTCCGCAATGGCTGTCTTCATTGTCACAGTCCGCGCTCGCACCACAAGCGCCGTGCGGGGGAAGTTCCGCTGCCCCAGGCAGGATGGGAAACTCCGCGCCGGTGGTACATCCTCAGGCCTCATCCTCCAGCACGTGGCCAGAATGCCTCGTCGCTCAACGTGGCCGCCCCGCCCACCTCCAGATACCGCAGCGTGAATCCATCCGTTCACCAAGAATCTAGATCACGAGCACTTGGCGGTAGGTCGAGTTGATCGGGTCGTCTGAGTTGTCGGTCACAGGGCTGCCGTCCACGGCGATCCAGGCGTGAAAGGACAGCGGATCGACGGCGAAGCCGAAGCACCAGTCCACGCGATAGCCGATGATGGCCGCGGCCAGTACCGCGGTCAGGGACTCCTCGAGGCAGGCTACGCGGCCAGGGTGGAACCTGCCGGCTCGGCGGGCGGCGGAGAGAACGCCTTGAGCCTCGGCGATTGTGGCCTTACGGCGGCAGAGGCGGTGTTTCAGGCGTGTCACGGCGGCGGTGGTGACGCGGAATGGCATCTTCAGCAGGAGGAGTGCCACGGGGAAAGCGACGAGCGCGGTGAATCCCTGCAGCCGGGTATTGGGTTGGCTCGTCGGGGGGAGCGTCATGAGGATTCCGGCGGCTTGTCGGCGGAACAACTCGTCAGGGACGAGTAGACCTCGAGCAACCAAGGCGGACACCAGGAGTTCGATGTCGTGCTGGATCTGCCCGGCTGGCACGTCGGGGTGGCGCCGCACCAATGAGTCGATCGCCGTCTGGATGTCCTGGTGTGCGCGCAATGACTGGTAGAACTCGGCGCCTGTCCGGTTGAGGAGGTGCCAGCGACCGGTCGCCTGGTTGAGCAGGGTCAGGTTCCCCCGGTCGTCCGGTGTTGCGTGGACGGTTTCGGGGATGACGAATCTGCCGCTCATTCTGCGTCTCCGGACTGGTTGCGAAGCCACAATTCGACGGCGATCCACTGGTTCAGTGCGCCCCACGGCGTCGGCAGTCCGTCGATCGCTCGTACGACGGTCTGACGGACGGGTGCGGGCTCGATCAGTCCGTGATCCGCTGTGGCCGGGTTCTCCAGCAAGCGCCGCAGGACAGGCGCCGCGCGGCGGATGCCTTGGTATGCGTCTGCGGTGTAGTCGCCCTTGGTCGGGCGCGCGAGCACGAGGTCGGGAACAAGACTGGACAGCGCCGCGCGGAGGAGCGGTTTCGGCTTGGTGATGCTAGATCGCCGCGAGGCCGAAAGGGCCAGACAGGCACGCACGACATCTGTGTCGAGGTAAGGCGCGTGCACCGCGACGCCACACTGTGCACCTGAAGTCCGCACCGCTCGCTGCGTCAGGGCTTGCAAACGCAGTCTGGCTGAAGTTACGACGTCACCGACCGACGCTTCGTCGTCTGTGGACAAGCCGGCCCCGTATGCACGGACGTGCTCGGCGAGCGTCCTTCGCGCGGGTCTGGTCAGCCAGTCGGCCTGCGGAACAGTCCAATAGGCGACATTGTCCTTCTCCCAGGCCACCTCACCGGTTGGTCGTCCTTGGGCGATTTGACCGGCTAAGTCGGCAAAGGCTTCGCTCCGGCTGGTTCTCGACATGGCGATGGCCCTGGAGAGTAGCGACATGGGCGATCGGTTGCGTATCCTCGCCCAGCCGAGACAATGCCGCCACAGCCGGGGTAAGTCCCGTTGCCTGCCCAAGTCGGCAAGATAAGCGGCGGGCGCGGCGAGCACGATATCGCCACCCTCGCCGACGAGATGCAGGTCTGAACCGAGTTTCGCGGCCACCTTCAGGCGCGCTTTCATTGAGCCCATCGCGACTGCGGATGAATGCGGTTCTTCGGCGAGCACGTCAATACTCTGATACGGCAGATCCGCATCAGAGCCGAAGACCAGATGGTGTTCGAGTCTGTCGGCGAGTCCCACTACCCGAGTGGCGTGGTCGACGTCGTCCGTGACCGGCCGACTGCTGTTGAGATACGTGAGAACCGGCAGTCGGGGCGATTTCTGGGCGGCAAGAAACGCGAGCGATGTTGAATCAAGCCCACCGCTGAAATCGGAGGTGAGCGAACCAGCGGACGCGACTCTGGCATCGACCGCCCTGGTCAACGATGACTGGAGCCCAGTCGCGGCTTCGGCGAGCGATACATGGGGGTCCGGCTGAAACTCAGTGTAGGGTTCCACCTCGACGTGGCCGTTCACGATGCGAGCCAAGCGCCCCGGACTGAGCCGGTCGACCCCGGCGAACATGGAGCGGGTATCGAAAAGATCACCCGCTTCGGGGCAGGTCAGTGTGGCCAGCAAGGCGACCCGGTCAGGCTCGGCTTGGACATGCTTCGCCAGCGCGGACGCACTCGATCCGAACACCACATCATCGTCGGACCGGGCCAGGTAAAGCGGGAACTGACCGACCGGGTCCGCGATCAGGGTAGCCGCCTGCGGCTGGAGAACAGCGACTGAATAGCAACCGGACCAACCACTGAAACACTCCGGCGCACCGGTTTCGGCGAACTCGCCAAGGCTGCTTTCAAGCTCGTCACGAGAGGCGAAGCAGTGCCCGATGACGACTGCGCACGCCGACGCCCCAACAACGACTCGAAGTTCATCGGATTCGATGCATTCAAGGACCTGTGGCGTTGTGACACTTCTCGCTGATCGGCCGCTGAAACGCACTTCTTCGCTCCCCTGCGCGACTCTCCTTCATCAAATCAGTTCTGCTGGCCATTCGCATCGCCACTTCCGTTGCTGTTTCCGTGAGTGACGTCCTGAATCAGGCCGAAATCATGGATCGCGGGCGGTTCATAACCACTTTCACTCGGCTGATCGTCGCGGCGCGATTCGGCCCAATCATCACTCACAAGCCACCTCCCGAGGCTCGACTCCGGGCTGTCGCGACCCGGTCACAATTGGTAAAGTCTAGCCGTCGCAACTGTCACCCGCCAGTGTTTGACCTTCACCATTTAGTGGCCCTGCATGTGAGTTGATGGTGACAAGCTCTAAGAATCCACGGCTACGATTTCCGACCGCACGAGCCTTCCAACTGACGAAGACACGCCCCCCTAGCCAAGGCATGGCTACAGGATTATGGTAGAAGGTCTTCTAATTGAAGACGGCCCGCCGACCGGCGGGCCCCTTGACTGGAGGACCCGTGGCATCTACGAGTCGGACAAACCATGACGCGCGCGACCTGCTCTGGACGCCGTCCGACTCGCTTAAGGACGCAAACCGGCGGAGGATCATCCGTGCCGTGATGCTCGATCCGAGCAGCACGCAAGTGAACATTGCCCGGATCACCGGCCTGTCCCAGGCAACAGTGTCGACCGTGGTGAGCGAGCTCCAAGAAGAGAAGATCTTCCGGGTCGACTCCGGCGGAGGCGAGCGCGGCAAACGGATCCGTCTGGGCGCCGTACGGGGTTTGGCGGTGGGCATCGAGGTCAACCACACCGGCTTGACCGTGGCCGCGAGGCGCGTGGACACACCCAGAGTGGAGTCGGACACCGTCGACTTCAGCGCCGATCAGGGCGGCCGGATCTGGGTCTCGGAAAGTGTCCGGCTGATCAAGGAACTCGCGCGCAAGACCGGGCTTGACGAAGACCACATCGTGTCGATCGGGCTGGGTGTCCCCGCTGCCGTCGACCCGCGTACCGCCTTGGTCACCCAGGTAGCCTCGTCGCTTGAGTGGAATCTCGGCGGCGATCCCCGGGAGAGGTTCCACGAGCACTTCCCGGGCGTGCCGATCATCATCGACAACGAGGCCAACCTGGCCGCATATGGCGAATACGCCTTCGGTGTAGGCAAGGGGGACGCTGGCAAGAACGTCGAAACCATGCTCTTCGTCAAAGCCTCGACAGGCATCGGATCGGGGCTGATCATCGGCGGTCTGATCTACCGCGGACGCCACGGTCTGGCGGGCGAGCTGGGCCATCTGACCATGGACCCCACGGGAACCGTCTGCCGTTGCGGCAATCGTGGCTGCCTGGAGACGCTGGTCGGCGGAGCGCGTCTGGTCGAACAAGTGCGGCAGGCGTATTCCGGATACCGGATAGATCTGCCCACTGGGCTGGAAAGCATGATCGAAAAGGCCAAGGGCGGGGACCAGGTGTGCGGCAGGGTGCTGCACGATGCCGGTCGTAACATCGGTCTAGCGCTGGCAAGGGTGTGCAACCTACTCAACCCCGAGATCATCGTGCTGGGCGGAGAGCTGGGCCGAGCCTCCGAACTGCTCATCGAACCCGCGGAACAGAGCCTGCGTCTCTATGCATTGCGGGGGATGCTCGACCATCCCGATCCGACTCGGATCATGGGATCGCAGCTCGGCCTCCTGGCGGGTGCTCAAGGCGCGCTCGGCTTCGCGCTGAAGGCGGACGTCACGGTAGGTGTCTAGGCTGAGCTTCCCTTCAACCTGATGCTGCAGTCCATGCTGGAGCAGTATTGACTTCGAATCGAAGAGTCGTACCCTTCTGGTTGGAGGCCGCGACGTTTCGAGGTCGAAGGCGGTGAAGGCAGTGACGCCAATCCCCAGGAGCGCATGCGTCAGTCGATCGATTTACGGACCGGAAGCGCCCGGTGGCCGAAGCGCTGTGCTGCGCACGACAGCCAACCTGGGCCGCCGCACGAGAAAAGTGGCCGAGTTCGCGGTCGCGAGCTCGCGGTGCGTCCTTCCTGCCCCACCGAAAGCCAGGTAGTGCCATGTCCTCCCGATCCCGCCGCCGGAGAGCGGCCGAGCCCGTTGACCACGCCAACGAACGCCCACGGCGCCTGACACCACGGAGAGGCATCTCTGCCGGAAGGCGGACAACGCTCCCCAGCCAGCGCAGTGCCACACCTGACGTGCCGGTTCTCTATCCCACCGCCAGGCCGATCCGCCACCGCTGGTCGACCATGAACACAGAACGCACTGTCCTCGTGGGGGTTCACACTCCGACAAGCCTGCTGCGGCTTGAGGACATCACGCTGCTGTTGGAGGACGACCCGCGGGTCCAGTTGATCTACACCCAGGTGCCTGACCAGCTGGGAAACGGTGTGGCGGAAAAGCTCCAGCAGCTTGAAGTGCGGACGATCCCGTGGCAGGAGGCCGTCTGCCAGACGTTCGACCTGTCCATCTCGGCGAGCCTGCACCAGATGGGCGAAGTGGCCGCTGCCCGCCGTTTCACCGCTCCACATGGAGCCGGCTACAACAAGCTCTGGCCCGCCTGGGCCACGGATGAGCCCGGCAGCGAACGGCAGGTTTACGGACTCGACCGCCGGTCCCTGCTCGACGAGCACGACCAGCCGATCTTCGACTCGATCGTGCTCCCGCACCACGACCACATGGCGACACTCACCCATCAGTGCCCGGAGGCTGTCGCGGCGGCGGTCATCGCCGGAGATCCGTGCTACGACCGCCTGTGCGCATCCCTGTCAGCCAGGGACAAGTACCGGTCGAGGCTGGGTGTTCGCGACGCCCAGACCTTGGTCGCCGTATCCTCGACCTGGGGGCAGCGGTCGCTGCTGGGCAGTCAGCGGGATCTCTTGCTACGACTGACTTCTGAGCTTTCGGTCACCCATCGGGTCATCGCGACCCTGCACCCAGCGGTGTGGTCACAACACGGTTCTCGCCAGGTCCGCACCTGGCTGCGTGACGCCCGCGCAGCCGGCATGGATCTCATCGATGCCGGGGAGGACTGGCGAGCATTGGTAATTGCTGCGGACATGATGATCGCCGACCACAGCTCGTTGGCCGTGTACGCATCGAGCGTGAAGGTGCCGTTGCTTCTCAGTCACTTCGCCCATGATGAGATAGACCCGCACTCGGTGATGGCTGAGTTGGCCGGCCGAAGCCCACGGCTGTGTCCCTCAACACCGCTGCTTGAACAACTCGACGAGGCCAGGCGAGCGCAGCCCACCCAGTGGGACGTGTCCGGTCGCCGGATCTCGACCGTCAAAGGACAGTCCGCCGCCATTCTCCGAAGAGAGCTCTACCAGTTGCTTGGTCTGTCCGAGCCTTCCACGGCGGCGAACTGGCCACTCGTTCCGGTGCCGCGGCTCGTACGGGACGTGGTCGATCTCCACTGACCTGAGCGGGGCGCTTTCCAGCCTTGTCCGTTGTGAGTCTTTGCGGCAGTCGGTCATCGCGATCTGGCGAAGTTGGCGAATGTGGTGGTGAGGCCGAAAACACCATCCATTGGCAGTGACTCCCTGTGTCAGGCGTAAGGGCTCCTGACAGAATGATCACTTGCTGGCGTCGGGCAGGGTTGATGTGGATTATGTTCGGGCGTGAGAGGGGTGAATCGACGCCGTGGATCGTCTCTGACGATCTGTGGGAGCAGATCGAGCCGTTGCTGCCGGTGCTGCCGCGCCCGGCATGCCATCCTGGACGCAAGAGGCTGCCTGATCGTCAAATGCTGTACTCCAGGCGCGCCATGGTGGGTTCCGGCCGAAGGATCCGTCGAGGAGAGCTCACCGCGCCGCTGACCGTGGACACGGACCCCGCTACGGTCGCGTTGACCTCGTTGCTCGCGCTCGGCTTCGTCCACCATGAAATCGAGTCGATGTCGACTGTCCACTACGGCGGCGTGGCGGTGACCGGCGTCGATGATGGACGGTTGGTGACGACCATGCCGCCGCCGAACGAAACCGAAACCTCGACGCCGACAGCAGCATCCGCGACGGCGTCGCGCTGACCTTGATGGACGTGGCGGGCGCGACCGTTCCGTGGTGCCGCGATCGCCTTCCACGCACAGCTTCTCGGCTCGCAGTCGGCCGGAGAGCTTGTCGTGCAAGCGTTCGTCCGGGCCTGCGACGAGCGCATCGCGCGGAGCGACATCAGCGTGTTCGACGCCGGGCACCGGTTGCGCGCGTTGGGAACGGTCGTCTACCGGTTCGCCTGACCGCGGGGTGTCAGTGGGCGAGAGCGGGGACCGGTTTGTACTCCGGGAGCATCTCGCGCAAGTGCACAGTCATTCCCTGGCAGTAGGAGACGTTGTCGTGCAGGGGCTGGTCCTCTCGGAAGGGGAGTTTGCGGCGCAGGGGGTGACGCATGAACAGTGGCCCGTCGGGGATGTCGTCCATCGGTTCGAGGTCCCTGAGCAGGTCGGTGACGGCCTGCGGTGCGGTGATCTGGATTCCCCTGTCTTGGAGGGTGACTTCCAGCTCGGTGAAGGTGTGGTCCGGCAGCCGTGGTTTCTCGCGGTAGACGTAGGGGCGGGCGAGCAGGTCCAGTTCGAAGGCCGCTCTGGCCACCGGGTCGGTCCAGAACTTCTGTTCGGCCACGAATCCGGCGAGCAGCCGGTCGAACTCGGCCCGGTTGGCGTGCAACAGCATGTGGGTGTGTGTCCCGCTGTTGAGCAGGTGGTAGTTGCCGAGGTTGGCCACGGAGTCGGCGAAGAACCGGCAGATTTCGGAGGAGTCCTGGTGGCGCTTGAAGTAGTCGACCGCTCGGGCGAAGAGTTCGTCGAAGTCCATCCGGCCGGTGCGGTCGAGGTGGTTGGCCAGGTAGTAGAGCCCGCGTAGGCAGTAAAGGCTCTGCATCGAGTAGAACAACCAGACGCCTTCGTCGTAGTCCTCTTCACTGACCCACTTCGTGCCCACCACGACGTCGGCTTCCGCTGCCGCGTCGGGAACTCGCCGGACCTTGATGCCGAACAGTTCGCGGTTCTTGTAGATCGGCGTGTTGTGCAGCAGCAGTTGCAGGTACACGAGAATTGTGTCGGCGCGCGATCGGCACAGCTCGGTCAGGCCGCGGCGGTACGAGGCGACGGTTTCGCCGGGCAGCGGCCAGATCATCTCAGTGAACGAGCTGATCTTCTGCTCGCGCAGGTGGCGGTGCAGTTCCGTGTACGTCTCGGCCCGGATGTTGCTGCGGTCGATCAGGCGAAGAACGTCCTTGTCCATGGTCTGCAAGGAGATCGGCTGGCTGGTCAGCATGCCGCCGTCGATCAGCAGCTTGGTGATCTCGGCCATCCGTTCCGGTTTGTTCTTCGCCGAGTTCATCCCCATCATCAGGGGATAGCCGGTTCGTTCCCGGTTGTGCACCACGTGTTTGGTGATCTCGACGTCCCGTGGGGAGATTCCCCAGTTGGCGTCGGCGATGTACAGCATCATGAACTCGTTGTCGCTGATCCAGTCGATGTCCTGGAGGATCCGGTCGGTCTCGAAGCGGTTGACCTTGGCGTTGGTCGCCGCACCCCAGAAGCAGAAGCCGCAGTTGTAGGGGCAGCCGCGGTTGGTCTCCAGGATCGCGTAGGTGTACTTGCCCGGCTCGAACACGCCGTTGGTGTACGGCGACGGGATCTCGGTGAGGTCCTTGATCCGCTCCGCGGGTTCGGTGGTGACCAGTTCGCCGTCCCGCCAGAAGCTCAGCCCCGGCACCGCGGCGAAATCCGGCTCGTCGCTCATCAGCTGCCGCAGGTACTGGTGGAACGTGCGTTCGCCCTCGCCGTTGCACACCAGCACGTTCGAGCGGTCCGGCGGTACGTACTGCGCGGCGTGGCTCATCACCTGCGGCCCGCCGAGGATGAAATGGGCGTTGGGCAGCCTGTCGGCCAAACGCTCCAGCAGCCAGGTCATCAGCCCCATGTTCCAGACGTAACAGCTGAACGCGTAGACGTCGCTCGGTTCCCGCTCCAGCTCCGCCGCGGCTGCCTCACGGTCGACCGACGAAGCGGGTGCGTCGTAGATCCGGAACGAGAAGGCGTCCGCCACCTCGGGGTCGTTGGCGGCATAGGACCACAGGTATCCCGCGGCCAGCGGGGTGATCCGCTCGAACGCGGTGAACTCCACCAGCGTGACCGTTTTCGTCATGCCCGCACTCCAGCCATTCGGTCGGTCAGCGTCCATTCCGGTAGCATTTCTCGCAGATGCAGCACCATTCCCTCGCAGTAGGAGATGTTGTCGCGCAACGGCCGGTCGGTCATGAACGGCAGCTTGCGGCGCAACGGATGGCGCAGCAGCAACAGCCCGTCCGGCGCGCCGTCGAGCGATTCGAGGTCGCGCACCAGTTCGGTCACCGCGGGCGGGGCGAGGATCGCCATGTCCTTCTCCTGCCGGGTGATGTCCAGTTCGGTGAAGACGTGCTCGGGGAGTCGTGGTTTCTCGCGGTAGACGTAGGGGCGGGCGAGCAGGTCCAGTTCGAAGGCCGCTCTGGCCACCGGGTCGGTCCAGAACTTCTGTCCGGCCACGAATCCGGCGAGCAGCCGGTCGAACTCGGCCCGGTTGGCGTGGAGCAACAGGTGCAGGTGGGTGCCGCTGTTGAGGAGGTGGTAGTTGCCGAGGTTGGCGACCGAGTCGGCGAAGAACCGGCAGATCTCGGAGGAGTCCTGGTGGCGCTTGAAGTAGTCGACCGCTCGGGCGAAGAGTTCGTCGAAGTCCATCCGGCCGGTGCGGTCGAGGTGGTTGGCCAGGTAGTAGAGGCCTCGCTGGCAGTAAAGGCTTTGCAGGACGTAGTTGAGCCACACGCCCTCGGCGTAGTCGTCCTCGGTGACCCATTTCGTCCCGACCACGATGTCGGCCTCCGCGGCCTCGTCCGGCACACGGCGGACCTTGATGCTGTACAGCTCGCGCTTCTCATAGATGGGCGTGTTGTTCAGCAGCAACTGCGGATACACGACGATCGTCTCGGCACGGGACCGGCACAACGTGGTGAGACCCCTGCGGAACGAGGCCACGGTTTCGCCGGGCAGCGGCCAGATCATCTCGGTGAACGAGCTGATCTTCTGCTCGCGCAGGTGGCGGTGCAGTTCCGTGTACGTCTCGGCCCGGATGTTGCTGCGGTCGATGATGTCCAGGACGTCCTTGTCCATGGTCTGCAAGGAGATCGGCTGGCTGGTCAGCATGCCGCCGTCGATCAGCAGCTTGGTGATCTCCGCCATCCGTTCCGGCCTGTTCTTGGCGGCGTTCATCCCCATCATCAGGGGGTAACCGGTTCGTTCCCGGTTGCGCACCACGTGTTTGGTGATCTCCACGTCCCGTGGTGACATGCCCCAGTTGGCGTCGGCCATGTACAGCACCATGAGGCCGTTGTCGCTGATCCAGTCGATGTCCTGGAGGATCCGGTCGGTCTCGTAACGGTTGACCTTGGCGTTGGTCGCCGCACCCCAGAAGCAGAAGCCGCAGTTGAACGGGCATCCCCGGGTCGTCTCCAGGATGGCGTACGTGTACTTGCCCGGCTCGAACACGCCGGTGGTGTACGGCGAGGGGATCTCCGAGAGATCGCGGATGCGCTCCGGGCGTTCGGTGGTGACCAGTTCGCCGTCCCGCCAGAAACTGATCCCGGGCACCGCGGCGAAATCCGGCTCGCCGGTCATCAGCTGCCGTAGGTACTGGTGGAACGTGCGTTCGCCCTCGCCGTTGCACACCACGACATTGCCCCGCTCCGGCAGGACATAGCGCCACGCGTGGCTCATCACCTGCGGGCCGCCGAGGATGAACTGCGCGTCCGGAACCTTCTCGACCAGCTCGTCCAGCAGCCGGGACACCAGTCCCATGTTCCAGACGTAACAGCTGAACGCGTAGACATCGCTGGGGTCCCGCTCCAGTTCCGCCGCGACCGCCGCGCGGTCCACAGTCACCGGTGCGTCGTGGATCCGGAACGCGAAGGCGTCCGCGACTTCCGGGTCCTTGCCCGCGTACGCGCACAGGCTGCCGGAAGCCAACGGAGTCACCTTCTCGAACGCCGTGAACTCCACCATGGTCACGGTCTTCATCACTACCCCCAGACGGTCGACTACAAGTTCGCGACCTCGTCCAATGCCTGGTCCAGCGCGACGACGATCTCCTCAACCTCGTCATCGGACACCACCAGCGGCGGGATGATCACGATGGCCGGCCACTTGGCGAGGGTGGACACCAGCACACCGCGTGCCTCCATCGCCAGCCGCAACAAGTCCGGTTCGGACAGTTCGATCGCGTACATCAGGCCGGTGCCGCGGATCGCCGTCACGTGCGGATGCCGTTTGGCCACATCGGACAGACGCTGGAACAGTTCCGCGCCGCTCCGCTGGACGTTGTCCAGCACCCTGTCCGTGGTCAGGACCTCCACCACGGCCATCGACGCGGCCAGCGCGACCGGGTGCCCGTCGTTCGTCGACCCGATGAAGAACTGCTGGTCGTAGGGCAACGCACGGACCTGCTCGTAGATCTCGTCGGACAGCACGACAGCCGACAGCGCGGCGTACCCGGACGTGAGCCCCTTGCCGAGGGTGAGGATGTCGGGCCGGACACCCAGCTGGCCGCAACGGGTGAACGCGCCCGTGCGCCCCATGCCAGTGGTCACCTCGTCGATGATCAGGTGGATTCCGTTGACACGGCAGAAGTCCGCGAGCGACCGCAGGTAGTCCTCGGTCAGCACGTGCGCGCCTTCACCGACGATCGGTTCGACGACGACCGCGCTGATCCGCTCGGGACCGTGATCGGCCATAGCCTGTTCGAGGCCGCTGGCGGTGCCGTCGCCGTGCGTCTCGAACGGGCCGGACCCGTGCAGCACGCCGGGGAGCAGCGGTCCTGCTTGGTAGTGTACGTAGGGGATTCCGGTCAGCGCACCACCGCCGGCGCCGAGGCCGTGGAAACCACGCCACATCCCGAACACTGTGGTGCGCTCGGGCTCCCCCCGCACACGGTGCAGGAACCGTGACAGCAGCACCGCGGTTTCCACCGCCTGCGAGCCGTTGCTGCAGTACCGGATCTTGGTCAGGTGCTCCGGTAGGTGCGGAAGCAGCGCGTTGGCCGCCTCCATCGAGATTCCGCTCGGCCTGCCGTATCCGATCAGGTTGGCGTACGGCAAGGTGTCCAGTTGCTGCTTCATCGCGGCGATGACGCGTTGGTTGTCGTACCCCAGCGTCACGTTCCACAGGCCCGACCGGGCGTCGAGCAGCCACCGGCCACCTCTGTCGCGCACGCGGACGCCTCGTCCCTCGACCAGCATGGTCTCCGGCGACACGGTCTTGAGGTAGGCGTTCATCGCCGGGCTGTTCCACAGCGGGTACTCCGCCGGATCGATCATCGGCTCATTCCCCGGACGCGATGTGCTCTTCGATCGCCTTGGCCAGCTCGGTGATGGTCGGGTTCTCGAAGATCAGCATCAGCGGCAGTTCCACTTCGAACTTCTCGCGCAGCTTGTAGGTGGCCAGGGTGGCCAGCATGGAGTTGCCGCCGACGGCGAAAAAGTCGTCGTCCGCGCCGAACGTGTTCTTCTTCAGCACTGTCACCCAGATCTCCGCGACAGTCTTCTCGGTCTCGGTGTCGACGCCGGTCACGGCAGTCGCGTCGAACTCGGCGTTCTCGGAACTCATCGTGTGCTCTTCCTCTCCGGTGTTCTCCTGCTGTTTCCCGCCGGCATCGTGGACAGCCGGGTTCCCGGGTCGTGCAGCGCCGTCCGCAGCACGTGCCCGAACTGGTCGAACACCCGCTCGATGCCGGGCGGGTCGAAGATGTCGGCGTTGTACTCGACCGTGCCGGACACGTGGCCCGCCGACAGGGTGAGCGCGACGTCGAGGTCGAACTTGGCCGTCCCGGTGTAGATGTCGAGCACATCGGCGCGCAGACCGGGCAGGTCCAGTGCGCGGCCACGGATGTCCTGCACCGAGAAGATCACCTGAAACAGCGGCGAGTACAGGGCGTCCCGCCGTGGGTTGAGGTCACTGACCAGTTGCTCGAACGGCACGTCCTGGTGTGTGTACGCGCCGAGCGCCGTCTCCCGGGCACGGGCGAGCAGTTCGCCGAAGGACGGGTCGCCGGACAGGTCGGTCCGCAGTACCACGGTGTTGACGAAGAACCCGATCAGCGGCTCGAGTTTCGCGTCGGTGCGCCCGGAGACCGGTGTGCCCAGCACGATGTCGGTGCGGCCGGTGTGCACGGCCATGGTCGCCTGGAACGCGGCCAGCAGTACCATGAACTCGGTGACTTCGTGCTCGGCGCACACGTCGGCGAGTTTCTCCGTGTCGTTCCCGGACAACAGGGTGAAGCGGTGCCTGCGGCCCGTACCGGTGGGCCGGACCGGCCGCGGGCGGTCCGTGGGCAGCTCCAGCCGGGGCAGCCCGGCGAGCCTGCGACGCCAGTAAACCAGCCCTTCCTCCGGTGCCGGGCGGACTCGGTCCGCCGCCGCGAAGTCCCGGTACTGCGACACGATCGGAGGCAGCGCGGCGGGGCCGGCGCGGTAGGCCGTGGCCAGTTCGGTCAGCAGGACCTCGGTGGACCACCCGTCGAACGCCGCGTGGTGCACGGTCAGCGAGAGCATGTGTTCGTCGTCGGCGACGCGGATCAGGCGGGCCCGGATCAGTGGTGCCACAGCCAGGTCGAAGGGCTGGCGGGCGTCCTCCTCCGCGAGCCGGACAGCGTCGTCCACCGACTCGGCGATGGCGTCGTCGACCTTGAACACGTCGATCGGCTCGACGTGCTGGACGGGCCACCCGTCCTCGCCGAGCGCGAAGCGGGAGCGCAGGACTTCATGTCTGCGGACGATTTCGGTCAGCGCGCGGCGCAGTGCGTTGGCGTCCAGTGCACCGCGCAACCGGAGACCGAGCGCCACGTTGTAGGTCGGTCGGCCGGGCTGGAGCTGGTCGAGGAACCAGAGCCGTTGCTGTGCGGGCGACAGCGGGGCTGGGCCGGCGTGTCGTCCCGTCTCCCGCCGGGGTGCCGTGTCCAGTTCCGCGAGGTGCCGGGCGAAGTCGGCGAGCACGGGATGGGCGAACAGAGAACTGAGCGAGGGGGTGACGCCGAGCCGCTCCGCGACACGCGCCACGACTTGGGCGGCGGCCAGCGAGTTGCCGCCGAGGGTGAAGAAGTTGTCGCCGGTTCCCACCCGCTCCGTACCGACGACCTCTTGCCACACCTGCGCTACCACGATCTCGTGGCTGGTCCGCGGCGCGATGTACCGCATGGCGCGGTCCGGCGCACCGGGCAGCGCGGTACGATCGACCTTCCCGTTGGCGGACAACGGCAACGTATCCAGGAGCACGAACGCGCCAGGCACCATGTACCGCGGGATCCGCTGCTTGAGGTAGTGACGCAGCGCCTCGCCGTCGATCCCGTCCCCGGCGACGACGTAGGCGACGAGTTCGGCCACGAACCCGTCACCCGAAAGCATCACGTACGCGTCCCGCACATCCGTGTGTTCCACCAGAACCGCCGCGATCTCACCGGGCTCGATCCGGTATCCCCGCAGCTTCACCTGGTTGTCGGCGCGGCCCTCGAACTCGATCAGCCCGTCCGCCCGCAACCGCACCAGATCACCGCTGCGGTACAGCCGGGAGCCGGGCTCACCGAACGGATCGGGCACGAACCGTTCCGCCGTGAGCCCTGGCAGCCCGTGGTAACCACGGGCCACGCCCGCGCCGCCGACCCACAGTTCGCCTTGCGCGCCAGGTGGGACCGGGCACAGCCACGGATCGAGAACACGCAGCGTGGTGCCGCCGATCGGCCGTCCGAGGGGAATGGATCGGGGCTGGGGAGCGGTTCCCGCCACGTGGGTCGCGCAGAACGTGGTCGTCTCAGTGGGACCATAGCCGTTGACCACGGTCAGGCCGGGCAGTGCGGCGCTCAACCGGCGGATGTGCGGCGGGGACAGCGCTTCGCCGCCGGTCAGCAGCAACCGCAGCGGGGCCAGGGCCTCCGGTGCGGTGTCGACGATCAGGTTGGTCAGCTGCGAGGTCAGCCACAGCACCGAAACGCCCTCGGCCGCCAGCACCGCTCCCAGCTCACGCGGCCCGACCGGGCCGGGCGGCCAGACCGCCAGCCGGGCGCCGTGCACGAGCGGCGTCCAGATCTCGAACGTGGACGCGTCGAAAGCCGCGGGCGCCAGGTGCAGGAACGTGTCGTCCGGACCGATCCCCAGGTGCTCGAGGCCGTGCACCAGCCGGGTGATCGCCCGGTGCGTGACCTCGACGCCCTTGGGCCGCCCCGTCGACCCGGACGTGTACATGACGTACGCGAGGTTGTCCGGATGGACGACAACACCGGGATCGTCGGTGGGCAAGGCGTCGAGGCCGGGCGCGTCGATCGCGACAGCGTGGTCAAATTCGTCTACTTTGGACAGTGTGGTGAGGACAGCCGTGGCGCCGCTGTCGTCGAGCATGAACCGGATTCGCTCCGCCGGGTAGTCCGGGTCGATCGGCAGGTATGCTCCGCCGGTCCTGAACACCGCGAGTTGCGCGACCACCAGGTCCTGGCCGGTGGCGTGGATCGCGATGATCCGCTCCGGGCCCGCGCCATGCCGGATCAGCAAGTGGGCCAAGCGGTTCGCAGCCGCGTTCAGCTCGGCGTAGGTCATCCGCCCCACGGCGGGGGAGTCGGGTGTACGGGTGGCTTGACGTGCGACTAGCGTCGCGACCGGCTCGTCGGTTCTCACCGGCGGTCCGGTCAGTCCGGGTGGCGTGTCCGGCGCCAGCATGGCGAGCCGGGAGATCCGGCGATCGGGGTGGGCCAGCGCGTCCGCGATCAGGACCTGGTAGTGCTCGGCGAACCGGTCGACCGTCGAGGCGTCGAACAGGTCCGTGCTGTAGCCGATCGACCCCACCAGCCTGCCGTCCCGGCTGACCTGGATCACCAGCGAGAGGTCGAACTGGCAGACACCGGTGTCGAACTCGACCGGCTCGACGGTGATCCCCGGCAGTCGCAAGGAATCGGCCGGTGCGTCGTACACCTGGAAAGTCACCTGGAAGACAGGGTTGCGGGACAGGTCGCGTTCCGGCGCCAGCTCTTCCACCAGCCGCTCGAACGGCACGTCCTGGCTGGCATAGGCGGTGTTCGTGGCTCGTACGGCGCGGGCGAGCAATTCGGCGAACGTGGGGTCGTCCGCGCAGTCCAGCCGCAGCGCGAGCATGCCGGACAGGAAGCCGACAACCCGGTCGAGTTCGGCGCGCGTGCGGTTCGCGACAGGAATGCCCACCACGACGTCCCTGGAGCGGGAGTACCGGGCGAGCACCGCCACGAACCCGCTCAGCAGAACCGTGAACAGCGTGGTGCCCGCGTTCCGGCTCAGCGCGCCCGCGGCCGCACCGACGTCCTCGCCGAGGGTGAAGCGGACAACGCCACCGCGGTGACTCAGCACGGCCGGCCGCGGCCGGTCCAGCGGCAGCTCCGCCTCGGCCGGTGCACCTTCCAGCGCGGCGCGCCAACGTTCGAGTTGGGCGTCCATTTCGGACCCGTGGCTCAGCTGGTGCTGCCACCATGCGAAGTCGGCGTACCGGACCGGTGGGTCCGGCAGCTCCGGCCGGTGACCGGCCAGAAACGCCTCGTAGAGTGCGCTGAGCTCCTCGAACAACACCTCGGTGGACCGCCCGTCGGACACCAGGTGGTGCATGACAAGGCACAACACGTGCTCGTTCTCGTGCACGCGGATCAGCGTGGCTCGAAGCAGACGCCCGGACCCCAGGTCGAACGGCACCGCGAACCGCTCGGCGAGCACGTCGTCCACCGCACGGCCTGAGGTCACGTCCCACTCCACCCGGCCGACGGGTGCGACCACCTGGTAAGGCACACCGTCCCGCACCCGGATCGGGCTACGCAGCGCCTCATGCCGTTCGACAAGCGCTTCCACCGCACGGCGAAGGCATTCCACGTCCAGCGTGCCGCGCAGCCTGTGCGCCTCGAGCACGTGGTACGCGGCGCGGTGCGGCACAAGCGAATCCATGAACCACAGCGACCGTTGCCCCGGCGAAAGCGGCAGTTCGCCGTCCCGCGGCGCACGGGGGAGGGGAGCGACATCCTGTCCGCCCGCCGCGACGATCTCCGCCAATCGAGCCACCGTGGGGGTACTGAGGAACTCGGTCACCGGCACGTCGACGCCGAACTGCTGACGTACCAGGGCGATCAGTCTGATCAGCTGGAGGCTCGTACCGCCCGCGGTGAACAGGTTGTCCTCCGCCGCCAGGCCCAGATCCGGCATGACCTTGGCCACGCATTCGTCGTGGAGCCGGCGTTGTAGCCCGGTCAGCCCGGCGGGCGTGGACGGCGGCGCGGCCGGTGGCAGCCGCTCGGCGAGGGCGGACATGTCCACCTTCCCGTTGGCGTTGACGGGAATCCTGTCGACGGCGACGATCCGGCCCGGCACCATGTAGGCCGGCAGGCGCTCGCTGAGCTCCTTGCGCAGCTCGGCGGGATCGATGCCGGAGCTCACAACATATGCGACGACTGTCCTCCGGTCGCCCGTGCCCGTCAGGTCGACGACCGCGCTGCGGACACTGGGATGGGCGAGCAACGCGGACTCGATCTCGCCGAGTTCCACCCGTTGCCCACGGACCTTCACCTGCCGGTCGGCGCGCCCCACGAAGACGATGTCCCCAGCGGCGTCCACCCGAACCAGGTCGCCGGTCCGATACAGCCGCCCGCCGTCACCGGTGAACGGATCCGCCACGAACCTGGCCGCCGTTCGTGCCGGATCACCCAGATAACCTCGCGCCAGTCCGGCACCACCGAGGTACAACTCGCCCACGGCACCGCGTGGCACCGGCCGCAACCACTCGTCCAACACATGGCAACGGTGGTTGTCCACCGGTCGTCCGATGGGCGGTGGCGTCCGCATGATGCCCGCGCAGTCCGTGTAGATCACACCGATCGTCGCTTCGGTGGGCCCATACCCGTTGACCACTCGGCGTCCCGGCGACCAGCGTGTCACGAGCGAACCGGGGAACGGCTCACCGCCGACCGACGCGATCCGCAGGTCCGGGAAGCGTGCCGGGTTCATCGAGTCCATCAGCACCGGAGGGAGTTCGGCCACGGTGATGCGTTCGGCCACCAGTACGCGCGAGAGCTCCTCGACGCTCAACCGCTGTTCGTCGCCCGCGATCCACAGCGAGGCACCGGTGAGCAACGCTGAGAAGACCTCCTGCACCCACACGTCGAATCCTGGCGAGGCGTACTGCAGCACCCGGTCTTCGTGGGTCAGTTCGAACATCGTCCGCATGGCGTTGACGAAGTTGACCACGTTGACGTGCTCGACGATCACCGCGCGCGGTGATCCGGTGCTGCCGGAGGTGTAGATGCCATACGCGGCGTCGCGGTGATGTGCCTTGATGCCAGGGGGTTCGGGTGGGTTCCGGGCGATACGTCCGGCATCGGCGTTCAGATCTACTGTGCGCCAAGGGCCATCGAACTGCCGGTCCGTCACGACCGCCGCGACCTCGGCCTGCTTGAACAGTTCGTCAGCTCGTCTGGCAGGAGTGTCCGGGTCGAGCGGGATCCACGCCGCACCGGCGTACAGCGCGCCGAGACACGCGACGACCCACCGCGGGTCTCCGCGTGAGATGAGGATTCCGACACGGCCGGCGGGCAACTCGTGCGCGAGCCGGCGGGCGTCGTCGGCCAGTTGCCGGTAGGTCAGCTCGCCGGTGGCTCCTGCCACCGCACGCCGGCCGGGGAACCGACGGGCGATCTCGTCGAACCGCTCGGTCAGGGTCACCGGGGGGACCGGCCGGACCGGGCCGCTGATCAGTTCCGGGCCGGTGGATTCGAGCATCCACAAAGGACTTTCCGGGCGGTCGGTGCCTGCCGCGAGCAACGCGGCCGCATGGCGCAACAGCCCTTGGACCGTTTCGGTCTCGTAGCGGTCCGGATCGAACCGCGCCACCACACGGCTGGGGATGTGGTCGATGTCGAGGAGGAGATCCGCGTCCTGCCACGGGTCCGGGTCCGACAACACATCGGACGGCGTGCGGAGGCGTACCACGATCGGCGGGACGGTGGCGGCTGGTCGCGTTCGCAGGCCCGCCTGCCGTGCGGCAAGGGCCTGGAACGCTTCACCGCCAACGACTTCACAGGTCAAAATGCCTCTGGCGGAACCGGGGCGTACCGCGCCGACGCGGACCGTTCGTTCGGCGGAGAACCGGCTCAGTGCGGCCAGAACCGCGGCCAGCGCCGCATCCGCGGACGCGGTGCCGGTGAGCGGCTCAGCGAGGCGTACGCGGCTGGGCGGAGGAGCGGCTCCGGTGGCCGTGGCCCGAGGGAAACGGGTCGGCGGATCGGCGATCAGGCTGTCCGCGAATTCCATTGTAGACGATTCTGGACCCGCTGTTCCGACGGAGCGAATGCGGGCGAAGAACCGCGCGCGGCGATCGGTGTCCGCGAACACCTGTGGCCTGCGCGTCATTGATCCCCCTACCCCAGCAATGCGGATCACGGTCGACTGTACCGTCGCGGCCACTCACTATCTACCCTGCGGAAAGGGTGACACCACCCGGTTGCGGCGGTATGGTCCCAAGTGCGGTGGCGCCGAGCGGTGAGTGGGGGACGTATGGACTTCGGCCATACGCCGGAAGAGGCTGATTTCCGCGATCATGTCCGTGATCATTTACGCGGCATGGTGTCCGATGCGGAAATGTCCGGCGCCGACGAGCGGCCGCTCTACCGGCGGCTGGGCGCTGCCGGGCTGCTCGGTGTGGCGTGGCCGGTGGAATACGGTGGTCAGGGCCGCTCCACGGTTTTCCAGTCCATTGTCAGCGAGGAGATCGTCCGGGCGGGAATACCGGACGCGCTATTCGTCAACGGAATCCTGACCGTTGGACGGCTGGTGCTCAACGCGGGCACCCCGGCGCAGAGATCCCGGCTGCTGCCCGGCCTCGCGAGCGGCGAGATATTCGCCGGAGTCCTCTACACCGAACCGGAGGCGGGGTCCGATCTGGCGGCGCTGAGTACCACGGCGATTCCGGTGAAGGACGGATTCGTGTTGTCCGGGACGAAAGTGTTCGGCCTGAAGTCCGGAATCGCCGACGTCGGACTGTGCGCGGCGCGCGTTCCCGGCCGGGGCGGATATGCGGAGATCACGCTCTTCCTCGTCGACATGCGGGCTGAAGGCGTGCACATCACGGCTCTGGACGGACTGCCTGAAGAGCGATTCCACGTGGTCGAGCTCGACGACGTGCGGGTGACGCCGGACGATGTCGTCGGCGGCCTGGGCAACGGATGGTCGATGGTGCTCGAGGCACTGCCCTACGAACGGATCGGTTTCGATTTCTCGATACGCGCCGAGCGGTGGTACGGCCTGGTGAGGCAGACCGGTGACGACCCGGCCGATACCGTCACGTCAGCCCGCTATGCGGCCAGAGTCGAGGCGGCCCGGCTGTTGTCGTGGAAAGCCTCGGCTGCCGTCGATTCCGTGTCCACAAGCGTGGCGAAATGGTATGGCAGTGAACTGGCGGCGGAACTCGCGGGCTGGGCGGTACGAAAGCACGCCCCGGATATCCCGGCGGAGGTGGAGCGGGCATACCGGGAGGCGCCCGGACTGACCCTGTCCGGCGGTACGTCGGAGATGATGCTGCAGACGCTGGCCCAGCACCTGCCGGACACCGTGGACCGGGTGGGCTGACATGCGCCTGGAATACGACGAGAACCAGCGTGACCTCGCCCGTGCGCTGCGCGCCAAGCTGGCCGGGACCGACCCCGACGACGTCCGCGACTGCCTGGCTGAGCTGGACGTCTACGCCATCGAGACCTCGCTCCGCCTGGGCCTGGGCCTGGGCGTGGTCGTCTGCGAGGAACTCGGCCGCCACGCCGCCCGCGACGACTACCGGGAGAGGACCGGCGGCGATCGGACCGGGGAATGGCTCCGGCAGGCCGCGTACCTGCTCGGACTGGCCGCGGGTGCGCACCGGCTGGCGGTGCGTCGCGCGTTCCGGCGCAGGCAGTTCGGCCAGGCCCTCGCGGACCGGCAGGCCATCGCGTTCCCCTTGGCGGCTCAGTTCGCGCAGTTGGAGGCGGTCCGGCTGCTCGTGCACCGCGCGGCCTGGCTGGCCGATCACGGTGAGGACGCTGGACAGGCGGCCGCCCGGGCGTTGGCCTACGCCGCCGAGCAAGCCTTGGAGGTCACCGCGTGGGCCGTACACGTGCACGGTGCGTACGGTCTGACCAGGCATGCCCCGGTGCATCGGTATTACGAACTGGCATTACAGGAGGCCACGCATTACGGCGACCCAGCGCGGCTATGGCAGATCGCAGGGCCCTGACAGGAGGCGAGGATGCGTGTAGCCATAGTGACCGGCGCCGGCCGCGGTATCGGCGCCGCCACCGCGTCACGTCTGTCCGCTCACGGCCTGGCCGTGGCCGTCCTGGACCGTGACAAGCCCGCGAGCGAACGAACGGCCACGGACATCGCCTCTTCCGGCGGGACAGCGGTCGCCATCGCCGCCGATGTCGCGAATCCGGCGCAGGTCAAGGACGCGGTCGCGCTCGTCGCCGAGCAGTTGGGACCGCCGCTCGTGCTGGTCAACAACGCGGGCGTGACCAGCGACCGGCCGCTGGCGGAGATGACGGAGGACGACTGGGACCTGGTGCTGGGTGTCAACCTGCGCGCGCACTTCCTGATGTGCCGCGCCGTCCTGCCGCACATGCGGCGCGAGGGCTGGGGCCGGATCGTGAACGTGTCCAGCATGGCCGCGAACGGCACCGCCAACCAGGCCAACTACTGTGCGGCCAAGGCAGGCGTACAGGGCCTGACCCGTGCCCTGGCCGTCGAGCTGGGCCCCGAGGGGATCACCGTGAACGCCGTGGCGCCCGGCTACATCGCCACGGAGATGACCGAGACCAGCGCGGGCAAAGCCGGTTTCGCCCGCGCACAGCGCGTGGTGGCCGCGCAGACGCCGATGCGCCGGGTGGGTACGCCGGCCGACGTCGCCGAGACCATCGCGTTCCTGGCCGATGTGGACTCCGGGTTCATCACCGGTCAGGTCGTGCCTGTGACAGGTGGCCTGATGGTCTGAACTCTGATCACCTGCGGGTGACGGCCGTCGGGAGGTGCAGGAAGCCGCGCGCCTCGGCCGCGGCGACGCGGCGTAGGCCGCTGGTGTCGATGTCGTAGTCGCTGAACCTGCTGACGAGTTCGCGCAGGGCGACGCGGGCCTGCAGGCGAGCGAGACGGACGCCGAGGCAGCGGTGCCTGCCGGTACCGAAGGTCACCTTCGCCGGCGACAGGCGGGTCACGTCGTACCGGTCCGGATCGGCGAAGACGTCCGGATCCCGGTTGGCCGAGCCGGGCAGCATCAGGACCTTGGCACCCGCGGGGATGACCACGCCGTGCCGCTCGATGTCGACCACCGCCATGCGGGCGGCGAATTGGTTCGGGGTGTCGAAGCGCAGTGTCTCCTCGACCCATCCGGAAATGTTTCCCGCGAACGCGAGCTCACGTTGCGACGGATGACGCCACGCCCAGTACCACGCGTTTCCGAGCAGCTGGATCACAGTGTCGTTGCCCGCCGCCGTCAGCAGGTTCAGAAAACCGACGATCTCCTCGGGGCTGACCTTCTGGCCGGGTCCGGAGATGGCCAGCAGGTGGGAGACCAGATCGTCGGCGGGCGCTCGGCCACGAATCTCGATCAGGCCGCCGAAGTACTCCATCAACGCGAGCGTCGCCTCGATCGCGGCGATCGGGGCGTCGTGGGTCCCGTTCTCCCTCTCCACGACCTTGTCGGCCAGTTCCTGGATCAGCCCGTGATCATTTTCCGGTACGCCGATCAACAGGCACAGGACTCTCATCGGGAAGCGGTCGACGAAATCGGCCACGAAATCGAACCGATCGGGAACCTCGTCGAGCAGGTCACGGACCATCCGGCCGACGGCCGGTTCGAGAGACGCTATCCGCCTGCTGCCGAAAAACGTCGTCACCGCCGAGCGGACACGCGTGTGCATGGGCGGGTCCATGGCGAGAACCGACGCGTACTTGTACGCGTTCGGTCCCCAGCTGGCCGGTTCGATGCTGTTTCCGTTCGCGTTGGAAAAACGGTCGCCGTCGAGCAGGAAAGCCGTCACGTCCGCGTGCCGCGACACCGCCCAGAAGTCCAGTTGCGAGTTGTGGTACACCGGCGCGGCTGCCCGCAGCCGCGCGTAAACCGGGTAGGGATCCGCACGCACGTTCTCGTCATAGGGATCGTAGTGGACTTTCTCGGCGATCCTCATGTGTCCTCACTCTATGCGAACGATATTCCTGCGACAAGCGTTCCCTGATACGCTCTTGGAATGGGGTCACCAGCACTTTCCGGACGCACCGCACTGGTCACCGGCGGGTCCCGCGGAATAGGCCGCGCGGTGGTCGAACGGCTCGCCGCCGACGGCGCGGCAGTGGCATTCAGCTACCGGCAGAGCGAGGACACCGCGATACTCCTCGCCAACGAACTGTCCACCGCGGGGACACCCGTGCGCGCCATCAGGGCCGATATGGTCTCGGTGGCGGATGTGCGCAGGATGTTCGCCGAGGCGGTCGAATTCCTCGGTGGTCTCGATATCGTCGTCAACAACGCAGGAGAAACTCTGGTGTCGGCCATCGGCGACACCACGGAAGAGGATTTCGACCGGGTGATGGCGGTGAACGTGAAGGCGACGTTCTTCGCCATGCAGGAGGCGTCCCGCAAGCTGCGCCGCGGCGGCCGGATCATCAACGTGTCCTCTGCCAACACGGTGCTGCACGCGCCGGGGATCGCCGTCTACGCCGCGTCGAAGGCCGCGATCGAGCAGTTCACCCTGGTGGCCGCGCGTGAACTGGGCATCCGCCAGATCACGGTGAACACCGTGTCGCCCGGTCCGGTCGACACGGACATGCTGCGCCAGTCACAGCCGCCGGAGGCGCTCGACATGGCGGCGGCGATGACTCCTTTGCGGCGACTGGGAAAACCGGACGACATCGCGGACGTGATCGCGTTCCTCGCCGGGCCGGGCGCGCGGTGGCTGACCGGCCAGAACCTGCGTGCCGCGGGTGGATTGGCGTGATGCTCCGATGACCGAGCAGCGAACCGCGATCGTCACCGGCGCCGCGAGGGGAATCGGTGCGGCGACGGCCTTGAGGCTCGCCGCCCGCGGCGATCGGGTCGCCGTGATCGATGTGGACGGTGAGGGGTGCGAGCGCACGGCCGGCCGAATCACGACCGAGGGCGGTACAGGACTGGCCGTGCGAACGGATGTGGCGGTCCAGGAGGAGGTCCGCGCCGCGGTCGACGAGGTCGCCGACCGGCTCGGCCCGCCCGCGATCCTGGTCAACAACGCCGGAATCGTGCGCGACCACCTGCTCGAGGACATCTCCCGCGCGGACTGGGACGCGGTGCTCGACGTCAACCTGCGCGGTGCTTTCCTGATGTGCCAAGCGGTCGCGCCCCACATGGTGCGGCAGGGATGGGGCCGGATCGTGAACCTGTCGAGCACATCGGCCAACGGCAGCAGGGAACAGGCCAACTACGCGTCCGCCAAAGCCGGTGTGCAGGGCCTGACCCGGACGCTGGCGATCGAACTGGGCCCTGCCGGGATCACTGTGAACGCGATCGCGCCGGGGTACATCATCAGCGACATGACCGCGGCGACCGCCGCCCGGCTCGGGGTGGACTTCGGTGAGTTCCAGAAGATCGTCGCGGCGCAGACGCCCGTGCGCCGCGTCGGCACACCGCACGACATCGCGCACACGGTGGCGTTCCTGACCAGCGAGGGGGCCGGGTTCGTCACCGGTCAGGTCGTGTACGTCACCGGCGGTGTCGTGCGCTGAACCGTCTGGCGGGGTGGCCATGTCAGCCCGCCAGTGCGCCGGTTTCGGCGAGCAGCAGCGGGGTCCACTCGGGCAGCATCTCCCGCAGGTGCAACGTCATGCCCTGGCAGTAGGAGATGTTCTCCTCAAGGGTGCGGTGCCGCAGGTAGGGCAGTTTGCGCCGGGCCGGGTGGCGCAACAGCACGGGGCCGTCCAGCCGCTGGCCCGCCATGTCCAATTCGGACAGCAACGTCGTGGCACGCGGCGGGGCGGTCACCTGGAAGGCGTTGCCACGGTAAGGTTCCACCGTGATCCGCTCGAACGGGTAATCGGGCAGGCGGGCGCGCTCGGAGTAGATGTACGGCCGGGCGAGCAGATCCAGTTCGAACATCGTACGCGCGTCCGGATCGCTCCAGAAGGGCTGGCCCGCGACGAAGTCGGCCAGCAGGCCGTCGAACTCGGCGCGGTTCGCGTGCAACGTCAGGTGCGCCAGCCGACCGGCGTTGAGCAGGTAGTAGTTGCCCAGCCCGGCAACGGACTCGGCCAGGAACCGGCAGATCTCGGAGTCGTCGCGGCGCTTGAAGTACGCCACTGCCTCGGCGTACAGGTCACCGAAGGCGAGCTGCCCGGTCCGGTCGAGGTGGTTGGCCAGGTAGTACAGGCCGCGCAGGTTGTACAGGCTCTGCATGGCGTAGTAGAGCCAGACTCCCTCGTCGTAGTCCTGCTCGGTGACCCAGTTGGTGGCGACCACGACCTCGGCCTCAGCCACCTCGTCGGGAACCCTGCGAACCCGCACGCCGAGCACCTCACGGCTGTTGTAGATCGGCGTGTTGTGCAGCAGCAGCTGTGGATAGACCAGGATGGTGTCGGCCTGCGAGCGGCACAGCTCGGTCAGCCCGTTCTTGAACGTCTCGGTCGTCTCACCCGGCAACGGCCAGATCATCTCGATGTACGAGCTGATCTTCTGTTCCCGCAGGGTGCGCTGCAGCGCGGTGTACGTCTCCGCGCGGATGTTGCTGCGGTCGATCAGCCGCAACACGTCGGAATCCATGGACTGCAGCGAGATCGGCTGACTGGTCAGCAGGCCGCCGTCGACGAGGATCCTGGTGATGTCGGCGACCCGGTCCGGCTTGTTCTTCGCCGCGTTCATCGAGATCACTTGCGGGTACCCGGTTCTGTTGCTGCACTCCACCATGTGCCGGGTGAAGTCCACGTCCCTCGGCGCCATGCCCCAGTTGGCGTCGGCCAGGAAGATCGTGGTGAACTCGTTCTCGCTCATCCAGGTGATGTCCGCCAGCACCCGGTCGGTCTCGAACCGGTTCACCTTCGAGTTGGTCGCCGCGCCCCAGAAACAGAAGCCGCAGTTGTACGGGCAACCGCGATTGGTCTCCAGGATGGCGAACGTGTACTTGCCCTTCTCGAAGTAACCCGCGGTGAACGGCGACGGGATCTCGGTCAGATCCTTGATCCGTTCCGGCCGTTCGGTGGTGACCAGATCGCCGTCGCGCCAGAAGCTGATGCCCTGCACCTGTGCGAAATCCGGCTCGCCGGTCAGCAGCTGGCGCAGGTACTGGTGAAAACTTCGTTCGCCTTCTCCGTTGCACACCACGATGTTCGTGCGCTCCGGTGGCACGTAACTGCTCGCGTGGCTCATCACCTGCGGCCCGCCGAGGATGAACTGCGCGTCCGGGAGTGCCGAGCCCAACCGGGCGAGGATCCAGCGCACCAGCTCCATGTTCCAGACGTAGCAACTCAACGCGTACACGTCACTGGCACGGCTTTCCAGTTCCGCGGCGACCACCTCGCGGTCAGCGGTCACGGGCGCGTCGTAGATGTCGAGCTCGAAAGCGGCCTCGATGTCCGGGTCCTTGCTGGCGTAGCTCTTCAGGTAGGCGGAGGCGAGCGGGATTATCTTGTCGAACGCGGTGAGTTCGACGAGAGTGACGTTCTTCATCGTTCGCGGATCCCCCATTCAGCCCGACGACGTCACCGCGCCGCATACCGGCAGGCCTTGCATCCGACCGTCCCAGCATGCACGTTCCCGCACCGCTTGTGAAGGGTGCACGACCAATGCGGCCGAAGGGTGGCGAAGCAACCGTGATCGTGCGATGGTGGATACCTGGTGGGTGTGCGCACACGGCTGGGGGAAGCGAGGCCGGGACGTGGGTGGTTCTGGGTCGGCGGCAGCGGAGGCGGAATTCGGCCCGGTCATGTCACTCCAGCGGATGGTGAGCATCCCGTCGCCCACCGGTGGTGAGGGTGAGCTGGCCGATTACCTCGTGGGTACCGCCCGTCGGCTCGGGCTCGCGGCGTGGCGCGACGAGGTGGGCAATTTCGTCGCGGAGAGAACTCCTGGCGGGACAACAAGATCGGCAGCGGGTGCGGGGAGTCCGACGGTCCTGTTGCTGGGACACATGGACACGGTGCCCGGCATGCTCCCGGTCCGGCTGCGTGACGGCGTGCTGCACGGACGCGGTGCCGTGGACGCCAAAGGCCCGCTCGCCGCGATGATCTGGGCCGCGGCCAAGCATTCCAACCGGACTGCTCGCGTCCGCGTCGTCGGCGCGGTCGGCGAGGAGGGCGATTCGCCCGGCGCCCGGCACCTGCTGGCCGAAGACCGCCCGGACGCGGTGGTCATCGGCGAGCCCAGCGGCGTGGGCAACGTTGTGCTGGGCTACAAGGGAGTGATCTGGTTCAAGCTGGAGATCACCAGGCCCGCAAGGCATTCCAGCAGGCCGGAGCCGAAGGCCGTTGAGGTGGCGGTGGAATTCGCCCACGACGTGCGTGCGTACGTGACGGCACACGCGGCCGGTGACCGGATGTTCGACCGGCCGATCGCGACGGTGACCGAGCTGACCGGCACCAGCACCGGCGCACGGGTGGTGCTGGGCTGCCGGACCCCGATCGGCTTTGACAGCAAGGCTTTCCGCACCTGGTTGCGGGATCGGGCCGGTGACGACGAGCTGACCGTGATCGAGGAGGTGCCCGCGGTCCTTTCGTCGCGCACCGACCCGATGGTCGCGGCGTTGTCCCAGGCCGTCGGCCGGTTCGTCGGCAGGCCGACGGCCAAGGTAAAGCTCGGCACGTCGGACATGAACGTGGTGGGTCCGGTGTGGTCGGTGCCGATCGCGGCGTACGGCCCCGGTGATTCCCGGCTCGATCACACCGACGAGGAACGCATCGAGGTGGCCGAGTTCCTCACGTCGATCGACGTGCTCAGCCATGCGCTGGACCTGGTCTCGGAGACACTCGCCCGCAGGCACGCGGCGGTGCGGCCATGTTGAGCGTGCTGTTGTCACGCCTCCGCGTCGAGGAGAAGGCGCTGCTCGAGGAACTCGACCGCAGGCACGTCGCCTACGAAGTGCTGGACACCCGCACCCTGGCTTTCCGGCTGGACGAGCTGGATCTGCCGTATCAGGGAGCGTTGTGCCGCGAGGTGTCGCACCACCGTGCCCACTACGCGGCTCGTCTGTTGGAACACGCGGGTGTTCCCGTGGTCAACAGCGCGGCGGCGATCGCGCTGTGCGGCGACAAACTGCTGACCACGCTCGCACTCCGGCGGGCCGGGCTGCCGACGCCACGCACGCTCGTCACGCTGACCGCCGAGGCCGCGATCGGCGAGCTGCCGTCCTTCGGCTATCCGGCTGTGGTGAAACCCGTGGTCGGCTCGTGGGGCCGGCTCGCCGCGCGGCTCTCGGACGACGAGGCGGCGCAAGGGGTGCTGGAACACCGCGCCGCCCTGCCTGGGGCACACCAGCACATCACATACATCCAGCAGTTCGTCGGCCGCCCGGGCAGGGACATCCGCGGGCTGGTCGCGGGCGAGGAGGTGCTCGGTGCGGTCTACCGCACGGCCACGCACTGGCGGACGAACACCGCGCGCGACGCGGTGACGTCGTTGTGCCCGGTGGACGCCGACCTGGAAAAGATCCTGTTGGACACCGCCGCCGCGGTCGGGCCAGGGGTTTACGGCATCGACGTGCTGGAGGACGCCGACGGGGCGTTGTACGTCAACGAGGTGAACCACACGCCCGAGTTCCACGGTGCGGCGGAGGTACTCGGCACCGGCCTGGCTGACCGGTACGTCAACTACGTCCTGGACCAGGTGAAGTCATGACCGGCAAGCTGGCGATGTTCGGCGGGACGCGGACGGTCACCCTCGACGAGGCGGACCGCAAGCTCCTCGCATGGCCGATCGTCACCGACGCCGAACGAACGGCGATCCTGGACGTGCTGGAGCACGGCGGTTTCACATCGGTCGGTGCCGGTGCGGCGGTCGTGCGGGAGCTGGAGGCGAGGTGGGCGGCGTACACCGGGACCCGCCACTGCGCGGCGGTGTCGAACGGGACGACAGCGATCGAGCTGGCCATCGCCGCGGCCGGGCTGGACCCGGGCGCGGAGATCGTGGTGCCCGCACTGTCCTTCATCGCCACCGCCACCGCGCCGCTGCGGCACCGGATCAAACCGGTGTTCGCGGACATCGACCCGCGGAAGTTCACCCTCGCCCCGGCTGCCGCCGAGACCGCCATAACGCCGCGGACACAGGCCATCCTCGCGGTCCACCTGCACGGACTGCCCTGTGACATGACCGAGCTGCGTGCCCTTGCCGACAGGCACGGGCTGAGGCTCGTCGAGGACGCCGCGCAGGCCCACGGTGCCACGTACCGAGGGCGGCAGGCAGGTGCGCTCGGCGATATCGCGGCGTTCAGCCTGAACGTGTCCAAGAACCTGCCGACCTGTGGTGAGGGTGGGCTGGTCACCACCGACGACGCCGACATGCACGACCAGGTCGTGCTCCGCCGCCAGTTCGGCGAACGCGTCCCCGACAAGGGCGAACGGCCCTACGTGTCGGAAGTGGTCGCGGGCAACGCGAAGCTCAGCTCGATGCAGGCCGCGTTCACCCGCTGCCAGCTCGACCGGCTGGCCGAGTGGGTCGCCGAACGCGAGCGCAACGTCAGCGGCCTGCTGGCCGGACTGGCGGACCTGCCTGGACTGGTGCTGCCCTGGACTCCGCCGGACCGGACGCACGCCTGGCACATGCTGCGCTTCCGGTTCGACGTGGCCGCGATGGGCATGCCGGATGTGGCCCCGGGCGCCGCCCGATCGCTCCTGCAGCGTGCCCTGCGTGCCGAAGGTGTTCCGTTGCAGCGCTACCAGTCGATGCCGTTGCCCGCCCAGCCCGCCCTGCGAGCGGGAAAGTACGACCCGCGAGAGCACCCGGTCACCGCCGCGGTCCTCGACGATTCGCTGACGCTGCAACGCTGGCACCTCAACCCGGCGAGTGAGCCGGTTCTGCGTCGATGCGTGGAGGCCTTCCACAAGGTATGGGCGAACCTCGATGTGCTCGCTCCCGTCGCCAGGCAGGCGTCATGAACGACGTCAAAGCCCGTGCGTACCGGGCACGGGAGACGATCCTGGCGATCGGCGCGACCGAACACGGCACGCACGTCGGTGGCAGTCTGTCCGCAGTGGACATTCTCACCGTGCTGTACTCGGACATCCTGCGCGTGCGCCCGGACCAACCGGACTGGCCCGACCGGGACTGGTTCGTGCTGAGCAAAGGCCACGCCAGTGCTGCGTTGTACGCGGTGTTGTCCGAACACGGCTACTTTCCGCCCGAGGAGTGCGAGGCCTACGGCAGGCACGGTGGCAGGCTGGCCGGACATCCGTTGCGGAGACTCCCCGGCGTCGAATTCCCCACGGGGTCCCTGGGGCATGGCTTGTCACTCGCCGCGGGTGTCGCGCTCGGCGCTCGGCGCACCGGCCGGCCGTGCCGTGCGTTCGTCCTGCTCGGTGACGGTGAACTACAGGAGGGATCGAACTGGGAGGCGATCATGTCCGCGCCGCGGTTCGGCCTGGACAACCTGGTCGCCGTGGTCGATCGCAACGGCTGGCAGATCACCGGCCGTACCGAGGACTGCGTGCCGCTCGAGCCGCTCGCGCAACGTTGGCGCAGCTTCGGCTGGGAATGCGTGGAAGTCGACGGTCATGATCTCGGCGCGCTGCGCCAGGCGTTCGCCACCGTGCCACGGAGCGAGGGCCGGCCGACCGTGGTCATCGCCAGAACGACAAAAGGGCGTGGTGTCCCGATCTTCGAGGACCGCCGCAAGAGCCATTACGTCAAGCTGACCGCGCGGCTCTACGAACGCGCGATCGCCGGACTGCGCCGGAGCCGGCCGTGACGTGGGCCGAGCGATACGCGGGCAGCACACGTGAGGTGTATCGCCGCACGCTGCTCGAACTGGCGTGCGCGGACTCGCGGATCTACTGCGTGGACTCCGACATGGGCGGTTTCGAGGACGACTTCGGCGAGCAGCTGCCGCGGCAGTACGCGAACGTGGGCATCGCCGAGGCGAACATGATCGGGATGTCGGCCGGGCTGGCCGCGGCCGGGCTGATCCCGTTCGCCAACACCATGAGCGCCTTCGCGACCGCGCGCGCCGCCGAGCAACTGAGGCTGGACGTGGCGGGCAACGACCTGCCAGTCCGGATCGTGGCCAGCCACGGCGGACTCTCGGCCGGGCACTACGGGCCGTCCCACCACTCGCTGGCGGATCTGGCCGTGCTGCGGACGATGCCGCACCTGACCGTGCTCGTGCCGGCCGACACCGTCGAGACCGAGTACGCGATCCGGGCCGCGGCTGTCGCGCCCGGCCCGGTCTTCGTCCGGCTGGGCCGTTCCGAGACGCCATTGGTGTACCAGAAGCCGTACGAGTTCACTGTGGGCAAGGCGGTCGAGCTGGCAGCCGGCAACGCTGTCACGATCATCGCCACCGGCCCGCTCCCGGTGAACATGTCCCTCACCGCGAGTGCCCTCCTCGAACCGGAGGGCATCGCGGCACGCGTGCTGAACATGCACACGATCCAGCCCATCGACCACGCCGCCGTCGTTCGCGCGGCGCGCCAGACCGCCGGGATCGTGACGGTCGAGGACCACGTGGTGTCCGGCGGGCTCGGGGCGGCGGTCTGCGAGATCGTCTGTGCCGAACACCCGTGCCGGGTCACCAGGATGGGCTCGGCCACGGCGTACGTCGACGAAGTCGGCAGCGAACGCGAACTGCTGGTGGCGGCCGGGGTCTCGCCGGAGCGGATCGCCGCGGCCGCGGCAGAGCTCGCCAACCCGCGATGGAGAAGGGAGACGGCCTGATGGCGTTGAGTTGCCCCGAATGCGAGAGCGAGGTCTCGCCGCCTGAACCCGTTCGTCAGCACGAAGTCCTGGAGTGCCCCGACTGCCGGGCCGAACTGGAGGTGATCGCGGTCGAGCCGGTGGTGCTCGCGCTCGCACCGGAGATCGAGGAGGACTGGGGCGAGTAGTGACAGGCATCCGGGCCGGAATCCTCGGCGCTTCCGGGTACATCGGCGGGGAACTGCTCCGGGTGCTGCTCGGGCACCCACGGGTCGCCGCCGTCGTACCGGTGTCCCGGCGGTTGGCGGGCCGCAGGGTGGACGGCGTGCACCCGAACCTGCGTGGCACCACCGAGCTGGTCTTCCGGTCCATGGACGACGTGTCGCCCTGCGACGTGTTGTTCCTGGCCACGCCGCACACGCAGACCATGGACATGGTGCCGGGATTGCGATCCGTCGCGCCCTGCCTGATCGATCTCAGCGCGGACTTCCGGCTGCGGGATCCAGTTGTGTACGAACGGTACTACGGCACCGTGCACACGAACCCCAGCCTGTTAGCGGATTTCGTACCCGGGCTGCCTGAGCTCTATCGCGAACAACTCGAGGAGGCGGACCTCATCAGCGTGCCTGGGTGCATGGCGACCGCGGCGATCCTCGCCCTGTACCCGCTTTCGGCGGACGGGCTGCTCGACGGAGCCGTGTGGGTGGACGGCCGGATCGGGTCCAGTGGCGCGGGTTCGGCTGCGACCTCGACGAACTTGCACGCGGAGCGCAGCGGCGCGATGCGGGTGTTCGCTCCGGCCGGGCACCGGCATGAGGCGGAGGTCAGACAGGCGACCGGCCTGGAGATCACCATGAGTGCGACGGGAATGCCCGAGGTGCGCGGCGCTCAGGTGGTGTGCCGTGGACGACTGTCCACGCCGCTGCGGGAACCGGAGTTGCGCCGTATCCATCGCGAACACTACGCGGACGAGCCGTTCGTCCGTATCGTGGCTCAGCGCCGTGGGTTGTACCGGCTGCCGGAACCCAAGGTCATGCACGGCTCGAACTTCTGCGACGTCGGATTCGCCCTGGGGGACGACCGGGATGTCGTCCTGGTGGCCGCACTGGACAACCTGGTGAAAGGAGCGGCGGGAAACGCCGTGCAGTGCCTGAACATCCGGATGGGCTGGCCGGAGCGGCTGGGCCTGGCGTTCCCGGGGCTGCACCCGTGATGGTGCCCATGACTGTGGTGGTGAAAATCGGCGGCCGCGGCGGCATCGATGTGCCGTCGCTCTGCGCGGACATCGCCGGGCTGACCGCACGAGGGACGCACGTCGTGCTCGTGCACGGCGGATCGGGTGCAATGGAGGAGCTCGCTGAGCGCCTCGGTGTCGGGCTACGCGACCTGGTCGCACCCGACGGCGTCGTCACCCGCCGGACCGACGAAGCCACATTGGACACGTTGACGCTGGCGCTGGCCGGGCGCGTGAAACCCGCACTGCTGACCGAGCTGGCTCGGCATGGCGTGCGCGCGATCGGGCTGACCGGCATCGACGGCGGCCTGCTGCGTGCGCGACGCAGGAAGGCTATCCGGTCGGTGGAAGACGGCCGGACCGTCGTGGTCCGAGATGACCACAGTGGACGTATCGAGTCGGTGGACACCAGTCTGCTGCGTGGCCTGCTCGGCCTCGGGCTCGCGCCGGTGGTGTCACCGCCCGCGCTGACCGAGGACGGGAATCCGGTCAACGTCAACGCCGACCGGGTGGCCGGTGCGGTCGCGGTCGCCATGGGCGCGGACCGCCTGGTGTTCCTCACCGATGTACCCGGCGTGCTGGCGGACGGGGCCGTTGTCCGTGAACTCCGGTTGCCGGGCACGGGGATCACTGGCGGAATGGGCATCAAGCTCGTCGCCGCGGGACAGGCACTGGCCGGTGGCGTATCACGGGTGTACATCGCCGGTGGCGGTGGGAAAAAGCCGATCTCGTTGGCCCTCGCCGGAAAGACCGGCACCAGGGTCCTGACCGAGGAGGAGGCAGGATGCGCTGTGGAGTGAGCGTTCCGACCTTCGGTGAGTTCGCCGACGTGCATGTGCTCACCGAGCTGGCGGTCGAGGCCGAACGAGCGGGGTGGGACGGATTCTTCCTCTGGGACCACGTGGCGTGGCCGTGGGTCGACGAACTGGTCGACCCGTGGATCGCGATGACCGCCGTGGCCCTGAGCACCGAGCGAATCCGGTTCGGGCCGGTCGTCACCCCGTTGTCGCGTCGCAGGCCCGCCAAGGTGGCCAGGGAGACAGTCACGCTGGACCGGTTGTCGGGCGGCCGGTTCACGCTCGGTGTGGGCTCCGGCGCGTTCGCGAAGGAGTTCGACGACCTGGGCGAGCCGGGAACCGACGCGCGTACCCGCGCCGCGCTGCTCGACGAGTCACTGCGGGTCCTGACCGCGCTGTGGTCGGGGGAGAAGGTCAGCTTCACCGGGACGCACCACCAGATCCGGGACACCCGGTTCGTGCCCACACCGGTGCAGCAGCCCAGGATCCCGGTCTGGGTCGGCGGCCAGTGGGCGTTGCCCGGACCGCTGGCCAGGGCCCTGAACTGGGACGGGTACGTGCCGCTCAAGGCCGAACCGGTGCCCTTCACGCCCGCCGAGGTCGCCGAGATCGCCGAGCGGCTGGACATCACCAGCCGCACGGGTTACGACCTGGTCATCTGCGGTGCGGGCGGCGACGTCGCGGGTTACGTCGAAGCGGGCGCCACCTGGTGGGTCGACACCGTGCCTGCGTGGGACCCGTCGTTGCCCGCCATCCGCGAGCGTGTCGTCGCGGGCCCGCCTATCGATCGTCCAGGGTCACCAGGCTGAGGATCTGCTTTTCCTCACGGAAGAGCAGGTGTTGCTCGTCGAACTGGGCCAGCCGCGCCAGCACGTCGTCGGCGGGCAGGTTGAGTTCGGCGGGCAGCCGCTCAGGCTGTACGGGCGAGGACAGCCTGCGCAGCAACACCCGTGCGGTCTCGTCCAGCGTGACCCGCCGTTCGTCGCCCCACCGGGTGTCAAGAACCTCCTCGCCCCGCAAGGACAGCGTAGGCCTGCGCCGGTCCCATGCGTCGCGCCACCGGGTGATCGACGCGTTCAGCACCGGCAGCCACTTCGCCGCGTTGAGCGTGTAGGGCGCGAGCTTCTGGTCGGTGAAGAAGTACGCGAGGTGTTCGATCGCGGCTTCGTCGAACGGGTACACCAGCTCGTAGAACGGCAAGGGCCGCAAGTCGAGCCCGTATTCGCCGCGTTCGGTGTGGTACGGGCTGTACCGGTCGAACCGCACCATGTGCGCACCGGTCGGCGGCGGCAGGTGGGTCAGCAGCGGGATGTCCCGCGCGTACTTCTCGTACACGCTCTCGTGTTCCTTCGGAAAGCCCACCAGCAGGTTCCAGTCCGGGCTGATCGAGTGCCGCAGGCAGCTCTTGAGGAACTGCAAGTTCAGGAACGCGGTCGTGCCTTTGCGCATCAGTTTGAGCGTGTCGGTGGACAGCGCCTCGATGCCCGGCTGGACACGCCGGACGTTGGCGCGGGCCATCGCCGCCATGTCCTTGTCCGCGACCGGCACCTTGATCTCGTAGAACACCGTGACGCCGTCGGGCGCGTCCAGGTGGGCGAACACATCGCGCGGGTAGGACTTCGGCATGATGTTGTCCGTGCAGGCGAAGCTCTTGCACCACGGCGTGTACTCGAACAGCCGTCGGAACTGGCGCAGTGCCGTTTCGGCGGACATCGAGCGGTAGCCCATGCCGAGTCCGTTGAGGCCGCAGAACGTGCAGTGCGAGCGCTGGCCCCACCAGCATCCGCGGGAGGTCTCGAAGAACAGCGTCGGCTCGGTCCGTGCCGCCTGCTCGCCGAGTTGCTCCCGCCGGGCGGTGAACGCGGTGACGAAGCTGCTGAAGTCGGGTTCGAAGAAGTCCTCGATGTCCCGGTCCCGGCCGACCGCTTGGCCGTAACGGGCCTGCGTGTAGTTGCGCGCCGTCACCACACCGGGCAGGGTGTGCGCCTTCTCCGGCGTGTCGTCGACTAGGCACCGCAGGAACTCGGGGAACGTGTGCAGCGCCGGGCCGGAGAACGTGTAGTCCACAGTGGGCACATGCGCGGCGATGACTGTCCCCATGGGAGCTTCGCAGTTGGCACCGCCTATCACGGTGACCGCGCCGGGGTTGCGGTCCTTGACGACTCGTGCGATCGCGATGCTCGGCACGTTCTGCGCGAACATCGAGGTGAACCCGACCACGTCGGCGCCGGCCAGGTCGTAGCGGTCGACCAGCTCACCGCAGTAGTCAGCGAGGCCTGCCCGCAGTTCGGTGATCCGCACGCGGAAGTCCCGCCACCTGCGCCCGCGGTAGTAGCGGCGGAAGTACTCGTCGGCGTTGTCAGCCGACTCCGGGAACGCCACCTGCCGGAACAGCCACTCACCCACACCGGACAGCAGGTGCTCCAGATCGCCCGCGATGGCCTCGTACGTCTCGACACCGCAGTACTCGACGAAGTCGATGTTCAGGTTGTGCACCTCGGCTCGCGCCGCGCCCGCGAACTCCCGGCTGACCAGTGCCGAGAGCTGGCTCAGCGCGAACGAGGGCCGGTTCCAGTCGGCGAACGGCATGTTGACGAACGCGACCCTGAGCATGGGGTCAGCCTCCTTCAGCGAATTCGGCACACGCGCGCACAGTGGCGAGGCGGTACAGGTCGCGGACCGAGATGGCGATTCCCCGCTCAGTCAGCTCCGCGACCACCCGCAGCGCGATCAGGGAGTCACCGCCGATCTCGAAGAAGTCGTCGTCCAGACCGATGTCGTCGATCTCGAGGATCTCCCGCCACACCGACGCGATCCTCTCCTGCACCGGGGTGAACGCTGTCTCCGGGGCGGAGTGGTGTACCGGCGGCGGCTGCGGCAGCCTGGCGCGGTCGACCTTGCCGCTCGGGGTGAGCGGGAGTTCGCCGAGCACCACGACCGTCGCCGGGACCATGTAGGCCGGAAGGCGTTCCCTCAGGTGGTCGAGCAGTTCTTCGCGCCGCGGCGAGTGGGTGCCTGCGGGGACCACGTAGCCGACCAGCTCCGGCTCAGCTGCGTGGTGCAAGACGACAACCGCCGACCGGACGGTTTCGTGCGCCCGCAGAACCGTCTCGATCTCGCCGGGCTCGATCCGGAAGCCACGCAGTTTCACCTGGTCGTCACCGCGACCGAGGAACTCCAGTGCGCCGTCCGGCGCCAGCCTGCGCACGATGTCCCCGGTCCGGTACAGCCGGGCACCAGGCCGGAACGGGCTCGCCACGAACCTTTCCGCGGTCAGCGCGGGGTTGCCGAGGTACCCTCTGGCCACTCCCGCTCCGCCGATGTACAGCTCTCCTTGCGCGCCAAGGGGGACCGGGCGCAGCCGGCGGTCGAGGACGTACACCTGGACACCGTCGAGCGGGTGGCCGATGGGCACCCGGCCGAACGGGCTCCGCCGCAACGCCGGGCCCGCGGTCGCGGCCACCGTGCATTCCGTTGGGCCGTAACAGTTCAACGTGACCAGATCGGCGTCGCGCGTCCGCTTGACGCGGTCGGCGTCGAGCTGGTCACCGCCGAGGTTCAGGTGTCGTGTGCGCGACAGCGCGGAGCGGTCGTGGTCCGACAGCGCGGCGAACAGGCCGGGAGTGAGCAACAGTGCGGACGCCGCTGAGGCCAGCCGGTGGTAGTCGGCCGGATCCAGCCGATCATGCCTTTCCGGCAACACGATTTGCGCGCCCGCGCACAACGTGCTCCACAACTCGTAGACAGACGCGTCGAATGCCGGTGACGAGTGCAGACCCACTGTGTCGTGTGGACTGGGCGACATGGGTTGGTTGGGAGAGACGAAGTTCGTCACGCTCGCGTGCGTGATCATCACACCTTTGGGGCGGCCGGTCGAGCCGGACGTGTAGGTGACGTAAGCCAGGTTGTCCGGCCGCATCGGGACATCCGGCCGGTCTTGCGGCCAGTCGTGGTACGGCGAGACCTCACGCAACACCACCGCGGGCTGTGCGTCGTCGATGATCTGGCGGATTCGCTCGGCTGGGAACAACTGGTCGATCGGCAGGTAAGCGCCGCCCGCCTTCAACACGCCCACAAGCGTGACGATGGTCTCGATACGGCGCGGCAGGACCACGCCGACGACACGGTCCGGCCCGATTCCCTTGTCCCGCAACATCCACGCGACCTGGTTCGCCTTCGCGTCCAGTTCGCCGTAGGTCAACAGGTCGGCGCCCTGCCGCACGGCGATCGCGTCCGGTGTGCGGTCGGCGTGCCGCTCGATCAGTCTGTGCACCAGGTCATCGGGAGCGGCGGGCCGTGATTCCCGGTCCGGCTCGGCCATCATCCGCAGGTCGGCGATTCGGGCGCCCGGCCGGACGGCGTCGGCCAGTAGGTTCACCAGGTTCCCGGCGAGCCGTTCGATCGTGGCCGCGTCGAACACCTCCGAGCGGTATTCGACGAAACCCGTGATGCCGGGGCCGGTGTCGTGGAACAGCACGTTGAGGTCGAGCGCGGCGGTGCGCCCGTCCGGCAGGTCGAGCGCGGCCGCCGGGACGCCGGGGAAGTCCACATCGGACTCGGGAATGGTCTGCACGGAGAACATGGCCTGGAAGACCGGGTGCGCGCTGAGGTCTCGGCGCGGGGCCACCGCACGGATCAGCCGGTCGAACGGGAGTTCCTGGTGAGCCATGGCCTCCAGGGTCGCCCTCCGGGCCTGCCCGACCAGGTCGTCCACGGTCTCGTCGTCGCGTACCCGCAGTCGCAGGGGTAGGGGGTTGACCAGGTGGCCGACCAGATCGGCCGCTTCCGGCCACTGCCGGTTGGCCAACGGCACGCCGACGATCACGTCATCGTCACCGCTGTAGCGGCTGAGCAGGCAGGCGAACACCGACAGCAGCGCCACGAACGTGGTCGTCCGGTTCCGGGAGGCCAAGTCCCGTACGCCTTGGACGAGTCCGGGTGGCAGGGTGAAGTGGGTGCAGGCGCCGGAGTAGTCCCGGACCGGTGGCCGTGGCCGGTCCAGTGGCAAGGCGGGTTCGGGCAACGGTCCGGCGAGCTGCCGGCGCCAGTACGCCAGCAGCCGGTCGAGTTCCTTGCCTTGCAGAAAATCCTGTTGGCGGGCCGCGAATTCGGTGTAGGACAGGGGCAACGGATCGAACGCCGGCCCGCCCGATCGCGCGGCCTGGTAGGCGGAGCCGATGTCCCGCCACAGCACCGACATCCCCCAGCCGTCGACCACGATGTGGTGCAAGGTCAACAGGAACCAGTGCTCACGGTCGTCGAGCGTGAGCAGCAACACTCGCCACAGCGGGGCCCGCGCCAGGTCGAACGGCTTGTTCTGGGCCTCGGCCAGCAGGTGCCGGGCCTCGGTGGGGCGACCACGCAGCTCGGCGTGGCACCAGTCCACGTCGATCCGGTCGTGCACGACTTGCACCGGCTGACCGTTGACGAGCTCGAACGAGGCCCGCAGCGGCTCGTGCCGGTCGGTGACCGCGGCAAGTGCCGCGCGGAGGGCGCTGACGTCCAGGTCGCCGAGCAGCCGCAGGCCACTGGCCACTGTGTACGTCGCGCCCGTCGAGTAGAGGTTCTCCTCGGCGAACAGCCGTTGCTGCGCTGGTGAAAGCCCGGCACGCCGGACACCGGCGATCATCGGACGCTCACCTCTCCCGAGTGCAGGCCCAGTCGCCGGCACACCACCTCGGCGATGGCATCCGCCTGGGTGGCGAGGTAGAAGTGCTCGCCGGGAAGGCGGTGGACCTCCAGGTCCGCGGTCGTGGCCGTGGCCCAGTTCGCGAGATTCCGCCCGGCCAGCAACGGATCGTCGGTTCCGCCGAACACGGTGATCGGGGCTCGGACCCGAATGCCGTCCAGCGGCGCGTTGCGCACCACCCGCAGGTCGGAACGCAGGATGCCAAGGAACATCGCGCGCAGTTCGGCGTCACCGAGCATCTCGCGCGCGGAGGCGTCCAGCAACGCGACGGAATCCAACAACGCCTCGTCGGTGGCGGCGTAGGTCACCGCGAAGGGCGATCCCATCGAGATCCTGTTGCCGGGACCCGGGTGTCCGGACACGAACAGGTGCCGCACCGGGACGTCGTGCCGGTCGAGCGACTGGCAGACCCTGGTCGCCAGGATGGCGCCCATGCTGTGCCCGAACAGCGCGATGTCCGGCAGTTCGGCGTTCATGACCGCTTCGGTGATCTGGCCGACCAGTTCGTCGAGATCGGTGACCAGCGGTTCGAGGATGCGGTTTTCCCTGCCGGGCAACTGAACCGGCAGCACGTCGACGTAGTCGTTGAGCGCGGCGAGCCAGGACCGGTACTTCGACGCCGTGCCACCCGCGTGGGGCAGGCAGACGAGCTGTACCGGGTGCCGACGCCTGGCCGGGTTACCGAAGATCCATTTGCCACGCATGGCCATCTGCCATCCCCCAAGAGTGTCATCGGGACCGTGCTCCGGCTGAGACCTCCTCTGGCGCTGGCGCCCTTCTGTGCGATTATGGCGGGGAGGTACGCAAGGTAGCAACAAACCGGGCAGTGGCCAGGTTAATGGCCGCCCGGCGGCGAAATGTGACCCATTGGGGGGACTGTGCATGCGCGCTTACGTGGCCCTGTTCACCCATTCCGATGTCCGCAGGCTCGCCATCGCGGCCGTAGCCACCAGGATCGCGGCACCGATGTTGAGCCTCAGCATCCTGCTCGGGGTCGAAGCGGCGTACGGGTCTCTGGGCGCGGGTGGTCTGGTCCTGACGGGGTACGCGGCGGCGCTCGCGGTGGGCGTCCCCGTGGCGGGCCGGTTGGCCGACCGGTTCCAGCCGCTCCGGGTTCTGCTGTGGTACTTGGTGATCCACGTGATCGCCTACGTGCTGCTGATCCTTTTCCTGTGGCACGCGGTATCCGTCGGCGCGCTGGTCGGCAGCGCGATCCTGCTCGGCGTCAGTACGCCTCCGGCTGGTCCGATCGTGCGATCCAGTTGGCAGGCGGTGGTTCCGAAAGAACAGGTGAAGACCGCGTTCGCGTTGGACGCGGTGCTCAACGAGACCATGTTCGTGACCGGTCCGTTGATCGTGTCGGCGTTGGTCGCGATCGCTTCCCCGCTCGCCGCCGTGATCTTCGCGGGCTCATGCACCCTGGCCGGTGTCACGTTGTTGCTGACAGTGCCCGCACTACGGGCTCGGCAGGCCGGCGAAGCCAAGGACGGCAACCGGTTCCGCCGGTTGCTCGGTCCGCTGGGGCAGGGCCAGGTCCGTGTTCTGCTGACCATTCTCGTGTGCGACACGCTCGCTTTCAGCAGCATCATCGTCGGCATCACCGCTTTGGCGACCGCCCAGAACGCCGCCAGCGCTCCGGGCATCCTGCTGAGCCTGGCGTCCGGTGGTGCGGTGGTCAGCGCCCTGCTGTACGGCGCCCGAGAGCGTAAGGGGCAGGCCCAACGCCAGCTGGCCATGTACCACGCGGCGTCCGCGGTGCTGTTGGCGATCATGACCCAGGTGGACAGCCTGGTACTGGCCGCGGTCGTGTTGGTGGGAGTCGGCCTGGTCGGAGGCCCTCGGGACACCCTGCACCAGCTCGTGCTCGGTGAGGCCGCCCCCGCCGACCAGCGAACCGAGGCCTTCGCGTGGATGAGCACGTTCATGTGGGTGGGCTACGCGCTCGGTACGGCACTGGCCGGACAGCTGGTCACCGCGGCCGACGGCGGGTCGGACACGACGTTCGTGGCGGCGGCGGGCGCGGCTGCGCTGGCTGCCTTGGCCTCGCTGCTGGTCCGTCCGGCTCCTCAACGGGTCGACATCGCGTAACCGCTTGTACCGCTCGGGATCGACCGCGGCTTGGTCGGGTTGTGATCTTGTACTTGGTGTTGGCGTGGACGGGACACCCGCTCGGGTGGTCGCGCCGAGTTTCCTGGCTGCTGACAGTGGGAACGGTGGCTGCGAATGCTTCGGCCGGGTGGCCTGACCCGGTTGCTGTGGGCTGCACGCAGCAGCGCCGTTGATGTTGCTCCTCATGGTCGAGTCCGGGCGGGCGGTGCTGTTGCGGTGGGACGGCACCGGTAAGGTCACCGGGGAAGCGGCAGGACCTCACCGCGGCAGACGCCAACCGGGGGAAAGTGGATCATGGCCGAGAACTCGAGGGTTGGGAACGACCCCAGTGACGAACTGGGGCTTCCGGGCGTGGACACCACGAAACCGAGCGTTGCGCGTGTGTACGACATGATGCTCGGCGGCAAGGACCATTACGAGGTGGACCGCGAGTTCTACCGGCGCACGATGGAGATCGAGCCGAACGCGCCACTGCTGGCCCAGGCGTTGCGCCGATGGCTGATCAGGGTGGTGCGCTACCTGACCACAACAGCAAAGATCGACCAGTTCCTGGACTGCGGGTCCGGGCTGCCCACAGCGGAGAACACCCACCAGGTCGCCCAGCGCGTCAACCCCGAGGCCACGGTCGTCTACGTGGACAAGGATCCGATGGTGATCGCGCACGGCCGCGCGCTTCTCGAGGAGAACGACCACACCCATGTGGTGGCTGCCGACCTGCGCTACCCCGATGACCTGTTTGCCCACCCGGTGGTGTCCCGGTCGCTGGACTTCGACCGTCCGATCGCGCTCATGCAGTGCGCCACCATCCATCACGTCGAAGACGACGAGAACCCGCGTGAGCTGATGGCCCGGTATATCGAACTGCTGCCAGCGGGCTCATACGTCTTGTTGAGCCACTTCTGCGACCCGGACGACGGCAGCGAGGTCAGCACGCTGGCCAAAGCCATGGAAGCCAATCTCCGCTCCGCGATCGGCAGGGGCCGGTGCCGCACTCCTGCCGAGATCGAGTCCTATCTGACCGGCCTGGAAATCCTCGACCCCGGCCTGGTCCCGGTCAATGAATGGTGGCCCGAGGGCCCTCGCCTCGCTCCGGCCCTGCCGATCGACTTCATCGGCTGGGGAGCCGTCGGCCGCAAGCCCTGAACTCGCACAGCGTGGCGGCGATCTCGGGCCGGTGTGGCGGGGATGCCGGTAACCAGCCAGCCATCGAACGTTGGCCAGCGCTGAACTCCCTGCCGACGTGCACGCCACGCTCACCACGAGCGTGGCCGAACACCTGACACCGGCCGGACTCGCCACCGAACTGCCGAGCTCTCCGCACTACGAAGCCGATGGGTACTGGCGAGGTCCTGTGTGGGCACCTGCGACGATCCTGATCGAGGACGGCTTGCGCCGGGGCGGAGCCGTCGACCTCGCCGACCGGGTGAGCGCCCGGTTTCGCGCGCTGTGCGAGAAGTCCGGCTTCGCCGAGAACTTCGACGCCCTGACCGGACAAGGCTTGCGCGACCGTGCCTACACGTGGACAGCCAGCGCGTACCTGATTCTGGCCGCGGATTCCCAGACCAGAAGGGCCCGCTGACATCGGCACGCCCGACATCCGCTTGTCATCACCTGCGCAGTGATCGGCAGAGGGTGGTCAGCCAGTCAACCTCCAGGGGAGAGCGGGGGAGTGACGTGGAAGGTGGTGTCCTGCCGCTCACTGAGCTCGATGGTCAGCCCGGCAACCGCGGCCTGCCGGGCTGGACGGAGCCCGCGGCGTGGGAGGCATCGGACGAACTGGCGCTGCCCGGTACGGATCGCAGGGCGTTGTACCAAGTAGTCGCCATCTTGCTGTAGCCGGCCGAATTGGGGTGGATGCCGTCGGGCAGGTCGGCGATCGGTACCGAGGGGTACATGTCGACGAGGTGCACGCGTTTACCGGCCGCCGCCTTGGCGCGCACCATCGGGGTGATGGCGGCGTTGAAGTTCCGGACAGTCTGATCTGCGAACCGGATCGGGATGATGGTCGCCACGAAGAGGTCGGCGTTCGGCGACTGGGCCGTGATCCGGTCGATCAATGTGGACAGTCGTCGCGGCGCTCCCGCGGGATCGCTGCCATACATGTCGTTGGTGCCGATGTGCAACAGGATCGTCCGTGGAGCGTAGGTCCGCAGCCAGTTCGCCACATTGGTGTCGATCTGCGCGATCGTCCAGCCGGGGTGCCCCTCGTGATCGCGATCGGGCATGGTCGCCGGACCGGTGGACATCGAGCCGACGAAGTCGATCGTGCGTCCGGCGGCGCGCAGCTTCGTACCGAGGTCGAGGCGGTAGCCGCCATTGGAGTCGCCCTGGGTGATCGAATCGCCCAACGGCATGATCCGCACAGGGTCGGCCTGCGCGCCGGGTCTGTCCTCAGTAGACAAACTGGCAGCGGCAGTGTGCACGGAAAGTGTTGTGAGCAAGACCATCGCCGCGACAACGGCCCGGCGTGGGCGAAGAGGCTTGGCGCAGGAGTTCCTTCGCATCGAAAGTCCCAACGTCATCGTTGACGGACGGTCACTGCGCCGACTGGGTCAGCCGGAGCGGAGACAACCTCGGTGTGCGGCCTTGACTTCCCGGTAAATGTAGCGCTACCACTACCGCCAGTCAACGACAAATGTGAGCGCTAACATCAGCTCGATGGTAGAAGGGCCATCGAGCCTCACTCGTAACCATCTGGGAGTCCAGGTTTTAGGACATGATGCTGACGTTGATGCGCCGGGCGGGCGCTGCAAGTCGGTTGCGTGTGTGAGCGTGAACAGTCAGAGACGGACCGTTCGGTCAGTCTCTGTCCATAGTGGAATGTGCTGCTTGGGCGAGATGTGCGTGGCTGCTTCTCCCCATGTCGTGGCTCGACCAGATCTCCAGCGAGCTCATGGTCGCCGCCGCGAAACTGCTGCGGGACAAAGCATCAGCCATGCTCGACGCGATGATGCAGGACTTCGAACGCGCCACCGGGCCGCGGTCATACCCTCGCAGAGCCAGACCGGCGCGCACTCCGGCATCTGCCGTGGCCGGCCCGCATCCACCGATCGGATGACCACGGGTCATGACGGCCGTCCGCCGAACTGCCAGTCGTGAATCTCGATGTCGGCGTACCGGCCGGCAGTCCGAACCGCCGCCGTTGGCTGTCAAGCTTCGCCGTCAGCGGATGAGCCGCGGTGCGGTGTCCAGTCCGGCAGTTGACGTTTGCCGGTAGGCGGCCGAATAGAGCATTGATTGACTGTTGGTTCTCCACCATGCTGGGAGATAGTTGAACCTTCACACTCTGCTGAGGTGGGCGATGCGGCTCTTCCGGGTGAGATCCACGGTGGCCAGGCTGGCCACGATCGCCGTACTCAGTGGTTTGGCGGGCACGGCCATCCCGCCGACGAACGCCGCAGCCCAATCCGGCGCCGCGCCGATCGCGCTGGAACTCGCTGCCCTGGTTGAGGACGCGGACGAGGGTGCGCCGGTACAGGCGCTGCTGATGTTGCCTAACGTCACTGAGCATGACGGCGGCTACGACGCCGTCGTCGACACGCTGCGCAAGCATGCGGCCGACAGTCAGGCCGAGGTCATGCGGCACCTTGAGACCCGCGACGACGTCACCGTGCTGAACCGCCTCTGGCTCACCAACATGCTCGTCGTCGAATTCCCGGCCGACACCAAAGCCCTTGGCGCGCTTGCCGAAATCCCGGGTGTCGACCACCTGGTCCCCAACTTCGAGATGACCCTGCCGGGCGTGACGGAATCCGCGGACGTCAAGGCACAGGCGCACACCTGGGGTTTGGACAAGATCGAGGCCGCTCGGACCTGGCAGGACCTCGGCGTCACCGGCGCCGGCGCGAAGGTCGCGGTGCTGGACACGGGCGTGGCGGCCGACCACCCGGACCTGGCCGGCAAGATGGCCACCACCGACCCCCGCGACCCGAAACACCCCGGCGGCTGGGCGGAGTTCAACGCCGCCGGGGGACGGGTCGACAGTTTGCCCCGGGACTCCGGGGAGCACGGCACGCACGTGACCGGCACCGTGGTCGGCAGTGACACCTCCGGCACAGCGATCGGCGTCGCGCCCGACGCGGAGTACATGCACGGCCTGGTCATCCCTCACGGGCGCGGCACGTTCGCGCAGATCGCCGCCGGCATGCAATGGGCCGTCGCGCCGACCGACATCACTGGCAAACGAGCGGGCTCACCTCCCGATGTGGTGTCTATGTCGTTGGGTGCCAACGGTTTTCTCGCCGAGATGATCGCGCCGACGCAGGCCATCCGGGCCGCGGGCATCGTCCCGGTCATGGCCATCGGGAACAACTGCGGCACGGCCGGCACCGCGAGTCCCGGAAACGTCCACGAGGCGATCGCCGTCGGTGCTACGGACTCGTCGGACAACGTGGCCTCGTTCTCGTGCGGCGGCGTGGTCCGCAAGGACCAGTGGACCGGCCCGCCCGCCGAGTGGCCGGACGCCTGGGTCAAGCCGAACGTCTCCGCGCCCGGGGTCGATGTGTACTCGGCCTCACCGGACGGCGGCTACAGCACGAATTCCGGCACCTCGATGGCCACCCCGCACACCGCCGGCACGGCCGCGCTGGTGCGCTCCGCCGCGCCCGGCCTGTCCGTCGACGCCGTGTTCGCCGCGCTTGCCGACACGTCGTTCTGGGACAACCGCAACTCGCCGAACCGGCCGGATACCCGGTTCGGGCACGGCCGGATCAACGCCTACGAGGCCACCGCCCGGGTCGCGGTGCACTCCGGGATCACCGGGACGATCACCGCGGGAGCGTCAGGTGCCCCCGTCGGTGGTGCGACGGTCGTTGTCTCGCCGGGCAATCGCACGGTCACCACGGACCCGGACGGCACTTTCCGCACCCGGCTGGAGCCGGGCACGTACAAGCTGGCCGTGTCCGCTTTCGGTTTCCAGGACGCCGAGGTGTCCGGCGTGGTTGTCGCGAAGAACTCCTTCACGCCGGTGGCCGTCCCGCTCCAGAATGTCCCCAGTGGACAGTTGGCCGGCACGGTGGTGTTCGCCGAGTCCGGTCACGGCGTGCCCGGGGCGACCATCAGCCTCCTCGACGTGCCCCGGAGCATCTCCGCTACCACAGGCGCGGACGGGCGGTACACGATCCCGCTCGTTCCGGCGGGCACCTACGCCGTCGAGGTCAGCCATCCGTCCTTCACCGCACCGGATCCGCGCAAGGCGACCGTCACGGCGGGCGGGGCGACCACGGCGAACTTCACCCTGACCAAGCGACCGCCGTCGGTGGCCATCGTGTCCAGCCCCGAGTCGTACGCCCAGGAGTTCGTGGACGACGTGTTCACACCGGCTGGCGTCCCGGCGACCGCCTACTCCTACAACGAACTCGAGCTGGCCGCGCGGCACCCCGTCGTGCTGATCGGTTACAACAGTGGGGGAGGCTACAACCGGGCCCAGTTCCAGGCGATGCTGGACGCCACCGACGCGAGCGGCGCCGGTGTGCTCTTCCTCGACCACCCGACCGGCTCCCTCAACGGGCTGACCCTGCTGTCCAGGCACACCGGTCAACCCGAGGGAACCTGGTCGACGGCGGGCTGGATCGACGGGGAGGACCTGCGCTACGAGGTCACCGAGAAGCACCCGATCTTCGGGGACCGGAAGGTCGGTGACCACGTGATGCTGGCCCCGGTCGACTCGGACCTCCCCAAATGGGCTGCCTGGTTCGCCGGCTACGAAGGCGACGGCAGACTGATCATCGGCGCGTTGGGCCGCAACAGCGGTGTCATCGGCGGTGGCGTCGCCATCGACCAGCGCGCCAACAACCGGCACGTGCTGCTGTCCATGCACGGGGCCGACCCCGCCGCCTGGACAGCCGACGCGAAGGAACTCTTCCACAACGCGATCGAGTGGGTCGCACCCGAACCGCCGGTGAACGCGCCACACTTCACCCCGTACGACCTGACCGTCAGCCCGGAAGCCGTCAAGGTCGGCGAGCCGGTTTCCGTGACGGTGCGGGTGAAGAACGTCGGCAGTTCGGCAGGCACCTACGACGCCGAGGTGAAGGTCGGCGGCTCGACGTTCGCGGTCACCCCGGTGACCTTGGCCTCAGGCGCGTCGACCACGGTGAGCTGGACGATCACTCCTGATGCCGTCCGCACGTACCTGATCTCCGTCGAGCACCTCGCGAACTCGTTCCGGGTCCGGGCACCGGTCGTCACCGGGGCGCGGTGCACAACTCACGCGCCGCCAGGTCGACGAGCCTGCTGAATCGGGGAGGTCTACTCCGAGCGCCCAGCAAGGTGTCGGTGTGGCGCGGTCCGGGCACGCGGAGCCGGTCGGCAAGCAGCTCCTCGAATGCCGCCCGCGCTCTCGCCGGGTCTCCGGTTTCCCGCCGCCATGGAAGGAGTCGACACCGGTGCCTGACAGCCGCACCGCGTTGCGGGTCGAGTCGCGCGCCGAGCCCGGCTGCGCGACTTCGCGCTGGTGCCCGGGATCATCGCGATCGCAGTCGTCGGGCAGGCGACCTCTGTTGCCAGACTGCGTCGATGTCGTTACCCTCGGTTCTGGGAGCGCTCCCAGAACCGGACTCCACACGACCTTCCCGAGGACGGCACCGGTATGAGCATCCGAGGAAAGCGCCGAGCGATTGTTGTGGCCACGGCCGTTCTGGCCGCTTTGAGCGTCCCCCACACCTCGGCCGCCGCGCGCGGGGAGCCGTGTCCCGGAGGGCCGTTCGGCAATCCGCTGCCCTCCCCGGACCTGACCGCGACCAAGATCAAGGACGGGTTCAACTTCCTGGAGGGCCCGACGTGGGACGCGGCGACGCAGACTCTGTTGCTGAGCCACATGTATGACGGCACCGGCCCGCAGAACGTCCAGCCCTCGGACATCCTCCGGTTCACACCGGCCACGGGCGCCGTCACCACGTTCATCAAGAACGCGGGCAGCAACGGGCTGGCGATCAGCCGCGACGGTCAGTCCGTGTTCGCGGCGACGCATGATCAGCGCAGCCTCTCCTCGTACCACCTGGCCACCGGACGGCGGGCCACGGTCGCGGCGACCTACCAGGGCCGGATGTTCAACTCTCCCAACGATGTCACGGTCGCCGCGAACGGGACAGTGTACTTCACCGACCCGAACTTCCAGCGTGCGAACCGGCCGGACCAGATGTCCGGCAAGACAGGTGTCTTCCGCGTCACCAACGGTGTCGTCACCCTGATCGACGACACCATCCGCCAGCCGAACGGGATCGAGCTGTCCCCGGACGGCAGAACTCTGTACGTCGGCGGCAACGCGACCGGCAAGATCTACCAGTACCCCGTCAACGCGGACGGCAGTACCGGGCCTCGCAGCGACTTCGCGGTGCTCAACGGCACCGATGGCGGCACGGTCGACTGCGCCGGGAACGTGTACCAAACCACCTATGGCGAAGGGAAGGTGCACGTCTTCTCGCCGGCCGGGCGGAAACTGGGCACGATCTCGGCCGGTCGCAACGCCACCAACGTCGCCTTCGGCGGCCCGGACCGGACCACCCTCTACATCACGTCGGGAACTGCGTCCACCGGTGGCAACACCGGGAACTTCGGCCTGTACAGCATTCGCCTCAACGTCCCCGGCTGGCCGTACTGACCTGACGAAGAACCACAGGAGACCCTAGCTGGGACGAGTTGCCCAGCCGGTTTCAACAGTCCCACCCATCGGCGCAATGCGCTGCGCGGTTGCGGCAACGCCCAGATCAGATGGCGCACCATCACCATGTCGAACTGTCCGCACGCCACAGGGGCCGCCGCGTTGCCAACCACAAGATCGACGGTCAGTCTGGGCTCGTCGAGCTGGTGTACGTCGTGGGTGCAGCCTGGCCGGTCACTGTCGGTGCCTTTGCCGGCAGGATACTGGGCTCGTCACAACAGTTCCGGACGGTGTGTTCAACACCTCCGGGTAGGAGGTCAGGACCGCTGGCCTGACCCCCTGATTCGCCGGGGTGCTCAGGCGACTGCGCGACCGTCGAGCTGTTTACCTTGGGAATGAAAGGAATGTCGCGAACTTCAGGGTCATTCGCTGACGACGCAACGTCCTGTCCAGTCGCAGCAGGGCGATCTGCGACAAGGTGAACAGGGGCCTGGTGTTCCAAACTCGACCGGCGGCGGCGAGCACGACAGTGTCCGGGACATCGGGGATCAGCCGATGTGGGTCGATCGCCCGGACCTTCGAGACCAGTTGTGCCATCGCGTGCGGTTCTTCGTCCCGCAGAGCGTCCGCCGATGCCTGGCCTGCACATACAGGTGGCTGGCGGCGTGGGCGCGTTCAAGCCACTTGACGCGGATCAATTCGTTTGCGTGGACCGAACAGGTCACACAGCTCGAAGCACGGGTGGAACGGAGTCTTGGCGAAGTTGACTGCGGCGACTACTCGATCCGCTGCGGCCACGTCGTGGCGGCGCCTCGGCCGCTGCGTTAATCGACGATCGAAACCTGCCGCCTGGGCGGTGTTTCTCGCTGGCCGGTGACCATCCGGGTCAACTACTGTTGGCCGATGGCGATCATGTGGTCACGGATCCATGCCGAGCTGGGGCTGTCTCCGGCGCCGTTGACACACGCCATGGTGGCACAGGCCGTCGACCAGCGTGTCGTCGAGAGCGAAGATCTGGATTGGAAACTGGACTTTGCCTGGAAGAAGGAGAACCTGCCGGCGGAGGTCAAGGAGAAGAAGAAGTGGGAGTTCGCCAAGGACGTGACGTCGATGGCCAACACCCGCGGTGGGCTGATCGTTTTCGGGGTCCGGGAGGACAACGAGCGGCCGGTCGAGCTGACTGGTGTGCCGAACGGTGAACGGGACCGTCAGCCCCTGCGGGCGTTCGTCAACAAGTACGTGCGGCCGCTGGTGGGCGGACTGCTCATCGAAGCGCTCGACAGCGAGGACGGTTCGCCTGGCTTGGTGGCCGTGTTCGTGCCGCCCAGCCCAGATGCCCCGCATGTGATCGGCGAGAGGAACGAGCTCGGCGTCCCATATCGCTACGGGTCTGACACGAACTGGATGTCAGAAAGCGAGCTCGAACGCGCCTACCGCGATCGTTTTGCACGGCGCGCCGACGATCGAGCGGCGCTGACCGCGCTGATCGACGGCCTGATCCACGAGACCAAAGGGGGCTGGGGCGTGTGGGTGGCGGTGGCTGCCTGTCCGGTCGCGTCGTTGCCGATGCTGCCCGGTCCGCAGCGCGCCGCAGCAACCAAAGCGATGGATGACGCCATGCGGTTGGCCGTCGACATCTTCGGATCGGCCAGAGACAGGCATCATCCGATGTTGGACCAGATTGCTCGCGAAGCGGTGAACAACCCGAGAACCGGACTGCGGCGGTGGGTCATCCGGCCGAACCACTACTCGACGGACCCGACGGATCAGCCCGCCTGGGCTTTAGTGGAGCTGCACCACGATGGCTCCGTCGCTGTAGCCATGAGGTTGACTGGGGTCATACGTCGCGACGAGATCGCAAGTATGGACTTCGACGCCACATGGGTGCCGGTCAGGTTCGTTGACGCTGTGGTCGCGGAGGCCGTCGCGTTGTCGTCGGTCCATGTCCGCGGACTCGGCGGCGTGGGAACGATCCTGGCTCGTGCGGCTCTTCTGAAGGAGAACAGTTCAACTCCGCTGGTCGCGATCGACAACCAACTGCACGGCAGGATGAACTCGATGTTCCGCCAGGTGCCGGGCACTCGAGCAGTCCGGGAACCGGTGGCTGTGGAGACCGCGTTCTCCGCCGCCGACGACGTCGTGGCCTTGCGCGGCGCGGCCCGCCAGCTCGCGGATGACCTCGTCCATCAGTTCGGCGTACCAAGTTCGTCCATACCCGACTGAGCTCGACGACGGCCTCAGCGTGCACAGCGTTGTGCGGCACGATGTCCTCCGGCTTCCGTGGCCGATCACCGGCAGCGGTCGGAGATCTCCTGCGCGCCGCTGAGCTGGAGCCATCACGGGCCGGAAGCTACGTCGTCGATGCCCGACTGGCGGCGAACTCGACGGCACGAGCCTTGGGCGACCGAGAGATCGGTGGCAGGGCCGTTGTGTTGCAGATGCTCGAGGCGATGAGTGCGGCACAGTCCGCCGTGCTGGCCGATGCGCCAGCGGCATTCGACGAGACAGCCACGGCCGGGGTGTCCGCGGATCTATGTAAGGCACTTGGCGATCTCACTGGTTCCGGAAGGACCGACCGTTCGAGATCACCTTCCGATGGGCCCGCACACAGCCACTGCAAGTGCCGTCACCTGTCCTGGCGTTCCCGGAGACGTCGGGATCGCTACTGCAGGCGGCGGCCAGACGGCTCCGAGGCCGCGACGGACTGGTGTTGCCGAGTGCGGGGATCGGAGCGATGGCGGGCAGGGTGTGGAGTCTGCCGGGCGCGGCATGCGTTATCGCACCGCCGGGATCGGTGGGTGGCGCCGTTTGGTGCCAATGAGAAACGCGGCTTGACCGCCGATCAGTCCGGCCGTGCAGCGGCCGTACTCGATGTCCGTCGCGCCCACCCCGACGATCAAGTGAGTCGTCGGATCCTCGGCCAGCTCCAGCAGGCGCTGCTTGAACTGGGCCGCGGCCCCGGTTGGAGCCACTGCGATGTCGTAGACCTCGAACCGGCGCAGGTGCAGATAGTCGGTGCCGGGTTCTTGGCGTGGGCCCGTTTGGACCACCCGGAGTGGGGTGAACTCCAGCGAAGCCACGT
>NZ_JAAATY010000052.1 GCF_013280595.1 Kibdelosporangium persicum
GCCTCGTCGCAGGCGATCACCCAACCAGCCAACACCGCGATCACCGTGGTCGCGCCGTTCACCGGCCAGGACATCGACGCCGACTTCGTCGTCCGGGTCGCCGAACAAGCCCGCGCGGTCGGCGCCGAACAAGCCGCCGCGGCCGAACGCCGCGCCGCCGAAGCACTCGACGCCGCCCGGCTAGCCCAAGAAGCCGCCGACCGGGCCGCCGCGGAAGTCAAACCCGCCTACGACGCCGCCGCAGCCGCCGCCAAATCCTCAGCGGCAGCCGCCCGCTCCGCCGCCGACGCCCAAAAAGCAGCCGCCGACGCAGCAGCCGACGGCGCCGCCGCCCGGGCCGCGGCAGCTCGCGCCAACCAGGCCGACGCCCAAGCCCGCGAAGACGCCCGCATCGCACGCAACGCGGCCAACACCGCAGCCCACGACGCCGCCCTCGCCGGACGATCCGCCGCCGCGGCCGAACACGACGCCGCAGCCGCCCGCTCCGCCGCCACCAAAGCCGAAGCCGACGCCGCCGCAGCACGAGGAGCCGCCGACCGCGCCGAAACCGACGCCACCGCAGCAGCCGCCGCAGCCGACAGCGCCCAACAACACGCCGACAACGCCGCCGAAGCAGCCAAAAACGCCTACAACGCCGCCGTCGAAGCAGGCAAAGCAGCCGACCGCGCCGAAGAAGCGGAACGGAAGCGCGCTCAGGAATCGAAAAAGGCTGCGGTGGAGGCAGCGGGTAGCGATCCCGGCCCAGACCTGACTCAGGATGACGATGGAGCGTTCAGGGCAGCCTGCCGCACTGAGACCACGGACATCGAGGCGTGTGTCGCGCAGTACAAGAAGGCGTTCAACGACGCCAAGAACGGCCTGATCGACTTCATCATTCAGAACGGCGGGCAGATCCTTCTCGACGAGATCGGCTACACCGACGCCAAGAAGTGCTTCGGCGAAGGCGACGTCGCGGCCTGTCTCTGGACGGTGATCAACGTCGGCTCACTGCTGACGCTGATCGCCAAGTTGCCACAAGTCGCCTCGGCGATCGCCAAGATCGTCGCTGGTCTCACGAAGTTCCTAGAAGGCTCCGCTGCAGGTCGCCGGCTGCTGAGCAAGTTCAATGACCAAGTCGACAAGCTCCGCTCCACCTGCAAGGCGGCCAGCTTCGCGCCAGCCATGCTGGCTGACAAAACACAACGACTGATCAAGAACATCGCAGCCGGGGACCATGTCGTCGCCACCGACCCGCTTCCGGCTGTCAACTGCTTGGACGCGGTGCTGGACTCCGAGGGAGAAAAATACGTTCGGAGCAAGCACTTCAAAAACGGGGAGAACTACACCCCTGACAAGTCCACTTTCGACGACCGCGTCGATCTGGACGCCCTGGCCGAAGCGGCGAACGAGTGCGAGTGCCGCGGCCCGAACGCGGATGGCCACTTTGAGCGGGATGTGGATGCTGGTCGGATCATCGGCAACCTTTCCGTGGAAAGGGGTGGCATGCCGACCACGTGGTACAAGGTTGTCCAGGACAGGTTCGGCTCGGTAAGGACCATGTACCCGATCGCCAAACCGAATTGATAGAACTAAGGAAAGAGGAAGGCATGGGCCTAGCCGTATACGTGGAGAATCAGATACACGAACGGTCCTACGCCGGTAGTGATGCCGGACAGTGGCTGACCCGTGTCGTAACCGAGGCGGCACGTGGCGGCACCCTGGCGGGCATATACCAGCATGGCGACACGATGTTCAATATTCCGCAGCTGAATGCGATCGAACAAGAACTCGCCGAGATAGCCGACCGATCACCAGCGGTACGGCCTGACGTGGACGCGTTGCTGGAACTGTTCGAGCAAGTCCGCCGCATGGGCGGTTACCTCTGGATCTCCGGGGACTAATGGCCAGACCTGGGGCGTGCTCGGTAGTCGCGTGCGCAGACAGGTTCCGGGTCATCGGGCTTCGCTCGAAGGAAGTCCGATGGCCCGGCTGCTCACCTACGCCAAACACGCGGTATCCGACCTGAATCCGACGAGAGGCGCCTCCAACCATTGATGATCATACGCTGACCATAATCACAAACGGTGCAGAGACGGGCGGACAGGCCCAACATGTCCGTTAGGTCTTCGGACCTCACCGCATAGCGACGCCCGCTGGCTCTGGACGAACACTAGAGCCAGCGGGGTTTCCGTACTGGACCACAGATCAGGTCAGCGGGATGAATCGGGGTTGTGGTATTTCGGTGGATGGAGCGAACCAGTCGTGCCACAGCTGGGCCGTGGTGTCGGACGCGGCGGGTGAGGTGGAGGTCGCGGTGCCGCGGGATCGGGACTCGAGTTTCGAGCCGGTGATCGTCAAGAAGCGGCAGCGTCGGCTGGGCAGTGTGGACGAGGTTGTGTTGTCTGGCAAACCACGGTGAAGGGTGTTCCCGTCAGGGCAGCTTTTTCAGTGCCTTCTCCGCGGTCTTCCGCACCACGACACGGGGATGGCCGAGCAGCTCTGTCACCGCGGCACGAGCTCCGGGCGCCTTCACCCTGGCCAACGCGTTCAGCGCGTGGATGACCACGTCGTCATCGGGCAGCAGACCGATCAACAGCCCAGGGGCTCGGGGGTCCTTCGACCGCCCGAGCCCTTGGACGATCATCTGCCGTGCTGTGCCGTAGCGGGTGTCGCGGACCAGGGACGCCAGTTCGTCGAACACCGAGTCGTCGGCCACGACGGACAACGCGTTGCCCGCGGCCCATCGCACCAGTGGGTCGTGGATCTCGCGGAACTGGCGGATGATCTCCGGAGCGGCTGCCGGCCTGGCCTCGCGAACTGTCAGCGCTCGCAGCAGCCCTTCCTTGATCTGTGCGCTCTCCTGACTCGGCACGCGGTCGTCCGCGTGCCGAAGCCAGTCGAGCAGGACCGGGACGGCCGCCCGGTAGGTGGCGTCGGTGTTCACCAGGTCCCACAGGTCGCCGACGTGGACGCCCACGTCCGCCAGGTCGCGCAGCAGCGGAGTGGGCGTCCTCATGGCCATTACGGTAGTGATCTGATGAGGTTGATGCTGCCGTTGTCCACCTGCTCCTGCAGAGGCTTCGACAGCCGGGTGTTCTGCCGTACCACGAGGTCGAACTGCAGTCCTTTCTGCTTGGCGTACAGGACGAAGTCCTTCAGCTGGTTGGTGTAGTTGAGCCGTCCGACGTTCTTGATCTCGGTGAGTGTCGTGGCCGTCAGCGCGTCGGGGATCCGGCGGCCGTTCTTCGAGGTACCGGTCAGTGACGGGATGGCGACCTTGCCCTTCTGCTTGACCCCGGCCCAGTTCTCGCCCGCCTTGCCGAGCAGGTTCGCCGCCTCGTTCCAGGTCTGGCCGGCGAGGGGCCACACCCGCAGCGCGCCCATCACGCAGCCGCCGGCGGCGATGAAGCCGGAGCTGCCCCACCCGGTCTTGCGCCCCGCCAGGGTGTTGGCGATCTGGTGCAGCCCGCCGCCGATGACGCAGCCGAGCACGAACGGGTTGTTGCCCGACGGGTCGGTGAGCGTCGCGGGGGAGTTCGCCGCGTAGCTGTAGAGGTTGGTTCCGCCGGCGAGGCCGATGGAGTCCTCGGAGATGAACCGCCGAAGGTCCGGCCGGTAGTACCGGCTGCGGTAGTCGAGCAGGCCGTTGCCGTCCTCATGGCGGCCGGTGAACGACACGTCGGAACCGCGTCGGTCACCCTCAGCGGATGGCAAGCCGAACGGGTCGTAGCCCTGCCGTGCCGAGAACGTGCCGTCGGAACGACCCAGCGCGGCGGGAGATCCCAGTGCATCGTTCAGGACGGTGTCGGTGATCCCGTCGCGGGTCCGCGCGAATACCTGGTCGACGTCACCCGTGAGCAGCGACGCGGTGACCGCGCCCGTGCCGTCGAGTTCGGCGGCGACATTGGGCCCGTCGAGCAAGAACCGCGTAGTGGTCTCACCGACTGTGCGGGCCGATCGGACGCCCACGGCGTCGTAGCGGTACGACGCGGTCAACCCAGCCTTGGTGGTGCCGGTGAGCTGTCCACGTGCGTTCCAGGTGTACGTCGTCGTGCCGTCGGAGAGCAGGTTGCCGTCAGCGTCATAAGTCAGCGGCGTGCCTGCCGCGGTGGTGAGGCGGTTGGCGTCGTCGTAGGTGAACCTGGACGCTGCTTGGGGCAGGGTGACATTGGCGAGGGTGCCCGTCGCCGACGTTCGCTGACCCATCGCGTCGTAGGTGTAGGTGATCGCGCCCTTGACCGCGCCGCCGTGGGCATAGGAGAGGTTGGTGAGTTGTCCCGCCGCGTCATACGAGGCGGTCCGCGTCCACCCTCCAGGCAGAGTCACCTTGGTGGGCCTGCCCTCCGCGTCCCGCGTGATGGCGACCGCGTCTGAGCCCCGGCCGACCGAGGTCAGCCTGCTCGCGTCGTCGTACCCGTGGGAGGTTGCGGCCAAGCCGGGCAGGGCCGTTGACGTCCGCCTGCCCATCACGTCGTAGCCGTAGCCGACCGTGCCGTTGGGGCCGGTCGCCGAGATGACCCGGTCACGTACGTCGTAGGTGTAGGACGTCGTGCCACCCGCAGTGTCGGTCATGGAAGCCAACCGATCCGCGGAGTCGTAGGCGTAACCGATCTCCGACTGCGCCCCCGAGTCCGTCACGCCGAACCGCGCGGTGGTAGGACGGTCCAGCAAGTCGTAGGCGCTTGTGTTGCGGACGCCTGCTTTGCTCACCGTGGCCACAGCACGGCCGCCGTCGTCGTACTCGATCTTGCTGGTCGCGCCCAGCGGATCGGTCCGGGAAACCGGCCGGTCGGCATCGTCGTAGCCCCACCGGGTGACTTTGCCGCGTGCGTCGGTGAACGAGACGAGGTTTCCGTTGGTGTCGTAGGCGTAGGTGCTCGACCGGCCCAGCGGGTCGACCACCACGACCGGCTGGTCCTGCGCGTCGTAGGCGGTCGTCGTCACGGACCCTGCTGGATCCGTCGCCGACACCGGCCGCCCAGCCGCATCGGAGAACTCTTTCGCGATCCGCCCAAGCGGGTCCTTCACGGTGGCCAAGGAGCCCGACGCGTACGTGAACGTCGTGACCGCGTTCGCGGGTGAGGTGACCGTGGCGATCCGCCCGTCGGGCGTCCATGTCATCGTGGTCCTGAGCCCGAGCGGGTCGGTGGTGGTGAGCAGGTTCCCGTTGCCGTCGTAGGTATGCCGGGTCACCTTGCCCGCCGCGTCGGTCACCGTGAGCGGCAGGTCGAAGGCGCCGTAGGTGCTGCGCCCGACGACGAGCCGGTCGGACGTGCCGGCGAGTTCGATGACCTCAGTCGGCCGGTTCTCCGCGTCGTAGGTGTACTCGGTGCGACGGCCGTACGGGTCGATCACGGCGTCAAGCCGGTTGCTGGTGCCGCGGACATAGGTCGTCGTGCGGGCCAGCGGACTGCCGAACGCCTGCGTGTCGCTGGCGACGCGGCCGCCCGTGAACACCACCTGCCGCACAGACCCGTTCGGGTTTGTCACCTTGGTCTCGGTGACCTTGCCCTGAGCGTCCAGGGTGTAGGCGAAGGCATACTTCTGCCCGCCCGCAAGGGTTTGTGTGGCTACCCGGCCTTTGTCGTCATAGGTGACAGCGAGGTAGTCGATGCCGCGGGCGTCGGTGATCTTGGTGATCCGGTGCGCCGAGTCGTAGGCGTAGTTCGTCGCCTTGCCCGCCACGTCCACGACGGTGACGAGCCTGCCATCGTCGTCATAGGCGTAGGAGGTCGATCGGCCGATGTTGTCGCGTGCCTTGGTCACGCGTTTCGCCGAGTCGTACTCCAGGGCGATCCAGCGCCCGTTCGGTGAGGTGATCTGGGTGACCTCGCCGTTGTTGCCGCCCGTGCGGGTCAGGCTGACGTTGTTGCCGTTGCGGTCGCTGATCGCGCGGACTCTGGCGTTGTACGGGAAGTAGTAGGACGTCCCGTCCCGCAGCCGCAGCACCCACTCGTAGCCCTGGACGAGGACGGTCGCGCCCTGGAAGCGCCCCGCCGTGTCGACCGCGGTGAACACGGCCTCGATGTGCTCCGAACCGGCCGAGGTCCGGACGAAGTGCACCTTCCCGCCGCCAGGCACGTAGAGGTCGTATTCCTGGTAGGGCCGCGCGGAGGTCAGCAGCAGGTCGAAGTCGGACGTCTGGTTGCGCCCGAAGCTCCTTGAATGGCCGTCGCCCTGCCAGTACGTCCGGTTCAACGCGATCGGCACGGTGTCGGACAGCCCCAGGTCGGTGTGCGTGTCGGTGAGCAGTCCGGTCGAGAGCTCGACAGGGTCGCCCGCGAGCGCGTTGAGAAGATCGTCGGACCACGACACGCCGGGGATGGGCGTGTTGGGAACGCTGGACGGCAAGAAGCCACGAGTCTGCGGGCTCGCTTCGGGCTGGCTTGGCGCCGCGGCGATCACCGAGTCATGGGAGGCCTCATCCACGGTGCCGTTGGCGCACCGGCAGTCCCTGGCGTCCTGTGACTGTGCCCCGCCTGTGGCGGCCGTTGCCGAGCTACGCGTGGTGAGACGCAGCGTGGCGGAGCCCGTGTCGGAGCGCGGGGTGACGGCGAACTGGTAGACCCCTGACACCGGCAACGTGGGGATCTCGATGGTACTGCTGCCCCCTTGATCCACCAGCTCCGAGCCGTCCGGCTTCCACACGGTCACCCCCGGCGGGGACCTCAAGGACGAGTAGTCGGAAAAAGTGAGGTTGAGCTTCTGCCCGGCCGTGCCCTCGTAGGCCAGCAGCGCCCGCTGGGCGGGACGGTCGAACGTCAGCTTCTTGGCGGAGTCACGGCGGATGTCGCCGGCCTTGAACGGGTGGGACAGGGTGACCGTGATCGATCCGGAATCGTGCGAGTACGGCTGCACGATCAGCCGATAGGTGCCCTTCAACGGCGCGGTGAAGTCGGAACTGGCGTAGCGCGGGATCCGGCGGTGCGCGATCCGGCTGCCGTCCGGGCCGATGATCAGAGCCCGCATGTCCGAATCGTCGAAATCCGAGTCGGTGAGGCCCAGCGATACGTAATCCCCCGCTGAGGCCACCGAGAAGGTGGTCTCATTCGCTACGTATTCCTCGCCGATCGTGATTTCCTTGTCGCTGCCGTTGACGGTGACGGTGCCGCCGTCGGCCCGCTGGGTGAACCGAATCTTCGCCGAGCCATCGGGCGCCTGTGGGTTGAACACCAGGCGATAAGTCCCCGTCCTGGGCAAGGGCTCGGCGTCGTAGTAAAACGACCTGTAGCCCTCCGGCCGCCAGAACAACGTGCCGTCCTCGTGGAGGATCACGATCTCGGGAGTGTTGTCGAACGTGGAGTCGGTCGTGATGAAGGTCAGCTTCTGACCGGCGGTACCGCTGAAGGTGAACAGACCGTCCTGCCCCGGGCGGCTCGTGGAGAACGTCCTGCTCTCGTCGCCGCCCTGGTTGATCGTCCCGCGATCGACGCCGATGGAGCCGGTGACCTTCACCGACCCGGTACTGCCGTTGCTGGTGCTCAGCACGACGGTGTACCGGCCGGTCAGCTTCGCGAGGAAGCCCAGGTCCGCGGTCTCGGGGACCGCCACCCGGCTCCAATCGCTACCCAGCAGGACATAGGCCCCGTTCGGGTCGAGCACGTGCGCCGAGACGTTCGTGTTCGCCGCGAGCTCGTGATCGGTGAACCCGACGCCGATCCACTGGCCCGCGACGGCGTCGAAGGTCAGGGCGGTGTGCCTGCCCGCGCGCCCGAACGTCACCGACGTGGCGGACCCCGTGAGGTTCAGCGTGCCGGTCGCATGGGTGGACAGGGTCGCGGTGACGTTGCCCGAGCCGGTGTTCTCCGGGTCGAGGACAACCTGGTACATGCCCGTGGCGGGCAGCGGCGCCATCGACAGGGAACCGCTGAAGTTCGAGGACTTCCATGTGTTCAGGCCCAAGCGGGCGTACGGGGTGCCGTACGGAGTGAAGGCCTCGATCGTGAAATCGGTGGACACTGTGGATCCGGTCAGCCCGAGGCTCAGGGACTGCCCCCGTGTTCCGGAGAAGCGCAGCAGCGCGACCTTGCCCGAGCCGATGTTCACGGTCTGGCTAGCACCGTCGACCGCCAAAGCGGCGGCCGTAGAGACGTCCGCGGGCTTGTACGGCGCGCTCGTCACCACCAGGTCCGACGTTGTCCCCGTGACACCGTTCGCCGTCCGGACCGACACCGGGCCGGAGACGACTCCCTCGGGCACGACGACGCCCAGGCTCGTGTCCGTCGCCGAGATCACCTGTGCCTGAGTGCGGTTGATCGTCACGATGTTGCGTTCGGGCACGGTTTCGAAGCCGGAGCCGGTGATGGTCACCGTCGTCCCCGAAGCGGCTGAGGCTGGCGCGAATCCACTGATGGTGGGCGCGCCCCGGGCCGGGACGACGCGGAACTCTCGCGGGCTGTCGGCGGCGCCTGCCGGGGTGGTCACCTTGACCGGGCCTGTTCTCGCGCCCGCGGGAACAGTCACGGTCAGCCGGGACGGGCTTGTCTGCGTGACTTCGGCATTGGTGTCTCCGAAGCGTACGGTGCTGCCGGTGCCGAACCCGGTGCCGTTGACCGTCACCGAAGCGCCGGGCGCCGCTTGCTCAGGCACGACGGAGAACACCGCGACTTGCCCTGCCGCCACGATGTCGGTGCCTCGGAGGTTTCCTGCTTCGTCGTAGTCGTACCGCACGCCTCCGCCACTGGCGTCCCGCACGCCGACCAGTTGGCCGGCCGCGTCGTGGGAGTACTCCGCTGCACCACCGACCGGCGCGGCAGCGGCATGAGCCGTGGCCCAGGAGGTCGGTACCACCAACGACGCGACCATCAGTCCCGCGGACAGGACCCGCCCGAATCCGCCCACGACAGTTCTCGCCCCGTCAGGCTCTCCGCCCTGGCGCGAGTCTGCTCGCCCAGTGCGTGCACGGTGTCTTCGGCCAGGTCGGTGGGTCTTGGTGGCAACCCTGCTCATGTGCTGTCCTTTCGGCATTCTGTGAGCAAGAGCGAGCTGTGTCCCGGCCCGTATCGCTGGTGAACCGGGGCGCCACCAGACCCTAGGTAATCGCACGGGGACGGGTCCCCGGCGAAGCCGGGTATAGCACCGTCCGCCACCAATATGTGGCCCGCGAACAGGTACGAGCGGCCCACTGGCGCGAAGTCATCGACGACCGTGATCATGCCGTGTCGGAAGCGCACCAAAGGTACTGCTTCGCCCGGCTGGCAAGAAGGTCTCACCAGAACCCACCGCAAGGTCCTTGGCCAGGATGAGGACCTACAAAGAAGACAGCCTTCAGATGACAACCATTCCGTAATAAACCAGCATCGCTGACGCGGCGACGAAACTCAGGACATGAAGCACCGTAGGGATGCGGACCATGCGCGCTCGCGTCGACGGCTGGTGATCACCTTCGGAACGCTCCAATTCACTGGCAAGCGCGTCCAACCGCCACACTCCAGCCGCAATCGAAACCAGGTACAGCACCCAGGCCACGCGCACTATGTCCAACAGCGTGCCAACCTCTTTCACCAGCGTGATCGTCAACGCCAAGATCGCCACCGCCAACGTGACAAGCTGCTTCGCACTCTCGTTGGCCAGTTCAAAGGCTTTCAGCTTGCGTTCGTCCACTTGACACCTCCGTTGGGCGGCACAGTTCCGGAGAAGCGCCATCAGAATGCGCCAGGTGGACACAGGTACGCGAGTGCAGACCTGCGGCCAGGAGCAAGTGAGGAGGCGGCATGGCGACTGAGATCCACGGAACGGCGGTATCCGCGTGCGGGTGTCCAGGCTGCCGACGAACACACATGACTGGCGGCGGTCGTAGCGGCCGCAGGGGTGTGCGAAAGGTCTTGACGCGCGACACTCCGGGGTGACGCTGACTCGCACCACCGAGACGTTGACAAAAGGGGCCCACCAATGGCCGTTTCGTTCCTCCTCACCCCGGAACAAGAACAGCTCAAAGCAGCCGCCCGTGCCTTCGCTCAGCAACAGCTACGGCCGCTCGCCGCGGCGACACGTGCGGAACCCGACCCTCGGACGCGGGCGCTGCTGCAACGGCCGGTGTTCGAGAACGCTGTCGCGGCGGGGTTCCTCAAGGGCCTCATTCCGATGCCGTTCGGCGGAGCGGCATCCAGCGGCGTCGACGCCGCCATCTTCATCGAGGAGTGGGCAGCGCAGAGCCCGGACTTCGTGATCTCGATGGCCGGTCCGCTGATCGCGCTGGCGCCTGTCTACCAGGCCGGTACCCCGGAACAGGTCGACCGCTTCGTACGACCTTTCCTGGCCGACTCCGGCGCACCGCTGGCGGCCATGGCCTTCAGCGAGCCCGAGGGCAGCGCGAACTTCGACACCGAAGTGCCCGGCCACGGGATACGCACGACCGCAGTCCCCGACGGCGACGAGTGGGTCATCAACGGCCGCAAGGCCTGGGCCTCACATCTGTGCGGCTGGGACGGTGACGGCCCGGACATCATGACCATCGTCTGCCGGACCCCGGGCGGCATCTCGCTCATCGTCGCCGAACGCCAGCACCTGGCCGGCCACATCGACGTCGAGGAGTACTACGACCTGCCCGGGCTCAAAGGCTGTCTGACCACCCGAGTCAGACTCACCGACGTGCGCGTTCCACGCGGCAACATCCTCGGTGCGGAAGGTCAGGGAGCGGACCTGACCCGCAACGCGTTCCTCCCCAGCGGCGCGTCGATCGGCATCTTCGCCACCGCCGCCATGCGACAGGCCTTCGACATCGCCTACCGCTTCGCGCTCACCGAGAAGCGCGGCGGCCCGGTGCCGATCATCGAGTACCAGGCCGTGTCCGACATCCTGGCCGACGCCAAGGGAAAGATCGAAGCCGTCCGGCTACTGGCGTGGCGCGCACTGGACGCCGTCATGTCGATGCATCCCAGCGGAACGGAACTCGCCCTGCACGCCAAGATCTTCGGCTCCGAAACCGGCGTCGAGGTCATCAACGAACTCATCAAGATCATCGGCGTGACCGCCTACGACGAGAAGTTCCCCATCATCCGCCACCTGATGGACACCCTGTCCTATCCGATCATCGAAGGAAGCAACGTCGGCGTACGCCGCAGACAACTGCAGACACTGTTCCGGACTCCAGGCTACAACCCACTCTCTGCCTCCGGGATGGCCTGACCACTGCGGCGGCAACTCGGCGACAAACAGGTGCGGGACAATGGTGGAACATTGGGGTGGCCAGCCAGACCGGCCACCCCACCGAACCTCGATCGCGTGCTGCGTTCAGTTGCGACGGTGCTGATCGACGCGGTCCCCCATCGCCGCGTCGATGTGCCGCCGGACCGCAAGTCCGCCACCCTGACCGACTGCGGCTGCCGCGAACGCACCGCTCCCACGAAGAGGAGCGCTTGAAGCTCGCCACCGGCCGCGAGTATTTGGTTCTCCGTCTGCTTCGAATCCCGACAAGTCGAAGACTCGTCCCGGTAGCCGCCCGTGACCAATCGGCGAACCCATCTGTATTCGGCCCGCCGATTCGAGGCGGGTCAGCCGGGCGGCGGCCGGAGGCCGTCGATCAGGAGGTTCAGCAGGCGACTGGCCTTGGCTTCGTGCTCGGGCCGGGGAGCCACGGTGAAGATGCCGATGAGGGAAGCGGCGATGTCGTCGGCGGTGACGTCGGAGCGGAGGTCGCCCGCCGCGTGTCCGGCGTCGAGAATCGTGGTGATGGCCGCCAGTAGCTCGGTGCAGGTCTGGGCGTGGGCGATCTCCCCCGACTCGATCATCGCGAGCAGCGTGTCGAGCATGCCGTTCTTGGTCGCGATCCAGTCCCCGAACAAGTCCATCCAGCGCCGCATCGCCACAGCCGGGGGCAACCGGCTGAGCAGGTCACGAGCGCCGGTCGTCAGTCGCACGACCTGGTCCCGGTAGACGGCGTCGACCAGCGACTCGCGGGTCGGGAAGTGCCGGTAGAGCGTGGCGATGCCGACTCCGGCCTCGCGGGCGATCGCCCGCATCGACGGCTCGGCGTCAGCCGATCCGAACATGCGGGTCGCCACCGCGAGCAACTGGTCGCGGTTACGGGTCGCGTCCGCCCGTGGTCCGCGCGTCCCCACCTCAGCCAAAACGGATCACGCTCCGGTTGTGTTAGAGTCCCTATAAACGGAGCATAGTCCGTTTCACTGCGTTCCCTTCATTCCCAGGAGACAGGCGTCCATGCAGCAACAGAGCGATCACCAGCTGACGGGCACGAGCAGGGCGGTCCAGCTCGATTCCTTCGGCGGCCCGGAAGTCCTGGACATTCGCGAGGTTCCCGCTCCGCAGGCAGGCCCGGGACAAGTCCGCGTGCGGGTCACTGCGGCCGGTCTCAACCCGATGGACTGGATCATGACCGCCGACGCGGACACCGCCGCCCGGTTCGGCTTGAGCCTCCCGGCCGGGTTCGGAACCGACTACGCGGGAGTGGTCGACCAGGTCGGCGACGGGGTGACCGGCTTCGCGCCGGGCGACCGAGTGTTCGGCGGCGCCCTGTCCCGCGCGGTCGCCGACTTCGTCGTGATCGACGCGGCTGGTGAAACCGCCGCGAACGAGGCCCATCACACCCCTGACGGCGTCGACGACCGCACCGCCGCCACCCTCACGATCGCCGGCCGCACGGCATCCACCGCTCTCGCCGTGGTCGACCCCGGCCCGGACGACACTGTGCTGATCGGCGGCGCGGCGGGCGGGGTCGGGGTGTTCGCCGTCCAGCTGGCCCGGATCGCGGGCGCGCGCGTGATCGGGACAGGTTCGGCGACATCGGCCGATTTCCTGCGCGATCTCGGAGCCGAGCCGGTCGCTTACGGCGACGGCCTGGCCGACCGGGTCCGGGCCCTCGCGCCCGGCGGTGTCACCGCCGCCATCGACCTGCACGGGACAGAGACAGTGCACACCGCGCGGGAACTCGGCGTTCCGGACGGCCGCATCTGCACCGTCGCCGCGCAAGTCGACGGCGTGTCGGCGGCCAACGGCGCCAACGCCGCTGTCGGGGCCTTGGAAGAGATCGCTCGTCTGGTCGCGGCGGGCCGGCTCCAGGTGCCTATCGCGGCGAGCTTCCCGGTCAAGCAGATCCGCCGTGCGGTCGAACTCCAGGCTGGCCGGCACGTACACGGCAAGGTCGTCATCGACCTCTAGCCGTCGCGATGACCTCCGCTGCGACCATCCGCGCGATCGCCGACATCAGCGTTCCCCGACACCGGGGCTCGTTACATCTCTCGCTCGATGTGTTCGAAGATGTCAGCGTCAGTTTCGCGTTGCCATTCCGGCATCTCAGACCAGTCTGCGACATATGCCGGTTTCGGGTCGGGTATGTGCTTGTAGATCTGGGCGATCCAGCAGATGGCGACAAATCGGCCCTTCTGCTCTCGAGTGAGTTTGGCGGTGTTGCCGTCGCTGATGTCGACGAAGGCGCGAACTTGGTCATACACGGCTGCGGCGCTGGCACGTTCCCAATCCGGCGTTTCGTCCCACGGGGTGATGTAGCTGGCCACCGCCGTCGTTCGGGTGGCAGTGACGATCTGAGCGCCGAGGATGACCTAGCCGAACTGACTGAGCGGCTGTGGGTGGAGCGTCCGCACGGCGCGATACCCCCTGGACCGCCAAAACCCCGCCTCACTTGCGGTGAAGCGGGGTTCCGACGTACTACATCTGGTCGGGACGACAGGATTTGAATCCTGGTGTCTTGTCCTCGCGGTCGACGGCAGCAGGGCGAAGGTGTCGGTCAGGCCGAGGTGGGCCGGTCGCGGCAGCACGGCCGGTCATCCTGCCGTGTTGATTTCCGAGCGGGACGAAGCCCGACCGGCCCGTCGATCTTGACCAGCTCAGGAGCCGGTCTTCACCTTCTTCTCGGCCACGAAATCGCGCACTGTCGACTCAAGCGATTCGCCCGTGCCCAGCGGACGGCCGGCCGTGGCCTCCGTGTCGGCGGGGACGTTCGGGCGCGGGTCACCCGGGCAGACCACCCTGGTACCCGGCAGGACACCGTTGATCAGGTAATTGTCGATGATCGCCTGAGAACACGCGTTGCTGATGTAGAGGCCGTGTGTACCGTCGTCGGGGACCGAGACCAGATGGTCGTTCAGCTTCGCCGCCAGCGCCGGTCCACCGTCGTAGTGCGTCTGCGGGTCGGCTTCGGCCTGGATCACCAAGCCGGTGGGGTATCCCGTACGCCGCAGGTCGGTCAGCTTGTCCGGCCGCTTGAACTCGCTGAACGTGCAGTTCCACGGTGCCACCCGGAGAACCCCGAAGCCGTACGGATACTTCTCGCGGAACACGCGCATGTCCGAGTAGTAAGTGTTCAGATCCTTGGGCCACGGCGCCTCGCATGTCACCGTCGTGAACACACCGTCCACGGTCGGCGGGATTGCCATGTCGTACAGGACTTTCGCGGCCTTCAGGGCGTCAATCAGTTCCGGCGAGCCCGCGGCCAGCTTGCTCTCGACGGCCGCCTTGAAGGTGACCACGAGTTCCGCCAGAGCGTCCCACAGCGGGCGGTACCGGGCGTTGGCACCGAGGATCAGGTCGTAGATGGTCCGGTCGACCCGGCCGAACGTCGGGTCCTCGATCGGCGTCACCGCGAGCTTCGCCGCCAGCGCCTCGCTGGTGGCCAGCACTTCCGCGGCCGACTTGCCGAGGCCGTAGGTCTTGTCGCGCTGCCCGACCCATGCGGTGAACTCGTCCACATTGGACCTGATGGCGATTGCCTGCTGCCTGAACTGCTCCCGCCAGATCCACTCCGGGTGTACCGCGGAGTCCAGCACGTTGCGGTCCAGGTTCTTGGCGAACAGGCTGCCGTAGACCGCACCCAGGTAAGTGCCGTAGGAGAAGCCCAAATAGTTGATCTTCGCTTCGCCGAGGACGCCCCGGATCACGTCCATGTCGCGCGCCGTGTTCGGGGTGTTGATGTACGGCCGCAGGCCACCGGCGGCGCGTTCACAGCCTTCTTCCTCCGCCCGGGCCTGAGCCGCCCACACGGCGAACTCGGCATCCGAGGGCCGGCTGCTCAGTGTTCCCACCGAAGGCGCGACCTCGCACCGCAACGGCGTCGACCGGCCGACACCGCGCGGGTCGAACCCGATCAGGTCGTAGGACTGCGTGATCGGCCGGTCCTCGAAGAGCAACGGCAGCGAAACGCCTTCCGCGCCGGGTCCGCCCGGGTTGAGCAGGAGCACGCCCCGCCGCTTGGCCGGATCCTTGGCAGGCAGTTTGCTCATCACCACGGAGATCCGCTCCGCGTCGGGCTTGCGGTAGTTCATCGGCACCACGACCGCGGCGCACTGGAGCTTGGCGAGTTCGCCCTCGCCACACGGCTGCCACTGCACTTGCTGGTTGTAGAACTCCGACAGATCCGGCGCTGCCGCCGCCGACATCGACGGCGTGAAACCTAATGCCGCGACCAGACTCAACCCAATCGCTGTGAGTCGTCTCCCCTTCGCTACCGACACAGGACCTCCCTCTCGCCTACCCGGTCATGCCGGAGCAGTATGTGACGGGATGACGAAATACCGGTCAGTACTGTCTGGAAATCCTTGATTCCAAGCCCAATTGGCCCATTCCGGCCAGGCGGGCGCCCTCCGGCGAACTCCGGCCGCTGTGGCGGACACGGGTTATCGGTCGCGGTGGCGGGGCAGGAGGTCTCGTTGGAGGGCAGCGACGACGGCGGCGGTACGGTCGTTGACGTCGAGTTTGGCGAAGATTCGCAAGAGGTGGGTTTTCACGGTGGCTTCGGTGATGAACAGGCGCGCGCCGATGTCGGGGTTGGAGAGGCCGTCGGCGACTGCTTGAAGGACGTCCACCTCGCGAGGTGTGAGGGTGATCGGGGCTGGGGCTCGGATCCGGGCGACCAGCCGGGCGGCGACGCTGGGTGCGAGTACGGTCTCGCCGCGGGCGGCGGCGCGTACAGCGCTGGTGAGCTGATCACGGCCGGCGTCCTTGAGCAGGTAGCCGAGCGCTCCGGCCTCGACCGCGCGTTCGATCTCGCTGTCGGTGTCGTAGGTGGTGAGAATCAGGACCCTTGTGGCGGGGTGTTCGGCCACGATCCGTGTGGTGAGAGCGACGCCGTCCTGTACCGGCATGCGGAGGTCGAGCACCGCGACGTCGGGCCGCAGCCGCGCGACGAGTTCAAGTGCCTCGTGGCCATCGGCGGCCTCACCGACGATCTCGAGGTCGGGTGCGGAGGCAAGCAGGGCGATCACGCCTGCTCGCATAGCGGGGTGGTCGTCGGCGACGACGATACGCACGGTCATCGATGTCCGCCCTTCGAGATCGGAATCTCGGCCAGGACCCTGGTCCCATCGCCGACCGAGCTGGTCACGGTGAGGTCGCCGCCAAGTTCCGCGAGCCGTTGCCGCATGCCGTTGATGCCAAAGCCACGCGCGTCCGCCACGACGAACCCACGGCCGTCGTCGGTGACCTCCAGTTCGACCGTGTCCAGGCGCTGGGTGAGCACGACCGTGACCGTCGAGGCGGAGGCGTGCTTGCGGACGTTGGCGAGCGACTCCTGCGCACAACGCAGCAACGCGCCGCGGAGGTGCGGATCGGGGTCGACCTCGGCCAGATCGGCGGACACCGTGACACCGGTGTCCTCGGCGAACCGCTCCAGCGTGTGCCGCAGGGACTGGGGAAGCGAGCCAGTGGCGGCCGCCGGCACCGAGCCGACGAGCACTCGTGCCTCAGTGAGGTTCTCCCGCGCGGTCGTCTCGATCGAGGCGAGGTATCCCATGCGTCGCTCCGGGTCCGGAGCGACGCGTGCGGCCTCGGCCAGTGCGATGATCGAGGCGAACCCCTGGGCCAACGTGTCGTGGATCTCCCGCGAGAGCCGGTCGCGCTCTCGGACGGCACCCTCCCGCCGGTGGGCCTCGGCCAGCTCCTGCTGGGCCCGCGCCAGCTCGTCACCGAGCGTGCGGGTGCGCCGCTCGTTCCGCAGCCACCACAGCCCGAACGGCACGGAGATCACGAAAGCGCTGGCGGCCACCATGGCATTGCCCGAAACCGCGCCCGCCTCCCTTGTCACCGCGCCGACGACCACCGCCGTCGCGGCGGCACCGCTGAGGCAGCCCGCCGGCCACGGCGTACCGGCGAGGAACCAGAACTGCGGCAGGGTTAGCACGAACAACGCGGCACCCCCGCCCGGCAGGTAGGCCATCGCCCCCAGCGCCGGGACGAGCAGGACGAGATAGGTCAGCCGGATCGCCCGGTGATCGGGCAGCAAGGTGACAAGCGCGTAGCCGACACCCATTGCACCGAGGACCACAACGGTCCCGTACCGCTGAGTGCCCGTGTCACCGAACACGGCGACCAAGCCCGGACATAGCCCGAAGACCACCCAGACCAGGGCGTACCAGCCGCGCATGCCGCTCAGCGTACGGACTCGAGCGGCGCCGTGATCGGTTCGCCACGACGCAAGCGCGTCGGCCACCACACCCGGTCTCCGAGCAGGATCAGCAGTGCGGGCAGGATCAGGGTGCGGACCACGAACGCGTCCAGCAGGACGGCCACGGCGAGGCTGAGACCTGTCTGCTTCATTTCGATCAGGTGCATCCCGACGAACGCCGCGAACACAGTGACCATCACGATCGCCGCACTGGTGATCACCGACGCCGACTGGCGCATACCGTCGAAGACCGCTTGCCGCGTGGGCACGCCGTTCAGCACCGCCTCGCGGATTCGGCTGATGAGGAAGAACTGGTAGTCCATCGACAGGCCGAACAGGATCACGAACAGGAACAGCGGGACCCGGGAGCCGATCGAGCCGGTCGAGGTGAAGTCCAGCAGCCCTTCCGCCCACTGCCCCTGGAACACCCAGACCAGCACGCCGATCGCCGCCGCCGCGGAAAGCAGGTTGAGCAGCACTCCGATCAGTCCGAGCACCACCGACCCGAACGCCAGCGCGGTGATCAGCAACGTCACGAGCAGCAGTGCGCCGAGCACCCAGGGCAGCCGTTGCTGTTGGTGTCGCGGGTAGTCCACATACCGGGCGACGTCGCCGGTGACCGCGTACTCGACGCCGGTCACCTGCCTGAGCGTGGCCGGGACGTACTGCTCCCGCAGGCGTTGCAGGGAGTCCGGCGCGGCCTGCTCACTGACGAAGTGCGGCACCGCGAGGTTCAGGACGTGGGTGCGGCCGTCGGCGGAGGTGCGCACCGTCGCCGGTTCGCCGATGACCGGGTCGCGCAGCGCGACGTCCTGGAGTTTGGCGAGCGCGTCGGTCACCGCGAGTCCCGACCCGCGCACAACGACTTGGTGGACCGCCTTCACCTCGGGATACACACCGGTCAACCGGTGGTAGTCCTGCACGGCCACCAGTTCGCGCGGGTGGGTCTCCGGCCCCATGTCGGTGATCTTCATGCCCAGCATCGGCGCCGCGAGCGCCAGCATCAGCAGGACCGCGAGCAGCAGCGTGCGACCCGGTCGCCGGTCGATCGCACGCGTCAGCGTGGCGGTGATCCGCCCGGCCTTCGGCGTCCGCACAGGCCGGTGACGGCGCTCGGCTCGACGTTCGGCGATGGCGCCGAGTTTGGCCAGTGTCGCGGGCAGGATCGTCATCGAACTGGCCACCGCGACCAGCGTGACCAGGATGGTTCCGGTGGCCATGGAGGAGAAGATGACGTCGTCGACGAGATAGAGGACGGCGGTTGAGACCGCCACCGCGAGCCCGGACAGCACGACCGCGCGTCCGGACGTCGCCGCGGCGAGGTCCACCAGAGCGACGGCTGAGAGCCTTCCGCCACTCCGAGCGCGCTCCTCGCGTTCCCGTTTGAGGTAGAAGAGCGTGTAGTCGACACCGACTGCCATCCCGATCAGCAGGATGATGTTCATTCCCACGCCCGCGTCGGGGAAGACGTGCGAGACGACCATCGACAGACCGATCGCGGCCACGATGGACGACAGCGCCAGCAACACGGGCACCAGCGCCAGGCTCAGCGACCAGAACACCAACAGCAACGTGACCAGGGTGATCGGCAGCGTGATCAGCTCAACGCGGGCGATGTCCTCGCCGCGCTGCTTCTCCACCGCCCGAGTGATCGACGCACGACCGGTCTGCGTCACCACCACCTCGGGGTGCGCGTCCTGGACCGCCTGGGTCCGCGCCTGGAGGTCATCGACCACTCGTGACGCCTCGCGCTCCTCGACCTCCAACGTCACATCGACCCGCACCGCCCTGCGGTCCTTCGCCCACACCGGCTCGCCCACGGAACCGACCACGGGTAGCCCCGACATCCGGCTGGCGACGTCGGCCGCAGCGGCTCGTGCCGCGCCGGCATCCAACTCGGCGGAGTCGCGGGCCGTGATCAGCACGTGCTCCACCGGCCGGCGCTGCACCCCTCCCTCAGCGGCGATCGCCTCGGCCCGACCCGCCTCACCGACGCGGTAATCCGCCGTGACAGCGGCGTTGTTCCCCACCCCGATCCCGACACCCAAACAGACCGCGACAAACACGAGCCAGCCACCGATCGCGCGCCACGGATGACGGGCGCTCCACCGAGCGACCCGCACAGACAGGTTCCTCATGCCCCAAGACTCGCGCCGCGTCCGCCCCGCCTGACACGGCTGACCCACCGACACCCGTTGTCCACCAACCGGTGGACAACGGCACCAACCCTGCCGGAGATGACCGCGCTGGGCAGCTCGTACGCAGCGGGCCCGGCATCGAGCCGATCGCGTGCCAAAGAGCGCACCGTTCGTCCCGGAACTATCCGCACCTGCTCGCCGAACGGTGATCGTCCACACGGGAACCTCCACCCTTCCCGGCGCTCGCGGCCTGCCCCCGGAGAACCTGCCGAAGTACTACGCCCGCTTCGACCTCGCCCGCCTGGCCACGAAGATGGTCTTCGGCACGGACTGGCCGGGCACCCTGTGCGCCGACGTCAACGCCCGCCCCTACCGCTCCGAGACCGAACGCCGCGAGGCACTGCCGCGATGGCTACACACCTACAATCACTACCGCGGCCACACCGCACTCGGCGGCCACCCACCCGCCAGCCGCGTCCCAACCTCTCAGGTCAGTACACCTAGGTCGTGTTTCGAATGTCCCGGTCGATGAGAGTCTGCCCCGGCCGGAGGCCGGAATCGGCTCGGTGGGGCGGTTCCTGGCGTCGCCGCGGGATCGCCGCGAATACTGGTTGTCTTTGGGCGGTCCCGCGGTGGCGTCAGGGGCCGCATCCGGCCCGGCTATCGCGATCGGGCATTTGAAACACGGCCTAATCGACAAGTCCGTGTTCGTAGGCGTAGATCACCGCGTGTACCCGCGTGCGCAGGCCCAGTTTGCTGAGCACCCGGGCGACGTGGGTCTTCACCGTGCCCGGTTCGATCACCAGCGTGTCGGCGATTTCGGCGTTGCTCAGCCCTCGGGCGATGTGCCGCAGCACCTCGTGTTCGCGTGGGGTGAGCAGGTCCAGCTCGTGCGTGGGAGGGTTGGGGGACAACGCGGCGAAGCGGCTGATCAGCCGTCCGGTCACCTGGGGATCGATCAACCCGTGCCCGGCGTGCAGTGCGCGCACCGCATCCAGCAACAGTTCGGGATCGCTGTCCTTGAGCAGAAACCCGGCCGCTCCGGCCCGCAACGCGCCGAACAGGTACTCGTCCAGATCGAAGGTCGTCAACGCGAGCACGCGAGGAGCCGGCTCTGAGTTCGCGAGCTGGTGGATGGCGGCGATCCCGTCCAGATGTGGCATGCGGAGGTCCATGACCACGACGTCCGGCCGCCGCCACAACGCCTTCCGCACCGCCTCGGCGCCGTTGGCCGCCTCGTCGACCACCTCGATGTCCGGCTCGCCGTCGAGTACCAGCCGCAGCGCCTCGCGTACGGGTTCCTGGTCGTCGGCGATCAGCACATGGATCATGCCGGGATTCTCGCCTGTACCGACCAGCCGTGCGGGTGCCGGGGGCCGATCGACATCGTGCCGCCGAGTGCGCGGACCCGCTCGCGCATGCCGCGAATACCGTGCCCTTCAACGACTTCGTCGGCGCTGGTGCCGTTGTCGGTGACGGTGATCTCCATTCCGTGCCGGTCGTGCCGTAGGCACACCTCGATCTCGGTGGCGTCGGTGTGCCGCACGGCGTTGGTCAGAGCTTCTTGTACGACACGGTAGGCGGCGTGGTCGACGGCGGGCGGCAGCGGGACCGCCGTGCCGTGCACCGTGATCCGCCTGTCCGGACTGGACAGTCGGCGAACCAGGTCACCGACCTCGGCGAGTCCCGGCGCCGTCCGCAACGTGGTCAGCAGTGCCCGCACCTCACCCAACGCCGACGACGAAAGGTCGTTGATGGTGCCGAGAACGCGGTCGGCGAGCGCGGGAGTGCCGGCCAGCGCCCGGCGGGCCGCCATGGCCTGCAACCGGATCGCGGTCAGATGATGGCCGACGCTGTCGTGCACGTCCCTGGCCAGACGGGCACGGTCCTCGGCGGCCAGACGGTCCGTCTCGGCGAGGCGCAGCTCGACCGTCTGCCTGGCCCGGTCACGTTGCAGTCGCAGCGCGTACCCGACCGCCGGCAGCGCCACGCCGAGGACGACCAGGTCGGCGACCGTGCCCATCTTCTGCGCCACCACCCCGTAGCCGAGCATCCAGGCCACGGAGACGGCCAGGACCCACGGCAGCCGCAGCGGCCGGTAGTAGGCGGCGCAGCACAACGCCGCCATCGCCACCAGCCGGCCCGGCCAGCCTGGGATCACGCTGCCGAACACCGACACCGTGGAGGTCAGGATCGCCACGGTCACCGGCAGTCTCCGCCGCAGCGGCAGTGGGAGGCAGACGGCGAGGCTGACCAGGACCAGCTCCACGCTCGCCGCCTGCCCCTCCCACAGCGTGAAACTGACGAGCAGAGCCGTGGTCACGACCACCAACAGCGCTTCCCGCAGGTGTCTCATGTCGACACACTAGTGTCGCGTCCAGGTGGTGCGGGGGTAACCGCCCCGCTCGTCGTGTCGTGAAAGGCGCGTTCGCGTTCGGGACATGGCAGGTGTCGCGAACGCGCCATGGGGGACGTTGAGTGCCCCGAACGGTCCTTTCGCAACATCGCTGGTGTCCCGAACGAGCCTTTCGCGGTATCGCAGGCCATCGATTTCGTCCCGTGATCGACTGGACGGGGCACTACGCACAGGACGCAGTGGACGGTGGCAGCTGGCCCGTCGTCAGGTAGCGGTGCGTGTGGGCGCGGACGCAGGGGTTGCCGTCCAGGTAGAGCGCGTGGTCGCCGTTGGCCGTGAGGTAGCGGGCACCGGGAAGCTGTGCGGCGAGGTGCCGTCCCCACTCGGGCGGCGTGTTGTCGTCCTGCTCACCGTTGGCGACCAGGATCGGCGGCAGCCCACGGAAGTGCGGCCGGTACGGCGGGAACGTCCCGTTGTCCGGCAGCCGTGAACAGTTCATGGCGAAGATCCACGCCTGCCGCCAGCCCAGCCGGGGCGCCACCGTGCGCAGTGCGTTCTCCACCGCCTTCACCGCCCGATAGTCGTCGGGATAAGGGAAGTCGGCACACATCGCGAGCCGCATCACGCCCGGGTCGGGCGGGAACGTCGGCTTGACGGCGAGTTTCGTGGCGTCACCCGCGTACGCCTCGGCGAGCGCCGTCGCGAACGCCGGCCACCGCTGCTCGGACCTGACGTCGGCGCGAGCGACGAGCTGGGTGGCGCTGACCGTCGTTCCGCCCCCGGGGATCGGCTGCTGCTCGGCCCGTGCGACGAGTTCGTCCCAGATGGACAGCACGTCCTGGCCGTGTAGTGCGCAGCCGGCATCCCGCGTGCACCACGCGGCGAACCGGTGCAGGGTGTCCTCGGTCGCCCTGGCCCGGTGGGCGAGCCAGTCATGCAGCGAGGGATTGGTGTGGTCCATGACGCTGTCGAGGTACATCCGGCCGACGCGGCGGGGGAAGAGCTCGGCGTAAACCTGGCCGTACACGGTGCCGTAGGAGTTGCCGAAGTAGTTGAGCTTCCGCTCACCGAGCGCCGTTCGGACGGTTTCGAGGTCGTGGGCCACCTGCCGGGCGTTGAGGTTGCCGGCCAGTGGATCCTCCGCGCATGACCGACCGAAGCGGTCGTTCTGCTTGGCATGCGCGTCGAAGCTGGCCTGGTCCGGGAAAACGTAGTCCGCCTCGGCGGGAGCCGGCAGCGGGCAGGAGATGCCGCCGCTCGCCTCGAACCCCCGCGGATCGAAGATCACGACGTCGAACCACTGCCGCAGCTCCGCGACCTTGCCCTGGAAGACCGGCAGCCGGAACGCGGAGATCTGCGCCTGCGGACCGCCGAGGTTCACCAGCAGCACACCGCGTTTGCGCGCGGCGTCCAGCGCGGGCAGTTTCGCCAGGGCGAGCGTGCTCCGCGCACCGCCAGGACGGTCCCAGTCGACCGGCACCGACAGCTCACCGCACTGCAGACCGTCCCCACAGTCCGAAAAGGACAGATTCGGGGTGGCCGCGGCCGGCGTGCTCGCCATCCCACCGAACACGGTGGCCAGGCACAACACGCCGGCGACGACCTTGAGTATCTTCCTCATGCCGTACAGGCTGCTCGGTCGTCAGCCCGCACGCGTCTGCCTTTCGGCAGATCTTCACCCGCAGCGTGTGCCCGCGGGCGGCAGCGCGCCCGTGGTCAGATACCGGTCCGCATGCCCACGAACGCACGCGTCGCCACTCAGGTACCGGGCATGGCCGCCGGAGGCCGGCACGTAGCGTGCGCCGGGCAGTTGGCTGGCGAGCCGGCGGGCCCACTGGGGCGGGGTGGTGCTGTCGCCCTCGCCGTTGACGATCAGCACCGGCGGCAGCCCGTTGGCACGGAAAGGATGTGGCGCGTACGTCGGCGGCACCGGCAGACCGGCGCAGTGCACTGCGGCCTGCCACGCGTACACCCAGCCCAGCCGGGGCGCGACTGTCCGTAGCTTCGTCTCCAGGGACTTCAGTTCCCGGTAGTCACTCGGGTACGGGAAGTCGGCGCAGATCAGCTGACGGCCCAGTCCGGGGCCACCCGCTCCCGGCGGCGGACTCCCGGCGAACGCCGTGGCATCACCCGCGCTGGCTTGCGCGAGCGCGGTGGCCAGCATCGGCCACTGCTGCTCGACCTGCGGATCGGTTCGCGAAAGGATCTTCGTCGCGCTGACCGTGGTGCCACCGCCAGGGATCGGTTCCTGCTCGGCCCGCCTGATGACGTCGTCCCACACGGCCAGCAGATCCCGGCCGTGGAGCGCACAGCTCGGTTCGCGCGCACACCATTCGGCGAGCCGGTGCAAGTTGCGTTCGGCCGTGGTCGCGCGGGGGAGGACCCAGTCCAGGATCGAGCGGTTGGTGTGGTCCTTGACGCTGTCGAGGTACATCCGGCCGACGCGGCGGGGGAAGAGCTCGGCGTAGGCCTGGCCGTACACGGTGCCGTAGGAGTTGCCGAAGTAGTTGAGCTTCCGCTCACCGAGCGCCGTTCGGACGGCTTCGAGGTCGTGGGCCACCTGCCGGGAGTCGAGTTTGCCGGCGAGCGGACCTGCCGCCTCGGCGCATGCACGGCCCACCTGTTGGTTCTCCTCGACGTACGTCTCGTAGGCGGACCGGTCCGGGAACACCCACTCCCCACCCGCCGGTAGTGGACCCATCGGGCAGGAAATGGTGTCGAAGCCCCGTGTTTCCGAGACGACGAGGTCGAACGCGTCGGTCAACCCCGCGAAGGCCGGGTTGCGCAGCAGGGGAGCCTGCGTGGCCGGACCACCGGAGTTGACGTAGAGAACGCCCTGTTTGCGGGCTTGGTCCCGGGCGGGGAGCTTGGTGAGGCTCAGGGTGGTTCGGGCGCCGTCCGGGTCGGTCCAGTCCACCGGCACGGTCAGCTGTGCGCACAGCAGCCCGTCACCACAGTCCTGCCAGGACAGTCCGGTGCGCGGCGCCGCCTCGGCTGGCGCTGCCACCGCGAACGTGGCGAGCAGACCGGCCAGCCACATGGTCGTCTTCCTCATGCCGCCAGGCTGGTCGATCGGTGGCCCGGCGCGCGTCCGTCTTCCGATAGATCTTTCAGGGAAACGTGGTCAGCGGTGGCCGAGCACTGCTCGTCCGCGCTGAATACCCTCGTTTTGCGGTGGCTCTTGGTCACAAGGACATGCGTCGGTCATACCCGAGCAGGAGTGCCAGTCTGATCCGATCGCGGTGCGGCGAGCAGGGCCGCCAGGTGGAGCGCGTATTCGGGTGTCGCGTATTGCGGGGTGTCGGCGAGGTTTCTGCTGTCGCGTGCCGTTCGGGATGAGTCATCCGCGCCACTACGATCCGTGTGACCGTCGTGAGATGAGCCGGTGAAGGGACCGCCGATGATCACTGACCCAGTCATCACCCGGATCGGCCAAGGGGTGGAGCTGCACCATCATCGAGGTCAGCGTGAGGCCGCTCGCGACCTGTTCGCGCAGATCTGGGACGACATCGGCGGCGAGCAGGGCGACCCGCTGCACGTGTGCGTCCTTGCCCATTCGATGGCCGACGTGCAGGACGACGTGCGCCAGGAGCTGGTCTGGGACCTTCGAGCGCTTGCCGCCGCCGATCTGGTCACCGACGAGCGGGTAGCACAAGCTGGGGTGACGCTTTCGGTCGCTGGCTTGTACCCGTCGTTGTATCTCAGCGTCGGCGAGTGCTATCGCAAGTTGGGCGATCTCGGCCGCGCCCGCGAGCATCTCCAGCAGGCGCGGGACACGATCGGCGCGCTCGGCGACGACGAGTACGGGCAACTCATCAGGGACGGCCTGGAAAAGCTGGCGAAACAGCTGACCTCCGAATGATCACCAGCTCCCGCGGCGATGGTCGGATGGAGTCAAGGAGTCGCCGAGCGGCGCGCTTGACCTCGAAGAACTCGGCAAGATCATAAAAGGAGGGTCCTCACCGGCTCTGACTTGCGAGGACCCTCTTGGCCGTCGGGACGACACGATGAGAACCTGCGATCTCCAACCCCCAGCAAGTCCACAAAGGACTCTCAACGGCAGAAACATGGAAACCACAGGCCAACCGGGTGCCGTTGCGCGCACTTCCCTGGCGCACGTCCGCGGCGTCGACCGGCTGTCAACGCCTGCGCGGGCTCGTACGAGAAACCACCGCGCTCCCCGGACGCCAACGGTTTGCGCGCGGTGCGCAAAAGAATCCGCCGTGCCCTCGTCGGCTCTGGCGTCGGCCGTGGCGCAGCGCGATGCCGTCGTTTCACCGGATGGCCGGTCGGCGTCGGCCGGGTGGTGGGCGCCTGGGTGTGAGCCTGGCGTCCGTGGCGAGTTCGGTCAGCTCTGGGTGGGTTCGAGCAGGATCAGGGGCACCTCGCGGTTGCCTGCCTCGGCGGCGCGGGCGCGAAAGTCGGCGAAAAACGGGTAGAGCTCGTCGGTGTAGGCCAGCCAGTCCTCCCGCTCCGCGCCTTCGGCCACCCGGGCGGTCATCAGCCGGCGATCGGGACCGTCCTGCAGCTGCACCGTCGGGTTCGCCACGAGGTTGTGGAACCAGCTCGGATTGCGAGCCTGGCCGCCGGCTGCCGCGCCGATGGCGTAGACGCCGTCGCGCTCGATGCGCATCAGGGCGACCTTGCGCAGCTTGCCCGAACGGGCGCCACGCATGGTCACCACGACCACCGGGCCACCCCCCATCGTCGCGCCTTCGCGGCCGTCGGTGCGCTCGTACAGCTCGACCTGACTGCGGGTCGTCGCGTCGGCACTGGGGACGTACTCACCGTCGAGCAGATCTTTTGTCATCTCAGAGAATTTCCTTTCATTGAGGGGTTTTCACGCGCCGCCGTGGTTCACCGGCTTCAGCCGGTCACCCGGATCACGGTCTTTCCGATGGTCCGGCCGCTCTCGGCGAGGGCGTGCGCCGTCTTCATGGTCTCGGCGGTCAGGCCCTCGAGCGTGGTGGTGACGATCGGGCGCAGCCGGCCCGCCGCGACGTCGTCCGCCGCCCGGGCGAGGATGCGGCCCTGGCTGCCGACGTCACCGCCGGCCACGATCTTGCTGAACACCATCTCGCTGTGCAGCGACAGCGACTTGCCCGTGAAGGCCCCCAGGTCGACGGGGCCGGTGAGGTCGATGGCGGCCAGGTGACCGAAGGGGCGCAGCACCTCGACGATCGCCCCCAGGTGGCCGCTGGTGCCCGAGGTCGAAAACACCAGGTCGACGTGATTGATCCCGGCCGTGCGGAGCTGTCCGGCCAGGTCGCCGCGGTGGTCGACGACCAGGTCGGCGCCCATCGCCGTCGCCCACTTCCGCGACTCGGGCCGCGAGGCCGTGCTGATCACGAAGGCCGGTGTCATGGCCTTGAGCAGTTGCGTGGCCATCGACCCGACGCCGCCGGCTCCGCCGACGACGAGCACGCGGCCGACACCGGGCGGCAACGCATCCTGGTCGCGAAACAGCGATTCCCAGGCCGTGAGGACACCGATGGGCAGCGATGCGGCGTCGGTGAACGCGAGCCGGTCCGGGATCTTGGCCACCACCCGGTGGTCGACCGCGACGCGCTCGGCCCAGCTGCCGTCGCGGGTGAAGTCGCCGGTGCCCATCACCCGGTCCCCGACCGCGAATCCGGTGGCCGCGGGCCCGGCCGCGGCGACGACCCCGGCGAATTCCCAGCCGAGTACGAGCCGCCCGCCGGGCTCGGCGCTGCGCGTCTGCCGGATCGCGGCTTCGCCCGGGTTGATGCCGATCGCACGGACTTCGACCAGCAGGTCACCGTCGCGTAGCCGAGGCTCGGCGACCTCGGCCGGAGTGATGGCGAACGCGTCGAGCGTGTGCGCTTTCTCGTAGGCGAGCGCCTTCACGGCTTCAGCCCTGCCTCAGGGCGTGCAGCGCCGAGAGCGGGCCGCCGATCTGCATCAGGCGGCCGCCATCGCGCAGCGTCCCGGCGTCGACCGGCGCGAACCCGATGGTGTCGGCGACGGTGTGGAAATCCGCCTTGGCGGCCTCGTCGTCACCGGCGTAGAACAGCAGCTGCCGACCTTCCGCGTGCCGGGGGTCGGCGGCGATGTACTGGGCGTAGAGGGTGTTGAAGGCCTTGACCACGCGCGCGCCCGGCGCACGATCGGCCACGAACTCGCTCGCCGTCTCCACCCCGAGGTCGGCGACGGTCGGCCGCATCGACTCCAGGTTGTTGGTGGTGTCGACCAGGATGCGGCCGTCCCACTCGGGCAGCCCGGCCAGCGCGTCACCGACCTGCGGCCACCTCACGGCGAGGAAGACCATATCGGCTGCGGCCGCTTCGTCGGCCGTTCCCGCGCTCGCGAGCGGGCCCAGCCGGGTCACGACGTCGAGCAGGGTGTCCGGGCTGCGGCTGTTGCTGAGCGTCACCTTGTGGCCGGCCGTCACGAGGTGGCCGGCGATCGCCTGCGCGACCGTCCCGGCGCCGATGGTTCCGAAGTTCATGACTGTCCCTTCAGTCTTCGATGACGTCCGTCATCATAATTTATGATTGTAGACGTCATCATTAAATGTCAAGCCGGACTCCTCCGTGGACACTCGGTTTGATGATGAGTATCATCAGAAGCGATCTCGCCAGGAAGGTGGTCGACGTGCCCCGCATCACGCAAGAGCAGAAGCGGCTCAACCACGAGAAGATCGTCAACGCGGCCGGCGCGGGATTCCGGCTGCGCGGCATCGACGGCATCGGCATCGAGGAGCTGATGAAGTCGGCCGGCATGACGCACGGCGGGTTCTACAACCACTTCGCCTCGAAGGACGACCTCGCTCTCGAAGTTCTCCACCAGGGCTTCACCGACTCGCTCGCGGCGCTCGACGCCATCCGCGAAGCGCATCCCCGCTCGGCGCGCGCGGCCCTGCACGACATGGTCGACGGGTACGTCAACGCCGAGCACCGCGACCACCCCGAGATCGGCTGCGCCTCAGCCGCCTTCGTCACCGACGCCGGCCGCCACGGCGCCGCCGCCCAGGCCGAATACCGGCGCGGGCTCGACGGCTATTTCGCCACCATCACCGACATGCTGCTCGACCGCGCACGCCAGTCCGGCACCGAACTCACTCCCGCCGAAGCCCGCGAGCGCGCGGTGGCGATGTTCAGCCAGATGGTCGGCGCGCTGGTCCTCTCCCGGGCGGTCGCCGACGCCGCCCCGGACCTGTCGGACGAGGTGCTGACGGTCAATCGGCGGCGGCTCAAGAAGCTCTGACCGCCCGGCGGGCGATGTGGGTCCTGCAACGCCTTGGCGAGAGGGCAGGAGTGTCCCGTCGAGGGAACGGTGGGTGCCTCAGAGGTAGCTGATGCCGGTCAGTTCCTCGGTCGCTGCCCAGAGCCGCCCTCCGATGGCTGAGGCGGGCCTCGGTCGCGCGGCCGCATTCCTCACCTAGCGCCGGGCCGAAGAACTGGCCGCCTCGTACGCCCGAGGCGGTTGCGGCGTGCAACTGCGGCAGTGTTCCGCGTTCCACCGACCGGGTGGCCAGCAGGCCGAACCGCGCGATCAGCTGCCCGGCGCGTGTAGGTGCCGAAACCCCGTCCGCACGCCTTGCCATCAGTTCGGGCGGGCCGCGCGCTCACTCACGCGCCATGAGGCCGTCGCCACGGAGCCGTGCGAACTATGACGCACACCACAGACTGACCAGATGACCAGATTGGTCAGTACGCTTTTTGTATGAACCGAAACAAGCAAGGACGGGTCCTGATCGTCGGCATGGGTATCGGCGGACTCGCCACCGCGGCGCGGTTGCACCGAGCCGGATGGACTCCGGTCCTCGTCGAACGCGCGCCGCAGCGGCGGTCGGGCGGCTACTTCGTGGCGCTGTTCGGCGCCGGCCAGGCGGCCGCACGCCGCCTGGGCATCCTCGACCAGGTGCCCAACCGCGCATCGCCGCTGCCGGGTCTGTCCATCGACAGGAAAGGCGGCACGAGGCCGGGCATGACGTACGCCGACCTGCCCGGCAAGCCGTGGCTGATGGTGCGCGGAGACGTCGAGGAGGCGGCGTTCGCCGCGTTGCCCGAGGACGTGGAGGTGCGCTTCTCCACCGGACCCATAGCCATCAGCCAGGACGCCGACGGAGTGGACGTGACGCTGCGCGACACGGTGACCGGCAGCACCACCACCGAGCGGTTCGACCTGGTCGTGGGCGCGGACGGGCTGCGCTCGACGGTTCGCTCACTCGCCTTCGGCCCGCATGAGCGGTACCTCAGGCGGATGGGGTTCATGCTCGCCGCGTTCGAGTACCCCGGCGTGCCCGCCGGACTGACCCCGGGACAGGGAGCAACCCTGCTGGAGCCCGATCGGTCGATGTGGGTCTTCGCGTTCGCCGACCGCGACCCGACCATCCTGCTCAGCTACCGCACCGACGACGTGGACGCGGAGTTCACCCGGCCGATCGCCCAGAGCGTCCGCGCGGCTTTCGGCCCGCAGCCACCCGGCGGCACACTCGGCTCGGTCCTCGACGCGCTCGACACCGCCGACGCCGTCCTGTTCGACTCGGTCGAACAGGTGCACATGGACAGCTGGCACAACGGCCGGGTGATCCTGGTCGGCGACTCCGCCTGGTGCGTCACGCTCTACTCCGGCATGGGTGTCTCGTCCGCGCTGGCCGGAGCCGACGTGCTCGGCACGATGCTCGAACGCCACCCCGGCGACATCGCGACGGCCCTGACCGAGTGGGAACGCGGGCTGCGCCCCTACATCACCCACTACCAGGACACCGCGCCCGACGACCGCAAGATCTTCGTCCCCGACAACCACGCGCAGATCCAGCTGCGCCGCGCCATCCCCCTGCTCGGCAGGTCGAGGCTCGGCAAGCGGCTCGCCGACCGGATCATGCGGTTCGACGAGGTTATCAAGTACAAAGGCGCGGACATTGTTGGCAAAATCCTGGGCGACCCAGTCAGCCCTCCGGAGGAGACAAGAGTTGCCTGAGCCGGCCGGACACCTCCCGTCCAAGGCGGCGCGCGTCCTCGCCGCCGCAGGTGAGCTCGTGCTCGCCCGCGGCAGCAGAGGCGTCACGATCGCCGAGGTGGCGCGCAAGGCGCACATCGGCAAAGGCACCGTCTACCTGTACTGGAAGACCAAGGAAGACCTGCTGCTCGACCTCGTCTGCCGGGACTTCCTGTCACTCGCCGACGAGATCGTCGTAGCCGTCACCGACGATCCCGACCTGGCTCGCCCTTCCCGGCTGTGCGTGAACATGCTCCGGGCCACCGCGGCACACCCGTACGTCAGCGCCTTGAGCGGCAACGACGAGGAGCTGCTCGGCGCCATGACCGACGACCCACGATCCGCGACCCTGCTCGACACCCTCGGACCGGACGCCGTCATGCGCCAGATCCTGCCGATCTGGCGCGCCAACGACCTGGCCAGGACCGACTGGCACCTCGGCGACCAGGCCCTGGCACTCGACTCGCTCGTCTCCGGGTTCAAGCTGACCACCACCCGCAGGCCCGCACCACAGGTCGACGACCCCGGACGAGTGCTCGCCGCCGCCGTCACCGCCCTGCTCGGACCGGAACGAGCCACCCCGCAACAGGTGCGAGCCACCGCCGCCGAAGGCATCCGCACCCTCGGCGAAAAGCGGGCGGTCGTCCTGGAGCTCCTCTCCCAGCCTGTCGCCCCGAGGTAGAGCGCGACGCCAGCGGACGCGAGGGGATCGGCCGGCCCGGCCGATCCCCTGGGTCGAGAGTGCTTGCACGTCCGGTGCCCGGAAAACCCGCGTCCACGCGGGTTTCCCGCTCGTGACCCTCGCCGGCTCGACCTGATCCCCGGCGCACCAACGCCGAACCGACCCGGCGGCGGCAGAGGTTCCACGAGTGCGTGGCGCCCGCCTCACCACCGCACGCCCGACGAGCATGACCGGTCACGCACTTCTCCGCGTGGCGGCGGTCCCGCCACGCTGATCTCGTCCCGAGCCGCCGCCCGCGGGCGATCCGAGCACTCGCGTGCCGGCACGGTCACCTGGACGCGGCTGTCACAGAGCACCTTCGCGCGCGGCCTGGTAGACGGTCGGCACGCTCGGCCGGAACCCGAGCTGCCGGGCCAGTGTGACGTCCATCTGACCCATCCAAGGGTCGGTGAGCGGTTCCGCGGAGGCCTGGTAGTCGGCGCCGACGATGCCGGCGATCTCGTACACGGAGGTCGGGGACTCATCGCCGATGTTGACGACACGGCCGTCCATCGCCCCGGTCAGCGCGAGCAGCACCGCGGTGGCGATGTCGCGGTGGTGAACCAGGCTGAGCCGCTGGGCGGGGTGCCAGTTCCAGTTGCCGAGCAGCGCGGGAGCGGACCGCAGGTGGTCGTCCGCGTCGCCGTAGACGAAGGCCAGGCGCAGCACGCTCCAGTTCAGGCCGCTCTCGCGGAGGGCCTTCTCGGCTTTGACCTTGCTGACCGGGTACGGCATCGGAGCCTCGGCCGGGTCCTTTTCCCGCGCGGGGCGGTCGAGGCCGGGGCCGTAGACCAGGCCGGTGCTGGCCATGACGAACCGCGCCAGAGGAGCGCCCTCCTGGGCCGCGGCGATGAGGTTCCTCGTTCCCCGGACGTTCACCTCCTCGATCCGCGCGGGGTCCGGAGTGCGCAGGACGGCGGCCAGGTGCACGATCGCCGAGACGCCGTCGACCGCGCGGGCGAGCGACTGCGGGTCGAGGACGTCGCCCTCCACCGCGGCGACGCCGTCGGGAACGGAGCGGCCGGGACGCACGAGGGCGCGGCAGTCGATGCCGGCGTCGACGAGGCGCGGCAGCAGGCGGGCTCCCACGAGGCCGGTGACTCCGGTGAGCAGGATCGTCATGGTGTTCCTCGCTGCGACTGATTGCTAGTTACCTAACAAATAATGCTAGGCACCTAACGAAGTGTCAAGCCGGCCTCCGAGAGCGACGTGATCCAGAGCTCTTGACGGATTGCCAGGCAGCTGGCGAACTCCAACTCGTCAGCCGCCTAGCAGACAGGCTGCGGCACTCGCACAGCATCACCCGCAGGCCTTCCTCGGGTTCACCACGATCACGCGTCGTCTCCCTTGGACAGCCACTCGGTGAGGCGTCCGGTGGCGGTGCGCAACACGCGCGCGGTGGTGGCGATGTCGGCCTCGGACTCGTCCGCGAAGGCGGTCTCGAGGATGAGCGCTATCGGGTCGGGAAGCTTGCGCCACAACGCCTTGCCGGCCTTGGTGATCGTCAGCACCTTCTGGCGCTGATCAGCGGGATCGGTCGTCTGCTCCACCAAGCCCTTGCGCACCAGGGCCGCCACCACTCCGGTGAGCGTCGCGCGCTCCACCTGCAGCAGCAGGCCCATGTCCCGCTGCGAGGTGGGCCCGACCGTCGCGAGCTGGTACAGGACGTACCACTGCGTCGGTCCCAGGTCGTGGGGCCGCAGCACAGACTCCATCATCATGCGGGTTGCCAGGTGGTACTTCTTCGCCCACGCCCCAGCGCTCTCGTGGTGAGGATCAGCCTGTTTGTCAGCCACCTAACTACTATGCGGGCCACCTGGAAGGACCGTCAAGCGTGGTCGTGAGCGGTCCTGACGCGATGGTCGTCGAGCCGCTGTCCGAAGTCGACGACCTGTTTTCCGACAGCTGCACGAGGAGACCGGCTGTGCCCGGCACCTAGTTTTTCCGGTATGAACGACGACGTAGCGCTGCACCCGTCCACCGTGGCGATCCACGCCGGACGTGGCCCACGCGCGCCGGGCGCTCCCCTCAACCCTCCGCTGACCCTCGCGTCGAGCTTCCACGGCGGCAGCTACGCCAGGGAACAGGGCGCTCCGGCCTGGGAGGCCTTCGAGGAGGCCGTCGGCGCCCTGGACGGCGGCCGGTCGGTGTCCTTCGCCTCGGGAATCGGGGCGAGCACGGCGATCATCGAGACACTGCCCGCCGGCGCGAAGGTGGTGGGACCGGCCGCCGGGTACGCCTGGACCCGCGGCCTGTTGCGGGAGCGGGCCGACAGCGGGCGCATCACGCTCACGTCCGTCGACACCTCGGACACCGAGGCGACCCTGGAGGCGTGCGAGGACGCGGACCTGTTGTGGTTGGAAAGCCCGAGCAATCCCATGATCGAGATCGCCGAGCTGGACCGGATCTGCGCGGCGTTGCGCGACCGGGACGTGCTCGTGGCGGTCGACTCCTCGTTCGCCACCCCGCTGCTGCAGCGGCCGCTCGCGCTCGGCGCGGACTTCTCGATGCACAGCGCGACCAAGTTCATCGGCGGGCACAGCGACCTGCTCCTGGGCGTGGTGACCACCCGTGAGGACCACCTCGACGCCAAGCTGCGGCACGTGCGCGCACAGCTCGGCGCAACGCCCGGCGCGATCGAGTCGTACCTGGCGCTGCGCGGACTGCGCACGCTGCCGCTGCGCCTGGACGCCGCGCAACGGACGGCACTCGAACTGGCCGAGCGGCTGTCGGCGCACCCGGCGGTCGGCAAGGTGCACTACCCCGGGCTGCCCGGTGATCCCGGCCACGAGCGGGCCAGGCGCTTCATGGACGGCTTCGGCGCGATGCTCTCGATCGAACTACCCGCCGGGGCCGACTTCGCCGAGTCGGTGTGCCGCGGGGTGCGGGTGTTCACGCACGCGAAAAGCCTTGGCGGAATTGAAAGTCTGATCGACCGCCGGGCCCGGTACACCGGGTCCTCCGCGCCGGAGTCCCTGCTGCGGCTCAGCATCGGCGGCGAGCACGTGACGGACCTGTGGAACGACCTCGACAACGCCCTGACGAAGGAAGCCGAATGAACCATCGACAGCTGGACGGGAAGGTCGCGATCGTCACCGGAGCGGCCAGGGGCATCGGAAGCGCGATCGCCCGGCGGTACGCGGCCGAAGGCGCCTGCGTCGTCGTCGCCGACATCGACGAGCCCGCCGCGAAGGAGACCGCCGAAAGCATCGGCGCGTCCGGGGCGACCGCCGTCGCCGTGGGCACCGACGTCGGTGTGTCCACCTCGGTCGACACGCTGTTCGAGGTGACGCTCGACGAGTTCGGCACTGTCGACGTCCTGGTGAACAACGCCGCCGTGATGGGGCCGAGCAGACACTTCCTGGACACCGACGAGCAGTGGTGGGACCGGTACCTGACCACGAACCTCAAGAGCCACTACCTGTGCGTCCGGCACGCCGCGCCCATCATGGCGCGCAAGCGTTCCGGCAGCATCATCAACGTCTCCAGCGGCGGTGCGACCAGGTCACACCGCGGCATGATCGCCTACGACGCCTCCAAGGGCGGCATCGAGGCCGTCACCCGCGGGCTGGCGCTCGAACTGGGCCCGTACGGCGTCCGCGTCAACACGCTCGTGCCGGGCCTGATCGCGACCGGTCAGGACGAGACCACCGAGTCGCTGCGCCGCCGCGACGAGACGATTCCGCTGGGCCGCGGTGGCGTCGCGGAGGACCTCGCCGGGCCGGCGGTCTTCCTCGCCTCCGAGGACGCCCGCTACGTGACCGGTACACGGCTCGTGGTCGACGGCGGCGTGCTGGTGCAACAGCGCAGCCCACAGATCGAGACCTTCCCGGTGAGCGCCTTCCCCGAGGTACCGCAGGACGACTCCACCACGACCGGCTGAGGAGGCGCATGTGTCCGGAAGGCAAGCCGACGTCGTCGTCATCGGCGCCGGCATCATGGGTGCCAGCTGCGCCTACCACCTGGCCGCCCAGGGCGCGCGCGTCGCCCTGCTGGAGGCCAACGAGGGACCGGCCATGGAGAGCACCGGCCGCTCGTTCGCCTCGATCCGCACGCAGTGGGCCGACATCACCAACATCCAGCTCTCCTGGGAGAGCATCAAGATCTACCGCGACTTCGAGTCCCGGCACGGCGTGGACGTCGGCTACCGGGCATCGGGCTACCTCCTGCTCGTACCCGAGGACCGCTGGGAGCAGCAGTTGGCGGCGGTGGCGTTGCAACGCTCACTCGGCGCCGACGTCGACGTCCTCACCCCTCAGGACGCCCAACGGCACACCTCTTTCGACACAGCCGGCCTCGGTGGCTGCACCTGGGGCCGAGACGACGGCGTAGTCGATCCGCACCTGGTCACCACGACCTATCTCGACCTGGCCCGGCAGCTGGGTGTCATCGTCGGCTTCCGGCAGCCGGTCCGCGCCATCGAACACCTCGGTGACGAGTGGACGCTCACCACACCGACGACGGAGCTGCGCGCCCGCTACGTCGTGAACGCGGCGGGTGGCTGGGCGGGCGAGGTCGCGGCGCTGGCGAACCTGTCCGTTCCGGTCGGGCACGTCCGGCGGATGATCTTCGCCAGCACACCAGACGGGGTCTCGGGGCAGCTGCCGATGACCATCGACGTCCGCACCGGGTTCTACCTGCGCAGCGAAGGTTCCCGGTTGCTGATGGGCTGCGCGAACCCGGACGAGAAGGCCGGCTACAGCACGCGGATGGACTGGCGCTGGATGGAGACCGCGCTGGAACTCGGTGTCGAGCGGTTCCCGTGGCTGGCGGACGTTCCCATCGACAACACCGCCTCCTGGGCGGGCACCTACGAGGTCACCCCGGACCACCGCCCGTTCCTCGGTGCGATGCCCGGTACGCCGACGTGGGTCAACGCCTGCGGCTTCTCCGGCCACGGCGTGATGCAGGCGCCGATGGTGGGCAAGGTGACCGCCGAGGAGATCGTCGGCGGCCGGGCCGTCAGCGTCGACATCGACCCGCTGAGGATCGACCGGCTCGGCAACGCCGGACTTGCCGCGACATCGCTGGTCTTCTGACGACAATCCCGTTGGGCCACCACCGATCGCGCGGCGAGTGGGTCTTCACGTCCGGCCAGATCGGCACACCTGCCGTTGACGGGACACGGCGGTGCATCTTGAGACGTTCGGGGAGCGCCAACAGTGACTGCCGAACCGGGTCGCCGCGGAAGCGCGGCTTCGTTCGCCCTGGGACATCGGATCCGCCGCGACACCACGACAGCGCTCGCTCGCACGGCCGTCACAGCCGTGCGAGCGACCTACACTGGCGCGGTGACCGCAGCGGACGAGGCCGAACTCCTGGGTGAAGGCCTTCAGCAGAGCGTCGATCTGCTGGAAGCGGTGCTGGGCCGCCCGGTGATCCTGGAGGACACCGAACTGAGACCGATCGTGTACAGCAGGCAACCCGACGACATCGACGGCGCCCGGCTGCACGTGATCCTGCACCGGGGTGTGGAGCCCGGGTTTCTGCGCGCCTACCTGAGCCTGGGGATCAGCTCCGCGAGAAGGCCGATGTGGACACCGGCGCTGCCCGAGTGGAAGGCGGAGCCGCGACTGTGCGTGCCCGTCCGCCAGGGCCGCACCCTGCTCGCCTACCTGTGGGTGCTGGCACCGGAAGGTTCGCTGTCACCCGAGCAGGTCGCTGCCGCCGAGCGCAGCGCCTTGTTCATCGCGACCACGTTCGACGCCCAGCGACGCCGGCGCCGAACGGCCGAGCAGGCGAAACAGCTGGTACTGGCACGGCTGCTGGGCAGCGACTACGAGGAGACCGACCTGGTCACCTCATTGACCACGGCCCAGAACCTGCCACCGGACAGCCAGGTGATCGTGGCGGCGTTCGAACGCCCGGACGTCACGGCCGGCAGCGGCGACCTGATCGACCTGGCCCTGAAAGTCCAGGACCGGCTACCGCACCTGCGGCTGCCGGTGCACTGGATGGTGCACCTGGGCAACCGGCCCGGCGTGCTGGCCGTGCTGCTCGACCCCGCGGCACCGGTCACCGAGACCGCGGTCGCGCAGGCCGTCCAAACCGCCCTGCGGTCCTGCTTCACCGCACCGACAGCCGTGGGTACCGGCGGAGCACCCGTCTCCCTCGACCAGATCCCCCACGCCTACGACCGCGCCCGCGTGGCGGCCTGGGTGGCCCAGGTGACCGGCAACGGCAACGGACTGCTGTCGTGGACGGACATCGGCCCCTGGCGACTGCTGGCCAGACTCGCCGGCCACCAGGTCGGCGACGAGAACCTCATCGCCAACCTCCACCCCGGGCTGCGCACACTCATCGAACTCGACCGCGGCGAACTCATCACCACCCTTGACGCCTACCTCCGCACTGGCGGCGACGCCCGATCAGCCGCGGAAGCACTACACCTGCACCGCTCCACGCTCTACTACCGCATCGACCGGATCGCCGACATCACCGGAGCCAACCTGCGCGACGGCGACACCAGGTTCGACCTCACCCTCGGACTGCGCGTCGCCGCCCTGCTCGGACTACTACCCGGCACGACCGCCTCGACAGTTGCCGGAACCTGAAGGCATTCCGCGCGTGCCGGTGCTCGGGGCGTCCTCGCCGGGCATCAGGTACTGGATGGCGGCCCACAGCGTCGGTGTCGCGTACGGTCTGCCACCGAGCCCCGGATTCGCGAGCGCGCGCCGTTCGCCGACGCGCTGATTGAAGCGGCGCTGTGCGGTCTGGAACGGCATCCCGAACGACGGCGGCAGATCCCGCCACGCGCATCCGCTGGCCAGCACGTACACGATCGCGGTGAACACCGCGCTGGCGTCCACCGGGGCAGTGCCACCGCCCTGCGGACGCGGCTCGAACGCCGGGAGCAGCGGCCGGCGTTAGCTCCCACGACTCACCCGGCACCAACCGCACCGGCAGCCGATCAACCACAGCCGAGACCATCGCTCATCACCGACTGATCACCACGTAAGACACGCTCTCAGACGTCTTGAGCGGGCCACTGTTCGCGCGTTTCGTCCTCCGACCGCGCGGGGCGCCGGGTATGGACGTCGCCGCGACCGGTCCCCTGGTAGGAGGCGGCCATCGACCCGAGGATCCGCAGGGCCTCCGCGGATTTCGATCCCGGCTCGGCCAGGTAGGTGACCAGCATCTGGTCGGGCGCGCCCGGCGTCGTCCAGGCGATGTACGACAGGTCGATGTCCCCGACGTCGGGGTGCCGCATGAGGTTGACCCCGGTGGTCTTCTCGAAGACGTGGTGCTCGGCCCACAGCCGCCGGAACGTCTCGCTGCGGACGGCCAGTTCGCCGACCAGCGCGGCGAGCCGGGAGTTGCCGGGGTCTTCACCCGCGGTCTTCCGCAGGATGCCGACGGTGCCGCGTGCCGACGCCTCCCAATCCCGGTGCCGGGCAGCGATTTCCTCGTCAAGGAACAGCAGCCACGCCGAGTTCCGCTCGGCTTCGGGCCGGGCTGCGTAATCGGTGAAGACCGCACACGCGAGGGGGTTCCAGCCGATCACCTGCATCGTCCGAGTCATGACCAGTGCCGGCACGGTGAGAGTCTCCAGGAACTGGCGCGTCACGTCGGGCATGCGCTCTTTGACCGCGCGCCGCGCACGGCGGGGCCGGGGGCGTGCCAGGTCGTACAGGTGGGCGCGTTGCGTGTCGTCGAGCAGGAGGACACGGGCGATGGAATCGAGCAGCGATTCGCTGGGGCGGCCACCGCGGCCCTGCTCAAGCCGCACGTAGTAGTCCGTCGACACGCCGACGAGAGCGGCCAGCTCCTCACGGCGCAACCCCGGCACCCGGCGTCGGCCGGTGTCCGGCAGTCCGGCCGAGGCCGGCGACACGGCAGCCCTTCGAGCTTGGAGGAACTCCCCCAGCTCGGACTTCCAGTTGCCAGGCGTTGTCGCGGTCATTCCGCCAGCCTGCCATCGAGAGGCCGGCATTGGGTGGTCATGCGAGTACCCAGGCTCGCCAATACCCTGGTCGGGCGCCCCGTGGTACGTAGCGGCCCTGAATGGACGCTCCCGGATCTTCGACTCTGGGAGCATGGATTCAGATCCCCGCGCGCCGACGGTCTCGGCGACTGCGACTCGAGCGTCGATCGGCGCCGTCCTTCTCGCTTCCTTTTTCCTGCCCTTCGCCGTGACGGGACCGGCGATCGTCCTGCCTGACATGGCGGCCGACCTGAACGCTTCATCGGCCGGCACCCAGTGGGTGCAGAACTCCTACAACGCGATCTTCGCCGCCACCGTGCTCGCCACCGGTAGCCTGGCGGACCGCTTCGGGCGTCGGCTCGTCCTGCGCATCGGCATCGCGACGTTCGGGCTGGCGATGGCACTGATCGCCGTCTCGTCCGACATCCTGGTCATCGACGTGCTGCGAGGCGTACAGGGCCTGGCCGCCGGCGCCACGGTTTCCGCAGGCTCGGCCGTGCTCGCACACGCCACGTCCGGGCCGCGGCGAGTTCGCGTGTTCGGGTTTCTCGGCGCCAGTTTCGGTGGCGGGACCGCCGCAGGCCCCCTGGTCGCCGGCGCACTCGCTCCGCTGGGGTGGCGGTCGATCTTCGTGGTGATCGCACTCGGAGCTGCCATCGCCTTCGTCGCATCCCGCTATGCACGGGAGTCCAGCGACCCGTCCGCGCCTCGCCCGGACCTGCCCGGCATGGCCTGTTTCGGTGGCGCGTTGCTCGTGCTGTCCCTGGGGTTCATCCAGGCCGGTGAGGCGGGGTGGTCGAATGTGTGGACTCTGCTGGCGTTCGTGGCGACGATCCTTCTGCTCGGCGCGTTCGTCCTGGTCGAGCTCCGCAGCAGCCATCCGATGTTCGACGTCCGCCTGTTCCGCCGTCCCGCGTTCACGGCGCTGATGTGCCTGCCTTTCTCGGTAACGTTCGGATTGGCCGCGTTGAACGTCTTCCTTCCCGTCTTCCTGCAGAGCGGTGGCGCCAGCCCGTGGCGAGCCGCGGTCGAGCTGACCCCACTCGAACTCCCCGTGCTGCTGGTGCCACTGGCTGCCCGATGGCTGACGTCCCGCTGGTCGATGCGGACTTTGCTGGTCGCCGGCCCGGTCGTGATCGCCGCGGGAAGTTTCGGGCTCGTCGTGGTGGAACGCGACACCTCGACGTGGGTTTCCGCACTTCCCCTCCTGCTCTTCGGCGTCGGCGTCGGCATGGCCTTCTCGGTGATGGACAACGCCGCCGTCAGCGCGGTTCCGGTGGGCAAGGCCGGCGCGGCGGCGGGGATGTTCAACACCATGCGGATCACCGGCGAGTCGCTCGCAGTGGCGGCCACCGCCGCGGTGCTCATCTCGATCACCGCCGCCCGCACCTCGACCGCGCAAGCGGTCGCGGCGGTGCAAGGCCGGCCGGTGCCGGTGCCGACAGGGCAGGCGTTCGCCGCCGCCTTGCACGTCGTCGTGATCGGCCTCGGCGTGCTCGCGGTCGTCGGAGCGATTCTGACCGCGTGGGCGTTGCGCACATCCCATGACACCGAAGCCGACGAAGCGCACGCAGGAACGCAATGACCAACGGTTCCAGGAGACAGCACATGACCAAGGACCACCAGCCAGGGACACGTGGTTCCGCCATCGTCGTCGGAGCCTCCCTGGCCGGACTGATGAGCGCACTGACCCTCTCGCGCATCGGGTTGCGGGTGACGATGCTGGAGCGCTCGACCCGGAAGGTCCGGACTGGCGCCGCCCTGCCCGTGAGCGACGGACTGCTGGAGCGCCTGACGGGCCGGCGCTCACCCGATGGGAAGGACATCCTCCCGTCGGGCGGCCAGGCCTGGGCCGACGTGCATGCCGGCCTCAGCTCCGCCGCACAGGCCGACCCCGGCATCTCCCTTCGGTCGCCGGTGCGGGTGACCGATGTGGGCCAGGACGAGCGATCGGCGTGGGTCGTCACCGACGACGGCGAGTTCGTGCGCGCGGACCTCGTCGTCGGGGCCGACGGTCACGCGAGCGTCGTCCGTCGTCACATCGCCCCCGAGGCGCCCGACGCGACCTTCTCGGGATACGTTATCTGGCTCGGCCTGGTCGACGAACGCGAGATCCGGTCCCGCCCGTGGCCGTCGGACCTCGCGATCCTCTACAAACAGGACTACTGCCTCAACGCCTACTACCTGCCCGGAGCGGACGGATCTCTCGCCCAGGGCAAGCGGCGAATCGGCTGGGGATGGTACGACTCCAGTCGCAACGACCTCCTGCGCGCCCGCGGAGCCGTGATCGACGATGTTGTCCAGCGCACGCTCCGAGCGGCTGACGTGCCTGGCACGACCTTCGACGAACTAGCCGACGAAGCACAGGAAATCTGGCCCAGCCCATGGCGGGAAGCCATCGTCGACTGCATCCGCCGGCGAGCAGTGATCGGCACACCGATCGGCGAATACCTGCCGCACCGACTCGCTTCCGGACGTGTGTGCCTCGTCGGCGACGCGGCCCACCTGCCCTCACCGATGACCGGCAGCGGCTTCGACGCATCCGCGCAAGACGCCCTCACCCTTGCCGAAGCGCTCGGCGGCAACGGGAACCGGGGCAGCATTTCCGGCGCACTGCGCCGCTACGAAGCGGCCCGGCTCGATCCGGCCCGCCAACTCGTCCGCTCGGGCCGGCACTTCAGCAACTCGTTCGCGCCCCGTGGCGCCGCACAATGAGCGGACCTCGACGGCGGACGGGCAGAGTTCACAGCCGGGCGTGGGCGGCAACGATCTGCTGCGCGGTAAGCGGTGGCGAGCGGAACCGGACCGCGAGTGCGGGCACCTCGGAGAACCGCGGGCAGGCGTTCGTACTGCCGGTGCCCAACGCCACCGCGTTACGCTCGCTCCAAGGCCCGCGGTCTAGGTCGTGTTTCGAATGTCCCGGTCGATGAGAGTCGGGATCGGGGCGGTTCCTGGCGTCGCCGCGGGATCGCCGCGAATACTGGTTGTCTTTGGGCGGTCCCGCGGTGGCGTCAGGGGCCGCATCCGGCCCGGCTATCGCGATCGGGCATTTGAAACACGG
>NZ_JAAATY010000053.1 GCF_013280595.1 Kibdelosporangium persicum
AGCATTGACCACCCACCAAGGCACCCCCGCCCCAACAACTCACAGTGGAAAAGCTGGGCAGACCAGCGGCTCCCGCACGCCCACGACAGAAACCACCGGCCCACCAACACAACCACCCACGACCAAGATCACCAACAAAACCCATCGGTGGATCTGGGTTCTAACCCTGACAAACACTCACGAGGGTTCTTTGTGGATCGGGCCTGCGGTGGTCATCAGGCGTTCGCCGCGGCCGCCCCAGCGCAGCGAGATGATCTCCGCGGCGATCGACACCGCGGTCTCCTCCGGGGTTCGGGCGCCGAGGTCCAGGCCGATCGGTGAGGACAATGTGGACAGTTCGGCCTCGGTCATCCCGGCTTCGCGCAACCGTTCCAACCGGTCCTCGTGGGTTCGGCGAGAGCCCATCGCGCCGACGTAACCGAGGTCGAGGCGCAACGCCACCTGCAGCACAGGTACGTCGAACTTCGGGTCGTGCGTCAGCACCGCGACCACGGTCCGGCCGTCGACCCGGCCCGCCTCCGCCTCGGCGGCCAGGTAACGGTGCGGCCAGTCGACGACAACCTCGTCAGCCTCGGGAAAACGGCTCTTGGTGGCGAAAACCGGGCGCGCGTCGCACACGGTGACGCGGTAGCCCAGGAAGGACCCGAGCCGCGCCATCGCGGAAGCGAAGTCGATGGCGCCGAACACCAGCATCCGGGGCGGCGGCTCGAACGAAGCCACGAAGACGGCCATGCCCTCACCGCGGCGCTGCCCCTGCGGGCCGTAGTGCATCGTGCCGGTACGCCCGGTGGCGAGCATGCCGCGGGCGTCGTCGGCGACGGCGTCGTTCATCCGGGACGTGCCGAGGTCGCCGACGATCCGGTCCGGCCAGATGATCAAGCGCTTGCCCAGGATTTCCGGGTCCGGGTGCTCGATGATCGTCGCCAGCGCGACGCTCCGCTCGGCGCGGATCGACTCGGCGAGCTCCGTGAACTCGGGAAAAGTGGCCTGGCTGAGCTTCTCGACGTAGATGTCGATGATGCCGCCGCACGTCAGGCCGACGGCGAACGCGTCGTCGTCGCTCACGCCGTAGCGTTGCAACACCGGTTGGCCGTCCGCGATCACGGTCTGCCCGAGGTCGTACACCGCTCCCTCGACGCAACCACCGGAGACGCTGCCGAAGGCCTCGTCGCGTTCGGTGACCATCATGGCCGCGCCAGGCGAGCGCGGTGCTGAGCTGAACGTCGCGACAACTGTCGCCAGCCCGACCGTCTCGCCGGCTTCGTAGCGCTTGACCAGCTCGTCGAGCACGTCACGCACGGCGTACCTCCAGCAACAGTTCTTCCAGGGTCGCCAGGCTGTGCCCGGCCAGTAACTTCTCAACGTGCTTCTGGGCGGCGACGATCCCGGACTGGACCGGGCGGTAGCCGGCGCGACCCGCGTGCGGGTTCACCCAGAACACCGCGTGCGCCAGCCGGCGCAGCCTGGCCATCTGCTCGCCGAGCAGTCCTGGGTCACCGCGCTCCCACCCGTCCGAGAACAAAACCACGACCGCTTGCCTCGCCACTCCGCGTTGGCCCCACCGGTCAAGGAAGGCCCGTAGCCCTTCGCCGAGCCGCGTGCCGCCCGCGAAGTCGGGCACAGCACGAGACGCGGCCGCGAGGGCTACCTCGGGATCACGCTGACGCAGCTGACGTGAAACTCGGGTGAGCCGCGTGCCCAGCGTGAACACTTCGGCATGAGTTCGCCGCGCGACCGCGTGCGCGAACCGCAGCAACGCGTCGGCGTACGGGCTCATCGAGCCGGAGACGTCCACGAGCAGTACAACTCGCCGGGGCCGTTTTCCCTTCCGGCGATAGCTCAACCGGATCGGTTCCCCGGTCGCCCGCATCGCCCGCAAGGTGCGGCGCGGATCGAGTTCGCCCCGTCGATGCGGCTCCTTGCGGAACGTGGACCGCATCGGCGGTTCGGGCTTCACCAGGACCATCAACTCACGCAGGTGCGCTCGCTCGGCGGCGCTCAGGTCGCTGATATCCCTGTGCCGCAGTACTTCCGTGTCACTCGCGGCCACACCCAGCTCGTCCGGCTCAGTCGAACCCTCGCCTTGCATGGTGGACGGGACCATCGCGGCGATCACGGTCGTCTGCGGTCTCGCCGCGGCCTGCCGGGTCGACGGCTTCGGCGGCGTGCCGGTGAACCAGGCCTGGAACGCCTCGTCGTAAATCGGCAGGTCGCCGGGCTCGCCGCACAGCGTCAACCTGCCCGCCCAGTACAGCTGGTCCGGCACGGCCAGGTCGATGTGCTCGACCGCCGCGAGATACGCCTGGACCCGCTCCGGCTCACACGCCAGGCCGGCGGCACGCAACGTCGCCGCGAAACCCACAAGCCCCGGAACAGGATCCATACTTCAGCCTGCCAGTAATGCGCTGAGATCGACCCGTACGCGATCCGCGTCCTCGCGGTACTTCAGCACGGCACCCAACGTGACCGCCGCGGCCTCGGCGTCGAGTTCCGTCCTGCCCAACGCCAGCAAGGCCTCGGCCCAGTCGATCGACTCCGCGACACCCGGCGGCTTGAGCAACTCCGCGGCCCGCAGGCGACGGACCGCGTTCGCGATCTGCGCGGCCAGCCGGTCGGAGACCGCCGGCAGGCGCCGCCTGAGGATCTGCACCTCACGCGCCAGATCCGGATGCTCAAGCCAGTGGTACAGGCAGCGCCGCTTCAACGCGTCGTGCACCTCGCGGGTCCGGTTCGACGTGAGCACCACAAGCGGCGGGACCTCGGCGCGTACCTCGCCGATCTCCGGCAGGGTCACGGCGTTCTCACTGAGCACTTCGAGCAGGAACGCCTCGAACTCGTCGTCCGCGCGGTCGACCTCGTCGACCAGGAGCACACAGGGCGCCTCCCTCAGCGCCCTGAGCAACGGCCGGGCGAGCAGAAACCGCTCGGTGTAGAGCGACTGCTCGGCCGCGTCGGCGTCCAACTCGCCGTGCGACGCCGCCTCCAACGCCCGCAGGTGCAGCAGTTGCCTAGGGAAGTCCCAGTCGTACAGCGCCTGGGTGGCGTCGATGCCCTCGTGGCACTGCAACCGGATCAGAGGCACCCCGAGGGCCTGCGCCAGGGACGTGGCCAGGGACGTCTTGCCCGTGCCCGGCTCGCCCTCGCAGAACAACGGACGGTGCATCCTCAGGGCGAGGAACGCGGCCGTGGCCAGCCCGTCGTCGGCCAGATAACCGACGCCGTCCAGCGCTTTCGCCAGGTCCCGCGGGGCCGGCACCGACATCCACGTCATTTCCTGAGGGTAGGTCAGGGTCGGCGGATCCGGGGACAGCCAGGGCCGCTCCCCGATGCCGGCGAGCTGCCGGAACCCGATCCTGGAGGCATGTCGAACGAGATCTACACCCGTAAGCTTCGCCGCAGCCGCACCGACCGCATGGTCGCCGGAGTGTGCGGCGGCTGGGCACACGTTCTCGGCGTGGACGCCGCCCTGCTGCGCATCCTGCTCGTGGCCGCCACCATCCTCGGCTTCGGCACCGGCGCGATCCTCTACCTGATCTGCTGGATCGTGATGCCCCGGGAACCCGCCGCCGACTGGTGACCCGCGCGGGCTTGACGTCGTGGACCGCGGCCGGTGTCCTTGTCATCGGCCGTCGCCACCGGGTCGGCTCGGCCGTGCGGATCAACCGGCCGGAGCTGACGTGACGCGCGCCACAACACGGTAATTTTTCGCTTCCCATGTATCCAGGCACGGATCTCGCGCTCTTGTGAGAGCGAAGACCCGTTCGACCTGGAGGCGAGATGAGCCGACCGCATGAGCCGGAGATCGCGGCGATCCGCGATTCCCTGGCGGCGCTCGGTGATCCCTGGCAGGCGGGCGAGACCCCGCTGAGCCGCCTTCCTGAGCGGTCGCGGCGGGTGCGTCTCGGTGTGCCTGCTCCTGAGCGGCCGGACAGCGGTCAGGCTGAGCGGATGGCGACTGAGGCGCTCGATGCCATGGGGCAGCAGGTGGTCGCGGCCACCGCGCCGGCGTCCACCTTGCCCAAGGCGTTCGATCTCCGGGAAGTCAGCGGCCGCGATTTCGTCACGGCCGTCAAGGACCAGGGCGCGTGCGGTTCCAGTGCCGCGTTCGGCACGCTCGCCGCCCTGGAGACCACGGCTGCGTACACCCGCGGCGCGCCTGGGCTGAATCTCGATCTGTCCGAGGCGCACCTTTTCCACGGGCACGCCCGCGAGCGGGGCTACACCTCGTACGCGTGGCCTGAAGACCTGTTCGACGCCGCCGCAAGCAAAGGCGTCACGTTCGAGGACTATTTCCCGTACCAGGACAACGGTTCCGGCGCGCCGAACCCTGACTGGCCGAACCGGTTGGCCAAGGCCGCGGGCGTCACGGACCTGACGGGCAATCCCGCCGCCATCAAGCAGCACATCTTCGGATACGGCGCGGTGGCAGCGTGTTTCGCGGTCCACAGCGACTTCTTCCACTACCGCGCCGGTGTGTACAAGCACACCACCGACGAACCGGTCGGCGGGCACTGTGTCGCCTTGATCGGCTGGGACGACGATGCGCAGTGCTGGATCGCCAAGAACTCCTGGGGCACGGGCTGGGGCGAGGACGGTTTCTTCCGTATCGCCTACGGCGAGTGCTTCATCGAGGGCTACCCCGGTCCGCGGCCGACCGTTTTCGGTTGCACGGCAGTGCATCTGCGGGCCTGGCTGCCTGCGCAGCGGGCGTTGAGGTTGTTCGCCACGGCGAATGACGCCAACGGCTGGGCGTACCTGGAGAACGTGGGCTGGACGCACCTCGCGGGCGGTCCGCACAGCACGACCAACAAGCTCGCGATGTTGACGCACGCGCGGGCCAGTGGCCACCCGGTCACGCCGTTCATCAACGGCAACGAACTTTCCACTGTGCAGGTGGCTGACCGATGATGGGACATCCACCCGTACCGAGCCCGTACGCCGTGCTCGACCGGCCCGAGGACTGGCTGCCGTACGGCGACGCGGCGAAGAGCCCGCAGGCGGTGAGCCCGACGCAGTCCGGCTGGCACGTCGGCCGGATGATCTCGGACCTCTGGTCCTACGAGGACGCTTCCGGCGTGTGGGTGCTGGTGGACGGGATCGGCTGGAAACGGCTGTCCCCGGCCAGCCGGTCCGGGCACACGCACATGACCTTGCTGGCCGGCACGGCCACGCACGACAACTTACCCGTCGATTTCCACGAGGACGCCGACGGGCGGATCGACCAACTGATCGTCTAGGTATGCCACCGAGACGGGCCGAGGGGGCCGCACAACGGAGGTGGTGGCCGGCAGCACGAGGGGGGTTGCCGGCCACCGTCTCCCTACCGAGGAGAGCCAGATGGTGGTGACCGGACGCACCGGATTTGCCGAGGGGAAAACGGGGGCACCGGGGGATGGGGGGCGGCGTGGGCCGGCCTGGCGACCAGCCATGGCCGGCCTGCGCCACGTCCACGTGGAGATCCGCCAAGCGAGCGATCGACGATGAGTGGTTTAGTCACGGTCCGTTGCCGAACACCGTCGGTGGACCAGCCATTAGTCCTTTCGGGTGAGTTATGTATCCAGACGGGATCTCGCCGTTCATGTACTTCACGAAGGTCGCGATACTTCCGTCGCCAGCTGAAGGACGACACCCGGGATGGGGTGGGCGTGGTGACTGATGTTCGAACCGCGGAAGCTGACCCGCCATGGGAGGGTCTGCGGGGCGCTGAGCGCTACGCGGCGTGCATGCACGCCGCGAGAGCCGGCAGCCGGATCGCGCGGGCGACTCTTGTCAAGGACCTCACCCCGCTGGTCTGGCACGTCGCCCGCGGCAACGGCCTCGACCGGACCACCGCCGAGGACGTCGTGCAGACCGTCTGGCTCGCCCTGTTCAGTCACATCAACTCCCTGGCCGAGCCGAAGGCGCTGGCCAGCTGGCTGATCACCACTACCCGTCGCGAGGCGCACCGCGTCCGCGTCAAGGTCACGAACGACCTGCCTCTCACCGACGAGATGGCCGAGCAGCTGCCCAGCACCCAGCCGCAACCGGAGGACGAGGCACTGCGCACGGACCGCGACACCAGGTTGTGGCGTGCGTTCGGTGAGCTGCCGGAGAAGTGCCAGGAGCTGCTCCGGCTGACCGTGCTCGCCGGTCGCAGCGAATACCGCCTGGTCGCCGAGGCCATGCAGATGAAGCGTGGCAGCATCGGCCCGACCAGGGGCCGGTGCCTGAACACGCTGAGGGAGCTCTTGGACACCGAAGGGGGCGGCGGATGACGAAGATCGAGCCGACGGGAGGCCAGGCGCATCCCGGCGACGAGGCCCTGCTCGCCGAGCTGGACAGGATGATCGACGAGTTCGACCCGCCCCCGGCGGGGCTGGTCGAACGGATCCAGTTCGCGATCGCCCTCGAGGATCTCGACGTGGAGGTCGCGCGCTGGGAGCGCGCGGACTCGCTCGCCGGGGTCCGGGGCAGCGACCAGGGCACGATCACGTTCACGGTCAGCGACCTGACCGTGATGATCAACCTGACCCGGATCGGTGAGAACAACCGGATCGACGGCTGGCTCGTGCCCGCGGGTGAGCACGCGGTGGAAATCCGGGTCGCGGAACACGGCTCACGCGAAACGACCGCCGACGAAGGCGGCCGGTTCGTCCTGGACGGTGTTCCGCGCGGGACGACCCAGATCATCATTCAGCTGTACGGCCCACCGGCCCGCACCGTCGTCACCCCCACAGTCCTGCTGTAATCCCTCGTGAGTGTTTATCAGGGTTAGAACCCGGATAAACACTCACGAGGTTTCTTTCAGGCGGGAGAGGGTTTCCGGCAATTCGCCGGAGTGGATGACGCCGAGCCGTTGTGTCGCGCGAGTGAGGGCGACATAAAGGTCATTGGCGCCGCGTGGGGAATCCGCCAGGATCCGGGCCGGGTCGACAACCAGGACCGAGTCGAATTCCAGGCCTTTGGCCTGCCACACGGTCAGCACCGAGACCTGGCTGTCCAGATCGGCGTCCGCGGACGCGCCGGTGAACCCGGCGGGCACGATCACGCCGAGCCTGCCGTCCGCGATCTCGGCCGTCTCCTTGGCGATGATCTCCGGCAGACTCGCCTCGATGTCGGCGACCCGGCGGTGCCACGGTTCCACGCCGGAGTCACGAACGGACTTCGGCACGTCGGCGTCCGGGCCGAGAACGTCCGCGGCCACAGCCATGATCTCCGACGGCGTGCGGTAGTTGACGGTCAAGTGCTCGATGCGCCAGCGATCCTCGACGTACGGGTGGAGCACGGCATTCCACGACGTTGTCCCGGCCGGGTCACCGGTCTGCGCGACGTCACCGACGAGCGTCATGGAACGGCTGGGGCACCGGCGCATCAGCACGCGCCACGCCATCGCCGACAGTTCCTGGGCCTCGTCCACGATCACGTGACCGAAGGTCCATTCCCGGTCGTCCGCGGCGCGTTCCGCGGCCGTGCGGTGGTCGACTTCCTCGTACCGCCCGGCCAGGCGGCCGGCGTCGATCAGGTCCGTGGCCATCAGGATCTCGGGATCGGCCGCGTCGTCCAGGTCGAGGATGTCGAGCACGCCGCTGGCGTAGTCGATCTCCTCCTGGCGCCTGCGCGCGTCGGCCGCCTTGGTCTTGGAGTCGTCCACACCGAGCAGTTCGGCGGCCTCGTCCAGCAGGGCCGCGTCCGCGACCGTCCACCCGCCCGGCTCCCTGTGCAGCTGCGGGAAACCAGGCGCGGCGGAGGCGAGCAGCTCCGGCGACTCGAAGAGGTCTTCGAGCAGTTCCTGGGGCGTCAGGATCGGCCAGAGCCAGTCGATCGCCTCCTGCACCTCGGGTGATTCACGCAGCTCGCGTTTGATCTCCTCGATGTCGGCCTCGTCGAGCAGGTTGGCGCCGCCCAGGGGGTCCGCGCCGATCCTGTCGGCGTACTGGCGGGCCAGCGCGTCCAGGATCGTCGGCACGATCAACGGCTTGGCCTTGTTGTGCACGCGACGGGAACGCCGGGCGACCGCACGGGCCTGAACACAGGTCTTCCTGTCCAGCTTGAGGGTTTCGCGCTCGAACTCGATCTCCAGGTAGTCGTCCGGCACGCGCTGGCGGTCGCGGACGGCCGCCTTGAGCACGTCGACCATCTCGATCCGGCCCTTGATCTCGGCGACCTCGACGGGTTCGGCCCGGTCGGGCACGACCCCGGGGAACAGTTCGCCCACAGTGGACAGAAGAACGCCGGTCTCGCCGAGCGAAGGCAGCACCTGGCTGATGTAGCGCAGGAACGTCGCGTTCGGCCCGACGACCAGCACACCGCGCCGGGACAACTGCTCGCGGTACGTGTACATCAGGTAGGCCGCGCGGTGCAGCGCGACGGCGGTCTTGCCAGTGCCGGGACCACCTTGCACCACAAGGATTCCGTTCAGCCCAGAACGGATGATCTTGTCCTGCTCGGCCTGGATGGTCTGCACGATGTCGTTCATCCGGCCGGTCCGGCTGGCGTTCACCGCGGCGAGCAGCGCGGCCTCACCGGTCAGGCCCTCGTGCCTGGTCGGGTCGGCGGCATCGAGGTCGAGCACCTCGTCGTCGACCGCGGTGACCTTGCGCATGCTGGTGCGAATGTGCCTGCGCCGCTTCACACCGTCCGGCGCGGCGGCCGTCGCCAGGTAGAACGGACGGGCCGCCGGGGCACGCCAGTCCATCAGGAGCGGCTCGTAGTCGTTGTCCTCGTCGAAGATACCGATCCGGCCGATGTGCTGGACGGCGGCGTCGTCGAAATCAAGCCTGCCGAAGCACAGTCCGTTTTCCACAGAGTTGTACTGGGCCAGCTGCTGCGAGTACATCATGGTGGCCGCTTCCCGCTCGGTGCGCGCCTGCGGCGTGCCGCCGCTTTGCTTGAGCACCTTGGCCAACTGGTCAGCGGTCTGCTTCCGGAGATCGTCGAGACGGCCATAGAGCATCGAAACGACCTGTTGTTCCAGCTCGATTTCCCCGCTTGACAACCGGCTTTCCTTTCGGTAAAATAACGCTATCGACCAATTCATCCTGGTCGATTTTTTCGTGTCGCGAACGGCCAATGTAGCAACAATTCCGACGAATTGCGAACACGCGCTTTCCGCTACGCTCGCGGCATGCACGACCAGGGCCCGTCCCCGAACACCGGCGCCGCGAGACTCATCGTCCTGCTGTGCGCCTTCGGACTGGCCACGGTGGGTGCCTTCAGCGCCTTCTTCGCCACCGAGATCCTGGCCGCGGTGCTGGGTGCCACCGCGCGGCCGAGCACCTGGGCGCTCATTCTGTGCGCTTTGGTGCCGATCGCGACGGCCGTCGGGGCGGCCGTGATCTCGGTGCGGGTCAAGGGAATGGGCAAGATCCTGGCACTCGGCTGCGGCACGCTCATCCTCGGCGCGATCGCCACCGGAATCCTGATGGTGGTCGTCGCGGTCTAGGCCGTGTTTCAAATGCCCGATCGCGATAGCCGGGCCGGATGCGGCCCCTGACGCCACCGCGGGACCGCCCAAAGACAACCAGTATTCGCGGCGATCCCGCGGCGACGCCAGGAACCGCCCCGATCCCGACTCTCATCGACCGGGACATTCGAAACACGACCTAGCCTCACGCGGTCGCAGGCCGCGCAGCGCCGTGTCCACGACCTGGTCGGCATAGTCGGGTGTGAGCGGACCGCTGCGCTGCAGCCACCTGTTGAGGATCGGTCCGAAAAGCATGTCGACGGCCACGTCGAGATCGACGTCCTCGGCCACCTGGCCGGCGCGTTGCGCGGAGCGCAGGCGGTTCTTCTTCAACTCCCGCAACGGTTCGTCCAGCCGTTTCGCGTAGTCCGCCGCCAGCGCGGGATCGAGCACGATCTCGGTGTGCAAGGCGCGCATCGGCAGGTCGTAGCGCGGGTCGTTCAATTCGTTGACCGTGGCACGCAGAATCAGCTTCATGTCGGCGGCGAGGTCGCCAGTGTCAGGCAGGGCCGCGGCCTGCTCTTCCTGCCCGCCTGTCGTGAGTGTGAGGAAGGCGTCGAACAGCAGCGCACCCTTCGACGGCCACCAACGGTAGATCGTCTGTTTGCCGACGCCGGCGGCCGTCGCGATGCCCTCGATCGTGAGCTTCGCGTACCCGACCTTGCCGACCAGATCGAGCGCGGCGGTGAGGATGGCTCGCCGTGCCGTCTCGCTGCGACGGCTGGCATCAGGAGCGGCCTTCTGGGACACGTCCCCGACCCTAGCAAATCGCGAGACGAGACGGTCCGTCTTGACTTTCACGATCGGCCGTGTACTGTTCCGTCGTGACGAGACGAGACGGTTCGTCTCGCAAACGGAAGGAACGCCATGACCGCCCCTGAATCCGCCGCGTCCCGTGTCTGGTTCATCACCGGCGCCAGCCGCGGTCTCGGCCGCGCCTTCACCGAGGCCGCGCTCTCGGCCGGTGACCGGGTCGTCGGCGCGGCACGCGACGTCGCACCGCTTGACGACCTCGTCGCGCGACACCCGGACCGGATGCTGGCGTCAAGCCTCGACGTGACAGATCGCGCGGCGGTGTTCGACGTGGTCGAACACGCGGTCCAGCACTTCGGCAGGCTGGACATCGTCGTGAACAACGCCGGGGCGCTGTTCGCCGGGATGGTGGAGGAATTCACCGAAGCCGAGGCCCGGGCCCAGCTCGACATCAACTTCTTCGGCGCGCTGTGGGTCAGCCAGGCCGTCCTGCCGCGGTTGCGCGCCCAGGGCAGCGGGCACGTCCTGCAGATCTCCAGCATCGGCGCGCTCGGCGGCTTCCCCAGCACCGGGCTCTACAGCGCGAGCAAGTTCGCCCTGGAGGGCATGAGCGAAGCGCTGGCCGCCGAGGCCGCCCAGTTCGGCGTCAAGGTCACCATCGTCCAGCCGGGCGGGTACTGGACGGACCTCTACACCAGCAGCCGGGCTACCAGCCCGAATCCGGTCTACGACCCGTTGCGCGAGGAGTTGGCGAAGCAGTGGGCGGACGGCTCGGTCGACAGCGAACCGCGACTGGCGGCTGAGGCCGTGATGAAGCTGGTCGACAGCGCTGATCCGCCGCTGAGGCTGCTGCTCGGCAGCATGGTCTACGACGTCGCGTTCGCCATCTCCAGGCAGCGCATGGAGACGTGGGCAGGCTGGGAAGAGGTGAGTCGCGCCGCCGAGAAGGCGGTTCCCGCCCCGAGCTGATGGGGTGTCGGCTGCGGCTTGGGTCACGCACGGGCCGCTGACTTCCAGCCTGGTCACGCACGGGCCGCTGACTTCCAGCCTGGTCACGCACGGGCCGCTGACTTCCAGCCTGGTCACGCACGGGCCGCTGACTTCCAGCCTGGTCACGCACGGGCCGCTGACTTCCAGCCTGGTCACGCACGGGCCGCTGACTTCCAGCCTGGTCACGCACGGCCCGCTGACTTCCAGCCTGGTCACGCACGGCCCGCTGACTTCCAGCCTGGTCACGCACGGTTCCCGCTGGCTTCCAGCGTGGTCACGCATGGCCTGTGCTGGCTTCCAGCGTGGTTGCGCACGGTTCCCGCTGGCTTCCAGCGTGGGTTCGCGTGTCCACCATTGCGGATCGGCGTGAGTTATCCATCCGACTCGCTTTCAGCGTTCTTCTTTTCGCGTTGCGCCGCGGATGGATCAACTCACGCACCGCAATGGTGGACACGCGCCTGCGCCCCAGGGTTTTTTTCCCTGGGGCGCAGGCGGTGTTCTGTTAGCTACCTGGCGGTGGTGGACTTGATCAGAAGTCCATGCCGCCGGTCGGGTCGCCACCGGCCGGGGCCGCGGGGGCCTTCTCCGGCTTGTCGGCCACGACGGCCTCGGTGGTCAGGAACAGAGCCGCGATCGAGGCCGCGTTCTGCAGCGCCGAGCGGGTGACCTTGGCCGGGTCGATGATGCCCGCGTCGACCAGGTTGCGGTACTCGCCGGTGGCGGCGTCCAGGCCCTCGCCCTGCTTGAGGCCCTTGACCTTCTCCACCACGACGCCGCCCTCAAGGCCGGCGTTGACGGCGATCTGCTTCAGCGGCGCCTCGACGGCGACCTTGACGATGTTGGCACCGGTGGCCTCGTCGCCCGACAGCTTCAGGCCCGCGAAGGCCTCCTCGGCAGCCTGGAGCAGGGCCACGCCACCACCGGCGACGATGCCCTCCTCGACGGCGGCCTTGGCGTTGCGCACGGCGTCCTCGATGCGGTGCTTGCGCTCCTTGAGCTCGACCTCGGTGGCCGCGCCCGCCTTGATCACCGCGACACCGCCGGCCAGCTTGGCCAGGCGCTCCTGCAGCTTCTCGCGGTCGTAGTCCGAGTCGCTCTTCTCGATCTCGGCCCGGATCTGGTTGACCCGGCCCTGGATCTGCTCGGCGTCGCCGGCACCCTCGACGATCGTGGTCTCGTCCTTGGTCACGACGACCTTGCGGGCCTTGCCCAGCAGCGAGATGTCGGCGTTGTCCAGCTTGAGGCCCACGTCCTCGCTGATGACCTGGCCGCCGGTCAGGGTGGCCATGTCCTGCAGCATCGCCTTGCGGCGGTCACCGAAGCCCGGCGCCTTCACGGCGACGGACTTGAAGGTGCCGCGGATCTTGTTCACGACCAGGGTGGCCAGGGCCTCGCCCTCGACGTCCTCGGCGATGATCAGCAGCGGCTTGCCGGCCTGCATGACCTTCTCCAGCAGCGGGAGCAGGTCCTTGACCGACGAGATCTTGGAGCCGAACAGCAGGATGTACGGGTCCTCCAGGACCGCTTCCTGACGCTCGGGGTCGGTCACGAAGTAACCGGAGATGAAGCCCTTGTCGAAGCGCATACCCTCGGTGAGCTCGAGCTCCAGGCCCAGGGTGTTGCTCTCCTCGACGGTGATGACGCCTTCCTTGCCGACCTTGTCCAGCGCCTCGGCGATCAGCTCGCCGATCGTGGTGTCGGCGGCGGAGATGGACGCGGTGGCAGCGATCTGCTCCTTGGTCTCGATCTCCTTGGCGACCTTGTGCAGCTGCTCGGTCACGGCCTCGACGGCCTGCTCGATGCCGCGCTTGAGCGACAGCGGGTCAGCGCCGGCCGCGACGTTGCGCAGGCCCTCGCGAACGAGCGCCTGGGCCAGCACGGTGGCGGTGGTGGTGCCGTCGCCAGCGACGTCGTCCGTCTTCTTGGCAACTTCCTTGACCAGCTCGGCCCCGATCTTCTCCCACGGGTCCTCGAGCTCGATCTCCTTGGCGATGGAGACGCCATCATTGGTGATCGTCGGCGCGCCCCACTTCTTCTCGAGCACGACGTTACGGCCCCTCGGACCGAGCGTCACCTTGACGGCGTCGGCGAGGGTGTTCAGGCCGCGCTCGAGTCCGCGACGCGCGTCCTCGTCAAACGCGATCAGTTTGGCCATTGCGGTGTGTCCTCCGCCTGCTTGCTTACGTTGGGGGTCGTGAGGCATGCCCCACGACGAACACTGTGCTCAGCCAGGTGTGGCGCCCGCGACGGACGACCGAGGGTGACCCGGTCTCACCATCCCGACTAGCACTCAACTCTAGCGAGTGCTAACACGTGTTTAGCACTCGACCGGGGAGAGTGCAAGAAACGCAGGTCAACCGCCGGATGGAATCACGGTGAGGTTGGACGGCAGCGTCCGCCGGGTGGTCGGCGTGGTCCCCCTGGCCGGCTTGGACTGGCTGCCGGAGGCCTGGCCGACCGGGATCGACGGCGCGGTGGTGTTCTGCTGCGGGGTGCTGGTGTCGCCGCTGCTGGTCACGAGCACGATCACCAGCACGATGGCCGCGATCGCGATCAGCCCGGCCAGCACAGGCACCAGCCAGCGCCTGCTGCTCTTGTCCGGGGTGAACGCGGAGGACCCGACCGGGGTCGGCGGGCGCAGCCGGACGAAGTCGCCCGGCCCCTGCGGCTGCGGTTGCACCGGTTGCTGCGGCTGAGCCGGCCGGAACGGCTGGGGCTGAGGCGGTGGTGGCGGCGGTGTCGTGACCGGCCTGGGCGCCTCGCGTCGTGGCGCCTGCTGGAGCGCCTGGCGGGCCGCGCCGATCAACGCCTTGCAGTCGAGGTAACGGACCTTGGGGTCCTTGGCCATGCCGCGCCGGATCACCTCGTCGATCGCGTTGGGCAACGCCACCAGGCCGGTGATCGCGGGCGGGTCCAGGTTGAGGTGCCCCTGGATGACCTCCGGCACCTTGCCCTGGAACGGCGGACGGCCGGTCAGGCAAGCGAACAGCACGCAGGCCAGCGAGTACGCGTCGGTCCGCGCGTCGACAGGCTCACCGCGCAGGTGCTCGGGAGCGGCGTACGTCGGCGAGCCGAGGAAGTCGCCGCTGCGCGTGCGGTGACCGGTGGCACCACGGCGGGTCAGCCCGAAGTCGGCCAGGTAGACGTGCTCGGTCGAGGTCTCCCGGCTGGTCACCAGGACGTTCGCCGGCTTGACGTCGAGGTGCACCAGGCCGCGGTCGTGCAGCGTGTCGAGCGCCTCGGCGACCTGGCCGAGCAGCGAGAGCGTGCGCTCCGGCGAGATCGGGCCGTTCTTGATGATGCTGGCCAGGTCGGAGCCGTCGACCAGGCGCATGGCGATGTAGAGCAGGCCGTCGACCTCACCGAAGTCGTACAGCGGCACGACGTTCGCGTGGTCGATCGCGGAGGTGTTTCTGGCCTCGTCGACGAAGCGCTCCCGGAACTCGGCGTCCTCGCCCAGGTGCTCGCCGATGACCTTGAGTGCCACCTTGCGGCCCAGCCGGACGTCGGTGGCCTTGTACATCACGCTCATCCCGCCACGGCCGAGCACACCGTCGATCCGGTAATGCCCTAGGCGACGCCCGGTGAGGTCCTCCGACACGCAGCGCAGCCTAACGTCCGCCTACGACACCACGGGGACGTATCCGCCAATTGGCTACGACAGCGCCGCGATCATGGACTCGCGCTTGCGCGTCTGGGTCAGCACCTGGCCGGGACCGGCGAAGTCCAGCAGCAACCCCTCGCCGGTGCGCATCGACTGCGGCAGGGACTGGCTGACCGCCCGCAGCCGGGTCTGGGTGCCCTCGGTGTAAGCGACCACACACGCCGGGGTGACCGTGATCGCCGCGCCCGGTTCGAGGTTGACCACGTCCAGCGCGCCGCATGAGGCGAGCACCACCGAACCCTGGCCGGAGACGTGTTCCAGGAAGCCCGGCTCGGCGCCGAACATCGCCCGGAAGCCCGGCCACGCCTGGTCGTACCGGATCGTGCTGGACGCGGCCAGTGAGCTGCCGCGGGTCACGCACCAGCCCGTGATGCCCTCCAGTTCGAGCGTGTAGACCTCGCCGGGCAGCGCGGGTGCCACGTCCACCCAGCCGCCCTCCGGCGGCGCGGTGAACAGCGTGGGGTGCACTTTCTTGCCACGCACGCCGCCTCTTGGCCGGACGTCGACCAGCACGCCGTAGCTGGCCGAGAGCATCGCGTCGTAGTCCGCCTGGATCGCCTCGCCTGGCGCCAGCAGAAGCCGGGCCACGCCGTACGCGGGGGTGTGTCGAATCCGGACCTGCACCGTTCCCCTCCGAGCCGATTCACACCGAGTCGATCACACCGAACCGATTCACACCGTTGATCGCGTGCGTCGCGCCGCAAGTCTTCCATGTCACGATGTCGTTCGCGTACGACACGAGGCAGGATGCTTGCGTGCCGAACACAGCTACCAGAGCCCGCAGCGTCGACTCCTACCGTGCGACCGTCGACGCGCTGGTCACCGACCTGCCGATCGAGCGACTTCCGGTGGGCGACTGCCTCGGGCTGGTGCTCGCCGAGGATGTGACGGCTCCCATAGCGCTGCCGCCGTTCGACAACTCCGCCATGGACGGTTACGCCGTGCGGTCCGTCGACGTGGTCGGCGCGAGCGAGGAGGCTCCCGTCGAGCTGCCGGTCTCCGAAGACATCCCGGCAGGCCGGACGGATGTGGTGCCGCTGCTGCCCGGCACGGCCCACCGGATCATGACCGGCGCGCCGGTGCCGCCCGGTGCGGACACGGTCGTCCAGGTCGAGCTCACCGACTCGGGTGTGGACAAGGTCCGGATCTTCGCGCCCGTCAGCCTCGGCGCGCACCTGCGGCGCACGGGCGAAGACGTCCGTGAGGGCACGACGGTCCTGGACAAAGGGACGGTCCTCGGGCCACCCCAACTCGGGTTCCTGGCCGCGCTCGGGTTGTCCGACCTGCCGGTACGGCGTCGTCCACGGGTGCTGATCCTGTCCACCGGCACCGAGTTGGTCGAGCCGGGCCAGCCGTTGGCGCCCGGACAGATCTACGAGTCCAACAGCGTCCACATCGCCGCGGCCGTACGGGAGATCGGCGGCGTCGCGCGTGTCCTGCGTTCGGTCCCGGACGACGTGGACGCGCTGTACAGGACGCTCCAGCCGCATCTGAAGGACCACGACCTGCTGATCACCACCGGCGGTGTGAGCGCTGGCGCGTACGAGGTGGTCAAGGACGCCCTCGCGGGTGAGGGCGTGGAGTTCCTGAAGGTCGCCGTGCAGCCCGGCGGGCCGCAGGGATACGGCACGTACATGGGTTTGCCCGTGGTCACGCTGCCGGGCAACCCGGTGAGCGCGGCGCTGTCGTTCGAGCTGTTCGTGCGGCCCGCGTTGTTGCGTGCGATGGGGCGTCCGGACGTCGACCGGCCCGTCGTGCGGGCCAAGGCCAGCAGCGCGATGACCTCGCCTGCCGGGAAGAGGCAGTACCGGCGGGGTTTCTACGACGCCGGCTCGGGGCGGGCCGTGCCGGTCGGCGGACCGGGATCGCACCTGCTGGCCGCGTTCGCCAAGTCCAACTGCCTGATCGAGATCCCCGAGGACGTGACCGAGGTGCCGGAAGGCGGCGATGTGCGACTGTTGGTGATCGCACCGTGACCAGACGCATACAAACAGCCATTGATCCCACCTTTAACCCGGCCTAAACTGGGAAAACCGGGTAATTCACGTGGATGAACCGACAGGTGCCGGTGCATCGTCGGGGGATGCATCGGCACCTGGCCCGCCAGGTCGGGCAGACTTGAGGCCACAAATCACCCGTCGTGATCCAGGAAAAGGCCGCAGTGACTTCTTCCCCGCAACGTCCCGTCGCCCACTTCGTCGAGCTGGCGCGCGGCATCGTGCCACCCATGAACCCGGCAGGCCGTCCGTTCGTGCTGGCCGCCGCCGCGCTCACGCTCGTACTGCGCAAGGTCTGGCGACCGCTCGGAGTCGTCGGCGCCCTGCTGACCGGCTGGACGGCGTGGTTCTTCCGCGAGCCCAAGCGCGTCACGCCGGTCCGGTCCGGCATCGCCGTCGCCCCGGCCGACGGCACGGTCTCGCAGGTCTCCGAGGTCCTGCCGCCCGGTGAGCTCGGCCTCGGCGACACCCCGATGCTCCGGGTGAGCGTGTTCCTCTCCGTGTTCGACGTGCACGTCCAGCGCGTGCCCGCGTCCGGCGAGGTCGTGCGCAAGATCTACCACCCGGGCAAGTTCCTCTCCGCCGACCTGGACAAGGCCAGCGAGGAGAACGAGCGCAACACGGTGCAGCTGCGCACCGAGGACGGCCACGACCTGGTCGTCGTGCAGATCGCCGGTCTCGTGGCGCGACGGATCGTCTGCCACATCGACGAGGGCGACAAGGTGACGGCCGGCGCCACGTACGGCCTGATCCGGTTCGGTTCCCGGGTGGACACCTACGTGCCGCTCGGCAGCCGTGTGCTGGTCGAGCCGGGCCAGCGGACGATCGGTGGCGAGACCGTCCTCGCCGAACTGGGAGGCTGAGCCGAATGGCGGCGCGTACCGCCCCCGGAGTACGACTACTGCCCAACGCGATCACCGTGCTCGCGATGTGTGCGGGTCTGTCAGCCGTGCAGTTCGCGTTGCACGGCAACTACGGCGCCGTGCTGGCGTCGATCTTCGCCGCGGCCATTCTGGACAGTCTGGACGGCCGGATCGCCCGGTTGCTGGACGCCACCAGCAAGATGGGCGCGGAACTGGACTCCCTGTCGGACGCCATCGCGTTCGGTGTCGCGCCCGCTCTCGTGCTGTACCACTGGAAACTCGGCGAGGACGCCAACCGGATCGGGTGGATCTTCGCACTGGTGTTCGCGGTCTGCATGATCCTTCGCCTGGCGCGCTTTAACACCCTGCTGGACGACACCGAACAGCCGCCGTACGCCAAGGAGTTCTTCGTCGGCGTGCCCGCGCCCGCGGGCGGGATGCTCGCGCTGCTGCCGATGATCGTGTGGCTGGAGTTCGACCGGGCCGAGGGCTGGTGGACCAACCAGATCGTCGTGATGGTCTGGACGGTCGCCGTGGCGGCCCTGCTGATCAGCCGGATCCCGACGCTCTCGGTGAAGACCGTCCGCGTCCCGCCGAACATGGTGGTGCCTGTTCTCGTCGGCGTGACGATGCTCGCGGCCGCCGTCGTCACATATCCGATCGCCGCACTCGGCGTGTCCCTGATCGTCTACTTGTGCCACATCCCGTACGCGGTGCGCCGGAAACACTGGCTCGCCAACCATCCTGAGGCGTGGGACGTCCCGCCGCGCGAGCGCCGGGCGATCCGCAGCCAGGCCCGCCGGTTGGGGCTGCGCCCGCCGCTGCGCCGCCGTGTCGCCGGCATGGCCCGCCGGGTCCGGATGGGCGGCCGCCGCGTGGAAGACGGCGAGCAGCTGCACACCGACTGGCAGTCGTACCTGCCTCAAGAGCAGCACCCGCACGTCATCGGCCCGCTGCCCAAGCGGCGTAGCTGGCGCCGGATCGGACTGCGGCGCACGCCGCGCCCGCCGCGTGACCGCGGGTAATTCGGTTGGCGCGTAGAGCACCATCAAAGGCATGCGTTCGTTTGGGGAACTCGTAGCCGAGGCCGACGCCGAGCCCACCGAGGGCTGGGACTTCTCCTGGTTCGAGGGCCGGGCCACCGAAGCCCGGCCCTCGTGGGGTTACCAGCGGTCGATGGCCGAGCGGATGGCCGTGGCCAGTGCGGCCCTGGACATCCAGACCGGCGGCGGAGAAGTCCTCGCCGGGATCGCGAAACGCCCGCCGTTGTGTGTGGCAACGGAAGCGTGGCCGCCCAACGTGGCCAAGGCGACGGCGTTACTGCACCCGTTGGGCACGGTCGTGGTCGCCGATCCGCAGGAGCCGCCGCTGCCGTTCGCCGACGGCGCCTTCGACCTCGTGGTCAGCAGGCACCCCGTGCGGGCGTACTTCGACGAGATCGCACGGGTTCTCCGGCCCGGCGGCACGTACTTCGCGCAGCACGTGGGACCGGCGAGTGTGTTCGAGCTGATCGAGTTCTTCCTCGGCCCGCAGTCCGAGGAGAGCCGGAACTCCCGCCACCCTGATCGGGAGCGTGCCGAGGCCGAGGCGGCCGGGCTGGAGATCGTCGACGTCCGGACCGAGCGGCTACGGATGGAGTTCTTCGACATCGGTGCGGTGGTGTACTTCCTGCGCAAGGTGATCTGGATGGTGCCGGGCTTCACGTCGGAGCGGTACCTGCCGCAGCTGCGGGAACTGCACGAGCGGATCACCACTGACGGCCCGTTCGTCGCCCACAGCTCGCGCACGCTGTTCGAAGCCCGAAAAGCGTGACCACTGCACTCACCACGGTTGAACGGGAACCCCCGTAAGCTGCTCACGTGACGTCGTCTCCGCAAATCACAGTGTCTGATCGTCCTCGCTCCGCTCGGACGGGCTTGGTCGCCTAAAGCCGGTCATTTCCACCCCACCCCACGCAACCGACACCGCACAGCGCTCGCTCACCGCTCTAGCCGGGGCGGCGCCGGGCGTGTTGCGTGGCGTAAATGACCGGCGCGACCAAGCCGAGCGCGGATGTCGACCCGTAAGCTGCTCACGTGACGTCGTCTCCACAAATCACACTGACCGCTCGCCTCTCTCCGTCAGCCATCGACACCCGGCGTGGTGTCGTCCGGCTGCATCCGGAAGTCCTTGACGCCCTTGGCCTGCGGCCCTGGGAAGCGGTCAGGCTGATCGGCGCGCGGGTCAGCGTCGCGTTGGCCGCGGAGAGCGACAGCCTGCCGGGCGTGGCCCTGCTCGACGACATCACGCTGACGAACCTGGGCATCGTCGAAGGCTCCGAGGTCGTGGTCTCCCCCGTGACCGTCTCGGCCGCCAGGTCCATCACGGTCGCGGGATCGCGGCTCGCCACGACCGCCGTCACACCGCAGACCCTGCGGCTCGCGCTGATGGGCAAGGTGTTCACGGTCGGCGACGCGGTCTCGTTGCTGCCGCAGGACCTCGCGCCGCCGCCTGAGGCGGACGTGACCGCGGCGCGTCAGCGGCTGTCCCAGGCCATCGGGATGACCTGGACCAACGAGCTGATCACCATCACCGCGTCCGATCCCGACGGCGCCGTCGCGGTCGCGCCGTCCACTGTGGTCAACTGGCGGGACGGCCCGCGGACGGCCGGCCCCGCCCAGATCACCTCCGGTGGCACCCAGGTCACCGCGCAGAGCCAGGTCATCGAGGACGCGGTGATCGTGTCCGAGGAGATCGACACGTCACCGGCGGAGGCGCCGCTGCCGGTCGCCGACCTGGTCGGCGCCACCGAAGCGGCCCGCAAGCTCACCGAGTGGCTGGAGCTGGCCTTCCAGCGGCCGGAGCTGCTGCGGAAACTCGGCGCGGCACCCCGGCTCGGTGCCTTGGTCAGCGGACCGGAGGGCGTCGGCAAGGCCGCGCTGGTCCGGTCGGTGGCCAACGCGGTGGACGCCAGGATCATCGAGGTGGCCGCGCCCTCGACCGCCGTGCTGGCGGCGAACGCCGCCGCCGGGCAGGTCCGGGCGGCGATCGCCGAAGCCGAGAAGAACACTCCGGCCGTGCTGCTGCTGACCGATGTGGACGCTCTGCTGCCCGCCACCAATCCGCCGCCGGTCGCCACCATCGTGCTGGACTCGTTGCGTGCCGCGGTGAACACGCCGCGCCTCGCGATCGTCGCCACGACCGCGCATCCCGAGGCCGTCGATCCGCGTCTGCGGACCGTGGAACTGCTCGACCGGGAACTCGCGCTCCCCCTGCCCACCAGCAAGATCCGGACCGACCTGCTGCGCGTGCTGATGCGTGACGTGCCGATGGAGTCCGATGTGGACTTCGGGGTGGTGGCGGACCGGACGCCGGGCTTCGTGGTCGCGGACCTGGTGGCGCTGCGGCGTGAGGCGTCGGTCCGGGCCGCGTTGCGGCAGAAGGACTCGCCGGAACCGAAGATCTCGTCCGAGGACCTCGTGGGAGCGTTGGAGACCGTCCGGCCCACGTCGATGTCCTCTTCGGACAATCTGCAGACCGGCGGACTGACCCTGGAGGCCGTCGGTGACATGGCGGAGGTCAAGCAGTCGCTCACCGAGGCCGTGCTGTGGCCGTTGCAGTATCCGGATTCCTTTGCCCGGCTTGGCGTTCAGCCTCCGCGCGGTGTGCTGCTGTACGGTCCGCCCGGCTGCGGCAAGACGTTCCTGATCCGCGCTCTGGCCGGGACCGGCCGGTTGAACGTGATGTCCGTCAAGGGCGCGGAGCTCATGGACAAGTGGGTCGGCGAGTCCGAGCGTGCCGTCCGGGAGTTGTTCCGCCGGGCCGCGGAAGCGTCGCCCGCCATGATCTTCCTGGACGAGGTCGACGCGTTGGCGCCTCGGCGCGGCCAGTCGAGTGATTCGGGCGTCGCCGACCGTGTTGTCGCCGCGCTGCTCACCGAGCTCGACGGCGTTGAGCCGCTGCGCGACGTGATCGTCGTCGGCGCGACGAACCGGCCCGAACTGATCGATCCGGCTTTGCTGCGACCAGGCCGGTTGGAGCGGATCATCTACGTCCCGCCGCCCGACGGCGAGGCCCGCGCGGCGATTCTGCGCTCATCGGCCCGCAACACACCGCTCGCCGACGACGTGGACCTCGACGCCTTGGGGGAACGGCTGGACCGCTACTCGGCGGCGGACTGCGCGGCGCTGATCCGGGAGGCCGCGCTGACCGCGATGCGCGAATCCCTCGAAGCCACCGTGGTCACCGCGGCCCACCTGGACAAGGCCAGGGAGAGCGTCCGCCCGTCCCTCGACCCTGCCCAGCTGGCCTCACTGGAGGCCTACGCGAAATCGCGCTAACGGACGCTGAGCTCGGTCGGCGTCGCGAAGACGTCGACCATGGCTCCGCCGCGCAGCACGGTCACAGGTAACTCGGCGCCGATCGCCTCGGCGAAGAGCTGCTTCTGGATGCCCTGTGCGTCGCTGACCTGCCTGCGTCCCACGGTCAGAACGAGATCGCCGGCGTGCAGGCCCGCACGGTGCGCGGGACTGCCTGCCACAACCTCGACGACCCGCAGACCGGCTTTCTGGCCGGTGCGTTCGGCGACGTCGTCAGGCAGCGGCGCGGGCATGCTGACCAGGCCGAGGAACGCCCGGCGGACGCGTCCGTCGGAGATCAACGTCTGCACGATCCGCATGGTCGTGACGTTGACCGGCACAGCCAGGCCGAGACCGAACCCGGCGACCGCCGTGCTGATCCCGACCACGCGGCCCTCGGAGTCGGCCAGGGCACCGCCCGAGTTGCCGGGGTTCAACGCCGCGTCGGTCTGGATGACGTCCTCGATCACCCGAGCCGCCTTGCCTTGGCGGACGGGCAACGCCCGGCCGAGCGCGCTGACGACCCCGGCCGTGACCGAGCCGTTCAGGCCGAGCGGGTTGCCGACCGCGACGACAAGCTGGCCGACTTCGAGGTCGTCGGCGTTGCCCAGCAGCGCCGGTGGCGGAATGTCGCCTCGGGCGCTCAGCACCGCCAGATCCGACAACGGGTCCGCGCCGACGACCTCGAAGGACGTGTCGCTGCCGTCCGCGAAGGTCGCCGTGCCGCGTTTCGCGGAGCCCACGACGTGCGCGTTCGTCAGCAGCCTGCCGTTTTCGAACACGACGGCCGAGCCGCTGCCGTTGTCCAGCCGCACGCTCGCGACGTGCGGGGTCACCGATTTGGCAACGGAGATAACCGTCCTGGAGTACTCGTCCACCGCCACCACCACCCATTGCCGTGATTACACCGTTGCACCTCTAACAACGCTACGAGGGCGCGCGTGTTCCACGGACCTGCTGAGCAGGGCGTTCTTACTTGGACTTCTTCTCGACGTATTCCTTGGTGACGATCACGATGATGCCGGGAGTGGCGGCCTGGATGCCCTCGAACCGCGGCTCGACCCGGAGGTTGAACTGCTGCCCGAGCTCCTTGGCCTGGGCTTCCTCGGCTGTGCCCGGCCGGTAGTAGACCGTGGTGACGTAGACACGGCCCTGGTGGTTGCCCGTGGCGACGACGTTCCAACCGCCACTGCGGAAGTCCGCGGCAGCACGGTCGGCCAGGTTTTCGATGAAGCTGTTGTTGTAGACCCGGACCGGCTCGGAGCGGTTCGGCGGCTGCGTCTGCGGAGGCGGGGCCGTCGGCGGAGCGGCACTGGTCGGCGCGCTCGTCGGCGGAGCGGGCGGCACAGTGCTGGTCGCGGTCGTCGGCTCCGTCGTCGGTGGTGCCGGTGGCGCGCTTGTGGCCGTGTCCGTCAAAGGCGGTGGCGGGGGTTGCGATTCGGAAGACGGAGGCGCCGGCTGCGCGCCTGGATCCGAATTATCACCCCCGAACAGCTGGATGAGTCCGATCACCAGTGCGATCAGTGCGAGCGCGAGCAGGCCGATGCCGGCCAGACGAGCCGGCCGGGTCGGTCCTGCCTGCTCGGGCGTACTCATGTCCTCTCGACACCCAGCCTTCGTGCTCCACGAACCCGGACGCGACCGCTGCGAAGCCTGCGAAGGCGCTTCACCAGCAGCGGATCGGCCATCAGGGCCTCGTGCTTCTCGATCAGGTCATTGACCAACTGGTAGTAACGGGTGGGTGAGATCCCGAAGATCTCCCTGATCGCCTGGTCCTTCGCGCCCGCGTACTTCCACCACTGGCGCTCGAAGGCGAGGATCACCCGTTCCCGTTCGGTCAAGCCGTCGTGCGGCTCGCCCGGGGGTACCAGTGCCTCTGCGGCGTCCATCCGGCTCCTCGGTTCGCGGTCAGGAATCCCGTGCCCGTCTGGGAATCACACGCATGTGATTTCCGCGGTGTCATTACATCACGCCCTCGCTCCAGAGTGTCGGCCATGTCACCCGGCGCGTCCGGGTGACACGTCGGCGCTGGATAGAGTGCCTGCCATGGCCGTACACCCGATCCGCGTCGTCGGTGACCCTGTTCTACACAACCCCACCGACAAAGTTGCCACATTCGACGCCGAACTTCAGCAGCTCGTCGAAGACATGTTCGAGACCATGGCGGCGGCCAACGGCGTCGGTCTCGCGGCCAACCAGATCGGCATCCCGCTACGGCTGTTCGTGTACGACTGCCCGGACGACGAGGGCGTGCGCCACCGCGGCCTGATGATCAACCCGGTGCTGGAGACGTCCGAGCGCCCGGAGACCATGCCGGACCCCGACCACGACTTCGAGGGCTGCCTGTCCGTGCCCGGCGAGACGTTCCCGACCGGCCGGGCGTCGTGGGCCCGCGTGACCGGCCAGGACGTGGACGGTTCGGAGATCTCCGTGGAAGGCACGGGCTTCTTCGCCCGCTGCCTGCAGCACGAGACCGACCACCTGGACGGCCTGCTGTACCTCGACCGGCTCGTCGGCCGCTATGCCAGGCAGTCGAAGAAGATGCTCAAGCGCAACGGCTGGGGTGTGCCCGGCCTTTCGTGGGACCCGGCCACCGAACCCGACCCCTTCCAGGACTGAACCCCCTCGTGAGTGTTTATCAGGGTTAGAACACGGATAAACACTCACGAGGGGTCTAGGGGACTGGGGCGGTGTTCTGGCGCCAGGGCAGGTCGGGCAGCGAGGCCAGTTCCTCGTAGGACGTGCTGACGGCCAGCTCGTCGTAGCGGCCCGCGATCAGGAACGACCTCAGCCGTTGGGCCTGCCGCGGGGTGAAGTAGTGGCCGGTCAGCAGGAACGGCATCACCAGGCGCCAGTACGCGACCTGCGAGGCCCGGTGCCGGTGCGGCGCCCGCAGAGCCACCCGGGCCTGACGTAACAAGTGCTCGTTCGGGGTCATGTCGCCGCCCGCCAGCCACCGCTTCTCCTCGGCGATGGCGCAGTACGCGCACTCGATCTCCCCGGTGGTGGCCTCCCGGCCGCAGCCCGCGCAGTTCGACAGCCGCAGCGCCCAGTCCAGGCAGGTCCACGGATAGGTGTCGCCGTCGTCGGTCAGCACCGCCGAGATCAGGTCCGACGGGGTGCCTGCCAGCGCGTTGAGCCAGTCGGCGGCCCAGAACCGGTCGACGAAGTCCTCGCACGCGGGACACCGCGGATAGCCGCGGCCAGCGAAGTCACCGCAGTCAGCGCATGGCTGGACCCCATCGGGTCTGGCCAGCTGACGCAAGCCCGGTGCGGACGTCACAGCGAAACGGTACGCCAGTTGTCTTGGCAACGCGCGGTTATGCTGGCTATGGTCGAGAAGATTTACCAAACGTCGCGGGAGCTCGCGCCTAAGGCGGGCTGAGAGGGCGGCTTGGTGTCCATTGAGGACCAGGTGCCGCCGACCGCATGAACCTGACCGGGTAATGCCGGCGTAGGGAAGGAAGGCGTTCATGACGGCGCTCGAAGACCGCACTGTCCAGCCGACCATCACCACCGGGCCGATCTCCGGCTCGCACAAGGAATACCGCGATATCGGCGACGGTATCAAGGTGCCGTTCCGCAGGGTGGAACTCAGCAACGGCGAGCATGTCGACCTCTACGACACTTCTGGCCCGTACACCGACACGTCAGCGACCATCGACGTCCACAATGGACTTCCCAGGATCCGGGAGAGCTGGGCACTGGAGCCGATCAACGGCGCGGTGACCCAGCTGGCCTACGCCAAGGCCGGGATCGTCACCAACGAGATGCGGTTCGTCGCGGCCCGGGAGAACATGGACCCGGAATTCGTCCGTTCGGAGGTTGCCATCGGCCGCGCGGTCATCCCGGTGAACCGCAACCACCCGGAGTCCGAGCCCGCGATCATCGGCAAGCGGTTCCTCGTCAAGGTGAACGCCAACATCGGCAACTCGGCGGTGTCCTCCTCGATCGAGGACGAGGTGGACAAGATGGTCTGGGCCACCCGCTGGGGCGCGGACACCATCATGGACCTGTCCACCGGCAAGCGGATCCACGAGACCCGCGAGTGGATCATGCGCAACTCGCCGGTGCCGGTCGGCACCGTGCCGATCTACCAGGCGCTCGAGAAGGTCAACGGCGATCCGGCCAAGCTGGACTGGAGCGTCTACCGGGACACCGTGATCGAACAGTGCGAGCAAGGCGTGGACTACATGACCGTCCACGCGGGCGTGTTGCTCCGGTACGTCCCGCTGACCGCCAAGCGCGTCACCGGCATCGTCTCGCGCGGCGGCTCGATCATGGCGGCCTGGTGCCTGGCGCACCACAAGGAAAGCTTCCTGTACACCAACTTCGAAGAGCTGTGCGACATCCTGCGCGCCTATGACGTGACTTTCTCACTGGGCGACGGGTTGCGGCCCGGCTCGATCGCGGACGCCAACGACGAGGCGCAGTTCGCCGAACTGCGCACCCTGGGCGAGCTGACGCACATCGCGCGCGCCAAGGACGTCCAGGTGATGATCGAAGGCCCGGGGCACGTCCCGATGCACAAGATCATCGAGAACGTCAAGCTCGAGGAGGAGTGGTGCGGCGAGGCGCCGTTCTACACCCTCGGGCCGCTCGCGACCGACATCGCGCCCGCGTACGACCACATCACGTCGGCCATCGGCGCGGCGCAGATCGGCTGGGCCGGGACCGCGATGCTCTGCTACGTCACCCCGAAGGAGCACCTCGGACTGCCCAACCGGGACGACGTGAAGACCGGCGTGATCACGTACAAGATCGCGGCGCACTCGGCCGACCTCGCCAAGGGCCACCCCGGCGCGCAGGAATGGGACGACGCGTTGTCCAAGGCCCGGTTCGAGTTCCGCTGGGTCGACCAGTTCAACCTCTCGCTCGACCCGGACACCGCACGGTCCTACCACGACGAGACCCTGCCCGCGGAACCCGCGAAGACCGCGCACTTCTGCTCGATGTGCGGGCCGAAGTTCTGCTCGATGAAGATCACCCAGGACGTCCGCCGGTACGCCGAGGAGCACAACCTGTCCACAGTGGACGCCATTGAGGCCGGGATGACCGAGATGTCCCAGGAGTTCGCCCAGCAGGGCAACAAGGTCTACCTGCCGGTCGAGGACCTGCTCGCCGGATCGAAGACCAAGACGGTCGACTGACCCATGACGCCACCCGCTGTCCTCACCATCGCCGGAAGCGATTCCGGCGGTGGTGCGGGCATCCAAGCCGACCTTCGCACGCTCTTCGCCTGCGGTGTGCACGGGATGACCGCGGTGACCGCGGTGACCGTGCAGAACTCCATAGGTGTCACGGGAATCGTCGAGATCCCGCCGGAGGTGGTCGCCGCCCAGATCGAGGCGGTGGCCGTCGACATCGGCATCGACGCGGCCAAGACCGGCATGCTCGCCAACGCGGACATCATCATGGCCATCGCGGCCACGGCGGACCGCGTCGGCATCGGCCGGGGCGGCGGCATCCCGTTTGTCGTCGACCCGGTCTCGGCCTCGATGGGCGGCGACCAGTTGCTGCACGACAACGCCCTGGACGCGCTGCGGTCGGAGTTGTTCCCGCGTGCCACCGTGATCACGCCGAACCTCGACGAAGTCCGGTTGCTGACCGGGATCGACGTGACCGACATGGCCACCCAGCGCGAGGCGGCCAAGGCGCTGTTCGCCTTCGGACCCGAATGGGTGCTGGTCAAAGCGGGCCACATGCGCGGCGTCGACGACTGCGTCGACCTGCTCTACAACGGCTCGGACTTCCACGAACTGCCCGGCCCGCGCTACGACACCGGCAACACCCACGGCAGCGGCGACACACTGGCCTCGGCCATCTCGTCCGCCCTGGCCCGAGGGCTGCCGGTGACGGACGCGGTCGCGTTCGGCAAACGGTTCATCGTCCAGTCCGTACGGGACTCGTACCCGCTCGGCAAGGGACACGGCCCCGTGTCACCGTTCTGGCGGCTGTCGCAGGAGGAGGTCTAGGCCGTGTTTCAAATGCCCGATCGCGATAGCCGGGCCGGATGCGGCCCCTGACGCCACCGCGGGACCGCCCAAAGACAACCAGTATTCGCGGCGATCCCGCGGCGACGCCAGGAACCGCCCCACCGAGCCGATTCCGGCCTCCGGCCGGGGCAGACTCTCATCGACCGGGACATTCGAAACACGACCTAGGCCGGACGGCACAGCACTGGGTTGTCCAGCTCGTCACACGGCCGGTTGCCGTGTGACCGGATGATGTCCTTGCCGACCTGGTTGGTCAGGTAACGCAGGAAACTCGCGGCCAGTGAGTCCGCCTTGGGCTCCTGGTAGGTGTACGCGAACTCGGTCTCCCAGAACGGGTACGCGCCGTGCGTGGCCGCTTCCAGCGTCGCCCGCTGGCCGTCGATCCGCACCACGGTCAGGTCGGTGCGCTCCGTCGCGGCGCCGAGTTCGGCGTAGCCCAGGGCGCCGCTGACCGTGGCGACGCCGTTGAGCAGGTCGTCGGTGCGGTCCCGTTCGCAGCGGATGATTCCCGGCGCTCCGCCGCTGTCGCGGGTCCGGCAGTTGTCGGAGTTGGTCGCGGCCTCCCGTTTGCCCTGCAGGATCTGGTGCTGGAACGTGGTCCTGGTGCCGGATCCGGGCTTGCGGCTGATCAGCGTGACCGGCACGTCGTTGCCGCCGATGTCCTTCCAGTTGGCGATCTGGCCGTCGTAGAGCCGCCGGACCTGGTCGATCGTCAGGTCGCCGACGCCCGCGTCCTTGTTCACCACCAGCGTGAACAGCAGGAACGCGACCGGCCGCGGCAACAGCTGCGGCTGGAGGTCGGCTTTGGCCCCGTCGGAGAAGGCCAGGACGTCAGGCGAGGCCTTGGCCTGGTCACCGGCTTCCTGCAAGGTGCTCAGCCCGGCCGAGCTGCCCTGGAAGTCGTAGCTGAACGCCGCGCCGGGGCACGTGTCCGCGTACATGTCCCCGGCTTCCCGCATGACCGCTTCGATCGCGGTGGACCCGGTCAGCTTCAGCGTCCCGCCCGCGCAGTCCAACGGCGTGTCCTCGTTCACCACGGTGACCAGGCCGAGACCCACGATGATCAGGGCCATGAAGACCATCAGCGCGGCGGTCCGGCGGGACAACCCGGTGCCGGACTCGGTCTTCTTCACGCGCCCGCCCTTGACCCCCGCCTCGATCCTGGGGTCCTTCGGCGGGCCGTCCTCGCCGCCCGCCGCGCGTTCCAGGACGACCAGGACCTTGTAGTGGTCGCCGCGGTTCAACGGCACTCGCGGCAGAGTCACCACACCGGTCGGCTCGGGGCCGTTGTTCAGCGTGCCCTTGCCCAGCACGCTCAGTTCACCGAAGTTGCTGTGCAGGTCGGGCGGCTCGAGCTCGGTCACGACCATTCCGGCGACCGTACGGCCGGGGAACAGCAGCCGGACACCCACCTTGACGTCCGAGATGACCTGGTAGTCCTGCTCGTCGATGGTGGTCGAACCGGCGTTCTCGATCCGCACCAGCACGAACGACGGGTGCACCAGCTTGCTGCCCGCCTCCGGCTTCATCTCGGCCAGCACCCCGGCGTGTTCGGACCCGATCTCGTCCCGCGCCGTGGTGTCCAGCTGCACGCGGTAGCCGAGCCGCTTACGGCCGACGAAGAAGAACTCCCACAGGAAGGCGAACAGCGGGACGGCGATACCGACCACCGACAACACCAGGGCCCATAAGTCCAGATCCATCCCACGCCTCCCCAGCGCAAACCCAGAGAGATCAATCTAGTTGCGCCGGACGGCCGAACCGGGCCGCGCGCCGCGCTCTTCAGGAGGAGTTCACCGGCTGGTCGCCGCGGCTTTCCGGATCGGCGTCCGTTTCGTGAGTCCCCTACCCTGCTGACCCGTGATCACTCGGGAACAAGTGCGCTCGCTGGTGACGCGCAAGGGCTTCCAGCGCTTCATCATCGGCGTGATCGTGGTCAACGCGATCACGCTCGGCTTCGAGACCTCACCCGGCATGGTGGCCGAGTTCGGCGGCGTGCTGCACTTCGCCGACCGCGCCGCCCTGGCGATCTTCGTGACCGAGATCCTGCTGCGGATCTACGCGTTCGGCTGGGCGTTCTTCAGGGATTCGTGGAACATCTTCGACCTGGTCATCATCGGTATCGCGATCGTGCCGGCCACGGGCGAGTTCTCCGTGTTGCGGTCCCTGCGGATCCTGCGGGTGCTGCGGCTGATCTCGGTCGTGCCGTCGATGCGGCGGGTGGTCGGCGGCCTGTTGGCGGCCGTGCCGGGGATGGCGTCGATCGCCGCACTGCTTGCCCTGGTCCTCTACGTGGCCGGCGTGATGGCGACGAAGCTGTTCCAGCACCTGCAGCCGGAGCACTTCGCCGACATGGGCACGACGCTGTTCACGTTGTTCCAGGTCATGACCGGCGAGGGCTGGCCGGACATCGCGCGCGAACTGATGCGGAAGGCGCCGTTGGCGTGGATCTTCTTCGTCACGTACATCATCGTGTCCAGCTTCGCGGTGCTCAACATGTTCATCGCCGTGGTGGTCAACGGGATGGACCGCGGGATGACCGAGGAACTCGTCGAGGCCGAGGAGAAGCACGCGGCCGAGCAGAAGGCTTCGGACGAGCTGCTGCTCACCGAGATCCGGGCACTGCGCGCGGAGATCGCCGAGTTGCGTGCCGCGCGCGAGTGAATCGTTGCAACTGGAAGTCCCGTCCGGCGGGGCCGGCTGTCCGGTGGGCGGGATCTAGTCCTCGACCAGGAGTTCTTCCAGCACCGGGATGGCGGTGATCAACTGGGCCTGTTTGTCCTCCGGCAGCCGCTCGATCCGCCTGCGCAGTTCCTGCACACGGGTCGAGCGCAGCCCGGAGACCATCCGTTCGCCGTCCGGCGTGGCCTTCACCAGCCACGCCCGGCGGTCCACCGGATCGGGTTCGCGCTGCACGTACTTGGCCTCGACGAGCGCGGCGACGATCCGCGACATGGTCGGCGCGGCAACGCCTTCCTTGTTCGCCAGATCGCCGAGCCGCATCTCGCCGCAGCCGACCAGAGTCGACAGCGCGGAGATGGAACCGTGGCCGAGCCCGCCGGAAGCGCCACTGCGGCGCAGTGAACGGGACAACCGCCCGATCGCGAGATACAGCCGCGCGGGCACGTCCTCAGCAGCCGAAGTCGTCACTCTGCCCTCCCTCGTGAAAGGTGCATCGGACAATAATGACGGTTTCCGGCGGGTTCACCGAGGAGGGCTGGATGCCTGCGCCCAGAAGCGTTGCGGTATACGGCCCGCGGAACGCGCCAATCTACCTGCGACAACACCGCTGCGCATGGCCGCGGCCATCTTTTCCGGATCGCTCGCCCGGGTGACCGCCGTGGCGAGCATCACCGCGTCACAGCCCAGTTCCATCGCCAGCGCGGCGTCCGACGCGGTGCCGATGCCCGCGTCCAGCACCACCGGAACCGACGCCCTGGCAACGATCAACTCGATGTTGTGCGGATTCCTGATGCCCAGCCCGGTCCCGATCGGCGAGCCGAGCGGCATCACCGCCGCCGCACCGGCTTCTTCCAGCCGCAACGCCAGCACCGGGTCGTCGTTGGTGTACGCCAGCGCCACGAAGCCGTCGGCGACCAGTTGCCGCACGGCGTCAAGCAGCTCAACGGGATCTGGCAGTAACGTCCGGTCATCGGCCACCACTTCGACCTTGACCCAGTTGGTGTCCAACGCTTCGCGCGCCAGCCGGGCCGTGAGCACGGCCTCCGCCGCGGTCCGGCAGCCCGCGGTGTTCGGCAACGGGTCGATCCCGAGCCGCCGCAACGTTTCCAGCACGCCGGTGCCGCCGCCCGAGTCGACCCGGCGCATGGCGACCGTGGTCAGCTCGGTGCCGGAGGCGACCAGAGCGCGTTCGAGGACGGCGAGATTGGCCGCGCCACCGGTTCCCATGATCAGCCGGGACGAGTACTCCCGGCCGGCGAGGACGAAGGGGTCGTCCATGTCAGCCTCCTTGCACAGCGGTCAGCACTTCGACGTCCGCGCCTTCGCCGACCACCGTTTCCGGGTGCTTGGCGCGCGGCACGACCTCACCGTTCACCGCGACGGCGACGCCGTTGGGGGGAACTTCCAGCAGCCGCAGGACATCCGCGATCGTCGCGCCCTCGGCGAGCTCACGTTCGACGCCATTGACGCGCGCCTTCATGTTCGTGACTCCAATCTGGCGGCCTTGGCCGCTTCGGGGACCGGTTCACCGTCCAGCAACGCCACCACCGCCTCGGCGGTGATCGGCGCGAGCAGCAGGCCGTTGCGGTGATGCCCGCTCGCCACCATCACTCCGGGCTCCAGCCAGTCGATCACCGGCAGGTTGTCCTGGCTTGACGCGCGCACGCCGGCCGCGCTCTCCACCAGGATGTACTCGGAGATGCCCGGCACCACGCGTTCCGCGTCCAGCAACAGATCCCGGACGCCGCGCACGGTGACTTCCGTGTCGTACCCGGCTTCGTACTGCGTCGCCCCCAGCACGACCTCGCCCGTGTCCCGGGGAACGAGGTACACCGGCCGGGACTCCACCAGGGCACGGATGGTCCGGCTGAGCGGCACCGCGCCGCGGCCTGGCTTGAGCCGGAGGATCTCGCCCTTCACCGGACGGATCAACGAGGTCAACGCCGGGTGCAGGGTACGGCTCCACGCGCCCGCGGTGATGACGACAGCGTCACAGTCCACAGTGGAGTCTTCAAGCTCGACGACGCCCGGACCGACCGCCTTGGCTTCCGCATGGAGGAATTCCGCCTTGGACCGCAGCACGTCCAGCAGCTTCCGGTTGTCCACGGCCAGATCGCCCGGCACGGACAGTCCACTTCGTACGGACGTGGACAGCGCCGGTTCCATTCCGCGCAGTCGCGGACCGGTCAGCCGGTCGACTTTCCGCCCGATGGAAGCAAGGTGCTCGGCCAGGATGGTCAGCTGGTCGGCGTCCGCGGAGTCGAACGCCGCGACCACCGTGCCTTCCGTGCGCAGGCCGACATCGCCGAGCTCGGCCGCGAACTCCGGCCACGCCCGCAGCGACGCCTCACCCAGTTCCAGCAACGGTTCCTCGCCGGGCCACGCCTCGGTCGTCGGCGCGAGCATGCCGCCGGCCACCCAGGACGCGCCAGAACACGGGTGCGGGTCGACCACAACCGTCCGCCATCCGGAATTCGTCGCACGCCACGCGACCGACAGGCCGATCACGCCCGCCCCGACGACTACGATCTTTCCTTTGACCACAACACGCTCCCTGCGCCGGCATGACCCGGATCAGGTTCGACGGTCGGAGCTCGTCAAGCTCCCTCTCAGCCCGGTTTCGCCAGGCTCCCGTGCGGACCGGTCCTCAGAATAGCGTAGAAATCAAGGTATGCCCGGACTCAGTGGGACAGACCTCAGGCGCAAGCTGGCCGAAGCACGGCTCTACCTGTGCACCGACGTGCGCGACGACCTGGCGCGATTCGTGGACGCGGCGCTCGACGGCGGCGTGGACATCGTCCAGCTTCGCGCGAAGACGCTGGAAGCGCGCCAGGAGATCAAGGCGCTGGAGGAGATCGCCGGTGTCTGCGCCAAGTACGGCGCCCTGTTGTCGGTCAACGACCGGGCGGACATCGCGGCGGCCGTCGGCGCGGACGTGCTGCACCTCGGCCAGGACGACCTGCCGGTGAAGTACGCGCGCCGGATCGTCGGCGAGGACATGATCATCGGCCGCTCCACCCACGACGCCGGGCAGGCCCTCGCCGCCGCGACCGAACAGGGCGTCGACTACTTCTGCACCGGTCCGTGCTGGCCGACGCCGACCAAACCGGGCCGCCCGGCGCCGGGCCTGGACCTGGTACGGCGAACCGCCGAGGAGAACCCGGCGCGGCCGTGGTTCGCCATCGGCGGTATCGACGCGGGCAGGATGCCGGAGGTGCTGGCGGCGGGCGCGTCCCGCGCGGTGGTCGTGCGTGCGATCACCGAGGCGGAAGACCCTCGCGCCGCCGCCAGTCTGTTGAAGAAACAACTCACCGGTGGTTCGTGACGACGCTGGCACGAACCACCGGTGCGGGCCGTCAGCCCGTGAGCAGCCTCAGGCCGTAGACGGACAGGATCTCGCCGAGGGGCTGGAAGTAGCAGGTCGAGGTGTTGCCACCGGACACGACGCCCTGGCCCTGACCGGCGGGCGTGATGAAGCCACCGCCGGAGTCACCCGCCTGGCACCGCACGTTCGTGGCGGTCATGCCGCCGACCGCGCCCTGCTGGTACCGGACGGTCTGGTTCTTGGCGCCGACGGTGCCGCAGGTCCAACCGGTGGTCGAACCCGCCTTGCAGACCTGCGCGCCGGTCGCGGCCGAGGACGAACCCCGGACGGTCACCGAACCGACCCGCGGTTCGAGCGTGACACCGGAGTTGGTGCGCACCCAGGCGTAGTCATTGCCCGGGAAGGACGAGCCCGCCCACGTGCCGTTGTTGGGCTGGGCGCTGCCGGTCTCCGTCTCACAGTGCCCGGCGGTGACGTAGCCGCCTTGCACAGTCAGTCCGACGGAGCAGCGGGAGCTGCCGATGTAGTAGGCGTCGCCGCCCTTGACGAACAGCTGCGGCGCTTCCGCTTCAATCACCCGAACGTGGGAACCTGCGAAGGATTTCGCGGCTTCGGCAGTGCCCGGGAGAGCGGTCACGACTATCTCGTTGGTCACAATATCGGCGTACCAACCGGTAACTGACGACGGCGCGCTGCGCTCGCGCGCGTTCAGCCGTGCCACCTCGGAGTCCAACTGGGCCGCGCTGGTGGCGACCACTCTGGCCGTCGCACCGGCGGCCGTCACAGCCGCGACTTCGCTCGCGTCGGTCGTGCTGACGACGAGTTTCCTTGTCGCGGCGTCGAAGTAGGCACCGCCGAAACTTTCGCCGAGCGCCGTACGCAGCGAATTCTCGGTCCCGATCGCGGCTTCCTGAGTAGCCATGAGATCACGCGCCGCTGTCGCGTCGAGTCCGAGATCGCGCTTCATGGCGGCCAGCAGCCCGGGATTTTCGGCCTCGATCCGATCGATCGCCGAATCTGTTGCAGAAGTGCCACCCGAAGATGCCGCGGACGCGGGTAGACTGTGCATCACAGCCATGGCGGCGGCAATGAGGACGGCACCGGTTAACCGGGCCGTTTTCCTTGGGTTCATGTCGTCTCCTTGGGTGCAGGGACCCGTGAGCTGGATGCAGGGCCGGCTCACGGGCTTTCAAGGAATGGGTGACGGGGTGGTCGACTCACCCCGTCACCTGTTCGAGTGTTCTTGGCGTCACTCTTCCGGGTCACCCTCCGCAAGCGAGCGTATGAATCGCGCTCGCGTTACACAATGGCCCGAACAGGGCGAAATTGTGTTCCAAATCACACCAAAGCTGTACGCGCTGTAATCAGTCCTGGACAGAGCGCTTTACCGACTGCTCGGCGGCGCACTAGAAGGACCGGACTGAACCGGATCAGCAGTCGAACTGGTGGTCGACGGAGGGCTCGACGAAGTCGATCCGGAAGCCGGCGGCGGTGTGGTCGTGGGGGCGACCGACGGCTGTGACGGCGTTTCCGTGACCGTGACGGTGGTGGGCGGCGGCACCTTTTGTGGCATTGGTCGTTTTTGCTCTTCGTGATCCGGCCGCTGCAGAACGCCACCAATCGTGGTCTCCGAGCCACCGGAAAGTGGTTCACCACGAACCCATTCGATACCGGTGATCACAACCATGCCGAGAACGAATGCGGCGAGAGTGCCACCAGCGAGTAATTGCCAGCGCACGCGCCGTGGCGACTTGTCGGTTTTGTCGTCCGAAGGGTCCGCTTCCTTCTTCACAACTCGGCTACGAACCCGGTCGATCGATCTCGCGTACGCCTCGGCTGCGATGGTCGTCACAATGGCACCAATTGCGGCACCGAGTACCGTTCCGGCGACACCGAGTGTCGATCCGAGGACGGCCGCGGTCACCGCCGCGAGCGCCGCGACGACGATCTGACTCGGGTGGAATCCGCCCTTGCGCTCCTCACTCATCCCGGGAAACCACTTCTCCTTCTCGTCGCTCGACACAGAAGGGACGTACCCAGCGCGGCGGGGGTTGACCCAACGTGAGCACCACCACCCCGTCAGTCCACTGTGGACGACTATCGTCACCTGCCCGGACAAGGCAAGATTCCCGGTGTGGAACTGGTGACTATCGACGACATCAAGGCGGCGGCCGACCGGGTGCGCGACTCGGTCGTGCGGACCCCGCTGCTGCCCGCGAGCTGGGCGGACCCCGACCGTCCACTATGGATCAAACCGGAGAACCTGCAGCCGGTCGGCGCGTTCAAGATCCGGGGCGCCTTCAACACCTTGGCCCGCTTGGACGATCCCGTCCGCGCACGCGGTGTCGTTGCGTACTCGAGCGGCAACCATGCGCAAGCTGTCGCGTACGCCGCGCGGGCGTTCGGCGTGCCCGCGCACATCGTCATGCCGGAGGACACCCCTTCGGTGAAGGTCGAGAAGACGCGGTCGTACGGCGCCGAGGTCGTGCTGTGCCCGGTCGGCAAGCGCGAGGAGTACGCCGACAACCTGGTCGAGCAGACCGGCGCGGTGCTGGTCCCGCCGTTCGACCACCCCGACGTGATCGCCGGACAGGGCACGACTGGGCTGGAGATCGCCCATGACCTGCCCGAGGTCGAGGTCGTGCTGCTCCCGGTCAGCGGTGGCGGACTGGCATCCGGCGTCGGCACGGCGATCCGTGCGATGTGCCCCGGCGCGCGGATCTACGGCGTCGAGCCGGAACTGGCGGCCGACACGGCCGAAAGCCTGGCCGCGGGACACCGCGTGAACTGGTCGGTCGAGGACCGCAACCGCACGATCGCGGACGGCCTTCGGTCGCAGCCGTCGGACCTGACGTTCGCACACTTGCAGAAGGTCATCGACGGCATGATCACGGTGACCGAGGACGAGATCCGCGAGGCGGTTCGGGTGCTGGCGCACAAGGCGCACCTCGTCGCCGAGCCCAGTGGTGCCGTGGCCGTGGCCGCTTATCTGAAGGGTGCCGCGACGCCGGGCCGGACTGTGGCGCTTGTGTCCGGCGGGAACGTCAACCCGCGGATGCTTGCGGAGATCCTGACGGCCTGACGTGGGTCGGCGGCCCTTCGACGCCGCAGTGCAGGCACTCGCCGGGCGCCGGGGCTTCGTGCTTCGGCTCCGGCGGGCCGCCGAGGACGTCGTTGCGGACACCCAGCGCCAGCAGACCGCCCACCGCGGCCAGCACGGCACAGATCATCAAGGACGTCTGCCACGCGCTCGTGAGAGCCGCCGGATCGGTGTACGCCGCTCCGTTCAGCCCCGCCACGGCAGGCAACACCGCGACCGCCAGCAGGCCACCCGTCCGCGCGATCGCGTTGTTCACGCCCGACGCGACGCCCGCGTGCCGGTCTTCGGCGGCCGCCAGCACAGTCGCCGTGACCGGCGCCACCACGGTCGCCAGCCCGATCCCGAACACGATCACCGCAGGCAGGACCTCGGTGACGTAGGACGCGTCCGGCCCGATCCGCATCATCAGCAGCATGCCCGCGGCGATGATGAACGGCCCGGCCACGAGCTGGAGCCGTGGCCCGATCCGTTGCGCGATCCGCCCGGACAGCGAAGAGGTGAGCAGCATGATGATCGTGATCGGCAGTCCGGCGATGCCCGCGGCCGTCGGCCCGTACCCGAGCGACACCTGAAGCTGCAGCACCATCAACATCATCACGCCGCCGAGCGCGGTGTAGACCACGAACGTCAAAGCGTTCGAGAGCGTGAACGTGCTGTCGCGGAACATCTCCGGCGGCACGAGCGGGTCGCGCATCCTCTTCTGGAGCACGACGAAGGACACGACCCCGACGAAGCCCAGAATTCCGGCGATCAGGACAAGCGGGTCAGGTCCGCGCACCGGCGCCTCGACCAGAGCCGTGGTGACGCCCGCGAGCCCGACCGCCCCCAGCGCCGAACTCACGATGTCCGGATGCCCCCGCATCTGCTCGTCCCGCGACTCGGGAACGTACTTGCGCGCCATCCACACGCAGACCACGGCGATCGGCAGGTTGACCAGGAACGCCAACCGCCACGACCAAGCCTGCACGAGCACGCCGCCGACAAGCGGACCGACCGCGGCGGCGATGCCGCCCAGCCCTGACCAGGCCCCGATCGCCCGCGCCCGGTCCGCACGGTCGAAAGAGGACTGCAGAATGGCGAGCGAACCCGGCGTGAGCAGCGCGCCACCGATCCCTTGCAGAATCCGCGCGACGACGAGCAGCTCGGTGTTCGGCGCGATCCCGCACAGCAGCGAGGCAAGCCCGAACCAGACGATGCCGATGACAAAGACCTTGCGGCGGCCGTAGCGATCCCCCAGCGACCCCGCGATCAGGATGAGCGACGCCAGGGACAGCAGGTACCCGTCAAGGATCCACTGCAGACCCGCGACGGACGCGTCGAGCTCGGTGCCGATCCTCGGCAGCGCGACGTTGACGATGGTGCCGTCGAGCATCGCCATGCCGGACGCCATGATCGTGGTGGCCAGGACGCCACGGGCGACCGGCGTGCCCCAGCGAATGGTCACAGTGAGCTCAGGAAGGTCGTCCAGGCCTCAGCGGGCACGGTCACGCACGGGCCGTCGGCGTTCTTGGAGTCGCGAATACCGACAAGGTCAGGCGCGACAGCCACCTCGACGCAGTTCGAGTTGGTACCGCTAAAGCTGCTTTTGCGCCAGCTGGCCACTGCCGTGTCCCTTCTCAGCCGTGTGCAGCGTCCGGGCCACCTCCCTGATCAACGCCGATGACTTGTCCGGCGTGTGAGCAAGGCCCCAGATGTCCTGCCAGTACAGCCTATATGCGGCGATGTCGGCCTTCTCCTCCAAATAGAGATCGGCGACCTTGTTCTCCAGCAGCACCAAGCTGGGTAGCCCGCGATAGTCCATGATCACGAACGGGCTGGTCAGGCCCGCGTGCGCGCCTCGCCCGAACGGCAGTACCCGCAGATCCACGCCGGGCAGGCACGCCGCCTCCAGGAGATGCACAAGCTGGCCGTGCATGACCTCTGGACCGCCGACCGTTTCGCGCAACGCGGCCTCATGCAGGACCACCCTGAAGTCCAGCGGCGTCCGGCGGCGAAGCAGGGACTGGCGTGCGATGCGGGCGTTGGTCCGGCCGGTCCTCTCCTGCTCCGAGAGCCGCGATTCGCCACCGTCGAAGAGCGCTTTGGCGTAGGGGAAGGTCTGGAGCAGTCCTGGGATCAACAGGCTCTCGTAGTTGCAGATCCGGGCGGCGTCCTGCTCCAACCCGATCCAGTTCGCCGTGTCCTCGTTGGTCCGCAGGTCGCCTCGGTCGAGCAGGCCTGGCTCGTTCAGCTGTTCCATCAGGCGGAGCAGCCCTTGCCGCTTCGCCCTCGGCACCTTGTACAGCGTGAGCAACTCGACCAGCGCGTCGCGGCTGAGCCCTTGGCCGGTGTTCTCGATCCGCGAGACCGTGCTGACCGAGATCCCCACCTGCTTGGCGACTTCCCGGCTGGTCAGGTTCAGACCTTCGCGCAGCCGGCGCAGCTCCGCCGTCAGCCGTCTCATCCGGATGTTCATCCTGGGCACAACCACACCTTGCGCCCAGGTGATCACCGGCCGCCACTACCCGATCGTGGCCTTGTTCTCATACCCCGCAACCCGAATCCACGCCCGGCGTCGCATGTGGATCACCGACGCCGGGTGTGCCCGGAACGGCGAGTCACCCGTTTGGACGGTTCAGGGTCGCGACGAACTTGTACCGGTCGCCGCGGTAGACCGAACGCACCCACTCCACCGGACGACCGTCGGTGCCGAAGGAGTGCCGTGACAGCAACAACATCGGCATGCCGACGTCCGCCCCCAGCAGTTCGGCCTCCTGCGGACCGGCCAGCCCGGTCTCGATGGTCTCCTCCGCGTGCCCCAGTTCCACTCCGAAGCGCTCCCGCAACACCTGGTACAGGGAGCCGCCACTGGTGATGTAACGGCGCAGGCCGCGGAACCGCCCGAGCGGCAGGTGTGTCGTCTCCAGCGCCATCGGCTCGCCGTCGGCGAACCGCAGCCGGTGCAGTCGCAGGATCTTCGCGCCCGCCCGGATTCCCAGCAGCCGGGCCAGTTCCGCTTCCACCGGAAGCTCGGACACCTCAAGCAGACGTGAAGATGGTTCACGTCCTTGCGCGCGCATGTCCTCCGTGTAGGACGAAAGGTGCAGTCGCTGCGCCACTTTGGGCTCCGCGGCGAAAGTTCCCTTGCCCTGCACGCGGAGCAGCCGGCCCTCCACGGTCAGCTCGGCCAACGCCTGGCGCACCGTGGTACGCGAGACGTCGAACTCCGCCGCCAACGAGCGCTCGGTCGGGATCGGCGAGCCGGGGGGCAACGCGCTCAGCAGATCCAGCAGGTGCCGCTTCAAACCCCAGTACTTCGGCTCGCGCTGCAGGCGTGCTGCGGCGGCGGTGTCCGGCGTAGCGGCGGACGATGTCTCCAGCATGGCCTCCTCCTCAAGGCGTACCCCCACAGCATGCCCTGCCACCGGCTCAGATGCGATCAAACCCCGCCGAGTTGCCCGTTGGAGTGACAAACTGGCATCACATCGTCTCACGTGGCGGACAGGGCTGTCCGGCCACTACGATTGGTCTAGACCTACTACGGGAGGGACGATGACCGACGAAACGCCCGGCAGGCACATGAGTGCCGAGATCGCCGAGCAGCCGGAGGTGTTCGCAGCGGTCACCGGGAGCCGGCCGTTGATCGCCTCCGTGGGTGGCGTGATCGCCGAACGCAGGCCGCGCTTCGCGCTGCTCGCGGCCCGTGGTTCGAGCGACCACGCCGCGTTGTATGCGAAGTACCTAACAGAAGTCCTGCTCGAACTGCCCGCGGGCCTGGTCTCCGCGTCGACGACGACGTTGTACAACGCCAAGCCCGACCTGCACGACGTCCTGTACATAACGGTGAGCCAGAGCGGCGGCTCGCCCGACCTGATCGAGGCGACCGCCGCCGCCCGTGACCGTGGCGCACTGACCGTTGCCGTCACCAACAACCCGGAGTCCGAGCTCGCCGCGGCCGCCGAGCTGTCCGTGGACGTCAACGCCGGCGTAGAAAAGGCGGTCGCGGCCACCAAGACGTACACCGCGACGCTGCTGGCGCTGTACCTCTTGATCGACTCTGTCCAGGGTGGACAGGGCGAGAAAGCCGCCGCACTGCCCGAACTGGCAGCCCAGGCGCTGTCCACGATCGACTCTTCGGTCGAGGAGGCGGTCGCCCGGTACCGGTTCGTCGAACGCATGGTGACGACCGGGCGCGGTTACTCCTCGGCCACCGCGGCCGAGGGCGCGTTGAAACTGGCGGAAACCAGCTATCTCGCGGCGCGTGCGTACAGCGGCGCGGACCTCCTGCATGGCCCAGTCGCCGCGATCGACTCCGACACCGGCGTCGTCGCGGTCACCAGTGCGGGCAAGGGCGGCGAAGCGATGCGTGACGTCGTCGACACGGTGCGCCAGCGCGGTGCCGACGTCCTCGCCGTCGGTTCCGCCGCCGCGGACGTCCCGGCCAGTTCCCGGATCGTCCTGCCGGAGACGGCCGAGGAAGTCGCACCGGTCCTGGAAGTCCTGCCGCTGCAACGACTCGCGCTCGGCCTGGCGCTGGCGCGAGGCGGCGACCCGGACAACCCCCGCGGCCTCTCCAAAGTAACCAGAACCCGCTGACCCCTCTCGTGAGTGTTTATCGGGGTTCTAACCCTGATAAACACTCACGAGGGTTGACCTGCGGCTTCCCGGGCGGGCGGGAGTGGGGTGTCCGGCTCGGTGGTCGCCGCGTCGAAGACCAGCTTTCCCTCGACCCAGACCTTGCTCGGCTTCAACTCGTCGTCCCACAGCACGAG
>NZ_JAAATY010000054.1 GCF_013280595.1 Kibdelosporangium persicum
AACGCCTGCGCCTCAATCGGATCACCCAAAGTCGTCCCAGTCCCGTGCGCCTCCACCACATCGACATCGGACGCGGACAAACCCGCAGCCGCCAACGCCTGCCGAATCACCCGCTGCTGCGACGGGCCGTTCGGCGCGGTCAAGCCGTTGGTAGCACCATCCTGATTGGTCGCGGTCGAACGGACGACCGCCAGCACCGAATGCCCGTTGCGCCGCGCGTCCGACAACCGTTCCACCAGCAGGACGCCAACGCCTTCAGCCCATCCGGTGCCGTCCGCAGAGGCCGCGAACGCCCTGCATCGCCCGTCCGGTGACAACCCACGTTGCCGGCTGAAGGCGGCAAAAGCATCGGGTGCCGCCATCACGGTGGCACCACCGACCAGCGCCAGATCGCACTCGCCGTGACGCAGCGCCTGCGAGGCCAGATGCAAAGCCACCAACGAGGATGAACAAGCCGTGTCCACCGTCACGGCTGGCCCTTCGAGCCCGAACGTGTAGGCCACCCGCCCGGACGCGACGCTCGCGCTGTTACCGGTCATCAAGTGGCTTTCCAGGCCCTCGACCACCGGATATCCGACGGCATAGCTACTTTGCATCGCGCCCACGTACACGCCGGTCGAGCTACCCCGGAGCGAGTCCGGCCGGACGCCCCCACGCTCCAGCGTCTCCCACACCACCTCCAGCAGAAGACGCTGTTGTGGGTCCATCGCCAACGCCTCACGGGGCGAAATGCCGAAGAACTCCGGGTCGAACCCGGCCACATCGCTCAGGAACCCGCCATCACGGACATAGCTCTTGCCCGGCGAGTCCGGATCAGGGTCGTACAACCCGGCCAGGTCCCAGCCGCGGTCCGTCGGAAAGCCCGAAACCACATCGCAGCCGTCCGCCACCAACCGCCACAAGTCCTCCGGCGAACTCACACCCCCCGGAAAACGACAGCCCATGGCCACGATCACAATGGGGTCGTCCGCAACGCGTGAACCGGCATGGCGCGGCACCGCCGGTACGGCAATCGACGAACCGTGCCCGGGAAGCTCTCCATCCAGATGCTTCGCCAACGCCAACGGTGTCGGATAATCGAACACGAGCGTCGGCGACAAACGCACCCCGGTCACAGCGGCGAGCCGGTTACGCAACTCAACCGCCATCAACGAGTCAAAACCCAGCTCCTTGAACGCTCGTCCGGGTGCAACGCCTTCCACGCCGTCGTGGCCCAACACGGCCGCCACACACGACTGCACGAGCAACAACAACTCGCGGTCACGCTCCGCGCCGGACATCCCCGCCAGCCGACCACCAAGCCGACCATCGTCGGGCGAACCCACGACGCGGCGAACACTCGAACGCACCAAACCCCGCAACACCACCGGCACCACGCCGGAGATGGCCGGTCGATCGAGCTTGATCGGAACGAAGGCGGCCTCGTCACAAGCGAGAGCGGTATCGAACAACCGCAGCGCTTCTACTGTGGACAGTGGACGGATACCCGACCGTGCCATCCGGGCACGATCGACCTCGGCCAAATGTGCTGTCATGCCGCTGGTCTGCTCCCACAACCCCCACGCAAGAGAAGTCGCGGGCAGCCCCAACGAACGACGATGCTGCGCCAAGGCGTCCAGAAACGCGTTAGCGGCCGCATAACCAGCCTGACCAGCACTACCCAACACGCTCGCCGCCGACGAGAACAGCACGAACGCCGACAGGCTCAAACCAGCCGTTACCTCATGCAGGTTCACGGCGATGTCCACCTTGGACGCGAACGCCCTGTCCACTTGATCGGTGGTCAATGCCGAGACGACCGCGTCATCGAGAACACCAGCCGCGTGCACCACCGCGGTAAGATCCGGAATCCCGGCAACCAACGACGCCAACGTATCCCGATCAGCAGCGTCACAGGCCACCACCCGAACCTCGGCACCCAACCCCGCCAAGTCACCCGCATCACCACCACTTCGGCTGACCAGAACCACGGAACGAACACCACGCTCCGCGATCAAATGCCGGGCCACTGCACGACCCAACGTGCCGGTGCCGCCCACGATCAGGACCGTCCCATCGACCTGAAGAACGTCAACGCCGGTGACCGGGGCGGAGACGCCGACCAGTCGCGGTGTCAGGACCGACCCGGCACGAACGGCCAGTTGAGGTTCACCGGAAGCCACCGCGTCGGGCAGTGCCCGGTACGATTCGTCGCGACCGTCCACATCGACCACGAAGAACCTGTCGGGATGCTCCGTCTGCGTCGTGCGCACCAGGCCCCAGATCGACGAGGCCGCCAGCTCCGGCACGTCGTCGTGGGCGTCGACCGCCTGGGCCGTCCTGGTGAGGAACACCAGTCTCACCGACGAAAGCTCTGGTTCAGCCAACCACGCCTGAAGGAGCACCAATGCTCGGTGCACGGTGGAACGCGCGGCCTGCGCAAGCGGAGCTTCCGGAGCGAAGCACGGCGACACGACCACGTCCGGAAGCGGCTGACCGGCTCGGATGGCACTGAGCAAGTCGGTGAGATCCGCGTAGCGATCTCCAGGAAGGCACGGCACGTCGTCACCGAGGAACGCCCAACGCCGGCCTTCGGCCGTCGCCTGGTGGGTCACCGCTGTCCAGTCGACACGGAACAGTGCGTTGGTTTGGGTCGTGGTGAGTTGTTCTTTGGTGACAGGCCGGACGGTGAGAGAGTCGATGGTGACCACCGGCAGTCCGGTGTGGTCGGCGATGGTGATCGCGACTGTGTCCCGGCTGACCGGAGTGATCCGGACCCGGACAGCGCGGGCACCGTTCGCGTGTACCTGAACACCGTTGAACGCGAACGGCAAAGCGCCGTCGCCGATGTCCACACCGCCCAACACAACCGCATGCAACGCGGCATCCATCAGCGCGGGATGCATCCCGAACCCGTCAGCGTCCGAGGCCCCCAGAACGACCTCGGCGAAAGTCTCCTCACCACGAGTCCACGCCGCCCGCAACCCCGCGAACGCCGGGCCGTAGGCAAACCCCAGCTCGGCGAAACGGTCGTAGAACCCCGACACGTCCACCGGTCGCGCGTCCGGGACCGGCCACTCCGCCAGCCCGGTCAGGGTTTTTCGCGATCCGGCGCTGGTCAGCGTGCCGGTGGCATGCCGGACCCACGGTTGGTCATCATCGAGCCGGGAGAACACCGACACCGGCCGCAGGCCGCCCTCTTCTGGTGCACCGACCGAAATCTGCACCCGCACGGACACGCCCTCGGGCAGCACCAACGGCGCATGCAGCGTCAGCTCGTCCAGCCGATCGCATCCCACCTGGTCTCCGGCGTGCAACGCCAGTTCGACCATGGCCGTGCCTGGTAACAACACCACACCATGCACGGCGTGATCCGCCAACCACGGGTGAGTCTCCACCGACAGACTGCCGGTCAACAACACTCCGTCCGCATCGGCCAACTCCACCGCGGCCGCCAACAACGGATGCCCCGTCGACCGCAGTCCCGCAGCGGCCACGTCGCCCGACGACCGCGACGATTCCAACCAGTACCGCCTGCGCTGGAATGGATACGTCGGGAGGTCGATCACCCGCGCATCCGGGAAAACCGGACGCCAATCCACCCCGACACCGTGAACGTACGCCTCAGCCAGCGAGGTCAACAATCGCGACCAACCACCATCACCACGCCGCAACGTCCCCAACGCCACAGCACCACAACCAGCGTCCTCAAAAGTCTCCTGCATCCCCACAACCAGCACCGGATGCGGACTCACCTCAACAAACACACCATGACCACCATCAAGCAAAGCCCTCGTCGCCTGATCGAACCGGACAGTCTCCCGAAGATTCCGAAACCAATAATCAGCCGACAACTCCGCACAGTCGATCCGCTCACCAGTCACCGTGGAATAAAACGCCACACCCCCAGACCTGGGCGTGACCCCCGCCAAATCAGACAACAACCGATCCCGAACCGCCTCCACCTGCACCGAATGAGACGCATAATCAACCGCAATCCGCCGAGCACCCTCCACCGTCGCCAACAACCGCTCCAACGCCTCAGGATCACCCGAAACCACCGTCGAACGCGGCCCATTCACCGCAGCAACCGACAACCCTTCACCCAATGACAACTCATCAGGCGGGAGCGGAACGGACACCATCCCGCCACGACCAGCCAGCACCTCCCGAATCGCCCGGGAACGCAACGCCACCACACGAGCACCATCCACCAACGACAAACCACCAGCCACCACAGCAGCCGCAATCTCACCCTGCGAATGCCCCACCACCCCAGAAGGAACAACACCACAAGAACGCCACACCTCAGCCAACGACACCATCACAGCCCACAACACAGGCTGAACCACATCAACCCGCCCCAACAACACCTCATCACCAAGCACATCCACCAAAGACCACTCAACAAACTCCCCAAGAGCAGCCCCACACTCACCCATACGCTCAGCAAACACCGGAGACGACCCCAACAACTCCCGCGCCATCCCCACCCACTGCGAACCCTGACCAGGAAACACAAACACAACTCGGTCAGCGCCAGTGACCACCGAACCCCGCACCACATGGCTGGCCAACCCGTTGCCAGCCACCACACGCAACCCGTCCCGCAGTCCTGGAACGGAATTCCCGACCACGACCGCGCGGCACTCGAACCCGGACCGCCCGGCCAGCGACAGACCGATGTCGTCAACTCGTCCGTCTATATCGGACAGTGCCGTGGCTTGTTGCCTGAGCGCCTCTTCAGTGCGGGCGGACAATACCCAGGGCAGTATGGTCGCGGGCGGTTCCGGCCGGGTCTCGTGATCGTCTTCCACGTGTTCGAGAATGGTGTGTGCGTTGGTGCCGCTGGCTCCGAACGACGACACGGCCGCCCGCCGGGGCCGGTCCTGCTCCGGCCACGACGTCGTTTCGGTCACCAAGCGGACCGCACCGGACGACCAGTCGATGTGCGGCGACGGCTCGATCGCGTGCAATGTCCGTGGCACGATGCCCTCTCGCATCGCCATCACCATTTTGATCACACCGGCCACACCCGCGGCGGCCTGGGCGTGCCCGATGTTCGACTTCACCGACCCCAACCACAACGGCCGCTCGCGGTCCTGCCCGTACGTGGCCAACAACGCCTGCGCCTCGATCGGATCACCCAGCTTGGTGCCCGTTCCGTGCGCCTCCACGACGTCCACATCGGCCGGTGCCAGGCCCGCGTTGGCCAGCGCCTCGCGGATCACCCGTTGCTGCGACGGACCGTTCGGCGCGGTCAGCCCGTTCGAAGCACCATCCTGGTTCACCGCCGAACCACGCACCACAGCCAACACCCGATGGCCATTGGCACGGGCATCCGACAACCGTTCCAGCAACAAGAGCCCGGCACCTTCGCCTGGGCCGAATCCATCCGCCTGCGCCGAGAACGCCTTCGACCGTCCGTCAGGGGCGAGCCCACGCTGGCGGCTCAGCTCGACCAGCAACTGGGGTGTCGACATCACCGTCACACCACCGGCAAGCGCCAGATCGCATTCGCCCTGCCGCAACGACTGCGCCGCCAGATGCAGCGCCACCAACGCCGACGAACAGGCCGTGTCCACCGTGACGGCCGGTCCTTCCAGCCCGAAGGTGTAGGCGACCCGGCCCGACGCGATGCCGCCGGCGCTGCCGTTGACCAGGTAGCCCTCGATCTCTTCCGGGACCTTGGCCAGCCTGGTTCCGTAATCGTGGTACATCACACCGGCGAACACGCCCGTCCGGCTGCCCTTCAGGCCAGCCGGGTTCATCCCGGCGCGCTCGAACGCCTCCCACGCGGTCTCCAACAGCAACCGCTGCTGCGGGTCCATCGCCAGCGCCTCGCGCGGCGAGATGCCGAAGAACTCCGGGTCGAACGCGTCGGCGCCGGTCAGGAAGCCGCCTTGGCGCACGTAGGTCGAGCCGGGTTCGTCCGGGTCCGGGTGGTACAACCGGCTGAGATTCCAGCCACGGTCGTCCGGCAGCGGCGCGATGGCGTCGCGGCCGTCCAACACCACCTGCCAGAGGTCCTCCGGTGACCGCACCCCGCCGGGGAACCGGCAGCTCATCGAGACGATCGCGATCGGCTCCCTGGCCTTCGACTCGTTCTCGGCCAGGCTCCGCCGAGCCTGACGTAGTTCCGTCGTCATCCATTTCAGGTGCTCACGAAGCTTCTCTTCGTTGGCCACGGCACCGTCACCCCCAGACCTCTCGACACGGCGTCATGACTTTCCGAATTCGCGGTGGATCAGGTCGAACAGCTCGTCGTCGTCAGCGGCCTCGACGTCCTCGTCGGGAGCCGCCGCCCCGTCCCAGCCGGACAGCACCGACCGCATCCTCGACATCACGGCGTTCCGCGTTTCCCCGTCGTCACGGACTCGGTCGAGCAGGCGGTCGAGTTCGGCGAGCACCGTCGCGCCCGGCGCTTCCGGCCGCAGCTGCGTTCCGATGTGGACAGCCAACGCGGCCGGCGTGGGATGGTCGAAGACCACGGTCGGCGAGAACCGCGATCCGGTCGCGCGCATCAGCCGGTTGCGCAGTTCGACAGAGGTGAGTGAGTCGAATCCGAGGTCCGAGAACGCCCGTTCCGCCGGGACCGCGTCGATCGAGGCGTGTCCCAAGACGGCGGCGGCGTGAGTACGGACCATGTCGACCAGCACCTGATCGCGTTCCACGTCCGACAGAGTCGCGAGTCGCTGGAGCAGCCCGCCGTCCTGTGGGTCCGTCTGCACCGTCCTTCGGCGGGAAGCGCGGACCAGACCACGGAGTAGCGGCGGCACCGCGTCGGTGTCGCGCAGCCCGGCAGTATCCAGGCGAGCCGTCACCAGTACCGGCGATTCGGTTCCCAGCGCCGCGTCGAAGAGGGCAAGGCCCTCCTCGGTGGAGAGCGGACCGATTCCGGTCCGTCTCATCCGGTTGAGGTCGGTGTCGCTCAGGTGCCCCGTCATTCCGGAACGGTGTTCCCAGAAGCCCCAGGCCAGTGCCACCGCGGGCAGCCCCGCTGATCGCCGCTGCTGGGCGAGGGCGTCCACGAACGAGTTGGCCGCCGCGTAGTTCGCCTGCCCAGCCATCCCGAACAGGGCCGAGGCCGAGGAGAACAGGACAAACGCCGACAGATCACGGTCCTTGGTCAACTCGTGCAGGTGCTGCGCTGCGTCCACCTTGGGTCGCAGAACCGTGTCGACGCGCTCGGGCGTCAACGAGGTGACCACGCCGTCGTCGAGCACTCCCGCGGCATGAACGACCGAGGTCAGGTCCGGGATTTCGGCGAGCAGTGACTCCAGCGCGCTCCGGTCGGCGGCGTCACAGGCCACGACTCTTACCTGCGCGCCGAGGGCGCTGAGTTCCTCGGGCAAGTCGCTGACTCCGCTCCGGCTGGTGAGGACCAGGCGCCGCACGCGGTGCTCGGTCACCAGATGACGAGCGATGAGACCGCCGAGTGTGCCCGTGCCGCCCGTGATCAACACGGTGCCCTCCGGGTTCAGCGTCGTACTGTGGTCAGCCGTGACCCTGGTCAGTCGGGGGACGTAGGCACGTCCATCACGCAGGGCGATCTCTGGTTCGTCGGACACCGTCGACAGCACGCTCGTGAGGTCTTCGGAGCCATCGGTGTCACAAAGCAGGAACCGACCTGGATGCTCGGACTGTGCTGATCGGACAAGCCCCCAGACGGCGGCCTGAGCCGCGTCTCGGAGAGACTCCCCCGGCCGTACGGCGACGGCTCCGCTCGTGACGATCACGAGGATCGCGTCACGCTCCTCGGCCAGCCAGGACTGCACGACTTGCAGCGCCTCCGTGGTCGCCGTCCGGACTGATCCATCCACAGAGGACTCGATGGAATGCGTCTTGATCGGCAGGCGATGGACGGAACCGGACTCCGCAGGGACCCACTCGACCCTGTACATGGAGTCTTGGCGGCCGGTTCGCTGGAGTTGCTGTGCCGCAACAGGCCGTAGCAGCAGCTCATCGGCTGTCGCCACCGTATTGCCTGTGACGTCGGCGACGGTCACGCCAATGCTGTCGACGCCAGCCGTCCGGAGCCGTACTCGCAGGGCGGTCGCGCCGGTCGCGTGCAGCGTGACACCTCGCCAGCAGAACGGCAGGTGGGCGGTGTCCCCGAAATCCGGGAGCAGGCCACCGGCGACGATCGGCTGAAGCGCGATGTCGAGCAATGCGGGGTGCAGTCCGAACCGCCGCGCGTCATCGTGCCGCTCCTCGGCCAGGGCCACCTCGGCGAAGATCTCGCTGTCTCGCCGCCACGCGGCCCGGATGCCTTGGAACGTCGGTCCATAGTGGTACCCGGCGTCGGCCAACTGCTCCTGAAGGACGTGCAGGTCGATGCGCTCCGCGTGGTCCGGTGGCCACGTCTCCAGCGTCGGCTTCTCACTCCCGCCCGGCACCAGAGTTCCGGTGGCGTGCTTCGTCCACGTCCCGTCGTTGTCCAGCCGCGAGTGCACGGTCATCGAACGGCTACCGTCCTCGTCCGGGCCGCTGACGGACATCTGGACGACGGTGTCCGTGTGCTCGGCCAGCACCAGCGGGGCCTCGAGGATCAGTTCGTCCACCCGGTCGCAGCCGACCTCATGGCCTGCCCAGATCGCCAACTCCACGAACGCGGTTCCCGGTAGCAACACCACTCCGTGCACGGCGTGATCCGCCAACCATGGTTGGTCCCGAAGCGACAGCCGGCCGGTCAGCACCACACCGTCACCATCAGCCAAAGGCACAACAGCGTTCAGGATGGGGTGTGCCGATGTCCCCGCCGACTCTTCCGTTCGCCGCGGGGAAAGCCAATACTGCTTGTGTTGGAACGGGTACGTCGGCAGCTCGACAATCCTGGCATCGGGGAAGGCAGGCCGCCAGTCCACGTCGACACCGTGAACGTACGCCTCGGCCAACGAGGTCAACAGGCGTGACCAACCACCATCACCACGCCGCAACGTCCCCAACGCCACAGCACCACTACCCACATCCTCAATGGTCTCCTGCATCCCCACAACCAGCACCGGATGCGGACTCACCTCGACGAACACGCCACGACCATCCTGGAGAGCGGTTCTGATCGTCTGGTCGAACTGGACAGTCTCACGCAAGTTGCGGTACCAGTAATCAGCGGTCAACTCCGCACAGTCGATCCGCTCACCACTGACAGTGGAATAAAACGCCACACCCCCAGACCTGGGCGTGACCCCCGCCAGATCAGAGAACAACCGATCCCGGACGACTTCAACCTGTGTTGAATGCGACGCATAATCAACCGCAATCCGCCGCGCACCCTCCACTGCGGACAACAACCGCTCCAACGCAACCGGGTCACCCGAGACCACTGTGGAGTTCGGCCCGTTCACCGCGGCAACAGACAGTCCGTCGCCAAGCGGCAACTCATCCGGCGGCAGTGGAACGGACACCATCCCGCCACGACCAGCCAACACCTCCCCAATTGCCCGGGAACGCAACGCCACCACACGAGCACCATCCACCAACGACAAACCACCAGCCACCACAGCAGCCGCAATCTCACCCTGCGAATGCCCCACCACCGCCGAAGGAACAACACCGTAAGAACGCCACACCTCAGCCAACGACACCATCACAGCCCACAACACAGGCTGAACCACATCAACCCGCCCCAACAACACCTCATCACCAAGCACATCCACCAAAGACCACTCAACAAACTCCCCCAACGCCTCCGCACACTCACCCATACGCTCAGCAAACACAGACGAAGACGCCAACAACTCCCGCGCCATCCCCACCCACTGCGAACCCTGACCAGGAAACACAAACACCACATCGGTGCAAGGCGTGGCCGCGACACCGGTCACCACCCGTGCATGCGGACGGCCATCAGTCAACGCCTGCACGCAGTCCCGGTCGGGACCGACCACTACGGCACGATGCTCGAACGCGGCCCGCGTCGTGACGAGTGAGAAACCCACGTCGGCGGCGTGATCACCCACATAGGCGAGAAGATTCCCGGCATACTGCCGCAACGCCGAGTTGCTCCGCGCGGACAAAACCCAGGGCACGAGGGCGGTGCTTCGAGGGTTGTCCGGCAGATCCGCCTCGTCGTCGAGTGCCTCCTCGATGATCACGTGGCTGTTGGTGCCACCGACGCCGAAGGCCGACACACCGGCGCGCCGCGGGTGGCCGGTGGCAGGCCAGGGCCGGGTCTCGGTGATCAGGTCGACCGTGCCGGTGGACCAGTCCACGTGCGGGCTGGGCGCGTCGACGTGCAGTGTGCGCGGCACCATGCCGTTCCTCATCGCCAGCACCATCTTGATCACACCGGCGATCCCCGCAGCGGCCTGGGTGTGGCCGATGTTCGACTTCACCGACCCCAGCAGGAGAGGCTGTTCACGATCCTGACCGTAGGTCGCGAGCAACGCCTGCGCCTCGATCGGATCGCCCAGAGTCGTGCCGGTCCCATGTGCCTCGACGACATCGACGTCCGACGGAGACAACCTGGCGTTCGCCAACGCCTGCCGGATCACGCGTTGCTGCGACAGACCATTCGGAGCAGTCAAGCCATTGGATGCCCCGTCCTGGTTCACCGCCGAACCACGAACGACAGCCAACACCCGGTGACCGTTGGCCTGCGCATCCGACAACCGCTCAAGAAGCAGGACGCCGACCCCCTCGGCCCACCCTGTTCCGTCAGCCGCCGCGGCGAACGCCTTGCAACGGCCGTCCGGCGCCAGGCCGCCCTGCCGACTGAATTCGACGAAGACCGCGGGACTCGGCATCACAGCCACGCCGCCGACGAGCGCGAGTGAGCACTCTCCTTGGCGCAACGATTGGGTGGCCAGGTGTAACGCGACCAGAGAGGACGAGCAGCCGGTGTCGATGGTGACGGCTCCGCCCTCGAAGCCGAACAGGTAGGACAGTCGGCCGGAGATCACGCTGCCGGTGTTCCCGGTGAGCAGGTAGCCCTGGAAGTCCTCGGGTGCTTCGTGTGGCCGGGGTCCGTAGTCCTGCGTCATCGCGCCGACGAACACCCCGGTGTCACTGCCGCGCAACGAATGCGGATTCATCCCGGCCCGTTCGAACACCTCCCATGAGGTTTCCAGCAGCAACCGCTGCTGCGGGTCCATCGCCAGCGCCTCGCGCGGCGAGATCCCGAAGAACTCCGCGTCGAACCGGCCCGCGTCGTAGAGGAACCCACCGGACCGGGTGTGCGACCGGGCGGGCTCGGCGCCGAACAGGGCGTCCAGGTCCCATCCCCGATCGGTGGGGAAGGTGCCGATGGCGTCCACTTCACCGGACAGCAGCCGCCAGAAGTCCTCCGGAGTGCCGACTCCCCCGGGCAACCGGCAGCTCATCGCCACGATGGCGATCGGGTCGTCAGCGGTCGGCATCGCAGCCGGGGTGGTCGCAGTCACGAGCGAGTCGCTTGATGGGCCCTCGACGAGAGTACGCAGATGGCCCGCCAGCGCGGCCGGAGTCGGGTGGTCGAAAAGGACAGTCGTCGGCAGCCGGAGGCCGGTCCGGGCGTGCAGCCGGTTGCGCAGGTCGACGGCCGTCATCGAGTCGAAGCCCAGTTGTTTGAAGGCTTTGCCGGTGTCAAGGGTGTCGGCGCGAGAATGCCCGAGCACCATGGCCGTCTCGTCGCGAACCAGTGTGGTGATCGCCCGGTCCCGATCCGCCGGTGCGAGCGCCAGGATCTGCCGGACGAACGGCGACTCGTCGTCTTCCCGGTCAGGAACACTGACCAGGCCGTCAAGCAGGGGACTACGTCGCTCGGTGCTGAAGGACGGGACGAAACGATCCCAGTCGACATCGGCGACGACCACGGTGGTCTCGTCGCGGTCAAGGGCGAGCTGAAGCGCGGCGACACCCCGCTCTGGCGCTATCGGCCGGATTCCGAGACGCCGGAGGTCCTTTCCCGACTCGGCGGCCATCCCGGCCCCCGCCCACGAGCCCCAGGCGATCGAAGTGGCGGGAAGGCCAAGCGCCCTCCGGTGGTGTGCCAGCGCGTCGAGGAACGCGTTCGCCGCCCCGTACGCGCCTTGGCCGCCCGCGCCCCAGATCCCTGAGCCAGAGGAGAACATCACGAACGCCGACAGTTCCCGGTCCGCGGTCAGCTCGTGGAGGTTCGCCGCGGCGACCGCCTTGGCCCGCACCACCCTGTCGAGTGCCGGTCGGGTCAACTCGCCGAGCGGACGTTCGTCGAAAACCCCTGCCGCGTGGACCACAGCGGTCAGCCGTGGCAGCGTCGCCAGCAGCGCAGCCAGCGCGGCGCGGTCGGCGGCATCGCATTCGACGACGGTCACCGCGCTGCCCAGTTCCTCAGCGAGGGCAGCGGCGCCAGGAGCGGCCGTACCCCGCCTGCTCGCCAGCACGACATCGCGAGCACCGTTGCCCACCAGCCAACGCGCGATGTGCGCGCCGAGCGCTCCCGTACCGCCAGTGACCAGGACAGTTCCGTCCGACGGCGTCCATGTCCGCGCCACCGAACGCTCAGCGGCGCGAACCAGGCGCCGAGCGAACAGGCCGGACGAGCGGATGGCCATCTGGTCTTCGCCATCCACACCGGACAGCGCGGCGCAGAGCCGGGTCAGTGCGGCCTCATCCAGGAGCTCGGGCAGGTCGATCAGTCCACCGAAGCCGTGCGGGCGTTCGAGGCCGATCGCCCGGCCGAGGCCCCAGATCATCGCCTGCTCGGGCGTGCTCGGGCCGTCCGCCGGCGTGGTGAAGACCGCGCCTCTCGTGACAAGCCACACTGGCGCCTCGGTATCCGGTAACGCCCGCAGCAGTTCGACGGTTTCGCCGAGATCCAGGAGGGAAAGCACTCCTGCCAGGTCGCGCTCGTCCGGCAGCGGATCCAGGTCCCACCGGGATGGAAGAACTTTCGTTCCGTGCCGTTCGAGAGCGTCGATCACGGCCTCGGCGTACTCCGATCCCGACGGGGAAACGACCAGCCAGGTACCGGACAGTTCGGCGGGCCGGTCGGGCAGTTGCTCCCAGTGGATCGAGTAGCACAGCCCGTTCACGTCCGGCTTCGTGGAACGGGACACCGACTGGTGCCAGTAGCGTTTGCGCTGGAACGGATACGTCGGCAGATCGACAATCCTGGCATCGGGGAAGGTGGGCCGCCAGTCGACGTCAACACCGTGAACGTACGCCTCAGCCAGCGAGGTCAACAATCGCGACCAACCACCATCACCACGCCGCAACGTCCCCAACGCCACAGCACCACAACCAGCGTCCTCAAAAGTCTCCTGCATCCCCACAACCAGCACCGGATGCGCACTCACCTCAACAAACACACCATGACCACCATCAAGCAAAGCCCTCGTCGCCTGATCGAACCGGACAGTCTCCCGAAGATTCCGGAACCAATAACCAGCCGACAACTCCACAGTGTCCAACCGGCCACCAGTCACCGTGGAATAAAACGCCACACCCCCACTCCTGGGCGCGATCCCCGCCAGATCCGACAACAACCGATCCCGAACCGCCTCCACCTGCACCGAATGAGACGCATAATCCACCGCAATCCGCCGAGCACCCTCCACCGTCGCCAGCAACCGCTCCAACGCAACCGGGTCACCCGAAACCACAGTCGAACGCGGCCCGTTCACCGCAGCAACAGACAACCCTTCACCCAACGACAACTCATCAGGCGGGAGCGGAACGGACACCATCCCACCACGACCAGCCAACACCTCCCGAATCGCCCGGGAACGCAACGCCACCACACGAGCACCATCCACCAACGACAAACCACCAGCCACCACAGCAGCCGCAATCTCACCCTGCGAATGCCCCACCACCCCAGAAGGAACAACACCAAAAGAACGCCACACCTCAGCCAACGACACCATCACAGCCCACAACACAGGCTGAACCACATCAACCCGCCCCAACAACACCTCATCACCAAGCACATCCACCAACGACCACTCAACAAACTCCCCAAGAGCAGCCCCACACGCACCCATACGCTCAGCAAACACCGGAGACGACCCCAACAACTCCCGCGCCATCCCCACCCACTGCGAACCCTGACCAGGAAACACGAACACCACGCCGCCGCGGTCCGCTTCTGCCTTTCCCGTGACCAGTCCTGGGGCTGAGGCGGCGCCGGACGACAAAGCGCCCAGGGCCTGTACGTGGCCATCGCGGTCGTCCGCCAGCACCACCGCGCGATGTTCGAAGCGGGTTCGGGTCGCGGCCAAGGAGAAGCCGATGTCGATGGCGTCGTCGTCCACGTAAGGAAGGAGGTCCGTGGCCCGTTCCCGCAGCGCCGACTGGTTCCGCGCGGACAGCACCCAGGGCACCGTTCCCGCATGACGGCCGTCGTCAGATCGGCTGTCTGGCGCGGCCTCCGGAGCGTCCTCGATGATCACGTGGGCGTTGGTGCCGCTGACCCCGAACGAGGACACACCCGCACGCCTGCGTCGGCCGCCTTCCGGCCACGGCTGTTGCTCGGTGAGCAGCGACACCGCGCCGGAGGTCCAGTCGATGTGCGGCGACGGCTGATCGACGTGCAGCGTTCGCGGAAGCGTCTCGTGCCGCATCGCCTCCACCATTTTGATGACACCGGCTATCCCCGCGGCGGCCTGGGTGTGCCCGATGTTCGACTTCACCGACCCCAACCACAACGGACGCTCGCGATCCTGCCCGTACGTGGCCAACAACGCGTGCGCCTCGATCGGATCACCCAAAGTCGTCCCGGTTCCGTGTGCCTCGACGACATCGACGTCCGAAGCGGACAGTCCGGCGTTCACCAACGCCTGCCGGATCACCCGTTGCTGCGACAGACCATTCGGAGCAGTCAACCCATTCGAGGCGCCATCCTGGTTCACCGCCGAACCACGCACCACAGCCAACACCCGATGACCGTTGGCCCGCGCATCCGACAACCGCTCAAGAACCAGGACACCAACGCCCTCGGCCCACCCGGTCCCATCAGCCGTCGCAGCGAAGGCCTTGCACCGGCCGTCCGGTGACAGTCCACGCTGCCTGGCGAACTCGAGGAACATGCCGGGGTTGGACATCACGGTCACGCCGGCGGCAAGGGCTAGCGAACATTCACGGTGGCGCAGCGACTGCGCCGCCAGATGTACGGCGACAAGCGACGAAGAACAAGCAGTGTCCACCGTCATCGCCGGGCCTTGTAACCCAAGGAGATATGCGACACGTCCGGAAGCGACACTGACCGTGGTTCCGGTGAGCAGGTAGCCCGCGAGTTCAGCGTCCGCCTCGTGCAGCCTGGGACCGTAGTCCTGTGCGGTGGCGCCGACGAACACGCCGGTGTCGCCACCACGCAGTGAGGCGGCGTTGATCCCTGCTCGTTCGACTGCCTCCCAACAGGTTTCGAGCAGCAGCCGTTGCTGCGGGTCCATCGCCACCGCCTCGCGCGGCGAGATCCCGAAGAAGGCGGCATCGAACTCCGCGACGTCGGGCAGGAACCCGCCGTTGAACCCGGTGACGTCCCAACCACGGTCGCCCGGCAGGTCAGTGATCGCGTCGACGCCTTCGCAGACCAGCCGCCACAGGTCTTCCGGCGACCGGACACCACCGGGATACCGGCAGCTCATGGCGACGATGGCGATCGGCTCGCCGATCGGGGTACTGGTGGTGGCAGTGGTGAGCACGGGCTCGGGCGAGCCGTCGGCAAGGTACTCGGCCAGCTCCGCCGGGGTAGGATAGTCGAACAACGCGCTGCTGGGCAGCCGCACACCAGTCGCCCGTGCCAGCCGGTTGCGCAGTTCCATCGCCAGCAGCGAGTCGAAACCGAGGTCGCGGAAGGTCAGATCGGCGATGATGTCACCGGGCCGGCCTCGGCCGAGCACGGCAGCGGCTTCCGACCGCACGAGGTCCAGTCCGGCCGGCCGGTCTCCAGTGGCGGCCGTGGGCCTGCTCGGTGCGGCAGTGCCCAGCCAGTAGCGCTGCCGTTGGAAGGCATACGTCGGTAGCGATACCCGGCGGCCGTCGGGCAGTGCCGGGATCCAGTCGACTTCGACACCGTGCACATGTGCCTCGGCCAAGGATTTGAGGAAACGTTCCGTGCCACCCTCGCCTCGGCGCAGTGTGCCAAGGACCAGCGCGTCACTGCCAGCGCTGTCGACGGTCTGCTGAATCCCCATGGTGAGCACCGGGTGCGGGCTGACCTCGATGAACACACCATGTTCCAGCAGTTGCCGGATCGCGGGCTCGAACCGGACCGTCTGACGCAGATTGCGGTACCAGTACGGTCCGTCCAGACCGGTCGTATCGACGCGGGCGCCGGTCACGGTCGAGACAAAGGCGATATCCGAACGCCTCGGGGTGACCGGGGCCAGATCCGCCAGCATCCGGTCCCTGATCACCTCGACCTGCGCCGAATGGGAGGCGTAGTCGATCGGAACGCGGCGTGCTTCCGGTACCAGTGCGCAGATCTCGTCCAGCGCTCCCGGCTCGCCGGCGACGACCGTGGCACGTGGCCCGTTGATCGCCGCCACAGACAGTCCCTCGACCGGCGGCACCTCGTCCGGCGGTAGCGGCACCGACACCAGCCCGCCCCGGCCGGACAGCTCCATCAACGCCTTGCCGCGCAAGGCCACCACGCGCGCCCCGTCGTCCAGCGACAGGGCACCGGCCACACAGGCCGCGGCGATCTCGCCCTGACTGTGTCCGACCACCGCCGACGGCACGACCCCGTGGGATCGCCACAGCTCCGCCAGCGAGATCATGACCGCCCACAACGCGGGCTGGACCACGTCCGCACGTTGCAAGGCTTGCTCGTCCCGCAGCACGTCGAAAAGGTCCCAGTCCACGAAAGGGGCGAGCGCGGCCGCGCACTCGGCCATCCTGGCCGCGAACACGTCAGACGCCTCGATCAGGCCGATCGCCATGTTCGTCCACTGTGGACCCTGACCGGGGAAGACGAACACCGTGCCGGTCACCGGCCCGTGCGCCGTCCCGCGAACGACGTTCCGGGCGGATTCCCCGTCTGCCAGCATCCGGACACCCTCGACCAGCGTGCCGTAGTCGGCGCCGATGACGACCGCGCGCTGCTCGAACGTCGAACGGCTGCTGGCCAAGGAGTATCCGACGTCGGTCAGATCCCGCGTTTCGGCCGCGCTCGCCAGCGCTTTCGCTTGCGCGCGCAGCGCCGCGGGCGTTTTCGCGGACACCGGCCAGGGCACCGGTCCACGGGCTGGGCGTGGCGGACGGTCGGCTTGAGTGTCCCAATCGGACAGTACGACATGGCAGTTCGTGCCGCCCATGCCGAAGGCGCTCACGCCTGCCACGAGTTGCCGGTCAGGGTGCGGCCACGGTGACATGCTCAGCTGGACTCGCAGATTCAGCTCGTCCATCGCGATGGCCGGATTCGGCCGGGTGAAGTTCAGGCTGGGGACCAGTTGCCGGTGCCGCAGGCACAGCACCGCCTTGAGCAGTCCGGCCACACCCGCGGCGCCTTCCAGGTGGCCGATGTTGGTCTTGACGGAACCGACCAGTAACGAATTCCCGCGTCCTGGAACGGTTCCCAGCGCCGCGCCGAGCGCCGCTGCTTCGATCGGGTCGCCGACCCTGGTGCCAGTGCCGTGCAGTTCGACGTAGTCGACCTCAGTGGGATCCACCCCCGCGTCGCGGTACGCGAGCCGGATCACTTCCTCCTGCGCGGCGCGCACCGGAGAGGTGAGGCTTTCCCCGCCGCCGTCGTTGTTGACCGCACTGCCTTTGATCACGCAGTACACCGGGTCGCCGTCGGCGACGGCGTCCGCAAGGCGCTTGAGCACGACGACAGCACCGCCCTCGCCCCGGACATAACCGTTGGCGCGTGCGTCGAACGTGTAACAACGACCATCCGGCGACAGGGCGCCGAAAGCGCTGACAGTGGCGGTGCTGTCCGGTGTGAGGACGAGGTTCACTCCGCCCGCGAGCGCCAGCGACGACTCACCGTTGCGGAGGCTTTCGGCTGCCAGATGGACCGCCACCAAGGACGACGACTGGGCGGCGTCCACCGTCAGACTCGGTCCACGCAGGCCGAACGCGTACGACAACCGGTTGGCCACCATGCCCCGGCTGAGTCCGGTCAAGCTGTATGCCGTGACCTCGTCAAGTCCACGACGGTGCGCGATCGTGGCGTAGTCGTCACCGATCGCGCCGATGAACACGCCGGTCCGCGTGTTCCGGAGGCGACTGGGGACGATGCCGGCGTCTTCGAGCGCTTCCCACCCGAGTTCCAGCATGAGTCGCTGCCGAGGGTCGAGCGCGACGGCCTCACTCGGTGGCACGCCGAAGAAATCCGCGTCGAACTCGTCGACGCGGTCGAGAAACCCGCCCCTGCCCTGGCCCGGTCCCGAGTCCGCCCGTCCGGCAGGCAGGTCACGGACGGCGTCTGTGCCGTCCACGAGCAATCGCCAGAACGCGTCAACGCTTGGCGCCATGGGCAATCGGCACGAGCAACCGACGACCGCGATCGGCTCGCGTGACATCACGACAATGGCACAGTATGACGGTGTATGAGTTCACACTTGACCGACGTACTTATCACGAGATCCCCCAGTAGATCCGACAGCACGTATCACGTCCCCCTACCACTTCTATCCGGCTGGCAGATCGATTGCAAATCACCCAAACGAGCGACAGACGGCGTCGACACCGCACCGAACTGGGCCGGACAGGCCACTGTCAGTGTCAGGACACACCCAGGTCGTCGGGTTCCACCCAAACTTCAAGACGTTGACTGACCAGCACTTCGTCAAGTCGGACCGGGCCCGTGCACGCAGCGTCACTATCCACAATAGACGCTGCGTGCGGGACATCCACCAGGCCTTTCCAGGCGGAGCGCGAAATGTCCCGCCGAACAGCCGTCTTTTGTTGACACGGCTCAACGAGCACTCCTAGCATCGCTGCAACGGGGGTTGCTATGACCGGCTGGGGGCCTTACGCAATGGCGCTTTCAATGGATCTTTGTCACCGCACTCGCTCGAAGTCCCTCGACATATCCGGACAACGACAGCAAACCGCGCCTCGCGCCGACCGTTGACAGGTCTCACCTTGCTGTCACCACCTGCTGGTCCGCACCGCGCGGCCAGACAGCAGCTCGACCACAGAACCGGAGCCGACCGGCCCGCAGTACGCCGTTGACCTTTGTGGACAGTGGTGTCGGTGGATCGTGGGTGAGCCCGGCCGACCACTCCCCGTTCAGCGAAGGCGGGTTACTGGAAAGGATTCCGGCGATGGTGAAGCCGTGTTACGAACTGGGTGACATCCCGCCCATGGGCAGCGTGCCCGAGCAGATGTACGCCTCGGTGATCCGGCCTGAGCGGTACGGGCCGCCGGTCGACGCCTTCGAGATCGAACGGCTGCCGGTGCCCGAACTGGGCCGCGGTCAGATCCTGGTGCTCGTGATGGCGGCCGGGATCAACTACAACAACGTCTGGTCCGCGCTCGGCTCACCGCTCGACGTGATCGCCGCCCGCGCGAAGGCAGGCGACCTGAGCGGTTTCCACATCGGTGGTTCCGAGGGTTCGGGCGTGGTGTGGGCGGTCGGCGAGGGCGTCCGCGACGTCAAGGTCGGTTCCGAGGTCGTCCTGTCCGGACTCCAGTGGGACGAGACCGCGGCCGACATCAGGCTCGGCGCCGACCCCGTCCTGTCGACGACGCAGGCCGTCTGGGGCTACGAGAACAACTACGGCTCCTTCGCACAGTTCACCGTCGTCGACGAGTACCAGTGCCACCCCAAACCCGCGAACCTCACGTGGGAGGAAGCGGCCTGCTTCATGCTGACCGGCGCCACGGCCTACCGGCAGCTGCTCGGATGGCCACCGCACACCGTGCGGCCCGGCGACCCGGTGCTCATCTGGGGCGGCGCCGGCGGGCTCGGTTCCATGGCCATCCAGATCGTCCGGTTGTACGGTGGCATCCCGATCGCGGTCATCTCCGACGAGTCCCGCGCCGAGCACTGCATGCGGCTGGGCGCCGAAGGCGTCATCAACCGCAAGGAATTCGACCACTGGGGCAGGTTGCCCGACGTGCTGGACGACGAGGCGATGGCCCGGTGGACGCACGGCGCACGCACCTTCGGCCGCCGCATCTGGGACATCCTGGGTGAGCGCCGGTCGCCGCGGATCGTGTTGGAACACAGCGGTCAGGACACCATCCCCACGTCCATGTACGTCTGCGACTCGGGTGGCATGGTGGTGATCTGCGGCGGCACGAGCGGCTACAACGCCGACCTCGACCTACGGCACCTGTGGATGCGCCAGAAACGGCTCCAGGGCTCGCACTACGCCAACTCACGGGAGTGCCGCGAGGTGACCGAACTCGTCGGCTCGGGCCGTCTGGACCCGTGCTTGTCCTGGTGCGGCGAGCTGGCCGACGTCGGCCGGGCCCACCAGCTCATGCGCGACAACGTCCACCCGCCCGGCAACATGGCCGTTCTGGTCAACGCGCCCCACACCGGACTCCGCGATCTGGAATCCACCCTCGCCGCACTCACCCCAGCCTGACCCCATTTCCGCAGTAAACCCCTCGTGAGTGTTTATCAGGGTTAGAACCCTGATAAACACTCACGAGGGTTGACCTTCGAGGAAATGGGAACGTATGGCTTCTCAGCTGCGCAGCGACCAGTGGTACGCGGGCGACCATCGCAACGCCTACATCCATCGCGCCTGGATGCGGCGCGGCGCGCCGGACGACGCCTTCACCGGGCGTCCTCAGATCGCCATCGCCAACAGCGCGTCGGACCTGACGCCGTGCAACGCGCACCTGACCGAGGTGGCGCGGTCGGTGGCCAACGGGGTCTACGAGGCCGGAGGCATTCCGCTGGAACTGCCGGTCGTGTCGTTGGGCGAGACGAACGTACGGCCCACCGCGATGCTGTGGCGCAACATGGCCGCGATGGCCACCGAGGAAATGCTGCGGGCCAACCCGATCGACGGCGTGGTGCTGCTCGGTGGCTGTGACAAGACGATTCCGTCGCTGTTGATGGCGGCCGCCTCCGTCGACCTGCCCGCCGTGGTGGTGCCCGGCGGGCCGATGCTGACCGGCACGTTCCGGGGTGTCCCGCTGGGTTGCGGCACCGACGTGTGGCGGCTGTCGGAGGAGGTCCGGGCGGGCACGCTGTCGCAGGACCAGTTCAACCGTTCGGAATCCGCGATGATCCGCAGCCGCGGGCACTGCAACACGATGGGCACCGCGTCGACCATGGCGCTGGTCGCCGAGGCGCTGGGCACCGTCGTGCCCGGCGTGGCGGGCACCCCGGCACCCGACAGTCGCCTGCTGGAAGCGGCGCACGGCACCGGACGACTCGTCGTCGACATGCTGGCGACCGACCGCAGGCCGAGCACCTTCCTGACCACAGCGTCCTTTCACAACGCGATCGTGGCCCTGGCGGCGATCGGCGGATCCACCAACGCGGTGGTGCACCTGCTTGCCATCGCCGGGCGCCTGGGCGTCCAGCTGACGATCGACGACTTCGACCGCATCGGCTCACGCGTTCCTGTGCTGGTGGACCTGCAGCCGGCTGGGCGTTTCCTGATGGAGGACTTCCACCGCGCCGGTGGTCTGCTCGCGGTGCTGCGCGAGGTACGGGACTTGCTCGATCCCGACGCGCTCACGGTCACCGGCAAGCCGTTGGTCGACTACCTCGACGACGCGCCGATCTGGGATCCGGAGGTCATCCGCACCCGCGCCACGCCGCTGGTCACCGAGGGCGGTATCGCGGTGCTGCGCGGCAACCTGGCGCCGAACGGAGCGCTGATCAAGCCGGCGGCGGCGTCACCGCACCTGCTGCGCCACCGCGGCCGGGCGGTCGTGTTCGACTCGATCGAGGACTTCCACGCCCGTATCGACGACCCGGACCTGGACGTGGACGCCGACTCGGTGCTCGTGCTGCGCGGCTGTGGTCCGAAGGGCTACCCCGGCATGCCTGAGGTCTCCAACATGCCGCTGCCGAAGAAACTCCTCGAACAGGGCGTCCGCGACATGGTCCGCGTGTGCGACGGCCGCATGAGTGGCACCGCTTACGGCACGGTCGTGTTGCACGTGGCGCCTGAGGCCGCCGCGGGTGGCCCGCTGGCCCTGGTCCGCACCGGCGACGTCATCGCTCTCGACGTCGAGGCTCGCCGGATCGACGTCGAGGTATCCGACGAGGAGCTGACGGCGCGTACGCCCAACGAGGCCACCGTTGCCGGGTTCGCCAACCCCCGGCGCGGCTGGGAACGCCTCTACATCGACCATGTGCTACAGGCCGACACCGGGGCTGACTTGGACTTCCTGCTCGGATCCAGCGGATCGCAGGTGAGCCGTGAGTCGCACTGACCAGCCAGTCCCCCGCGTCCGGTAGCGACATTCGCGTGTGGACGCCGCGCCAGAACACGTCTCGTTAGTAAATTTGATTTGTTCCAGACAAGCGCTCTAAGGTTGTGGCGTGGCGGCGGACTTCGAGACGCAACTGCGGGCGGTTTCCTTGCGTGTAACCCGCCCGCGGTTGGCGGTCCTCGCCGCACTGCGTGACCACCCGCACATCGACACCGAGACGGTGATCTCGCTGGTACGGGCCGATCACCCGACGGTGTCCCAGCAGGCGGTCTACGACGTGCTGCGGGCGCTCACCGACGCCGGTCTGATCCGGCGCATCCAGCCTGCCGGCGCGACCGCGCGCTACGAGTCCCGCGTGGGTGACAACCATCACCACCTCGTGTGCCGCTCCTGCGGCGCGATCGTGGACGTCGACTGTGCCGTCGGCCACTCCCCCTGTCTCACCGCCTCGGACGATCACGGTTTTGTGATCGACGAGGCGGAGGTCGTCTTTTGGGGCACGTGCCCCGACTGTGCGGCTGACCACCCCCGTCAATGATCCGCCCGGAAGGAAGTAGATGAGCGACCCCAGGACAACGCCCCAGTCAAGCGCACAGGGCGTGGACGAGAAGGCGGCGGCCGGCTGCCCGGTCGCGCACGACTCGGTGACCTCTAACGGCAGCGAGAGCGAGAACCCGGCGATCGGCTCGCCGACCCCGAAGACGGGCGGCCGTCCGCGCACCAACCGGGACTGGTGGCCCAACCAGCTCGACCTGTCGGTGCTGCACGGGCACTCGTCGAAGAGCAACCCGCTCGGCGAGAACTTCAACTACGCCAAGGAGTTCGCCAAGCTCGACATCGAGGCCCTCAAGCGCGACATCATCGAGGTGCTCACCACCTCGCAGGATTGGTGGCCGGCCGACTTCGGCCACTACGGCGGCCTGATGATCCGGATGAGCTGGCACGCCGCCGGTACGTACCGTATCCACGACGGCCGCGGCGGCGCGGGCGACGGCGGCCAGCGGTTCGCCCCGCTCAACAGCTGGCCGGACAACGCCAACCTGGACAAGGCACGCCGGCTGCTGTGGCCGGTCAAGCAGAAGTACGGCCAGAAGATCTCGTGGGCCGACCTGCTTGTGCTGGCAGGCAACGTGGCCATGGAGTCGATGGGCTTCAAGACCTTCGGTTTCGGCTTCGGCCGCGAGGACGTCTGGGAGCCGGAGGAGATCTTCTGGGGCCCGGAGGACGCCTGGCTGGGTGACGAGCGCTACGTCAGCGACACGGAGATGGTTCCCGAGGTCGGCGCGACCGAGATGGGCCTGATCTACGTCAACCCCGAAGGGCCCCGCGGCAACGCGGACCCGGCCGCGGCCGCGCACTTCATCCGGGAGACCTTCGGCCGGATGGCGATGAACGACGAGGAGACCGTCGCTCTCATCGCCGGTGGCCACACCTTCGGCAAGACCCACGGTGCCGCGGTCGCCGACGGGCACGTGGGCCCGGAGCCGGAGGGCGCCCCGCTGGAGGCGCAGGGCCTGGGCTGGCTGAGCACCCACGGCAGCGGCAAGGGCGCGGACGCGATCACCAGCGGTCTCGAGGTGACGTGGACCGACCGGCCGACGGAGTGGAGCAACCGCTTCTTCGAGATCCTCTTCGGCTACGAGTGGGAGCTCACCACGAGCCCCGGCGGTGCGAAGCAGTACGTCGCCAAGGACGCCGAGGAGATCATCCCGGACCCGTTCGACCCGTCGAAGAAGCACAAGCCGACCATGCTCACGACGGACCTGGCGCTGCGCGTGGACCCGGCGTACGAGAAGATCTCCCGCCGCTTCCTGGAGAACCCGGACGAGTTCGCGCTGGCGTTCGCCAAGGCCTGGTACAAGCTGCTGCACCGCGACATGGGCCCGGTCAGCCGTTACCTCGGGCCGTGGGTCGCCGAGCCGCAGCTGTGGCAGGACCCGGTGCCGGCCGTCGACCACGAGCTCGTGGGTGACTCCGACATCGCCGCCCTCAAGGCGAAGGTGCTCGAGTCCGGCCTGACCACCGCCCAGCTGATCACCACCGCGTGGGCCTCGGCCGCGAGCTTCCGGTCCACCGACAAGCGCGGCGGCGCCAACGGTGCCCGGATCCGGCTGGAGCCCCAGCGCAACTGGGAGGTCAACCAGCCCGAGGAGCTCGGCAAGGTGCTGGCACGGCTCGAGGACATCCAGCGCGAGTTCAACGAGGCGGGCGGCGCGAAGATCTCGCTGGCCGACCTCATCGTGCTGGCCGGCTCGGCCGCCGTGGAGAAGGCGGCGCGCGACGCCGGTGTCGAGGTGACCGTGCCGTTCCACCCGGGTCGCACCGACGCCAGCCAGGAGCAGACCGACGTCGAGTCGTTCAAGGTGCTCGAGCCGCGTGCCGACGGGTTCCGCAACTACCTGCGGTCCGGCGAGAAGCTCCAGCCGGAGGTGTTGCTGGTCGACCGCGCGTACATGCTCGACCTGACCGCGCCCGAGATGACCGTGCTCGTCGGCGGTCTGCGCTCGCTCGGGGCGAACTTCGGCGGCACCCGGCACGGCGTGCTGACCGACCGGCCGGGCGTGCTCACCAACGACTTCTTCGCCAACCTGCTCTCGCCGGGGACCCGGTGGAAGGCGTCGGAGTCCGAGGAGAACGTGTACGAGATCCGCGACCTGGCGACCGACGAGGTGAAGTGGACCGCCACCGCGGTCGACCTGATCTTCGGTTCCAACTCGCAGCTGCGTGCCCTCGCGGAGGTCTACGCCAGCGACGACGCCCGTGAGAAGTTCGTGAACGACTTCGTCGCGGCCTGGACCAAGGTCATGGAACTCGACCGGTTCGACCTCGCCTGATCCCGCTACCCCCGACGAGCCCGGCCGGTCCGCCCAGCGGTCGGCCGGGCTCGTCCACGTTCACGCTGGTCGTCGTTCTTGCTGGTCAGCCCGTCCACGACGAAGCCGACACCCATGCCGAGCATCCAGACGTCCTTCGCCAGGCCGGTGCCCTGCTCGGTCGGGCGCAGGCTGCCCTCCTCCCGCATGCCCGGGGTGCGCAGGTAGAGCCCGAGGAGTCCGGCGGAGAACGCGGTAAGTCCGAGCCCGGCGACCGCGGTGGGCACCACGGGCAGCAGCAGCGCCGCGCCGAGCGCGATCTCACCCCACGACACCATGCGCACGAAGGACTTCGGATCGAGCTGGCGCAGCATCGGATACGCGCCCCCGGCGAAACCGTGCAGCGTCTGCGCGGTCTGCTCGTCAGCGTGGCGTTTGTTCAGCCCCGAGCTGAGGATGAAGGCGCCCGTCGCCAGCCGGCCTGGCCAGTGGCGGACCTTGACCTTCCGCTTCATGGTTCGTCCTCGCTTCTCCGTCGAGCCGACGCGACCGAGCCGGCGCGACGGCTGTGCGCCGTCTACCCCTACGGCGCCTCGCCAAACCTGCGACCGGTCGGTCCACATCAGACACCACCCGCATCGAACCTGGTGACGGGCGTCACACCGCGTGGTGTCACGTCCGTCCAGGCGGCGGTGTCTTGGGGGCATGACTGAGCACAGCACACCTCACAAGATCGTGGTGATCGGCGGCGGCTACGCCGGAACGATCGCGGCCAACCGGATGCGGATGCGCTCCGATGTGGACATCACGCTGGTCAATCCTCGCCCGGCGTTCGTCGACCGGATCCGGTTGCACCAGTTCGTGGCCGGTACCGGTGAGGCCTTGGTGGACTACGGCACGCTGCTCGGCGACGGCGTCAGGCTGGTCGTCGACGACGCCACTCGTATCGACACCGCCGCCCGCACGGTGGAGCTGGCGTCGGGCCGCGCGCTTGACTACGACTACCTGGTCTACGCGGTCGGTAGTACCGGCGCGATCCCGTCGGCCGTTCCTGGCGTCGCCGACTTCGCCTTCTCGGTCGCCGAGTTCGAGTCCGCGCAGCGGCTGCGGACCAAGCTCGAAGCGCTGCCTCTCGACGCTCCGGTCACTGTCGCAGGCAGCGGCTTGACCGGTGTCGAAACCGCGGCCGAGCTGGCCGAACAAGGACGCGCCGTCACGCTGGTGTGTGCTGGGACGCTCGCACCGGCGCTCAGCGCGCCGGGTCGTCGGTCCATCGCCAAGTGGCTGTCCCGGCATGATGTCGCTGTGCTCGAAGCCGCCGCGGTGACCGAGGTACGGTCGGATGCGATCGTCCTGTCCGACGGCACCGTGCATCCGAGCGCGCTGACCATCTGGGCAGGGGGATTCGGCGTCCCGGAGCTGGCGGCCGCGAGCGGGCTGCGTACCGACGCGCTCGGCCGTTTGCTGACGGACGAAACGTTGACCAGCGTTGACGACGATCGCATCGTGGCGGCTGGGGACGCCGCGGCGCCGTCAGGCCAACCGCTGCGGATGAGCTGTTACGCCGCCGGGCCACTCGGGGCACAAGCCGCCGACACCGTGCTGAGCCGCATCGCGGGCACCGAACCGGCGGCGATCAACCTCGCCTTCACCGGGTCGTGCACCAGCCTCGGCCGTCATGCCGCCGTACGGCAGATCGCCCGCAAGGACGACAGCGTCGTGAACGCCTACGTCGGCGGCCGGCTGGGCGCGGCGATCAAGGAACTGACCTGCCGGCTGGGCGTGGGGAAGATCCGCCGGGAGGCCCAGAAGCCGGGTTCGCTGTTCTGGCCGAAAGGCGGCCCGCGACCCGAGCAGCCGGTCGCCGCCGCGCGGGGACTGGCGTGACCACCGGCGAGCACGCCGAGCGGTTCACCTTGCTGCGGCCGCTGCTGTTCACGATCGCCTACGAAATACTCGGCTCCGCGACGGAATCCGACGACGTGCTGCAGGACAGCTACCTGCGGTGGGCCGAGGTGGATCTCGCGAAGGTGCAGGACACCAAGGCGTACCTGGCGCGCCTGGTGACTCGGCAGGCGCTCAACGCGGTGCGGGCGAGCGCACGCCGTCGCGAGGACTATGTCGGCCCGTGGCTGCCCGAGCCGCTGCTGCTCGACGAACGCGACGCGTCGGCTGACGTGGTGCTCGCCGAGTCGGTGTCGATGGCGATGCTCGTGCTGCTCGAAACGCTCACGCCCGCGGAGCGCGCGGTCTTCGTACTGCGCGAGGTGTTCGGCTTCGACTACGACGACATCGCCGCCGCGGTGGGCAAATCCGTGGGAACGGTGCGCCAGGTGGCGCACCGCGCCCGCGAACACGTGCACGCACGGCGCAGACGGTTCGACCCCGCCGACGCCGCGACGACCGCGCGGATCGCCGAGCAGTTCATGGCCGCGGCGGCCACCGGTGACATGGCCGGGTTGCTCTCGCTGCTCGCGCCGGACGCCACCTGGATCGCCGACAGCGGCGGCAAAGCCACCGCTGCGCGCCGGCCGGTGGTGGGCGCGGAGAAGGTCGCCGCCTTCCTGCTCGATCTGTTCCGCATAGCCCGGCGCCAGCCCGCCATCCGGATCGAAATGGCCAACTGCAACAACTCCCCCGCCGTCCTCGCCTACCGCGACGACCGCCTCGAAGGCGTCTACCTGATCGAGATCACCGACAAGAAGATCAGCAACTGCTACGCCATCCGCAACCCGGACAAACTGGCCGCGCTGACGACTCCCCGCCGGATCAGCCGGTCGGCCTGGTCCACTGAGGACACAAGTCGCCCGGCCCGCCCACTGCCCCGTTCCTGACTCCACCGGTACTTTGGATCACGTCGTCCGCTTGGGAGGAGGAACGGGCCATGGGCCTGACGAAGGTGTGGCTGAAGACGTTCACCGACGGTTTCGTGCGGGCCGACCAGGTCGTCGGCGTGTCCACCCACCAGACCCCCGCGCTGCCGGGGAAATCGGTGAACTGGCTGGTCGACGTCACGCTGGCGGTGTCGGTGGGCAGCGGCGGCACGGCCGGGTGGGAGGTCAACGCCCTGCACCGAACGCTGGTCCAGACCCGCTTCGAACCGCTCGGCGCGGCCGAGGCGCTGACCGAACTGCTCGCCAGGCTGTACGACAGCGACCCGGCCGGGCTGATCCTCACCCGGATCACCGACTCCCGGGTGGAGTTCACCTTCGAGCCCTTCACCGCGCCGGCCTCGACCACATCCAGCGAGGACCACTCGAGCTGACCGGAGTTGCTTTCGACCGGGGAGAGTGCTAATTGAGAATTAGCACTCTCCCCGGTCGAGTGCCAACGGGCTGACGCTGTGAAGGGGAAGACACAAGATGCTCCGGGCAGCTGAACCGGTGTCGACGAGGTCCGCACGACACAACGGAGCCGACCACGACACCGCGGTGTACGTAATCCCGTCCCACCCCACGGACACACCACCGACGCCACCGCCGTCGTTACCTGACACCGCCGCGATAACGATCACCCACGGCCCAGGCGTGACCGCCCCGATCGAGATCCCACTCGGCGCAGGCACCACGCTCATCGGACGGCATCAGGACTGCGACGTCGTGCTCACCGACATCACCGTCTCCCGCCGGCACGCCGAGATACGCCGCACCGGCCCCACGTTCAGCGTCGCCGATCTCGGCTCGCTCAACGGAACCTATGTCAACCGCACACCGATCGACGAAGTACCGCTCGCCGACGGCGACGTGGTGCTGATCGGTGCCTTCCGGCTGACGTTCCGCTCCCGCGTGGCGGAGCCGTAGCCGCACGAGGTCTGGCGCTTTTCCCCGTTTCCAGGTAGCACATGGTGGACACGTGCCGGATCTTGAGGAGGACGAGTGCGAGCACAGGACATCGATCGGCGCACACTGCTGCGCGGTATCACGGCGGGAACTGCCATGGCACTGGCTGGTGCTGTGCCCGCGCACGCGCAGCAGCCGAGCCGCACGCCGTTCGACTTACACTTCGCCGTCACCCACAAGTACCGGCCGTTCGACCTGATCGCACCGCGGTTCGTGCAGTACGACAGCGCCATCGCGCCGCGCACCGCGGCCGCACTGGTCCGGACCGGTGTGCGGCCGCGGGCACCGTTCGGCTCTGTGCTGGTGGAAGTGTCGCGTTCGCAGGGAACCGTGGTGGCCGGGCTCGCGGGCGACGGCGCATCGGTGCTCGGCACGCTCGACGCTGTGGCCGGGCGCGCGACGATCGAGGTGACCGTCGGTGGGAACACCACCGTGGTCAAGTCGGCCGACGTACGGGTGCCCGGTGCGTTCCGATTCGCCGTGGTGGTCAACGAGAACGCGGTCACCGTCCTGGTCGATACGACCGGTACCGGCACGGCGTGGCAGCCGGTGCTGACCGAGCGCGACGGCGTCCGCGCGTTGATCGACCTGCGCGTGCCGGCTGTCCTGGGCAAACTGGACTACGCCTACGGCGGCCAAGGGGCGGTACAGATCGGCCGGGTCCGGGCGGGGTACTTCGGCCAGGCCGGTGTGCGGGACCCACACGTCGTGCAGCACGCCGACGGCAGGCCGTTCATCCGCGACGGCAAGCTGTACCTGACCATGACCAACGCCGGCCTCGGCTTCTTCCAGCAGGCGCACTGGGCCGTCTGGACACTCGACCTCGCCGATCCGACGCGGCTGGAGCAGGTCGCGGTCCTGTTCTTCGAGCGCGACGGCGTGGTGCTCGGCGATCACGCCGGGCAGATCGTCCACGACGACCGGACCGGCCGTTTCATCGTGTTGATGAGCTCCTGGGGCGATTTCGCCTTCCAGGGCGTGCACATCCGGCACACCACGACCCGGGCGGACGTCCTGTCCGGCGTGCACGTCCTGCCGACCTCGCGGCTCGCCCTGCCGACCGCCGTGAGCTCGTGGGACCCCGCCCTCACCCGCATCGACGGCCGATGGCGGCTGGCGTTCGTGGAGAGCGAGGCGCAGCAACCCGCGTTCATCTTCCACCCCGCCCTCGCCGCCGGACCGCGCGGCGCGGACTACGCCGATTCTCTCCGCCTGGTCGGAGCGGACACCACCGTCGACCAGACGGAGGGCACGATCATCCAGCGCGTCGGGCGCGACTGGTACGTGCTGGCCAGCGACGGAGACGCCCGCCAGTACCCGGTCTACGACCTGTCGATGCGCAAGCTGGGAACGCTGGATGCGCCTTACGGCACCAACATCCCGCATCCGATGCTGCTGCCCGTCGGCCGCGAGTGGTGGATGATCACCTTCGACGGCACGCAGTACGCCGAACCCGTCCTCGGGTACGGCGGCCACGGCGACCTCGTCGTCATGCGCGCCCGCTGAGGCCTGGGTCACGGTTTCGCTTGTCCGACAGCGGGAACGCTTCAATCGCGGATAAGGACGACGCACCCACCGGGCGCTCCCTTGCCGTGCCGCGAAGGGAAGTGCCGCGATGACCTGCCGCCGTGACTCACACCGTGCCCCGGCTGTTCCCGTGTCGTTCATGCCCGCGATCGCCCTGCCGCCGGGCCGGCGGCTCCGGACGGACATCGAGGCAGCCCTGCGAAACCTGGAGAACGTCTCGCCCGAGGACAGCGCCGCCGTGGGGAAGGTCCACGACGACCTGCGTGGAGCTCTTGCCCACACGGCGGCCATCGGTGAGACGTCCCAGGTGTTCACCTCGGTCAACGCGGTGCGGATCGCCGAGCAGTGCCTGCGGGCCTGTCTGCTCACTCAGGCACGTGCGGCGCTGGCCGAAGCGCTCCGTGCGCTGCCGGCTGATCCTGTCTGACACCATGGCCGCCTGATTGATCCACATGGCCGGCCCGGTCATCTCGCCCTGCGACGCGGACAGCCTGCCGCTTGTCACATTCGGCGGCTCCACGGGTTCACTCTCGTACGCCTTGAGGGGAGATGGAGTGACCGATGGAGGAGACCGAGTGGCTGGCCGAGCGCTTCGAGCAGCACCGGCCGCGGCTGCGGGCGGTGGCATACCGGATGCTGGGTTCGCTGGCCGAGGCCGACGACGCCGTCCAGGACGCGTGGTTGCGGCTGAGCCGATCCGATCCGGACCAGATCGACAACCTCGCGGGATGGCTGACCACGGTCGTCGCGCGGGAGTGTCTGCACATGCTGCGTTCCCGGCGGCACCGGCGGGAGGAGTCGTTCGCCGCGCAGTTGCCTGACCCGGTTGTCGTCCCGGACGGCGACCTCGATCCCGAGCAGGAGGCGTTGCTCGCCGACTCGGTGGGGTTGGCGCTGCTCGTGGTGCTCGACCGGCTCGGTCCGGCTGAGCGGCTGGCGTTCGTCCTGCACGACATGTTCGCGCTGCCGTTCGAGGAGATCGCCGGCATCGTGGGACGTACCCCGGCAGCCGCGCGGCAACTGGCCAGCCGGGCACGACGACGGGTCACCAACGCGGAAGTCCCGTTGCCGGGCCCGGATCTGGCGCGGCAACAGCAGATCGTGGACGCTTTCTACGCGGCCGCCCGGGCCGGTGACTTCGACGCTCTCGTCCAAGTCCTCGACCCCGACATCGTGCTGACCACGGACTACGGCCCCGACGGGCGTCCGGCTGTCACCCGCGGCGCGGCGGCGGTCGCCCAGCTCACCCGCGCCCCGCGCGGCGGCCGGCTGCGCCCCGTCCTGGTCAACGGCGCGCCAGGCGCGATGGTCACCGTCGACGGGCAGCCGGTGGCCGTGCTGGTCTTCACGGTCGTGGCCGACAAGATCGTCGCCATCGACACCATCCGCGAGCCCGGTCGTGTTTGCCGTGCCGCCGCCGTCCTCGCCGAAAACGCGGCAGACACAGCTGTCACATCTCCGGCGCCTGAAGGCTCACAAGGGTGACGGCATTCCCGACCACCATGGAGGACACCGTGGAGAACCGGATACCCGACATCCAGGAGCACGTGCCGGAGATCACCCAGATCGGGGGCGTATTAGTGAAGGCCGCCGGCAACGGCTCGCTACCGCGAGCCACGGCCAGCTTGGTCTACCTGCGTGCCGGCCAGATCGTCGGCAGCACGTACCAGGTGCTGCGGCACTCGGCGGACCTGCGCAAGGCCGGGGAGTCCGAGGAGCGCATCACGGCAGTGGCGACCTGGTGGGACGCGTCCTGTTTCACCGAGGCTGAGCAAGCCGCGCTGGCCTTGACCGAGGCCGTGTTCCAACCGAACACGCAAGGCCACGAGCGGGTCCCGGACGACCTGTTCGCCGAGGTCGCGAAGCACTATGACGAGAAAGCACTGGCCACCCTCTCGGTGGTGGTCGCGTCGGCGGGCTTCTGGATGAGCGTGGCCCTCATGCTCAAGCCGCCGCCGGTCGGCCAGCCGGCCTGACCGGGACGCGAACCGGCCGGGATCTTCGCCGAGGCTCCCGGCCGGTTCCCCGGCCACGATCGACGTCAACCCGACGACTTCACCGGCATCGTCCTCAACGGACTCCCCCGGCCGGCGTGAACCACTCGGCGAAACGCTCGGCGAACGCGGACATCTCATCCCTTTGCCTGCCGGGTTCGGCGCTGCTCGGAGTCACGACGATGCGTGTCACCCCTTGCTCCGCGAAGGAGGCGACTTGGTCGGCGGACATGTCCATCGATCCCCATCGGGTGTACTCGAGCGCTTCCGGGTCACGGCCTGCCTCGACCGCGGCCGCTCTGGCGAGCTCCATTTGGATACGGCGCTCGTCCGCCCCGATCGCACCGCCGGGGAAGTAGCCCTCGCCGCGCCGACCGGCGCGGCGCGCGGCCGCCCGGCTGGAACCGCCGACGTGAATCGGCAGAACCGCGTCGCCGTAAGGCTTCGGGAAGCTGCACACATCCTCGAACCTGAAGAACTGACCGTCGAAGCTGACGCCCTCCTCGCCACCGGCCCACAGCAGCCGCAACACATCGAGCGCCTCGTCGGCCCGGCGGCCCCGTGTGCCGAAATCGACGCCGACCGCTTGAGCCTCGCCCGGGAGAGCACCGACTCCGACGGTCAGCAGCCGCATCCGTCCCCGGGACAGCAGATCGATCGTCGCCAGCCGCTTCGCCAGTATCACCGGATGGTGGTACGGCAACAGCAACACACCGGTTCCGAGCAGGATGCGTTGCGTGGCAGCGGCGACGAAGACAAGGCAGTCGAGCGGATCACCGAAGGGCAGCGACGGCGGCAACTCGACGGGCCCGATCTTCGCACCGGGGTACAGCGCGACGTGCTCCGGCACGTACAACGACTCGAAACCACAGTCCTCGGCGTGCCGCGCGTAGGCCACGATCCTGTCCGGGTCCACGCCGAACAACGGTGTGCTGTAGGTGATGCCGAACTTCATCCTGCTGAGCTCCCCTGGCTGGTGCGGTGGCGGTCACGCTAGAACTTGACGCCGATGTCAAGTCAACAGACCTCAGCCGAGCGCGTTGCCGGAGTCCCATCGGTCGTTCATCTCGCCGCGGGCCCGGTCGACGGCGTCAGACCACGGCCGCGCGTCGACGAAGACGACATGGCATCGTGTCCGGTTGTGTTCGCGTCCTCTGCGGACAAGTTCGTCTTGAACCAGCATCGACGCCCGCACTCGCCGGTCGAGTGAGTCGTCACGGGGATAGCGGCCGGCGAGATTGGCGTGGATCTGTTCCCCCGTCTCCCTGAGAACCACGGCGAAATCCCACGCGAGCGTGGGCAAGGCATGGCGGCCGGTGACGACCGTGTGCGGATACTCCTGGAATCCGTCCAGGCGCAGACGGGGCTGTTCCGTGATCACAGCACGCACGGCCGGAGCGAGGACGTCGGCGGCACGCAGCCGCGCCGTGGCCACCTCCTCGGCCGTCCCAGCCAACGGCTGATCCTGGTGGAACAGCTCCGGATACTGCTCCGGCCCTGTCATTGCACGTACTGCTTGCAGCACATCACTGGTGTCGATGACGTGCCCGTTGTACCGCGCGGCCAGCGCATAGGCGAATCTGGTGCGGCCGGTGCCGGAAGCACCGCACACCACCGTCACCGGCCACGACCCCGGATAGACCTTCACCCGCCCATCCTCCCGCCAGCAGCACGACGCCGCCGACCACCACCCCCGACCACGCCCGAAAACCGCAGGTCAGCACTCGTGAGCACTTATCAGGGTTAGAACACGGATAAACGCTCACGAGGGGGGCTGCAGGAATCCCGGACGACCAGCTGGGTCGGCAGGATCACCGGGCCCTCGCGGTCGGCGCCCGTGATCATGGCCATGATCGCCTTCGCCGCGGCCACGCCGAAGCCCGGCTTGTCCTGGGCCACTGTGGTCAGTGCCGGTTCCACGACGGACGCGATCTCGATGTCGTCGAAACCGACGAGCGCCAGATCCTCTGGCACTCGCAGCCCTGCGCCCCGGGCGGCGAGCAACGCGCCGACAGCCATCTCGTCGCTGGCCGCGAACACGGCCGTGGGCGGCTCGTCGACGGCGAGAAGTCGTCGCATCGCAGCGGTTCCGCTCGCCCGGTAGAAGTCACCGGACACGACATAGTCGTCCCGCAGTGGCAGACCGCACTCACGGATTGCCTTGTAATAACCGGAAATGCGCGCCTCGGCCGGCTGGTTGCCCGGCGGGCCGGTGATCGTGGCGATCCGGGAATGGCCGAGTTCGGCGAGATGCCGGACAGCCGACGCCGCACCGGCCGTGTTGTCCGACGTGACGTATGTCGCTTTTGGACCTTCGACGGCCACGTCCACCGCCACACAGGGGACGCCGGACTGGGCGAAGGCTTCGAACGCCTCCGCGTCGGAGCCGCTGTCGATCAGGACCAGCCCGCCGAGGTGGTGGCGGCGGGTCATGTTCACGTAGCCGACCGGATCGGCGAGCGACGCGCCGACCTCGCGGGAATCGCCGCTGGTGGCCAGCATCAGCAGGTGATATCCGTGCGCGCTGAGCGCGGATTTCAACCCGATCAGCAGATCCTGCAGATACGGGTGCCGCCAGCCGGGTCTGCGGTGATCGGTGTCCCAGACCAGGCCGATCATCGTGGACTGTTTGGTGGACAATGCCCGCGCGGATTCATTGGGCCGATAGTCCAGTTCCCTCGCGACCCGCAGAACACGTTCCCTGGTGAGACGGTTGACCGTTTCCGGCTGGTTGAAGACGCGCGACACCGTCGCGATGGACACGCCGCAGAGCTCGGCGATCTCACGCCCGGTCGCCATCGGACCTCCATCTCACCGTAAGCGGTTACAGCAACCTACGCAGCCGCAGGTGCCCTAGTCAAACCGAACACGCAGAACTAGTAGGTTATCGTTTTGTTACTTGACGGATCTCGGTTAACCCCGCTGTCATAGACGCCACACATTTCGGGCCGGCTTGCATGGGAGTGCCGGTCCAGCCGTTCGAGACCTCGTTTCCCAGCTCGAGCGCGCCCAAAACAACGGAGGCCTTCGATGCGCCCCAGAGCAATGGCCATTGGCTGTGCCGCGCTGGCGACCGCCATGGTGCTCAGCGGCTGCGGCAGTGAGTCCGCGGCAGGCGGCAAGACAAAACTGACCATCGGCCTGTTCGGCAATTTCGGTTACAGCGAACTGCTCAAGGAGTACGCGAGCACACACCCGGACATCGAGATCCAGGACCGCACCGCCTCGTACTCCGACCACCACAAGAACCTGGCCGCCCACCTGGCGACCAACAGCGGCGCCGCGGACATCGAGGCGGTCGACACCGGCTACATCGCCCAGTTCAAGGCCACCCCGGACAAGTTCGTCGACCTGAACACCAAGGGCGGCGGCCAGCTGAAAGACCGCTGGCTGGCGTGGAAGTGGGAGTCCTCGCTGAGCAAGGACGGCCAGCAGATCGGCTACGGCACCGACGTCGGCGGCCTGGCCATCTGCTACCGCCGTGACCTGCTGGAGGCCGCCGGGCTGCCGTCGGAGCGCACGCAGGTCGCCGCGCTGTGGCCGACCTGGCAGGACTTCATGGCCACCGGCAAGAGGTTCCAGGCCAACGCACCCGCGGGCACGAAGTGGTTCGACGGCGGCCCGACCGTGCTCAACGCGATCGTCGGCCAGGCCCCGGTCGGCTACTACGACAAGTCCGACAAGCTCACCCTCGGCAACAACCAGGAGATCAAGCAGGGCTGGGATCTCGTGGTCGACGGCGTGCAGTCCGACCTGTCGGCCAAGCTGCTGTACTCGACGCCCGCCTGGAACACCGGGTTCAAACAGGGCCAGTTCGCGACCGTGACCTGCCCGGCCTGGCAGATGGCCAAGATCAAGGACCAGGCACCGGACACCGCGGGCAAGTGGGACGTCACGTCCGTGCCCGGCGGCGGCGGCAACTGGGGCGGTTCGTACCTCACGATTCCCAAGCAGGGCAAGAACGTCGACAAGGCCGTGGAGCTGGCGGCGTGGCTGACCGCGCCCGAGCAGCAGGCCAGGGTGTTCACCGGCGCCGGACTGCTGCCGTCCACACCGAAGCTGTACGACGACCCGGCGATCGTCAACTACCAGAACCCGTTCTTCAACAACGCTCCCGTGGGCAAGCTGTTCACCGACGCGGCCAAGCAGCTGCAGCCGCAGTACCAGGGCCCGAAGGCCGGTGACGTGCAGACCGCGATCGGCAACGCCATGCAACGCGTCGAGCAGGGCAAGCAGAACGGTGAGGACGCGTGGCGCCAGTTCGTCGGCGACGTCCAGAAGCTGACGAGCTGACATGGCGGTAGTGGACCGGGCAGCCCGAAAACACCGGTGGGACACCAAGTTCGCGCCGTACGCGTACGTGGCGCCGTACTTCCTGCTCTTCGGTGTCTTCGGGCTGTTCCCTCTGCTGTACACGGTCTGGGTTTCACTGCAGCACCGCAACCTGCTGGATTCCGATGGCGCGTACTTCATCTGGTTCAGCAACTACCACCAGCTGTTGTTCGCCGATCCGTACTTCTGGAACGCCATGGGCAACACGCTGAGCCTGTGGCTGCTGACCACGATCCCGCAGATCCTGCTCGCGCTGGGCATCGCGCAGCTGCTCAACCGCAAGGTCCGGACCCGCACGCTGTTCCGGATGGGCGTGATCCTGCCGAACATCACCTCGGTGGCGGCGGTGACGATCATCTTCGCGCAGCTGTTCGGCCGGGACTTCGGTCTGATCAACTGGGTGCTGGACCTGTTCGGCGCCGGGCACATCGACTGGCAGGCGGGCACGGCCACGTCGCACATCGCGATCGCCACCATGGTGGTGTGGCGGTGGACCGGTTACCACGCGCTGATCTTCCTGGCCTCGATGCAGGCGATCCCGGCGAGCCTGTACGAAGCGGCCACCCTGGACGGCGCGAAGGGCTGGCAGCAGTTCTGGCGGATCACGGTTCCGTTGCTCCGGCCGCAGATCATCTTCTCGACGATCATCGCGACCACCGGCAACATGCGACTGCTCGCCGAGCCGCTGCTGTTCAACCCCGGCGCCGCGGCCTCGACCGGTGGTTCGGACCGGCAGTTCCAGACTGCCGCGCTGTACCTGTACGAACAGGGCTTCACCAACTGGGACTTCGGCTACAGCTCGGCGATCGCGGTCGTGCTGGCGATCGCCACGGTCATCGTCGCCGGTCTGGGTTACCTGGTGACCAAACGAATCCAGACGGACTGAGGGAATCCATGACTGCTGTACTGGATCCGCCCACGCCGGTGCGGCCGGCCGGGCCGCGGGGCCGGGCGCGCCGGCTGGCCAGGCGGGTCGCCGGGCCGTGGACGTACGCCGCGCTCATCGCGGTGCTGGCGGGCTCGGCCTTCCCGGTGTACTGGTCGTTCGTGGTGTCCTCGCAGACACCGGACGCGATCGACACGGTGCCGCCGGTCCTGGTGCCGGGCGGCCACCTCTTCGAGAACATCGCCCGTGTCTTCGACACCACCGACTTCGCGTTGGCGCTGACCAACTCGATCGTGGTGTCCAGCACGATCACCGTGTCGGTGGTGCTGTTCTCCACGCTGGCCGGGTTCGCCTTCGCCAAGCTGCGGTTCCGCGGCCGCAACGCCCTGCTGCTGGTGGTGATCGGGACCCAGGCGATCCCGACCGAGCTCGGCGTCATCCCGCTCTACATGATGATGAGCGAGTTCGGCTGGGCCACCAAGATCCACGCGGTGATCGTGCCGGGGCTGGTGACCGCGTTCGGGGTGTTCTTCATGCGGCAGTACTTCGAGCGGGCGATCCCGGACGAGCTGCTGGAGGCGGGCCGGATGGACGGCTGCGGTTCGCTGCGGCTGTTCTGGCACGTCGCGCTGCCCGCGGCCAGGCCGGCGGCGGCGGTGCTCGGGCTGTTCACGTTCATGCAGGCGTGGAACGACTTCTTCTGGCCACTGGTGGTGCTGGTGCCGGAGAACCCGACTGTGCAGACCGCGCTGTCCACTTTGGCCGCCGGATACACCACCGACTACACCCTGGTGCTGACCGCCGCGACGATCGGCACGATCCCGGTCCTCATCGTGTTCCTGCTGTTCGGCCGCCAGATCGTCGGCGGCATCATGTCCGGCGCCGTCAAGGGCTGACCTTCCCGAGGAGACTTCTGTGACCACTGGATTCCCTGTGCCGTCGGGCTTCGGGGCAGGCTTCCGTTGGGGTGTGGCGACCTCGGCGTACCAGATCGAGGGAGCCGCGCGCCAGGACGGCCGTGGACCAGCCATCTGGGACACGTTCTCGACGGTCCCCGGCGCGGTCGCGTCCGGCGACACCGGCGACGTGGCCGCCGACCACTACAACCGCTGGGCCGAGGACGTGAAGCTGCTCGCCGGCCTGGGCGTCGACGCGTACCGGTTCTCCATCTCGTGGTCCCGGATTCTGCCGGAAGGGCGCGGCCGGGTCGAACAACGCGGCATCGACTTCTACCGCAGGCTGATCGACGCGTTGCGGGACAACGACATCGAACCGTTCGTCACGTTGTACCACTGGGACCTGCCGCAGGCCCTTGAGGACCACGGCGGGTGGCGCAACCGCGACACGTCGGGGTGGTTCGCCGAGTACGCCGCGATCGTGCACGAGGCCCTTGGTGACGTCGTCGGCAAGTGGACCACCCTGAACGAGCCGTACTGTTCCTCGATCGTCGGTTACGGCGAAGGCCGGCACGCACCGGGAGCACGGGAGGGACACGGCGCACTGGCGGCGGTACACCACCTGCTGCTCGGCCACGGTCTCGCTGTCCAGGCGATGCGGGCCAACGCGTTGCAGGATCAGGAATTCGGCATCGTGCTCAACCAGTCCCCCACGGTGCCCGTGACCGGCAGCCCCGCCGACGTCGCCGCCGCCAGCCGCCAGGACTGCTTGCTGCGCAGGCAGTTCACCGATCCCCTGTTCGGTTCGGCGTACCCGGACGAGCTGACGTCGATGTTCGGCGCGATCACCGACTTCTCGTTCCGGCACGACGGGGACCTGGGGATCATCGGCGAACCGCTGGACTACCTCGGCCTCAACTACTACTACCGCCTGCACGTCGCCGACGCGCCGCACCGCGAGCCGGACCCCGCCAAGCGGACCGCTCACGACATCGGCGTGGACACCACCCAGTTGCCGGACGTGCCCCGCACCGGCATGGGGTGGCCCGTGGAACCGGAAGGCCTCACCATCGCGCTGACCGACATCCATGCGCGCTACCCGGGCCTGCCGCCGATCTACATCACGGAAAACGGCTGCGTCTACCCCGATTCCGGCGACTTCGAGGACAACGACCGCATCTCGTACCTGCGCGACCACATCGCGGCAGCCGAAGCGGCGGCGACGGCCGGAGTGCCGCTGCGTGGCTACTTCTGCTGGTCGCTGCTCGACAACTTCGAGTGGGCACACGGCTACAAGCACCGATTCGGCCTGATCCACGTCGACTACGCGACCCAGCAACGCACGCCACGCGCCAGCTACCACTGGTACCGATCGTTCATCGCAGCCGCGCGTCAGGCCCACTCCAGCGAGTGAGCCTGACGCGCCATTGTGGCCGGGCTAGGCCGTGTTTCAAATGCCCGATCGCGATAGCCGGGCCGGATGCGGCCCCTGACGCCACCGCGGGACCGCCCAAAGACAACCAGTATTCGCGGCGATCCCGCGGCGACGCCAGGAACCGCCCCACCGAGCCGATTCCGGCCTCCGGCCGGGGCAGACTCTCAT
>NZ_JAAATY010000055.1 GCF_013280595.1 Kibdelosporangium persicum
AGGTCGTGTTTCGAATGTCCCGGTCGATGAGAGTCGGGATCGGGGCGGTTCCTGGCGTCGCCGCGGGATCGCCGCGAATACTGGTTGTCTTTGGGCGGTCCCGCGGTGGCGTCAGGGGCCGCATCCGGCCCGGCTATCGCGATCGGGCATTTGAAACACGGCCTAGCCTTCGCCGTCGCGATCCGGCATGTGCTGTTCGGGGTAGCGGGTGCCCTTGGCGGCCCCCTTCGGGATGAGCTCGTCGATGCGGGCCAGGTCCTCACGGTCGAGCGTGACGCTGGTGCTGGCGATCATGGTCTCGATCTGCCCGGGTCGCCGCGACCCGATGATCGGGACGATGTCGTCGCCCTGGGCGGCGACCCAGGCGATGGCCACCTGCGCAAGCGTGGCGTGCTTCGCCTCGGCGATCTCCCCCAGGGCGGACACCAGCGCTTCGTTGTGCTCGCGGTTGCCGGGCCGGAACCGCGGCATCATCGGCAGGGCGCCCCCGGCCGCGCCGCTGCCTCCGATGAGGCCCTTGGCCAGGACTCCGTACGCGGTGATGCCGATACCGAGCTCGCGGCAGACCGAGAGGATGCCATCCTCGATTTCCCGGCTGAGCAGCGAGTACTCGATTTGCAGGTCACTGATCGGAGCGACGGCCGCGGCACGGCGGATGGTGTCGGAGCCGACCTCGCTCAGACCGATGTGCCGGACGTATCCCTGCTCGACCAGCTCGGCGATCGCACCGATCGTGTCCTCGATCGGCACCTGGGGGTCGAGCCGGGCGGGGCGGTAGATGTCGACATGATCCGTGCCCAGGCGCCGCAGCGAGTAGGTGAGGAAGTTGCGCACCGCCGCCGGGCGGGCGTCCTTGATCCCGGCCGGCATCCCGGTCAAGGTCAGCAGCTCACCGAACTTCACCGAGAGCACGACGTCGTCACGGCTGCGCTCGCGCAGGGCACGCCCGACGAGGAGCTCGTTGTGGCCGGCGGCGTAGAAGTCCCCGGTGTCGAGCAGCGTGCCGCCGGCATCGAGGTAGGCGTGGATGGTGCGGACGCTCTCGTCGTCATCAGTGTGCCCGTAGGCGCCCGACATACCCATGCAACCCAGACCAGGTGAGGAGACGACCGGGCCGCTGCGGCCGAGTTGGCGGGTGTGGAGCGTCGTGGAAGGTGAATCGGTCATGCCATGAGCCTCTTCGGCCGCGCGTGCGCCGACCAGGCCCGGTGTATCCACGGAGAGGCTCTCCCTGGCTATCCGTTCTGACGCGGGCGATAGTGGAGGAATGATCGATCGGCACGGGCTCGCGGACTTCCTCCGTCGCAGGCGGGAACGTCTGCGGCCGGCCGATGTCGGCCTGCCGGCCGGTGCTCGCCGCCGGACACCGGGTCTGCGGCGGGAAGAGGTCGCGCAGCTGGCCGGCATCTCCACCGACCACTACGCCCGGCTCGAGCAGGAGCGCGGGTCGGCCCCGTCGGAAACCGTCGTGGCCGCTCTGGCACGGGCGCTGCGATGCGATCTGGACGAACGGGACCACCTGCTCCACCTCGCCGGATATTCGGCACCTCCCCGCCGAGCCGGACGGCACATACGCCCGGGGCTCATCGCCCTCGCCAGTCGTCTCGACGATGTGCCCGTCTGCATCTACACCGATCTCGGCGAGATCGTGTGGAAGAACACCCTGCTCGCTGCTCTGCTGGGCTACGGGGAGACCGCACCCGGCCGCGACAGCAACATGATCTGGCGCATGTTCACCGACCCGGCGGGACGCGCTCGCGTCCCGGAGGAAGACTGGGCGCGTCTGGCCGCCGTACACGTCGCCGACCTGCGCGCCACGTACTCCCGACGTGGTGGCGACGCCGACGTCAGTGCCCTGGTGAACGATCTGATCGAGGTCAGTGCCGAGTTCCGCGAACTGTGGCAGCGGCACGAGGTCGGCGTCCGCCGCTCCGACCTCAAGCGCACCGTTCACCCCGAGGTGGGGACGATCGAGCTGCACTGCGAGGTCATGGCCACCCCCGACGCCGACCTCAACCTCCTCGTCTTCTTCCCCCTCGAAGGCACCGACGCCGCCGAGAAGCTCGAACTGCTGCGCGTCATCGGCACCCAGGACTTCCAGACGACCTCGTAGCCCGAGGGACGCGAGCCGCCTACGACCACTGCGCGAAAAGGCGCATCAGAAAGGCCTCCGTATGCCCGACATCACTGTCGCATGCTCGATCGACAACCGCCCCTGGTCCTGTGAACAACTCGCCGTGGTGGAGTACGACCGCCATCGCCATGTGCTGCACGAAATGACAAGGCTGGGAGCCACCATCGACCATGCCGGCGGCCGGCTCAGCCACGAAGAAATCGACTTCCTGAACGCCGCCGAAGCCCGCACAGCCTGCATCACCGCACGTCAGTCGTACGGGGTCGAGGGCATCACACATCTTTACCGGGACCTGTTGCAGGCATCCGACAGGATGTGGAAGGAGGTGAACGCGGAGACCGGGAAGAAAGGTCCCATGCAGTTCGCCACCGCCGATGTCACCGTGACAGGGCTGACCATCGACGAGCTTCGTGGGGCGCTGGGTCCAGCGAGTCTGAGCCGCGACTACGCCTCGCTCAACCCAGACCACTACTTCATCGAGGAAAACGGCGACGGCATGCACGCGATGGAGACTTTCGGCATGTACGGCGCCCCGACCGAGATGCACCTCATCGCGGACCCGGCCATGCCGGTTCCCGTCGAACCGGCAGCCGGATATCTGGTCCTCACGGCCGGTTCGACGAGCCTGGCCAGCGACGGCACCGAAATCAACGTCCTGGCATTCCACCAGTACAAGCCACTGGAGAACGGTTTCGCCGTCAAACTCGGCTCGCTCTACCCCGCGGCGACACCGCAACAGATCGTCGAGGGACACAAGATCCACATGGCCATCGAATTCCGGTCGATGTGCGAACTCGCGGCGGGCGTCGACGACGGGCCGCGGCCGGCCTCCTGCTCCGAGTCCGCGTGACGGCCTGAGGTGAACCCGCGCGAGCTCTCTTCAGACTGACGGTTGTTGGTCGAGCAGCCCGACGGGGTCGGCGCTGTAGGCGACCATCCAGGTGGGGTCGATGCGATACCACACGTTCTCGTCCCAGAACGGGTTTTCACTGTCGTCGTCGTAGTGGTTGACGAGGTAGTCGCGGATTGCCGGCCAAGCCGGATCGCTGCTCGTCCCCTCGGGGTTCAGCGGAACGGCGTGTCCATGCGTGAAGATGCCGAGCTGCTCGCCGCGCATGAAGGTCGCGCTGATGCCGGGCCGCGCCGCGAGATGACGGGCCTTGGCGGCCTGGCGGTGGGTGCCGACGATCCAACGGCCGTGCAGGAAGTGCCCGTCGACGCCGCTGATGCGTGGCTCACCGCGCCGGGTGACTGTGGCGATGGCCAGGGTGCACATGCCTTGACAGACTCGGACGACCTGCTCGGCGTTCAAGGTGCTTTCACCTGGCCGGATGATCGATTTGAGATGGCTGCTGGAGCCGGCCAAAGACGTGTCGAGCAGGACTTGGAGGCTGTGCAGCTCGTCGGGAGTTTCGAACATTCGGCTAGTCAATCAGCTCCCACCGACAGTTTCGGCTCAGTGCGCAGTCACCGAACCTCGGGGTGGACCCCGCCACGGTGGACCCCGCGAACCACCTGTCCGATCGCGCCCGCTACGCCCCGGCGTGGGGTGCGCTGACCCACGAATGCGGGCACGCCAAACACACTGCCCTGCCTGTCCGGAATGGCTGACCCTGTCCGCCGCCTTCGCCGACGAGGTTCCGAGCATCGCCGACCGCGACGACAGCCGGGGCGTTTCACCGGTGATCCACATGGCCGCGCTCACCCCTTCACTGCCCCGGTCAGACCACTGACGATCCGGCGTTCGAAGATGGAGAAGAAGATGAGTGCGGGGATCATCGACAACGAGACGAACGCCAGCACGCGCGCGGTGTCCACCGAGTACTGCGATGCGAACGCCTGAACTCCCAGTGGCAGGGTGTACAAGTCGTTGTCGCTGAGCAGGAACAGGGGCAGCAGATAGCTGTTCCAGCTCGCTACAAACGCCAAGATCCCTACGGTTATCACGCCGGGCAGGGACAGCGGAACGACCATCCGGACGAAGAAGCCAAGCCGGCTCGCGCCGTCGATCAGGGCGGCCTCCTCCAACTCCTTCGGGATGGCTCGCAGAAACGGCACGAGGATGATCACGGTGGTCGGCATGGCGAACGCGATCTGCGGCAGGATGATCCCGGCCAAGGTGTTGGTCAGTCCGAGGTCGCGCACCATGATGTAGAGCGGGGTGATCGCCACCGTGACGGGGAACATGAGTCCCGCGGTGAAAAGCGAGTACATCAGGTGCTTGATCTTGAACGGATAGCGGGCGATCACGAAGCTGGCCATGAGACCGAGCACGACAGCGCCGGCCGTGGTGCCCACCGCGGCGATCACGGAGTTGAGGAGCTGCTGCCAGAAAACCTCGCCGGTCAGCAGCCCAGTGTAGTTGCCGACCTCCCAGGGCTCTGGCAAACCGGCCGGCGACCGGATGATCTGGGAGTTCGTCCGGAACCCACCCAGAATGATGTAGACGGCGGGCGCCAGACACAGGCCGATCAGGGCGAACGCGACCAGGTAGGCGGCCAGGCTCCCTCGCCCGGTCACAACCCAGCGGTCAGCCCCGCGAGCGGTCGTGCCGGATGCAACAGCAGTGGACATCAGGCCACACCTTCAGTCAGCGCGCCCTCGGTGTCGCGGCGCAGCACATACCGCTGATAGACGAGCGCGATCACGAGCGAGATCAGGAAGATCACCACGGCGACGGCGCTGCCGTAGCCGTACTCGCCGGATATCCGGCCGTTGGCCACCATGTAGGTCGCCATCGTTGATGTCCCGGCGGTGTCGGCCACGTACTGGCCCCAGATCACATACACCAGGTCGAACACCTGTAGCGAGCCGATGATGGACAGGAATGCCCAGATCCTGATGGTCGGACCGAGCAGCGGCAATGTGATGTGCCACTGCGTCTGCCAGTACGACGCGCCGTCGATCGCGGCCGCTTCGCGCAGCTCGTCGGGAATCCCTTGGAGACCGGCGAGCATGAGGATGACCGCGAACCCGATGTACTTCCACACCAGGATCAGCATCAGCGTCCAGATCGCGACGTCCGGGTCGGCGAGCCAATCCAGCGCCAGACCACCGAGCCCGATCCGGTCCAGCACGTCATTGACCGCACCGGTGGGGTGCAGCATGAGGCTGAAACCGATCGCGACGATGACCTCTGAGATCACATACGGAACGAAGATCAGAACGCGGATGAGGGAACGCCCGCGCATCCTCCGGTTCAGCAGCAGGGCGATCCCGATAGCCACCGGTCCCTGCAGGATCAGCGACATGACCAGGATGAACCCGTTGTGCCACATCGCTTCGAGGAACGCGCCGTCGGTGAAGATCAGCTCGTAGTTGCGCAGGCCGACGAACTCGGTCGGGACCCCGTAACCGCTCCATTCGAAGAAGCCGTAGTACCCGGCCATGAGGACGGGCACGATCACGAACGTGACAAAGACGACGACCCCCGGGCCGGCGAGCAGCGCGATCTCCGCCCACCGCCGCCAGGGCACTCGACGCCCCTGGGCCGGCCCACCGGCCGGGGCCGGCGCCTCGGCGGCGCTGGCCCCGGTCCGCGCACTGTCCGGCACGTCGCGGTTTACGTGCGCGGCTGTCTCCATGTGGTCGACTCCTAGTTCCGGCCGGCCGCTTCGGTGATCGCCTTGACCAACCCCGCAGGAGTCGTCTTCCCCGTCAGCAGCTCGATGACCGCCTGGTTCAGCACGGTGCCGACCTTCTGGCCATAGTTGGTGTCCAGGAAGTTCGACACGTAGGTCGCCTCGTTGAGGGCGTCGATCATCTGCTTGTCGTAGTCGTTTTTCACCACGTCCTGGGCGTCGGCGTGCAGCGGTATGGAACCGAACGCGGTGTAGAAGCTCTCCTGGTTCTTCTCCGAGTTCATCAGCGCGAGGAACTCCCCGCACAGCTTCTTCGGCGCACCGGCCGAGCAGGAGAATCCGCCCTTGCCGCCCATGAGCGCTTTCGCGTCACCTTTGCCGGACGCCACCTGCGGGAACGGGAACCAACCCAGGTCGGGAAGCGGTTCCCTGTTCGGAGTGAGGTCCTTGACGACGCCCGGCTCCCAGTTTCCCATGAGCTCCATGGCCGCCTTGTGGTTGGCGAGCAGGCCGGCCGAGCTGCTGGCGCCCTGCTGCGCGGACGTGTTCAGGAAGCCTTCGTTGAACGGCTTGAGGGCCGCCAGGTCGACGACGTCCTTGGCCGCCTTCTCGTAGCACGGGTCGGAGAAGTCCAGTGAGTTGTTCGTCGCCTCAAGGGTGTCCTTCGAGCACTCGCGTAACGCGAAGAAGTAGTACCAGTGGGCGGCGGGCCAGGCGTCCTTGCCACCGAGCGCGATCGGGGTGATGCCGGCGCCCTTGAGTTTGTCGATCGCGCCGGCCAGCTCGTCGACCGTCTTCGGGATCTCGGTGATGCCTGCCTGCTTGAACAGATCCTTGCTGTACCAGATGCCACCGGGCTGAACCAGCTGCGGCGCGGCCAGCAGCTTGCCGTCGACGGTGAGCGCCTCGTACGACACCTTGCCAAGTTTCTCGCGTAACTCAGGGGAATCGGCCGCGCTGCCCGTGAGATCAAGGAGCTGGTTGGCCTTGGCCATGTCCCGCATCTTGCCGCCGCCGCGCTGCATGAAGACGCTCGGTGCGTCACCGGAGTTCAGCGCCGTCTGGAGCTTTCCGTCCAGCTCCTCGTTCTGGATGTGCTGGGCCTTGACGGTGACGTTCGCATGCGAGGCCTCGAACTCCTTGGCCACGCTGTCGAACCAGGCCAGGCCGGCCTCGCCGGTGAAGTTGGTCCAGACCGTGAGGGTGTACGGATCGCCTTCCTTGTAACCGCTGGCTTCCGGAGCCGTCGAACAGGCCGACAGTGCGAGGGCTGCCGACATCGTGCCTGCCAGAACGCCAAGCGTCCTGGAGCGGTACCTGCGTGTCATCATTGACAACTCCTTTGGTTGGCTGACGTCCGGCATTGGTGCCGTATCGCGGCGGATTAGCTGAGCTGGAGCTCAGCTGTGAGGTAGGAGTGCGGCGGCAACTCGACGAGCAGGCCGCGCGGATGCTCGCGCACACCGTCGAACCCAACTGGTGCCACGGCGGACGGAGTGTGCGGGGTGTTGTGCGAGGCGGGCGTCGGTGCGGTGAGGATCCGCGCGCCGCGGCATTGTGCGGTGCGCCCGCGCAGGTCCAGCACGACCTCGGCCGGGGAGCCGATGTCCAGATTGGCCAGTGAGACGAGCGCGCTGTCGTCCTTGGTCGACGCCGTGACCGAGACGAGGCCGAGTTCTCGCCCATCCGACTCGACGGTCGGAACATCGCGCAGGTGGACGTCCAACGACGCCGCGTCATGGTGACCCGTGCTCATCTCGAACACGTGGTAGGTGGGCGTGCGCACGAGCGCGCCGGAATCCGGGTCAGTGAGCAGCACGGCCTGGAGCACGTTGATCGTCTGAGCGATGTTCGCCATGACCACCCGGTCGGCGTGCCGGTGAAAGGCGTCGAAATGCACTGCGGCCACCAGGGCATCGCGCAACGTGTTCTGCTGGTACAGGAACCCCGGATTGGTGCCTGGCTCGACGTTCCACCAGGTGCCCCATTCGTCGACCACGAGCCCGATCTTGCGGTGCGGGTCGTAGCGGTCCATCACCGTGCTGTGCCGAGTGAGGTACTCCTCCATCAGCGAGGCGCGGGACAACGCGACGTACCACTCGTCTTCAGTGAAGCGGGTCGCCGCGCCCTTGTCCGACCAGGAACCGGTCATCGTGTAGTAATGCAGCGACAGCGCCTGAAACGGAGCCGCCGGCGCAACCGGGTCGGCAGCCAGGTCGTCGAACGAGCGCATCATGGTCTCGGTCCACTCGTAGTCGCCGTCACTGGGGCCGACGGCGATCCGGTAGACCTTGTTGTCGCCCTGGTCACGCACGAACGTCGAGTAGTGGCGGGCCAGGGACGCGTAGTGTTCGGCCCGCATGTTGCCGCCGCACCCCCAGGCCTCGTTGCCGATTCCCCAGAACGGGACGCGCCACGGCTTGTCCCGCCCGTGTGCCCGGCGCAACGCGGCCATCGGCGAGTCGCCGGCACGGGTGAGGTACTCGACCCACTCGGCCATCTCCCTCACCGAGCCGGAGCCGACATTGCCTGACACGTACGGCTGTGCGCCCAACTGCTCACAGAGGTCGAGGAACTCGTGGGTGCCGAAGGAGTTGTCCTCGACGACGTCACCCCAATGGCTGTTCACCATCCGCGGACGGTGCTCGCGCGGCCCGACGCCGTCGCGCCAGTGGTAGGTGTCGGCGAAGCAGCCCCCCGGCCACCGCAGGTTCGGGATCCGCAGTGCCCGCAGCGCCTCGACGACGTCCGCGCGGATGCCGCGCACGTTCGGCACCTTCGCGTCCTCGCCCACCCAGAACCCGCCGTAGACGCACCTGCCCAGGTGCTCGGCGAAGTGGCCGTACACATGCCGGGAGATGACCGGACCAGGCAAGTCCAGGTTGATGATCGCCGTAGTCGTCATGTCGCCTTCCGGTGTGGACGGTGTCTGCGCCGCGCTTGAACTGCGAAAGTTTCGTAGTTTATCGTTACACTTTCGAGCGAGAAGAGTCGCGACTGGACACCCCCGCCGTCAAGCCGGACACTGCGCATCGTCGCCATTTTGTGACTGATCGTCGCCACACACCGACGCCCAGGTCCCCGCACCCCGAGCTGAGAGAGTGACCGTTATGAGACGACGCACCGTCACGATGAGCGACGTGGCACGCGAAGCCGGCGTGTCGGTGATGACCGTGTCGAACGTGCTCAACGACCGGTCGAACGTCGGGGCCGACACTCGGCTTCACGTACTGGAAGTCGTCGACCGGCTCGGCTACGAGATCAACCTGACTGCCCGGCGTCTTCGATCGGGGCGGACCGGCACGGTCGGCCTGATCGTGCCCAGGTTCGACTTGCACTATTACGGCGAGTTGGCGGCCCTGATCTCGGACGCACTGGCGGCGGACCGCATGCACCTCGTCGTCGAACAGTCGGGCGCGAGCCGTGAACGCGAGCTCTCCGCGCTCTCGCTCGCCCGGCTCCAGCAGTACGACGGCGTCCTGCTTGGCGCTGTCGGACTGGACACGGCCGATCTCGATCGAATCCATCCGGACCTGCCGATCGTGCTGCTCGGCGAACAGGACGTGCCAGACCGCTACCACCGCGTCCAGATGCGTAACGCCGCCGGGGCGCGACTGGCCACCGAGCACCTGATCTCCTGCGGCGCGAGCCGAATCGCGGCGCTGGGCGGCAAACTCACCGCACCTCGCCCGGAGATGGCGACCTATCGCGCGAACGGCTGGGCAGGCGCGCTCGCCGACGCGGGCCTGGATCCCCGCCCAGACCTCGTGATTCCACTCCACGACTATTCGATCGCGGAGGCACGAGCCACGATCACTGATGTGCTGGCCGCTGGACTGAAGATCGACGGCATCTTCGCCGTTACCGACGAGGTGGCGATCGGCGCCCTGGCCGGCCTCAACGATGCCGGGTTGCGCGTTCCGGATGACGTGCAGCTCGTCGGGTTCGACAACCTCGACATCTCTCAGCACCTCACCCCCGGCCTGACGACCATCGACCCCGATCGCCCGGCAATGGTGGCCGAGGCGCTGCGCCTGCTGCGCCGACAGCTCGCGGACAAGAACGCCGCCCCCGAACACATCGTCAGCACCGTCTCGCTCGTAACCCGAGGCAGCACCAGGAATTCACCCTGCTCCGCCTGCACCGATGAGTGATCGGGACAAAGACATCACGCACGACGGATGTCCAGCCAGAACCGGACGACATGGACGGACGAACAGCGGACAACTCGGCCGTCCCTCCGGGAAACGCTTGCCGACACCGTCGGGTACACCACAGCATGTGGTGTGAATGACCGGCAGCGTCCTCTCTGTCGCGTCCGGCGTAGTGCCCCCAGACTGGGAGATGCTCGCGGCGCAGGAAGTACCGACATGAGCGTCGAGCACGGAACCACTGAGAACGCGGACACGATCACAGCAACCGAGTGAACGACCGCAGCTGATCGTTCACATTGGACTGTCCACAGTAGCTACAACCGGTGTTCGGGACCGCGCCGGCCGGTCGGCAGCCACTGGGCAACGGTTGCCCAGTGGCTGCCTGCCGGGTGGTCCGGGCAGATGTCGGCGGCCGCGTTACCCAAGCCGAACGGAGCCCGGAAGTCCACCATGAAGGACGGCAAGCAGGTTCCCGTTCGTCCCATTTGGAATCACCACCGGCGACGCGGGCTGGTCCGCTCACCGGCCCGGCGGGCACCTCAGCCCCTCCGGCCCGTCCACTTCGCGCACCGCATCGAAGACGCCGAGCGGTTCACCGCCCGCGGTGCGCACGCGGGCGGTGAACCGAGCCAGCAGGTCGACCCCCACCGTCCGGTCGACCACGACCACGGCGAAGGGGATGCCGTTCCGGGCGCGAAGATCGGCGATGCTGGGCGGGCGGGGCACCGACCAAGGATATGGCAGAACGGGCGCTGCGAGGCCGAGGAGGGCACTGCCACCGCGGGCCCCGGTGAGGCCGCGCCGACGGCGGACCGACCAGTTGCGCGAGGTCCCTCGTGAGTGTTTATCGGTGTTCTAACCCTGACAAACACTCACGAGGGTGTGGACGTCGTGGCGCGGCGCGGGCTGGTGGTTGGGTATCCCGGCGGGGCGGCCGGGACCGGGTCGTGAGGGTTTCGGGACACCGGCCGGACAGGCCAGGTGCGGCCGCGGGTTCCGAAGCCCTCTCCGAACCCGGGCCGGGGACAGTCGTTGGGCTGTAACGGGTTTCTCCCACGGGCGGCGCAGATCGGCCGTGAGGACGCGGACCAGCCGTAGTTGGGTGTACGCCATGACCGCCCAGGGCCAACTTGACGCGGTTCGCGCCACCCTGGCCCCTCGCACCACCAACATCACGCGGGCGGTGGACATGCCGAACGCCGGACACTGGCTCGTCGAGGAGAACCCCCGGTTCGTCACCGCGGAGCTGGTGCGCTTCCTCGACGGATGACACCCCGCCCCGGTCGCCGTCAGCGGTGCCATAGGCGTTCCCTATGGCCCCGCTGACATTTCGTCTTTGCCTCTCGGTCTTTTGTGGACGTACCGTGAAACAGCCCGACGGGGAGCGCACCGTGATTTCACAGAAACGCTCGTGTGCACCAGACGTCATTTTGTCGGGTCATTTCAACGCGCAATCGAAAGGACGCTGGCATGACCTCGGCCGGAAACGGATCGGGAACGCGGGAACTCGAAGGTAAGCGGGCTCTGGTCACGGGTGGTTCTCGCGGCATCGGGGCGGCCATCGTGCGCCAACTCATGGGGGCGGGCGCACAGGTGCTCACGACCGCCAAGACGACGAAGTACACGCCCCCGGAGGGGGCCGACTTCGTGATGGCCGACGTGCGGACGCCGGCTGGTGTGGCGGCGCTCGCCGAGACCGCGCTGGACAGGCTCGGCGGGGTGGACATCCTCGTCCACAACGTGGGTGGGGCGCGACCGCACACGGACGGGCTGGCCATCCCCGAGGAGGAGTGGCAGGACGCGCTCAACCTGAACCTGTTGGCCTCGGTGCGGCTGAACGCGTTGCTGGCACCGGGGATGCGGGAACGGCGTACCGGCGCGATCGTGCACATCTCCACGGCGGCGCTCGGCCCGTCGCCGCAGTTCCTGCACTACGGGCCGGCGAAGGCGGCGCTGGAGAACTACAGCCGGGGACTGGCAACCACCCTGGCCCCGTTCGGCGTCCGGGTCAACACCGTGAGCCCTGGCAGGACCACCACTCCCGGCGGTGTGGCGACGCGGGAGCTGTGGGCACAGGTCGCCGAAGCGTCGGGGGCGACCGCCACCACCCCGCTGGGGCGCGACGGCCAGCCCGACGACGTCGCCAACGCGGTGCTGTTCCTCGTGTCCGACCGGGCGGCATGGGTGACCGGCAGCAACCTCGTCGTGGACGGCGGCGAGTACCCGAGGGCCTGACCGCGACGACATGGCGGAACGGCGATTTTCAACGAAGAAGCAGGAGTTTGACATGGACGGGTACAGCGGCAAGAACGCGGTCATCACAGGTGGCAGCAGCGGCATGGGATTCGCGATCGCGAAGATGCTGGTGGACGGCGGCGCCCGCGTGGTAATCACCGGCCGGTCTCAGGCCAAGCTCGACGCCGCGCGGGAGCGGCTCGGCGAGAACGCGGTGACGGTTCGGAATGACGTGGGCGCACTCGCCGACCTGGATGCGCTGGCCGACCGCGTGCGGGACGAGCTCGGCACGATCGAGGCCCTGTTCGTCAACGCCGGCATCTCGCCGCCCACACCCTTCGGGTCGACCACCGAGGAGGAGTACGACGAGCTCTTCGCGATCAACGTGAAGGGCGCCTTCTTCACCGTGCAGAAGCTCGCCCCGCTGCTGAGCACGGGCGCCGGCGTCGTCCTCACCACCTCGGTCGCCAACGTCATCGGCTTGCAGGCGGCCAGTGTCTACTCGGCGGGCAAGGCGGGGCTGCGCTCGATGGCCCGCACCCTCTCCCGCGAGCTGCTCCCGAGGGGAATCCGGGTCAACGCGATCAGCCCGGGTCCCATCGACACGGGAATCCTGGAGGCGACGTTGCCCAAGGAGGCCGCCGACCAGTTCAGGGCGGAGCGGGTGGCCGAAAATCCCATGGGGCGCTACGGGACTCCCGAGGAGGTCGCGAAGGCGGCCCTGTTCCTCGCCTTCGACGCCACGTACACCGCCGGCGCCGAACTCGCCGTCGACGGCGGTGTCTCCCAGCTCTGAGCCGATCCGGTCGGCACCAACCGAAGGGCTTGCATGACCATCCGAGAGTCGTCCGCCGTCGTCCTGCGCGCGCACCGAACCGATCTCGCCCAACCTCCCAGCTCGGTGCTGGAGGTGGCGCCGGTCCGGCTGCCACCGCTCGGTGCGAACCAGGTCCTGGTGGAGAACGTCTTCCAGCACCTCATCGCCGCCAGCGGCGACCTCATGTTCGAACGGTCCCAGATCCCGGTGCCGACCTTCCGGATCGGCGAGCCGATCTCCGGCACAGCGATCGGCCGGGTCGTCGAGTCCCGCGCCGCCGACCTCCCGATCGGCACCACCGTGCTCCACACGGCTGGCTGGCGCGAGCACAGCGTCCTCGACGCGGCCGAGGCCTTCCCCGTCCCCGACGGCCTCTTCCCCGGTCCCGAGTACCTGCTCAACCAGGGCGTGTCCGCCTACCACGGCATCGTCGACATCGCGGCCGTCGACGACGGCGACATCGTGTTGGTTAGCGGAGCGGCCGGCGGTGTCGGCTCGATGGCGGCTCAGATCGCCAGGGCGCGTGGCGCCGCCACGGTCATCGGGATCGCCGGAGGGGCGGAGAAGTGCCGCTTCCTCGTCGAGGACCTCGGGCTCGACGCCGCCATCGACTACAAGTCCGAGGACCTCGACGAGCGGCTCGACCGGCTCGCGCCCAACGGGATCACCGTGTTCTTCGACACCGTGGGTGGCACCCAGTTCGAGGCCGCGCTCCGGCACGCGGCGTTCGGCGCCCGCTTCGCACTGTGCGGCACCCTCGCCGGGCAGATCGGTGGTGGGCAGGGCGGGCACCCGCGCCTGGACATCATGACCGCCATCGTCAACGAGATCCAGATCCGCCCCTTCTCCACCAGGCACACCCCCGACCAGGTGCGGGCGTGGAGCACCCACTACGCCCGATGGCACGCGGAAGGCCGGATCACCTTCCCGCACACCATCGTCGAGGGTGGCCTGGCGCGGGCGATCACGGCCCAGGACGAGCTGCTGGCCGGCGTGCACCGCGGCAACCTCATCGTGCGGTTGACCGGACCCCGCACCTGACGGAGGTCAGGACGCCCGTGCGAAGCAGGCGGTGCTGTACCAGGTCTCCTGGCGCAGGAGTTCGAGCAGGGCCCGCTCCGCCGGGCCCGCTCCGGGCTGGAGCGCGGCGATGATGGGCTGGGACACGGCCGGGAACACCGGGCGCGTGAGGTGTTCGTGGCCGTAGGGCACCGCGGAGGCCGGAACGAGCGTCACCCCGAGCCCGTGGGCGGCCCACTGCACGGCCGTCGCCGTCTGGGACACGCGGGCGACCGTGGCCGGGGCCAGCTCGTTGTCCCGCAGCACGTCCCGCAGCACGTCGTCGATCCTGCTGTTCTGGTCGAACCGCACCCACGGGTCCCGCGCCAGCTCACGCAGCTCGACCCGGTGCTTGGCGAGCTGCGGGTGCCCGGCGCCCAGCACGACGACGAACTCCTCGTCGCCGAGGTGGTGGGCTTCGTACGAGTGGTCGTCGCACGGCCCGGTGTTCAGGACGAGGTCCAGCACGCCCCGGCGCGCCAGCCGCTCCAGTTCGGCGGAGTTCGGCTCCTCGAAGACGGTGACCTCCAGCCGGGGGTAGCGGTTTCGCAGCGCCGTCAACGCCCCCGGGAGCTGCCGCGTGCCCAGGCCCATCTGGGCCGCGACCACCAGCTCGCCCTCCAGCTCGGCGGCACCGGCCCGCGCCGTCGCCCTCGCCCGCCGCGCCGCGCTCACCGCCACCTCCGCCTCCCGCAGGAATGCGCGGCCGACCGCGGTGGGCACCAGCCCGGTCGGCGTGCGGTCGAACAGCGTCACGCCGAGCTCCCGCTCCAGGCTGCGGATCTGCTGGGACATCGACGGTTGAGCGACGTGCAGCAGCTCCGCCGCCGCCGTCACCGAGCCCGCCTCGGCAACGGCCAGGGCGTACTCGAACTGACGAAGGCTCATCGTCCCCTCCCCGCAACCGTTGTAACGGTGTAAGCCTACCGTTGGTCACCGAAGAGGAACGACGCCAGTTTCCCCTCCTGCTCGGTGACGGCGGTCTGCTCGACGCTGGCGGGTTGGGCCTTTGCCGCGCCACGGTCGTCGTCACCGCCGACACCCGCCTGGACAGCCAGGACGGGGCTTCAGCGGCAGGGTCGGCCAAGCGGGCAGTCAGCCGTGGTAGTCGTACATCACGAAGGTGCGCAGCTCCGGCCAGGCCGCGCTCCAGGTCCGGTCGTGGATGCGGCCGAGCCACACCGGGTTCGCCGCGGTGCCGCCGATCTGCTGGAAGTCCGTGGTCAGCGCCGCGAGTTCGGCGGGATCGGTGCCGGTGTAGACAACGAGGTCCTTGGTGTCGGGCGGTGGATCGAAACGGCCGTAACTGCGGTGTCCGCTGTGGACCAGCGGTAGGCCGAGAGCGGGATCGGCGGTGTCGATCTCGGCCGCGCTGACGTAGTTCGGAACGTAGAGCACAGCCCGTGCACGCTGGTCCGGTGACAAGGTGGACCACGCCTGGGCGACCTCGTGAACCTGCGGACCCGGTGCCCGCTGGCTCACCAGGATCCCGCCGAGAACGACAGCCCCGACCGCGCCGGCCACGGACAGGATCGCGCCGGACCACACCACCCGGTTGCTGGTCCGTCGCCCGGCCGCACGCCGGTGCGCGAAGGCGACGGAGCCGAGCGCGGCCAGGGCACCGTGCAAGGAGAAGAGATAGTAGTAACGCCCGGCTGTCGCGACGAACACCACGAACAGCACGATGAACGTGACCGACAGGAAGCGATAGGTGCGCAGGCGTTCGTCGGTCCACACGGCGACCAGTCCCATCAGTACCAGGACCGTTCCGATGATCCCCGCCGTCACCACCAGCCCGACGGCGACGCCGGCTCGCCCGCCGTAGAGCACGGACTCCTGCGCGACGGCCCCGGCCATCGCCAACTGTGGCCAGTCGTGCAGTGCCTGCCAGATCAGCGTCGGGGCGGCGAGCACCCCGGCGAGCGCCGCTGCCAGCCAGAACGCGGGCCGCCGGAGCAGTTCCCGCGGCCCCACCACCGCCACCGCGGCCATCAGCACCGCCGCGAACAGGATGACCTGGAACCTCGTCTCCGCAGCGAGGCCGAGCACCGCTCCCGTCCACACCAGCAAGCGGTCGCGCCGAACTCTGATCCACCGCACCAGCAGCCACACGATCACCAGCCACTGCAACGGTTCGAGGGTGTAGGGCGTCAGCCAGTGGCCGACCAGCGCGCTGTAGAGACCCGTGGCCTGGGCGAGCGCGGTGAGGATCTGGGCCCGCCGATCCCCACCCAGCTCACGGGCGATCAGAGCCGCGACGAGGACTGCCGCCGCCGTGGCGAGCGACGGCACGATCCGCAGCAGCGGCACCGACCCGGGAGCCACGGTGTTGGTGAGCCAGGCCAGCAGCGGCGCCACGGGGGCCTGGTCCACCGCGCCCCAGTCCAGGTGCCAACGGCCGATCACCACGGTCATCGCTTCGTCGAGGAAGTACTCGCGGTGCAGCGAACCCGCCACGAGATGCACCACGCCGACTGCGGCCGCGATCAGTCCGGCCGCACGGGACAACGGAGGAAGCTGGTCGGTTTCGGGAGCCGTCGCCGACGGTGCCACCTCGGACCGGCCCACCGGGGCGGGCACCTCCACCTGATCAGCACTCACGCGGCGAGTATGCCGAGCGTCGGGACACTGTTCCTCCCGAAGACCCGGACACTGCCCTTTTCTCCCCGCACCGTTGACCTTTCGGTCGGCGAGAGTCGCTTCGGCAGGCCGACATCGCCTCGGCGGCGGAGCCATCGTGCCGGACCACGAAGGTCCACCGAATGCCCCGCCGCCAAGCGGCCACCACCGTCCACAATCACCAGTGCGACCGGTGCGGACACACTCGCACCACACTCGACCCCACACACACGTCGGGATCGGGCTTGACGAGAGGGATGCTCCCGCGGAGGACCATCCACGCCCAGCCCTTCTCGTCCGCGGCGAAGGGTGGCCGTCGCGCCGCACCGACAAGACTGGTTACCCCCTCGATCCATGGTGACTGTGACTGGTAAGCCTGTACGCGCCGAGAGCAGGTCAGCAAGCCATCGGCGCGTGAGGCCACCTCCGGCATGATCACGGCTCGTGCTCACTCGCTTCACCTACCTCGCCGTCACACACGCCTTCACCGCACTGCGGCTACTGCCGAGGACCAACCGCGAGAACGACATCGAAATCCTCGCCTTACGCCACCAACTCACCATTCTGCAACGGCATGGCAGCCGAGAACCCGACCTGGGGCTACCGGCGCATCCACGGCGAACTCGCCCTTCACGGCATCACGACCGTCCCCGTCCCCTCGACAGTGTGGAAATCCTCAAGACCGAGGGTATTGCCCCAACCCCACACCGGACGACCGTCACGTGGGCTGACGTCCTGCGCTCCCAGGCCGAAGCGATCCTGGCGATAAACTTCATCCAGACCGTCACCCTTACCGGAACGCGACAGTACATCCTCGCCGCGATCCACCACGCCAGCAGGCAGGCATGCATCCTCGACGCCACCGCACCCCACCCATACCTGGATGACGCAGGCCGTCCGCAACTTGCTCATAGACCTCGAGAACGGCGGAAGCGCCGCGCGGGTCAGGTTCCTCATCCGCGACTGCGACCTGATCCAGCAAGAGCCTCGTGAGTGGTTGCCGGTGTTGGACCGCCGACAACCACTCACGGGGATTTCAAGCTCGCACGTCAGCCGGTTGACACTGTGACGCCGAGACCACTCTCCACTTGGGATACTCGATGTCCGAGGCACGTGTCGGACGAAGGCGTGGCCCCTATCAACATTCCTCGGATGGTGGCGCCGTTGTTCGCCGCCTGGGTGTAGAAGGGCGCTCCTGAGTCGCCGGGCTGGCAGATCACGTTACCCGGTCGGCTGGCGACGAAGAGGCCGTTGGTGCATATCCCGTCACCGCACGCCGTTCCGCCATTGAGCGAGGTGACTGTGAGGCTGCACCGAGCGCCGGTGACAGACCCGCTGACACAGACCGAGCTGTTCAGTACTGGATTGGCCTTGCCGGTGACGTTGCGTTGAACTGGCGCGCCGGGGTCTGTGTGGATGAAATGGTCGTAGGTCTGGAACAGCGTGTACAGCCGGACCATGTCCTGGGACGAGTTCCGAAGCCGGCCTTCGGTGAAGCCGTATGGGTTGGCGCCAGAAACGTAGGACACGAAGTTGTCCGCGCAGTGCCCGGCGGTCACGGAACCGGGGCGGCCGTCGGAGAACACGACTGTGAAGCCGGCAGTGCACAACAGACCGGTGCCGGGCAGTTGCGGCGTGATCTGGGCACCGCCGTAGTGTGGCGCGGCGTCATTGAAGCGACCGCCCGCGAGGATGTTCTGCCCAGCCGACGTGGGCCGGTTGCCGAACTCCACTGTGACCAGCGAACCCAGCGCTTCCTTCAGTGCGGTACCCACTTCCCGTTCGTGCCCGGCGAAGCTGACCCGATAAGTCGAGTTGTGAGCGTCCAGGTAGTAGGTGTACGTGGCAGCCGCTGCCTTCGGATGCCAGGCCTGACTCGCGAGTACGGACCGCGCCCGCAACAGCTCCCGCGCCGGGAAACAGCCGGCGCGCACGCTGACCGCGAGTTTTGTGTTCGTCAGCCGGTTTTGCAGCGCGATGCGGTCCACCAGCGTGGGGTCGACGACCACGACGTACTGCCGCGTGGTGTTCTCGATAGTGGAACCTATCAATCCGCGGGCAAGTTGGTGCTCTGCACTGACGGACTCCGGATCTCCGAACGTGGCCGACACAGTTCGGTTGATCGCGGCGACTTCCTGTTGAGCGGCATCGTTGGCCACCCACGCTTCGTGACTCGGGTACCCCTCAGGTGTTTCGGTGCTGACGGCACGCAGGTGCGCGTCATCCTGAACTACACACGATCCGTTCGCTCGCACCGAAGAGGCGGCGATCGGATCGGCATTGACGGTGCTCCCACCAAAGACGAGGCATGGTGCCGCAGCGACTGCGCAGGCGAACAAGCCCACAGCGGTCCTGATACTGGCCATATCTTCTGTTCCCCTCCATGTTGCTGGTCCGCGGCATGTTGATCAGCCGCGTGGCAGCGCGGGAGGCAGGTGTGGTGTCGTGCGATGTGATCCCCCGCGCCGCCGGTGTCGGGCAGCGCTGTGAGGATGGTCTGGGCTCGTTGGGTGGCCGTATAGCCGCCGTATATCGGGCGTGTTCGGCAACGGCTACTCGACCTGGAGCGCGGTGAGTTTGGCGCGTACCTGATCGGCGTCGGGATGCTGGAGATCGTCGAAAAGGCTTACGGCATGCTGCCAGTTGAGACGGGCGGCCATGGCATTGCCCATCGCATGCTGGGTGTCGGCGAGGCGCGCGAGCGTGCCCGCTTCGTAGTAGCGGTTGCGCATGCCTTGATAGCGGGTGATGGCCTGCTCATAGCAGGAGATGGCTTGCGAGTGATTTCCGAGATGGTGGTGGGCGAACCCCAGACTGTCCCACGTGTGTGCCTCGCCGAGGCTGTCGCCGAGTTCTCGATGCAGGTCGAGAGCCTGCTGGCAGCAGGCCAGGGCACGCTGGTGGTCGCCGAGCTGGGCGTGATCCCAGCCGACCATGTTCAGCGCTCTGGCCTGTCCCGCGATGTGACCCGCGCGCTGGTAAAGGTCAAGGGCGCGCTGGGAATGGCCGAGCGCGTCGTCGAGGTGTCCCTGGTGTTCCAGCACCCAGGACAGCGCATGGTGGGTGTGGGCCTGGCCGACCGGGTCGTCGAGGTGCTGGTAGATGTCCAGAGCGTGCGCCAGGTGGAGGAGTGCGTCGTCATAGGCGGTGAGTAGCGCGCAGGCGCGGGCACGGCTGAGATAGGCGCGGCCTTGTCCGTCCTGGTCGCCCTGCCGTATCGCGGCCTCCAACGCCACGCCCGAAGCGGCGTCCCATTCGTGCCAATGTCCGCAACGTTCGAAGAACGTCCCCAGCAGCCACGCCAGCTGCCACGCATGCCGGTCGAACCCGAGGTTTACGGCATGTGTGATGACCGCGAGCAGCACAGGGTATTCCGCCGTGCACCATGCCCAGGCCGCAGCCGGCCCGGTGAGGTGTTCCGGCAGCGCCCCTGGCTGTGGTGTGTCCAGCACGATCCGGTCTCGGTGCGGATCCAGCAACCGGTCGGCAGCGTTGGCCGTATGCACGTAGTAGTCCAGCATCCGATGCCGGACCGCGTGCCGCTCCTCTTCGGTCACCGAGACAGCGGCCTCATCGGCGGCGTAGACGCGGAGCAGGTCGTGGAACGCGAACCGGTCCGGCGCGGACCGGTCGAGCAGGTGCGCGCGGGTCAGTTCGGCCAGCGCCGCTCGTGCCTGCGCCAGGGAGACACCGGCCAGGCTGGCCGCGACGGCTGACCCGATGTCCGGGCCGGGATGCAAGCCCAGTAACGGGAACAGCCGTGCTGAGTGCGTGTCGAGGTGGTGGCTGGACCAGGAGAGGACGGCCCGCAGATTGGCCGTGGAGTCGCCGACGTCCAGCGCGTCGAGCCTGGTCTGCTCGTCGCTGAGTTCGTCGGCCAGCAGCCGGAGCGGAAACGCGGGCTGGGCGGCGGCGCGAGCGGCCACGATCGCCAGGGCCAGCGGCAACCGGCCGCAGTGGGCGATCAGTTCCAGCACCGTCTCCCGTTCGGCCGCGATCCGCTCGTGGCCAAGATGGTTGGCCAGCAGGGCTTCGGCGTCCGCGGTACTGAGCACGTCCAGGGTGAGCGGGCGCGCGCCTTCCTGGACCGCGAGGCTGGCCATCCGGTTGCGGCTGGTGATCAGGACCAGGCAGGTGGAGCTACCGGGGAGCAGCGGTCGTACCTGCTCGACGTCACGTGCGTTGTCCAGCAGCACCAGCATCCGCCGGTCGGCCATCAGGCTGCGGTACAACGCTGTCTGCGCGTCGAGCGTGAGCGGTATACGTTCCGGCGGCATCTGGAAGGCATCGAGGAAGCCACGCACCACTTCGGCCGGCTGGGTCGGTGTGCCGCCGGGGTCGAAACCGCGCAGGTTCGCGTACAGCTGGCCGTCGGGAAATCGATCGGTGACCTGGTGGGCCCAGTGCACGGCCAGTGTGGTCTTGCCAATGCCCGCTGTGCCGCCGATCGCCGAGATCACCACAGTCCCGACGGCCGTTGCCCCGTCTCCGGCGGTGGCGGCGTCGAGCAGTTTGGTGAGCTGGTTGAGTTCTTCGGACCGCCCCACGAAGTGCGGGGTGTGGGCGGGCAACTGCCGGGGCACCGGGTCGCCGGTGGTCCCGCCCCGTTCGGGCGGTGCCTCGTTAGGTGCCGCTTTCGCAGGCACCGCAGGGAGTTCCAGGCACTTGTCGGCGGACAGAATCGCCTGTTCCAGACGCCTGAGGTAGGGACCTGGGTCGATGCCCAGCTCCTTTGCGAGCAGCAGGCGGGTGTCGCGGGCGACCGCGAGCGCCTCGGCCTGCCGTCCGGCCCGATACAGGGCGAGCATCAGCTGCACGCGGAGCTGTTCGCGCAGCGGATACCGGGTCACCAGGACGGACAGCTCGGCGATCAGCTCGTTGTGCCGGCCGATGGCCAGGTCCGCCTCGATCCGTGACTCGAGCACGGCCCGATGGCGCTCCTGCAGCCGGGATGCCTCCTCACGCAGCAGGTCGACGTGGTCCAGGCCGGCGAACGGCGTGCCTCGCCACAACGCCAGCCCTTCGCGCAGCAGCCGGGCGGCCTCGGCCGGTTCGCCGTCGATCAGGGCGTTCTGCCCGGCGTCGGCCAGCGCCTCGAACCGCGCGGCGTCCAGTTCCCCTTGCCGCACAGTCAGGGCGTAGCCCGGTGGACGGCGGACGATCCGCTGGCTGTCGCCCAGCGCACGTCGTAGCTGATGCACGTACAGCCGCAGGTTGTCGACCGCGGTACGAGGTGGGCTGGCACCCCACAAGGCGTCCAGGAGCTGATCCACTGACACCGGTGTGTCAGCGTGGCACAGCAACACCGACAGCAGGATCCGTTGTTTGGAGGCCCGCAGTTCGATCTGCCGCGAACCATCGGCGACCTCGATCGCGCCCAACACGCTGAACTCCATGCCGCCCCCTTGCGTACTGGACAAAACCCGCCCGCGCACACGCGACGACCGCAACTCGAAACTACCGCTGCCAGCAGCCCGAATACCGCCGCTATACGGCGGACATACGGCTGCCCAACGGCCGTATCCCACTGTTACGGCACAGGCCCGTTCCGGGCCTGGACGACTGTAGGGGAGACAATCGTGATCTTGGGAAGGATGGTTCTGGCGATGGCCGGTGCCTTCGCCGTGGCCTGGCCGGTCCTGCTGGCCACCCCGGCCATGGCGGCCCCCGCCCAGACCAGAGCACCGCCGGACCGGCTACCCTGCGATCTTCCTCGGCAGATCGGCATAGATGACGTCCGGTCCCACGAGGGCACCGGCAGTGGCCTCACCACTTTCGTGTTGCCATGAACTTCATCGAGACCATCACCCTGACCGACGCACGCCAGTACATCCTCGCCGCCATCCATCACGCTGGCCGGCGCGTGCGCATACTCGGCACCACCGCGCACCCCGCACACGCCTGGGTGACACAGGCCGTCCGCAACCTCCTTATGGATCTCGAAGACGCCGCAACCCAGACGCAGGTCAGATTCCTCATCCGCGACCACGGCGGCAAATACCCCGCGCTGATCTACAAGATCCCCAGCAGCGCCGGGATCGCGACGGTACTGGCCGGTGTCCGGATACCCCGCATGAACGCGATCACGGTACCTGGGTGAAAACGCTCCGCACTGAACTGCTGGACCGCACGCTGATCTGGCACCAGACCCACCTCCGGCACGCACTTCGCGAGCACGAGCGGCACTACAACCTGCACCGAACTCGCCGATCACTCGCCGCCGCATCACCCCTGCGAGCCCTGCCTGAGGCAATTGAACCCGACCAGATGGAGCACCTCGCGATACATCGCCAGGACCGTCTCGGCGGCGTTATTCGCGAGTACCGACATGCTGCATGATCAGCGCGGACGTGGTTTTCGGCACGCACAACGCGCCGCGATACCGGGACACCACCCCCTAAACCTGTCCGGAACTGTCCGAGTTCTCCGAGACAGGGACGGTCAGGAACTCGACTGAGCAGCCAGTGCGAGGACGGTCCGCGCCTGTTCGAGCATTGCCACGTCCAGGAACGTGCCGTCCGCGAGGGCGATCGCGCCGACGCCGGCCGTCATCGCGTTGTCCAGGCGTGCCACCACTTCCCGTGCGCGTTCGACCTCTTGGGCCGTCGGCAGGAACGCGGCTCGGATCGTCTCCAGCTGCGCTGGGTGGATCGCGGTGCGGCCGCGGAAACCGAGCGCGCGTCCGGCCCGGCAGGACGCCGCGAGGCCGGCCAGGTCCTGCACGTTGGGGTAGGCGGACATCGCGGGCGGTGGCAGGCGTGCCGCGCGGGCCGCGACGACGATCCGGCTGCGTGCCCAGCTCAGCCCGGCGTCGTCGGCCACTCCCAGGTCCGAGCGCAAGTCCGCCTCGCCGAGGGCCAGCGACGCGACGCCTGGCGCGGCCGTGGCGATCTCCAGCGCCCGCTCGACACCTATCGCTGACTCGATCAGCGGGTGCAATGCCCGCCCAGGCAACGCGGTCGCGAGCGCACGGATCTCCTCGGGCGACTCGACTTTGGGAATCCTGGCTCCCACCGGGAGGGGCAGGCCTGCGAGCGCGGCGATGTCGTCCTCGTGCCACGGCGTGCTCGGGTGGTTGACCCGCACCTGGATCCGGCGCGACGCCGACGCCTGCGCGAGCACGCGCACGGCGTTAGCACGCGCTTCGTCCTTGTGGAACGGGGCAACAGCGTCCTCCAGATCCACGAGCACGACATCCGCTGTCGACGCAAGCGCTTTCGCGATCCGGTCCGGCCGATCGGCGGGCACATACAACAGAGTCAGCGCAGGCGGTTCGGTCATATCGCCCCCTCGGCCCGGAGTCGCGCCACGCGCTCCGGGCCGAACCCGAGCTCGCCGAGGACCGCGTCGGTGTCGGCGCCGTGCGGCCGTCCGGTGAACGCGATCACGCCTGCATCGTCCGACAGCCGGAAGAACGGGCTCTGCACGAGTGTCGGCCCGAGTTCCGGGTCCTCGACGGGGTGGATCGTGCCGAGCGCCTGGAACTGCGGGTCGGCGACGATGTCCGAGGCGTCGTAGATCGGCGCGACGGCCGCCTGTGCCTCCTCGAACGCGGCGACCACCTCGTCGCGGGTGCGCTGGGCGATCCACCCGCCCACGGCGTCGTCAAGTTCGTCCGCGTGCTGGGCCCGGGCGGCTCCGCTCGCGAACCAGGGCTGGCCGGCCAAGTCCGGTCTGCCGACCAGCCGGACGACCCGCTCGGCCACCGACTGGGCCGAAGTGGACACTGCCACCCAATGGCCGTCCCGGGTGCGGTAGGTGTTGCGCGGTGCGTTGTTGGCCGACCGGTTGCCGGTGCGCGGCTGCACCGTGCCCAGCTGATCCCATCGGGTGATCTGCGGGCCGAGCATCGCGAGGATGGGCTCGACGATCGCGGTGTCGACCACCTGGCCGCGCCCGGACCGCTCGCGCGCGGCGAGCGCGACCATGATCGCGTAGGCGGTGGCCAGCGACGCGATGCCGTCCGCCAGCCCGAACGGGGGAAGGGTGGGCGGTCCGTCCGGCTCCCCCGTCATCGCCGCGAACCCGCTCATCGCCTCGGCGAGGGTGCCGAAACCGGGCCGGGACCGGTACGGCCCGACCTGCCCGAATCCCGTGACACGGGCGAGCACGAGCCGCGGGTTGCGCGCCGACAGCTCGTCGTAGCCCAGTCCCCACCGCTCAAGGGTGCCGGGCCGGAAGTTCTCGATGACGACATCCGCCTGCGAGGCGAGCGCGAGGAACACCTCGCGACCGCCAGGCTGACCGAGATTCGCCGTGATGGTGCGCTTGTTCCGGCCAAGCGTCTTCCACCACAGGTTGACACCGTCCTTGGCGGCGCCGTGGGTGCGGGACGGGTCGGGCTTCTGGGGGTGCTCGACCTTGACGACGTCAGCGCCCATGTCGCCGAGGTGCATCGCTGCCATCGGACCGGCGAAGAGCGTGGCCGCGTCGACAACCCGGAGACCCGCCAGGGCACCGTCCGCGGGATTACGGGACACCGTCACCGCGGCACCTCCCAGCAGCACCGGAAGCCGACGGACGCACTGCGCGCCAAGCCCAGACCTGGCAGGAGCAGCTTGACCGCGTAGCCGGGGTCCTGTCGTCCGCCCTCGACGTACCAGTCCGAGCCCTCGGCCCGGAAATCACTACCGCCCTTCAGCATCACGAAACGCGTCCGTCCGTCACTGTGCTCGCTCTCCGTCCAGTTCCACACCGCGGGCTCGCCGCGGCGCAGCCGCCCAATCTCGGCCGCGAGTTGCCATTCGTCCTCGGTGGGCAACCGGCCGCCCCGCCATGCGCAGTACGCGCGGGCGTCGTCAAGGTCCACAAAGGTCACCGGTTCGTGGCCGGTCCGCTGGTCCCAGTGCATGAGAAAGCGATGCGCCTGCGCAGGCCGGTACCCCGTTGCGTCGAGGAAAGCCGCGAACTCGGCGTTGGTGACCTCGCTGGCGCCGACCGCCACGGCGGTGGCGAGTTCGCCTGCCCGCTGCAGCGTGCGCGCGTCATGCAACCTCGGCGGGAGAGGCTTCCACTCGTCGACGTAGGGCGCTCCCTGGTACATCCCGGTTTCCCTTGCCCTGTAGCGCATCGTGAGCACGTAAGGTCCTGAAGGGACGATCACGGTGTCTTGATGGGGTTCGCCTACAGTGGGTTCCGGCTTTCGCCGAGTCGCGAGCCGGTGTGGGAAGCGGGCGTCCGGGTCGTGCGGCAGGTCGGGAAGGCCCCGCAGCCAGTCCGGTTCGGGGGTGCCCGGCGAGATCCGCAGCAACGCGGCGATCCCGCGCGCCGGTACTCCCCCGCCGAGGAGGTTGACGACCGTTCCCGTGGTCGGCGGTACCAACGGACCGTTGTAGTCCTCCGCACCGCGATTGACGACCGTCCACAGTGTCAAGCCGGCCAACTCCCACCGCGAGGCGTAGACCCCGGCGGACTCAGCCTCAGGGGCCAGTTCGGCCAACGGCGTCCACTCGCCGCGCAGCAGCAGGTCAACGGCAGCGCGTTGAACGGTCACCATGCGGCGAACGGTCGCGGCGTCTCTCGGCGACCAACCGACCCAGACGCCGAAGACGACTTCCCAGACCATGACCCCCACGCCGTTCAGCCAGGCGGAGTGCAGTTCCTCGGAGTGGTCCCGGTGCCAGCGGCGGACGTGGTGCTGCATGTGCCGCCGCTCGTACCAGTGGGCGCGCAGAACCCCCGGCACCGGCGAGTCGGCGAAGAACTGGGCCCACGAGCAAGAGTGGTCCTCGACGCGCTCGACCGGCAACTTGGACTCGCCTTCGAGCACGATCCCGGGCCGGGCCGCCTCCAGCCGTTCGACGAACTCGGGCTCGGCCTTCTTGAGGGTATCGAGGAAAACGCCGTCCGCACCGAGATCCGCCACGAGCGACGCCAGCTCGGTGAGGTCGTCACCGCCGCGCCGCGTACCGACGTCCCACGGGTTGTAGTCGACGAACACACGGACGCCCGCGTCGTGCAGGTCGTCGACGAGGTCCCTCAGGCCCGGGACATCCCGGTAGAAGTCCCACTGGTTGCGGTCGTCGAGCCCGATGACGGGGTAGGCGTGCCACAGCACGACCGCGTCGAGACCTCCGAAGCGCTCGTGTGCGTCGGCGAGGAAACGCTTGGGGGTGAACTGGTGTTGCTCGAACGAGTAGAGCAGCTCGTCCCACAGCCATACCTGGGCGACGATGTGGCAGCGCGACGCCCAGGCCGCACCCGGACGGTCGTAGGCCGACCCGGTGTACCCGTGGCGGGATTTCGCGTCCGCACGCCACTGCCGCAGCCGGTCGCGCCACGCGGGCCGGTCGGCCGGATCCGGCGGTCCGGCGAAGATCTTGGCCTCGTCCAGCGCGACCAGCTGCTCGGCGGTCAGCGGCCCGCTCAGCGGCACCCCGGTGGGCCGGTCGATCGGACGCGGAACCAGCGGGTCGAACGTGTAGGTCACCGTGCATCCCCTCCCGAATCGAGCGCGGCAAGCGCCGCGACTTCCGCGGCGGTGGGGACGGCGGACTGAGCACCGGGCCGGGTGACCGCCAATGCACCGGCCGCGCAGGCGAGCCTCGCCGCCTCGGCGAGTTCGAGCCCGCGCGCCAGTGCTGCGGCGAGCACGCCGCAGAACGTGTCACCCGCACCCGTGGTGTCGACGGCATCGACGGAGAAACCCGGGATTCGCAACGGATCGCGCCCCTTCTCGGCAACAACGCAACCCCCACGACCAAGCGTGATGACGACGGCGGAGACACGCTCCAGCAGCATCGCCGCCAGCTCCGCTGCGGAGCCCGCGGCCTGCGTCAGTTCGACTGCCTCGTGCTCGTTGACGATGAGCAGGTCGATCGCGTCCCAGACATCGTCTGGCAGAGCCTGCGCCGGTGCGGCGTTGAGTGCCATGAGGACACCCGGCCCCCGTGCGGCCGAGGCCCCGCGGACCACGTCGAGCGGGATCTCCAACTGGGCGAGCACGACGTCCGCGGCCGCGATCCGCGCAGTCCGCGCGGTGTCGAGTTCCAGACGGGCGTTGGCACCGGGAGCGACGACGATGGTGTTCTCCCCATCCGGGGAGACTGTGATCAACGCCGTGCCTGTCGGGGCGTCGGCTCTGCCTGTGAGGTCCGTGCGGACGCCCGCGCGTTCCAGCGAGGTGAGGAGGAGATCGGCGGAGTCGTCCGCACCGAGCGCGCCCACGAAAGTCGTCTCCGCGCCGCCTGCGAGCGCGGCGGCCACGGCCTGGTTGGCGCCCTTGCCGCCGGGGTTGCGGCGCAGGTCGCCGCCGAGAATCGTCTCCCCGCCGCGCGGCGGCCGGGGAACGTCGACTACGAGGTCGACGTTCGCCGAGCCGACGACCACGACCCGGCCGCGCGTGGTCACGAGTCACCCCGTTTCGACGCGAGCGCGGCGGTGCGCGCCGCGAGATCAACTATGCGCTGCTCCCCGCCGGGCAGCGATGTCGTTATCCGGCCGTCGAGCGGTTCGGTCCACTGTGCACCGATTCCGTCGGCTCCGCGCAGCGCACCCACGACGCCTCCGACCGTGGCCGCCGCCGAATCGGTGTCCCATCCGGCCGTCACCGCAATGGACACACTCGGTCCGAATTCCCCACCGCCCTTCGCGAGCGCGTACGCGATGATCGAAGCGTTGTTGAGCACGTGCACCCAGTGCAGGTCGCCGTATTCCGCGTGGAGGCGATCAAGACCGTCGCGCACACCGCCTTCGGTGGCCTTCCGTCCGAAGTGGACGGCTTGCGCCAGCCGACTGCCGGGCGGCAGGACCGCCTCGGCCGCGTCGAGGACCTCTTCGACCGTGTCGCAGACCATCGCGGCCGAAGCAAGCGCCGCGGCCCACATCGCGCCGTACACGCCGTTGCGCGTGTGGCTGAGCCGGGCATCGGTCCAGGCAAGGCGCGCTGCGGCGCGCACGTCACCCGGCGAGACCCATCCGAACACGTCGGCGCGGATCAACGCGCCTATCCACTCGCGGAACGGGTTGTGGTGCTTCGCGGTCTCGGGTATGGGACGAGCGTCGAGCACATTGCGGTACGCGGTGCGTTCCGCGGTGAAGACCCGGCCCGCAGGCAGGTTGTCCAACCACAACTGGGCGACGTCCTCGGTGGTGAAGTCACGGCCGCGCGTCTCGAGCAGCGTGAGCGCGAGCATCGGGTAGTTGAGGTCGTCGTCCTCCGGCATCCCGTCGATGTTCTCCTCCAGCGAGGTCCCGGCGGACCGCCGGTTCCACGGCCAGCGCGCGGCCACCTCGCCGGGAAGGCCGGCCGCGGTGAAGTACCGGTCGAGCGGCCAGCGTCCCGTCGCGTGCAGGATCTCCTCGATGCCCGCACGCGGAATCTTCTCGACCGGCTTGCCGAGCAGGCACCCGGCCGCGCGGCCGATCCACGCTCCGAGCGTGCGGTCATCGCCGGGTGAGGGCAGGTCCGGAGCCTGCGGCAGCAGGGCGAGGATGGCTTCCCAGTCGTCGGGCTCCTCGGCGGCGTGCGGTACGGGAAGCGCGTCGAGTTCATCGAGCAGTTCCCGCGCGAGCGCCCGCAGCGCGGGCGTCGCAGGTGCCGGCCCTGCACCGCTCACCGCGGGTGTCGGGTCGCCGCCAGCCGCCACCCAGCGAGCCCGCACGATGGCGATGTCCTTGCCCTCCGCGGCGGACTGGACGAACTCGTGCGCGAGCAGGTCCTCGGGCTGTGCCCACGTGAGCCTCATGCCCCCACCACCGCGTCGTCGAGCGAGTCGAGGGTGTGCAGCCGCGCGAGCGCCCGTTCGCGGTCGGCCCGCAGGATGTCCGCAGCCGCCGAGGCCATGAGGAGCCCGGTCTCGCGGATGTCCATCCGGCTCGCCTCGCTGATGGCGTCGAGCCACTCGGCGGGCACGACAGCGGACCCGCCGAGGCCAGCGCAGACCGCTCCCGCCATGGCCGCGACCGAGTCCGCGTCCCGGCCGTAGTTGACCGCGGCGAGGACCGCACCGCGGTAGTCGCCCCGGTGGCCCAGCACGAGCCCGAGCGCGGCGGGCAGTTCCTCGATCGACTTCGTCCGCGACGGCCGCCGGGAGTCGAGCGACATCTGCCGGTAGTGCGGCCCGACCGAGTCGAACGGGGCCACTGTGTCCCGGACGAGACGGGCCAGAGCCCGCTCCTCCTCGTCCGTTCGCGGCGGCGTGGTCCAGCCGTCGAAGGCGTCGACCACGGCACGGATCGCCGCCGCAGTCCCGTCGTGCGCCACGTCGAGAGCGGCCGTGACCACGTCGTCGAGCCCAGCGCCGGGCGCGACCGCAGCGGCGACCATCGCCGCGAGGACGCCGGCCGCCTCCCGCCCGTAGCTGGACTGGTGGGCGCCGGTGAGGTCGATAGCCTCGGCGTAGGCACCGCGCGGGTCGCCGGCGTTGACGATCCCGACCGGTGCGACGTACATCGCCGCTCCGCAGTTGACGACGTTGCCGACACCGGCCTCGCGTGGATCGACGTGTCCATAGTGGAGCCGGGCGACGATCCACTTCTCCGCGAGGAACACGCGCTGGAGCAACAGCGCGGTCGACTCCAGTTCGGGGACCCACCGGGGCTCGCCGATCATGAGCGGCACCAGGTCCTCGGCCATGGCGTACGCGTCGAGGTGCGCGCGGCGTTTCGCGTACACCTCGACCAGCGCACGTGTCATGAGCGTGTCGTCGGTGACGTGCCCGTCGCCCTTGTGATACGGCGCGATGGGCCGGGCGTCCCGCCAGTTCGGGTACCACGGCCCGACGATGCCGGTCACCCGGCCGCCATGCCGCTCCTCGATCTGCTCGGGTGTCCATCCCTCGGTGGCGCCGCCGAGCGCGTCCCCCACGGCCGCTCCGGTGATCACAGCCACCGCTCGGTCTTCCAGCCAGGTCACCGGCTCCGCTCCCCTTCCAGTTCCGTGCGGTCCACAGTGGATCGTCACTACTACCTCGAGATGGTCTGCCAGCCGTCCTGCAGCGCACGGGCGAGACCGTCGGCGTCGAGTTCCCTGCCGAGGAACCGCTGGAACGCCGGGGTCGCGACGGTGTCCTTCCACTGCGCGTACTTGTCGACGAACAGGTACGGCGCGGAGGTCAGGTGCTTGCCGGAGGACAGGATGGCGTTCCAGCCGTTCTTCGACCCCAGCTTGGCGGTCAGCGCCTCGCGCGCGGAGGTGGTCGGCGGGATCAGCGCGTCGGCCTCGTTGAGTGCGGCCAGGTTCTCCGTGCTGGTGAAGAAGTCGATGAACTCGGCGGCTTCCTTGACGTGCGCGGAGTCCTTGTTCACCGACAGCGTCTGCGGGTTGGCGGCCTGCGCGGGGCCTGCCGGGCCGGCGAGCGGGGGCAGCACGACCCAGTCGAAGCCCGCGGGCGCGTCCTTGGCGATGTTGGCGGCCTGGAACGAACCCTGGACGGTCATCGCCACCTGGCCCGCGTAGAAGGACGCGAGCACCTTGCTGCCGGACTGGGTCAGGGTGACCGGGAGGACCGACTTGTCCTGCTGGGCCATCGCGTCGACCAGCTTGGGCAGCGCCAGCTCACCGGTGCCGACCACGGCCTTCGCGTCCCGGCCGGTGCCCTCGAAGTACTTCCCGCCGAAGCCCGGCGCGAGCGCCACGAACGCCGCCGTCGGGCTCGACAGCCCCCAGCCGAGACCGTAGGCGCCGTCCCTTGTGGTCACCTTGGCGATCTCGCGCAGCTGGTCCCAGGTCATCGTCTCGCCCGACGGAATCGTCACACCCGCCTTCTGCAGCAGCGCCCGGTTGGCGAAGACCACATAGGACTGCAGCTCGGTCGGGTAGGCGATCACCTGGCCGCCGACGGTCACCGAGTCCATGACGCCCTTCGGGATGTCCGCGCGCTTCTGCTCGGACACGTACGGGGTCAGGTCGGCCAGGTACCCGTCGGCCGCGAACGGCACGACCCCGGCTGCTTCGTAGTGGATGATGTCGGGCGCGCTGTTGGCGTTGAACTGGGTGATCAGCTTGTCGTAGACGCCGTCCCAGCCCGCCTGCACGACCTTGACCTGCACGTCGGGGTGGGACTTGTTCCAGTCGTCGACGATCTTGGTCGTCGCCGCGATGGCCGCAGGCTGGTCGGACAAGGACTGGAACGTGAGGGTCACCGGACCGCCGGCGGAGTCACCGCTGTCCCCGCCGCAGGCGGTGAGCAGCAGGCTCGAGACGGCCAGGAGCGCGGCGGTCACCACGCGTCGAGACTTCATTGGTCGACCTTTCGTGTTGGAGGGCACGGTTTCAGCCCTTCACCGCGCCGGCCATCAGCCCGCTGGTGAGCCTGCGCCGCAGGAGGGTGAAGAAGACGATGCTGGGGACGGCGGCGAGCACGGCGCCCGCGGCCAGCGGCCCGAGCGCGACCTTGCCCTCACCGCCGATGAACATCTTGAGTGTGATGGGCAGGGTGTAGTTCTCCGGCGACTGCAGCAGCACGAGCGCGAAGAAGAACTCGTTCCACGACGACACGAAGCTGAACATCGCCGTCGCGGCGATCCCGGGCGCCAGCAACGGGAACACGATCGTGCGCAGCACCGTGACCCGGCTCGCGCCGTCCACTGCCCCGGCTTCCTCGAGTTCGACGGGGATCGCGGAGACGTAGCCCTGCAGCATCCACAGGGCGAACGGCAGCATGTAGGTCACGTGCACGAGCGTGAGCCCGGCCAGGCTGTCGGCCAGCCCGATCGTGCGCAGGATGAGGAACAGCGGCAGGATGACCAGCACGACCGGGAAGACCTGGCTCACCAGGATCCAGCCGACCCCGGCCGCGCGCACCTTGCCCCGCAGCCGGGCGAGCACGTAGGACGCGGGCAGGGCGATCACGACCACCACGGCCGTGGCCACCAGCGCCACGACGAGGCTGTTCCATGCGGAGTGGACGAGCCCCTGCCGGGACAGCGCCTCGACGTAGTTCTCCCAGTGCCACTGCTGCGGCAGCAGGCTGACGGTCAGGGAGTTGAGCTCCCGTGAGGACTTCACCGAGGCGGAGATCAGCCACAGCAACGGGAACCCGAGGAACAGGATGTACAGCAGCAGGGCCGCGTACTGGGCAGGACGCGCGAGGGCACGCATGGTCGTCAGCCCCTCCGCTCGGTGCGGTCGTCGCGGAACTGCGACCGCAGGTAGATGGCCAGGAGGAGCACGATCACGATCACCAGCACGACGCCCATGGCGGCCGCGTAGCCGATGTTGCGGTTCTTGAACGCCTCGAGGTAGGTGAAGAGGATCGGGACCATGGTCCGGCCGCCCGGACCGCCTTCGGTCAGCACGTAGACCAGGGAGAACGAGTTGAAGTTCCAGATGAAGTTCAGCGACGTGATCGACGTGACGATCGGCCGCAGGCTGGGCCAGGTCACCGCGGTGAACCGGCGCCACGCGCCCGCGCCGTCCATCGACGCCGCCTCATGCAGCTCGGCCGGGATCTGCTGCAACCCGGCGAGCAGCGTGACGGTCGTCTGTGGCATCCCGACCCAGACCCCGACGAGGATCACGGCGGGCAGCGCGGTGGCGAAGTCGCCGAGCCAGTTGGTGTCATCCGGCAGGCCCAGGCTGCCGAGGAACGCGTTGAGCGGCCCGCCGTTGGCGGAGTAGATCATCTGCCACATGATCGCCACGACCACCGGCGGCATCGCCCACGGCACGAGGGCGAGCACCCGCGTCAGCCCCTGGAGCCGCAGGCCCGAGTTGAGCAGCAGCGCGAGCCCCATCGAGGCGGCGAGTTGCAGCACCGTCACGCCGACCGTCCAGATCAGACCGATCCGCAGCGAGTCCCAGAAGAACGAGTTGCCCGCCAGCCGCCCGAAGTTGTCGAGGCCGACGAACTCGTAGTCCGGGTTGCGCACCAGCCGGGCGTCGGTGAACGCCAGAGCCAGCGCGACCACCAGCGGTGCGACGCTGAGCACCAGGATGGGGATCAGCGACGGCATCACCAGCGCGATCGCCTCGCGCCGCCGGGCGCGCACCAGCGTCCCGCGCCGCCGCTGTGGCGCCGCCTTGGTCTTCTCGGCCAGCGTTGGCGTCGTCATCGTGCGCCCCCGTCCGTGGATTTCCGCACGATCAGAGCCGGGCCGACGGCGACTTGCTGCGCCTGTTGCCCCGGGTCCTCGGTGAGGCGGAGCATCAGCTGTGCGGCGGCGCGCCCGCGCTCGGTGGAGCCGAGCGACACGCTGGTCAGGCTCGGGTGGAACACCCGTCCGATCTCGATGTCGTCCATGCCGGTCACGGCGACGTCCTGCGGCACCGACAGTCCCAGCTCCCGTGCGGCGTGAATTACCCCGATGGCAAGGAGGTCGTTGGCCGCCACGACGGCGTCGAGCTGTCCGGCGCCATCCGGGGCACGGGCGAAGAGCCTGCGCGCGGCCTCGAGGCCGGCCGCCACCGTGAAGTCGCCGGCGATCTCCACCTCGATCCGCTCGGCGGCGAAGCCCTCGGCCCGCACCGCCGCGTCGAACCCGCGCTGACGGGCCTCACCGGGAGTGGTGTCCAGCGGACCGTTGAGGAAGCCGACGCGGCGCCGGCCGATCGCGTGCAGGTGGCGCACCGCTGCTCCGATGCCGCCCGCGGAATCCGTGGAGACCGAGCTGATGCCGTGGTCGCCCAGTGCCCGGCCGATCACGACCACGGGCACCGCCGCCTGCTGGATCTCCTGGATGAGCCGGTCGTCGGTTCGCAACGGGCTGATGACCATGCCGTCGACGAAGCCGCTGTTCAGACTCCGCACCAAGTCGGCCGTCGAGCCGGTGGTGTCGCCAGTGGTCATCACCACGACGCGGTAGCCGTGCGGGGCGAGCACGCCATGGATTGCCCGCATCATCTCGACGTACACGGGGTTGCCGATGTCGGCGACCGCGAACGCGATCTGGAAGGTCTTCTTCATCCGCAGCGAGCGACCGACCGCATCCGGGCTGTAGCCCAGCTCGGCAGCGGCCGCGCGCACACGCTCGACCATGGCCTTGCTTGCCCCGGTGCCGTGCAGAGCCCGCGAGGTCGACGCCAGCGATACCCCGGCTCGCTCGGCGACCTGCTGGAGCGTGGCTCGTGTTGACGTCATCGTCGCTCCGCGTGTCGTTGGAAACGATTCCAAGACCAGTCCGTTCGGCTGGAATCGTTTCCAAAAGTGTGTGGCGGATCTTGGCACCGGCAAGCGGGAGATGTCAACACCAACGAACCGTGCCATCGAGTACCTGAGCGGCGGGGAGGCGACCTGGGACTGGCGCGCATCGATGGAACTGGCCAACAGTGAGCTGGTCGATTCCAAGGGCAAGGCATCTCGGCAGACCTGATTCGGGTGTGGGTGCCGAAAGGTACATCCGTGGAGGTGAACAGGCATCGAAGCGTCGCCGACGCTGTCCGGCATGATCACGGCTCGTGCTGGTCCGCTTCGCCTATCTCGCTGTCACACACACGTTCGCCGCGCTGCGGCTGTTGCCGAAGACCGACCGCGAGAAGGACATCAAGATCCTGACCCTGTGGGTGCCGACAACTACATCCATGGGACCTGACCTGCAGATCTCCGAAGGCCCAGAGATAGCGCCACTGGGCGGGCACACCAAGATGCTGCGTCGTGCTGCTGCGACTCCCCTACCTTGCACCCACTCGCGTATTCGCGTTCCTCCGGTTACCGCCGACGAACAGCACCGACAGGGACATCGAGATCCTGGCCCTGCGCCACCAGCACACAGTCCTGCAGCGTCAAATCGGCAGCCACGTCTCACCCCGCCCAACCGCGCGTTCCTCGCCGCTCTCCTTCACCGCATCCCCAGACCAACACTGCGCAAGCTCCACCTGATCGTCTCCCCCGACACGATCTTGCGCTGGCACCTAATCTGCTCCGCGGCCGTCACACGCGAGCATCCCGCTCGACGCGACCAGGCCGACCACGCACCATCCGCAGCATCCAGGCCCTCGTCCTGCGACTCGCCCGCGAAAACCCGAACTGGGGCTACCGACGCATCCACGGCGAACTCGCCACCCTCGCCATCAAAATCGCTCCCTCCACCGTCTGGGAAATCCTGAAGAACAACGGCGCCGAACCGGCGCCTCGCCGCGATCACCTAACCTGGGCCGCCTTCCTACGCAACCAAGCACACGCCATCCTCGCCGCCGACTTCTTCGAAACCCGAACCCTCACGAACCCGACAGCCATCCTCGCCGTCATGGAGCGCCACCCGCTGCATCCCCATCCTCGGCGCGACCGCGCACCCCACCGCGGCCTGGACCACTCAACTGGCCAGAAATCTCACGATGGATCTCCAAGACGCCGACGCCACCACAGTGAAGTACCTGATCCGGGATCACGACAACAAATACACCACCACCTCCGACACCGTGCTCGCTGACAGCGGGATCACGGTCATCACAACCGGTATCCGCGTACCCCGCATGAACGCGATCATGGAACGCTGGATCCGCACCTGCCGAACCGAACTCCTCGACCGCACCCTCATCCTCCACCAAGCACATCTGCTACATGCACTCCGCGAGTACGAACGCTTCTACAACCAGCATCGACCTCACCACGCGCTACATGCCGCAGCACCACAACGCGCAAAACCGCAACCCATCCCAGACCCAGCTGTACTCAAGCACCTCGACATCCAACGACAAAGATCGACTCGGCGGCATCCTCCACGAGTACCACCACGCCGCTTGACCTGCGTGGACGCTATTGTCGGCACCTACAGGTACAGGGATTGTTTGCTTTCGGTACTTGCCCTCTTCTGCCTTGCGGGCGGCATCTGTCGGGTTGACAACCTGGACGCCGGGGCCACCGCCGTTCGCTCCGCCATTGCCCTTGCCCGGCTTGGGCGGCAGTTTGATCTTCGACAACAGCCAATACAAGCACAGCAGCAAGAACTGGAAGTTGATAGCCCAAACCAGCATCGGGCTGAAGGTCGGCCATCCACCTCCACCAGAAGGCCCTGACCCTGAGATGAAGGGGATGAACTGCGACGAATGAGGCTTGTTCTTAGGTTTGGGGAAGTAACCGGAGAGACCGGAGGTGAAGTCGACCGACAACACGTCATCACTATCGTTGGGCGGCATTCTCGACGAGTATCACCGCGCCGCTTGACCAACGCGGACGACATTTTCGGCGAGCGCATGGTCTTCGACTTCAGCGCCGATCAAGTGCTTCCGCGCGGCAACGGCTTCTCGGACGGGTGCGCGACCTGTTTCCCGACGGCGTGGACGGAATCATCGACGCGGCGGAGATGGACAACGCGATGGCACCCGGCGGTGCACGGCGGCGGGGCACCGTCGCGACCTTCCGAGGGTTAGCCTGCAGTACCGACCGCGACGTGTGCTGGCACCTCGGACTGGAGAACACCGACAGCGGCCGTCTGGTCGCACAAGCCTGAGCCAGTTCGATGCGGTCCGTCATTCGGCTTGGGTGTTGAGCACTACGTCGTGCGGCCATTCGTCGTGCAGGACGCGATTGAGTTGTGGGTCGCTCGATCTGTCGCAGTACGGAGTCTCGTCTGGATCGCGGACGATTGCCTCCACGGGACTGCCAAGCATTCCCCATGGAGGGATACTGTTCGCCAAGAAGCCGGTGATCTTGAGGTCTTTGTATTCGGGTGACCACCACGCCGCGAAGACTGATTGCAACTTGCTTGGATCTATGGCCAGCCACACGCCGTACGTGATGGCGTGTCCCTGTTCCAGCTTGATCGGCAGCAATGCTCGGACGAATGCGCCTGCGCCTGGCACCTGCATCATCACGGATTCGTGGGGGGTTGAATGACTCAGCCACGTGCCGGGTGCATTTTCCTGGCCTGAGACAGCCAGTACCGGCTCAGGCAGAAGGAATCGCACGTGACGATCGTGCGCGTCCATTTCGTTTCCGCATGTGGGGCATTCAGGACTCAGCAGGGTCGCGAACCGCTGCGAGTCGGCCCATTCCCATACAACCCTGCCAGCGTTCTCTTCGTCTTGAACAACGTTAACGAGGTCGACTGGGTCGACGTCGGGTGGGATGTCCACGGCGACATGTCGAGATCCACTCCATTCTCTGAGCACGCCCAAGGTGCTGATCGCTTCGTTTATACGGGATGAACTCTTCTCAACGACACCGCCGCTGATGGTCATCGGGATGAACGCACGCAGCGCCCGATGCCCGGAGAGTTTTTTCAACGCGATAATCGTTGCCCCATCAGGTGTCGTGTCGACGATATCCCCCAACGCCATTCCGTACGCCCGGAACGGGATGCAGCAAACCTGATAGGTAGCGTTCTCCAATTTCTTCAGCCACAGCTGCTCCGCCAGGCCGGGAAACCCAAACTGCTCAAGGCTAACATGGGCGATGTGATCACTTTTTGCTCGCCAAGCCGGATCGTTGTGCCGTACCAGTTCCATTGCTCACTCCTTGCGCTCGGACGTATTTTACCAAGCTACCGAGTGAACCATTCCGGCCACCATGGCGGCGGCCATTCTTTGTAGTTGCAGCTCGGCGGCGCGTTCAGCGGCGCGATCCGATCCTTTTTCGAGCTGTTACAAAATGTACATGCAGGCGTCGTGTTACCCGCCGTCAGATCGCCGCCGTGACTCTTTGAACTAACATGGTCTACGGCTTGCGCCGGATTCGATCGACAGTACGAACAAAGCGGCGTAATAGACCCAGATGCAGCGTTTACACCAATATTGAAGGCACCAAGCAACTTCGCGGGGATTGACTTTCCAGCTCCAACGCCACCGAAGGAACCAGGGGGAATATTGTAGACTGGTTCACCGTTCGGGCCTTGTTCCGCAATTTTAGGCCGGTTGATGAAGGTCTCTCTGCCGCGGAACTTGAGCGGACCCGGCAGCAGCGGATCATCGCCGAACGCGAAGCCGCGACCGCCGCGGCCCAGCGGGCCATCGCCGAACGCGAGCGCGCCACCGCCGCCGCAGCCCGCGGACGGGCCGAGCAGCAAGCCGCGGTCGCGCGCGCGATGCGCGGCGAAGCCGAAACCCAGGCAGGCATCGCGGCCGCGGCCCGCGGACGCGCCGAAGCCGCGGACGGCGCCGCCGCCCAGGCCGAAACCAACGCCCGCACCGAGGAACGCAACGCCAACACCAGCCGTGACAAGGCCTACCAAGCCGAACGAGACCAACGCGCGGCCGAGGCACGAGCCCACGCGATGGACGCCATGGCCGCCGCCGCCCGCGGCGGCCCGCACGCCGAAACCGCCCAGAACGAGGCCAACAAAGCACGCGGTGAGGCGCTGACCGCGGCTGGTGCCGCCGGCGCGGCCCGCAACGCCGCCAACATCGCCACCGGCGCCGCGGCCGGCGCCCGCGGTGCGGCCACCGAAGCCACCCGTGCCGCGGCACGGGCTCGGGCCGCGGCCCAGGCCGCGCAAGCAGCAGCCGCTCGGGCGAACGCGGCAGCCAACAGGGCCGAAGCCGAAGCGGCAGCCACGCACGCGGCTGCACTTCGGGCCGACTCGGCCGCGTCGGACGCGAC
>NZ_JAAATY010000056.1 GCF_013280595.1 Kibdelosporangium persicum
TGGTCTCCTCCGACGCCTCCCGCGCCGCCTTCTCCGCAGCCTCCGCATCCACGATCAACCGCAACACCGTCGCCCGCCACCGCATGTTCTCGTTCGCCTGCCGCATCCGGAACACCTCCAGATCCAACCGCGAACCCGTCGCCCAGCCATACGCGAAGAACTCGACCAGATCATCATCCGTCGACCCCTCCCGCACCGCATACGACGCCGACAACCGCACCTGCTCACCCGGATCGTTCACCGACAACAACCGGACAAAATCCCGATCCCGCTGCACCAACGCCTGCTTCTGCGCACCCACCTCATCGCGATACACCCGATCACGCGACCGAGCAGCCTCATACCCAGAACGCACAAACGTCTCACGCTCCGAGTCCGTCACACCCGCACCCAGCAACCGCTTCGCCTCGTTGTGCACCTCCGGCGAATACTCCACCGTCGTGGTCTCATACACCCGACGGATGAAGTCCATATTCCGCGCACGACGCTGCTGCGCACGCTCCACCGCGTAGTCGTAACCCCACTCCAGAAACGCCGCGATCGCAGCGTTCGGATCACTACTCACCAACGCCGACCACGCCGCAGTCCGGACCGTGCTGTACGGATGCGCACTCGCCAAATAACGCACCCAAACCCAGTCATCAGACGGCTGCTCCGCGTTCACCACCACCGACGGCCCCGCATACGCGGCGACAGGCGTCATCACTGAAAACGACGCCATAACGCAGGCAGCACAAACTAAGACATGCTTCACCCTCGACACGCTTGTATTACCCCCAGACGGCGAGCACCCTCCCGGCTCGCTGAAACAAGGTCAACGTAGCCAGGAGGGAGCCGCACCGCAAGCGTCCACGATGAACAGCACGCCGTTATGCGCTGGTCGGAGTAACGCGTTAGCCCTCAGCCGCGGACAAGGTCCTTGAGGTGCTCGACGATCTCGCCGACCGGGACCTCGGCCCGCTCGCCGGTCGCGCGGTCCTTCACCTCGACGACACCGTTCGCCAGACCGCGGCCGATCACCACGATCGTCGGCACACCGATCAGCTCGGCGTCCGCGAACTTCACCCCCGGCGAGGCCTTCCGGTCGTCCAGCAGCACGGTCACGCCCGCCTCGTCCAGCTCACCGGCGAGCTTCTCGGCGTACTCCCGGATGCTGTCGTCCTTGCCCGCCATCACGATGTGCAGGTCGAACGGGCTGACGTTGCGGGGCCAGATCAGGCCCTTGTCGTCGTTGTACTGCTCGGCGATCACGGCGACCGCACGCGAGACGCCGATGCCGTACGAGCCCATGGTGATCCGGATCGGCTTCGAGTCCGGGCCGAGCGCGTCCAGCTGGAACGCGTCCGCGTACTTGCGGCCCAGTTGGAAGATGTGGCCGATCTCGATCCCGCGTGCGGCGACCAGGGTGCCCTTGCCGTCCGGCGCCGGGTCGCCTTCCCGGACCTCGGCGGCCTCGATCGTGCCGTCGGGCGTGAAGTCCCTGCCGCACACCAGGTCCACGACGTGGTGGTCGGCCTTGTCGGCGCCCGTGACCCACGCGGTGCCGCGCACGATCCGCGGGTCGACGAGGTAGCGGACACCGTTCGCGGCGAGCGCGCCCGGGCCGATGTATCCCTTGACCAGGAAGGGGTTCGCGGCGAAGTCCTTCTCGTCCAGCAGCGCGACCTCGGCGGGCTCCAGTGACGCCTCGAGCCGCTTCATGTCCACCTCGCGGTCGCCGGGGACGCCGACGCCCAGCAGCGTCCACTCCTTCTCGCCCGGCTGCCGGATCTTGACCAGCACGTTCTTCAGCGTGTCCGCCGCGGTGAACTTGCGGTCCAGTTCGGACTTGTTGAGGAAGTCGACGAGGGTCTCGATCGTCGGCGTGTTCGGGGTGTGGTGCACCTGCGCGGCGGGTTTGTCCTCAATGGACTGCTCCGGTGGCGCGAGGGTGACGACGGCCTCCACGTTCGCGGCGTAGTCCGAGGCGGTGCTGCGGACGTAAGTGTCCTCACCGGACACCGCGACGGCCAGGAACTCCTCGGACGCCGAGCCGCCCATCGCGCCGGACGTGGCCTTGACGATCACGTACTCCATGCCGAGCCGGTCGAACGTCCTGATGTACGCGTCCCGGTGCAGCTGGTACGAGCGCTCCAGACCTTCGTCGTCCAGATCGAAGGAGTACGAGTCCTTCATGACGAACTCACGGCCGCGCAGGATGCCCGCGCGGGGCCGCGCCTCGTCGCGGTACTTGGTCTGGATTTGGTACAGGATGACCGGGTAGTCCTTGTACGAGCTGTACTCGCCCTTGACGGTGAGCGTGAAGAGCTCTTCGTGGGTCGGGCCGAGCATGTAGTCGTCGCCCTTGCGGTCCTTCAGGCGGAACACGCTCGGGCCGTACTCGGTCCACCGGTTGGTGGCTTCGTAGGGCGCACGGGGCAGCAGCGCGGGGAACTGGATCTCCTGCGCGCCCATCGCGTCCATCTCCTCGCGGACGATGTTCTCGACCTTGCGCAGCACCCGCATGCCCAACGGCAGCCAGGAGTAACCGCCCGGGGCCACCCGGCGGACGTAGCCGGCGCGTACCAGCAGCTTGTGGCTGGGTACCTCGGCGTCCGCCGGATCCTCACGCAAGGTGCGCAGGAACAGCGACGACATCCTGGTGATCACGGCGTTCACTCCTCGTGGTGACAGTGCCTCAAGAGGGTAGTGAACGCCGTCCACGCACTTCCAACCGGTTATACGACCCGCTCGTTGCCGCCGTCGACCGGAACCTGGGCCCCGGTCGTGAAGGCGAACGTCCGCGAGCACATCTCGGCGACCAGCCTGCCCACTCCGGCGCTGGTCACTTCGGTTTTCAGCAGGTTGCGGCGCTTGTAGTCGCCGACTGACATGCCGTAGTGGGCGGCCCGTTGTTCCAGCACCTCGCTCGTCCACAGGCCGGTGTCGAAAACGGCGTCCGGGTGGACCGTGTTCACCCGGATGCCGTCGGCCGCCCATTCCAGCGCCGCGACCCTCGCCAGCTGCGTCACGGCGGCCTTCGAGGCCGAGTACGCGGCCGCGCCCGGGCCTGGCGCGGGCACGTTCTTCGAGGCGATCACGACCACCCGGCCACCGTTCGGTGCCAGCTTGAGGAACGGGTGGACCTGGGTGAACAGCTCCGCGATCGCGTCGGTGTTGACCGCCAGGGTGCGCCGCCACGTCGCTTGGTCGAGGTTCGCGATCGGCGTGTTGCCGGGGAAGACGCCCGCGGACGGGATCACCATGTCGATGCCGCCGAACCGGTCGACGCCCTGGGCGATCGCCTGCCGCACGGCTTGGGTGTCGGTCACGTCCACCCGAAGGCCGAGGTAGTCCGTGCCGCTCTCGGAGGCGGTCAGGTCGAGGCCGATCACGCTGGCGCCTTTGGCCCGTAGCGCCTGGACGCAGGCCTTGCCGATGCCCGAGGCGGCGCCCGTGACCAGCGCGACCTCGCCGGTGAACTCGGCGGGCGCACCGGCGAGCCGGAGTTTGGCCTGTTCGAGCTCCCAGTACTCCATGTCGAACAGGTCCTTCGCCGGCAGGCCCTGGTAGGTGCCGATCCGTTCGGCGTTCTCGACGATCCGGATCGTGTGCCGGTAGATGTCGGCGGCGATGTCGGCGTCCTTCGCGCGTTTGCCGACCGTGAGCATGCCCAGCTCCGGGTCGAGGATCACCCGGGGCTCCGGGTCGAGCATGACCTCCTCGCCGGTGGCGTTCTCGGCGAAGTACTGCCGGTAGGCGGTCCTGAAGGCGTCGATGTCCGTGCCGACCAGCGGGATCCGTTTGGTGCGGATGACGTGGTCGGGGGTGGCCGGGCCGCGCGTGGCCACGTCGGCGAGGTCAGGCCGGTTGACGAAGGCCATGACCTCCGGATCGGTGTGCCTGCTGACGATCATCGGGCCGATCTCGTGCCGGAGCCGGGCGATGGCCAGCGGGTCGACGAGGACGGGTTCGGCGGTGGCCGCGCTGTGGCCGATGTGCTCCTCGGCCTGCGTGACCAGGCGGATGTGCCGGTCGTAGGCCTCTTGGGCGGTGCCGCCGAACGTGAACAGGCCGTGGTTCATCAGGACCACGCCGACGATGTCGTCAGTCAACTGGTCCCTGAACAGCTCCGCGGCCGTGCGAGCGAGCTTGAAACCCGGCATCACGTACGGGACGACCACGACCTTGTCGCCGTACACCTCCTTGACCAACGGCTCGCGCTGGTTGGTCAGCGTGATCACCGCGTCGGCGTGGCTGTGCAGCACGGAGGTATGCGGCAGGACCACGTGCATCAACGTTTCCACGCTCGGGTCGGGTGCTTTCGCGTCCAGCAGGGCACAACGCAGCTCGTTCATCATCCGGCCGTCCGGCAGTTCCTCGAGTTCGACGAGTCGCCGCAACCGGTCGAGGCGCAGTGGCGCGAACCCGGGGCGTTCGATGCTCGCCAGGTCCCAGCCGCTTCCCTTGACGTACAAGACTTCCACCGGCTCGCCGGTGATGTCCTCGACGGTCACCTTCACCGAGGTGTTGCCGCCGCCGTGCAACACGAGGTCCGGCTCGGCGCCCAGCAGCCGGGAGGCCCGCACGCAGTCGTCGAGCGGGTCGGGACACGATTCAGCCCAGCGGTTTTCCATTGATGATCCGTTCATCCGTGACGATCGCGGTGATCAGGTCGGCCGGGGTGACGTCGAAGGCGTAGTTGAGGGCGTTGCTGCCGTCCGGGGTGTGGTCGCCGAGGATCTCGGCGGCGTCCCGGACCTCGATCTCCACCGCCGCGCCGTCCGGCGTGGCCGGGTCGATCGTGGATTCCGGCGCGGCGACGAGGAAGGGAATGCCCGCCCGGGCGGCGGCGAGAGCCAGCGGGTAGGTGCCGATCTTGTTGACCACGTCGCCGTTGGCGGCGATCCGGTCGGCTCCGACGATCACTGCGTCAGCCATGCCTCTGGCCAGAACCGTGGGGCCCGCGGAGTCGACAACCACCGTATGGTCGACGCCCATCTGCTTCAGTTCCCACGCCGTCAACCGTGCTCCCTGCAGCAACGGACGCGTCTCGTCGAGGTATACGTGGCCCAGGGCGTCGCGCTCTTGCAGCGCCCTTACGACACCGAGAGCCGTACCCCACTCCACACACGCCAGCGCGCCCGCGTTGCAGTGCGTGTGAACGTTGATGCGTTGCCCCAGACGGTCGATCAGCCACTGCGCGCCGCGCCTGCCCAGGTCGCTGTTGCGGCGGATGTCATCTTCGAGGACGTGCACGGCCTCTTCGACCATGGCCTCGGTGCCCTGGTCGAGCTTGGCGAGAACTCGGCGGACGCCCCACGACAGGTTCACAGCGGTCGGGCGCGCCTTGCTCAGCTTCTCGGCCTCCCTACGCACGTCGTCGCCGTTTCGCGCGGCCAGGGCGACCCCGAGGGCACCCGCGACGCCGAGCGCCGGAGCACCCCGCACGGCCAGGCGCTTGATCGCGTCGATGAGCCCGTCGACCGTCTCCACGTCGACGACCTTGAGCGTGCCCGGGAGCAAGGTCTGGTCAATCAGGACAATTCGCCCATTCCGCCAGTCGATCGTCCGCATACCCTCCACTCTCCCAGGTACACCCCCCTCGTGAGTGTTTATCAGGGTTCTAACCCTGATAAACACTCACGAGGGCTGAGCTGGGGCGATGCAACTTGGCTTGGTCGCGCCGGTCGTTTACGCCACGCAACACGCCCGACACCGCCCCAGCCACAACGGCCAGCAGGCACCGCGCGGTGTCGGCCGCGTGGGGCGGGGCGGAAACGGCCGGCTCCCGGCGACCAAGCCCGTCCGAGCGCAGCGAGGACAATCCAACACTGAGTAAACTTTTGCCGTGCTCGTGCTGCTTCCGCCGTCGGAGACCAAGGCCGAGGGCGGCAACGGCCCGTCGCTCGACCTGACCGCGTTGTCGTTCCCCGAACTGGAGCCGGTTCGCGGGAAACTGGTGTCGGCGTTGGTCGACCTGGCGTCCGACGTGCCCGCCAGTCTGGCGGCGCTGGGGTTGTCGGATCGTCAGTCCGGTGAAGTGGCACGCAATGCGGCGCTGCGCTCGTCGCCGACGATGCCCGCGTTGTCCCGGTACACAGGCGTGCTCTACGACGCTTTGGACGTTTCGGGCATGAAACCCGGGGAGCGCAAACGCGCGTCCGGACGACTCGCTGTGGCCTCGGCACTGTTCGGCTTGGTACGCGCGGACGATCCCGTGCCCGCGTACCGGCTTTCGGCGTCGAGCGCCTTGCCGGGCGTCGGACCGCTGGGGGCTTTGTGGCGTCCGGCGCTGGAACCTGTTCTCGCCCGGATCGAGGGTCCGGTGGTCGACATGCGTTCCGGCCCTTATGCCGGACTGGCCAGGATTCCCGGGGCGATCACCGTCAAAGTGGTCAGCGAGCAGACGGGCGGCCGGCGCCTCGCCGTGACCCACTTCAACAAGGCGCACAAGGGCAAACTGGCCCGGGCGTTGGCGTGCGCGCCCGCCGAACCGGACACCGTCCGCAAGATGATCACCGTTGCGGCCAAAGCGGATCTGCGCCTGGAACAGGTCGCCCCGGGGTCGCTGGAACTGGTGATCTAGGATCGGCTGACGGCCGTGGAAACGAGCCGCGTAGTTCCCTGCGTCACAGCCGGGACTAATCGGTTCGAGACCGTGGTTGTCGGTCAGGTAAGCTGATCAGTACTAGGAGCGGCCAGACAGGCCGCGAAGCTCCCCAATCCACGCGGCGCATCCGTGCGCCGGGCCCGTCCGGCTGGCAACACCTGCTCGGGACGTGCCACTTCCCGAGAGGTCTTCGTGTCACCGAAGTTCGACCAGCTGGGCCTGCCCCAGCCGCTGCTCACCGCGCTCGCCGAAGCCGGTATCGCCGAACCGTTCCCCATCCAGGCCGCCACCCTGCCCGACGCACTCGCGGGCAAGGACGTGCTCGGCCGGGCGCAGACCGGTTCCGGCAAGACCCTCGCGTTCGGTCTCGCGCTGCTGTCCCAACTGGATGGTGGCCGCGCCAAGCCGAAGCGGCCGCGTGCGCTCATCCTCGTCCCGACGCGGGAACTGGCCTTGCAGGTCAGTGACGCGCTTTCCCCGCTCGCCCGTGCGCTCGGCCTGTGGTGCCGTGCCGCGGTCGGCGGAATGTCCTTCGTCAAGCAGGCGGAGGCGTTGCGCCGCGGCGTCGACCTGCTGATCGCCACGCCGGGCCGGTTGTCCGACCATGTCCGTCAGGGCACTGTCGTGCTGCACGACATCCGGTACACCGCGATCGACGAGGCCGACCAGATGGCGGACATGGGTTTCCTGCCGCAGGTCCGCGAGATCATGGACCAGACCGACCCGACCGGTCAGCGGCTGCTGTTCTCCGCCACCCTGGACGGTGACGTCGACAAGCTGATCAAGCAGTACATGAAGGACCCGGTCACCCACTCGGTCGCCCCGGCGACCGCCAGCGTGACCACAATGGACCATCACGTGTTGCTGGTCTCCCGTGAGGACAAGCCGAACGTGGTCGCCGAGATGGCCGCCCGCGAGGGTCGCACGATCATGTTCGTGCGCACCAAGCACCACGTGGACCGGCTCGCCACCCGGCTGCGGTCGATCGGCATCAACGCCGGCGCGCTGCACGGCGGCAAGGCCCAGGGTGCGCGTACCCGCGTGCTCGGCGATTTCAAGGACGGCCACACGCCCGTGCTGATCGCGACGGACGTTGCCGCCCGCGGCATCCACGTCGACGACGTCAGCCTGGTCGTGCACGTCGACCCGCCCGCCGACCCCAAGGACTACCTGCACCGCGCAGGCCGCACGGCCCGTGCGGGCCAGTCCGGCACCGTCGTCACCCTGGTCACCCACGACCAGCGGCACAGCGTGCGCCGGATGACGGATCGCGCAGGCGTCCGCGCCCACAACGTCCGTGTCCGCCCCGGCGACGCGGAACTGATCCGCATCACCGGCGCCCGTACGCCCAGTGGTGAACCCGTTCCGGAGCGTGTGATCGAGCCTCGCCGCCCCAAGCGCCCCCACACCGGTGGCTACAAGGGCAACGGCGGTGGTCCGCGCAAGTTCAACGGCGACCGCAAGTTCTCCGGCGAGCGCAAGCGTGACGGCTCGTCCCAGGGCGGCAACCGCCCGTTCCGCGGCAAGCGGGACGGGGGCCGCACCCACGGCCGCAAGGTCTCCGCGGAATAGGCGGAACAGTCAGCCAGCGTCGAAGCCCCGGCCCGCACGGCCGGGGCTTCGTCGCGTTTCAGCCCAGTTCGGACAGGCCCGCGACGGGTCCGAAGACGATGATCGCCGGTGGGCGGATTCCCGCCTCCCGGACGTCCGCGGCCACTTTGTCCAAAGTGGACCTCACGACGCGCTGGTTCCGCGTCGTGCCCTCCTGGATCACGGCGGCGGGCGTGTCGGCGGGGCGGCCTCCGGCCAGCAGGGCCGAGGCGAACTCGCCGATCCGCTCCACGCCCATCAGCAGTACGATCGTGCCCTTCAGCCGGGCAAGGGCCGGCCAGTCCACAAGGGACGCTTCGGAGTCCGGGCCGACGTGACCGGACACGACCACGACCTCGTGGGCGACGCCGCGATGAGTCACCGGGACACCGGCGACCGCGGGCGCCGCGAAGGCGGACGTCACGCCGGGGACCACGGTCACCGGGACGCCCGCTTTGGCGCAGGCGATGAGTTCTTCGAAGCCACGGCCGAAGACGTACGGGTCACCGCCCTTCAGGCGCACCACGAACTTGCCCGCCAGCGCGTTCTCGATCAACGTCGAGTTGATCACGTCCTGGCTCGCCGCGCGGCCGTAGGGGATCTTCGAGGCGTCGACGACTTCCACGCCTTGGGGCAACTCGTCGAGCAGTTCACGGGGCGCGAGCCGGTCTGTCACAACGACATCCGCGCGGGAGAGCAGCCGGCGGCCGCGAACCGTGATCAACTCGGGGTCGCCGGGGCCGCCGCCGACCAGGGCGACGCCGGGCAGCTCACGATCCTCGGGGTGTGTGGCGACCTGGCCCGAACGCAGCGCTTCAAGCAACGAATCGCGTACGGCACCCGAGCGTCGGTACTCACCGCCAGCGAGAACGCCGACCAACAGACCGTCGTGGTCACCGACAGCGGGCGTGACAGCGCTTCCCTCGGTGCCCGCGTCGGCGCGTACACAGAACACACGGACCTCTTCGGCCTCGGCGGAGACCGCTGCGTTGACGGCCGCGTCGGACGCACAACTCACCACGTACCAGGCATCGGCGAGGTCGCCGTGCTGGTACGGCCGCTGGTGCCAGGTGATCTCACCGTTGTCCGCCATGGCCTGGACGGCGGGCGTCGCCGAGGGCGCCACCACCTCCACCCGTGCTCCCGCGGACACGAGGCGGGGCAGCCGCCGTTGAGCGACCGTACCCGCACCGACGACGACAACCCGGCGGCCGGCCAGAAAGAGACCGGCCAGGTAATGCGGCTCGTTGTGCATGTCGGACAGCATGCCTGCTCACCCCCATGACACGCGTCACCACAGGCATCGAATTCATCACACCCACCGGCTAATGTCCCCGAAGTGAGCGACGACTTCGACACGCGCACGCTGCGACTCAAGGACGGCAGCGTCGCCACGTTGGTCCGGGTGCCCGCCGAGGGCGAGACCCGCGGCGCGATTCTCTACGTGCACGGCTTCGCCGACTACTTCTTCCAGCGGCACGTCGCCGAGCACTTCACGGCGCAGGGGTACGACTTCTACGCCGTCGACCTGCGCTCGTACGGACGCTCACTGCGTGACACCGACACGCCGAACTTCATCCTGGACATCACCGAGTACTACGAGGAGCTGGACGCGGCCGTCGAGAAGGTCCGGGCGGACGGCCACGCCAGCCTCACGGTCATGGCGCACTCCACGGGCGGTCTGATCACGCCGCTGTGGCTGGACGCCCGTAAGGACCTCCCGGTCGACGGACTCGTGCTCAACAGCCCGTGGTTCGAGCTCGCCGAGCCGTGGGCGGCGCGCACGATCGGCACGGCGCTGATCAAACGGTTCGGCAAGCTCGCGCCGAAGCTCGTCCTGCGCAAGGGGCTCGGGTCGGTCTACGGCATGAGCATCCACAAGGACCACCACGGCGAGTGGGAGTTCGACCTCAAGCTCAAGCCGCTGGCCGCGTTCCCCGTGCTGGCGGGCTGGTTGCGGGCGATCCGGATCGGGCACGCCAAGCTCCAGCGCGGCCTCGACGTCCAGGCGCCGGTGCTCGTGCTGCATTCGAGCCGCAGCCTGCTGCGTACCAAGGAGTGGAGTCCGGCGGCGATGAAGGCGGACACCGTTCTCGATGTGGCGGACATGGTCAAATATGCACCAAAACTCGGCCGCAACGTCACAGTTGTGGAGATTCCGGACGGGGTGCACGACCTTTTCCTGTCCGCCGAACCCGCCCGGACCAAGGCGTTGACCGAAGTTGACAGCTGGCTGACCCAGCACTCGTCATAACCGATCACTTTCGGTACAGAAGTGATCAGGTTAACCTCGGGCGCATGTTCGCCGCCGAGCGTCGCCAAGTCATCCTCGAACTCGTCCGGTCCAACGGGGCCGTGTCACTGCGTGAGCTGGCGCGCATCGTCAAGACGAGCGAGGTGACCATCCGACGCGACCTGCGGCACCTCGAAGCCGAGGGCATGCTGGCGCGACGGCACGGCGGCGCGGTCGCCAACGACCGGGCGGCCTACGAACCGGGCCACCCGGAGAAGTCGGCCGCCGCGGCCGAGGAGAAGGCAGCGATCGCCGACCTGGCCGCGGAACTGGTCGACCCCGGTGACGCGATCGCGCTCGGCGCGGGGACCACGACGCTGGCGCTGGCCAAGCGCCTGGCCGGAATGTCCGAGCTGACCGTCGTCACCAACTCCCTGCTGGCGGCGCAAGCGTTTGCTCGATCGCCGAGCATCGAGGTGATGGTCACCGGTGGCCTGTTGCGCGGGCCGATCCAGGCGCTGGTCGGCAGCGCCGCCGTGGACAGCGTCGCGACTTTGCGGGTACGGCGGGCTTTCCTGTCCGGCAACGGCCTCACCGCGTCCCACGGTATGTCCACACCGAACTCCGGGGTGGCCGCGATCGACCGTGCGCTGGCCGCGACCGCCACCGAAGTGGTCGCACTCGTCGACAGCACGAAGATCGGCGTCGACACCACGGTGCGGACCGTTCCCGCCACCGGCATCACGCACGTCGTGACGGACGCGGGCGCCAACCCGGAAGAGCTTGCGGCACTGCGGTCTTCCGGGGTGACCGTCCATATCGCGCAGTAGGGAAACCGCAGCAAAGTCCACAATGGACTCGCGGCCGGGAGGGACCCGCTGCTGGCATCGTCACGTAAGCGGTCAGGGGCGTTTACGCAGCCGGAGTGAGGTCCAGCTGCCGTCCGACGTCCAGCCGCCGTCCACCGGCAACGCCACGCCGTTGATGTACCCGGACAACGCCGGATCGGCCAGGAACGCCACGGCCGAAGCGATGTCGCCGGGTGCGGCGAACCGGCCCATCGGCACCTGGCCGGTGATGTCGTCGTCGGTGTACCCACCGCTGGCCTGGTCCGCCTCGTCCATCTCGGTCTTGACCCACGCGGGGCACACGGCGTTCACCCGCACTCCCCTGCCGCCCCACTCCGCGGCCAACGTCCTCGTCAGGCCGATCAGGCCGTGCTTGCTCGTGTTGTACGCGACGCGGTCGGCGATGCCCCGCAGTCCGGCGATCGACGCGATGTTCACGATCGACCCCGATCCCGCGGCCAGCATGTCCCGGCCGAACTCCTGGCTCAGCAGGAACGGACCGGTCAGGTTCACGTCGAGCACTCGCCGCCACTGTTCGACGGTCGTGTCCTCAGCCGGTTGGAGCAGGGACACACCCGCGTTGTTCACCACCACGTCAACCCGGCCGAACTCCGACCGGACCCGACGCGCCAACTCGGCGACGTACGCCGGATCGCTGACGTCGCCGACGACGGTCAGGGAACCAGGTTCGTCGGGTTCCCGCAGGTCGGCAAGGACGGTGAGATAGCCGCGCTCGGCGAGGGTCCGCGCGACCTCACGGCCGATTCCCTGGGCGGCACCGGTGATCACTGCGACAGGTGTGGTCATGGCGACATCTCACCAGATTCGCCGATTGTTGGCGCTGCCGTCACCGCCCACGATTAGCTTCGATACCCGTCGCAACTGACCCTGCACCCACCGCGAACGGAGCAACCGTGGAACGTCGCAGTTTCTTACGAGTGGGAGTCGTCGGAGCAGCTGCCGCCGCCTTCGGCGGAGCGTCCTGGCATGAAGCCTTCGCCGCCACCGCCCAGCCCGGACCGAGCCCGTACGGTCCGCTACAGGCCGCGGACACGAACGGCATCATGCTGCCCAGTGGTTTCACCAGCCGGGTCGTCGCGCGGACCGGCCAGCGCGTGGCCGGTACGTCCTACACCTGGCACCCCGCACCGGACGGCGGAGCGTGTTTCGCCGACGGCACGGGCTGGATCTACACGTCGAACAGCGAAGTCGCGATCACCGGCGGCGCCGGGTCGATCAAGTTCGACGCGAACGGCAACATCACGAGCGCGTACCGCACCCTGTCGGCGACCAACGTGAACTGTGCCGGTGGCGCTACTCCGTGGAACACATGGCTTTCCTGCGAGGAGGTCGACCGGGGCTACGTGTACGAGACCGACCCGTGGGGTGTCAAGGCCGCGGTCCGGCGTCCGGCCATGGGACGGTTCAAGCACGAGGCCTGTGCGGCCGACCCGGACCGGAAGGTCATCTACCTGACCGAGGACGTGTCGGACGGCTGCTTCTACCGGTTCATCCCGGACACGTGGGGCGACTTGTCCGCCGGCCGTCTCGAGGTCCTGATCGGCACGAACTCGCAGACGAGCGGCCCGGTCACGTGGCAGCCGGTGCCGGACCCGGACGGGAGTCCGACGGCCACGCGCAACCAGGTTTCCGGTGCCAAGCGGTTCAACGGTGGCGAAGGGTGTTACTACGCCGCCGGGGTTTGCTGGTTCACGACCAAGGGCGACAACCGCGTGTGGGCGTATGACGCGGTCAACGGCTCGATCAGCCTGACGTACGACGATTCCCTTGTCAGCCCTGGAACTCCGCCGCTGACAGGCGTGGACAACGTGACCCGGTCGAGCGGCGGGGACCTGTTCGTCGCGGAAGACGGCGGCAACATGGAGATCTGCATCATCACCCCGGATGCCGTCGTGGCACCGTTCCTCCGGATCAACGGCCAGAGCAGCTCGGAGATCACCGGTCCGGCCTTCAGCCCGAACGGGAAGCGGCTGTACTTCTCGTCTCAGCGCGGCACTTCCGGCAGCAGCAGCGGCGGCATCACCTACGAGGTGACCGGCCCCTTCCGCTCCTGACCCCCACCCCTCGTGAGTGTTTATCCGTGTTCTAACCCTGATAAACACTCACGAGGGGTTTTTCAGGCTGGGAGGAGTTCGAAGGCCACGGTGGGTTTGCCGCCGAAGCGCTCGCCTGCCTGCCGTGCGACGTCCCTGAGGAAGGTGTCCGGTTCCGACATCGGGCCTGGGCCGAGGCCCTCCAGGTAGGCGCGGTGGGCTTCGAGGGAGGCGACGCCACGGTCCAAACTGGACTCGACGTCCACCGCGTGGGTCGCCTGGGACGAACCTGCCACGGCCACCCAGCGCACGCCGCTCCACGGCTCCAGATCGAGATCGGTGAATATCCAGCGGTTTCCGGCGTCGCCGACCGCGTCCAGCACGGCCTCGCCGACGTTGCGGTGGTCCGGTGAGTTGCGGTACCCGCCCGGCCAGGACGCGGCGAAGTTCAGGGTGATCACGAGTTCCGGCTTGTGCCTGCGGATCGCGGCGGCCAGGTCACGGCGCAGCGGCAGGCCGTACTCGATCACGCCGTCCTTGTGGTCCAGGAACTCCACTTCGGACACACCGACGATCCGGGCGGCTTCGATCTGCTCGCGTTCCCGCAGCGGGCCGCATTCGTCCGGTGCTATCCCGTCGATTCCGGCTTCGCCCCGGCTGGCCAGCACGTAGACGACCGTCCTGCCTTCGTCGACCCAGCGGGCGATCGCGGCTGAGGCACCGTATTCCAGGTCGTCGGGGTGGGCGACGATCGCCAACGCGCGGTCCCAGTCGGTGGGCATCTGCTCGTAGTCGGCCATGCTCAGCTGCTCCGGCGGGCTCGTTGTGGTTGTGCGCGGGTCGTCTTCTTGGCCGTCGTCTTCGCGGGCTGCTTCTTCGCGGCGGTGGTCTTGGCCGACGTCTTCTTCGCCTGCGCCGTCACCGATTTGGCCGGTGTGCTCGCGGCGGCCGCGGTCTTGGCCGGTACCGGTTTCCGCGTCGGCTCGGCGACCACGGTGACCCGCTGCTGGGGTGGTTCGGGTTCGGCTTCGGGCTTCTCAGGAGCGGCGACGGGACGCTTCACCTCGGCGCGCCAGCTGGAGCGGCTGCGCGTGCGGGACCATCGCGCGGCGTTCTCCGGGCGGCGTGTGGTTTCTCCGGAGACGGAACGGGCTCGTCCGGCGCGGACGGCACCGCCGATGAGGAACAGCGTGTGGCGCCAAAGCTTGTGCTGCTTCACGGTCGCGACGAGTTCACCGATCGTCGTGCGGGCGACGATCTCGTCCGGCCAACTCACCTTGTAGGCGGCCAAGACCGGCGTCGCGTCGTCATATCCACCGGCACGTAAGGCATCCGCGAGTTCGGCGGCCCGTGCGGCGGGCAGGAGCACGGCCATCGTCGTGCCGAACTGGGCGTACTCCTTGATCTGCGCCAGATCCGGCATACCGACGGCCTCCTGGCCAGCCATGATCACCGAGTCGGCGTAGTCGGGCTCGACGAGCGCCACGCCGGCCGAAACGGCGGCCGCCGACAACGGCGACACACCGGCGACGACGTCGGCGGGCAGGCCGATCCGGGCGCAGATGTCCAACTGTGCGCGTAAACCACCCCACGTGGCGGGATCACCGGCGAACAGGCGCACCACGGCCAGTTTGTCCCGGACCGCTCGCCGGTACACCTCGACGACCTCGTCGTCACCGTGCCGGGCCAGGTCGATCAGTTCGGCCCCGGGTTTGGTGTTCTCACGTACCCAGCCGGCGTCGATGATGCTCGGCGACCACAACACCACGTCGGCCTCGCCGATCCGGCGAGCGCCTCGAACGGTGATCAGGTCCGTGGCCCCCGGACCCGCCCCGACAAAGCTGATTCCTGCGCTCACCCGGCGACCGTACCGTGACGCTTCCCACCTCCCTTGCTCGCCCCAGGCACTCCCGATGCGACACTCCAGGACGTGACTGCAACGGGCGAGCAGGTATTCGACTGGATCGACGCGCGGGCCGACGACCGCCGCCGCGCCGGGCTGACCAGGCAGCTTCGCCCCCGCGGGTCGGACAGCACCCTGCTCGACCTCGCCGGGAACGACTACCTCGGGCTCAGCCGGGACAAGCGCGTGAGCGGTGCCGCGGCGGCCGCCGCGCTGCGCTGGGGCGCGGGCTCGACCGGATCGCGGTTGGTCACCGGGACGACCGAACTGCACACCGAACTGGAGCACGCACTGGCCTCGTTCTGTGGCGCACAGGCGGCGTTGGTGTTCTCGTCCGGATTCGCGGCGAACCTCGGCGCGATCACGGCGTTGTCCGGAAAAGGTTCGGCAATCGTTACCGACGCCTACATCCACGCGTCGCTGATCGACGGATGCCGCCTGTCACGTGCGGATATCGCGGTGATGAAGCACGGCGACGCGGCCGCGATCAACCACGCGCTGTCGACGCGCCGGACCGAACACGCGTTGGTCGTCACCGATTCGGTGTTCTCAGTAGACGGAGACCTCGCGCCGCTGCCCGCGCTCGCCGAAGCATGCCGTGCTCACAACGCCGGGCTGCTCGTCGACGACGCGCACGGTTTCGGCGTGCTCGGCGAAGGTGGCCGCGGCGCGGTCGCGGACGCCGGGCTGATCAGGGAACCCAACGTGATCACCACCCTCACGTTGTCGAAATCCCTTGGCGCGCAAGGAGGTGCCGTCCTCGGCCCGCGTCGCGTGATCCGCCATCTGCTGGAAACCGCGCGCACGTTCATCTTCGACACGGGTCTCGCCCCGGCCAGCGCGGCGGCGGCGCTGGCGGCGTTGAACGTCCTGAAGGAAGAACCCGGCCGCCCGGAACGGGTCAGGACGAACGCGATGACGGTGGCGATGCGCTTGCGGGAAGCCGGTTTCCGCGCCACCATGCCGGACGCCGCGGTGATCTCGGTCCACGCGCCGTCGCCCGCCGCCGCCCTCGGCTGGGCCGACGACTGCCGCGAGGCCGGGGTGTGGGTCGGCTGTTTCCGGCCGCCGTCGGTGCCGGACAAGATCTCCCGGCTGCGCCTGACCGTCCGGGCCGACCTGACCGAATCGGACATCGACAAGGCCGTGGACGTGATCATCCGCTGTGCTCCGCCGGGTGCCGCCCAGAAGTGATCAGAGGTGAGCGGCGTAGTAGCTCAGCGAGCGGTTGTACCTCGGTAGGTGCTTCGCCAACGCGTTGAGCGCCAAGCCGACGGCCTCGCGTTCCCGGCCGACGTCCACAAGGGCCAGCGCCAGGAACGCGTCCAGCGCGTCGTCGAGCGTCGCCACGGACTCGTCCGCGTCCTGACGGCCGCGCTCAGCGGTCAGCAACGCCACGCTTTCCTCGGGACGGCCGAGGTTGCGCAGCGTACTGGCCAGCTGGATCAAGGCCCGGCGCCGCCGGTAGCCGCTCAAGCCGGAGTCGAGCGCCTCGCGATACAGCGGCTCGGCCTGCTCAGGGCGTCCGGTCGAGTCGTTCGCGCACGCGAGCTCGAACGCGCCGACCGGGCTGTCCGGCGGCAACTCGCCGACCAGCGCCTCGATCCTGGCCCTGAACTCGGCGGGTTCATGGTCGTCGATGGCGGTCCAGAGCGCGGCGGCGCGGCTCTCCCAGTCCTCAGTGGTACTCACCGACGCAGGATGTCACGGTTGGGGCGCCTTGAGCTGCTCCACCAACTCCGGGTAGTACGACATCACGCGGCTGTAGACGCCCGGTTTGTTCGCCAGCGCGCACCCCTCGCCCCACGAGGAGATCCCGAGCAGCTTGCCGTGCGCGACCAGCGGGCCGCCGGAGTCGCCCTGGCAGCCGTCTATCCCTCCTTCGGGATAGCCCGCGCACACCATCCAATCGGCGTTGTACTTGCCGAACGACAGCTTGCAGTCCGGGTCGGACACGATCGGCACCTCGGCCTTGAGCAGGTACTGCGAGGTCGAGCCGCCGGACGAGGTCCGGCCCCAGCCCAGGATGGTCGCCATCGTCTTCGGTTGGTAGGCGAAGCCGTCGGTGGACGTGGCGATCGGCAACGGCGCGTACGCGGTGATCTGCTTGCCCAGCGTGAGCACGGCTACGTCGTGACCGACGAGCGCGTCGGTGTAGTCGGGGTGCACCCACATGCTCTTGACCGGGACCATGACCCCTTTCGTGGTGTCCTTTTTGTCGTCCCGCCCGGCCACCACGAAGACCTCGCCGGCCGGCTGGCCTTTGACGCAGTGCGCGGCGGTGATCACCTTCTCGCTCGTGGCCAGCGTGCCGCCGCAGTACTGGAAGCCGTCCTTGCCCGCGAGATAGACGACATACGGGTGGTCGACCGTGCTTGCCTTGGTACCGCCGACAATCGGGACGCCGGCCGACGCGGGCACCGCGGCCGCGATCAGCCCGGCGAAGAGGCACACCACCGCCAGCAGCCGGCCGATTCTGGTCTTGTCCCCCATGGCGTGCTCCCTCCGACTCCCGACAGACCATGCCCACGGTAGGTGAGAAGAGATCAACGCGCTGTCACTGAATCGGGTGGACTTGTGCCGTGGTTAGCTGGACCTGTGCGGAGGCTCTGGGTGATCTTGTTGGTCGTGGCCGGATGCGGAGCGCCCACGTCGCCCGCGCCACCGACGACGCCACAGACTCCCGGGACGACAACCGAAACGACGCGGACCACAGCCCAGTCACCGAAACCGGTGTGGGAAGTCGGCCGCACGCCGTTGCCGAAACGTGCCGACGGATTCGGCGAGATCCGCCCGACACCGCCCGAACTGGTGAATCGGGCATTGCCGACAAAGGACATCCTGCCGCCGCCCGCGGACGGCCGGTACAGATCCACCGTCGCCCCGGTCCCCGCCGGCGTCCTGGCCCGCAGCACCTGGCAGGCCGCGTGCCCGGTCGGCAAGGACGACCTGCGATACCTCACGATGTCGTTCTGGGGCTTCGACGGCCGCCCGCACACCGGCGAGATGATCGTGCACGCCAAGGTGGCCGAGCAGGTCACGGGAGTGTTCGCGAAGCTCTACGAGGCGAGGTTCCCGCTGGAGGAGATGCGCGTGACCGCGCCCGCCGAGCTGACCGCACCGCCGACCGGGGACGGCAACTCCACGACCGCGTTCGTCTGCCGGCCCGCGCGTGGCCGGACGAACTGGTCGGCGCACGCCTACGGCTTGGCGATCGACGTGAATCCGTTCTGCAACCCGTACAGCAAAGGCGAGCTCGTGCTGCCCGAGCTCGCCTCCGCCTACCTCGACCGTGGGAGAGTCCGGCCCGGCATGATCCGGGCCGGTGACACCGCCGAGCGTGCGTTCGCCGCGATCGGCTGGACCTGGGGCGGCACGTGGCGCTCGCCCCAGGATCTGATGCACTTCTCGGCCACCGGCTCCTAGCTGCCGGTGGTGCCGCCGTTGGTGCCGCTGCTGTCGTCCTCGTCGGACGGGCGGCGGCGGAAGCCGCTGAAGACCTTGTCCGCGACACCGGAGAGCGCGCCGCCGACGTCGCTGAAGACCTTCACCAGCGGGTCGGTGGAGTTGTTCCACGCGTCCTTGTAGGACTTCGCGGCGCCCTGGATGTCCTCGTTCAAGGGGTTGCTGTCGTCCTGGGCGTCGCGGCGCTTGTAGTCGCCGGTGAGGATGGCCCGGTACTCCTCGGACGCGGCCCAGCGCTGCAGCTGCGAGGCACGCACGACCGCGAACGGGTGCGTCTGCTGCTCGACCGCGAGCAGCTTGATGATGCTGTCGCGGATGTCCTCGACCTCTTCGTACTCCTTGGCCTGCTCGAGGAACGCCGGGATGTCGATCTGCGACAGGTCGGTGGCACCGGCCAGGTACATGTGCGCGCGCAGCGACGCCTGCGGGTCCTGCCCGACGAGCAGACCCGCCCGGTCACAGCTGAGCTCGGCCTTGCGCTGCCACTCGTAGAGCGCCGCGATGACGGCACGCAGGCCGATCACCCCGAGCGGCACCCACGCGACGGACCGCTGCAGCTTCAGCAGCCGGTCGAGCAGCGTCAGCAGCACGGCGTGCCCGGACAGCACGTGGCCCATCTCGTGACCGATCACGAACCGGAGGGCCTCGGTGTCGAACAGCTCGACCAGACCGGACGAGACCACGATGAACGGCTCGTCGATGCCGCGGGTCTGCGCGATCACGCGCGGGTCGCGGGCGACGTAGACCTTGGGCACGTTCTCCAGGTCGAGGATCTCGGCCGCCTCGTTGCGGACCCGGTCGATCACCGGGTACTGCGAAGGGCCGACCCGCACGTGTGAGGCCACCGCCATGAGCCGCTCGGCCCGCTCGTTGAACAGCGCGTTCAGCGTCTTGAGCACATCGGCGACGCCGGGCACAGCGCGCAGTGTGGCCATCGCACCCTTGTCGGCGGGGTGCTCGTAGGCGCGCGGACTGATCCCGGGGAATCGGACGCGCGGTGACGACTGTTGGACGTCGGATTCAGTCACGGTGGTAAACCCTCTCCTGTGGTTAACGCCAACGTACGCGGAAACGGACATCAAGAGGGCCGACTGGACCGCATACCCGGCAAAGACCAGGGTTGTCCCTGACATGGAAACCAGTGATTCCATTACCGGAGGTAGATCATGAGCCTGGAGCGTCCCGTCACGCCGGATCCCTACGACCTGTTGCCGGCCGTCCGGTCGTTCACGGTGTCGTCGAGCGACGTGACCGGCGGCCAGCAGCTGGGCGACGCGCAGGTGTTCGACGGTGGCAACACCTCACCGCAGCTGAGCTGGTCCGGGTTCCCCTCGGACACCAAGAGCTTCGTGGTGACCTGCTTCGACCCGGACGCGCCGACGCCGTCGGGCTTCTGGCACTGGCTGGCCGTCGACATCCCCGCCTCGGTGACCTCGCTGGCCACCGGCGCCGGCGAGAGTGACGCCACGCTGCCGGAAGGCGCGTTCCACACGCGCAACGACTTCGGCAACCACAAGTTCGACGGTGCCGCGCCGCCCGCGGGCGACCAGGTGCACCGGTACTACTTCGTGGTGCACGCGGTCGACCAGGAGAAGCTCGGCGTCGACGAGAACGCCTCGGCGGCGTACGTCAGCTTCAACCTGGCGTTCCACACCCTGGCGCGGGCCATCATCGTGCCCACCTACCAGCACTGAAACCCTCGTGAGTGGTTATCGGGGTTCTAACCCTGATAACCACTCACGAGTCTTGAGCTGGGGGAACAACCGGGGGACCGGTGCTGTTGACTGGGGACGTGCGGACCTTCGATCTGGTGATAATCGGTACCGGCTCCGGCAACTCCATCCTCGACCCCAGGTTCAAGGACTGGCGGGTGGCCGTCGTCGAAAAGGGAACCTTCGGCGGCACGTGCCTGAACGTCGGCTGCATCCCGACGAAGATGTTCGTGCACACCGCCGACCTGGCGGCCACGCCCGCCGAGAGCGCCCGGCTTGGCGTCGACTCGACGCTGGACGGCGTGCGCTGGGCGGAGATCCGCGACCGGATCTTCGGCCGGATCGACCCGATCGCCGCGGGCGGCCGTGAGTACCGCAAGAGCCACGCGGACAACTCGAACGTCACCGTCTACGAGGGTGTCGGCAAGTTCACCGAGCCCAAGGTGCTCGAGGTCACGCTGGCCGACGGCACCAAGGAGACCATCACCGCGCCGAAGTTCGTGCTGGCCGCCGGTGGCCGCGTGACCACGCCGGACGTCCCCGGCCTGGCCGAGGTCGGTTACGAGACCAGCGACACGATCATGCGCCTGGAGCAGCTGCCGAAGAAGCTGACCATCCTGGGCAGCGGCTTCGTCGCCGCCGAGTTCGCGCACGTGTTCTCCTCCTACGGCGTCGATGTCACGGTGATCGCGCGTTCCGGCGCGTTGCTGCGCAGCGAGGACGACGACATCTCCGAGCGCTTCACCGCGCTGGCGACGCGGAAGTGGGATGTACGGCTGGACCGCAAGACCGTCCGGGCCGAACGCGACGGCGACGTGATCCGGCTGCACCTGGAAGGCCCGTCCGGCGCCGAGACCGTCGAGTCCGACGTGCTGCTGGTGGCCGTCGGGCGGACGCCGAACTCGGACATTCTCGACGCGAAGGCCGGCGGCATCGCTGTCGACCCGACCGGGCACGTCATCGTCGACGAGTACCAACGGACCACAGTGGACGGTGTGTACGCGCTCGGCGACATCAGCTCGCCGTACGAGTTGAAGCACGTCGCCAACCACGAGGCACGGATCGTGCAGCACAACCTGCTGCACCCGGAGAACGCGAAGGCCGCGGACCACAGGTTCGTGCCGCACGCGGTGTTCACGTCGCCGCAGATCGCGTCGGTCGGCCTGACCGAACGCGAGGCCGCGGCCAGTGGCCGGCGTTATGTCGTGGCCGAGCAGGCGTACGCGGACATCGCGTACGGCTGGGCGATGGAGGACACGTCCGGGTTCGTGAAGCTGCTGGCAGACCCGGCCAGCGGGCAGCTGATCGGCGCGCACATCATGGGGCCGCAGGCGGCCAGCGTGATCCAGCCGCTGATCCAGGCGATGAGCTTCGGGCTGCGCGCGGACGAGATGGCGCGCGGACAGTACTGGATCCACCCGGGCATGCCGGAGGTCGTGGAGAACGCGCTGCTCAAGCTCGTTCTGGACTGACCGGCTCAACCTTCCGGCACTCCTCGGCGTGTATGGGTCGACACGGACGGTCAACCTACGCCGGGGAGTGCCATAACTGTGTGGGGCTGGATTCGCAGGACCTTGTACGTCTTGGTCTTCTTGTCGATCGCCGCACCACTGGTCGCGTTCAGATACAGCTACGGCTTATGGCAGGTGCCCGACCCGGCCCAGATCGCGGCCGGGCAGAACCAGACCATCACGCTGTACTACTCCGACGGCCGGACCGAGCTGGCGAGGATCTCGCCGAAGAGCGGGAACCGGTCGTCCATCCGGTTCCAGGACATCCCCGGGCACGTGCAGCACGCCGTGCTTGCCGCCGAGGACAACACGTTCTGGGAGAACTCGGGTTTCGACCTGACCGGGATCGCCAGGGCGGCGTGGAACAACCTGACCGGGGACTCCGGCGGCGGGTCGACGATCACGCAGCAGTACGTCAAGAAGGCGACCGGCAACGAGGAGCTGTCGTTCGGCCGCAAGTGGCGTGAACTGGTGCTGGCCAAGAAGATGGCCGACACGTACGACAAGAAGGACCTGCTCACCGCCTACCTGAACACTGTCTACTTCGGACGCGGCGCGAACGGCATCCAGGCGGCGGCGCAGGCGTACTTCGGCAAGGACGTCCAGCGGCTCGACGTGTCCGAGGCCGCGTTGCTGGCCGGGGTGATCCAGCGGCCGACGTACTGGGATCCCGACGTGGACAGGGAGAACGCCGAACGCCGGTGGAACTTCGTGCTCGACCAGATGGCGGGCCAGGGCTGGCTTTCCGACCGGGCGTCGCTGAAGTTCCCGGCCACGCTGCCGCGGGACGCCTCGCCGAGCACCGCGCGGCTGCAGATCGAGAACCAGGTGCTCGCCGAACTGGAGGACCTCGCCCACCTGCACCGCGATGAGCTGCACCAACGCGGTTACCGCGTGATCACGACCATCGACCGCGACGCGCAGACCAGCGTCGAGCAAACGGTGTCCACGGTCATGGCCGGGCAGCCGGACTACCTGCGTGCGGCGGTCGTGTCGCTCGATCCGGACTCCGGCGGTGTGCTGGCGTATCACGGCGGCGGCAACGGAGTCGGCCTGGACTACGCGCAGTCGCCGCAGGAAGCCGGGACAACGTTCGGCACGTTCGTGGCCGTTGCCGCACTACGCCAGGGGTACCGGCTCGATCACCCCCTGAACGGCAGTTCACCGCGGATGATCGACGGGATTCCGTTCCAGAACCCCGCGGACGTCCGGTGTTCGCCGTGCACCCTGCGTACTTCCTTGCAACTGCAGGCCAGCACGGCGTCCGCCGCGCTGGCTTCCCAGGTCGGCGTGGGCGCGGTGGCCGATGCCGCCTACCAGCTCGGCATTCCCCGCGAACTGCGGGGAAAGCCGTCGCTCGGCAAGGACCCGGACACCCGGATCGCCGTCGGTTCGGGCAGTACGACCGTCCGGACCTTCGACATGGCCAGTGCTTACGCCACGCTGGCCGCGGGCGGCGTACGCACCAGCCCGCACTTCGTCAGCCGCGTCGAGGACATCGCCGGCAATGTCCGTTACAACGCGACTGTCTCGTTGTCGCAGGTGATTTCGCCGAAGATCGCCTATTCGGTGACCACGGCCTTGACCTCGGTCGACCTGGCCTCCGGCCTGACCGCCGCGATACGCCCCGGCACACGGCCGTACGGCGACGACGGCGGGACGGCCAAAGCCTGGATGGTCGGCTACACCAAGGACATCGTCACCGCCGTCTGGCTGGGCGCCGACAAGATCCTGCGGATCAAGAACAAGGAGGGCAAGGACATCACGGCTCTCGGGGAGCCGGCGACGATCTGGCGCGCGGTGATGGACGCGTACCGCGGCGACCAGACCACGGCCTCTCAGCCCCCGAACCCCGCGGCCCGTCCCAGCCCGCCCACCACCAGGTAAGCCTCGTGAGTGTTTATCCGTGTTCTAACACGGACAAACACTCACGAGGGGGTTCAGCGGCCGAGGACGCTGTTGGTGACCAGTTGCTGCAGCGGGTTGCCGGTGGGGGCGTTGGTGCAGTTGCCTGTCTTGGCCGACATCTGGTCGAGGCCGCTGACGAACACGCCGCTGCCGCACATCTGCACCGGCAGCACGCTGACATTGCCGACCAGCGGTGCGTCCCCGTCGAAACCGCTGAGCACGTCCTCGCCCTCGTCGGCGAACGCGGTGGCCGCCTGGCACACCATGGCGGCCATGACGGCACCCATCACGATGAAACGCCTCTTCGCAGGCATGGAAAACCTCTCGCTACGACAACCGGACGCGTACGGCCAGGCCGGCGGGTTCACAGCCCGGCACCGCGCGGAAACAGTACCGATTTCACGGGTGCCGCGAAAAACTTCCGCGCCATGTTCACCCGACAGGGAAAATCCCGGGCACGCCGAGCGGCGACTGTTCTGGGGAAATACGAACGAGCCACGACGAACATCACCGGATCGAGTAATGCGAGCGACACCGAATCCCGGTGCCGCCCGCATACGTCGTATCGGGTGGTGTTGTCAGCCCTTGTGGCTCACCACGGTCGTGTTGCCGTCGCCGCTGTTGACCACCGTCGTGGTGTTGCTGTGGCTACCGTTGCCCGCCACGACAGTGGTGTTGTTGCTGACACCGGCATTGGTGACCGTCGTGCCATTGTTGCTGCTGGCGTTGTGGCTCACGACTGTTGTCGACGCGCTGGCCTGGTCGTTGTTGATCGTGGTGTCGTTGCCGTCGCTCACCAGGTTGCTGATGACGGAAGTCGTGTTGTCGGACTCCTCGTTGGTCACCGACGTGTCGTTGTCATCGGAGTCCATGTTGCTGATCAGCACGGCGTTGTGCTGCGACTTGTCGTTCTCGACAGCGGTGTTGTCGGCGCTCGAGTGATGGTTGCTGACGAGGACGGCGTTGTGGTTCGCTTCCTCCTCGTTCTCGACGGCCGTGTTGTTGCCGTGGCCGTGCTGGTTGCTGACAGACGTCGTGTTCACGTGGGCGTCGGTGTTGCCGACAGTGCTGTCGTTGTAGTGGGCGTGCTGGTTGGCCACCGCAGTCGAGTTGCCGTTGGCGTGGCTGTTGCCGACCGTCGTCTCGTTGTGATCGGCGTCGTTGTTGCCGATCAGCGTCGCGTTCTCGTGCGCGTGCTCGTTCTCCACGGTCGTCGCGTTGTGGTCGGCGAGGTCGTTGATGATCTTGATCCAGTTACCGCCGGCGAGCACGTTCGAGATCGTCGAGTGGTTGTCCTCGCCGAGCAGGTTGCTGACCTCGACCTGGTTGCGCCCGGGCTCGTCGGCCGCCTGAGCCGTGCCCGCCATCCCCGGCAGAGCCAATGCGCCAATCAGAACGGCTTTCGCCGCTCGTCGACTGAAGGTCACCGAATTGCTCCTTGTTCTCGGTTTCACAGGTGGCGCCCTGCCATCAGCAAGCGCCCCGCCACAAGGTAGTGCCGTTTCACGGGCACAATCGGGTGGAACACGCCAACCACTAGTGTGGTTGACGTAAACGCAGATCATCACCTTTTCCGGCGTTCTGACGGCCATTCGGGCCAGCCGGTCGTCCACGATGTGTGACATCGCGCCCCAGGAACACCACAACGCATGCCCCTAAAGTGGCATGCGTGTTATCCGGTTTCTCCCGGAGGACGCCTCATAAGCCGTGGCGTTTCATTCCACGGTGTCAGGACTCGTCGGCGAAGGCCAGGCCGCGAGCCGCGAGCTCCTCGCGCAGGATGCCCACGGCCTTCTTGCCGATCCCGTGGATCGCGAGCAGGTCCTTGGCCGTGGTCCCGGTCAGCTGCTCGTACCTGGTGTATCCGTTGAGGGCCAGTTCGCGCTTGGCGACCTTGCCGATTCCGTGCGGGAACTCGGTCTCCAGCCCGGTGTGCGGCTCGATCGTCACCATGGTCACCCCATGAGTTGGTCGATGGCGCGGTAGATGCGCTTCTCGGAAACAGCGTACGCGGTCTTGATCGATTGGGCGAAGTAGCTGAGCCGCAGTTCCTCGATCATCCAGCGGATTCGGCGCGACTCCGGGCTGTCGGGCAGCTCCCCGTACGCCTGCCATACGTCCTGCACGATCTGTGCCCATTCGAGGTCACGGTCCGGGCGTTCGGGCAGCTTGTCCATGCGCAGCTCGATGCCGCGCAGGTACCGGGTGAGGCTGGGCAGCTGGTCGTAGCCGGTGGCGGTCACGAAACCCCGGTACACCAGGCGGGACAGCTGCTGACGGATGTCCTGGAGCGACGGTTCGAGCCGTGCACCGCCCATCGAGGACAGTCGGGTTTGGACGGAGTTGTACGCCGCCAACGCGCCCTGCACGTGGTTCACGACTTCCAGCACCGTCGGGTTCAGCTGCGTGCGGACCCTGTCCTGCAACGCCTTGAACGCTGCCGCGTCCCACGCCACCCCGCCGCCGTCGGTGACAAGCTTGTCCACGGCGCAGGCGATGCAGTCGTCGAAGAAGTCCTGCATGTCCTGGTGCGGATTGGCCGACAGCGCCAGCTTCGCGGTGTTGCTCATCCGGCCGAGCACGTACTTCAGCGGTGACGGCGTGTTCAGCAACAGCAGCCGCCGCGTGCCCTTCCACATGGATCGCCGCTGCTCGGCCTCGGTCTCGAACATGCGGACGTCGACCGACGTCCCGGCGTCGACCAGAGCGGGATACGCGGTCACCACAAAACCGTGCCGCTCCTGACGCAGCATCTTCGGCAGCGTGCCGATCTCCCAGGTACGCAGGCCTTTGCGCTCGATCTCCCCCGCCGCGGACGACAGGGTCTCGCGCATCTTCGGTTGCAGGCGGCGCTTGAGGTCGCCGAGATCCTTGCCCTCCGCCAGGAGCTTGCGGCGTTCGTCCTCCACGCGGTACGTCACGCGCAGGTGGTCGGGGACCTTGCCGAGGTCCCAGTCGTCCCGCGCGACCGCGATCCCGGACAGCGCCTTGATCTCGCGCTCCACCACGTCCAGCAGGTTCTCGTCCTTGAGGTCGCCGATCCGGTGCAGGATCGCCTTCGCCCAGTCCGGCGCAGGCACGAAGTTGCGGCGCACCTGTTTCGGCAGGGACTTCAGCAGCGCGGTGATGATCTCCTCCCGCAGGCCGGGCACCTGCCAGGCGAACCCGTCCGCGCTGACCTGGTTGAGGACGGGCAACGGGATGTGCGCGGTGACGCCGTCGTCCCGGCGGCCCGGTTCGAACTGGTACGACAGGCGCACGGTCAGGCCGTCCCGCTTCCAGTCGTCCGGGTACGCGTCCGGCGTGATCGCCCGCGCGTTGGCGTTGCGCAGCATCTCGACCGGGAACGTCAGCAGGTCCGGCTGGCCGGCCTGGGTCTTGCGCCACCAGGTGTCGAAGTGCCGCGCGGACACCACATCGGCACCGATCCGCTTGTCGTAGAAGTCGAACAGCGTCTCGTCGTCGACCAGCAGGTCACGCCGCCGGGCCCGGTTCTCCAGCTCCTCGACCTCGGTCAGCAGCCTGCGGTTGGCGTGGAAGAACTTGTGCCGCGTGTCCCAGTCGCCCTCCACCAGCGCGCTGCGGATGAACATCTCCCTGGACAGCTCCGGATCGATCCGGCCGTAGTTGACCTTCCGGTTCGTCACGATCGGGATGCCGTACAGCGTCACGCGTTCGGTCGCCATCACGGCGCCTTGCCTGCGTTCCCAGTGCGGTTCGCTGTACGTCCGTTTGACCAGGTGGTTCGCGAGCGGTTCGACCCAGTCCGGTTCGATGCGGGCGGCGATCCGGCCCCACAGCCGCGAGGTCTCGACCAGTTCGGCGGCCATCACCCACTGCGGCGGCTTCTTGAACAGGGCCGATCCCGGGAAGACCGCGAACCGGGCGCCGCGCGCGCCGATGTAGTCCTGTTTCTGCGGGTCGCGCAGCCCGACATGCGACAGCAGGCCCGCGAGCAGCGACTTGTGCACGCGGACCGCGTCGATCTCGCCGCCGGGCGGCTGGCCCTTCACGTCCATCACCTGACGCAGCTGCGAGTAGATGTCCTGCCACTCGCGCACCCGCAGGTAGTTGAGGAACTCGGCCTTGCAGAGCTTGCGGAACCGGTTGCCGGACAGCTCCTTCTGCTTCTGCCGCAGGTACTCCCACAGGTTCAGGTACGACAGGAAGTCCGAGGTCTTGTCCACGAACCTCGCGTGCGCCTGCTGCGCCTGCTCCTGCTTGTCCGCGGGCCGCTCGCGCGGGTCCTGAATGGACAGCGCCGCCGCGATCACCATGACCTCGTGGACACAGCCGTTGCCGTCGGCAGCGAGCACCATGCGCGCGAGCCTGGGGTCGACCGGCAGCTGCGCGAGTTTGCGGCCCAGCTGGGTCAGGCCGGACGCCTCCAGCGCGCCCAGTTCGTGCAGCAGGTTCACGCCGTCGGTGATGTTGCGCTTGTCCGGCGGGTCGATGAACGGGAACGCCGCGATGTCGCCGAGCCCGGCGGCGGTCATCTGCAGGATCACCGAGGCGAGGTTCGTGCGCAGGATCTCCGGGTCGGTGAACTCCGGCCGGGCGTTGAAGTCGTCCTCGGTGTACAGCCGGATGCAGATACCCTCGGACACGCGGCCGCAGCGGCCCTTGCGCTGGTTGGCCGACGCCTGGGAGATCGCCTCGATGGGCAGCCGCTGGACCTTCAACCGGTTGCTGTACCGGGAGATCCGAGCGGTGCCGGGGTCGATCACGTACTTGATGCCCGGGACCGTCAACGACGTCTCCGCCACGTTCGTGGCGAGCACGATCCGCCTGCCCCGATGCGACTGGAACACCCGGTGCTGTTCGGCGAACGAGAGCCGTGCGTACAGCGGCAGGATCTCGGTGTTCTTGTAGTCCTGTTTGGACAGCGCGTCGGCGGTGTCCCGGATCTCCCGTTCGCCGCTGAGGAAAACCAGGACGTCGCCGGGGCCCTCGGCGGCGAGCTCGTCGACCGCGTCGAGGATCGCCTGGGTCTGGTCGCGGTCCTCGTCGGCGTCCGGGTCGTCCGGGTCGATGATCGGGCGGTACCGCACCTCGACCGGGTACGTCCGGCCGGACACCTCGACGATCGGCGCGTCGCCGAAATGCCGGGAGAACCGCTCCGGGTCGATCGTCGCCGAGGTGATGACCACCTTGAGATCCGGGCGCTTCGGCAGGAGCTGTTTGAGATACCCCAGGATGAAGTCGATGTTGAGGCTGCGCTCGTGCGCCTCGTCGATGATCAGTGTGTCGTACTGGGACAGCATCCGGTCCGACTGGATCTCGGCCAGCAGGATGCCGTCGGTCATCAGCTTGACCAGCGTGCCGTCGCTGATCTGGTCGGCGAACCGGACTTTGTAGCCGATGGCGTCACCCAGCGGGACGTCCAGCTCTTCGGCGATGCGTTCGGCGACCGTGCGCGCGGCCAGCCGCCGCGGCTGCGTATGGCCGATCGTGCCGCGTACACCGCGGCCCAGCTCCAGACAGATCTTCGGCAGCTGGGTCGTTTTGCCCGATCCGGTCTCCCCGGCCACGATCACCACCTGGTGATCACGGATGGCCTCACGGATCTCGTCCCGCCGCTGGCTGACGGGCAGCTCGTCCGGGTAGCGGATCTCGGGCAGGCCGGCGCGCCGCGCGCCGACCTTCTTCTCGGCGGCGGCGATGTCGGCGGCGATCTGCTCGATGACGGCCTGGCGGGCGGCTGGCTTGCGGACCTTGCGGACGCCTTCGAGCCGACGGCCGAGCCGTCGTTCGTCACGGAGGGTCAGCGCGGGCAGCCGCTGCGCCAAATCGGCGAGCGTCGGTTGGATCAGTGGGGTACCCATCTCGACTACCAGGATAAGCAACGGCCGCGTTCGGCACCTGTGGATTAAAAGCCGACCGGCCCTACGCGAAACACCGGATGAGATGGCAGTCTGTTGATTCGACCATGACCGCGAGCGACCAGACGTAGGATGTTCGGCCACGAACATCATGTGGGGAGGATGACACCGTGCCGTTGGCCACGACCCGGCGTGCCGGCCTAGTCGACCAGGTGATCGACCAGATGAGAACCGCGATCACCACGGGTGAATGGCGGGTTGGCGAGCGAATCCCCACCGAACCCGAGCTGGTCACCGCTCTGGGCGTCGGCCGCAACACCGTCCGCGAGGCCGTCCGCGCCCTCGCGCACGCCGGACTGCTCGAAGTCCGCCAGGGCGACGGCACCTTCGTCCGCGCCACCAGCGAACTGTCCGGCGCGGTCCGCAGGCTCTGCGGGCCCGAACTGCGTGACGTGCTCGAAGTACGCCGGACCCTGGAGGTGGAAGGCGCCCGGCTCGCCGCGGCCAACCGCACCGAGGCCCAGCTCGAGCAGCTCACCCGCCTGCTCCAGATGCGCGACGAAGCGGCGGCGGCCATGCAGTGGGCCCGCTTCGTGCAGCTCGACGCGGACTTCCACCACCTCGTGGTGATCGCGTCGCACAACAAGCTGCTCGCGGAACTGCACGCGGGCCTGACCGAAGTGATCAAGGCCAGCATCGAGGCGCTCGACGAGTCGCAGCCGGACGCCCCGAAGCTCGACCACCACGGCCTGCTCTACGCCATCCGCGACCGCGACCAGGAACGCGCGGTCCGCGAGGCGGGCGGCTTCCTGGCGGAGGCCCTGAGTTACCTGGCCGAGAACCCGGCCTGACCGTTCGCGCCGTTCGCGTGGCACTGGGGGCACGCGGGCTTCCCGACTTCCCGTCCGCGGGGTTCTGCCGTCCCCTCCGGGATCGGCTTTCTTTCGGGTGCGGCCTCCGGCCCCCGGAATCCAGCGTAGACCGAAGGTCCGACAGCACTGGGCCGAAGCGACCAACCGGGCGCCGGTTATCCACAGTGGGCAGTTGTCCACAGGCACGCGTCCGCCGGCCTTCCGCCTCCCCGCTTCCCTGGCATAGCCTGAAATCAGGGGTCCCCCTTGCGGGCGAGGCGGGGAATGCCGGTTTCTGGGAACGGTTCCAGGCCCGTGTCCACCGTTCCGGCACCCCGTGTCCACCGTTCCGGCACCCCGTGTCCGCCGTTCCGGCACCACGAAATGCACGTTCCGGCACTCCGGGAAGGCGCGCGTTCGGCTGCGGCCCCTGCTACCACGGTCCGAACTGCCGGATGGGGGCTTGCCGGGCTGATCTCAGCCTGGGCAAGCTGATCACCGATTACACAGCCGCAATCGGTGACGTAGCAGCGCTGTGACAGATCGAGCGCCACGTCCACAGGCTCGGCGGCGACGTGGGGCCGAACGTCGAACCACGCAACGGGCTCACCCGGAGGTCACCAGGACGTCGTCCATGCCGCCGTTCTGGCGCCAGTCCCGCAGCAGCGCGTGGAACGCGACCGCCCCCTTGCCGAACGACTGGCTGCGCTCGCGGGGCTGCCCCTCGTTGTTGTAATAGCCGGGAGTGCACTCGGCCTGGAACTTGTACAACTGCGGCGCATGCTCGGTGATGGTCGCGATCCAGGCGTCCACGGCTTGCGCGCTCGGCTCCACCCAGCGGGCGCCGTGTTCCCGCGCCGCCGCGATGACCTCGGCGACGTGGCTGGCCTGTTCGTCCAGGATGTGCACGAAGTTGACCGAAGAGGCGTTCTGCAACGGGCCCAAGGTGAACAAGTTGGGGAAACCGTCGCTGTAGAAGCCGTGCAGGGTCCGGGTTCCGTAGCGCCAGTGCTGTAGCAGATGCGTGCCACCTCGGCCGTACACCGGCAGCCGTCCGGTCAGCACGTCCGACCGGCCGACCTGGAAACCGGTGGCGAAGATGATGCAGTCCACTTCGTACTCACGGTCGCCCACCACGACCGAGTTCTCCGTGACACGCTCGACGCCGCCGTAGTCGGCGGTGTCGACCAGTGTGACGTTGGGACGGTTGAAGGTCTGGAGGTACTCGTCGCTGAACGTCGGCCGCTTGCACATGTAGCGGTACCAGGGCTTCAGCAGCTCGGCCGTGGCCGGGTCACGAACGACATCGTCCACGCGGGCCCGGATCTCGTTCATCTTCCGGAAGTCGGCGATTTCCTCGGCGTGCTCACGTTCCTCCGGCGTCAGGGAGTCGTGCGCCTCGCCGTGCGTCAGCTTCCGCAGCAGCCGGGCGCTGCACGTCCAGCCGTCACCCACCAGGTCTTCCTCGACCAGGCCGCCGCTGACAATGGTCAGGAAGTTCTCCATCCGACGCCGTTGCCAGCCAGGTTCCAGCGACGCCGCCCAGTCCGGGTCCGTGCGCCGGTTGCCCCGGACATCCACAGTGGACGGGGTGCGTTGGAAGACGTACAGGTGCCGCGCGTCACGGCCCAGGTGCGGCACGACCTGGATCGCGGTCGCCCCGGTGCCGACGAGGGCGACCCGCTTGTCCGCCAGTTCGCGGAGGTTGCCGTTGGCGTCACCGCCGGTGTAGTCGTAATCCCAGCGGCTGGTGTGGAAGGTGTGTCCCCGGAAGGTGCCGATGCCGGGAATGCCCGGCAGTTTCGGCCGGTCCAGCGTTCCGTTGGACATCACCACGTATCGCGCCCGCATCCGGTCGCCGCGATCGGTGGACACGATCCACTCGGCCGCCTCGTCGTCCCATCGCAGCTCGGTGACGGCGGTCTGGAAGCAGGCCTGGCCGTAGAGGTCGAAGTGCCTGCCGATGGCCTGGGCGTGCCGGCGGATCTCCTCACCCGGCGCGTACTTCCACTCGGGCACGTAGCCGAGTTCTTCGAGCAGCGGCATGTAGATGTAGGACTCGATGTCGCAGTGGATGCCCGGGTATCGGTTCCAGTACCACGTCCCGCCGAAGTCCCCGGCCTTCTCGATCACCCGGATGCTCCCGACGCCCGCCTGGCGCACCCTCGCGGCGGCCAGCAGGCCACCGAGCCCGCCGCCCAGGACGACCACGTCGACCTTGTCGTGCAACGGTTCCCGGGTGAAGTCCGGATCGGCGTACGGGTCTTCGGCGTAGTAGCCGAACTCGCCCTCGGCCGGCCGGTACTGCGCGTTGCCGTCAGGACGGATGCGTCGGTCCCGCTCGGCCCGGTACCTGGCGCGCAGGGCATCCGGGTCGAAACCGAGGTCGGGCGGGACAGCGGCGAAGGACATGCGATGCCTTTCTTCGGATGTACCGGGTCTAGACCACGGACCAGCCGTTGTCGACCGGGAGGACGACGCCGGTGATGTTCGAGGCGTCGTCGGAGGCGAGGAAGACGATCGCGGCCGCTTGTTCGTCGGCGTCCGCGACGCGGCCGATGTTCTGCATGTATCCGGCGAGGACTTGCGGTCCGAGCGCGGCGGGATCGGCGTTGACGGACATGCCGGTGAGGGTGCCGCCGGGTGCGATGGCGTTGGCCCGGATACCGTGGTTGCGGTACATGACCGCCACGGAGCGCGTGAGCCCGACGAGGCCGTGCTTGGACGCGGTGTACGCGGCTCCGGCGGCACTTCCGCGCAGGGCCGCCTCGGACGTCGTGTTGACGATGACGCCCTTGCCCTTGGCGAGCATGTGCGGGATCACGGCGCGGGTGAGCAGGAACGGTGCCGTGAGGTTCACGCCGATGACACGTTCCCATTCGGCGTCCGAGACGTCCGCCGCCGCGGACATCGAGTCCATGATCCCGGCGTTGTTCACCAGGACGTCCACGCCGCCGAAGGCGCTCACCGCGGTCGCGACCACGTTCTCGGCCACGGCCCGCTCGCTCAGGTCGCCGGTCACCGCCACCGCTGTGCCACCTGCCGCTTCGACCTCTTCGACGACGGCCTTCGCAGCGTCGACGCGGACGTCCGCCACGACGAGCTTGGCGCCGGCGCGGGCGAAGCGGAGGGCGGCGGCCCGTCCGATCCCCGAGCCCGAGCCGGTGACGATCACGCTGCTGCCGTCCAACCCACCGTGAGTCATGGGCACACCGTACCGACTTTTTGGCGCTCACTGCCACATTGTCGTCAAGAGGCAAAAAGTGGTAGATTCCGGGCCTGCCGCGAGGAGGTGGAATGCCCCACGACCAGAAGACCCCGGTGCGGACCGGCCGGCCGCCGCTCACCGAACGGCGCAAGGCCGAGACCCGGTTGGAGGTCGCCCGCGCGGCGGTCCGCCTCTTCCTCGCCAACGGCGTCGCCGGGACGTCCGCCGAGGACATCGCCGCCGCGGCCGGAATCTCCTCCCGCACGCTGTGGCGGTACTTCCCGACCAAGGACAGCTGCGTCAAGCCGCTGCTGACCGGCGGGATCGAACACACCGCGCGCTGTCTTCGGTCATGGCGCCGCGACCAGGGCGTGACCGACCTGCTGGACATGATGCGCGAGCAGGCGGCCGGCACCGTGAACGACATCGCGACCGACCGGACGGCACTGCTGAACCTGGTACGGCTGACCAGGACCGAACCAGGTCTGCGCGCGGTGTGGCTGGAAGCCCACCGGGAGGCCGAGCCGGTGTTCGCCGAGGCGCTCGCTCAGCGCGCCGGGCTGCCCGGCCCGGACCTGGCCGTCACCGTGCAGGCGGCGATGATCAACACCGCGCTGCGGGTCGCGGTGGAGCACGAGTCGTTCACCACCGACCCCGCCGAAGCCGAAACGGCGGGTTACCCGGAGGCAGCGGTGTACGAGGCGCTGCTGATCGCCGCGCGTGGTTTTCCGTCCTGAGCCCTACGGCAGGGTGAGGATCTCCGCGCCCGTGTCGGTGACGACGATGGTGTGCTCGAACTGGGCGGTCCAGCTCTTGTCCTTCGTCGTCACGGTCCAGCCGTCGTCCCAGATGTCGTAGTCGATGCCGCCGAGGGTGATCATCGGCTCGATCGTGAACGTCATGCCCGGTTCGATCTCGGTCTGCACCGAGGGCTCGTCGTAGTGCAGGATCACCAGGCCACTGTGGAAGGACCGGCCGATGCCGTGGCCGGTGAAGTCACGCACGACGCCGTAGCCGAAGCGCTTGGCGTACGCCTCGATCACGCGGCCGATCACGTTCAGGGCGCGACCGGGGCGAACGGCTTTGATGGCACGCATGGTCGCCTCGTGCGTGCGCTCGACGAGCAGACGGTTCTCCTCGGCGACGTCGCCCGCGAGGAACGTGGCGTTGGTGTCGCCGTGCACGCCGCCGATGAACGCCGTCACGTCGATGTTGACGATGTCGCCGTCCTCGATCACGGTCGAGTCGGGGATGCCGTGGCAGATGACCTCATTCAGCGACGTGCAGCACGACTTCGGGAAGCCCCGGTAGCCCAGCGTCGACGGGTAGGCGCCGTGGTCGAGCAGGAACTCGTGCACGACCGCGTCGATGTCGTCGGTGGTGGCGCCCGGCTTGACGGCCTTGCCGCCCTCCTGCAACGCCTGCGCGGCGATCCGGCTGGCCACCCGCATGGCCTCGATCACCTCGGGACTCTGCGCGTACGTCGGCTCGGTGTTGCGCGCCGGGGCGGGCTTGCCGACGTATTCAGGCCGGGCGATGGTGACGGGGACTGGGCGGCGTGGGCTTTGCTCGCCGGCAGTCAGCGGGGCACGTACGGACATGTCTCAACTCTATGAGATCCCCCGGAGGAACCGGTCAGTCGCGTCAAGCGCCGGAACCGACGTACCTGCGTCGGTGATGAGTACGGCGAACGCCAGGTCGCCCTGGTATCCCGCGAACCACCCGTGCGAGCGCGTGCCGTCGCCGAACTGTGCCGTGCCTGTCTTTCCTCGCACGTCAGGCAACTGGTTGAGGGGATGGCCCGCGTTGGTGGTGACGACCTCCCGCATCATCTCGCGCAGCGGGTCGAGGACAGACGCTGGCAGCGGCTGCGGCACGACGTCCATCTTCGTGGGACTGTCACGGAACAACGTGGCCTTCGGCACAGTTCCCGCGGCCACGGTGGACGCCGCGACCGCCATCCCGAACGGCGACGCCAGCACCTTGCCCTGGCCGAAGCCGTCCTCGGCCCGTTCGGTCCGGTCCTGGGCGGGCGGCACCGACCCGGTGATCGTGGTGACGCCCGGGATCACGTAGTCCACGCCAAGGCCGAACTGACGCGCCGCGTCGGTGAGCGTGTCCGGCGCCATCTCCGCGGCCAGTTTGGCGAACGTCGTGTTGCACGAGAACGCGAACGCCGAGTGCAACGGGATCGTGCCCTTGTCGAACCCGCCGTTGTTCGGGATCGCGCGCGGCCCGATCGTGATCGTGCCGGGGCACGGCGACGGCGTGTCCGCTTTCACGGTCCCCGCCTGCAAAGCCGCTCCCGCCGTCACCATCTTGAACGTCGATCCCGGCGGATAGCGCCCGGTCAACGCGATCGCGCCCTGCGCGTCCGCCGGGGCGTTCTGCGCGACCGCGAGCACCTCCCCGGAGGACGGCTTCAGCGCCACGAGTGCCGTGGCCTGCGGGATCGAGTCGATCGCTGCCTCGGCCGCGGCCTGGATCCCGCGGCTGACCGTCACGTGCGCGGCCGCGCCGGCCTCGGCGTCCTTGACGAAGATCTCCTCGACCTCGCCGCCTGCCGCGTTCAGCGTGACCACCCGGAACCCGGGCTTGCCGGTGACCTGGTCCTCCACCTGCTTGCGGATGGCGGGCAGCAGCTGGGTCGCGAGGTTCTTGTCCACCGCGAGCAGCCGGGTCGCCGCGACGAACCGGACTCCGGGCAGCTCGTAGATCTGGGCCTTCGCCGCCTGGTAGTCCGGGTCGCGCAACGAGACCACGGTGTAGGACTGGCCCTTGGGCGTCTTGGCCGCCCCGTCCATGATCGACTGCTGGGTGATCGCCGGGTCGACCTTGTTCACGGCCGCGGCCAGAGTGGCCGCCACCGCCGCCACGTCGCCGGCCTTGGCCGGGTCGAGTAACACCGAGACCACCCGTTCGGGTGCCATCAGCGGAGCGCCGTCCCGGTCGAGGATGGGCGCCTGCACGGCCTCCTGGTCACGTACGCCGATGGTCTGCTGAACGCCGAGTTTCGGGTGCAGCGCCGACGGGGACCAGTGCACGCGCCAGGACTCGTTGTCGGGGCGCAACTCCAGCACGCCGTCGTACGTCCAGTGCCGGTCCTTGCCGAGGTCCCAGTCGGCCTTGAACTGCACCTTGGTCGTCTTGTCGTCCATCGCGGTCGACCCGGTGACCTCGGTCCTGATCCCCGCCGGCTTGAGTGCCCCGCGGACGTTGTCCAGCAGCGCCTTGGCGGATTCGGCCGCGTCGGTACGGCCGGCCGCTCCCGCTGTGTCGCCGTTGGCCAACGCCGTCAGGAACTCACCGGCGATGTCCTCGGCACTTGGGTCCGAACCGAACCACCCGCACCCGGCAAGGGGCAGGATCAGCAAGAGGGCCGCGACAATCCCGGTTCGTCTCACTTGCCGCAGTATGCCGGACGGGCCGAGAGTTCTCGTCAAAACAACACAGTGGCGTAGCACCCGACCTGAGTGAAGCCGATCCGCTTGTAGGCCGCACGGGCCGGGGCGTTGTACGAGTTGACGTACAGGCTCGCGGTCCGGTTCATGCCCTTCACCAGGCGTTCCACCACCGCGGCCGTCCCGGCCGTGCCCAGGCCGCCGCCGCGGCGGTCCGGGTGCACCCAGACGCCCTGGATCTGGCCGACCGATTTGGACAGCGCGCCGATCTCGGCCTTGAACACCACTTCGCCGCCCTCGAACCGGGCGAACGCACGGCCGCCCGCGATCAGTTCGGCCACCCGTGCCCGGTAGCCCGCGCCGCCGTCGCCCACCCGGGGATCGACACCGACTTCCTCGATGAACATCGCGATGGCCGCGGGCAGGTACCTGTCGAGTTCGTCCGGGCGCACCGGCCGGACCAGCGGGTCGGGCCGCACCAGCGGAGCGGAGTCGATCGCCATCAGCGGCTGCTCGGGCCGGACCTCCCGGGGCGGTCCCCACTCCGGTTCGAGCTCCGTCCACATGCCCAGCACCTGCTCGGCCGGGCCGACGAGCGACGAGCACATCCGCCTGCGGCGCAGTGCCCGGTCAGCGAAGCAGCGCAGCGCGGCTTTGTTGCCGCGCAACGGGATCAGGTTCGGTCCGACGTAGCACAAGCCGTCGAGACGGCCGTTGCGCATCGGCCGTACGTCGGCTCCCCACAGCTCACCGCCGAGCCGCCAGGCGTCCAGCCCTGCGGCCTCCACCCGGGCTGCGACCATGCAGCATGCGACCGGATCGGCGGCCAGCACGGCCCGCACCGCCATGCCGTCTCGCTCGTCGAGTAACCGCGCGGAAGCCATCCGAAGCACCTACTAAGCGTGCCAGATGGATGGCCGAATCGAGGAGTACCCGGTTGAGGAGTCAGCCCCGGGTCGCCAACTCCCTGCTCCCCCTCGTGAGTGTTTATCAGTGTTAGAACACGGCTAAACGCTCACGAGGTGGTTGTCAGGAGACGGAGACGACCGGCGAGGTGCCGTCCATCGGCTCCATGTCCTCGGCGATGCGCATCGCTTCCTCGATCAGCGTCTCGACGATCTGGTGCTCCGGCACGGTCTTGACGACCTGGCCCTTCACAAAGATCTGCCCCTTGCCGTTACCCGACGCCACACCCAGATCAGCCTCACGCGCCTCACCCGGGCCGTTCACCACACAACCCATCACCGCGACCCGCAACGGCACCTCCATGCCCTCCAGACCCGCGGTCACCTCATCAGCCAGCTTGTACACATCCACCTGCGCCCGCCCACACGACGGACACGACACAATCTCCAGCTTGCGCGGCCGCAGGTTCAGCGACTGCAGGATCTGCGCACCGACCTTGACCTCTTCCACCGGCGGCGCCGACAACGACACCCGGATTGTGTCCCCGATCCCCTGCCGCAACAACGCACCAAACGCCACCGCCGACTTGATCGTCCCCTGAAACGCCGGACCCGCCTCCGTCACACCCAGATGCAACGGATAGTCACACGACTCCGCCAGCAACTCATACGCCCGGATCATCACCACCGGATCGTTGTGCTTCACCGAAATCTTCACGTCATGAAAATCGTGCTCGGCGAACAGCGACGCCTCCCACAACGCCGACTCCACCAACGCCTCCGGCGTCGCCTTGCCATACTTCGCCAGCAA
>NZ_JAAATY010000057.1 GCF_013280595.1 Kibdelosporangium persicum
GATCACGTGGGCGTTCGTGCCGCTGATCCCGAACGACGACACCCCCGCCCGCCGCGGCCGGCCGGTGCGCGGCCATTCCTTCGCCTCGGTGAGCAGCCGCACAGACCCGGCCGACCAGTCCACGTGCGGCGACGGCTCGTCCACGTGCAACGTCCGCGGCACCACACCATGCCGCATCGCCAGCACCATCTTGATCACACCGGCCACCCCGGAAGCCGACTGGGTGTGCCCGATGTTCGACTTCACCGACCCCAGCCACAGCGGCCGTTCCCGCCCCTGGCCGTACGTCGCCAACAACGCACGCGCCTCAATCGGATCACCCAACCGGGTCCCCGTCCCGTGCGCCTCCACAACATCCACATCAGACGCCTCAAGACCCGCCACAGCCAGCGCCTGCCCAATCACCCGCCGCTGAGCCCGCCCACTCGGAGCAGTCAACCCATTCGACGCACCATCAGAATTCACCGCCGAACCACGCACCACAGCCAACACACGATGACCATTACGCCGAGCATCCGACAACCGCTCCACCAACAACACACCAACACCCTCACCCCACGCCGTACCATCAGCAGCCGCCGCGAACGCCTTGCACCGCCCATCCGAAGCAAGCCCACCCTGCCGCTCGAACTCGGTGAACACGGCGGGTGTGGCCATCACCGTGACCCCACCGGCCAGCGCCAGCGTGCACTCACCCTGCCGCAGCGCCTGGACCGCCAGGTGCAGCGCGACCAGCGACGACGAACAGGCAGTGTCCACCGTGATCGCCGGCCCCTCCAGACCGAGTGCGTACGCCACCCGGCCCGAGACGATCGACCCGGACGTGCCGGTCATCAGGTGCCCCTGGACCCGCTCCGGCAGGCCGGCCGCACCGGTCCCGTATCCGTGCGCGGTGCAGCCGACGAACACGCCGGTGGGACTGCCCTTCACCGACCGCGGATCGATACCGGCCCGTTCGAACGCCTCCCACGAGGTCTCCAGCAGCAGCCGCTGCTGCGGATCGGTGGCGAGCGCCTCACGCGGGCTCATCCCGAAGAACGCGGGATCGAAGTCACCAGCACGGTCCAGGAAGCCGCCTTCGAGCCGGAATCCGGCCCCGTCGAGCACCCAGCCGCGATCGCGGGGAAAGCCCGAGATCGCGTCCTGGCCGTCGGCCACCAGCCGCCACAACTGCTCCGGGGACTCCACGCCGCCCGGGAACCGGCAGCTCATGCCGATGATGGCCACCGGTTCGTCGGCGAGGGGCCGCACGGACGGCGCCTGCACCGTGCCGGTTGTGCCACCGAACAGTTCGTCCCGGAGGTGCTCCGCCACGGCACGCGCGGTCGGGAAGTCGAACACGAGCGACGGCGGCAACCGCAAGCCCGTGGCGGCCGCAAGATCGTTGCGCAGTTCGACGGCGGTCAGCGAGTCGAAGCCCAGATCGCGGAAGACCCGATCCGGTTCGACCGGCTGCCGGTCGTCGTCACGCAACACCGCCGCGGCCCTGCGGCACACCAGTTCCAGCAGCAGCCGCGCACGCTCCGCCTGGGGTGCGGTGGAAAGGCGCTGCCGCAGCTGTCCGGGGACGCCTTGCTCCCGGGGTGTCTCGGCGATCCGGCGCACCTCCGGCAGTTCCCGCAGCAGCGCGGGCTGCGCCGCCGGAGTGATCCCCGGGAAACGCGTCCAGTCGACGTCCATCACCACGACGGACGTCTCGTCGCGGTCCAACACCTGCTGCAGCGCGGACAACGCCTGCTCGGGTCGCATACCCGTGACGCCACGCCGCTCCAGGTACACCCTGGTCGCGTCGTCCGCCGCCATACCGGCGCCCGCCCATGCGCCCCAGGCCACCGACGTGGCCGCCAGGCCTCGTGACCGCCGCTGCGCGGCGAACGCGTCCAAGAAGGCGTTCGCCGCCGCGTAGACACCCTGCCCGCCGTTGCCGAGCACCCCGGCGCTTGACGAGAACAGCACGAAAGCGTCCAGCCGCCGGTCGGCCAGCAGGTGGTCCAGGTTGACCGCGCCGGTCACCTTCGCCGCGAGCCCGGCGGCGAGGTCGTCCAGCGAGATCCGGTCAAGCGTGGCCGACTCGGCCACACCTGCCGCGTGGACCACCGCGCGCAGCGGAGGCCCATCGCTGTCCAGCTCCGCGAGCAGACTGGCCAGCGCGTCCCGATCCGCCACGTCGCATGCGGCCACCGTGACCCGGTCACCCAGCTCAGCCACCACCTCCGCGAGCCGCCCGGCCGGCAAGCCCCGGCGGCCGGCGAGCACCACCCGGTCCGCGCCCGATCCCAGCAGCCACCGCGCGATCTCCCGGCCGACTCCGCCGGTGCCGCCGGTCACCAGGACCGTGCCCCGCGGCCGCCATGCCGGGCCACCGCCCGGCCCGGCCGACGCACGCACCAGCCGGCGCACCAACGCACCGGAATCGCGCAGTGCCACCTGGTTGTCGCCATCGGTCGCGCCGAGCACCCGGCACAACCGCCGCGCGGTGGCCTCGTCCAGGAGCTCCGGCAGGTCCACCAGACCACCCCAGCGCTCGGGATGCTCCAGCCCGGCCACCCGGCCCAGGCCCCACACCGCCGACTGGTCCGGCCGCGGCACCTCTCCGGCGCGCCCGGTCACCACGCCGCCACGGGTGACCGACCACAGTGGAACATCGAGAGCGGCGTCGCCCAACGCCTGGGTGAGCACCAGGCAGGCGGCCAGTCCCCACGGCACACCCGGCCACCGGTCGCCCTGGCCGGGCGCCAGGGCGAGCAGGCTCAGGACACCGGCGGGCCGCACGCCGCTCAGCCGTTCCCGGACCGCAGTACGGTCGTCCCTGGCCGGATCGATCGTCATCGTCTCGACCCGCGCGCCCGCGGCGGTCAGTCCCGACGTGAGCAGCCCGGTGAGCTCTTCGGCGCCGGTGACCGGAAGCGCCAGCAGCCATGTCCCGGAGAGTGTTCCCTGGCCGTCCTCGCCGCGTGGCCGCCAGACCACGCGGTACCGCCAAGAGTCCACAAGAGACTTGTCACGGCGGTCCCTGCGCCACACGGAAAGCGCGGGCACCACCTGATCCAGGGTGTCCTGGTCCACCCCGAGCGAGGAGGCCAGCCACTCGAGATCCCCGCCGTCGACCGCGTTCCAGAACTCCCCGTCCGCCGGGACGGCGTCGCCGGGAACCACGGCGGGCACGCCGGCTGCCGGCCAGAAACGCCTGCGCTGGAAGGCGTACGTCGGCAAGTCCACCCGCCGCGGCGAATACCGCGAGAAGAACGCCGCCCAGTCCACCGGCACACCACGGACGTGCAACCGGGCCAACGCGGAGGTCATGGCCGAAACCTCGCCGCGCTCGGCCCGTGACACCGGCACGAACGCGGCCTCGTCGCGGGGCAGGCAGTCCTGCCCCAACGCCGACAGCACCCCTCCCGGTCCCAGTTCGACGAACGTACGGGCACCCGCCGCGGCCAGTGCCGCGATCCCGTCGGCGAAGCGGACTGTTTCCCGGACATGCCGGACCCAGTACTCCGGCGAGCACATCTCTTGCGCGACGAGACCACCGGTCAGGTTCGACACCACCGGAATCGTCGGCTCACCGTAGGAGACGCCAGCCGCGACCGCGGCGAAATCCGCCATCATCGGCTCCATCAAGGGCGAATGGAACGCGTGCGACACCCGCATCCGCCGCGTTCTGTGCCCGCGTCGCTCCAGCTCCGCAACCAGCTCGGCGACCGGCGACTCGGCGCCGGAGACCACCACCGACTCCGGGCCGTTCACCGCGGCGATGCTGACGCCGTCCGGCAGCAACGGTCGCACATCGCTTTCGGCAGCCCGGACCGACGTCATCGTCCCGCCGGACGGCAACTGTTGCATCAACCGGCCACGTGCCACCACCAACGCCGCCGCGTCGGCCAACGACAACACTCCGGAGACATGCGCGGCGACCAACTCGCCCAGTGAATGGCCCACCACGAAGTCAGGCCGCACACCCCACCACCCCAGCAACCGGAACAGTGCGACCTCCACCGCGAACAGACCGGCCTGCACGAAAACGGTCTCGCCCAGCAACGCCTCGTCGTCGCCCCACACCACATCACGCAGCGAACGCCCGAGCAGCCCGTCCAAGTGCGTGCACAACTCGTCGAATGCTTCGGCGAACACCGGGAAGGCCGCGGACAGTTCCCGGCCCATGCCGAGTCGTTGCGAACCCTGTCCGCTGAACAGGAACGCCAGCTTCCCGCCAACGGGAGATCCTTCGACGACGTTCGCCGTGGGCTCACCCGCCACCAGGCCGTCGAGTCCACGCAGCAACGCGTCGCCATCGCCGAGGACCACCGCACGGTGTTCCATCGCGGCGCGGGACACCGCCAGCGAGTACCCGACGTCGGCCAAAGCCGCCGGGGCCGAGTCGGCGTGCGAGCGGAGACGGCCTGCCTGCGCCCGCAACGCGGCCGGAGTCCGGCCGGACAGCACCCACGGCACGGGGGCGTTGCCCGGGGCCAGCGGCTCGCTGGGACCAGTCTCCGGTCGGTCCCGCGGCGGTGCCTCTTCGACCACCACATGCGCGTTCGTCCCGCTGATCCCGAACGACGACACACCGGCACGACGCGGTCGTCCGGTGTCCGGCCACTCCCGCGCGTCGGTCAGCAACCGGACGTCCCCGGCGTGCCAGTCGACCTCGGGTGAGGGTTCGTCCACGTGCAACGTCTTCGGCAGCACGCCGTGCCGCATCGCCAGCACGGTTTTGATCACACCGGCGACCCCGGCCGCGGCCTGGGTGTGGCCGATGTTCGACTTCAGCGACCCGAGCCACAACGGCCGCTCCCGGTTCCGGCCGTAGGTCGCCAGCAGCGCGCCCGCCTCGATCGGGTCCCCCAGCCGGGTGCCGGTGCCATGCGCCTCCACCAAGTCCACATCGGACGGTGACAACCGGGCGTTCGCCAGTGCCGCCCGGATCACCCGCTCCTGCGCACGCCCGTTCGGCGCCGTGAGGCCGTTGGACGCACCGTCCTGGTTGACCGCCGTACCACGCACCACCGCGAGCACCGGATGGTCGTTGCGCACGGCGTCCGACAACCGCTCCACCAGCAACAGCCCGACCCCCTCGGCCATCCCGAACCCGTCGGCGGCGGCCGCGAACGACTTGCACCGCCCATCCGGTGAGAGCCCGCCCTGGCGGGAGAGCTCGACGAAGGACCCCGGTGTGCTGATGACCGTCACACCGCCGGCCAGCGCCATCGTGCAGTCGCCCGCCCGCAGGGCCAGGCAGGCCAGGTGCAGGGCAGCCAGCGACGACGAGCACGCGGTGTCGATGGTCACCGCTGGGCCTTCGAGCCCCAGGGTGTAGGCGATCCGGCCGGACGCCATGCTGGCGGAACTGCCGGTGGCGACGTACCCTTCGTGCTCCTTCGACGGCGTGCCCATCGCCTGCAGGTAATCGTGGTAGTTCAGGCCGACGAACACACCCGTCTGGCTGCCGCGCAGCGCCGCGGGCACGATCCCGCCGCGCTCCAGTGCCTCCCAGGCGGTTTCGAGCAGCAACCGCTGCTGCGGATCGGCGGCGAGCGCTTCCCGCGGGTTGACGCCGAAGAACTCGGCGTCGAAATCACCGGCGTCGTGCAGGAAACCGCCGTTGCGCGTGTAGGTCGTCCCCGATGCCCGCGGGTCCGGGTCGTACAGCCGCTCGACGTCCCAGCCCCGGTCGGCCGGGAACTCGCCGATCACGTCCTGGCCGGACGACACCACCTGCCAGAGGTCCTCCGGTGACCCGACACCACCGGGGAAACGGCAGCTCATCGCGACGATGGCGATGGGCTCGGTGGCCCGCTCGGTCATCTCGCGCAGACCGCGGCGCGCCACCCGGAGATCGGCGGTGACCCGCTTGAGGTACTCGAGATAACGCTCGTCGGTCATGAGGTGCCCAGCTCCTTGTCCAGCAGGTCGAAGATGGTGTCGCCAGTCGCCTCCGCCAGGTCCTGGCCGTCGGCGGGCGCGTCGGTGCCGAGTGCCACGACACGCCCGCCTGTCCACTTCGCGAGCAGGGCCTCCAGGTGTGTGGTGATCGCCGACCGCTCGCCATCACCTGGCGTCAGGCCGGTGAGCACCACGCCCAGCCGGTCGAATTCAGCTAGCACTCCGGTCACCGTGGCCTGTTCGCCGCCGAACAACTCGGACCGCAGGTGCGCCGCCAGCTCCACCGGTGTGGGGAAGTCGAAGACGACCGTGGTCGCCAGCCGCAGACCGGTGTCGGCGCCGAGCCTGTTGCGCAGGTCGACAGCGGCCAGCGAGTCGAAGCCGTGATCCCGGAAGGCCCGCTCGGCGTCGACCGCTTCGGGCCCGGGATGACCGAGCACCGCCGCGGCGTTGGCCCGCACCAGCTCCAGCAGCACCTGGTCGCGCTCGGCGTCCGTCGCGGTGGCCAGCTTGTCGAGCATCTCTCCGGGACCATCGCCGCCTGGGGTGCCGACGGGCTCCATCGCGCGCGCGGCGTCAGGGATCTCGTTCAGCAGGGTGCTGGCGCGTGCCGAGGTGAACACCGGGACGAAGCGGTCCCAGTCGATGTCCGCCACCGCGATGAACGTCTCGTCGTGGTCGAGCGCCTGTTCCAGCGCGGTGAGCGCCAGGTCCGGGTCAAGCAGCGGCAGGCCTTGCCGCAGTGGGCGATCCCGCAGCACGGTCTCGCGGACAGCTGTGTCACCGGCGTCCCACTCGTTGAGCGCGTTCCAGATCCCCCACGCGACCGATGTCGCCGGCAGGCCTCGGGAACGACGCTGCTCGGCCAGCGCGTCGAGGAAGGCGTTGCCTGCCGCGTAGGCGCCGTGCTCGCCGCTGCCCCAGACTCCGGAGATCGAGGAGAAGAGGACGAAGGCGTCCAGTGGCTCGCCGGCGAACAGTTCGTCCAGCAGCCTGGCCCCGGTGACCTTGGCGTGCAGCACCCGGGCGAACGCGTCCAGGCTGGTTCCGGCCAGGTCACCCAGTTCGATCACCGCCGCCGCATGCAGCACGGTCCGGATCGGCGAGCCGTCGGCCTTCATCTTCTCGATGAGCTCGGCCAGGCTGTCGCGATCGGTGACGTCGCACGCCGCGATGGTCACCCGTGCGCCGAGTGCGGCCAGGTCCGCTTCAAGCTGGGCCGAGCCGGCCGCCGCCGGGCCACGGCGGCTGGTGAGCACGATGTGCTCGGCTCCCGCACCGGCCAGCCACCGGGCCACCCGGGCGGCCAGTGCTCCGGTGCCGCCGGTGATCAGAACCGTGCCACTCGGTCGCCACCGGCGGGCGGGCGGCTCGTTCGCCGGTTCCGCACGCACCATTCGCCGGGCGAAGACACCCTGTCGGCGCAACGCGATCTGGTCCTCGCCGTACGCACCCGCCACGGTGGCCACGAACCTCTCACGGAACCGCTCGTCGGGTGCCTCCGGGAGGTCGACCAGGCCACCCCACCGGTGCGGGAACTCCAGCGCGGCCACCCGGCCCGCGCCCCAGACGGCCGCCTGGTCCGGCTCCGGCGACGGGTCCGCGTCGTCCACCGAGATCGCGCCGCGCGTCGCGCACCACAGCGGCGCGTCGATGCCCGCGTCGCCCAATGCCTGCGACAGCAGGATTGTGCCGGCCATGCCGACAGTCATCGCGGGATACTCCGAATGGGGCTGTCCGGCCATCGCGAGCAGTGACACCACCGCACGCACCTGGCGCGAGCCACCGAGCACCCGTGCCAGGGTGGCGCGATCGGCCCCTTCCGGCATCGTGATCTTCTCGACGACGGCGCCCGCCTCGGTGAGGGCCTGTTCGGCAGCGGTGACCCATTCGTCCCGGTCCGTCCTCCCGGGAAGGACGAGCAGCCATGTCCCGCTGAGCGGTGCCACGGTCCCCGCGGACAGCGCACGCCACCGGATCCGGTACCGCCATCTGTCCATAGTAGACATACGGCGGCGGTTCCTTCGCCAGGACGACAACGCCGGCAGGACGGAGTCCAACGAAGCGTGGTCCGGAAGCTCGATCAGATCCGCGACGGAGCCGGTGTCCCCACGCTCCACCGCGGACCAGAAGTCGGCATCGGCCTCGTCCGTGCCCGTGGCCGCGTCCCGCCGCTGCCCGGCGTCCAGCCAGTAGCGCTGCCGTTGGAAGGCGTAGGTGGGCAGGTCCACTACTCGCGCTTCGCCGGTCAGCTGGGAGATGTCGATCGGTACACCGCGAACGTGCGCCTCACCGAGCGCCGTGACGAAGCGCGACAGGCCGCCGTCGGTACGGCGCAACGAACCGAGCACGACCGCCGGCTTGTCCGCCTCCATGGCGATCTCCTCGACTCCGGCCGTCAGCACGGGATGCGGGCTGCACTCGATGAACACACCGTGATCGGCATCGAGCAAACCGCGTACCGCCGCTGAGAACCGGACGGTCTGGCGGAGATTGCGGTACCAGTACCCGGCATCGAGTGTCGCCGTGTCCACCGGCTCGCCGGCGACAGCGGAGTGGAACGGGATCCGAGACGGCATCGGGGTGATCGGTGCGAGTTCGTCGAGCACCCGGGCACGGATCGACTCGACCTGCGCCGAGTGGGACGCGTAGTCCACCGGGAGACGGCGTGCCCGGACTCCCGCGACCCGCAGTTCAGCCTCGATCTCGTCCAGTGCGTCCGGGTCCCCGGAGACGACAACCGACGTGGTCCCGTTGACCGCCGCCACCGACACCCGCCCGTCCCACCGCGCCAGCCGCTCATCCACATCGGACACAGCGAGCGTGATCGACAGCATGCCGCCCTTGCCCGCCAGCCCTTCGGCGATCGCCTTGCTGCGCAATGCCACCACCCTGGCCGCGTCGTCCAGCGTCAGCCCGCCGGCGACATGAGCCGCGGCTATCTCGCCCTGCGAATGACCGACCACCGCCGAGGGTTCCACGCCGAAGGAACGCCACAGCGCGGCCAGCGAGACCAGTACCGCGAAGAGGGCGGGCTGGACCACGTCGACCCGTTCCAGAGCCGGCGCACCCGGCGCGCCGCGGAGCACTTCCGGCAACGACCAGTCCACGTAGGACCGAAGTGCGGCCGAGCACTCCTCGATCGCGGCGTGGAAGACCGGCGAGGTGTCCAGCAGTTCGGCCGCCATGCCCGGCCACTGCGACCCCTGGCCGGGAAAAACGAACACGACCCGGTCGTTGTCCTGTGCCGTTCCCCGCACCACGCCTTGTCGTGACCCACCGGCGGCGAGACCGGCCAGCCCGGCCGCGAACCCGTCGTGGTCCGATGCCACCACCACGGCGCGGTGCGGCAGGCCCGCACGAGCCACGGCGAGCGTATGGGCCACATCGGCGAGATCAGGCCCGTCGACGGTCACAAGGGCACTCAACCGGACGGCCTGAGCGGCCAGCGCCGTCCGGTTCGCGGCGGACAGCACCCACGGCAGCACCGGCGCGTGCACGGTCCGGTCGGCGGGTTCCGCCGGTTGCGCCTGCTCGATGATCACGTGCGCGTTCGTCCCGCTGATGCCGAAGGACGAGACCGCGGCGCGGCGCGGCCTGCCGGTGTCCGGCCACTCCCGCGCCTGGCTGAGCAGCTCGACCGCACCGGACGACCAGTCCACCTGGGCCGTCGGCCGGTCCGCGTGCAGCGTCTTCGGCAGTATCCCGTGCCGCATCGCCAGCACCATCTTGATCACGCCGGCCACGCCCGCCGCCGCCTGGGTGTGCCCCAGGTTCGACTTCACCGACCCGAGCCACAGCGGGGCCTGCCCGGCGCGGTCCCGGCCGTACGTGGCCAGCAGCGCCTGCGCCTCGATCGGATCGCCGAGCCTGGTGCCGGTCCCATGCGCCTCGACGGCGTCGACATCGGCGGTGGACAGCCCGGCGTTCGCGAGTGCCTGCCGGATGACTCGTTGCTGCGCCGGACCGTTGGGCGCCGTCAGGCCGTTCGACGCCCCGTCCTGGTTCACCGCGCTGCCCCGGATGACCGCGAGAACCGGGTGGTTGTTGCGCCGCGCGTCGGACAGGCGCTCCAGCAACAGCATCCCGGCGCCCTCACCCCATCCGGTTCCATCGGCGTCCTGCGAGAAGGACTTGCAGCGGCCGTCGGCCGCGAGCGCACCCTGGCGCGACAGTTCGGCGAACACGCCCGGAGTGGCCATCACCGTCACCCCGCCCGCCATGGCCAGCGAACACTCACCGGTGCGCAGCGCCTGGACACCCATGTGCATCGCCACCAGGGACGACGAGCAGGCGGTGTCCACAGTCACCGCCGGTCCCTGGAAACCGAGCGTGTAGGCGATCCGGCCGGACGCGACACTGCCCGCCGCACCGGTGCTCATGTACCCCTCTGCTTCCGGGGGCAGTTCGGTCAGCCAGGTGCCGTAGTCGTGGTACATCACGCCCGCGTAGACCGCGGTGTCGCTGCCGCGCAACGACTCCGGCCTGATTCCGGCGCGCTCCAGCACTTCCCACGACGTCTCGAGCAACAGCCGCTGTTGCGGGTCCATCGACATGGCCTCGCGCGGGGAGATGCCGAAGAAGCCCGCGTCGAACTCCCCCGCGTCGTACAGGAAGCCGCCTTCGATGGTGTGTGCGGTGCCCGCCGGTCCGTACAGGCGCTCGACGTCCCAGCCGCGATCAGGCGGGAACCGCGCGATGGTGTCGGTGCCGTCGGTCAGCAGGCGCCAGAAATCCTCCGGTGAGCCGACGCCACCGGGGTACCGGCAACTCATCGCCACGATCGCGATCGGCTCGTCGCCGGTGTCCGGTGTGCCACGCGGCCGGACCACCGCACCGGCACCCGTGTCGTCCATTTCGGACAGAAGGTGGGCGGCGAGCTCCGCAGGGGTCGGGTAGTCGAACACGAGGGTGGCGGGCAGTCTCAGGCCGGTCAGCTCGGTGAGGCGGTTGCGCAGCTCGACCGCGGTGAGCGAGTCGAATCCCAGTTCCCTGAAGGCCTTGCCGGATCCGATCGGCCGGTCGCCGGAATGCCGCAGCACCACCGCGGCCTGGGCGGCGACCAGGCGGAGCAGGACCTCGAGCCGCTCGTCACCGGGAACCTCGGCCAACCGCCGCCGCAACGCCGTACCCGCGTCGGTCCCGGACGCCGGGCCCCTGCGGTCCGGACGGCGGACCAGCGCCCGCAGCAGAGCGGGGACACGGCCGGCTGAGTCCACCGGGACCGCGTGCGGATCAAGACCCGCGGGCACCACGAGCGCCTCGGATTGCCGCAGCGACGCGTCGAACAAGGCGAGGCCCCGTTCCGGGGTCAACGCGGTCATCCCGCCCAGGGCGAGGCGGTCCAGAGCCGCACTGCTGAGTCCGGCCGACATCCCGCCGCCGGCCGCCCACGGCCCCCAGGCCAGCGACACCGCCGCGAGCCCGGCCTGGCGGCGGTACTCGGCCAGTGCGTCGAGGAAGGCGTTCGCGGCCGCGTAGTTGGCCTGGCCCGGATTGCCGAACACACCGGACGCCGACGAGAACAGCACGAACGCCGCCAGGCCGAGGTCCCTGGTCAGCTCGTGCAGATTCCAGGCGCCGGCCGCCTTCGGCCCCAGCACCCGGTCGACCCGTTCGGAGGTCAGGTCCGCCAGCACACCGTCGTCCAACACCCCCGCCGCGTGCACCACAGCGGTCAGAGGATGCTCACCTGGCACGTCGGCCAGCACGCGCCGCACCGCATCACGGTCGGAGACGTCACACGCGGTCACCGTGACGTTCGCTCCGAGTCCGGTCAGCTCGGCTTCCAGGCCGGGCACCAGCGCCCCACTCCTGCTGACCAACAGCAGGTGCCGGACTCCATGCGAGGCGGCCAGGTGCTTGGCCACCAGCCCACCCAGCGCGCCTGTGCCCCCGGTGACCAGCACTGTTCCCCGGGGATCCCACTCCGGGCCTGCCTGCCCTGGGCGGTTCACTCGCGTCAACCGCGGTACCAGCGGTTTTCCATCGCGCACCGCCATCTGTGACTCGCCGGACGCGAGCACCATCAGCGCCGCACTCCCGGCGGCACCGTCCGTGTCGACAATCAGCAACCGGCCCGGATGTTCTGCCTGCGCGGACCTCACCAAGCCCCACACCGCCGCGCCCGCCGGATCGGACCGCTCACCCGGACCCACCGCCCCATGGGTCACCAGCACCAGCCGCGACGACGCGAAACGCTCGTCGGCGAGCCATTCCCGCAGCAGATTCACCGCGGAACGCACACGGTCCGCGGTGTCCGCCGCGACATCGGGACCACGCGACGCAAGACAGGGCACGACCTGGACATCCGCCGCACCGGCGGCACCAAGCGCCTCAGCGGTCACCCCGGGCAGGACCTCGATCCGCACGTCCGGGCGCACGGATTCGGTCGTGCCCGGCGAAGTCCAGTCCACCCGGAACAACGACCGGGTGTCCGCGCGAGCGCCGTCGAGGTCCTGTGCGGACACCGGACGCAACGTCAACGACTCGATCGAGCAGACCGGAGTACCTTCAGTGTCGGTCATCAGCACGTGCACACGGCCGCCGCCCAATGGGCGCAGCCGCACCCGCACCGCGTCGACACCCGTGCCGTGCAACGACACCCCGCTCCAGGCGAACGGCAGGTGCGGCACCCCGGCCGTCCCCGTGTCCGTCAAGCCCATCGGGTGTAACGCCGCGTCGAGCAGGGCCGGGTGGAGGCCGAATCCACCGCCGTCCGGCCGGAGTACATCCGGCAGGACGACCTCGGCGTAGACCGCGGATCCGGTTCGCCAGGCCGTCCCGGCTGCCTGGAACGCCGGCCCGTACCCGAAACCCGCACCGGCTAGAGCGTCGTAGAAACCAGTCAGGTCGACGGGTACGGCTCCGTCAGGCGGCCAAGACATGAGATCCGGGCCACCGACCGGAACCGACCCCGCCGGCGCGAGCGTTCCTCCGGCATGCCGGACCCATGGCGCATCCGTGTCGCCGTCGGGCCGCGCGTAGAAGGTCACCGATCGCCGTCCGGTGGCGTCCGGCCCACCGAGCACGAGTTGCAGCCTGGCTGTCTGTTCCTCCTGGATCATCAGGGGGACTTCTACGACCAGTTCGTCCACTCCCCCGGCACCCACCTGCTCCGCGGCCCACAGCGCCAGTTCGACGAACGCGGTGCCAGGCACGAGAACCGAACCGAGGACCCGGTGGTCGGCCAGCCACGGCTGGATCCGCGTGGAGACTCTGCCGCCGAAAAGGACTTCGTTCGTGTCGGGCAGGTCCGCGCGGCTGTCCAGCAGTGGGTGACCCACATCCGCCCGGCCTGCCGGGCGCAGGTTGCCGAGCCAGTAGCGGCGGCGCTGGAAAGCGTAAGTGGGCAGCGCGATCCGTCGTCCACCGGCCGCGGCGAAGAACGCGGACCAGTCGACCGCGACGCCGCGCACGTACAGCCATGCCAGTGCCGACGTGAGCGCCTCGATCTCGCCTCGATCCCCGCGCAACGACGGCGCGAACCCGGCGGCGTCCGTGGCGATTTCACTCCCGGCCGCCGAAAGCACCGCGTTCGGGCCGACTTCCAGGAACGTGACCACGCCTGCGTCCGCGAGCACGCGGATCCCGTCGGCGAACCGGACCGCCTCGCGGGCATGCCGGATCCAGTACTCCGGCGAGGTCAGTTCACCGGGCCCGGCCATCCGGCCGGTCACAGTGGACACGATCGGGATGCGGGGCGGCATCGGCTCCAGTCCGGCGATCTCACGCCGGAAGTCCCCGAGCATCGGTTCCATCAACGGGGAGTGGAAGGCGTGGCTGACGCGTAGCCGCCTGGTCCGGCGGCCGCGCGCCACCCAGTCCGCGGCGATCCCGGCGACCACACTGTCCACGCCGGACACCACCACCGACCGGGGTCCGTTCACGGCGGCGATGGCCACCTCGTCCGCACGCCCGGCCAGCGACGCGGCGACCTCGATCTCGCCGGCCTCGATCGACGTCATCGCCCCGCCAGGCGGTAGCTGACCCATGAGCCTGCCACGCGCACGCACCAACGCGCAGGCGTCGTCCAAGGTGAGCACACCGGCGACGTGGGCCGCGGCGATCTCGCCGATCGAATGCCCGATGACGAAGTCCGGCTGGACGCCCCAGTGCTCCAGCAGGCGGAACAACGCCACCTCGATGGCGAACACGCCCACCTGTGTGTACGTGGTCTGGTCGATCAACGATGCCGGTCCGGCGTTCTCCCCGGCGAACATGACCTCGCGCAACGGGTGCTCGAGCCACGGGTCGAGACGTTCGCACACCGCGTCCAGCGCGGCCGCGAAAACCCCGGATGCCGCATACAGTTCCCGGCCCATCCCCGGCAGCTGCGAGCCCTGCCCGGAGAAGACGAACGCCAGTGCACCGTCAGCGGCCGTTCCTTCGACGACGCCCGTTGCGCCATGTCCGTCCGCCAGTTCGCCCAACCGCTGGACGAGTTCCGCGCGGGAGTCACCGAGAACAGCTGCCCGGCACGCAAGCGCCGCGCGGGTGGTCGCCAGCGCACGGCCGACGTCGGCGGAACCGAGTTCCTCATGTGCTCGCAGGTGCTCGAGCAGACGCCTGGCCTGTGCCTGAAGCGCAACAGGGGTTTTCGCGGACAACAACCACGGCACGACAAGGGGGTCCTCCCCGGCTCGTGCGTTCCGGCCCGCTGGGGCGACAGCTTCCTCGTCCGGCTGTTCGAGGATGACGTGGGCGTTCGTGCCGCTCACGCCGAACGACGACACCGCGGCCCTGCGCGGCCGTCCCACGGCCGGCCACGGCCTCGCCTCGGCGAGCAATTCGACCGCTCCGGCCGTCCAGTCCACGTGGGACGTCGGCGTGTCCAGGTGCAGCGACTTGGGCGCCACGCCGTGGCGCATCGCCAGCACCATCTTGATGATCCCGGCAACGCCGGCGGCGGCCTGGGTGTGCCCGATGTTCGACTTGACCGACCCCAGCAGCAGCGGGCGCTCCCGGCCCTGGCCGTAGGTGGCCAGGACCGCCTGTGCCTCGATCGGGTCGCCCAGTTCGGTGCCCGTGCCGTGTGCCTCGAGCACGTCGACGCCGTCCGCCGGCAGCCGCGCGTCGACGAGCGCCTGCCGGATGACCCGTTCCTGGGACGGGCCGTTCGGCGCGGTCAGCCCGTTCGACGCGCCGTCGGAGTTGACCGCGGACCCCTTGATGACCGCCAGCACCTGGTGGCCTTCGCGCAGCGCGTCCGACAGCCGCTCGACGAGCAGGACACCGGCTCCTTCCGCCCAGCCGGTACCGTCGGCCGCCGAGGAGAACGCCTTGCACCGGCCGTCGGACGCCAGTCCACCCTGTTTGGCGAATTCCGCGAAGCCACCAGGTGTGCATATGACCGTGACCCCGCCGACCAACGCGAGCGAGCACTCGCCGTTGCGCAACGCTCGCACCGCCAGGTGGACCGCGACCAGTGAGGAAGAGCAAGCGGTGTCCACTGTCACCGACGGCCCCTCGAACCCGAACGCGTACGAGACCCTGCCGGAGATGACACTTGCCGCCGCGCCGGTCACCGCGTACCCCGCGGCGTCGGGCGACTGCCCCACGAACGACGCGTAGTCCTGGCCGTTGCTGCCGAAGAACACACCGACTTGCTGCCCGCGCAAGGAGGTGGGCGCGATCCCGGCGCGCTCCACCGCTTCCCAGCTGATCTCCAGCATCAGACGCTGCTGCGGATCCATCGCGGCCGCCTCGCGCGGTGATATCTCGAAGAACTCCGCGTCGAAGTCAGCGGCGTCGTAGAGGAAACCACCTTGGCGCGCATAGGAGTCGCCGGCCGCGGTGTCCCACCCCCGGTCCGTGGGAAATCCGCTCACGGCGTCGGCACCGTCGGCCACGAGCCGCCACAGTTCGTCCGGAGTGGTGGCGCCTCCGGGATAACGGCACGCCATGCCCACGATCGCGATCGCCTCGCCCGCGGCCGCCACGAGCTCCGAGTTGCGCCGCCGCAGGCGTTCGTTGTCCGCCATGGACGCACGCAACGCCTGCACCACCTGCTCGACAGATGTGTCCATTGTGGAGCCCCCCGTTGTCGTCCGGCCGCCGCCGCGACCACGACCGGCGGCCGCACTGTGCGGGACCCGGCGGAATCCCGTCCCGCTTCGGGGAAGCGGCGCACACACGCAACGACACTAGGAGAACCGGCCTTGCAACCGGCTTGCATGTCACATGGCGCTGTCGCGGTCCGCACCACCGAGCGCGGCACGCACCAGATCGGCCACGTCCATGGTCGCGATGTCCTCGCCGGCCTGCGGAGCGGTTGCGCGCACCCCGGCCAGCTCCAGCAGGGGATCCAGCAGACCGGCCGCCCGCAGGCTGGCGAACGGGACCGAGGCCAGCATCCGGCGGATCTCCTGTTCGCCGTCGCCGCCGGTTTCCGGCTCCGGCAGCAGGCGGGCCCGCAGGTGCGTGGCGACCGCGGCCGGGGTCGGGTGGTCGAACGCGAGGCTGGCGGGCAGTCGCAGCCCGGTGGCCGCGCTCAGCCGGTTGCGCAGGTCCACCGACGCCAACGATTCGAATCCGAGGTCCCTGAAGGGTTTGCGCGCCCCCACCGCGGCCGCGCCTTCGCTGTGCCCGAGCACGGCAGCGGCTTCGGACCGAACCAGATCCAGCAGCAGGGTGTCCTGTTCGACGCGGCTCAGCGCCGTCAGCCGTGCCCTGAACGGCGGGCCGTTGCCGGCAACGTCCGGTTCGCCGTCCAGCTCCGTCCGCAGCGCACGGACCTCCGGGATGTCCTCGATCAACGGGCTCCGGCGGCTGATGACGAAGGCCGGCGTGAACCTCGCCCAATCCATGTCGGACACCACGAGCTGCTCGCCGTCCGCGACTGCCTGGCGCATCGCCGTGACGGCCGGCTCGGGTGCCATCGCGCGAAGTCCCAGCCGGTCCCACACCTCGTCCGGGATGTCGCCGGCCATACCCGTCGACCACCGGCCCCACGCCACCGATGTGGCGGTCAGGCCACGTGATCGCCGGTCCCAGGCCAACGCGTCGAGCGAGGCGTTCGCCGCGGCGTAGGCGCCCTGCATAGCACTGCCCCACGCACTCGAACCGGATGAGAACAGTACGAAAGCGTCCAGCCGCCGGTCACCGAGCAAGGCGTCCAGGTTCCTCGCGCCGGCCACCTTGCCCGCCATCACACAGGCCACCTCGTCCGGCGCCATCTCGGACAACGCGCTCTGCTGGCTCGCTCCCGCGGCGTGCACGACAGCTGTGAGCGGGTGTTCGCCCGGCAGGTTCGCCAGCATGTCCGCGAGTGCGTCCCGATCGGCCACATCACAGGCCACGATCGTCACACGGGCGCCGAGAGCGGAAAGTTCAGCGCGTAGTCCGGCCGTTCCCGGCGCGCCGTCGCCCCGGCGGCTGGTGAGTACGAGGTGCTCGGCTCCTGCGACGGCCAGCTCTCGCGCGACTGCCGCTCCCACCGCGCCAGTGCCACCAGTGATCAGCACAGTTCCCCGCGGTTGCCACAGCTGCCGTTCACTCCGTGGCCCCCGTGGCGCGCGGACCAGGCGACGGCCGAACACCGCGCCGGCACGGACAGCGAGCTGGTCCTCGCCGTTGCTTCCGGTCAGGGCGCCGCGCAGCCGGGTGATCGCCCGGTCGTCGAGCACGGACGGCAGGTCCACCAAGCCACCCCACCGGTCCGGATGCTCCAGTGCGGCCACCCGGCCGAGGCCCCAGATCTGCGCGTGACCGACCGACAGCGTGGCACCGGCTTGCCCTGCCTCCACCGCGCCGCGAGTCGCGCACCACAGCGGTGCGGTCAGCGCGGCGTCACCCAGCGCCTGGATCAGGGTCAGCGTGCCGGCCAGGCCGGCGCACACACCGTCCGGCCTCGGTGTCCCGTCGTCCGCGAACGCAAGCAGGGACAGGACTCCCGCGACCGGTTCGCCGGTGAGCCGCCGGGCGAGGTCCTGCCGGGTTTCCGCCGGGTCGACCTCGAGCCGGCGGAGCCGGATCCCGCCACCCTCGAGCGCCTCGGTGCACGCCTTCTCGACACCGTCCCCGGCCACCGGCCCGGACGAGACGACGAGCAACCACGTGCCGGGCACGGCGGCGGCGCCGAGCCCGGTGAGCGGTTTCCAGGACACCCGGTAGCGGCAGGAGTCCACCAGCGACGCTTCGCGTTTGTGCCTGCGCCACTGGGACAGCGCCGCGACAGCCGTCTCAAGGCTCGCGGCCGTGCCGATGCCCAGCGTGGTGGCCAGCCCTTCGAGATCCTCGCTTTCGACGGTCTCCCAGAACGCCGCGTCACCGGGATCCGTCGTGGTCGCGCCCGCACTCGCCACAGCCGTGGCCTCAGGCCAGAACCGCTTGCGCTGGAAGGCGTACGTCGGCAGCTCGACGAATCGTCCGCTGTGTCCCCAGTCGACATGGATCCCCCGGACCTCCGCCTGTGCCAGCGATGTGGAGAACCGGTCAAGACCACCGTCACCGAGCCGCAACGAGCCGACCACAGCTAGGCTGTGCGTGCGGTTGTCGGCGATCTCCTCGACGGCGACCGTCAGCGTCGGGTGCGGGCTCAGTTCGACGAAGGCGTCGTACCCCTCCTCCAGCATCGCGTTGACGGCCCGCTCGAACAACACAGGTTGACGGAGGTTGCGGTACCAGTACTCGGCGTCCAGTGCGGCCGTGTCGAACGCCGCACCTGTCACAGTCGAGAAGAACGGGATGTCCGAGCTTCGCGGCGAACCGTGGGCCAGCTGGTGCAGCAGGTCCGCCCGGATCGCCTCCACCTGGACCGAATGCGACGCGAAGTCCGCCTGCAGACGACCGGCGCGCACGCCCGCGGAAACCAGTTCCGACATCAGGTCGTCCGCGGGCCCGGGTTCGCCGGACACGGCGACGAGCGCGGGACCGTTGACCGCGGCGATCGAGAGGCGATCACCCCACCGCGCGATGCACGCGCGGACTTCGGCCTCGGGCAACGGAACGGTGAGCATGCTTCCGGCCCCCGCGATCCCGCCCAACGCCTGGCTGCGCAGCGCGACCACACGGACCGCGTCCTCGAGAGACAGTGCGCCCGCCACGTGTGCCGCGGCGATCTCACCCTGCGAATGGCCGACCACCGCCGCGGGCCGCACCCCGTAGGACCGCCACAACGCCGCGAGCGAGACCATCATGGTGAACAGCGCGGGCTGGACGACGTCAACCCTGCTGAGGGGAGCCGCGCCCCGTCTGCCCTCGAGCACATCCGTGAGCGACCAGTCGAGGTAGGGCTCGAACGCCCGCGCACAGGCCAGCACGCTGTCGCGGAACACGTCCGCGGAAGCCATCAGCCGCGCACCCATGCCACGCCACTGCGTACCGGCTCCGGCGAACATGAACACGGCCCGGCCGCTGGTGTCCGCGACTCCCCGGATCACTTCCGCGGCGGATTCGCCACGGGACAACGCGGCGAGCCCGGTCAGCAGTTCACGGCGGTCCTTGCCCAGCACCACGGCACGGTGTTCGAACGACGTCCGGGTCGAGCCCAGGCAGTAGGCGACGTCCTCAGCCGTCAGCTCGGGCTGCGCCTCTACAGAGGACATGAGGCGTCCGGCCTGCTCGCGCAGCGCCGCTTCACCTTTGGCTGTGACCAGCCACGGCAGCGGTTCGCCCGTCACAGCGGGCGGCGCCGCCGCCGGCTCTACCGGTGGCGGCTCCTCGATGATGACGTGCGCGTTGGTGCCGCTGATGCCGAACGACGAGACGCCCGCGCGGCGTGGCCTGCCGGCCCGCGGCCACTCCCGTGCCTCGGTCAGCAGTTCGACACCGCCAGCCGACCAGTCCACGTGGCTGGACGGGACATCCGCGTGCAGCGTGCGCGGCAGCACTCCGTGCCGCATCGCGAGCACCACCTTGATCACCCCGGCGGCTCCCGCGGCTGCCTGGGTGTGCCCGATGTTCGACTTGACCGAACCCAGCCACAGCGGGCGATCGTGCGGGCGTCGCCGGCCGTAGGTGGCCAGCAGTGCCTGCGCTTCGATCGGGTCGCCTAGCGCGGTGCCGGTGCCATGTGCCTCCACCGCATCCACTTCGGACGCTGTGAGCCCGCCGTCCGCCAGGGCCTGCCTGATCACGCGCTGTTGCGCGAGGCCGTTCGGCGCGGTGAGCCCGTTCGAGGCGCCGTCGGAGTTCACGGCGGTACCGCGGACGACCGCGAGCACCGGGTGACTGTGCCGCCGGGCGTCCGAGAGCCGTTCCACCAGCAGCACGCCGGCGCCCTCGGACCACCCCGCGCCGTCCGCACCGGCGCCGAAGGCCTTGGAACGGCCATCCGGGGCGAGCGCCCCCTGCCGCGCGAGCTCGACGAACGACCCGGGTGTGGCCATCACCGTGGCGCCGCCGACCAGCGCCAGGGAACACTCGCCCTGCCGCAGCGACCGCACCGCGAGGTGCAGCGCGACCAGCGCCGACGAGCACGCGGTGTCCACGGTGATGGCAGGGCCTTCCAGACCGAACAGGTACGCGATCCGGCCTGAGGCGACGCTCGCCGACGTGCCGGTCGCCATGTCACCCTGCAAATCTTCTGCTGTGGACAGGACAGTGGCGTAGTCGTGGTGGATGACGCTGGCGAACACACCGGTGTCGGTGCCGCGCAGGGAGGACGGCCGGATGCCGGCGGCCTCGACGGCCTCCCACGCCGTCTCCAGCAGCAGCCGCTGCTGGGGGTCCATCACCATCGCCTCGCGCGGGCTGATGCCGAAGAACTCCGCGTCGAACTCGGTGGCGCCTGCCAGGAATCCGCCCGCGGCGGGACGACCGGTCCCGGCGCCGGACCGGCCATCCTGGTCCCAGCCGCGGTCGGTGGGCCAGCCGGCGATCGCGTCGGTCTCGTCCGCCAGCAGGCGCCACAGTTCCCCGGGCGAATCGGCATCGCCGGGCAACCGGCAGGCCATCCCGACGATGACGATCGGGTCGTCGAGGTTCCGCTCTGCCCCGGGCACTGGGGAGGCAGCAGACGCCGTGGACGGCGCGGGCGAGTCGTCGCTCAGCCGTTCGCTCAGCAGGCTGGCCAGTGCGCCCGGTGTCGGGTAGTCGAAGACCAGTGTGGCGGGCAGCCGGAGGCCGGTGGCGGCGTTGAGGCGGTTGCGCAGTTCGACGGCGGTCAGTGAGTCGAACCCGAGATCGCGGAAGGCCTGTTCGGTGCCGACCGCGCGGGCGTCGTCCAGTGCCAGCACCGCCGCCGCGTGCGAGGCGATCAGCCGGAGCAGCGCCTGCTCCCTGTCTTCCACCGTCATACCCGCGAGCCGTCCGCGTAGCGAATCTGTCTCCGCCACGCCGGCCTCGACGACACGGCGGGCACGGCCGCCCACCAGTCCGCCCACCAGTCCGCCGACCAGTCCGCGCAGCAGCGGCGCGGCGCCCGGGGCCGGGCCGGACAGGTCCAGCCGCATCGGCGCCAGAACCGGATCCGCGAGTGCGGTCGCGATGGTGAACAACGCCAGTCCTTCGGCTGTGGACAGGGCCCGCCCGCCGCCGGTGATCCGTCTGCGGCCGGTCTCCCCCAGCGCGCCCGCCATCCCGCCACCAGTGGCCCACAGCCCCCAGGCGAGCGCCGTGGCGGGCAGTCCGGCTGCTTGGCGATGCGCGGCGAGCGCGTCGAGGAAGGTGTTCGCGGCGGCGTAGTTGCCCTGTCCGGGGCTGCCGAGAAGACCCGCCGCGGAGGAGAACAGCACGAACGCCGACAGGTCGAGAGTCCGGGTCAGGTCGTGCAGGTGCCATGCCGCGTCGGCCTTGGCTCGCAGCACGGTGTCGATCCGGTCCGGGGTCAGCGACGTGACGACTCCGTCGTCGATGACGCCGGCCGCGTGGACGATCGCGGTCAACGGACGTTCCGCTGGGATCCGCTCCAGCAGCGCGGCCACTTCACCCCGGTCGCCGACGTCGCAGGCGAGCACGGTCACCGTCGCTCCCGCCTCGGCCAGTTCGGCGCACAGCGCGGCCGTCTCCGGCGCCTGCGGGCCACGCCTGCTCGCCAGCACCAGGTTGCGCACCCCATGCTCGATGACCAGGTGACGTGCGACTTCGGCGCCCAGTGCACCAGTGCCACCGGTGATGAGTGTCGTCCCGCCCGCTTCCCAGTGCGGCATCGTGAGCACGATCTTGCCGATGTGCCGGGCCTGGCTGAGGAACCGCAGGGCTTCCCGCGCCTGGGAGACAGGCCAGGTCCGGACCGGCAGCGGCCTCAGCTCGCCCTGCTCGAACAGGGTGCGCAGCCTGTGCAGCATTTCCTGGATCCGGTCCGCGCCCGCGTCCGCTGTCAGGTCGAACGCCCGGTACTCGACTCCGGGGTGGTCGGCGGCGACCCGGCCGGCATCACGCAGGTCGGTCTTGCCCATCTCGATGAACCGGCCGCCACGCGGCAGCACCCTGAGCGAGGCGTCCACGAACTCGCGGGCGAGCGAGTTCAGCACCACGTCCACGCCCCGGCCGCCGGTCACAGCCAGCACCCGGTCCGCGAAACCGACGTCACGGGACGATCCGATGTGGTCGTCGTCGAGGCCCTGCTCGCGCAGCACCGGCCACTTGCCCTGGCTCGCCGTCGCGAAGACCTCGGCACCCAGGTGCCGCAGCACCTGGACGGCAGCCATGCCGACACCACCGGCCGCGGCGTGCACGAGAACCGCTTCCCCTGGACGCACACCGGCCAGATCGGTCAAGGCGTAGTAGGCCGTCAGGAACACGGACGGCACAGCGGCCGCCTGCGCGTACGACCAATCGCGGGGCATCCGGACGACCATCCGCTGATCGGCGACCGCCAGCGGGCCGAACGCGCCGGGGAACAGTCCCATCACTCGGTCGCCCGGCTCGATCCCGTGCACGCCAGGACCGGCCTCACGAACGACACCCGCGCCCTCAAGGCCGAGCGGACCGGCCTCACCCGGGTACATCCCGAGTGCCGTCAGCACGTCGCGGAAGTTCACGCCCGCCGCGCGGACCTCGATCCGTACCTGCCCCGGTTCCAGATCAGCCTGTGCCTCGGGATGCGGTACCAGCCGGAGGTTCTCCAACGTCCTCTCGCCGACGACGGCCACCCGCCACGCCTCGTCCCCGGCCGGCAGCAGCGTTCCGCCGCTCGCCGCCCGAGCCAGGCGCGGCACCAGCACAGTGCCACCACGAACCGCGAGCTGAGTCTCCTCCAGGCCGCGCACCGCTCGCACCGCCGCCACGGGGATCTCGCCGCCGTCGGAGTCCAGCAGCACGATCCGGCCGGGGTGTTCCGACTGCGCCGAACGCAGCAGGCCCCAGACCGCCGCGCCCGGCAGGTCCGGCCCGTCGTCGTCCCGCGAGGTCGTCACGGCCCCCCGCGTCAGCACGACCAGGCGGGTCTGCGCGAACCGTTCGTCGGTCAGCCACGACTGGACGATGTCCAGCGCCTCATAAGTCGCCGTTCGTACTGCCGCGGGCATCTCCCGGACAACGGCGGGATCCCCCGCACACGGCACCACGAGCACGTCAGGCACCTGGTCCAGCTGCGCCGCCGAAGCCAGGTCATCGCATCGCAGGACGGTGGTCCCGGCGGCGGCGAAAGCACCGGCCGTTTCCCCGACCACCGCCCACGAGCCCGGCTCGGGTCCTGGACCGTCCTGGTCCGGTTGCCTGACCCAGTCGACCCGGAACAACGAGTCCGCGACAGCGGCCCCACGCCGGGACACCTGGCCCGGCGGCACCGCACGCAACACCAGTGAGTCCACAGTGGCCACTGGCAGCCCGGCGAGGTCTGTGAGTTCGACCGACACCCCGCCCTCGGTGTGCGCGAGCCGCGCTCGCAACGCCGTCGCCCCGGTCGCGTGCAACGAGACACCGCGCCACTCGAACGGCAGCCCGATCCCCTCTACCTGCACGCCGGATCTGGTGAGCAGCAGGGCGTGCAGCGTGGCGTCGAGCAAGGCGGGGTGCAGTCCGAACCGCCCGGCTTCCGTCGCGGTCTCCTCGGGCAAGGCGACTTCGGCGTACACCTCGCCATCCCACCGCCACACCGAGCGCAGCCCGCGGAACGCGGGCCCGTACGCCAGGCCTGTGCCGAGGAGGCGTTCGTACAGCCCATCGATCGCCACCGGCTCGGCACCCTGCGGTGGCCATTGGGCCGACGGCGAGGTGACCGGCCCGGCCTGCGGCGTCAGCACGCCGCGCGCGTGGCAGGTCCACGAATCCTCGCCGGAGCCGAGGCCGTGCACGCTCACCGCTCGTCGGCCTGCCTCGTCGGGGGCGTCCACCTGCACCCGGAGCTGTACCGCGTCGTGTGGTCCCAGTACCAGCGGTGTGGTCAGGGTCAGCTCTTCGACCACCGGGCAGCCGGCCTCGTCACCGGCACGGACCACCAGCTCGGCGAACCCCGTGCCGGGGAACAACGTCATGCCGTCCACCACATGATCGGCCAGCCATGGCTGGTCGTCCACGGAGAGCAGGCCGGTCAGCACCAGACCGCCTGACTCCGGCAGTGCCACAGCCGCGGCGAGCAACGGGTGGTCGATCCCGGACTGCCCCGCACCGGCCGCCTCCTCGGGCGCCCGTCCGGAGTCGAGCCAGTAGCGTTGGCGCTGGAACGCGTACGTGGGCAGCTGGGTCCGCCGAGCGCCGGTGCCGCCGAACAGCTCCGTCCACCGCACCGGCACACCGCGCACATGCGCCCGGCTCACCGCGCCGACCAGTGAAGTGACCTCGGACCGGTCACGGCCGGACACCGGGATCGCGACGACATCCTCGTCACCGGTCACCGCGAGCGCCGACAACGCGCCGTCCGGACCGAGTTCGATCAACGTGCGAACGCCGGACGCCGCCAGGAACCGCACACCGTCGCCGAACCGGACCGCCTCGCGGACGTGCCGCACCCAGTACTCGGGGGAACTCAGCTCGTCCGACGACGCCTGCCTGCCTGTGAGGTTGGAGACAACCGGGATCTCCGGCGTGCGCAGCGCCAGGCCGGTGACCACCTCCCGGAACCGGGCCATCATGGGCTCCATCCGCGGGGAGTGGAAGGCGTGGCTCACGGTCAGCCGTTTGGTCCTGCGTCCTGGGAACGCGGCCGCCACCTCGGCGACAACGTCCTCGTCGCCGGAGACGACCACAGCCTGCGGGCCGTTCACCGCGGCGATGCCAACCACCCGCTCACGCCCGCCGAGCAGAGGCAGCACCTCCTCCTCGGCGGCCTCGATCGCGATCATGGCCCCGCCGGGTGGCAGATCCTGCATGAGCCGCCCTCGTGCGGCCACCAGTGTGCAGGCGTCCGGGGCCGTCAGCACCCCCGCGACGTGTGCCGCCGCCAGCTCACCGACGGAGTGCCCGAGCAGGAAGGCGGGCTGGATTCCCCACCGGCCGAGCAGGTGGGACATCGCGACTTCCACGGCGAACAGACCGGCCTGCGCGAACATCGTCCGGTGCAGCCGCTCGTCCGCGCCGAACACGACGTCTCGCAGTGGTGCACCGAGCAGCGGGTCGAGCAGCGCGGCCAATTCGTCGAACTTCTCCGCGAACGGCGGGAAGGTCTCGTAGAGCTGCTTGCCCATGCCGGGGCGCTGCGATCCCTGGCCGGCGAAGAGGAACGCGACCGGACCGGTGCGCACCACGTCCCGCAGCACGTGCGGATCGTCTTCGCCGTTCGCGAGCGCACCGAGTCCCGACCGCAGTCCGGGCTCAGCCGTGGCGAGCACGACAGCTCGGTGCGTCAACGATGTCCTCGTGGTCGCCAGCGACAGCGCGATATCGGCGAGATCCTGGTCGCCGTCCTCGTCCACCCTGGCCAGTAGGCGTTCCGCCTGTGCGCGCAAGGCCGTCTCCGAATGTCCGGAGAGGACATACGGGGTGACGGGCAGCCGATCGGGCCCGGCCGTCTCGGGTGCGGTCCGCACCGAGACCGGCGGCGCCTCTTCCAAAATGGTGTGCGCGTTCGTCCCGCTGAAGCCGAAGGACGACACCGCGGCCCGGCGCGGCCTGCCGGTCACGGGCCAGCCGGCGGACTGGGTCAGCAGCTCGGCCGAGCCGGACGACCAGTCCACGTGCGGGGTCGGCTCGTCGACGTGCAGTGTCTTCGGCAGGACCCCGTGCCGCAGCGCCATCACCATCTTGATCACACCGGCCACTCCGGCGGCCGCCTGGGTGTGGCCGATGTTGGACTTCACCGAGCCGAGCAGCAACGGGTGTTCCCGATCCTGCCCGTAGGTGGCCAGCAGCGCCCTCGCCTCGATCGGGTCGCCCAGCGTCGTACCGGTGCCGTGTGCCTCGACCACATCTATGTCCTTTGTGGACAATCGCGCGTTGGCCAGTGCCGCGCGGATCACCCGCTCCTGGGCGAGCCCGTTCGGTGCGGTCAGCCCGTTGGACGCCCCGTCCTGGTTGACCGCGGATCCGCGGATCACCGCCAGGACCGGGTGCCCGTGCCGCACCGCGTCGGACAAGCGCTCCACGAGCAGCAGGCCGGCACCTTCCGCCCAACTGGCGCCGTCGGCGGCCGCGGCGAAGGACTTGCACCGGCCGTCCGGCGACATCCCCTTCTGCCGGGAGAACTCCACGAAGGTGGTCGGCGTGGACATCACGGTCGCGCCACCCGCCAGTGCCAGGTCGCACTCACCCAGCCGCAACGCCTGCACTGCCTGGTGGATCGCGACCAGCGACGCGGAACACGCGGTGTCCACCGTGACCGCCGGGCCTTCCAGGCCCAGTGTGTAGGCGATCCGGCCGGACATCACGCTGCCCGCCCCACCGGTGCCCAGGAACCCGGCGATCGACTCCGGCACCTGCCGCAGCCGTGCCACGTGGTCGTGGTAGATCACCCCGGTGTACACGCCGCACCGGCTGCCCCGCACCGAGTCCGGGGGGATGCCCGCGCGTTCGAACACCTCCCACGAGGTTTCCAGCAGCAGGCGTTGCTGGGGGTCCATCGCGAACGCCTCGCGCGGCGAGATGCCGAAGAACGCCGGGTCGAAGTCCGCCGCGTCGTGCAGGAACCCGCCCTCCCTGGCGTAGCTGGTGCCGGGGTGGTCGGGGTCCGGGTGGTACACCGACGCGGGCCAGCCCCGGTCGGCCGGGAACGGCGAGATGGCGTCCGTGCCGTCGGCGACCAGCTGCCACAGCTGTTCGGGGGAGGTGACGCCGCCGGGGAAACGACAGGCCATGCCGACGATCGCGATCGGTTCGCTCGCCTTGTCCTCCACCTCCCGCAGGCGCTGCTGCAGGTTCCGGGCGTCGCTGATCGCCCGCTTGAGGTAGTCGCGCATCTTGTCCTGAGTGGACATCGGTTCCAGCTCCTCGCCGGGTGCGGGGTGTCTCGAGCGGGTCAGGAGAGCCCGAAACCCTTGTCGATCACCTGGAAAAGGTCGTCGTCGGTGGCCGCCGCCAGATCGTCGCCGCCGGCACCGCCGACGTCGTCGGCACCGGTCCACTCGGACAGCAGCACCCGCAGACTGGCGGTGACCTCGTCGCGGCCGTCCTCGCCGGGCGCCAACGACAGCAGCCGTTTCGCCAGGTCGCCGAGATCCGCCAGAGCGAGCCGCAGTTCGGACACCGGCTCCGGGACGAGTTCGGCAAGCAGGTGTTCCGCCAGCCGGTACGGCGTCGGATGCTCGAAGACCATGGTGACCGGCAGCCGCAGCCCGGTCGCGGTGCCGAGCCGGTTGCGGAACTCCACGGCGATCAGCGAGTCGAACCCGAGGTCGGTGAAGGCGCGGTCCGGCTCGATCTCGTCTGCGCCCCGATGCCCGAGCACACTCGCCGCGTTCGACCGCACCAGGTCGAGCACCAGCCGGTTCTGCTCGGTGGTGGACAGGGTGGCGATCTGGTCCCGAAACTCTGGACGACTCACGGGAACGACGTCCTCGCCCGGGCGCAGTACAGGCCGTCCCGCCGCCGGTGCCAGTCCGGCCCACAGCGGCGGGACGGCATCTCCCATGGCACCGAACGCCGCCAGGTCCAGCCGGGCGGGCACCACGACCGGCAGATCACTCCGGCACGCGAGGTCGAACAACGCCAGCCCGTCCTCGTCCGGCAGTGGCAGCACACCGCCCCGGGCCAGCCGGCCGGCGTCGGCACCGCCGGTCATCTCACCCTGTTCGGCCCAGAACCCCCAGGCGAGCGACGTGGCCGGGAGGCCGTTGGCACGCCTGTGCCGCGCCAACGCGTCGAGCACGCAGTTGGCTGCGGCGTAGTTGCCCTGTCCAGGGCCCCCGGTCATCCCCGCCAGCGACGAGAACAGTACGAAGGTCGCGAGCGGCAGGTTGGCGGTGAGGTCGTGCAGGTTCACCGCACCGTCCACTTTGGGCCGCAGCACCCGCTCCAGCCGCTCGGGGGTGAGCGACTCGACAACGCCGTCGGACAGCACCCCGGCGGCATGCACGACCGTGGTCAACGGGTGGTCGGCGGGGATGGCGGCGATGGTCCGCCGCAGCGCGGCCCGGTCCGCCACATCGCACGCGGCGACGGTGACCCGGGCGCCGAGCGACTCCAGTTCCGCGGCCAGTTCCGGCGCGCCCTTCGACTCCGTGCCACGCCTGCTGGTCAGCAGCAGGTGCCTGGCACCGTGGACGGTCACCAGGTGGCGGGCCACCAGCGCGCCCAGTGCGCCCGTTCCGCCGGTGATCAGCACCGTGCCGCCGGACGGCACCGGGTCGCCGGGGATGGTGAGCACCACCTTGCCGACCACACGGGCCTGACCCAGCGCACGGAACGCCTCGCGGGCGTGCCGGATGTCCCAGGTGGTGATCGGCAGGGGCTGCAGCGTCCCGCGCTGGTACAACTCCACCAGCGCCCGCAGCACCTGCTGGATCCGGTCCGGGCCCGCCTCCATCAGGTCGTAGGCCTGGTACTCGACTCCGGGGTGCTGACGCGCGACCTCAGCCGGATCACGGATGTCGGTCTTGCCCATCTCCAGGAACCGCCCGCCGCGCGGCAGCAGGCGAAGGCCGGCGTCCACGAAGTCACCGGCCAGGCAGTCCAGCACGACGTCCATCCCCCGGCCGCCGGTGGCGGCGAGGAACCGCCGCTCGAACTCGTGGTCGCGGGAACTGGCGACGTGCGCCTCGTCAAGACCGTTGCGGTGCAAGGCACCCCACTTGCCGGGGCTCGCGGTCCCGAAGACGTCGGCACCGAGGTGGCGGGCCAGCTGGACCGCGATCGTGCCGACACCACCGGCGGCGGCGTGGATGAGCACCGCGTCCCCGCGGCTGACCTCCGCCAGGTCGTGCAGGCCGTAGTAGGCGGTCGCCCCGGCGACCGGCACCGTGGCCGCCTGCGCGAAGGACCAGTCGTCGGGAATCCGCACGAGCAACCGGTGATCGGTGACCGTGACCGGTCCGAACGCGTCCGTCCCGATTCCCATCACGCGGTCACCGGCAGCCAGGCCGGTCACGCCCTCGCCGACCTCGGTGACCACGCCGGCCACGTCGCTGCCGATGCCCTGCCGCCGCGATCCCGGGTACATCCCCAGCACGACGAGAACGTCGCGGAAGTTCATGCCCACGGCACGCACGGCGATCCTGACCTGACCGGCTGCCAGGGGACGCAGCACTTCGGGGCAGGGCACCAGTTCCAGGCCCTCGATCGTGCCGTCGCCCTTGCCCGCCAACCGCCACGGCGCCGCTCCGGGCGGCTGCAACACGTCGTGGGATGCCAGCCGGGCCATCCTGGGCACGGTGACGGCGCCGCGGCGGATCCTCAGCCTCGGATCCGGCAGTGTCAGCACGGCGGGCAACGCCGTCAGTGAGTCGGGGTGGCCGTCGAGGTCGATCAGCGCGAACCGGCCGGGATGCTCGTTCTGCGCGGTGCTCACCAGTCCCCACACCGCCGCACTGGGCAGGTCGGTGATGTCGTGCGCGCCCCCGTCAACCGCGCCGAGGGTGACGAACACCAGGCGGATATCGGCGAACCGCTCGTCGGACAGCCAGGACTGCAGCAGTGCCAACGTTGTCCGCGCCGCGGTGTGCACCGGCTGCACGGAGTCTGTCGCGGGGGCCTCACCGGGAGGATGGAACACGACGAGCGTCCCGAACGTGTCCACAGCGGATATCGCCCGGTCGACCGCGTCCAGATCCGCGTACGTGGCTTCGCTGCGGAAGGCGCCGTACGGGTCGTCGCCGAGCACGGCGATCGCCCGCAGCGCGTCGCTGGACACCACCGAGGGCACTCGTGCCGGAGTCCAGTCGAGATGGAACAGGGAATCCCCGTGAGCGGCCACCGGTAGTGCACTGGCGAGGTTCGCCGCGGACACCGGCCTGGTCACCAGAGACCGGACCGTCATGATGGGCATGCCCGTTTCATCGGCCAGGGTCACATGCAGTTCACCGGCGCCGCGCAACGCCAGCCGGACCCGCGCCGCGGTGGCGCCCGCGGCGTGCAGGCTAACGCCGGTCCAGGCGAAGGGCAGGCGCAGTTCCCCGTCGGATTCGCCGTCGTACAGGTACCCGGCTGCGTGCAGCGCCGCGTCCAGCAGCGCCGGGTGTATGCCGTACTTCCCCGCAACCATTCGCTGCTCGTCAGGCAGCCGGATCTCGGCGAAGACCTCGCCAGCACCACGCCATACCCGTCGCAGCCCTTGGAAAGCAGGCCCGTAGTGGTACCCCGCCGCGGCGAGGGCCTCGTAGCCGGTGCTGACGTCGGCCTCATCGCTACCGCGGACGGGCCATGCCACCAGGTCTGACGGCGCGGACAGGCTTTGCGGACTGAGCACGCCGCTGGCGTGCAGGGTCCATGAGCCTCTCTTCTGGCGCGAGTGCACCCGCACCACGCGGCGCCCGTCCTTGTCGGGAGCGTCGACGCGCACCTGGATCGGAACGCCCTGGTCATCTTCGGCACTGAGGAAAACCGGTTCGTGCAGCGTGAGTTCCTCGAGATGGGGACAGCCCGCCTGGTCACCGGCGCGGATGGCCAGTTCGACGAACGCCGTGCCCGGCAGCAACACCGTCCCTGCCACGGCGTGGTCAAGCAGCCACGGGTGCGCACTGGTCGACAGGCGCCCGGTGAGCAGGACTTCGTCGTCGGCGAGTGTCACCGCCGCGCCCAGCCACGGGTGGACCGCGTCCTCGAGTCCCGCCGCCGACATGTCCCCGCCGAATTCCCTTCCCTCCAGCCAGAAACGTTGCCGCTGGAAGGCATAAGCCGGTAGCTCCACCGGGCTGCCGGGAAGCACGGTGTGCCAGTCCACCGGCACACCGTGCACGTACAGCTGCGCCAGCGAGGTCAGCACGCGCCGGCTCCCGCCGTCCCCCCGGCGCAGGGTCCCCACTGCCAGCACACCGCCGCCGCTTTCGTCGGCGCGTTCGTGCACTGCCGGAACCAGTACCGGGTGGGGGCTGACTTCGAGGAACACCTCGATGCCCTGTTCCCGCACCACGCTGACGGCACGGTCGAACTCCACAGTCTGCTGGAGGTTGCGGTACCAGTACCGGGCGTCGAGTGCCGCGGTGGGTAGTACACCACCGGTCACCGTCGAAACGAACGGCACCTCGGAGGTCATCGGCTCGATGTCCCGGAGCAGATCCGCCAGCCGCTCCTCCAGATCGGCCACGTGCTCGGAATGCGAGGCGTAGTCCACCGGTATCCGCCGCATCCGGATTCCTTCAGCCTCGCCGTGGGCGAGCAACTCGTCGATCGCGGCGGCGTCACCGGAGACCACAGTCGTACGCGGTCCGTTGATCGACGCGACCGACAACGCAGATGCCCAGCGCCGCAGCAGTCCGGTCACGTCCGCGACCGGAAGCGGCACCGACACCATCCCGCCGCGGCCCGCCAGCACCGCCCCGATCGCCTTGCTGCGCAGCGCGACCACTTTGGCGGCGTCGGTGAGGCTCAGCGCGCCGCACACGTGCGCGGCCACGATCTCGCCCTGCGAGTGCCCGATCACCACCGCCGGCTGGACCCCGCATGCCCGCCACAGCGCCGCCAACGCGACCCCGACAGCGAACAGCGCCGGCTGGACCACATCGACCCGGTCGAGAGGCGGCGCGTCCGGGCCGCCCTCGAGGAGGTCGAGCAGACTCCAGTCCAGGTACGGCTCAAGGGCCGCGGCGCACTGCTCGATCGACGCCCGGAACACCGGCGATGACGCCAGCAGTTCCGTCGCCATGCCTGTCCACTGCGCTCCCTGGCCGGGGAACACGAAGGCCACCCGGGCATCCTCGCGCGCCCGCCCGGTCACGACCGTGGCCTGCGTCGGGGTGTCCTCCACCAGCGCGGCCAGCCCATCGAGCAGTCCGGACCGGTCCGTCCCGATCACGACCGCCCGCTCCGCCAATCGGGCTCTCGCCGCCAGCGAACGCCCGACGTCCGCGACCGCGAGCTCCGGCCGTCCGTCCACATACGACAGCAATCGGACGGCCTGCCTGCGCAGCGCGGCCGTGTCCGTCGCGGACAGGATCCAGGCGTGAGCCGGACCGGCGAGCACGCCCGCCCCGCCGGGCGCGGTTGCCTCGGGACCGGGTTCCTCGACGATGACGTGCGCGTTGGTACCGCTGATGCCGAACGAGGACACACCGGCGCGCCGGGGACGCCCGCCGGACGGCCACGGCTGGTTGTCCATGAGCAGCTCGACGCTGCCCGCCGACCAGTCCACTTCGCCGGACGGCCGGTCGATGTGCAGGGTCCGGGGCAGCTCGCCGTGCCGCATGGCCATGATCACCTTGATCAGGGCCGCGGCGCCCGCGGCGGCCTGGGTGTGGCCGATGTTGGACTTGACCGACCCGAGCAGCAGCGGCTTTCCCCCTGACCGGTCCCGGCCGTAGGTCGCGAGCAGTGCCTGCGCCTCGATCGGGTCGCCCAGCGCCGTCCCGGTGCCGTGCGCTTCGACGGCGTCGATCTCCCACGGCCCGAGGCCCGCGTTCGCCAGCGCCTGCCGGATGACCCGTTGCTGCGCGAGGCCGTTGGGTGCGGTCAGTCCGTTCGACGCGCCGTCGGAGTTGACCGCGCTGCCCCGGATCACCGCGAGGATCGGATGGCCGTGGCGCCGGGCGTCGCTGAGCCGCTCGAGCAGGAGCAGACCGGCCCCTTCGCCCCAGGCGGTGCCATCCGCCGCGTCGGCGAACGGCTTGCACCGGCCGTCCGCGGCCAGACCCCGTTGCCGGGACAGCTCGACGAACGCGGCCGGTGTGGACATGACCGTCACGCCGCCCGCGAGCGCGAGATCACAACTGCCGTCGCGAAGTGCCTGCCCGGCAAGGTGAACCGCGACCAGCGAGGACGAACACGCGGTGTCGATCGTGAGCGCCGGGCCGTGCAGTCCCAGTGTGTAGGCGATCCGGCCGGAGGCCACGCTCGCCGACACCCCGGTGCCGAAGTGCCCTTCTCCTGCGCCGTCCGCAGCGCTGCCGGCGTTGACGGCGTAATCGTGGTACATCAGACCGGTGAACACGCCGGTGCGGCTGCCCCTGGCCGAGTGGGGATCGATCCCCGCGTGCTCGAACGCCTCCCAGGAGGTCTCCAGCAGGATCCGCTGTTGCGGGTCCATCGCGAGCGCCTCACGGGGCGAGATGCCGAAGAACCCGGGGTCGAACTCCGCGGCGTCGTGCAGGAACCCGCCTTCCCGGACGTAGGAGGTGCCCGGGTTGCCCGGCTCGGGGTCGTACAGCTCGCCGAGGCGCCAGCCGCGGTCGGCCGGCATCGGCGAGATGGCATCCCTGCCTTCGGCGACGAGTTCCCACAGCTCTTCCGGTGACCGTACGCCGCCAGGAAAACGGCACGCGAGTCCGATGACTGCGATGGGTTCGTCGGTGGCGGGCGCCGCCGACGTACCGGGACCGTCCAGCGGCACGACGTCTTCGGCGAGGAGTGCGTGCAGGTGGCTCGCCACCTCGACCGGGGACGGGTGGTCGAAGACCAGCGTGGCCGGGAGTCCGAGCCCGGTCTCGGCGGCCAGCCGGTTGCGCAGCTCCACGGCCGTCAGGGAGTCGAACCCGGCCTCGGCGAACGGCTGTGCCGCGCCGATCGCGCCGGGTTCCGAGTGGCCGAGCACCTCGGACGCCGCCGTGGTCACCAACCGGACCAGCAGCCGGTCCCGGTCAGCGGCAGCAAGCCCGGCGAGGCGGCGCCGCAGCGGCTCGTCGCCCGGATGCCGCCGGCCTGCCGCCCGCTTGGGCATCGGCAGCAGAGCACGCAACAACCACGGCAGCTCGCCGGAACCGGCCTGGGCACGCAACTGCGCGAAATCCAGCGGCACGGGCACCGGCGCCGGCTCACCTGACCGCAGCGAACGGTCCAGCAGGGCCAGGCCTTCGGCCTCGGACACCGGAAGGAGGCCTGACCGCCGGATACGTGTCCGCGCCACGTCTGTGAGACCACCTGCCATTCCCTCGCCCGCCCACGGCCCCCACGCGATCGCCGTCGCCGGCAACCCGTGTTCCCGCCGATGCCGCGCCAGCGCGTCCAGGAAGGAGTTGGCGGCGGCGTATCCCGCCTGGCCCCCGCTGCCGAAAACTCCCGCCGCCGACGAGAAGAGCACGAACGCCGACAGGCCCATGCCCCGGGTCAGCTCGTGCAGGTGCACCGCACCGTCCACTTTGGGCCGGAGCACCGCCTCGACGCGGTCCGGCCCGAGCGCCGTGAGGACGCCGTCGTCCAGCACCCCCGCGGTGTGCACCACGCCGGTCAGTGGATGCGCGGCCGGAACGTTCGCCAGCACGTCGGCCAGCCCTTCCCGGTCTGCGACGTCACACGCCGCGACGGTCGCCGAAGCACCAGACTCGGCGATCTCCGCGACCAGGTCCGCGACATTCCCGTGTCTGCTGACGAGAACAAGGTGCCGCACACCGTGCTCACGAACGAGATGGCGCGCGACGGCCCGGCCCAGCCGGCCGGACGCACCGGTGACCAGCACGGAGCCCTGTCCCTCGAACACCGGCTCACTCGGCTCGCTGGGCCGCACACGGTCAAGGCGGGGTGCATACGCGATCCCGTCCCGCAGAGCCACCACCGGCTCACCCGTGGCCAGCGCCGAAGGCAGGGCACGGGACGAAGCCGCACTGTCGTCCAGATCGACCAGAACGATCCGGCCCGGGTTCTCCGTCTGCGCGGACCGGACCAGGCCACCGGCACTCGCCTGGGCCAGGCTGGTCAGTGTGTCGCCAGACTGAGCCAGTACCGCACCCGCGGACACCAGCACCAGGCGGGACGTCCGCAACCGCTCATCGGCCAGCCACGTCTGGAGCAGACCGAGGACGTCACCGACCACAGACCGGACCTCGGCGGCCGATGGCGATTCGTCCGTCTGCCGCGGCAGTCGTGCCAGCACCGCATCCGGTACGGCTTGGCCGGCATCGACTGCCTGGCCCAGCGAAGCCACGTCCGGGTAGACCGGGCACCCGGGCAGCAGCGGTCCGTCGTCGCCGACCACCGCCCAACGCATCCCGGTCTGCTGGGGCGCAACGGATGTCTTCTGCCAGCGAACGCGCCACAGCGCGTTGTTCTCACCGGTCCTCGCCGTCTCCAGCTGATCCGTGGAGATCGGCCGGAACGCGAGGGACCCGACCGACGCGACCGGTTCACCGTCGCTGTCCGCGAGCAGAACGGACACCGCGTCCCGTCCCGCCGGCGCCAGTCGCACACGAAGCGCGTCGGCTCCAGTCGCGGACAGCGACACGTCGCTCCACGAGAACGGCACCAGTGGCCGCTCATCGTGTTCAGCGCCGAACCAGACAGCGTGCAGTGCGGCGTCGAGCAACGCCGGGTGCAGGCCGAATCCCGTGGTTCCGCCGGCCTCAGCGGGCAACCGCACGTCCGCGAACAGCTCGTCGCCCCGCCGCCAGACCGCACGCAGCCCGCGGAAAGCCGGTCCGTACGACAACTCTCCGCCGGCCATCCGGTCGTAGAGACCGGCCGCGGGAACCGGCTGCGCGCCCGGCGGTGGCCAATCCCGCAGATCGTCCGGCTGGACCGGCGCTGTCGCCGCCAGGACACCGGCAGCGTGCCGTCGCCAGGGCTCGTCGGCCCGATCCTCGTCCCGCGAGTACACCGTCAGCGGCCGTCGTCCGGTGTCGTCGGGTGCACCGACCGACAACTGCAGCGCCACCGCACCGGCCTCGGTCAGCAACAGCGGCTCCTCCAGGGTGAGCTCGGCCAGCTCGCCGCAGCCGAGCCGATGCCCGGCCCACAGTGCGAACTCGGCGAACGCCGCACCGCACAACAGTGCGCTGCCCCGGGCGCTGTGGTCGGCCAGCCACGGGTGGGCGTCCAGCGACAGCCGTCCCGTGACGAGGTGGCGGTCGGAACCCGCCAGCTCCACCACCGCGCCCAGCATCGGGTGGTCCGCAGCGGTCAGTCCCGATCCGGACAGGCTCGCCGGGTCCGTGGTTCCGGTCAGCCAGTACCGCTTGCGTTCGAAGGGATACGTGGGCAGGTCGATGTGCGTGGCCCCGGAACCGTCGAAGACCGCGGACCAGTTCACGCCCGCTCCGCGGGCGTGCAGCCGGGCCACGGCCGAGATCAGCGCGGACGGCTCGTCGTGTTCCTTGCGCAGTGCCGGGATGAAGGACGGCGGATCGGCGTCGTCAGCGCAACACGCGTCGCCGAGTGCTGTCAGCACACCGTCGGGCCCCAACTCGAGGAATGTCGAGACGCCCGCCGCCCGCAGTGCGCGAACCCCGTCACCGAACCGCACGGCGGCCCGTGCCTGGCGCGTCCAGTAATCCGGTGTGCTCATCTCGCCGGGGGCGGCGAGCGCGCCCGTCACGTTCGAGATGATCGCAAGACGTGGGGCGGCGTAGGTCATCTGTGCCGCGACACGGCCGTACTCGCCGAGCATCCCGTCCAGCAACGGCGAGTGGAACGCGTGACTGACGTTCAGCGGTGTCGTCTTGTGTCCCAGCTCGGCGAGACGACGGCCGAGCTCAGTCACGTCGTCCGCCGCACCGGCAATGGTCACCGCGGCCGGACCGTTGACCGCGGCGATGCCGACCGGCCCCTGCGCCTCGGCCAGCAGGGCACGGACCTCACGCTCCGCGGCGCGGACGGACATCATGGCGCCGCCCGCGGGCAGTGCCTGCATCAACCGGCCACGTGCGGCGACCAGTCCGGTCGCGTCGTGCATGGTCAGGATGCCGGCGACATGGGCGGCGGCGAGCTCTCCGATCGAATGCCCGGCAACCAGGTCCGGGCTGATCCCCCAGGTCTCCAGCAGGCGGAACAGGGCGACCTCGAGCGCGAACAGCGCGGGCTGGGTGAACTCGGTGCGATCGAGCAGGGCCGCGTCCGCCGAGCCGGGCTCGGCCCAGATCACCTCGCGTAGGGGACGGTCGAGCAGACCGTCCAGCCGATCGCAGAGCTCGTCGAAAGCAGCGGTGAACGCCGGGAAAGACCCGTACAGCGCCCGTCCCATGCCCAGCCGCTGCGCGCCCTGCCCGGTGAACAGGAACGCGAGCTTGCCTTCTCCGGCGACGTCCGCCACGACCAGCGGATGGTCGCGTCCGGCCGCCAGGGCGCCGAGGCCGCTCAGCAGTTCTTCCCGGCCGGACGCGAGGACCACACCCCGGTGCGCCAGACCCGCCCGGGTGGTCGCCAGCGAGTAGGCCAGGTCGGCTGGAGCCAGGGCCGGGTCGTTCGACACGTGGCCCCATATCCGGCCGGCCTGTGCCCGCATGCTGTCAGCGGTCTTGGCGGAAACCGGATACGGCAGCACACGCAGCCGGGCCGGCGAGTCCGCTTCGGACTTGTCCGGTTCCGGCGGTCCTTGTTCGAGTATCACGTGGGCATTGGTGCCGCTGATGCCGAACGAGGACACACCCGCCCGGCGAGGGCGACCCGTCCGCGGCCACTCCCGCGACCGCGTCAACAACCCGACAGCACCACTCGACCAATCCACATGCGACGACGGCTCATCCACATGCAACGTCCTCGGCAACACACCATGCCGCATCGCCATCACCATCTTGATAACACCAGCCAACCCCGACGCAGCCTGCGTATGCCCAATATTCGACTTCACCGACCCCAGCCACAGCGGAATCTCCCGATCCTGACCATAGGTCGCCAACAACGCCTGCGCCTCAATCGGATCACCCAACCTCGTACCCGTCCCATGCCCCTCCACCACATCCACATCAGACGCCGACAACCGCGCATCCACCAACGCACCCCGAATCACCCGCTGCTGCGACGGACCATTCGGCGCAGTCAACCCATTCGACGCACCATCCTGATTCACCGCCGAACCCCGCACCACCGCCAACACCCGACGCCCATGACGCCGCGCATCCGACAACCGCTCCAACAACACAACACCCACACCCTCAGACCACCCAGTACCATCCGCAGCATCCGCGAACGACTTGCACCGCCCATCAGGCGCCATGCCTCG
>NZ_JAAATY010000058.1 GCF_013280595.1 Kibdelosporangium persicum
CGGCGGAATCACTTACACAGTGGGAATTCCAAGTTTGTTGGTGCCAAATGACACTATGACCGCCCTGTATCGCCCAGGGAGAACACGTGACTGAGCCAACGCGTCCCACGTTCCTGCGCCGCAAGCTCGGCGCCAAGCTTCGCCGGATGAGGGAGGAGGCCGGGCACACACTGGAGTCCGCCGCCCCGATGCTGGACAAGACGAAAAGTGCCCTGCATCGGATCGAGACCGGGGAAACCAGGGCCGACGTGCACCTGGTCCGCTCGATCATGGACCTGTACCAGTGCTACGACGAGGAGTTGCTGGAGGAGGTGCGGGAGGCATTGAAGACGCCCTGGTATCGGGTCTTCGGGATCAGGAACTCGGATTTCTTCGACGTGGAGACTGAGGCGTCGGAGATCAGCCAGTTCTTGCTGATCGAGGTGCCAGGGTTGCTTCAAACCCGCGCCTACATGCGAACGCTATTCAGCGCTCGGTGCCGCCAAGTCCCAGTCGACACCAGCATGAAGGTGCGGCTGTACAGGCAACGGAGGCTGACCAGCGAGGATCATCCGCTGCAGCTGCACAGCATCGTGTGCGAGGCCGCGTTGCGTCGCAGGTTCGGGCCACCAGAACTGATGCAGGAGCAACTCCGGCACCTCATCACGATGTCGGAGTTGCCCACAGTGACACTTCAGGTACTGCAGGACAGAGGCACTTTCTACCTGCCGAACGCACCTTTCACAGTGTTGAGCTTCCCCGACCCCGATGATCCGAGATACCTCTACATGGAGAACCCGACCGGGTCGCTGCAAACCGAGGACCACGCGCAGGTGGAGGAAGCTAGACTGCTACTCGAAGCGTTGCGAATCGAAGCACTGAACCCTTCCGACTCGGTGGCGTTCATCGAGGAGCTAGCGAGGAACCGGTAGTGGAACTGAACTGGCGCAAGAGCAGCTACAGCACTTACCACGGGGACTGCGTCGAGATCGCTCTCTTACCTCTCCTCGCCGCCGTTCGGGACTCCAAGAATCCCGGCTCCACCCTCACCTTCCCGGTGGAGCCTTGGCGGGCGTTCCTCTCGCAGGTCGACTAGGTCGGTTCTTCGTCCTCGACCCACTCCAGGAGGTCGCCGGGCTGGCACTCCAGCACCCGGCACATCGCTTCCAGGGTACTGAAGCGGACTGCTTTCGCTCTGCCGTTCTTCAGTACCGCCACGTTGGCGGGGGTCAGGCCGACCTTTTCGGCGAACTCTCCGACGCTCATCTTGCGCTTGGCCAGCTGGACGTCGATGCGCACGATGATCGGCATCAGATCACCGCTTCCATGTCGGAGCGCAGGGTCGTGGCCTGACGCAGCAGCGCGCGCAACACGACCATCAGCAGTCCGACCACGGTCACGATCGCGGTCATCAGCGTCAGCACCAGCGGCAGGCCTGGGTCGGTCGCGTTGAAACCGACATAGAGCAGCACGCCCACCAGCACTGCCCAGCCTGCCCCGATGGCCCACAGGATGCCGTTCACCCACTTCAACGAGACCTCACTGAAGATCCGGTCCTTCTGCACCAGGGTGAGCAACCGCCACGTGCAGACGATCACCACCTGAACGCACAACACCCAGAACACCGTCACGAAGGTCGCGGGCCAGCGCAGGTACGCCATCTCCGGCTCCTCCCTGGCCATGCTCGCGAACTGCCCTGGCAGGGACATCACCTGGAACAGCACCAGAAGCCCGAACAAGCCCACCAGGCACACTTTGAGAAGGGCAACCGCCCGACGCTCGAACATGCATCGAGTATCGGCATCTATCTATCGATTGTCAATCGATCCTTATCGGCAATCGCTAGATCAGCATCGCCTCGCAGCTGCGTACCACCACCCGGGCCGCGTCGCGCTCGGCGCTGCCCAGCATCGGGTTCTCCGACTGCTCACGCCACCTGGCCAGGGCGTCGTAGATCGCGTTCTGCACCTCCGCCTGGGTCGGTTCACGGTCGAAACCCAGCCGCGCGTCCAGATCCGTGCCGTAGCCGCCGATCAACCGCTGGGCCTCCAGGCCCAGTTCCTCCGGCAGACGCGTCCGGCCCGACAACAGGCCCCCGAGCAACCGGAGCTCGTGGAACTCGTGCGCTCCGGCCAGGACCCGTTCCACGTCGGTCACCAGTTTCGCCGCGCCGGGCCGGGGCTCCATCCGCAGGACCACGTCCAGGCCCAGCAAGGCCGAGCGGGCCTTCAGCACCTCCCGGCGGTCGACGAACAACCGCCCGATCGAGTCACGCAGTTCGTTCAACCCGCTGCGCTGCACCAATTCCGACGCCAGCTTGGTACGCGAGTCCGCTCCCTGCCGGATCAACGTCGTCGCCAGCCGGATGCCGACCATCCCCAGCCGGTCCGCCAGCTCCCGGCGCGTCGAGACCGGCAGCACGTGCTCGGACCGCGTGAACCTGTCCGCGGTCAGCAACAACTCCTCCGTCTGCGCCCGGGGAGCCGCCGCCAGCGCCGCCAGCGACTGGTACTCCTCCTCCGGCATCGTCCGGCCCGCCTGGCCGATCAGGCCCGACACCGCCACCACGTTCTGGCACAGGCCACGAATCCGGGCGTCACGCCGGTACCGCCGTGAGATCTGCTTGGCCGTCGACAAGGAGTCGATCCGGCCACCGCCGACCTCGTCGGCACGCGACAGCACCATGATGCTGTTCACCGGCGCCGCACGGGCCACCGGATGGTCCTGTGTGGACTGCAGATACCGCACGTCCATCACGTGCACCTGCGGAGTCAGGTACAGCAGGGCGTCCGCTTCGGCCGCGATCTGCTCGGAGATCTCGTCCGCGATCGGCGGGGTGTCGATCAGCGTCGCGTCCCGCAGCACCCGCGCCGGCCAGTCGACCACGATCCTTGTCATGCCACCGGATTCGAACCCGCTGAGGTCGATGTCCATCCGGCGGCCGACCCGGACGATCGGCGGTTCACCGGGCGGCCCTTGTCTCATGTAGACGGTCGCGCGCGGCTGCGGGCCGTCCTGGTACCAGGTGAAGACCGGGCCGTCCACCTCGATCGGGGCGACCTCGTCGCCCACGACCGCGTTCACCACCGTCGACTTCCCGCTTCCCGGCCTGCCCGCCACCGCGATCCGCAGTGGCGAGTCGAACCTGCCGATGTGGTGCCGCAGCCAGCTCGTCGCTCGTGGGCTGTCCTGATAAAGCCGCAGTGCCTCATGCAGGATCGCCCAGACCGCCTCGTCGACGGTTTGGGTCACGCGGAGATCTCCAATGGGTTCCTCGACGACGCCGGCAGTGCCCCGGCGATCCGGGTGATCTGACCGTGCAACTCTCTCAACTGCGTGAGCGCTTGGCGAAGCTCCTGGTCACGGCGCTGCCGCGCGGACAACTCGGCCTGGGCCGAGCGTTGCGCCGCCGAGGCCGCGTCCGCGACTCGTTGCTGCAACTGCTCCGCCAGCTCCGCGAAATGGTCACGCAGGCCGCGCTGGATCCGGCGGGCGGCGTCCTTGCAGTCCTTGGAGAACCGCAGGAAGAAGTCGTCCACGTGCCGCTGGGCCGTCGACTTCGCCAGCTGCTGACGCCGCTTGAGCCGCGTCTCCCCTTCTTCCCCGATGCTCTTGCCGCCGAGCGCCAGACCGGCGCCGATGGAGATCGGGTTGATCAACGGCAACCCGGCGAGGCTGGTGATCAGACCGAACATCAGCACCCCGCCGTAGGAGCCGCGCAACCCGGAGAACACCTTCTGGCCCGCGGTGAACTTCTCCAGCCTCGGCCGTTCGGTGTCCCCCGGATCGAGGTCGGCGTCCGACGGGATCACGGTGCCGGGCACCAGGTCCTGGCGTTCCGGGAAGCACTCGGCCACCCGGTCGGCCACCCACCACGACCGCTCGATCAGCCAGTCGAAGTTGGTCCGGGCGGCCTCGGTCAGGTTCTCGTTGAGCCATTCCTCGAACTGGTCCCAGGTCTTCGCCGGGTCCGCCTCGTCGAAGGCCCGGTCGACCTCGCGCAGGATCCTGCGGGTCCGGTCGCGCAGGTCGTACTCGAGATCCGCGATCAGGTCCGCCATCTCGTCGTTCAACACGTTCTGCCACTTGGCCGACCGGCGTTTCAGGTCGGCCATCTTCTGCTGCGCGTCCATGTACTCCGCGACCGCGGGCGAGTTGCGGTCGTCCGGGCGCGCGGCGAGTTCCTTCTTCACCTGGCCGACGAGTTCCGCCAGCGCGGTCCCGGTCATCGCGGCGAAGTTCTGCCGGGACGACGGGTTCGACGCGACCGGCAGCACGTCTGTGCGCAGCCGTTCGATCAGCTCGGGGAATCCGGACTCCACGTTCAGCGCTTCGTCGTCCTTGGCCACCGCCCGCAGCCGGAGCGCGGACGACACCGGCACCACCGCGGCCGGAATCCCCGCTTTGGACAGGTGTTCCCGGTTGCGGTCGGCGATCTGCCGCCAGCGCGTGGTCAGGTCGATCTTCGTCAGCGCGACCAGGATCGTCGGGCACGAGCGGCGGACGTGGCGCAGCAGCTCCAGTTCCGTCGCCGAGAGCTCATGGGAGGCGTCCGTGGCCAGCAGCACGGCATCCGCGCCGCTCAACGCCGAGAAGGTGCTCTGCGCGCGCAACTGGTGCAGGTTGCCGATCGCGGGCGTATCGATGATCACCAGCCCGGCGGCCAGAATCTTGCGCGGGATACGGACTTCCGTCGTCACGGCGTCGCCGCCCCGGTTGGTCGCCTGGTCCACCGGCAGCGGCATCCGTTGCGGTTCCGCGCCGGTGCCGTCGTGCAGCAGTTGCGTCGCCGCGGGTTTCTCGGCGTAGCGCACGATCGTGGGCGCCACCGTCGTCACGTCGTCGCCGACGGCGCACACCGAAGCGCTCACCAAGGCGTTCACCAGTTGGCTCTTGCCCTGGTTGGCCTCGCCGATCACCAACACCCTGATCTGCGGGTCGAGCAGCTGCGCCCGCTTGGCCCTGAGCCGTTCGGCCAGGTCAGGTCTGTGGTGGACGACGGATGCCCCGATGGTCTGGTCCAGAACCTCGAGCCAGGTCGCCGCAGTCACCCGAACAGTGTGCCCTGCTCGACCGATCGGGTGAAGACCGCCAACGGCAAAAGAAGCCGGAGGCCAGGTCCGCCCCCCGAGGGAGAACCCGGCCTCCGGCCGTGTGAGCTGGGCTCTTTACAGCAGGCCCAGGTCCGGCACGACGTTGCCGACCACGTCGGTGACCGGGTTGTCGTTGATCACATTGCCCAGACCGGTCTGGCCGACCACGTCGCCGACGATGTTGTGACCGCTGGCGTCGCCGCCGATGACCGGCAGGTTCTGGGTGACCTGCGGGACGACCTGCGAGACGTCCGGCAGGTTGACCGCGGGCACGTCCACCGGGAGGTTGACCGGCAGCTTGTCCAGCACGTCGCCGACGTTCGGCAGGTTGCCGCCGACACCGGCTACGTCGGTCACGGCGGGCACGTCTACCGGCAGGTCGCCGACGACGGGCAGGTCGCCGGTGACGTCGGTGACGGCACTCTGGGTGGTCTCCACGGCGTTGTCGGCCGACAGGGCCGGGACGGCCTCGGGAGCCTGGACCGGCAGCGCGGGCAGGTCGACCGGCAGCGCGCCGGCGACGTCGCTCAGCGGCAGCTGCAGGCCACCGACCGAGGGCACCGCGGAGGCGACACCGAAGACCGCGCCGGTCAGCGCCGTCGGGTCGGTCACGCCCTTGCCCGCGATGTCGGTGACGTTGCCGACGATGTCGGTGACGTTGCCGGACAGGCCCGGCACCGCCAGCACGTCCTGGTTGATGCCCAGGCCGTGCTCGGTGGTCACGCTGATGGTCTTGTCCAGCGGGCCCTCGATCGCGATGCCGCCGTAGGCGACGCCGCCGGCCTCGCCGCCGATCACGTGCGCACCGGTCTCGATCGTGCCGAACGGCGTGTAGACGCCGGCGTTGGCGGCGACGCCCTCCAGGCCCGCGCTGATCGCGCCGGCGGCACCGAAGTCGCCCACCGGGGTGGACTGGCCGGCCTGGAAGCCGCCCTCGACCTCGTCGAGCTCGGCCTCGATCTGGCCGACCGCGCCGGTGGTGCCCAGCGGGGACTCGGCGCTCAGCGTGGCCCAGCCGCCGTCCGCGCCGGCCTCGCCGTCCAGGCTGATACCGCTGGTCAGGCTGTCCAGGTCGGGGACGCCGGGCAGGCCGACGCCCGAGATGCCGCCGAGGCCGTTGACCAGCGGCAGGTCGCCGGCACCGGCCGGGACCAGGTCGTTCACCAGCGGCAGCACGTCGTAGACGTCCGACGGGGCGATGTCGGTCAGGCCCGCCTTGGTCAGGCAGCCGACCGGGTCGAGCTCGAACGCCTTCATCAGGTCGGCGTCGCCGAGCAGGCCCTTGCAGAAGTCGTGCAGGGTCGCGGGCTCCGGGGCCGCCGGAACGGCCGGAGCGGCGGCGGTCGCCTCAGCGGTCGCTTCGGCGTTAGCCTCGGCAGTCGCCTGAGCGGAAGGGGCAGCGGGCTGGGGAGCCTCGTCTCGAACCACGGAAATCTCTCCTAGAGGGGTACAGGGGGCAACAACCGGGCAGTGCTTCCGGTGATCGCGGACCCTCCGGTGCGGCACCCGCGGCCGGTCAGTGCATGTCCACTGCCGGCCATCGACACCAGCGGGTCGTTGATCCCGTGAGCTGCTCGTTCCGCCGGTGGCGAGAAGGCGTCGTTGCCTGTCGTCCACCAGCGGGCCAGGCCATGGCTGCCCGGCGATGCCCCAGAAAGTTATGCCCCGGGCCGTCCCCCCGACATCGGGGATCACGCCGAGTCATCACTCCCCCCGACTAGGGTTAGGCCCCATCCTCCATTAGGGGCATTAGGGTGTCCCCCTATGAGTTCCAGTCCGATTCACCGTCGCGGTTGCGGGGTTGGTATGAAGATGTGACCCATCCGGGGGTAACCCGGACGGGCGCCCGTTCGATCGAGTCGGAAGGCACTCCTGCATGCCATACGTCTTGGGGATCGACGTGGGGACCTGCCGCACCGCGGCAGCGCTCTGCCGTCAGACCGGCTCCACCTGGGGCGACCCCGAGGCTGTCCAGCTGGGTGAGCGCACCACCACCGCGCCGACGGTGGTGTACTTCGCACCCGACGGCAAGGTGGTCGTGGGCGACCCGGCCGACCGGAACGCGGGCAGCGACCCCGCCAACGCCGCGCGTGATTTCGCCAGGCGGATCGGCGACGAGGTCCCGCTCATGGTCGGGCGCGAGGTGTGCACGGCCGAGACGCTCGCCGCCGTGCTGATCACCTGGGTGGTCAACGAGGTGTCCACGGCCGAGGGCGAACCCCCCAAGCACCTGGTGGTCACCCATCCCGCCGGGTGGGGCAACCACCGCAGGCGCCTGCTGCACCGGGCGTTGCGGCAGACCAAGGTCGACAACGTGACCCTGCTGGCCGAGCCGGTCGCCATCAGCGAAAGCCATGCCGCGACCCACGACGTGCAGCCGGGTGACGCGCTGGGCGTGTACGACCTCGGCGCGACAGGGCTCGCGACCGCCGTGGTCCGGCGATCCCCCATCGGCACGTTCGAGGTGCTCAACTCGGCCGAAAGCGTCGACTCCAACGGCGGTTACAGCTTCGACGACGTGGTCTTCGAGTACGTGCGCAACGCGACCGGCGGAGTCGACCCGGCCGACCCGGACGCCTGGCAGAAGCTCTCCCGGCTGCGCGGCGAATGCGTGGCCGCCAAGGAGTTCCTCTCGGCGAGCACCGAGGTCACGGTGCACGAGGTCGTGCTGACCAGGGTCGAGTTCGAGGAGATGATCCGCACGTCGGTGCAGGCCGGGATCGAGGAGCTGCTGCGGATCATCCGGCCGGCCGCGGACCTGAAGACCGTCCTGGTCACCGGCGGGTCCGCCCGGATCCCACTGGTCGGCGAGCTGATCAGGGAAGAACTGCGGGACCGCACCGTGATCACCCCCGAGCCTGAGCTCGCGTGCGCACGGGGCGCGGCGATCGTGGCCGGCCGGATGGCCCCGGCACCGCAGGCCGCGCCCGCGCTGGTCCGCTCGCCGGACGAGGCACCCCCGGCGCCTGCCCGGCCGTCGATCGAGATCACGCCGCTCGAACTGCCCCCGCCGCGTTCGGCGCTGCGGGCGTTGACCGGGAAACCCAAGCTCGTCGGCGGTCTGAGCGCTCTGGTGCTGGCCGCGGGCGTCGGCCTGACGTTCTACCTCAAGCCCGACGAACCGCCGAAGCCGCCCGCCCCGGACTCGTCCGCGGTCGCGCCGGTCAACAACAGCAAGCCGACTCCGCTGTCGTCGCCCACCACTCCCGCGGTGACGCCGTCGTCGGTTCCGCCGCAGCCCAAGTCATCCAGCAGCAAGTCAGCCAGGTCATCGACCCCCAAGACAGGCGAGGACGGCCGTTGAGCCACCGAACAGCGACCCGAGCACGAACCACGACCGTCATGGACGAGGCGGCGAAGAGAGTGCTGGACGCGACCGAGGCCGACCCCTTCGCGCCGGTGGCGCTGGCGGTCATCGCCCCCGGCGGCTACGGCAAGACCACAGTTCTCAAGGCTTTCCGGCGCGTGTATGAAAGCGCGGGCGTCCGCGTGACCGACCGTCCTGGCGATCCCGAGGCCGCTGTGGTGGTCGACGACGCGCACAAACTGCCCGCCGACCGCCTGCGGGAGCTGGCCGAGGCCGACGTTCCCCGGCTGGTGATCGCGTTGCGGCCATGGCCGCGTTCGCCGGAACTCAGTGAGCTCACCCGGACGCTCGGCCAGACGGTGATGCTGGCGCCGCTGGACCGTGGCCAGGTCCGGTCGCATGCGTCCGGCGCATTCGGCGCGGCGCCCGCGGCGGAACTCGTGGAGTTCCTGTTCACCCAGACCGGCGGTGTCCCCGCTTTTGTGGACCGGTTGGTCTCGGCGATGACGGCACGGCCGGTGACCGAGGTCCCGGACGCCGCGCTGGCCGCGTTCCGCTCCGACTTCGACCTGCTTGACCCCGATGTCCTGCAGTACGTGCTGGCCGCGCAGGCCGGCGCGGGACTCCGGACGGATCTGCTCGCCTCGTTGCTGTGCCGGGACGCGGGCGAAGTCGTGACCGTGATGGAAGCCGCCCGGGCGACCGGGCTGCTCGGCCACGACGGCACTCTGTTGCCGATCTGCCACCGTGCCATCCGCGCGGTGATCCCGGCCGAACGTGCCTTGGCCGTGCGCCAACGACTTGCCGAGTTGCTGCTGGAGCGCGGCGAGTCCGTGCTGCCGTTGGCGCGGTCGCTGCTCGGCAGCGGTGCCGGCGGTGCCGGTGTCGCGGCCGCTTTCCACGCCGCCGCCCACGAGGCACTGACCGAGGACCCGGCGTTGTCCGCGAAACTGTTCGCCGCGGCCGTGTCCGCGGGGCGTCCGGTGGCGCAGTGCGCGGCCGGCTGGGCGCACGCCTCGGCGCTGGCCGGTGATCTCGATTCCGCGATGCGTCTTGCTGATCAGGCGATCTCCGGGTCCGAGGACAAGGCGAGCGGCGCCAGGGTCGCTGCCACCGCGCTGGCGCACCGGGGGCAGCTCGGCCGAAGCGCCGAGTTGTACCGGTGGTCCGGTGACGGCTCGTTCGCCGCGATCGGCCTGATCGGCACCGGGCACCTGGTCGACGTCACCTCCCCGGACGGGCTGCCGACGTTGTTGTCCGGCTCGGCTTCGCTGATGGCGCAAGGAGTCCGCGAGTCGGTCACCGGCAACTCGGTCGACGCGCTGTCCTCTTTGGTCCGTGCGGCCGGTTTGCTGGAACCCGCGGGCAGCGGGGTGTTGCTGCCGGACAGTCCCGCCGCGTTGGCGGCGTTGGTCGGCTTGCACTGCGGCGAACTCGGTGTCGCCGAGTCGGTGCTGGACCGGGCCGTGCGGTCGAACATGGGAGGGCCGTTGCTGGCGACGCGGCACCGGCTGCTGCAGGCGTGGATCTGCATGATGCGCGGCCAGCTGACCGCCGCCGCCGAACACCTCGCCGCGACACGCCCCCGCGAACCCCGGGACTGGCTGTTCGCCGTGGCCCTGGAGGTCGGCCTGGCCCGGCGTAACAGCGACGTCCAGGCACTGCGGCGGATCTGGGCGCAGGCGTGCGAAGCCGTCGTGCGGCACCCGGTCGACCTGTTCACGATCCTGCCGCTCAGCGAATTCGCCGTGGCCGCGGCGAAACTGAGCGACCAGAGCCGCCTCGGGCCGCACCTGCGCGAGGCGTACGCCCTGACCAAGCAACTCGGCGAACCCGAGATGTGGCTCACTCCCCTGCACTGGGGCGGCCTGCACGCCGCGATCGTGGCCGAACAACCCGGCGAGGCCGCCGATCACGCGGCCGCGCTGGCCAAGAGCCACAGCCGGTTCGGCCGCGCCCTCGGCGAGGCCGCGCAGTGCTGGCTCGACGTCGTGGCGGGCAAGGTCGACCCGGTCCGTGCCGAGGCAGCGGCCCGCGGCCTGCACGACATGGGCATGGTCTGGGACGGCTCACGGCTGGCAGGACAGGCCGCGATCCGCACCTCCGACCGCAAGGCCATGGTGACGTTGCTGGACTGCGCCCGTGAACTGCAGGGCAAGCAGGCCGTGGCCGACCCGGCGCCGGCCACCACCAGCCCGTTGAGCGAACGCGAGCAGGAGGTCGCGGCACTGGTGCTGCAGGGCATGACGTACAAGCAGGTCGGCGACCAGCTGTTCATCTCGGCCAAGACCGTGGAACACCACATGGCCCGGATGCGTCAGCGCCTCGGCGCGAGCAGCCGCAGCGAACTGCTCACCCAGCTCCGGTCGATCACGGCGAAGAACTAGGACCCGATCGGGTGACGGGGCAGCGGGCGAGGTCCTGGCCGCTGACCCGACGGTCGGCCGTTGACATCCGACGTCCCGGTCTGGTGACGTCCCCTGTGGCGTGAAGAAGGGACGTGACATGGGTATATCCGGGAAACTGGCCGCGCTCACGGCGGCAGGCCTGCTGCTGTCGGGCTTACCCGCACTGGCCGCCGGGGACGTGCCGAGGACGGGCTTCGAGCAGTCCGGCGGCGCCCGGTGGACCACGATGGCCGAGGAACACTCCTTGCTGAAGCAGCTCGGCCGCAAGGTGCCGGTGAGCCAGGTCGGCACGAGCGTGCAGGGACGGCCGTTGCACCTCGTACGTGTCGGCAAAGGCGGCCCGACGACCGTGCTCTTCCTGTGCGCGCAGCACGGTGACGAACCGGCCGGGCGGGAGGCGTGCCTGATCAAGATCCGGGACCTGGCTTACGGCAAGGCCTCCGTGCCGCCGGGGACCACGTTGTTGTTCGTGCCGACCGCGAACCCCGACGGGCGCGAGGCGAACACGCGCGGCAACGCCGACGGCGTCGACATCAACCGGGACCACATCGCACTGGAAACCCCTGAGGGACGCACGTTCGCGCGGATCATCCGGGACCACCGGCCTGACGTCGTGCACGACCTGCACGAGTTCGGCCCGCGGCCTTTGGTGTACGACAAGGACGTTCTGTGGCTCTGGCCGCGGAACCTCAACGTGCACAAGCGGGTGCACGACGAGTCCGAGGTGTTGTCCCGCTCGTACATCCGGCCTGCCGTGGAATCCCGTGGGCTGACCAGTGGCGTGTACGGCATGCTCGTCGACCCGGTGACCGGCGAGCCGACGCAGCAGATCGCGGGCGACGGGCAGGAGCGGATTCTGCGCAACACCACGGGCTTGAAGCACGCCCTCGGGTTGCTGGTGGAGACCAACGACGCGCCCAACCCCGGCGAGGACGTTCCGGCCGCGGCCCGGCGACGGGTCGCGTCACAGCTGTACGCGGTCGACGGGACGCTGAAGCTGGTGCGCGACAGGCGTGGCCAGGTCGAGGCCGCGACCACGATCAGCCGCGTGACCGCGCCGTTCCAGCGTGGGCCGATCTACTTCGGTGGCGCGGACAACGAAGCACCTCCGGCCGGTGAGGTCGAGCCGAACCCGCCCTGCGGCTACCGGTTGACCTCCGCGCAGTACGAGCAGGTGGCGGAGAAGCTCTCGTTGCACGGCGTGGCGTCACGGCGTGACGGCGACGGACGGCTCGTGCCGTTGGCCCAGCAGTCCCGGCCGCTGATCCCGCTGCTGCTGGACGCTCGGGCGGACTTCGAGTTGGTCGCGGGTACGCCGGTCGAACGCTGCTGAGCGACGTCGAACTCCAGTGGGTGGCCGCGCTCACAGGGCCACCCACTCGGGTTGAGCTGGGGGTTTGATGGTGCGGTGAGAAAACTGTGGGGCGGTCACGAGACACGTGAGCGCATACCAGGGGAAGTCTGGGTCCTGGTGTCGGCGTGTTTCCTCGTGGCCATCGGGTTCGGGATGATGGCGCCGGTCGTTCCCGCGTTCGCCACGACGTTCGGGGTCGGTGTCACCGCCGCTTCGTTCGTCGTCAGCGCGTTCGCCATCGTGCGGCTGGCGTTCGCGCCCGCGAGCGGGTCGCTGGTGTCGCGGTTCGCCGAGCGGCCGGTCCTGTTGTGGGGGTTGGTGATCAACGCCGTCTCCACGGCCGCGTGCGCGTGGGCGACGTCGTACTGGCAGCTGATCGGATTCCGGTCGATCGCCGGTCTCGGCTCGGTGATGTTCACCGTGGCCGCCATCGGCCTGGTGATCAGGCTCAGCCCGGTCGGCCTGCGCGGACGGGTCTCCGGGCTGTGGTCGACCAGCTTCCTGTTGGGCAACATGGCCGGCCCGTTGTTCGGCGGGCTGTTCGCCGGCGCGTCGCTCCGGCTGCCGTTCGTGATCTACGGCACCGGCACGGTGCTCGCCGCGCTGCTGATCTGGCTGCTGCTGAAGAAGTCCGGCGGGAGTGTGACGTCGGCCTCGCTGGAGCTGCCGGAGTTCACCGTCCGGCAAGCGGTGCGGCGCCGGGCGTACCGGGCGTCGCTGGCGTCGTCGTTCGCGGTCGGGTGGATCTCGTTCGGCGTCCGGTTCTCGTTGATCCCGTTGTTCGTGGTCGGCGCGCTGCACGAGTCCAGCACCGTCTCCGGCATCGGCCTGTCGATCTACGCGGTGGGCACGGCGGCCGTCCTGATGATCGCGGGCCGGATCGCGGACCTGAGAGGCCGCAAGCCCGTCGTGCTGGCCGGGCTGGCGATCCTCACCGTCGGGTCGGTCCTGCTGGGCCTGGCCACGACCACACCGTTGTTCTTCGCCGCCGCGCTGATCTCGGGCATCGGGTCCGGTCTGGTCACCCCGGCGCAGACGGCGACCGTCGCCGACGTGATCGGCACGGACGTGCGCGGCGGGCCGGTGCTGGCGTTCTTCCAGATGGCCGCGGACTTCGGCGCCATCATCGGGCCGCTGGCGGCGGGCGTGATCGTCGACCTGTGGTCCTACCAGGCCGCCTTCGTCCTGTGCGGGCTGATCTCGGCGCTCGCGCTCGGCCTGTGGCTGATCGCCCCGGAAACGCTTGTGGGCGGCCGGGAAAGGCCGCCCACAAGGGTGTCACCGGAGCGTCAGGCCACGCCGGGGTCCGAGGTCTGCGGACCGGCGGCGGACACGTCGTCCAGCTGATACTTCCTGGTCGCCTCGACCACCTTGGCCTTGTCGATCTCGCCGCGCCTGGCCAGCGCGGCCAGCACGCCCACCACGATCGACTCGGCGTCCACCAGGAAGTGGCGCCGCGCGGCCGGGCGGGTGTCGGAGAACCCGAACCCGTCCGTGCCCAGCGCCACCATGTCGCCCGGCACCCACGGCCGGATCAGGTCCGGAACCGCACGCATCCAGTCCGACACCGCCACAACCGGGCCCTCGGTCTCCGACAGCACCGACGTCACGTACGGAACGCGCGGCTCGGCCTCCGGGTGCAGCAGGTTGTGCCGGTCGACCTCGACGGCCTCACGACGCAGCTCCGAGTACGACGTGGCCGACCACACATGGGCCTGCACACCCCACTCCTCGTTGAGCAGCTCCTGCGCCTTGAGCGCCCACGGCAACGCCACACCGGAACCGAGGATCTGCGCCTTCGGGCCACTGCCCGACGGCGCGCCCTTGTAGTGGTACAGCCCGCGCAGCAGGCCCTCCACGTCCAGGTCCTCCGGCTCGGCGGGCTGCTGGTACGGCTCGTTGTAGATGGTCAGGTAGTAGAAGATGTCCTCCGCCTGGTCGCCGTACATCCGGCGCAGACCGTCCTTGACGATGTGCGCGACCTCGAACGACCACGCCGGGTCGTACGCGACGACGGCCGGGTTGGTCGCCGCCAGCAGCAGCGAGTGCCCGTCGTTGTGCTGCAGGCCCTCACCGGTCAGCGTCGTACGGCCGGCCGTGGCACCCAGCACGAACCCGCGCGCCATCTGGTCGGCAGCGGCCCACAGGCCGTCACCGGTGCGCTGGAACCCGAACATCGAGTAGAAGATGTAGATCGGGATCATCGGCTCGCCGTGCGTGGCGTACGACGTGCCCACCGCGGTGAACGACGCGGTCGACCCGGCCTCGTTGATGCCCTCGTGCAGGATCTGGCCGCGCTCGCTCTCCTTGTAGGCGAGCATCAGCTTCGCGTCCACCGAGGTGTACAGCTGACCCTGGCGGTTGTAGATCTTCTGCGTCGGGAACATCGAGTCCATGCCGAACGTCCGGGCCTCGTCCGGGATGATCGGCACGATCCGCGGCCCGATCTCCGGGTCCTTGGCCAGGTCACGGACCAGCCGGACGAACGCCATCGTGGTGGCGACCTCCTGCTTGCCCGACCCCCTGCGGACCACGTCGTAGACCTTGTCGCCGGGCAGCACCAGCGTCTTGGACTTCGCGCGCCGCTCCGGCACGAACCCGCCCAGCTGGCGGCGCCGCTCCAGCATGTACTGGATCTCCGGCGAGTCCTGGCCGGGGTGGAAGTACGGCGGCAGGTACGGGTCCTTCTCCAGCTCGGCGTCGCTGATCGGGATCCGCAGGGTGTCGCGGAAGCCCTTCAGGTCGTCGAGGGTCATCTTCTTCATCTGGTGCGTGGCGTTGCGCGCCGCGAAGTGCGGGCCGAGGTTGTAGCCCTTGATCGTCTTGGCGAGGATCACCGTCGGCGCGCCGTGCGTCTCCGAGGCCGCCTTGTACGCCGCGTAGACCTTGCGGTAGTCGTGGCCACCGCGCTTGAGGTTCCAGATCTCCTGGTCGTCGAGGTTGAGCACCAGGTCCTTGGTCCGCGGGTCGCGGCCGAAGAAGTGCTCACGCACGTAGGCGCCGTCGTTGGCCTTGTAGGTCTGGTAGTCGCCGTCCGGCGTGGTGTTCATCAGGTTGACCAGCGCGCCGTCGCGGTCGGCGTGCAGCAGCGCGTCCCACTCGCGGCCCCAGATGACCTTGATGACGTTCCAGCCCGCGCCGCGGAAGAACGCCTCCAGCTCCTGGATGATCTTGCCGTTGCCGCGGACCGGGCCGTCCAGCCGCTGCAGGTTGCAGTTGATCACGAAGGTCAGGTTGTCCAGGCCCTCGTTGGCCGCGACGTGGATCAGGCCACGCGACTCCGGCTCGTCCATCTCGCCGTCGCCGAGGAACGCCCATACTCGCTGGTCGGACGTGTCCTTGATGCCCCGGTCGTGCAGGTAGTGGTTGAACCGGGCCTGGTAGATGGCGTTCATCGGGCCCAGGCCCATGGAGACCGTCGGGTACTCCCAGAAGTCCGGCATCAGCCGCGGGTGCGGGTACGACGGCAGGCCGCCGCCCATCCCGGCGTGCGAGTACTCCTGACGGAAACCGTCCAGCTGGTTCTCGGCGAGCCTGCCCTCCAGGTACGCGCGCGCGTACATACCAGGAGACGCGTGGCCCTGGAAGAACACGTGGTCTCCCCCGCCGGGGTGGTCCTTGCCGCGGAAGAACCAGTTGAAACCGACCTCGTAGAGCGTCGCGGAGGACGCGTAGGTCGAAATGTGTCCACCGACACCCACACCGGGACGCTGCGCCCGGTGCACGGTCATCGCCGCGTTCCAGCGGATCCACGCACGGTAGCGGCGTTCGACCTCTTCGTCACCGGGGAACCACGGTTCCTGCTCGGTGGGGATGGTGTTGACGTAGTCGGTGCTCGTCAGCGACGGAATCCCGACACGCCCCTCCCGGGCCCGCTCCAGCAGCCGGAGCATCAGGTAGCGAGCGCGCTGCTGCCCGCCGTCCTGCAGGACGGCGTCGAACGACTCAAGCCACTCCGACGTCTCCTCGGGGTCGATATCGGGCAGGTGGGCGGCGAGGCCGTCGCGGATAACGTGCACCCTCCCTGGGGTGCCGGCGCCGTGTGAGTTGGTTTGCGGGGCCAAGGGGTCTCCTCGCCTGGTTCTCTCGTTGTTTCCTACGCCAATTCAACCCGGTTGGCGTGCGTCATACCTCATCGTCGTCCCGATCGGGCCCCACGTCATCACTACTCGTGAGTAACCCGATGGCGGTGTGCCCCACACTCCCGGGAGTGGTATTGCCTTCTTCAAGGCACGGGCGATCCGACGCATACCGTCACCGTAGTGCGGGCTCCGTCGGGCTCCCGAGCGGACACAGTTGGGCACTGACCCGGTGTGGACGGTTGCGCATCCGGGTACTGGGAGTGTTCGCTATCGCCTAACACGCGGTGCCTCCGGCGCCGCATTGGTTCACATGGAGGAGTGGAAGCCGTGGTGGCCGCGGGAGACGCCGGCAAAGCAGGCGTCGCCGAGAAGCTTGGGATCGAACCAGGCATTGTCGTCCAGGAGATCGGCTGGGACGAGGACGTCGACGACGACGTGCGTGCCGCCATCGAGGAACGCAGCGGTAGCGACCTGCTGGACGAGGACGCCGACGAGGTGGTCGACGTCATCCTGCTGTGGTGGCGGGAGGACGACGGTGATCTCGCCGACACGCTCCTCGACGTACGCAGCCCGCTCGCCGACACCGGTGTGATCTGGGTGCTGACACCCAAGACCGGGCGGGACGGGCACGTGGAGCCCAGCGAGATCGCCGAGGCGGTGTCGACAGCGGGCATGGCACAGACCTCGAACATCAGCGTGGGCAGCGACTGGACCGCGACCAGGCTCGTGTCGCCGAAGTCCGCCAACACCCGCCGCTGACGCCCAGTGCGTGAACCGTCTGGGACCACACCCAGACGGGGCACTAGGCTGGGCGGAAACGGCGGACTCGCATCTGGGAGGACACGGGTATGGCGGTCGAGGTCGGTTCGAAGGCCCCGGACTTCACGCTCAACGACTACAACAAGCAGCCGGTCACGCTCTCGTCGTTCCAGGGCGAGAAGAACGTGCTGCTGGTGTTCTACCCGTTCGCGTTCAGCGGCATATGCCAGGGCGAACTGTGCCAGGTGCGGGACGAACTGGCGAACTACAGCGACGCCGACGTCCAGGTCCTCGGCGTGTCCGTGGACAGCCCCTTCGCCCTCAAGGCGTGGGCCGACCAGCAGGGCTACACCTTCCCCCTGCTGGCGGACTTCTGGCCGCACGGCGAGGTGGCGCAGGCGTACGGCGTGTTCAACGACAAGGCAGGCATGGCCCTGCGCGGCACCTTCCTGATCGACAAGGAAGGCACCGTCCGCTTCGCCGCGGTCAACCAGCCAGGCGAACCCCGTGACCAGGAGGCCTGGAAGAAAGCAGTCGCCGACCTGGCATGATTGTCCTGACCGCGGTGCCCGCCAGGGCACCGCGCGAGGGCGCATAGCTCAGCGGAAGAGCACCTCCCTTACAAGGAGGGGGTCGCAGGTTCGAACCCTGCTGCGCCCACGGCCTCAGGTCGACCCTGCTCGCGGACTGCGCTTCGCTTGTCCGCTCGCCGGGTCGGCCGTCTTTATTTTGGGGGGCCGAGCCCCCCAGACCCCCCACGGTGCGGGCTCCGCGCCTTCCAGCGCTGGGCGCTTTGGGCTTGGACCAGCACTGGGTGCGTCGGGCTAGGTTGTGACGGGTTTGGGGGCCGTTGTCAGGGTGCGCTTGGCGTCGCGGGTCCAGGTGAACCAGCCCCAGATCACCAGGGCCGCGAAGACCGTGTAGATCAGGGCGCTGAACCACAGGTTCGAGGCGATCTGCAGTGGCACGCCGACCGCGTCCACCGCCAGCCAGACCAGCCAGAACTCGACGAGGCCACGGCCCTGCAGGGCGAAGGCCACGACCGTGCCCACGAAGATCGCGGCGTCGGGCCACGGTGCCCAGGAGGCGTTCAGGGCGTCGAGCAGTAGCGCCACGCCGACTGTGCCGACGACCAGGGCGCCGATGGTCACGAAGACCTCGGTGAGGGTGGAACGGCGGACGACCACGCCGTAGACGGGGTCACGGCGGCGCGTCCACGCCCACCACCCGTAGACGCTGATCAGCAGGATGATGACCTGCCGGGACGCCAGGCCGCCGAGGTGCGCCGAGACGTAGACGCTGAACAGCAGCACCGTGGCCGCGACCTGCACCGGCCACGTCCACAGGGTGCGGTACTTGGCGAGGAACACCACCGCCAAGGCGAAGACCTGGCCGATCAGCTCGGCGTACGAGGTCCATTGGCCCAGCACGGTGATGCCGTGCTCCAGAAAGAACCGCACCCGATCCTCCTCACCCGGATTCCCCCAAGAACAGTGCTACTGGGTCCGAGTGTTCCGCGCCAGGGTGTGAGGTGTCTCTCGTACCACTATCTCCCAGTCGCGCCGAGGGTCCTGGATCTGGCCGAGCGACACGATCTCGCGCCGCGACAGCAGCACGGTCAGCCAGTCGAGCAGAACCCGGAGTTTGCGACCGGCGGTCGGCACCCGGCTCCAGTGGTACGCCCGGTGCATCAGCCAGGCAGGCCAGCCGCGCAACCGGATCCCGTAGACCTGGGCGACACCCTTGTGCAGGCCGAGGCTGGCCACCGAACCGACGTGCTTGTGCTTGTACGCCTTCAGAGGCTTGCCGCGCAGTGACGCGATGATGTTGTCGGCCAGGACTTTCGCCTGCCGCACAGCGTGCTGCGCGCTCGGCGTGCACAGCGCGCCGAGGCCGGTCAGGTCCGGCACGGCCGCGCTGTCACCCGCGCCCCAGACGTCTTGCAGCCCCTTGGCCTGCAAGGTCTCCGTGCAGATCAGCCTGCCGCGGTAGTCGATCGGCATGCCGGAACGCATCGCCAGCGGGTTCGCCTTCACCCCGGCGGTCCACACCACGGTGTCGGCGTCATACGACGTCCCGTCCGACAGTTCCACGTGCCCGTCGACCATCGAGACGACCTTGGTGTTCAACTGGACCCGCATGCCGCGGTCGGTCAGCCTGCGGATCGTGTAGTCCGACATCGCCGGGCTGACCTCCGGCAGGATCCGGTCCGACGCCTCGACCAGCACCCACCGCATGTCCGAAACCGACAGTCCCTTGTGGACCCGCATGGCGTAGCGGGCCATGTCCTCCAGCTCACCGAAGACCTCGACGCCCGCGTATCCCCCACCGACCACGACGAACGTCAACGCACGCTGCTTGCGTTCGGGCGTGCTCGACGCGACGTCCAGCCGCGACAACACGTGATTGCGCAAATAGATGGCCTCGCCCACGGTCGCGAAACCGATGCCCGCCTCAGCCAGGCCCGGGACCGGCACCGTGCGCGACACCGAACCCGCCGCCATCACAAGAACGTCGTACGGCATCGACGTCGGCAGCCCTTCGGCGGGCACGACCGTCGCGACCTTGCGCTCGTGGTCGACCCCGGTGACCCTGCCCGTCACCACAGTGCATTTCGGCAGCACCCGCCGCAACGGCACCACCACGTGCCGCGGCTCGACCGACCCCGCGGCGGCCTCCGGCAGGAACGGCTGATACGTCATGTTCGGCTGCGGATCGACAACCGTCACGGTCGCCTCACCGGCGCGCAGTCTCTTCTGCAAGCGAATGGCGGTGTACATCCCGACATACCCGCCACCGACGATCAGGATGTGAGTCATACCCCGAGCCTGACGCGGCGGACGGGAAAAGACCTCACCAGAGCGACCCGGGCGACTCCCTCCCCAGCGGGAGACACACCCAGGACCTACGTCCCACGATAGGGGGACAACGGTGGCGCGTCGATCAAGGAAAGTCCATAGTGGATCTACCGGTGGGGACCGGGGAGAAAGGCCCCCTGGAGTGCAGCGCACCACTACACTCCAGGGGGCCATTGACTTCGGTGCTTCGCTTCGCACCTTCGCCAATGGCCTGTCGTCCTATTTTGGGGGGCCGAGCCCCCCATACCCCCCACGGTGCGAGCTCCGCACCTTCCAGCGCTGGGCGCGTTGGGCTTTGACCAGCGACCTTCCTCCCGCTTGCGTAGAGGGTTGGAATTTCACCAGCACCTGTTCTGTGGGGCTTTGACCAGCGACTGTTTCTTCCTGTTGCGTTGGGGTGGTGGGGTTTCACCGACGACTTTCCCTTGTCCTCGCGTTGGGGGGTCGCGGCTGGGCTTCCTGGCCGTGTCAAGCTGGGAGGGTGAGAGCAGGGGCCGTTTCGGCTAAGACGCTGGCTGAGTTGGAACGGGCTTCCGGCAAGCTGGCTTCGGCCACTTTGGCCGCGATGGACTCGCAGTTCCCGTGGTTCAGCCGGATGCCCGCCGACCAGCGGGCCAGCGTGCTGTTGATCGCGCAGTCCGGCGTGGCCGGGTTCACCGCGTGGCTCAAGGACGAGACCGCGTCGCTGCGACTGACCACCGACGTCTTCCGCGCCGCCCCCCGTGACCTGTCGCGGTGGATCAGCCTGCGGCAGACCGTCGAACTGGTCCGCGTCGCCTTGCAGGTCTTCGAAGGACAGGTGCCGGACCTCGCGGCCGACGACACCGAACGCGCGATCCTCGGCGAAGCGGTCCTGCGCTACGGCCGGGAAGTCGCGTTCGCCTCCGCGATGTCGTACGCCTCCGCCGCCGAGACCCGAGGTGCCTGGGACGCACGCCTTGAAGCCCTGGTCGTCGACGGGATCGTCCGTGGTGACGCCGAAGAGGCCCTGCTTTCGCGCGCTGCCGCGCTGGGGTGGGACCCGGCGGCGGAAGCGACCGTTGTGGTCGGCAACCGGCCGTCCGACGACCCGCCGACGGTCGTCTACGAGGTCCGTAGCCGTGCCGCGCGTCTCGGGCGTGCGGTGCTGTTGAGCGTGCAAGGGACCCGGCTGGTGGTGGTTCTCGCTGGCCCGACCGACGACCTGGTCGGTGAGGAACGTCGTGGGCGTGCGCCGAGCAAGGCCGTGCTTGACCGGATCACCGCCGCCTTCGGCGACGGGCCCGTGGTCGCGGGACCGACGGTGGCGAGCCTGGCTGAGGCGCATCGCAGTGCCGCGGACGCGCTGTCGGGGCTACGGGCCGTGGTCGGGTGGCCCGCGGCGCCCAGGCCCGTCCGGTCGACGGATCTGCTGCCGGAACGGGCGCTGGCCGGAGACCCCGAGGCGGAGTGGCAGCTGGTCGACCGGATCGCCCGGCCGCTGGAGGACGCGAGCGGGTCGCTGCTGGAGACGGTGGACACGTACCTTGAGGTGGGCGGCGTGCTGGAGACGTGCGCGCGGCAGTTGTTCGTGCATCCGAACACGGTCCGCTACCGGCTGCGCCGGGTCGCCGAGCTCACCGGCCGCAACGCCAACGACCCGCGTGACTCTCTGGTGCTCCGCGTGGCTCTCGCCGTGGGCCGGTTGGCGCGGGCGAGGGGGTTGTGGTGACCGAGATAACGCGCGTGACGCGGTGATGACGAGGGTTCACATCGACAACGTTTTCCCGTTTCAGCCCGTCATTCAGCGGTAACCTTTGTAGACACGCTACAAAATAGCGGGACAGGTTTCGTGACTGGCGGCATCCCGGTAATCGGCAGGCGGAGTGTTCAGTGGAACGTGTGATCGCGATACTCGCCCCTGGCCAGGGCTCCCAGACACCAGGAATGCTGGCACCGTGGCTCGAGCTGGACGGCGCCGAGGAGCGCCTCGCCGGCTGGTCCGAGCGCGCCGGGCTCGACCTGCGCGAACTCGGCACCACGGCGACCGCCGAGGAGATCGTCGACACCTCGGTGACCCAGCCGCTGGTCGTCGCCGCCGCGCTGCTGGCGCAGGCGGAGATCGAGAAGCGATTCACCCTCGCTGACGACACCGTCGTCGCCGGGCACTCCGTCGGCGAACTGGCCGCGGCCGCGGTCGCCGGTGTGCTGACCGCCGAGGACGCCGTGGGTCTGGCCGCCGTGCGCGGCCGTGAGATGGCCGCCGCGTGCGCGCTGCACCCGACGGGCATGACCGCGATCCTGGGCGGAGACCGTCAGGTTGTGCTGGACAAGCTGGCCGAGTACGGCGTCGAACCGGCCAACCAGAACGGCGCGGGCCAGATCGTCGCGGCGGGCGACCGGGAAGCGCTGGAGAAGCTCGCGAAGGACCTGCCGCACGGCGTGAAGGCCAGGGCGTTGAAGGTCGCGGGCGCGTTCCACACCAAGTACATGGCGCCTGCGCAGGACGCGTTGCGCGCGTATGCCGGCTCGGTCCCGACGAAAGACCCGGCGCGGACCCTGCTGTCCAATGCCGACGGCGACGCGGTGACCACTGGTACGGAGACCCTGACCAGGCTGGTCGACCAGGTGACCAGGCCGGTGCGGTGGGACGCCTGCATGGCGGCCCTCGGCGAGCGCGGCGTCACCGCGGTCGTCGAACTCCCGCCCGCGGGCGCGCTGGTCGGCTTGATCAAACGGGAACTGCCGTCCGTGGCACGGATCAGGCTCAAGACCCCGGACGACTTGGACTCCATCGCGGAGTTCGTGGAGGGCAACAAGTGAGCACGTCGCTCAACATCACGACCGGACCTGCGGGCAGCCGGATCCTCGGTGTCGGCAGCTTCCGCCCCGAGCGGATCGTCACCAACGACGAACTGTCCCAGCGGATGGACACCAACGACGAGTGGATCCGCACCCGGGTGGGCATCGTCGAGCGCCGGTTCGCCGGACCGGACGAGTCCCTTGTGGACATGGCGGTCGCCGCGGGCACGCGGGCGGTCGAGGACGCCGGCCTCCAGCCGTCCGATGTGGACACGGTGATCGTCGCCAACTGCACGATGCCGTCCCCGATCCCGAACGCGGCCGCGCAGGTCGCCGACCGGATCGGCGTGAAGGCCGCAGGCGCGTTCGACCTCAACGCCGCGTGCGCCGGGTTCTGCTACAGCCTGGCCACCGCCTCCGACCTGATCCGCTCCGGCTCGGCCGGCCGGGTGCTGGTGATCGGCGCGGAGAAACTGACCGACTGGGTGGACCCGACCGACCGGGCGAACGCGATCATCTTCGCCGACGGCGCCGGTGCCGCGGTGGTCGGCCCGTCCGACGAGCCGGGCATCGGCCCGGTCGCGTGGGGCAGCGCGGGCGACATGGTCGACATGATCTACAACCGCGACAACAAGTACATCTACCAGGAAGGCCAGACGGTCTTCCGGTGGGCCACGACGCAGATCGCGCCGATCGCGTTGCGCGCGCTGGAACTCGCCGGGCTTCAGCCGTCCGATGTGGACGCCCTGATCCCGCACCAGGCGAACCTGCGCATCGTCGAGGCCATCGCCAAGCGGCTGCGCAAGGAAGGCGCGAAGGAGAAGATGGAGGTGGCCGACGACATCATCTACACCGGCAACACCTCCTCGGCGTCCATTCCGATCGCGCTGGACAACATGCGCAAGGCCGGCCGCGTCAGCACCGGTGACGTGCTGCTGATGGTCGGGTTCGGCGCCGGGCTGTCCTACGCGGGACAGGTCGTGATCAGTCCGTAGACTCTGCCCGGGCGCGACGCGCCCAGCGGTGGGATTTATCGCAAACAGAAAGGGAAAGATCGATGGCGAACGAAGAGGTCCTGTCCGGCCTGGCCGACATCGTCGAAGAGGTCGCTGGCGTGGCCAAGGACGACGTCACCGTCGAGAAGTCCTTCGTGGACGACTTGGACATCGACTCGTTGTCCATGGTGGAGATCGCCGTGCAGGCCGAGGACAAGTTCGGCGTGAAGATCCCGGACGACGAGCTGGCCAACCTCAAGACGGTCGGCGACGCGGTCGACTACATCACCAAGAACACCGTGTGATCCGTGCCGGCGTCCCGCCTCAGCCTGACAGCCGGGGCGGCGTCGGTGAGCGACTAGGGCGGAGAAGGAATTGAGTAACGACATCGTCATCACCGGGCTGGGTGCCACCACACCGCTCGGCGGAGACGTCGCGACCACGTGGGACGCGATGCTCGCCGGTAAGAGTGGCGTGTCCACACTTGACGCCGACTGGGTCACGGCGTTCGACCTGCCGACCCGGATCGCCGCCCGACTCGCGGTCGAACCCAGCGAGGTGCTGCCTCGGGTCGAGGCACGCAGGCTGGACCGGTGCGAGCAGGTCGCGGTGGTCGCGTCCCGGCAGGCCTGGGCGGACGCCGGGCTGGACTCCGGCTCGGTCGACCCCGAACGGCTCGCGGTGATCATCGGTACCGGCATCGGCGGCGCGAACACCCTGCTGGCCCAGGACGACCTGCTGGAAGGTCCTGGCCTGCGCAAGGTCTCGCCGCTGACCGTGCCGATGCTGATGCCCAACGGCCCGGCGGCACACGTCGGCATCGAACTCAAGGCGCAGGCCGGTGTGCACGCCCCGGTGTCGGCATGCGCCTCCGGCGCCGAGGCGATCGCCTGGGCGTACCGGATGCTGAAGGCGGGCGAGGCGGACGTGATCGTGGCAGGCGGCGCCGAGGCCGCGATCGCCGGGATCACCATGGCCGGCTTCTGCCAGGCCCGCACCATGAGCACGAAGAACGACGAGCCGACCAAGGCCTCGCGGCCGTTCGACATCCACCGCGACGGCTTCGTGCTCGGCGAGGGCTCCGGGATCATGGTGCTGGAGCGGGAGGACCACGCCAAGGCGCGGGGCGCGAAGATCTACGCGAAGCTGGCCGGTGTCGGCACCAGCTCCGACGGCTACCACATCACCGCCCCGGACCCCGAGGGCGCCGGGCAGGCCCGGGCCATCGCCACCGCGTTGCGCACCGGTGAGCTGGACCCGGCCGACATCGGGCACGTCAACTGCCACGCCACGTCCACTTCGGTGGGGGACGTGACCGAGACGGTCGCGATCCGCAAGGCCATCGGCGAACACCCGATCCTGACCGCCCCCAAGGGTTCCTTCGGGCACCTGCTCGGCGCGGCCGGCGCGGTCGAGGCGATCGTCACCGTGCTGTCGCTGCGGGACAGCGTGATTCCCGCGACGCTCAACCTCGAGGAGCTCGACCCGGGTGTCGTGCACGACGTGGTCGCGGGCGAGCCGCGCAAGGTCGACCTGAAGGCCGCGGTGAACGACTCGTTCGGGTTCGGCGGGCACAACGTCGCGCTCGCGTTCGCCGCCGTGTGATCGTCCCAGTCTGATCATCCGCTGATCACCGGGCTGATCAGCGCGGTAACGATTCCGCGTCCGAGGGCTGTCCTTCCCCTGAAGGGCGGCCCTCATGTCGTATTTGGGCGGTGTAAGTTGCGAGGTCATGCGAACCCGTCTGGTCCCGTTAAGCCTCGTGTCCGTGGTCGCGCTGGTGGCGGCCGGGTGTTCGTCGGAGACGACCCCGCAGGCGCCGCCCAAGAAGGCCGCTCTGGTGATCGCCCAGGGCGGGCTCGGCGACGAGTCGTACAACGACCTCGCGATGTCCGGTTTCACCGCGGCGACCAAGGAGAAGGGCGTCGAGGGCCAGCACATCGAGTCCAGTGACGTGGTCGCGCAGGGCGAGCAGCTGCTGCGCCGCGCGGGGACGTCCGGCTACGGCCTGGTGATCGACCTGGAGTTCTCGCACGGCGAGATCCTGCCGGCCATCGCGTCGTCGTACCCGAACGTGCAGTGGGCGTTCCTGAACAACAAGATCGACGGCCCGAACATCGCGTCGGTGCTGTTCGCCGAGCACGACGGGTCGTACCTGGCCGGCGCGCTGGCGGCGATGATGACCACGCAGACCGGCAACCCGAAGATCAACCCGGACAAGAAGATCGGCGTGATCGGCGGCACGAAGTCGGTCGGCATCGACAAGTTCCTGTCCGGCTACATCGAGGGCGCCAAGGGCGTCGACCAGTCCGTCGAGGTGCTCACCGCCTACAGCGACACGTTCGGCGACCCCACCAAGGGTTCGCAGCTCGCCGAAACGATGTTCCAGCAGGGCGCGGACATCGTGTACCACGTGGCGGGCGGCACGGGCGCCGGCGTGATCGAGGCCGCCAAGAAGAACAACCGCTACGCCATCGGCGTCGACGACAACCAGGACAAGCTGGCTCCCGGGTTCGTGCTGACCAGCGTGCTCAAGCGGGCCGACCTGGCGGTGCGCAAGGTCGTCGAGGCGTACGCGGACAACAAGTTCCCCGGCGGCCAGGTGATCAACCTGGGTCTCGCGGACGGCGCCGTGGGCCTGACGGAGTTCGAGTTCACCAAGAACGAGATCCCGGAATCCGTGCGGACCAAGGTCGACGACCTGAAGAAGAAGATCATCTCCGGTGAGCTCAAGGTGTGGAACGTGATCGACCAGGGCTATCCCACCTGGCTGCAGGGCTGATCTGCGAATGAGTGTCCGCCTGGGCGCGCGGGACGTCTCACGTGCGTTCGGTCCCGTGCGCGCCAACGAAGGCGTCAGCGTCGAGATCCGGGCGGGCACAGTGCACGCGGTCGTCGGCGAGAACGGCGCGGGGAAGACGACCCTCATGCGTATCCTCTACGGGCTTGACCAGCCGGACTCGGGCACAGTCGTGATCAACGACCAGCCGGTGCGGCTGCGTGGTCCCGCGGACGGCATCGGGCACGGAATCGGCCTGGTGCCCCAGGAACTGGCGATGATCGGGTCGTTGACCCTGCTGGAGAACCTGGTCCTGGGCACGGAACCACGCAGCGGCCCGCGGATCGACTGGGCCAGGGCGCGCGGGGAAGCCGAGGAGCTGGCGTCCCGGGTGGGCGTCGAGCTGCCGTGGACGGCTTTGGCGGACAACGTGTCCATCAGCGTCCGGCAGCAGGTCGAGATCCTGCGGGCGTTGCGGCGCGGCGCGGACGTGCTGATCCTCGACGAACCCACCGCCGCGCTGGCGCCCGCGCAGGTCGACGACCTGTTGCGGCTGTTGCGTGGCCTGCGGGAAGCCGGCCGCACAGTCGTTTTCATCAGCCACAAAGTCGACGAAGTGCTCGCAGTCGCCGACGAGATCACGGTCCTGCGTGGCGGCAAGGTGATCACCACGCGGCCGGTGGGCGACCTGGACCGCACGTCGTTGATCGAGCTGATCGTCGGCCAGCAGGTGGGATTCACCGGATTCGTGCCGTCCGCCGTGACCGGCGACGAAGTGCTGACGGTCGCCGGCTCGGTCTCGTTGTCCGTGCGCGCCGGGGAGATCGTCGGCGTGGCCGGGATCGCGGGCAGCGGGCAGGACGAACTCGTCGAGCGGGTCGTCGGCCTGCGGCCGCCCGACGGCCGGATCACCCTGGCGGGCCAGGACATCAGCACCCTGCCGGTGGACCGGCGACGAGCGGCCGGGCTCGGGTACATCTCCGGTGACCGCAGGTCGGAGGGCCTGTCGATGGACGCGTCCCTGGCGGACAACACGATCGCGGGCACACACCGGACGCTCGGCCGCCACGGCTGGCTGAAACCATCGGCGGTCCGCGCGTACGCCAAACGGGTGCTCGACGGTTACTCCGTCCGATATGGACGGACGACCGCGGTCGCCCGCACGTTGTCGGGCGGCAACCAGCAACGGGTGGTGATCGGACGTGAACTGGACCGCGACCCCAAGCTGCTGGTGGCCGCCGGGCCGACCCGCGGCGTCGACGTGCTCGGCATGACCTACATCCACGACAAGCTCAGGGCGTTGCGCGACAACGGATCCGGCGTGCTTCTGGTGTCCGAGCAACTCGACGAGCTGCTGGACCTGTCCGACCGGATCATCGTCCTGCACGGCGGCCGAGTCGCCGGTGAGGTCCCCGGCGGCCCCGCAAGCCGAACCGCCATCGGCACCCTCATGCTCGGCAGGACCCCCTCGTGAGTGTTTGTCCGCGTTCTAACCCTGATAAGTACTCACGAGTGCTGACCAGCGGTTTCCGGGCCGTGGTGCCGTTCGTGATCGCGCTGGTGATCGGCGGGGCCGTGCTGCTGGCCACCGGGCACAACCCGCTGGCGTTCTACCAACTGCTTGTCCGGGAGTCGTTCGGCGGCACCGACCGGATCGCCGCCACGCTCAGCGCGGCCACTCCGCTGCTGTTCACCGGCCTGGCCACGGCGATCGCGTTCCGGGCCGGGGTGTTCAACGTCGGCGTCGAGGGCGGCTTCGTCCTCGGCGGCCTGACCGGCGCGACGGTCGCCCTGCACGCGGGCCTGCTCGCCGGCTGCGTGGCGGGGGCGCTCGCGGGTGTTCTGGTCAGCGCGTTGCCCGCCTGGCTCAAGGCCCGCTGGAACGTCGACGAGGTCGTCACCACGTTGATGTCCAACTTCGTGGTCGCCGGGCTGACCGGCTGGCTGGTGACGGCGTTCCTGCAGGCCAAGGGAGTCGCGAACTCGGCGACACCGCTGATCCCGCGAAGCGCGTGGCTGCCCGACCTGCTGCCGCCGTACGGGCTGACCTCGGGCGTGCTCATCGCGTTGGTGCTGGTCATGCTGTACGCGGTGTGGATCAAGCACTCCGTGCTCGGCTACGAACTGCGCCAGACCGGGCTGAACCCGCGGTTCAGCGCCGCCCAGGGCATCCGGGTCGGACGTGTGATCATCGTGTCGATGCTGATCTCCGGTGCGATCGCGGGCCTCGGCGGCGCCGCGCACGCGTTGGGCGTCGTGCACCGGTTCGTCGACGGGTTCTCCCCCGGCTACGGCTTCACCGGCATCGCCGTGGCACTCCTGGGCCGCAACAGCGCTGTCGGTGTCGTGCTCGGCGCGGTGCTGTTCGGCGCGTTGGCCTCCGCGGGCACGACGGCCCAGCTGTTCAGCGACATTCCCCTGGACATCGTGGACGTGCTGTCCGGCACCGTGATGGTGTTCGCCGTGATCCGCCTGTGGAGGCAGCGATGACGGTGTCGATGCTCGGTGGTTTGCTCATGTCCGCGTTGCTGCTGTGGACGCCCCTCGCCCTGGCCGCGCTGGGTGGCCTGCTGCACCGCGTCAGCGGAGTGGTGAACATCGGACTCGAAGGCCAGATGCTGACCGGTGCGCTGGTCGGCGCGGTCGTGTCCGGCGCGACCGGTGACTGGGCGCTCGGGGTGCTCGCGGCCGGCGCCGCCGGTGGCCTCATCGGGTTGCTGATGTCGTTGTGCATCACCCGGCTCGGCGCGAACGAGATCATCGCCGGACTCGGGTTCACCATCGTGCTCAGCGGCCTGATCGGCTACCTGCTGCGCAGCGTTTTCGACGTGTCCGGGACATTGCGGGTGGCCGGGCTCGACCCGTTGCCGCGAATCCTCGGCCTGGATCCGCTGTTCTGGCTGACAATCATTTTTGTCCCGCTGATCGGGTGGTCGTTGCGCAACACGGTCGCCGGGCTCCGGCTGCGCGCGACCGGCGACGGATTCGACGCCGCCAACGCCCTCGGATTGCCCGCGAACGGCATACGCGACATAGCTGGCACGCTCGCCGGCGTGTTCGCCGGAATCGCCGGATCGCACCTTGTCCTCGGCCAGGTGGGGCTTTTCAATGAGAACATGGTGGCTGGGCGCGGGTTCATCGCGTTGGCCGCGTTCTACTTCGGCAGGGCGCGTCCGCTGCCCACCGCGCTGGCATGCCTGTTGTTCGCGGTGTTCGACGCGGCACAGGCCCGGTTGCAGACCGCCGGAGTGCCCGCCCAGCTGATCCAGACGCTGCCGTATGTTGTGGTCATCGCGGTTCTGACAGCCACGGCGGTCCGCGGTGTTCGGGGAAGAGTTCGAAGGGCAGGCTGAGGCATGGCCGGAAATGACAATCGGGTCGCGCTGGTCGTGATCGACGTGCTCGACGCGTTTTTCGCGCCGGGCAAACCCGCCTACTACCCGGACTCGGTGAAAATCCTGGACCCGTTGCGGCAACTCCTGGCCGCGGCACGCGAACGGGGCAATCTGATCGTCCATGCGGTGGAACGCCACCGGCCGGGGCTCGCCGACTTCGAACACAAGAAAATTCCCGTGCACTGCGAAATCGGTGACGACCAGTCACCGTACGTGGCGGGATTCGAGCCGCGGGACGCCCCCAACGAAGTGGAGTTGCCCAAGCGGCGCTACTCCGCGTTCTACGGCACTGATCTCGATCTTTTGCTCCGCGAGCAAGGCATCGAAACGCTGGTGCTCGCCGGCGTCAAGACCAATGTCTGCGTGCGCGCGACAGTTCAGGACGCCTTCGCGGCGGGGTATGAGATCCTTTTGGTGAAAGAGGCCACCAACTCGAACCGGCCGCACCTGGCCGAAGCGTCGCTCGAGGACATCGACCGCTATTTCGGGTCCGTGGTATCGCTCGAGCAGGCATTGGAGCGACTGTGAGCAGCCGGGTCGCTGTCGTCGGATACGCCAGCATGGACCACTCGATGGAGTGCGACGAGTTCCGTGCGGCCGCCGGGACCACCCTGATCAAACGCCGTCTGTCCGACCCGTGGCCGGGCATCGGCGGGATCGCGCATGCCGCCCGTGGCCTGGCCGCGGCCGGGCACGAGGTGCACGCGATCACGTGGGTCGGTGACGACGAGCCGGGCAAGGAGTACATCGACCGGCTCAACGCGTACGGCGTGGACATCTCCGGGATTTCCACCGACAGCATCCGCACCCCGTCGTGCTACCTGTTCTACGGCCCGGACGGCGAGACCGTCGTCGTGTACGACCCGGGCGACCGCGCGGCGGGCAACCTGACCGACCGGCAGCGCGAGATCGTCAAGAACTGCGACTGGGTGTGCCTGATGGTCGGCCCGCGCGCGGCCAACCTCGAAGTGCTCGACCTGCTCACCGACGATCAGCAGCTGGCGTGGGGTGTCAAGGGCGACCCGGACGCGTACTCCCCCGGTGTCGTGCACCGGATCCTGGCACGCGCCAGCGTCGTCAGTTTCAGCGCCCGTGAGCGCGTGTTCCTGGACCGGATCGTCGCGCCCCGCACCCTGCTGGAGCGCACGCGGCCGGACGCGTTGCTGGCCGAGACGCACGGCCCGGCCGGTGTCCGCATCTGGCGCGGCGACCTGCACGACATGGTTCCGTGCACCGAGATCGACGCGGTGGACACGACCGGCGCCGGCGACATGTTCTTCGCCGGGATGGTCGCCAGTCTGCTGGAGCACCCCGACGACACCCGGCAGGCCGCCACGCGCGGTGTCGAGGCCGCGACCGGGATGCTGCTCGAGCGGCTGCCCGTCAATGGGTGATCCGACAGAACGGGCGTGGTTCCTCCGCTGTTCTGCTGACGAGGTCGCCGACCGCGCTGTGCTGGTCGGGGACCGTGGCCGCGTCACGAAGGCGGCGACGCTGCTCGACAACGCCCGGGTGCTCAACGAGGACCGCGGCCTGAGCGCCGTGACCGGCACGTACCAGGGCCGCCCGGTGACCGTCGCCGCGTTCGGCATGGGCGCTCCCATTGCCGGGGTTGTCCTGCACGAGCTGGCCATGCTGGGTGTGCGCCGTTTCCTGCGCCTGGGGACTGTGCTCGGGATCGGCGGGACCACGCTGGGATCGCTGGTTCTCGCCGAGGGCGGCGTCCGCAACGAATCCACGTCTGGCACATATCTGCCACTTGGTTTTCCCGCGATCGCCGACCATTCGATGACCATGGCGCTGCGCTCGGCGCTCGAGGCCGGTTCGCGGCCGTGGACCTGCGGGCTGATCGCGTCCTACGACGGTTTCTACACGGAGATGTTCGCCGCCGACCCTGTCCGTGCCGCGGCGACCCGGGCCCGGATGGACGAGCTCGGCAGGTACGGCGTGAAGGCCGTCGACATGGAGACCTCGGCCGTGCTCGTGGTGGCTCGCGCGGTCGGCGCTCAGGCCGCGTCGCTGTGCCTGGCCAGCGTGGACGGGGTGAGCCAGGAGAAACTCACCGACGGGCGCGCCGAGGCCGAACTGGACCTGCTGACCACCGGGCTGACCGCCCTGGCGTCACTTGGCTGACGTGTCGGCGCCGCACTTGTCGTGCCGCGGCGACGCGCCCTCCGGGCCGACGTCGATCTTCCACTTGTTGTCCTCCCGGGTCAGCGGGAGCACGATGTGCCAGCGGATGCACGGCTCAGGCAGCTCAGGCGGCGCGTCGGCGATGTCCTGGGTGCTGGTGAAGCTGACCATCACCCGGAGTTTGCGGTCCGGCGCGGAGTCCATCCGGTGCACCAGGATGCTGCCGTCCCTGGTCGACCGGTAGTCCAGCCGCCAGGTGCGCTCGTCGAACCCGGCCGCCCTCGCCCTGGTGACTGTGGTCCGCCACTTGTCGTAGTTCTTCTCGTTGATCGAGTCGAAGTGCGTCTGCAGCATCGGCCACACCGCACGCGACTGCGGGTGTTCGTGGAACTCACCGAGCGCCGTGACGATCCCGGAGCCCGGCTGCTGCTCCAACGGCACCGACGTGCTCGGCTGTACGGGCACGATCTGCTCCCGGACAGCCGTGTGCGTCTCCGGTTGCCGGTAGAGCTCGCGCGCGGCGAAGCCACCCGCCGCCGCGATGACCACGACACCCAGCGCGACCGCCCAGATCCGCGGCCCGCGCTGCCCCCTGACTGCTTGCACAGTCCGAGGGTGCCATGGATCAGCCCACCCGGCCTATCCGACCCTGTGCAGCCAGGTCACGGGCGCACCGTCACCGGCCCGCCGGAACGGCTCCAGTGCCTCGTCCCAGGACGAACCCAGCATCTCGTTGACCTTGTGCACGAACGACTCGCCGCCACGGCTGGCCGCGGCGACCGCGCGCAGCTGGTCCTCGCCGACCACGATGTCGCCGTTGGCCGACGTCCTGGCGCGCCACAAACCCAGGCCCGGTGCGAAGCAGAACCGCTCGCCGTCCACCCCGGCGCTCGGCTCCTCGGTGACCTCGAACCTGATCATCGGCCACGCCCGCAGAGCCTGGACCAGCTTGGCGCCAGTGCCTGCGGCGCCGGTCCACGAACATTCGGACCGCAGCTGACCAGCGGCCGCCGGCTGGGCGGTCCACTTCAGCTCGGCCCGGACACCCAGGGTGCCCGAAATCGCCCACTCGACGTGCGGACAAACCGCAGACGGCGACGAGTGGACGTACACCACGCCACGGGTGCTGCCACTTGTGCTCACTGCTGACCTCCGCTACTCGACGAGGAAACGTCTTCCCCTACGACCTCGCTGAGCGTGTGGTCAGGCGCGTGTACAAGTCGACCCGGCGCCTATTCTGCCTCCTCACTGTGCAATTTCGCCACAGGAACGATCAGAAGACACACCAGTCACTCCGATCGGCTGATATTTTCGGCGTGTCGCTCCGGCGTGTCGCCCTTACCGGTACTTGTTCACTAGTGGATACGTGCTGTCGGTGTGGCGGTGACCACTGCTGCACGCCTCGATTCCAGCGAGATCCGCAGGCGGGGCTACGGTGGCACGCGCAGATGCGCAGGGGCAGTGATCAGGGGGAGGTGCCATGCGGCTGATCCGGCTGGGTAACGAGACGTCCGCGGTCGGTGCCGATGTCAGAGCGGCGCTCGCGTCATGGGGACGTGGTGAGGGTGTCGTCGGCGGGGTCGCCCTGATCGGCTGCCGCCCGCCGGACTGCCCGGACGCGGTCGACGCGATCGTCATCCTGCCGCGGGGCATCCTCGTCGTCGTCGGCGTCGACCTGCCCGATCCCGCGATGCGCCTGGACGCGCCGGTCAACGGGCAGTGGAAGGTCGACGGCTGGCCACTGGTGCGCTCGGACGGCGCGGTGAACCCGGCGGCCGAGGCCGTCCAGGCCGCCACCGCCGTCGTGGCGCGGCTACAGGCACAACGCGCCGAACCGGTGCCCGTCGGCACCGTCATCGCGGTCGGGCCGTACGTCTCGCGGGTGTCCCAGCCGACCAGTGACCTGGCCAGGGGCATTCGGATCCTGCACCCGGAGCCGACCACGTTGCTCACCGCCGCGCGGGAACTGGCCGTCTACGAACGGCGCTGCTCGCCGCAGCGGGCCAATGCCATTCTGGCCGCGCTGGCACCCGATCACCCGCCGCTGAGCACCGAAGACCTGATGGCCGAGGGGTTCGCCAATTCCGCTGATCCCGGCCTGGCCGCGGCCAGCACGCTGCTGATTCCGCGAGTGGCCCCGGACGCGCCCCGGCCGGTCAGCGCCGTCCGTCCGGCGCCGAAACAGCTGGGCTGGCTGCCGGTCACCGCCGTCCTGCTGGTCGGCCTGCTGATGGTCGTCGGGATCATCGTCGCGATCGCCGCGGCCGGTGACGAACCCCAGACCACCGAAGGGCCGACGACTTCGGTGACCGTCGCACAACAAGCCGGCCAAGTCGTCGACGGTGTCCCTTACACGCCAAAAGGCACGGTCACGGACACCGACTGCCCGGCACGGGCATTCGGTGATATGCAAGTTTGGCTCCAAGCGAACCGGTGCGTCTCACTGACCCGGGCACGCTATGAGAGCACCGCGGGTAATGAGCCAATCGCGGTACTCGTCGCCGACCTCACATTCCAGGACGCGACCGTCGCGGACGCCTTCCTGAAACTCGCCGCCGCCCCTGGTACCGGCAGCATCACCGATCCGTCGGTGCAGGGAACGCCGTGGCCGGACGACCGCAGGCCGATCTTCGAGTCGGCGGCATATCAGGCAAAGCAGACCGGCTCGCAAGTCCGGATTGTTCAGGTGGTCTGGCTGGACAAGGCCGCCACACCGGACGACCCCGACCTGCTCGCCGCCGCCACCAGGTCACTCAACCTGCCTGCTTAATGCCCTAATGGCCATCCTGTCAACCCGATCAAGTGGCGGCTGAAGCCGTTGTGCTAAGAGCCGGTGGTACTCCGCGAGCGTAGGAAAAGGATCGCCCTGGTCACACGAGGTCGCGCCCGAAAAGAACCACAGAAAATGCCGGACAGCTTTATTTCGCATGCCTCCTCGTGGTTATCATTGGCAGTAGGCTGGGGCTACACCGAAACTCACCACACGGAGGAACCGTGGCACAGAAGACCGTCGTCGAGCTGGTCGACGACCTGGATGGCGGAATAGCCAACGAGACTGTCGCCTTCACGCTCGACGGCGTCGAGTTCCAGATCGATCTCTCCACGGAGAATGCGACCAGGCTGCGGAACTCCCTGGAACCTTATGTCGCGGCCGCGCGCCGAATCGGCGGGCGCAAGCAGCGGCTGGCGCCCGGCGGCGACGTGACGGGAAAGAAGTCGGCCGAAGACGCGGCGCAGAATCAGGCGATCCGTGAGTGGGCCCGTTCGCAAGGCAAGACCGTGGCCGAGCGCGGCAGGCTGCCGCACGCGTTGGTCGTCGAGTTCAAGGAAGCGCACGGCGTCGGATAACCCGGCTCGTGGAAACTCCCCGGCATGCCACCAGTCGCATGCCGGGGAGTTCTCTTTGGGACAGACCGTCACCGGCCAGAGGTCGCCTTCAGTGGCAACACGCGTCGATCACGTTGCGGCGCGTGAGAACCTTGTTGACATCGGCCGCGCTGATGCCGTTGGTTTATGGACAGCGAACAGCCCTTCAGGAGAGGCAGCCGGGTGGCGGCCACACAGTTCTTGGACAGACCGGGCGGCCGGCTGGCGTACGACGTACAAGGCCAGGGGCCGCTGGTGGTCTGCGCGCCCGGACTGGCCGATCTCCGGTTCACCTACCGGGACCTGGCCGCGCTCCTCGTCGCCGAGGGGTACACGGTCGTCACGATGGACCTTCGGGGCCTCGGGGAGTCCTCGGTGGACTGGCCGTCCTACACGGAGTCGGACGTCGCCGCCGACATGGTGGCGGTGATCCAGGCCCTGGACGCCGGACCGGCCGTGCTCGTGGGGTGTGACTACAGTGCAGGCGCGGCCGTCGTGGCCGCGGCCAACCACCCCGACCTGATCGCGGGACTGGTCCTGTCCGGACAACGTATGCGTGAGCACCCCGCGAACGCCGTCGCCGCCGTGGGCCGCTGGCTGATCCGCAGGCCAGGGTTCGGACGGTACCTGTGGAACCGCGCCTGGCCATGGTTATGGGGCCCGCACAAGCCTTCGGATTTTCCGGAAAGACAGCGTGCCGTCGCCGCGAACCTCGCCGAACCCGGACGCTACGAGGCCGTACGGGCCATGCTGCGGCCCGGAACGCAAAACTGCGAACTCGCGATGCCGCACGTGACGTGTCCGGTGTTGATCGTCTCCGGGGACGCCGACCCGGCGTACTCCAACCAGAGCCCGGAAGCCGAAGCGCGGTTCGTGGCGGACCGTCTCGGCGGACCGGCCGAGGTGCGAATGGTGCGCGGCGCCGGGTACTACCCACACGCGGAACAGCCCGAGTACGTCTTCTCGGTCTGCCGACGATGGTTGACAACCCACCATCAGTTGAAGCTCTTGGGAAACGATTGACACTCGGCGTGCGCGGCGTCATCGTTCCAAGCATGAGCATCACCCGCCGAAACCTCATGCTGGCCGGCGCCGGCGCACTGGCCGCCGGTACCACTGCCCTGGGGACCCCTGCGTCGGCGGCCGCTGTTGTCGACTACCCCGGCGCAGAATGGATCCCTGCCACCTCGTCGAACTTCACGGTGTCCACCCGTCCGTCCAGCTACCCGATCAACGTCGTGGTCATTCACGTGACCCAGGAGTACTACCGGGACGCGATCGCGATCTTCCAGGACCCGGCACGGAAGGTCTCGTCGCACTACCTCGTCCGGTCCGGTGACGGCCATATCGCGCAGCTGGTCCGGGAGAAGGACATCGGCTGGCACGCGGGCAACTGGAACTACAACACCCGCAGCATCGGCATCGAACACGAAGGCTGGGTGGACCAGCCCCAGTGGTTCACCGCCCAGATGTACGCGGCCTCCGCGGCACTGACCCGGGCGATCTGCGACAAGTACCGCATCCCCAAGGACCGCAGCCACATCATCGGCCACAACGAAGTGCCAGGCGCGACACACACCGACCCAGGCCCGCTCTGGGACTGGACCAGGTACCTGCGCCTGGTCAACAACTGACCTTCCCTCGTGAGTGTTTATCCGGGTTAGAACACGGTTAAACACTCACGAGCATGACATGCGGAAAAGGCCCCACAGATACCTGTGGGGCCCTTCCGGAAATAAATTACGGCGACGACCTACTCTCCCACACCGTACCCAGTGCAGTACCATCGGCGCTGAAGAGCTTAGCTTCCGGGTTCGGAATGGGACCGGGCGTTTCCTCTTCGCTATTATCAC
>NZ_JAAATY010000059.1 GCF_013280595.1 Kibdelosporangium persicum
GCAAAGTCGAACGCTACAACCGGATCCTGGCCGAAGAATTCCTCTACGCCCGCACCTGGACCAGCGAACAACAACGCACAACCGCCCTCACGGTCTGGAATGTGCACTACAACTACCATCGACCCCACACTGCCGCCGGAAACCAGCCACCAGCCACCCGGCTGCGCGCCGGCGTCACCAACGTCATGGCCTCATACACCTAGTCATGACTTGCCAGACTCACCCCGTCCCTTCACGGGCAAAGTTCGGTTCCGCCGCTTCCAGTCGCGGTACCGGGATGCCCAACCGTCGTGCTTCGGCCAGGGTGTCCCGGCAGACCTCACGCGGCTCCTCGGCGTCGGGGTCGGAGTGCGCCTCGAAATTCACGCGCAGCGGCGTGACATGAGCAGTCAGCCAGGCGAGCACGGGCGCCATCAGCCAGGTGGGCGCCCGGAACAGCAGCACACCGCCCCGGTGACGTCGCAGGTCGATGCCGCGAGCCTGGAGGAGTGGCAGCAGTTCGCGGCCAGTCAGCAGCGCCTCGCGGAAGTCGCTCGTCGACCCGGCCAGCTTGGACAGCGATCCCAGCCTCAAGCCCTGCGAGAACAGGCCGGCATCCGACACGAAATGGACCCACAGCCAGCCGCGGAAGTCAGGCCGCTCCTTGGGCCGGAACCCGGCCTCGCGAAACGCCCGGCGCACGGCCCGCTCCCGGTCGGTCGGGGGCTGGCCGAGGGTGCCGAAGACGACCGACGGCAGCATCCCCCCACGGAGCACGCCGTCCGCGCCGAAACCGCCACCGGCCTGGGGAAAACCCCAGGCGATCTGGTCGGCAGGGAGTGCGCCGATCGCGGCAGGCGGCTCGGTCCAGATGTTGCCGAAGACCAGCACCGTGGCCTGGCCGACACGCGGGGACAGGAAGGCCGTCGCCTCCGGGAGGCGGTGGTGCGGCACGCTGAGCACGATCAGGTCGAAGTCGTGGTCCGGCTCCAGCGCCTCGCGGTAGCGCACCGGCCACTTCTCGACGACGCGCTTCCCCCACACCCGGCGCCGCGTATCGATCAGGTCGAGGTCCACTGCGTCCCCGTACGTGGCCGCGCGGCCCGGCCGGACGTAGAACTCGACGTCGTGTCCCGCGGATTGCAGGGCCCAGCCGTAGACGGTGGCGATCACGCCTCGGCCGAACATCAGGATCTTCACGCTGCACCTCGTGGGGTACGATTGAATTGGAGACTATCTCCACTTTTCAACTTACGGAGGTCATCTCCACTTGTCAACGCGAGGTGCTGCATGACCGCCGACAAGCCGCTGCGGGCCGACGCCCGACGTAACCGCGATGTCCTGATCGCCAAGGCACGAGAGGTCTTCGACGCCGGCGACTTCTTCGACCTGCGCTTCGATGACTTCGCTAGCCTGGCCGGGGTGGGCACCGGCACGCTGTACCGCCACTTTCCGACCCGGGAGGCACTGGCCGAGGCGGTCTACCACGGGGAAGTCGCCGCGCTGTGCGACCGCGCCCGCCAGCTACAGGCCACGCTGCCCGCGGCGGAGGCGTTGGCGACCTTCCTACGCGGCATGGTCGACCACATAGCTGCCCACGAGGGCCTGGCCCGGACCCTGGCCACGCTCATGGCCGATCGCTCGGGTGCCCTCGCCGAGGGCAGCCGGGCGCTGGAGCAGGCTGTCACCGACCTGGTGGCCGCCGCCGTGCGGGACGGCGCCGTACGCGACGACGTGGACGCCGGTGCCGTGATGATGGCGCTGCACGGTATCGGCGCGGCCCATGACCGCCCCGGTTGGCGGGCCGAGGCCGACGATGTCATCACCCTCGTGCTGGACGGGCTGCGCCGCCCGCTATGACAAGGTGCGACACGAGGTCGCATGCCGCGAGCGAAGGATCCGGTCAGCGGTACGGCGGCGACGATGCGGTCCGGGATGGTCACGCCGGTTGCACCTGTGAAGTTTCAGGATACGTGCGAGAGCGATGAGGGCGCGGCTCCGCTCTTGTCGGAATCCGCCTGCGTCGCCGAAGGCGGGACTGGTCTAACCCTGTGGAGCAAGCTGTGGTCTGGCATGCCAGTGCACGACCAACCTCTGTACTCATTGGACGCTCCCGTGTAGATCGCCGTGGTCGGCCCATACGCGTGTGGCCGACCTGCTCCTGCACGAACCGGGCCGGATGACCGAACTCGGTCAGATCCGCCAAGACCGGGGTGAATCCTTTCGTGGTGCCGGGGTCTCTTATGGGCGATGGTTACGTCAGGAAGGACACGTGTGATGGGTTCGCTGCGTGCGGGCGGGAGTGGACGTGGTTGACCGTGGTTGGGCAAGTGAGCAGCTCATCAAGGCCGCACAGGGTGGTGACCTGGAGTCGCTGACCGCGGTGGTGCACGGGGCTCATCCGCACGTGCGGCGCTTCGCCGGGCATCTGTGCGCATCTCCGCAGGACGCCGAGGACGCGGCGCAGGAAGCGTTGATCATCCTCTATCGCAAGATCGGTTCCTTGCGCGCCACGGCGGCGCTTGCTTCCTGGATGTTCCGGATCGTCCGGCATGAGTGCGCGCGCCGCGCCCGGCGCCTGTTCGACCACCACGACGAGGCCGGCATCGGCCTTGTGGCATCGGCCGAAGACGAAGTCCTCAGGCGTCTGGAAGCCGAGCGCGTCGCGGAGGCGATCCGGGCGTTGCCCGACATCCAGCGCCGCGTACTGATCATGCGTGACGTGCTGGGGCGCCCGGGACGAATGGTCGCCGAGGCGCTCGGGCTGAGCACCTCGGCGATGAAGTCCCACCTGCATCGAGCCAGGACCACGCTCCGTCTCAGCCTGCGTGACGGGGTCGAGGGTGCCCAAGATCCCCTCGACCCCACCAGCGTCTGACCCGAACCGACACCTTTCACAAACCCCGGTCCGAAGGGAAATCTCGTCATGCTCAAAGCAGGATCACCCGCACCGCGGATGGTGCTGGAAGACACCACTGGGCAGACCGTCCGCCTGTCCGACTACCAGGGCAAGCACGCCGTGCTGCTCTTCTTCATGCGATCAACGTCGTGTCCGGTCTGCAACCGGCATGTCCGCGATCTCGTCAACCGCGGTGAGGAACTGGCGGCCGACAACGTCGCCGTCCTTGTCGCGGTCCCGGAGGATCGCGAGCAGGCGGCCACGTGGAAGGCGAAACACCAGATCCCGTTCCCCGTTCTCACCGGCCGCCGCGAGAGCCCACACGAGATGATCGGTCTGGGCAGGAAGGTCTTCGGTTCGATGCAGCAGTCCGGCAGCCTCCTCATCGACCGCCAGGGCATCATCCGCCACGCTCACGGCGCCACCATGCCCACCAGCAGCTACGACAAGAAGGGAATCACCGCCGCCATCGCATCCCTGCGCGCCCAGGCCTGACCAGGGCTGCCGCGTCAGCTCACGGCCTTCTTGACGAGGATGGCGATCGTCTTTTCGGCTTTGTCGCTCAGCTCGGTCACGGCGTAGGACGTAGGCCACAAGCCGCTGTCGTCGTCGAGGTTTGCTTCGGTGGTGAAGCCGAAGGTCGAGTAACGCTCTTTGTCGACGTGCCCGCTACGGAAGAAGCACACGACCTTCCCTTTCCTGGCGTAGGCCGGCTGTCCGTACCACAGCTTCGGCGACAACTCTGGGGCGTTGGTGGTGACGATGGCGTGGATGCGTTCGGCTACCGCGCGGTCCGGCGCCTCCATCTCCGCGATCTTCGACAGCACGTCGAGTTCGGCGGCGGCGGCCTTGTTGCCACGACCACGGTTCGCCTCCTTCTTGAGTTCCGCGGCGCGCTCCTTCATGGCAGCACGTTCTTCCTCGGAGAAGCCGTCCGTGCTCTTCTTGCCCTTCGCGTTGGTGTTCGCGCTCATCCCTGCCACTCCTCCTGGGCGTGATCGGTGTGAAGTGCTTTCGACGCTAGCCGTAGTGATCCACCTGGCGCTTCTCGGTTCCTGATCGGTTCGTATCCGGCCAGGCAGGTGACCAGACCGGTCAGGAATCAAGAAGCCCGCGCCCGGTGGCGCTGCTTAGTGTGATGGGACAGGAACATCCCCACTCACCACGCCTTCCTCCCGCACACCGACCGGCGAAGCCGCTCCGGGTTTCACCGCGACACCCTGGGCTTCGAGGTCCGCGACGACGTCGGCTACGAAGACATGGAGCTACCCGATGGCGCTCTCCCTCGACATCATCACTATCGGTGTACCGCAGGTAGAAGCCGCATGCGCCTTCTACACGTCCGCGTTCTCCTCCGCGGCCACTGACCACGGCCACACCGCCAGCCTGGACCTTCACGGCACCGGACAGCTCGCCCTGCACCAGATCGACGCACTCGCCGCCGACGCCGACACGAGCCCGGTGACCTCGGGCTTCCGTGGCTACGTCCTGTCATCCATCGTCAACCAGCCCGCCGAGGTCAAGGCCCTCCTCGACGCCGCCACCGCCCACGGTGCGACGGTCATCAAGCCGGCGAAGAAGGCGCTTTTCGGCGAGTTCACCGCCGTCTATCAGGCGCCGGACGGGGCCGTCTGGAAGCTGGCTGCCGCCTCCAAAAAGGACACGGATCTGGTCCCCGACCCTCCGAGGCCGACCGAGACCGCCCTTTTCCTCGGTGTCGCCAAACCGAAGGCGTCCAAGACGTTCTACGAGACGCTGGGCATGAGCGTTGACCGCGACTACGGCGACAAGTTCATCGACTTCACCATCGCCGACGGCGTGTGCCGGTTGGGGCTGCTGCCACGCAAAGCCCTCGCCAAGGACGCCGGTGTCGACGAGCACGGCGACGGCTTCTCCGCGCTCGTCCTCACACACACCGCCGCTTCCCGTGACGACGTCGACACTCTTCTCGCCGCCGCGGACTCTGCCGGCGGCCGGGTCACCGCCGAGGCAACCCAGACCGGCCAAGGCGACTACGCCGGGCACTTCACCGACCCCGACGGCTACCACTGGAGAATCACCACACACGACCGGTAGGTGCGCACCCCCAACGCGACTGCCTATCCGAACCGCGCGCTCACGGTAGCGACGCCATTCAAGTCGATGACGTCGCTGGACCTCTTGATATCCGTCAGAAGCCGGGGAAAACGCGACGCAGGTCGTCGAGGGTGATGCTGCCGTCGATGGTGACGCCGTTGTCGTACGGGGCCTTGAGACGACCGCTGATCAGCCGGACGAACGCTTCCGGCGGGCCGTTGAACGTCGCGGACGGTGACTCGAGACGGTCGACCACGGTGACCGCGTCATCGATCACCAGACCGGCGCCGGGGACCGCGATCGACACCGGGCCGGCGAGCTCGGCCGGTTTCGCGAGGAAACCCAGCATGAAAGCCACGGGCCCGGTCAGCAGGTCGACGAGTACCGCGGCCGAGTCGGCGTCCACTCCGGCCTGCGCGTCGAACGCCACGCGCACGTCCCACGAATGGTTGGCCACCTCGTTGAGCCGCATGCCCAGGGCGGTCACCAGCGGAACCGGCTCCGGCAGGAAACCGAGGTCGACGATCAGCGACGAGCGCTGCTCGGGCGTGAGCGCCTCGACCGTGTCGAGCCACCGGCTGTTGTATTCCAGGAAGCCCTCGGCCTGTGCTCGCGGCGCGGACGCGTCCCAACGGGCCCAGATCGTCTGGTTGTCCTCGGCCGTTACGGCCTCTCCGGCCGCCCGCGCAATCGGCGCTCGGCCGATCTCCGCACCGCTCCCGAGGTGGGAAAGGACCTGGGCGACGGTCCATTCCGCGGCGCCGCTCGGGGCGGCCAACTGGTCGTCGGTCAGGGTGCGCACGAGACCGGCAAGCGTCTCATGCTCAGCGCGAAGTGCAGTGATCGTGCGGTCCACGAGTTGGCTCATGCCACGCCCAACTCCCGGACGGACGCATCTGTTCCCCCGATCCATGGTCCGTGCCCGGCGCAGCGAGGACGATGTGCGGACAGCGCCGACGCATCCTGCGTGGACGGACTCGACGCGCCTGTGCTCTTGGGCGGCCTGCGATCGTGACGGCTGGCGGTCTATGGGGCGGGCACTGTCTTGGTGGTCTGTGGCACCGGGAATGGCCCACGCTGTGGGTTCAACAGCCCGTCGAGCAGTCGCTGTAGTCCGAAGTCGAACCAGGTGTCCAAGTTCGCGTCCGTGTGCGCCGGGTCGATGCGCCGGGCGGCGGCCAGCCACGGGCGGTGCTGTGTACGGCCGGTGTTCTCCAAGCGGTTGAGCGTCGTCGACCACCAGGCGCGGTAGGTGGTGTCAGCGGTCTCGCGTTCGATGAGCAGGGCCATGCCTTGGATGTAGCCGCCGAGCGCGAGGTACGCGGCGAAGGCGTCGCTGGGGTCGTACCCGGCGTGGGTCAGCGCCTCCACGGTGCGGTCGACCATCGACAGCACCGCGGGGCCGGTGGGCGGCTGGCCGGTGGCAAGGATCGCGAGCAACCACGGGTGGTGGCGGTACATCGTCCACTCGTCGCGGGCGAGCCGCTCCAGGCGGGCACGCGGGTCCGCCGGTGCCTTTCGGTGCGGCATGCGTCCGTTGATGACGTTCTCGGCCATCCCGGCGAGCAGGTCAGCCCGGTTCCGCACGCAGCGGTAGAGGGCGTGCGCGGGAATTCCGGCGCGTTCCGCCAGGGTACGCATGGAGACGGCGTCCAGGCCCGCGGCGTCTGCCATTTCGACCGCGAGGCGGACCAGCCGGTCGCGAGGGTCGCCGGTACCGGATGCCACGAGGGAACCCGTGAGCCGGCGGCGTTGCGCCGCCGGGCCGTGGTCGCGGCGCCGCCGGTACGCCCGCGCCTGACACGCACGCGAGCAGTACCGCCGCGGCCGGCCCCGCCTCCGGCCGGGTGGCAACGGGCCACCGCACTCGGCACACGACATCAGGCTCCTTTCGTCACAAGACTTCGTGTGACGAATTTACTCGCCGCGGACCGGCCGGCACCGCAGGCTCGGGGCATGAGTCAGCACAGTCGCAGGGACCTGTTCCGTGTCGGTGCGGTGGCCGGCGCGATGGCGTCCGCCACCGCCCTCCAGCCGACACCGGCACTCGCCGCGGACGCGGGTTGCGCGCCACCGCTCGGCCCGGTTCGCGTACGCCCCGACGATCCCCGGTACGAGGACCTGGTGCGCCGGGGCAACGGTCGTTTCGTGGGTACCCCCGACGAGGTCCGCGTGGTCGGCTCGACCGATCAGGTTGTCGAGGCGGTACGGGATGCGATCCGGTCCGGGCGCAGGATGGCGGTGCGCGCGGGTGGGCACGGGTTCGAGGGGTTCGTTGACGATGCCGACGTGCGGATGGTGATCGACCTGTCCGGCCTGACCGGGATCTACTTCGACCCGGAGCGGTCGGCGTTCGTTGTCGAGGCGGGTGCCACACTCGGCGAGGTGTACCGCCGACTGTATCTCGGCTGGGGCGTCACGATCCCGGGTGGCTCGTGCCCCGGCGTCGGTGCTGGCGGGCACGTCGCGGGCGGCGGCTACGGGCGGTTGTCCCGGCTGCACGGTCTGGCGGCCGACCACCTGTACGCGGTCGAGGTCGTCGTGGCGGACCGGAAGGGGGATGTGCGCGCTGTGGTCGCCACACGAGAATCCTCCGATCCGCGTCGGGAGCTGTGGTGGGCGCACACTGGCGGTGGCGGCGGGAACTTCGGCGTGGTCACCCGCTACTGGCTCCGGTCGCTGCCCCACCCTCCCGCGCGGGTGGTGAACTTCACGGTCACCTGGCCGTGGGAGGGCATGGACGAGCACGGTTTCCACCAGCTCGCCGCCAACTTCGGTGCCTGGTGCGAACGCCACAGCACACCCGGTGCGCCCCAGGCGAGCCTCTACAGCGAGTTGGTCCTCACCCGCCGACCGTCGGGCGCCCATCTGCTGACCGGTCAGGTCCCCGCCGACGCCGTACACCTACTGGACGAGCATGTCGCCGCCCTCGGCAAAGGCGTCGGCGTCACTCCGTCCCGTTCCCAGGAGACGCTGCCCTGGCTGGCCGCGACGCTGGCGAACGAGGCCGACGACGGCAAGCGCTGGCGGCTGAAGGTCAAGTCCGCTTTCCACCGCGAGAGCCTGACTCGGCGGCAGCTCGCGGCCGCACTCCACCACCTGACCCGAACGGACTACGACGCGCCGGCCGGATCGCTGAGCCTCAACACCTACGGCGGAGCGATCAACTCGATGTCCGCCGGCGCCACCGCGACCGCCCACCGCGACTCGACGATGCTGCTCTTCTATCTCACCGGCTGGACCGACCCCGCCGAAGACGCCCGTCACTTGAGCTGGATCCGTGAGTTCTACCACGACATGTACACGGACACGGGCGGTGTACCAGCGGCTGGCACCTATATCAACTACCCGGACGTCGACCTCGCCGACCCTGCCTGGAACCGGTCCAACCGGCCGTGGCACGCGCTCTACTACGGTGACCACTATTCCCGCCTGCAGGCAGTCAAGGCCCGCTGGGACCCCCAGGACCTGTTCCGGCACGCGCTGTCGATACGACGGGCGTGAACTTGGGCAGGAGGCCGACTAATCGCCCGTGCCTTCATCGCGGGATCGTGTCGCCGACGTCGACGGTGCACGTGAGCGAGCGGGTGACGGTGGGATCACTTTCGGACTTGGCGGTCAAGGTGACGCTGGTGTTGCGGGCAGAGCCTGGGGTCCGCAACACGTACACCGGGACGGTGACGGTCCGCCCGGCTGTAGCTGTGGTCAGCGCGTTGTCCAGTTGTGCGGTCCAGCCCTTGCCTTTGGCCGACACCGAAAGACGGTAGACGTCATTGTCCAGTTTGGACGCTACATCCGCGTCGGTGTGTTCGGACGCAGCAGATTGGCAACATGCTACCGCAGGAGATATCCCCAGGTAGAACGCCTAGCACCCGGATCAAAGTCTCAACGGCCGCGTGACGGCCAGATCAGGTTGCCTGACCCTCGATCGCTCGCTGAACACGGTCGAACAGATCAACCGCCCATTCGGTCTCGCGATGCTCAAGCGGCATCGCAGCAAAGCCGCCCTCTGCCTCCCGCCGGGCCGACTCTTCCTGACCGAGGATCGCAAGGACGTGACCGCGTTCGAGGCCCCAGAAACCATCTGTGTACCAGTAGCCCGAGTCCGGCGGCTCGACGTCGGTTGCCGAGTCAGCCGTCCTATCGGCTGAGAGCAATCTCCGTTGTGCCGCAACGGTTTCGCCGGTCAGCGCAAGCAGTCGGGCAAGATCGTATTCGTTGTACGTCCGCAAGCGTGGGTGTGCTCCGTTGACCCTAGATGCCGCTTCGGCGTAATCGATAGCTTCGGAGTTCCGCTGCCGATGCTGCGCCGTGAACGCCTTGAACGACAACCCATGGAACAACCGATCCGAGTCTTTTGCTTGCTCTGCAAGGGCTATGGCTCGGTCTAGTTGCCGATCGGCCGATATGGCGTTGCCGGTAGAGAGTTCTAGCCAACCTAGGTACTGCGATATCTCAGACGCCAACGAAGCCGCCGGGGCTTCCAACCGGGCTCCGGCTTCGCCCACAGCGGACAGTGTGAGGTCTCGGAGACCCCGAATCGTTGTCACCACTAGTTGGGGTCCGATGGTGTCCTCTAGCCGCCGAGTCGTAGCAAGGATGGTGGCGATATCGGTCAGACTCTCGCTATCCACCCGCCGAGGCTTTCTCGCGACGGCCGCCAACCGGTCTAGATCGACGCCTAGGACGTCTTCGTAGGCCCTGACGTGTTCCGGCAGGATCGTTCGCTGTCCGATCTCCAGGTGGCCCAGAAGCGCTTTTGAGTAGTGCGTCCTAGCTGACATAGCCGACAAGCTCAGTCCAGCGCTCATCCGAGCGCTACGCATCACGCTTCCGAGCTCGTTCACCGGCACCTCTGTAGACGGTTGTAGACGCTGAAACCAGCATATCCGCCGGTTCGCGACCGACGATTAGTTAGTGGGCGTACGGATCGGAAACCAGATGAACTCCGGGTTGCTGGACGAGTGGCTAGACGCGCTCAGACGGGCACGATGGACGTTCTACTACTTCCCTAACCAGGAGTCGCCTCGAACGGTCTCGGGGCTGTACCGGTGGCGGGAAGCGGTGGACGTCTTCGGCCTGTTCCCTGACGGAACCGGTCTCGCTTACCGAGCTCTACCGGTCGAAGATCCGTTCTCGCCCGACGTCGTGACATGGACGTTCGCCGGTGATCCCATCTGGGCTATCCGGGAAGTACTCGCACTGCCACCCCCGGGCGCCGATGGTGAGCCGGTGTGGCATCAGTTCGCGCCTCCGCTCTGCCAGGTGCTGAGCGACTTGTCGACAACCAACCACGTCATCCGGCCACCGACATGACTAGCTCCGGTCCTTCAAAGACGACATGCGGAGAACCAAATGGAGGTGTCGAAATCGATTACATGTCCGGCCTATCTGTATCGCGACAAAAAGAAGGAGCATTGATATGACCACTGCCGACGTTGTACTCACAGATCCGCGAACCTGTGTGCCCGAGCAGGTATGGGAGCGGGAAGTCCGGCTCATCATGCGGGACCACGCGATGGACCGGGAGTTGGCCGAACGTACGTCCGCGCAGACCGTCGCCTACCTGGTGACCTCGGCGGAAAACCCGGAGGTCCCTATGGGGCCGACACCCGCCGTGGATAAGGGCGTGCATTCCTTCGTGCTCGACACACCTCGTTACTGGGACTTCTGCATGCAGCACGCGGGCACGTATCTGCACCACGTGCCGCACCTTCCCGAGGAACGCGCCAGTCAGCCCAGGGTGCTCCAGCAGACCATCCGAGCCATTCGGGCAGCCGGGTTCCGGCTGGACACGGAACTCTGGGGCGCGCTGGACCTGGACTGTCACCAGTGCCACGCCTGTTGCGCGGACAGCCCGAAGTAACCAGCAGCGCTACCATTCCTCGCCCCGCGTCCACCGCATCGGGCGTGAGGCGAGGCCCGTAGGAAGGCAACACGATTGAGCTCAGCAGTCGAGGCGTGGGAACGCTATGCCGAGAAGGCTCGACCTCGGAGACCGGTCAACGCGGTCGGTGCCACGACGTGGCTTAACTGGACGCAGTACGCGGACCACGGACCGGATGAATCGGTCCTGGGCGACGTGTCCGGTCGGACGGTGTTGGAATTGGGCTCAGGTAGTGGTTCGAATCTCGCCCATCTGGCCACTTTGGGAGCCCTCTGCACTGGCGTAGACATCGCACCTAGCCGGACTGCGGTTGCCGCTCAAGCCTGGGGGCATCTGTCGAACACACAGTGGGTCACGGCGGACGTCGTGACGTACCTCGCCGACACCCAAGCGAGGTTCGACGTCGTGTATTCGATCTTCGGCGCGGTCTGGTTCACCGATCCGACGGTCCTGCTTCCGTTGGTACGCGCCAGGATGACGCCCGGCGGAGTTTTCGCGTTCTCGCATCTACCCGCCACCGACCAGAACGTCAGTGGCGATCGAGCGGTTAGGAAATGGGAGTACCCCGCTGACCAGTGGGTGCAGATGCTCGCCACTGCGGGCTTCAAGTCAGCAACCGCCGAAGTGATCCCAGCCCCCGCAAGCAACCGGCGCGGAACGCTGTTGGTACGGGCACTAAGAGCCTGATCACCCTGAGAACGACGAAAGCCCCGTTCGGCCACAATGGCCCGAACGGGGCTCTTATGTGTTCAGTCAACGACCTCGGTCAGGGTATTGTCTGAGTGGAGAACATACCGGCCGTGAGGATCAATCGCCGGTACTACGTCGCTAATCTGCCACCCGTACACGGTGACATCCTCGCCACGCTCGATAGCGTCAAGCGTGAGACGGTACGGAAGCTCAAAAGCATGGCTCTCAAGGCCACTGAGACGGCCGATCAGTAGCCGGAGAGGTTCAGCCACCCGAGAGCGGACATCTGGCCGTTGTACGGCCGTCCTGACGGACTTTCTACGCGCCACGATTTGCCCACCTAGCGTCTGCGCCCTTTCGGCCTGCCTCGGAGCGGGTCATAGGCGTAACCCGAATTACCGAAGTCTCTTCATCCGCCGGTTCCTCATTCGGCAGTTTTAAGCTCTTCCACAGGTTCATCATCGTGGTCCGATGCATCCGGATTTCACCCAATAGCGGGTTAGCGATCCAGCCGCCATGCGACCCCGGCAAAAGATACTCGCCGGAGTCGGCTAGAGCCGTCTCAAGCTTTTCAACTAGCGTCACTTGGCGCACTACAGCCCGAAGGATCTCGGTTTCGTCGTCTCTCAGTTCATAGTCGGTCAGCACCGACGTCCACATAGCCAACGCATTAGCCGAGATGCCGCCAGGGGCATCCGGAACCACGTTCTCATCAGTCAAGGTAACTCCTCGTTAGTTATCGGTTACAGCGCTTACCCCTCAAGCAATACAATGCAAGCTACAAAACCCGGCTGACGCTATGACTGGCGGTCGGCAAGACGGGCGGAGGGTATACCCCCCTGCCCTCTACGGAGCATCGACCTGCGGAAACTCCGAGACGTTGTGTCGACACAACACCGACCGCTCTTCGTCTGCCCAATTCTGGAATGGCGTCAAGCCCTCCTAATGCGGTACTCCACCCGACGTGTACGGGGGGACCCATTAAAATAACGTGGCTCCCATGATTCCCCAGGACTCGCCTCGCCATTCAATCCGTGCACCGGAACCTAGGACGTGAGGGAAGCTGCGAGGGAACCGCAAACGGTGTCACCCAGGATGTGCGGCCCGCCCCCGGCTCATACCTCAGCCTGACGCGGGTCTGGTCGCCGGGCGACCGGATCGAGATCTCGATGCCGTTCACCCTGCGGATCGAGCGGGCACTCGACGATCCCTCGGCGCAAAGCCTGTGCTACGGCCCGCTGGTGCTCCCGGCTTTGAACAACTCCCGGACCTGGCGGACGTTCTCGTTCTACCAGCACCTCAAGCTCGACGGCGACCTCGGTGCGGCGGTCAAACCGTTGGGACAGCCGAACTTCTTCGGCACGCACGGCCACACGTTGCGGCCGCTCTATATCGGCGTCAACGACGCGCACCACATATGTTTCAAGCGGGCAGAGCCGACCGTGGTGTTCGGCGCGGTCGAGTCCGGCGTGTCGAACGAAACGGTGGACGACAAGGGTTTCTCGTTCCTCGACCGCGTCTGGCAAGCAGCTCCGTTCGCCGACCACGGCCGTTTCGTCCAACGAGTCCTGAACGTGTCGGCGGAGTGGCAGGCCCGTGGCCGGTTCACCCGACACGACCGGCGGGAGGTGATCAACGCGGCGGTGCGGGCAGAGGACAGCATGCGCCCATCTTGAAGACTGCGTCGGCACCGTATCCGTTACCAGAGGAAGCCGTTTTCCAACCCTGCCCCCTGCCAATGAAGTGAGGTGAAGGCCTGATGCCTTTCGCCATCGCGCGCCGGAGCGCGCGATGCCAGGCCAGGGTCGTGGCGGGCTGGGCCGGGAGGATTGTGTGCCATCGGTCGGGCCGCTTCAGTCTTCGAAGCGCCAGATCTCCTCCATCAGGGCCGTGTAGCCCTTGGTGTGGCGGACGCGGAAAGCGGACATCTGGATGGTTTCGAAATGCCAGGGGGCGCAGGGGCCGAGTGCGAGGTTGCCGAAGGCGTGCCAGTTGGTGCAGGAGGGGTCCTCCTCGTCCAGTTCGGCGTCATGCCCGGCCAGGGACTCGGGCGGGATGCCGAGTGCGTGCAGGATGGCGTGCGGGTCACCGGTCAGTTCCCACAGTTCGCTGTCCCAGCCCGTGTAGTGCAGCATCAGTCCGTCGGGCAGGTGGATGGTGTTTTCGGAGTGGGACGCTCCCATGTCGTTGCTGACCGATCCGACGATCCGGGCGTCGGGGTAGCGCTGGTGGAGGGCGTTGGTTTCGGTCAGCAATGGGCAATCGTTCCCGTTGTCGGCGAGGGCGGGATCGGAGATGCCGATGATGTTGCCCCAGCAGCCGACCTTGATGATGTCCAGGTCGGCCCGTGTCGCCGGAAAGTCGGAGACGGTCGTCACGAGCGGCAGTTCTTCGAGGACGGCTTCGACGGGGCCGTAGGTCTCGGCGACCTGGCGGGCCCGTGCTGGGTCGTGGGGAGCGAGGTCCGCGATCGTGGTGATCGTGCTGCGATCGGTGGTCGTGGGGAAGGGAGGGCGGAGAATGGTGATGGTGTACTCGCCCCATCCGTGGACTTCACGGTCAGGCGGGCAGGTCCAGTAACTGTTGTCGATCATGCCCGTCACCGTAGTGATGGGCATGACGCCTTTTACGCGGTTCTGCTCAAAGCGGCCGTCGGTGCCGGCCATCTCCAGGCGACTCGGGCGATGACGAGGGCGACGCCCTCATCGCGCCCCAGCATCACCGCCCGCCTGCTCGCCGGCTTCGCCGACTCCGCGTCCTGCTCGAAGCGCGCCCAACCACTCGTCACACTGACCGACCGGGAGGAAGAGGTCGCACTGACCGTTGCCCAGGGCCGGACCAACGCCGAGATCGCCGACGAACTCCACACGTTCCGTACCAGCCGCCTTGCCGGCGCCGACGATGTCGCTGTTACGTTTGGGTTCCTCGGGCCGATTCCGATCCGGCGCTTGTGCCGCCGGTTGTCGGGTGTTCGCCGGACACCGGCAGAGTGATCGTTCTCTTAATCTTTTGATCAGCCGCAACGGTGCGGCGCAGGTACCTGCTTGGGGTAGCAGGTAGCCGCTTGCGTGACGTGAGAGGCGAAACGACGCCAAGGGGGATGGCGTACCCGACGGCTGGGGCTCTGGACCCTGCCCGCCGTGGCCGACGCGATCTGGATTGCCCAGAACAGTGCCATCGATAGCGCACTCGTTGACGGTCGCACTTCCTCGGCCGCCGTCCTGACGAACACGGATCTGATTCTGAGGAAGTTGGAGTTCAAATGAGAAATATCGTGCGCCGCACAGCGAGTACCGGGTCCGAGGGTGTCGTGATAACGGTGGTCGGTTTGATGGCCGCGGCGACAGCGCATGCCGCTGGGTGGTGACAACTGACGTTCACACTCACAGCTGAGGTTCACCCACTGCTCTACAGACGCCCAGCCGCACTACATTCACGTGGTGACGATCTGATTGATCTGAGCACGTGCTGAGTTCGCCGCAAGGTTATGAAATACATGTGGGCAGCCTCTCGATACGGTCACGCCTCGAGTACACCCTGAGTTTCTGGCCGGTACCGGTCATCTGTCACATCGCCCCCGGCTTCGCTGTTCGATGCTTCTGGGTCGCGAACGGGTATCTGTCCCGTGAATTCTAGGAATGGGCTGCTCGTGGAACTGACTACCGTGTTGAGTTTTGACGTGCTTGGACCGGTGCGGGGCCGTTACCGAGGGCGGGGGCTCGAACTGGGGCCGGCCAGGCAGAGCGCCCTGCTTGGCGTGATGCTGACTCGTCCCAATGTGGTGTTCTCGCCTGACGAGTTGTTGCACTCGGTGTGGGGCGATCGAGTGCCGAAAAGTGCGAACAAGGTGATTCCGACCTATATTTACCGGCTACGTCAGGCGCTTCGGGTGACAGGTGAAGAAGCGGTGATCGAGCGGATCCGCAACGGCTATGCGCTGCGGATCGAGGCGGATGCCGTGGATGCCACCCATTTTGCCCGGGCCACGGAGTCGATGGACGCGGCCACGATGATGTCGGCCGACGACCAGTACGGCCAGGTGGCGAGTGCGCTGGAGATGTGGCGTGGCGAACCGTTCGAGGGCCTGCCAGGTCCGGCGTTGGCCAGTGAACGCGCGAAGCTGCACGAAATGCGGCTGGCACTGCTGATGCACCGTGCTGGCCTCGACATAGTCGGTGGTAACTACGCCGCGGCTGTGCTCGACTTGTCCGATTTGCAGGAACGGAACCCGATGCACGAGCGAGTCGCCTGCTTGCTGATGATCGCCCTGTACCAGAGCGGCAGGCAGGCTGAATCACTCGCCGTCTACTCACGGATCCGATTACGGTTGCTTGACGAACTGGGCAGCGAACCGGGCGCGGCGCTCGTGACCACGCATCAGGCCGTGCTGACCGGCGACCAGGATGCCCTCGACAGAATTTGCGGGTATCCGCTTGTCGCGGCACCCGTGAAGAACGTGGCGGAGGTGTCCGTCGACGCACCCCGGCCGTCGTTCCCCGCGGAGGCGGTCGTGCCTCGCCAGTTGCCGCTTCCGTTGCGGCACTTCGCAGGCCGGGGCCAGGAGCTGGCCGCGCTGGACCAAGTCGGGCGGGCCACCGGGCATGCGTTCTGCGTGATCGTCGGCACTGGCGGCATGGGGAAGACCTCCCTCGCCCTGTATTGGGCCCACCGGCACGCCGACAGGTTTCCCGACGGTCAGTTGTTCGTGGACCTGCGGGGGTTCAGTGCCGCCGAGCCGGTGGCGGTGTCCACTGTCCTGTGTGGGTTTCTGGACGCGTTGGGAGTCGATCCCGCACATGTCCCTGGCGACATCGAGGCGCAGGCGGCACTGTACCGGAGCGTCGTGGCCGGACGGCGCATGCTGATCGTGTTGGACAACGCCCGCGACGCCGACCAGGTGGTGCCGCTTCTGCCGGGCACCCCCCGTTGCGCCGTTCTCGTTACCAGCCGGAACCGCCTCATCCGGCTGATCGCACAGCACGGCGCCCACCCGCTGCCGGTCGACGCGCTCTCCGCTGCGGATGCTCGCCAGGTGCTGCTCGACCGGTTGGGTGAGGAGCGATTGGCGGCCGAACCCGAGGCAGTGGCGGATCTGCTCGCTCACGGCGGCGGCTTTCCCCTAGCGTTGGGCATTCTCACGGCGCGGGCGCAATCGGTTCCCGGGCTCCCGCTGGCGTCGCTGGCCAGCGAGCTCCGGGATGCGCCGACCCGGCTGGCCTCGTTCGACGACGAAGACCGCGGCGCGGCTCTCCCTGCCGTCCTGTCCTGGTCATATGCGAGGTTGACCGCCGAACAGGCCCAGATGTTCGTGCTCCTCGGTCTGGCGCCAGGCCCGGATATCGGTCTGAACGCCGCGGCGAATCTTGTTGGTGTGTCGGCGGTACGGGCACGAACCACCTTGCGAGGGCTGGAGGACGCGCATCTCGTGCGACAGCACGTTGCGGGCCGCTACCGCATGCACGAGCTCGTCAAGCTGTACGCGGCCAGCCGTGCCGAGCACGACCTGCCAGCGGACGTCAGGCCCGCTGCGCTGCGCCGGTTGGTCGACTTCTACCTGCGGACCGCGCATTCGGCCGAGCATCTCCTTGAGCCCCACAGTGAGCTGGGGCAGGTCGCCGAGCCCTCAGCCGACTGCGTTCCTGAGCTTTTGGACGATCTGAGGGCGGCGTGGACGTGGTTCGTCGCCGAGCATCCGGTCCTGCCGGCCATCCAACGCCTGGCCGCCGAACACGGCTGGCACGCACAGGTCTGGCAGCTCGCATGGACGGCTGACACTTTCCACCGGCGGCGAGGTCGCCGTGACGAAGCCGCGATTGCGATGTGGCAGGCGGGCCTGGACTCGGCCGTCGAGGTGGGGGAGCTTGCTGTGGAGATCAGCGTCCGTCGACGGCTTGGTCAGGCATACACACGTGCCGCGCGCCTCGACGATGCCACGCTCCACCTGGGACGTGCGCTCAGTCTGGCCGAACAAGCCGAGGACGTGCTCGCGCAAGCCCATGCGCATCGCGCTCTCGCACAGGCGTTGGACCAGCAGGGGGACGCCCAGGCAGCGCTGGACCAAGCCACCCAGGCCCTTCGCCTGTTCAGCGAACTCGGCCACCAGACGCGGATAGCCGACATGCTCAACGCCGTGGGCTGGTACCGCGCCAAGCTCGGTCACTACACACAAGGCCGTACCTATTGCGAGGCAGCGCTTACGCTGGCCCGGCGACTCAGACACCGCACTGTCGAAGCAGGTGCACTGCACAGTATCGGCTACGTCCTCCACCACACCGGTGAACACACAAACGCCCTGCGGCTTTACGAGCAAGCTCAGGATCTGTACCACGACATCGGGCACGTCGACGGCACCGCTGACGCGTTGGAGGGCATCGGCCACGTGTACCAGGCGCTCGGACAGGACGTCCAGGCCCGTGATGCCTGGCAAAGAGTCGCCGAGCTCTACGCGACACACCACCGCACCGAAGACCGGGCACGCATACAACGGCTCATGGCCAACCTGGACAATGGATCCAGGTAAACGCCATTCCTGATGACATCAGCAGCATCGATCAGGAGCGCATTGGTCGGCGGGGCCCTTCACGGACGCAGGATCGCTGCAAGCCTCGCCATACCGGTGGTGATGCCCGCGATGTTGTTGGAGGTGAACGACAGCCGCATCGTCGCTGGGGCCGAAGTCCGCGTGTGGAAGGATTGCCCGGGGACAAAGGCGACATTCGCGGCGAGGGCCTCGGTCAACAGCAGGCGGGTGTCGTAGCCGGCGGGCAGTTGGGACCAGATGAACATTCCGCCGTCGGGCCGGGTCCACGTGCTGCCTTCGGGCAGCGTCGTTGTCATGGCACCGAGCATGGCGTCCCGGCGCGCACGGAAGGCGGCGCGCAATCGTCCGATGTGCTCATCCAGAACGTTCATCCGGAGATAGTGTGCCGCGGCTGCCTGGTCCACTGTGGACGTGTGGAGGTCGGCGGACTGTTTCACGATCGCCAGCGAACGCAGGATGCTCGCCGGCGCGCGCAACCAGCCCAACCGCAGACCCGGCGCGCCGATCTTGGAGAGGCTGCCCAGGTAGATGGCGTGCTGGCCGACCACCGGCTGTGCCGAGACCGGCGGCACGGCAGTGCCCGAGTAGCGCAGTTCCGCGTAGGGGTCGTCCTCTACGAGCCAGAATCCCTGCTCGGTGGCGATCTGCGCGATGTCCCGGCGACGGGTCCCGCTCAGTGTCCGGCCGGTTGGATTGGCGAACGTCGGCACCACGTACAGCATGGTGGGTTTTTCCCGCCGGGCGGCGTCGGCCAGCGCGTCCGGGCGGATGCCGTGCTCGTCACCGGGCACCGGGACCACCTTGGCCCCGGACAGACGAAAGCACTGCAGCGCGGCCAGATAGGTGGGTTCCTCGACCAGCACCACCGCGCGGGAATCGAGCAGGGTCGTCGTCACCAGCGACAACGCCTGCTGTGAGCCTGTTGTGATCAGCAGGGAATCCGCGCCCGTTGGCAGACCCTGGGCCGTCAGGCGTTCGGCGACGAGCTCGCGCAGCGCCGGACTGCCTTCGGTGGGGGAGTACTGCAGATTCCTGCTCGCCCCGGCTTCCGACAGCACCGCCGTGAACGCGGTCCGGATGCCGGTCACGTCGAGCAGGGCCTGGTCGGGGAAGCCGCCCGCGAAGGAGATCACCTCCGGCCGGTCGGCCAGCGCCAGCAGGTCCCGGACCGGCGAACTGGCCACACCGGACGCCCGGACCGGTGCGGGTGGATTCCGGGTCGCCATCGTTTTCAGGATGGTCGAAGTGTCGTCGCCATTCGGCATGGATTCAACGTAGCAGAACCTGAGAATGTCGAAAGTGTGCTCTTCCTGCGGATACATCGCTGTTTCATGCGGATTTCAACGTCCGGGACAGCGCGCTGTGTACCTTGGCCTCCGTAGGTTACTGGGGTGTTCGGACAAGCCCGGAAAGGGATCTGGTTCCGCCGATGACGAATCCGTTTGAAAACGACGACTGGGCATATCTGGTGCTGATGAACGACGAGGAGCAGTACTCGTTGTGGCCGGAGCCGATCGACGTTCCCGCCGGGTGGACGGTCGTGCACGGACCCGGCGACCGGGCCGAGATGACCGCGTACGTGGAGCGGGAATGGGTTGACATGCGGCCCAAGAGCCTCCGCGAGGCGATGGCGGAGGGTGCGTGACGATGCCGGGGGACGGCGTAAGGCGTGTGGTCATCGCGGGTGGCGGCACGGCCGGGTGGATGACTGCCTCGTATCTCAAGGCCGCCTTCGGCGAACGGGTCGACGTGACGCTTGTCGAGTCCGCCAAAGTCGGGACCATCGGTGTCGGTGAGGCGACTTTCAGTACGGTCCGTCACTTCTTCGACTATCTCGGTCTTGTCGAGAGCGAGTGGATGCCAGAATGCAACGCGACGTACAAACTCGGTATCCGGTTCGAGAACTGGCGGGAAGCCGGGCATCATTTCTATCACCCGTTCGAACGGTTACGAGTGGTCGACGGTTTCCCGCTCACCGACTGGTGGCTGGCCGGCGGCCCATCCAGCAGGTTCGACGCCGACTGCTTTGTCATCCCCGCGCTGTGCGAGGCCTTGAGCTCGCCACGGCACCTGGACGGGCGACTGTTCGAAAGCGACCTGATCGAGGGCAGTGGCCGGGTCTACCGGACGACATTGGCGGAGCAGACCACTCAGTTCCCGTACGCCTACCACCTCGACGCCGCGTTGCTGGCCGAGTACCTGACCCGGTACGCCACGCGTCGCGGCGCGCGGCGCGTCGTCGACGACATCACCAACGTCAGCCTCGACCAGCGCGGCTGGATCGAGCACATCGACACCAGGGAACACGGCCCGATCACCGGTGACCTGTTCATCGACTGCACGGGCTTCCGTGGCCTGCTGATCAACGGCGCGATGGACATGCCGTTCGAGTCGTATCAGGACTCCCTGCCCAACGACCGCGCGGTCGCGCTGCGTGTGCCCGCGGCCGGGCGGCATTCCGACATGCGGCCCTGCACCACCGCCACCGCGCAGGAGGCGGGCTGGATCTGGACGATCCCACTGTTCGGCCGCAACGGCACCGGGTACGTCTACGCGGGCGACTACTGCACGCCCGACCAGGCCGAGAAGACGCTGCGCGAGTTCGTCGGTCCGGCGGCCGACGACGCCGAGGCCAACCACATCCGGATGCGGATCGGCCGCAACCGGGAGTCCTGGTACCACAACTGTGTCGCGATCGGACTTGCCAGCGGGTTCGTCGAACCACTGGAGTCGACCGGGATCTTCTTCATCCAGCACGCCATCGAGCAGTTGGTCAAGCACTTTCCGGGAGCTGACTGGGATCCCGCGGTCCGCCGGTCGTACAACAACACGGTGGCCAGGTGCATGGACGGGGTCCGTGAGTTCCTGGTCCTGCACTACAAGGGCGCCAAGCGGGCGGACAACGACTACTGGCGGGACGCCAAGACGCGGGTGATCCCCGACGGGCTCGCCGAGCGACTGGAGCAGTGGCAGACCAAACTGCCGGACACCGAGTCCGTTTTCCCGTACTACCACGGGTTCGAACCGTACTCGTACGTCTGCATGCTGCTCGGGCTCGGCGGGATCCCGGTGCGGCCGCCCCAGGCGGTCCGGCAGATGCCCGAGCGGCGCACGCTCGACGAGTTCGCGTTCATCCGCAGGCAGGGCGCCGAGCTTGTCGCGTCCTTGCCGTCGCAGCGGGACTATCTCGCCAGTCTGCGCGGTTCCGTCGACCTGCATCCGGCTGGCTCGGTACCGTGATCGAGGCCTTGGTGGCCGCGGCAGGTGCGATCGTGGTTGTCCTTGCCGCGTCCTGGATCGGCCGTCGACTGGCAGCGCTCGTCAGGCAGCCCGCGGTGATGGGGGAGATCGCGGTCGGGCTGCTCCTGGGCCCAGGTCTGTTGCAGGCCTGCGGACCGCAGGTCCGCGAGCTGCTCCTGCCGCGGTCCACCCTTGAGGCCCTGCACGTGATCGGGGTCGCCGGGCTGGCGTTGTACCTGGTGGGCGTGGCGCACCGGCTGGGGCCGGGACTGGTCGCGTACGGGCGAAAGTCCCTGCTGGCGTTGACGATCTGCGCGGTTTCGGTCCCGATGGCCATCGGTGGCGGCGTCGGGTTCTGGCTGCTGGTGACCGACGATGCGCGGCTGCGCGGTGACGCACCGGCGGCCGCGTTGGTGTTGATGTTCGCCGTGTCGTTCACGGTGTCCGCCGTACCGGTGCTCGCGCGGATCATCGACGACCGCGGTATCGCCGGGACACGCGCCGCCAGGCTCGCCATGGCCAGCGCGATCATCGTGGACGCGATCGGCTGGCTGTTGCTGGCCGTGGCCGTCGGCCTTGCCGGAGCCGGGCTGAGCGGGTCGGTCCGGGCCGCCGTGATCCTGGTTGTCGCGGTGGCGATGGTGCCGCTTGTCCGCAGGCTGCTCAGCCGACCGGGCGTCACGCGCTTGTGCGGCCGGTCTCCCACGACCTGCCGGATGGCGGTCGCCGTGGTGGCGATTGTGGCGTCGTGGGCCGCTGACAATCTCGGGCTGACCGCCGTGTTCGGGGCGGTCCTGATCGCCGTGTCGCTGCCGCCGGACGAAGACTGGCAACGCGTCGCGGGTGCGGTCTCCTCGGCCGGACGCTGGTTGCTGCCGATCTTCTTCGCCACAGCGGGTATCACGGTGTGGTCCGCGGCGGACACGACGTTCCCGGTCATGTTCGCCGTGGTGGTGACTGTCCTTGCCGTGCTGGGGAAAACGGCCGGTGTGCTGCTGGGGGCACGGCTGGGAGGCGAGACCGGCCCGGTCCGGCAACGGCTGGCGGTCCTGCTCAACACCCGGGGACTGACCGAGATCGTCCTGGTCCAGGCCGGATACAGCGCGGGAATCATCACGGCGCCGGTCTACCTCGTGTTCGTGGTGTTGGCGTTGGTCAGTACGGCGATGACCGGTCCGTTGCTGTCGTTGCTCGACAAGCGCCGACCGCTTGTGCCGCAGGATTTGGCGACGGCCGGAGGCGCGCGATGACCGACGGCACCCCTGTCCCGGCCGACACCTTCCGTTCCATGATGGCCGGATTCCCAACCGGCGTCACCGTGGTGACCGCCCTGGACGGCACGCGGCCATGGGGAATGACGTGCACGGCGCTCTGTGCCGTGGCCGTGGACCCCGCGATTCTCCTGGTGTCGCTGCGAACGGTGGGACCGACCGTGCACGCGGTGCTTGGCCGTAAGGCCTTCACGGTCAACTTCCTGCACGCGCACGCCCGCCAGACGGCCCGGCTGTTCGCCGGCGGGGCGCCAGACAGGTTCGACCATATCCGTTGGGAGACGACGGACGGGTGCTGCGGCCCGCACTTGCCTCACGATGCGCACACCATCGCCGACTGCCGGGTCGTCCGGGCCGACGAGGTCGGCGACCACGTCGTCGTCTACGGCGAGGTAATCAGCGTCAGACGCCTCGAAGGCGATACCCCCTTGCTCTACGGCCTGCGTGAATACGCGAGCTGGCCGGTACAGAAGTGACTGTAGGAGACATCAGTGTCCGAGGTTCAGTACGTCAGGCTTCCCCTCACCGAGGGCCAGCGCGGAATCTGGCTGAGCCAGCGGATCGCCCCGGCGAGTCCGCGGTTCACCGTCGGCATGGTGCTGGACCTGCGCGGCGACATCGACATACCGCTGTTCGGCCAGGCGGTGGAGCGGGCCGTCGGCGAGTCGGAGGCGGCGCGTTCCCGGTTCGTGGCGGACGGCGACGATGTCTGGCAGGTCGTCGAACCCCGTGGCCGCGTGGACTTCCGGGTCGTCGACCTCACCGCGGCGGACGACCCCGCGGCGGATGCGGAGACGTGGATGGCCGCGGACCTCCAGGTGGCGCGTGACCTCGAGGCCGGAGGGCTCGTCACGCACGCGCTGTTGCACCTCAGCACGGACACGTACCTCTTCTATCTGGCCGCACACCACCTTGTGCTGGACACTCCGGGCCAGCAGGCCTACCTCGACCGCGTCGCACGGATCTACACGTCCCTTGTGGACAGTACTGATCTGTCACCGGACACGGGAATGTCCATCGGAAGGATCAACGAGTCGGCCGCTGACTACCTCGAATCGCAGCTGTACCACCAGGACCGTGACTACTGGCGTTCAGCCTTGGCAGGGTTGTCCGGTTCGACGTCTCTCGCGGGCGCCGTACCGGAACCGGCCAGTCCGGCGCTGGCTCCGGCGCGCTCACTCGACGCCGGGGTCACGGGGCAGTTGCGAGTACTCGCGCAGGATGAAGGAGTATCGGTCGATGCGTTGATGACGGCCGCAGTCGTCGTCTACGTTCACCGCCTCACCGGCAACGGGGATGTCGTCCTCACGCTTCCGATGGCCCGCAGGGAAGGTGACCGACCAGTAGCTGGAATGCTCGCCAACGAGCTACCACTGCGCGTGCCCGTCACCCCGGACGCCACATTCGTCGGGCTCGCCCACCGAATAGCGGAGCAGCTCGACCAGATTGCCGTGCACGGCCGTTTCCCGGTGGAGCACCTGCGCAGGGATCTGGGGCTGGGCGGTACGGGTTCGGCCGTCACAGGTATCACTGTCAGTCTGCGGAAAGTGAGCGCGATCCGCTTCGCGGGCATCACAGTCGTTCCGACAGTGTTGTCCGCCGGCCCTGTGCGGGAACTGGACATCGACATCACCACGCTTGCCCGCACTCGGTCAGTGGTGACGCGCATTGTCGGAAACCCCGCCGTGCACGGCGACGCCGAAGTCTCGGCCCACCACGACCGATGGCTGCAGACGCTGGACGTTCTCTTGGCAGCGCCCACAGCACAGATCGCGGCCGTAACACGGATTTTGCGCTACGAACCACCGTCGCGCCCAGCGGGCGATCCAGTGGATGTCTACAAGGGACAGACAGTTGTCGGCATGTTCGCCGAACAGGCCCGGCGGACACCGTCAGCGGGAGCCGTGACCCACGACGGTGCCACGCTCACCTACGCCGAACTCGACGCACGGGCGAATCGTCTGGCACATGTGCTGGCCGCACGCGGCAGCGGGTCCGGCGAACTCGTGGCGATCATGCTGCCCCGCACACCGGACCTGATCGTGGCCACCCTGGCGGTCGTGAAGACCGGTGCGGCCTACGTCCCGGTCGACCCGTCCCAGCCGATCGCGCGAACGGCCGGGATCCTGCGCGCGGCCGCTCCGGTTCTCATCGTCACCGATCAGCCGACGTCCGAGTTCGACGGCGATGTCCTCGCCCTGGGCGAACCGGAAGTGGCCGAGCTCATCGCCGACCAGGACGACACCGCTCCCGCGGTTGTGATCACGCCGAGCGAACCCGCGTATGTCATCCACACGTCGGGGTCGACCGGTACGCCGAAGGGTGTCGTGGTCGAACACGGGAACCTGGCGGCGTTCTGGACGGCGATGATGGCCAATGAGGGCTTCGGCGACACCGAAGTCGTGGCGATGTTCCACTCGCACGCGTTCGACTTCTCGGTCTGGGAGATCTGGGCCGCGCTGCTCACCGGCGGCAGGCTCGTCATGATCCCGGATGCCGTCGCGCGTTCGGCGCAACTGTTGCGGGACCTGCTCGTGGCGGAACGGGTGACAGTCCTCGGGCATACGCCGTCGGCCCTCGACCGACTGGTCCGCCAGGAAGAACAGGAACCGGTGCTGCGTCACCGATCGACGCTCCGCCGTGTGGCCATGTGCGGTGAAGCACTGAACCGGGAACTGGCCGAGCGCTTCGCCGAGCATGTCGGTGTTCCGTTGTACAACTTCTACGGCCCGACCGAAACGACCGTGATGGTGACGGGGTGCCGTGCCGGTACGGCGACAGGAATCGGCGGAGTTGTTCCGATCGGCACACCGTTGACGGGCACTCAGGTCTACGTCCTGGACGCTCACCTGCGACCGGCGCCAGTCGGTGTCGTGGGCGAGTTGTACGTGGCAGGCGCGCAGGTCGCCCGTGGATACCTCAACCAGCCCGCGCTGACGGCCGAGCGGTTCACTGCGGACCCGTTCCAGCCACAAGGCCGGATGTACCGGACGGGTGACCTGGTCCGCTGGAACCCGGCGGGCGAGCTGGAATTCGCCGGACGCGCGGACGAACAGGTGAAACTGCGGGGTTTCCGGATTGAGCCCGCGGAGGTCGCGGCGGCGCTGCGCACCCAGCCCGGGGTGGACCAGGCCGTCGTGGTGGTACGGGAGGACCGGCCGGGCGACCGTCGGCTCGTGGGATATGTGGTTCCCGGGCGCGACATCGAGCGCGGCGAAAGTCCGGTCGACGGATGGCGTCAGACATTCGACACGCTGCACGCCCGGATGGAGTTCGAGGCGTTCGGTGAGGACTTCACGGGGTGGGACAGTTCGTACACGCGGGAGCCGATTCCGCTGGCGGAGATGCGGGAGTGGCGCGGCGCCGCCGTCGACCGGATTCGTCGGCTGCGGCCGGGCCGGGTGCTGGAGATCGGGGTGGGGTCCGGCCTGCTGCTGTCGCAGATCGCGGGTGAGTGCGAAGCGTACTACGCGACGGACTTCTCCGCCGAGGTGATCGACCGGCTCCGGGGGCAGGTGGCCGCGGCCGGGCTGGCGAACCAGGTGGAGCTGAGGTGCCAGCCCGCGCACGACATGGCCGGCTTGCCGGCGGACTTCTTCGACACCATCGTGCTCAACTCGATCGTGCAGTACTTCCCGGACAGTGAGTACCTGCGCCGAGTGCTGACGTCCGCTGTGGACCTGCTCGCGCCGGGCGGCCGCATCGTGATCGGCGACGTCCGCAACGCATTGACGCTCGACATCTTCCACACCGAGGTCGAACGTGCTCGCGGCGTGAGTTCGCCTGTCGCCGCCGCTCGCGCCGCGATGCTGGAGAAGGAACTCGCGCTGGCGCCTGGCTGGTTCGAGTTGTTCGCCGACAGCGTGGACGGTGTCGGCGCGGTCGACATCCGGCTCAAGCGCGGCGGATACCACAACGAGATGACCAGGCACCGCTACGAAGTGGTGTTCCACAAGACACCCGCTGATCCGGTACAGCTGGCTGATGTCCCGAGGTTGACCTGGGGTGCCGAGGTCACCGCCCTGAGCGACCTGCCGGCGTCAGGTCCGGTCCGGATCACCGGAGTACCGAACGCTCGTCTGACCGAGTCCGCTGTGGACCCTGAAGACGTGGCGCGGTGGGCGGAAGCGCACGGGCTGCGGGCGATGACGACGTGGTCGGCCGGTGACCCGACGCGGTTCGACGCTGTGCTGGTCCCGGCCGACGACGCCACCGTCTACACGGGACTTTGTCTGGAGCGGGACAGCGCGGTGAGCGACCCGGTGTGGGCCGATGCCGTGCGACGGATGACCGGAACGTCCCGCAAGTACCTGGCGGCCCTGCTGCCTGAGCACATGATTCCCGCCGCGGTCATCGCGCTGCCGGCGATCCCGTTGACCCAGAACGAGAAGCTCGACAGGGCCGCGCTGCCCGCACCGGAGTTCGGGTCGCGAGGCGGCCCGCCGCCGCGCACCGCCCACGAAGAGGTGCTGTGCGGGTTGTTCGCCGAGATCACCGGCACGGCGGAGGTCAGCGTCGCCGACGACTTCTTCGCGCTGGGCGGTCACTCGCTGCTGGCGACCAGGCTGGTCAACCGGATTCGCACGGTACTGGGCCGGGAGATCCCGATCGCCGCGCTGTTCGACCGGCCGACCGTGCGTGAACTGGCTGCGTTGGTCGAAACAGGCGACCGCGCTCGACCCGCGTTGACCCCACGGCCACGACCGGAGTCGGTGCCGTTGTCGTTCGCCCAGCAACGGATGTGGTTCCACCAAGAACTGCAGGGGAAGTCCTCGGCGTACAACATGCCGCTCGTGCTGCGAATGACGGGCGCTCTGGACGAAACCGTATTGCATGACGCGTTGGTGGACGTCGTCGCCAGACATGAAGCGTTGCGCACCGTGTTGCGTGTCCAAGACGGAAAGCCACATCAGGTGGTGCTTGACGCGGCCGTGCCCGAATGGGAAGTCCGGACCACGACGGCCGACGAGCTCCCCGAATTGATCGACGACGCGGCGCGGCACCTGTTCGATCTGGCCGTCGACCTGCCCATTCGGTCCTGGCTCTTCCGGCTTGGACCGGAGGAACATGTGCTGTTGCTCTTGCTGCACCACGTGGCCGGTGACGGTTGGTCGATGCGGCCGCTGTCCCGGGACCTGGCGCGGGCTTACGGCAGCAGGCGAGTCGGTGAAACGCCTTCGTGGGAACCATTGCGGATCCAGTACGCTGACTACACCATTTGGCAACGGGAACTGCTCGGCGACGCGTCCGATGAGGAGAGTCTGGCGGCCGAGCAGGCGCGTTACTGGACCAAGCAGTTGGCTGGACTGCCAGACCAGGTGACGTTGCCGACCGATCGGCCGCGACCCGCTGTCCCGAGCGGGCGGGGCGCCCAGATGACCACCGTCGTACCGGCAGACCTGCACCGTGGCATCGTCCGGCTGGCTCGTGACACCGGCGCGACGGTTTCCATGGTGCTGCAGGCGGCCACCGCCGCGCTGCTCACGAGGCTGGGGGCGGGGACCGACATCCCGCTCGGCATGCCGGTGGCCGGGCGCACCGACGAGGCACTGGACGAGCTGGTCGGGTTTTTTGTCAACACGCTGGTAGTGCGGGTCGACACGGACGGCGACCCGGCGTTCGACGCGCTCGTCGACCAGGTCCGGCGCACGAGCCTGGCCGCCCACACGCATCAGGACATCCCGTTCGAGCAGGTGGTGGAAGCGGTCAACCCGCGCCGTTCCCGTGCCCATCACCCGCTGTTCCAGATCACGCTCGTCCTGCAGAACGCGCCCGGCGCGGGGTTCGACCTGCCCGGTGTCCGCACGGAGGCGTCGTGGGCAGGTACCCAGGCGTCCCGTGTGGACCTCGGGCTCAATGTGACCGAACGGCATGACCCGGCTGGCGTCCCGGACGGCATCGAGGTCACGGCCGAATACAGCACCGACTTGTTCGACGCGCGGACCATCGACGCGATCCTGGCGCGTTGGCAGCGCCTGCTGCGGGGTTCGCTGGCCCAGCCCAGCAGGCCCATCAGCACCATCGATCTGCTCGATGACGACGAACGCGCTCGTGTGCTCGTGCACTGGAACGACACCGGCCAAGGACCGGCTGCCAGGTCGCTGCCGGAACTGTTCGCCGAGCAGGTCACGCGTCGGCCCCACGCGCCCGCACTTGTCTCGGGCGGGCGGGAACTGTCGTACAGCGAACTGGAAGTCCGCGCCAACCAGCTCGCGTACTGGCTGATCGAGCAGGGAGCGGCTCCGGAGCGCATCATCGGTATCCGGCTGCCGAAGTCGGCGGACGCCGTCATCGCGGCGCTGGCGGTGATGAAGTCCGGCGCTGCGTATCTGCCGCTGGACCCGGCGTACCCCGCCGACCGGTTGTCCCTCATGATCGCCGATTCCGCACCGCTGCTCTTGATCGACGGAAGTACTCTGCCCGAAGACGTGAGTGACCGGCCGACGCACGCGCCAACCCCCGCGTCGTTGCCTGAGCATCCGGCGTACGTCATCTACACCTCAGGATCCGCAGGACGGCCCAAAGGCGTGATAGTGCCGCATCGCGGTGTCGCGGCACTCGCGGAGTCCCAGGCCGGCCGGTTCGCCATCACGGCGGACAGCCGTATCCTGCAGTTCACTTCGATGAGCTTCGACGTGTCCGTCGCGGATATGTGCATGGCGTTCGCAACAGGTGCCGCGCTGGTGCTGCCTGAGAACGACCGCCCGACAGGCGCGGAGCTGCTCGACGTGCTGGTCCGCCACAGGATCACGCACGTGCAGCTGCCGATGTCGGTGCTGGAGACGATCCCGTTCGACCGCCCGGAATCGGCTTTGCCCGATCTGGTCACCGCGGTCGTCGGTGGCGAGATCTCCGACCCGCACGGCGTGGCGCGCTGGTCAGCGTCGCATCGGCTGGTGAACGCCTACGGCCCCACAGAGACCACTGTGTGCGCCACGATCAGCGCCCCGCTCGACGGCGCCGAGGCGCCCATCGGTACGCCCATTGTGGACACTCGGGTGTACGTGCTCGACGAGCGCCTCCGTCCGGTGCCCATCGGGACCGCCGGTGAGCTGTACGTGTCCGGGGCCGGTGTCGCCAGGGGATACATGGGGATGCCTGGGCTGACCGGTGCTCGCTTCGTCGCCGATCCCTACGGTCCGCCCGGCAGCCGGATGTACCGGACGGGAGATCTGGTCCGGTGGTCGGCCGAGGGAGCACTGCACTTCGTCGGCCGGGCCGACGACCAGGTCAAGATCCGTGGCTTCCGGGTGGAGCCCGGTGAGGTCGAAGCGGCACTGTGCGACCAGCCCGATGTCGACCGTGCGGTGGTCGTCACCCGTGAGGAAGGGGCAGGGGGCAGGCGCCTGGTCGGCTACGTCGTGCCCGTGGCGGACAGCATCGACACGGAGAAGCTACGGGCGGAGCTGGCTGCTCGGCTGCCGGACTACCTGGTTCCGTCCGCGATCGTGGCCGTGCCTTCGATTCCCGTGACACCCAACGGGAAAGTCGATCGGAAGGCGTTGCCCGAGCCCCGATACGACGTCGCAGGGACCACCCGAGCACCGCGTACGCATCACGAGAAGATCCTCTGTGGACTGTTCACGCAGGTGCTCGGAGTGCCGAACGTCGGCGTCGACGCCGACTTCTTCGCCATGGGCGGCCACTCTCTGCTCGCCACCCGGCTGATGGCGGGCATCCAGCATGTGCTCGGAGTGGACCTGCCCGTGAGCGAACTGTTCGAGGCGCCGACGGTGGCCGGACTGGCACAACGGATCACGGGCATAGAGCCCACGGGCACTCGTCTGGTCGCGCGCCCACGTCCGGACGTGGTCCCGCTCTCCCATGCTCAGCAGCGGTTGTGGTTCCTGCACGAGTTCGAAGGCCCGTCCGCGACGTACAACATCCCGCTGGTGCTCACCTTCGCGGGTGAGGTCGCCACCGACGCACTGCGCCACGCGGTGCTGGACGTGGTCGGCAGGCACGAAGCGCTGCGCACCACGTTCGACGAGGTCGACGGCACGCGGCGGCAGTCGATCCAGCACGTCGCCGATCTCGGTGCGGTGCATCAGGACCTGGTCGTCGAACCGGCCGAACTGGAACCACTGCTGCGGACGCTGGCGGCCCGGACCTTCGACCTCGCGACAGACCTCCCAGTCCGGTCGTGGACCGTGCGGCTCACTGACGGCACGTGCTGCCTTGTGCTGCTGGTGCACCACATCGCGGGTGACGGCTGGTCAATGCGCCCGCTCGCGCGGGACATCGCCACGGCGTATGCGGCCCGCCGCAATGGCGAAGCGCCGACGTGGCAGCCCTTGCCCGTGCAGTACGCGGACTTCGCGCTGTGGCAGCGCGAAGTCCTCGGCACGGAGCAGGATGTGGACAGCGTCCTCGCCCGGCAACTGGCGTACTGGACCGCGACGCTGGACGGGATCCCGGACGAGATCTCGCTGCCCGCCGACCGGCCACGTCCCGCCGTGCCCTCGGACCGCGGCGGCCGGATTGTGTTCGAGGTCCCCGGAGACGTCCGCGCGAAGCTGGCGGACCTGGCACGTGACACAGGCGCCACGATGTTCATGGTGGCGCACGCCTCCGTCGCGGTGATGCTGTCCAAGCTCGGCGCCGGCACGGACATTCCGCTGGGCGGCCCGACCGCCGGACGAACTGATCAGGCACTGGGCGATCTCGTCGGCTTCTTCGTCAACACGCTGGTGCTGCGCACCGATCTGACCGGCGATCCGGACTTCGTGCAGATCCTCGACCGTGTGCGGGCGACGGCGCTCGGCGCCTACGGCAACCAGGATGTGCCGTTCGACCGGGTCGTCGAAGCGGTCAACCCGGTTCGCTCGGCCGGCCGGCACCCGCTGTTCCAGGTGATGGTGGAGTACGACTCGGCCGACCAACAGGAGTTGGCAGGCGTGTTCGACGCCGTCCCGGATCTGGACGTCACGGCCCGCACGATCGACACCGGACTGGTCAAGTTCGACCTCTCGGTGGTGTTCACCCAGGCTTCCGACGGCGACGGCCTGACCTGCGCGGTCGAGTACGCCGTCGACCGGTTCGACCACGAGACGGCCGAACGCGTCGCGGATCATCTCCAGCGCGTGCTCAGCGTGGTGACGCAGGATCCACGGCTGCCGTTGAGCCGGATCGATCTGCTCGATCCGGTCCGGCGGCACCAGGTTCTGGTCGAGTGGAACGACAACGCCGGTCTGGTCGAACCGGTCAGCGTGATCGATCTGTTCCACCGGCAGGTGCGAGAACGGCCGGACGCGGTCGCCGTGCTGGCCAGAGAACGAGGGCTCACCTACGCGGAGCTCGACAGCAAGGCGAACCGCTTGGCGCAGTTGCTGATCGGGACAGGCGTGACCGGTGGTGCACGCGTGGCCATCCTCCAGGAGAGGTCGCCCGATCTGCTCGTGTCGACGTTGGCCGTGCTTAAGGCTGGTGGCGTGTATGTGCCGTTGGACGCCGACCAGCCCGTCGCACGTTCGCGGTGGATCGTCGAGGACACCGGTGCCGTCGCGCTGCTCACAGACCGCGATCCTGGCGATGTGGCACCGGCTGACCTACCCGTCGTGCGTCTGTCCGATGAGGATGGCCTGCTCGCGTGGCCGGACACGTGCCCGCAGGTGCTGATCGATCCCGAGCAGCTGATCTACGTGATGTACACGTCCGGCTCGACCGGCACGCCCAAGGGCGTGCTCAACACCCACCGCAACGTCGTGCACCTGGCTGTGAACGAGTACTGGCAGCGCGGCAACCACAGCGCGGTACTGATGCACTCGCCGTTCGCGTTCGACGCCTCCACATTCGAGATCTGGGTGCCATTGCTGTCCGGCGGGACAGTCGTCGTCGCGCCACCAGGACGTCTGGGTGCCGCCGAGTTCGCCGAATCGATCAGGTGGGGCTCGGTCACCGGCATGTTCGTCAGCGCCGGGCTGTTCCGGACGCTCGCGGACGAGGACCCCGGATGTTTCGCGGGTGTGCGTGAGCTGTGGGCGGGCGGTGACGTCGTGTCGCAGGTCGCCGTGACCAGGGTGCTGGACGCGTGCCCAGACATCACGGTGGCCAACGAGTACGGCCCGACTGAGACCACTGTGTTCTCGTCAGTGAATCCGATGCGCCGGGGTGACACCGTTCCACCGACAGTCCCCATCGGACGTCCATTGTGGAACACAGGGCTGTATGTGCTCGACACACACCTGCGTCCGGTTCCGCCTGGCGTACCGGGAGACCTGTACATCACGGGCGCCGGTGTCGCCCAGGGGTACTGGAAACGCCCGGCGTTGACCGCGGGCCGGTTCGTCGCGTGCCCGTTCGCCGCGCCGGGGACCCGGATGTACCGGACCGGTGACGTGGTCAGGTGGACGGAATCCGGCGAGCTGGTGTTCCTCGGCCGGACCGACGACCAGGTGAAGATCCGTGGGTTCCGGATCGAGCCGGGTGAAGTGGAGGCGGTGCTGACCGCCCAGCCGGCGGTGGCCGAGGCGGCGGTCGTGGTCCGTGAGGACAGGCCTGGTGACAAACGACTGGTCGGCTACGTAGTCGCCGCCGCGGGCGAAGCTTGCGACCCGGGTGAGCTGAGGTCGTCGCTGGCTCGTGTGCTGCCGGACTACATGGTGCCGTCCGCGGTACAGGTGCTTGACCGGATTCCGTTGACGCGGAACGGCAAGCTGGATCGTGCGGCGTTGCCCGTGCCAGACGTCGCCGCCACCGCCGATCGACCCGCTCGTACGCTCTCTCCCCGTGAGCGGGCGCTGTGCGACCTGTTCGGCCAGGTGCTCGGCGTCGACCGTGTCGACGTGGACGACAACTTCTTCGCACTGGGTGGCCATTCTCTGCTCGCCACCCGTCTGGCCAGCCGAGTGCGTGCCGAGCTCGGTGCGGAACTGCCGATCCGGGTCATCTTCGACGCGCCGACCGTCGCCGGAGTGGCCAAGGCGATCGACGCCGCCGCGGCGGCACGTCCAGCGCTCAAGCCGATGCCGCGCCCGGATGTCGTGCCGCTGTCGTTCGCACAGCGGCGAATGTGGTTCCTGCACAAGCTCGAAGGCCGGTCAGCGACGTACAACATGCCGGTGTCGTTGCGGCTGACGGGCGAGCTGGACCGGACAGCACTGCGGGACGCGATCACGGACGTCGTGTCCCGGCACGAAGCACTCCGTACGATCTACCCGGACATCGCGGGCGAGCCACACCAGGTGGTCCTGGCGCCCGGGGCGATCACGCTGGACTGGCACACGCAGACCGTGCGACCGGATGACCTGAACGAGGTCCTCGCCCGGCACGCGCGGGCCGACTTCGACCTGTCGACAGACGTCCCGGTACGCGGACGTCTGTTCGAGCTGGCCGCCGATGACCACGTGCTGATGCTCGTGATCCACCACATCGCCGGTGACGGCTGGTCCATGGCGCCGCTGCTGGACGATCTGCTCACCGCCTACAGGGCCAGGACCCAAGGCCACGAACCAGACTGGGCGGAGCTGCCGGTCCAGTACATCGACTACACACTGTGGCAGCGTGACCTGCTTGGCGACCCGGCCGATCCCGGAAGCGTGCTGGCCAAGCAGACCGACTACTGGGCGGCGCGGCTTGACGGGCTCGCGGACCGGCTGCGGTTGCCCACCGACCGGCCCGCTCCGGCTGTGGCGTCCTATCGCGGCTCGTACCTCTCCGCGACGTTCGACGCCGATATGCACCGTGACCTGGCCGCGTTGGCCGAGTCGTCCGGCGCCACGATGTTCATGCTGCTGCAGGCGAGTCTCGCCGCGACGCTCACCAGGCTCGGGGCCGGCGGGGACATCCCGGTCGGCGCACCGATCGCCGGGCGGACCGACGAGGCGCTGGACTCGCTCGTCGGTTTTTTCGTCAACACGCTCGTGCTGCGAACGGACACGTCGGGGGACCCGACGTTCACCGAACTGCTCGCCCGTGTCCGTAGCCGGACCCTGGCCGCGTACACCCACCAGGACGTCCCGTTCGACTACCTCGTCGAACAGCTCAACCCGGACCGATCCGCCGGGCACCACCCGCTGTTCCAGGTCGCGCTGGCCCTGCAGAACGCGCCGACGACCGCGATGGACCTGCCGGGCCTGACCGTACGTCCGATATGGACACACACCGGCACGTCACGGTTCGACGTGCTGTTCTCCTTGACCGAGCAGCCGGGCCACGCGGGGATCGAGGTGATGGTCGAATACGCCACCGACCTGTTCGACGACGCGGGCGCCCGCGACCTGGTCGACCGGTGGCGGATGCTGCTGCGGGCCGTTCTGGCCGATCCGGACCGGCCGATCACGGCCGTGCCGATGCTCACCGACCAGGAACGGGCTTCGGGCACCGGTCACATCGAGCCCGCCAGTGAGTCCAAAGCGGACACGTTGGCCGATCTGTTCGAGGCCCAGGCCGGGCGAACGCCGGACGCGGTCGCGCTGATCGACGGCGACACCGCCCTGACGTACGCGCAGTTGAACGTCCTGGCCAACAGGCTGGCACACCGGTTGATCGAGCAGGGCGCCGGTCCGGAACGGCTGGTGGGCGTCCAGTTGCCGCGAACGGCCGACCTCGTGGTCGCGATCCTCGCGGTGATCAAGTCCGGCGCGGCGTACCTGCCGCTCGACCCGGACTACCCGGCCGAACGGCTGGACCTGATTCGCGGCGACGCACAGCCTGTCCTGGTCGTCGACGCGGAACTGATGACCACGGACGTCACCACGTATCCACCGACAGAACCACCGCGGACGATCACGTCGGCCAACGCGGCCTACGTGATCCATACCTCCGGGTCGACCGGCACGCCGAAGGGCGTGGTCGTGCCGCACGGCAACGTCATTCGCCTGCTGGCCGCCACCGAGCAGCTGTTCTCCTTCGGCCCGGACGACGTGTGGACCTTGTTCCACTCCACCGCGTTCGACTTCTCGGTCTGGGAGATCTGGGGCGCGTTCGCCTACGGCGGGCGCCTCGTCGTGCTGCCGTTCGAAGTCAGCCGGATGCCGGATCAGTTCCTGCTGCTCCTGGCCCGGCACCGGGTGACCGTGCTCAACCAGACCCCGTCGGCCTTCTACCAACTGGCCGACGCCGCGACGCGGGACTGCCCGCCGTTGTCGCTGCGGACAGTGATCTTCGGCGGTGAGGCACTGGACGTCGCCAGGTTGGACGGCTGGCGAGAACGATTCGGTGACACGACACCGGCGTTGGTGAACATGTACGGCATCACCGAGACGACGGTGCACGTCAGCTGCCTGCGGCTGGCCGGGCACCAGGGCAGCGATTCGTCCTTCAGCCCGATCGGCCAGGCACTGCCCGGCCTGCAGGCCCTGGTGCTGGACGACCGGCTGACGCCGGTCCCGCCCGGCGTCGCCGGTGACCTGTACGTCGCGGGTGAGCAGGTGGCACGCGGCTACCTCGGCCGGCCCGCGCTGACGGCGGGCCGGTTCGTGGCCAATCCGTTCGGCGAGCAGGGTTCGCGGATGTACCGCACGGGTGATGTCGTGCGCCGCACCCGTTCGGGCGGCGTCGAGTTCGTCGGGCGCTCCGACGACCAGGTGAAGGTCCGGGGTTTCCGGATCGAGCCGGGCGAGATCGAGGCCACGCTCCTGAGGCACGGGGACGTCGCCCAGGCAGCGGTCGTGCTGCGCGAAGACCAGCCCGACGACCGGCGACTGGTGGCCTACGTCGTCCCGGCCGGTCATGTGAGCGACGACGGTTCGGTGCAGATCGAGGAATGGCGTCAGACCTACGACTCCATGTACGCACGCCCGACCGATCTCGTGTTCGGTGAGGATTTCACTGGTTGGGATAGTTCGTATACGGGTGTGCCGATTCCGTTGGGGGAGATGCGGGAGTGGCGTGCTGCTGTGGTGGAGCGGGTTCGTGGGTTGGGTGCTCGTCGGGTGTTGGAGGTGGGGGTTGGGTCTGGTTTGTTGTTGTCGCGGTTGGCTGGTGAGTGTGAGGTGTATTGGGGTACGGATTTTTCGGCTGCGGTGGTTGGTCGGTTGTCTGGTCAGGTTGAGGCTGCGGGGTTGGCTGGTCGTGTGGTGTTGCGGTGTCAGGCGGCGGATAGTGTTGTGGGGTTGCCGTCGGGGTTTTTTGACACTGTGGTGTTGAACTCGGTGGTGCAGTATTTCCCGAGTGGTGGGTATTTGGCGCGGGTGTTGGAGCAGTTGCTGGATCTGGTTGTTCCTGGTGGCCGGGT
>NZ_JAAATY010000060.1 GCF_013280595.1 Kibdelosporangium persicum
CATGACATGCGGAAAAGGCCCCACAGATACCTGTGGGGCCCTTCCGGAAATAAATTACGGCGACGACCTACTCTCCCACACCGTACCCAGTGCAGTACCATCGGCGCTGAAGAGCTTAGCTTCCGGGTTCGGAATGGGACCGGGCGTTTCCTCTTCGCTATTATCACCGTAAACCTATGAAATTCACAGACCACACCCCACCCGAGGTGCCCAGCCTGGTATCTCAGAAACCGTACAGTGGATGCGTAACACCTTTGTGAACAAGTCCTCGGCCTATTAGTACCAGTCAACTCCACACGTTACCGCGCTTCCATCTCTGGCCTATCAACCCAGTCGTCTAGCTGGGAGCCTTACCCTATAAAAGGTGGGAGACCTCATCTTGGAACGAGCTTCCCGCTTAGATGCCTTCAGCGGTTATCCCTTCCGAACGTAGCCAACCAGCCATGCCCCTGGCGGAACAACTGGCACACCAGAGGTTCGTCCGTCCCGGTCCTCTCGTACTAGGGACAGCCTTCCTCAAGTCTCCTACGCGCGCGGCGGATAGGGACCGAACTGTCTCACGACGTTCTAAACCCAGCTCGCGTACCGCTTTAATGGGCGAACAGCCCAACCCTTGGGACCTACTCCGGCCCCAGGATGCGACGAGCCGACATCGAGGTGCCAAACCATGCCGTCGATATGGACTCTTGGGCAAGATCAGCCTGTTATCCCCGGGGTACCTTTTATCCGTTGAGCGACCACGCTTCCACAAGCCATGGCCGGATCACTAGTTCCGACTTTCGTCCCTGCTCGACCCGTCAGTCTCACAGTCAAGCCCCCTTGTGCACTTGCACTCAACACCTGATTGCCAACCAGGCTGAGGGAACCTTTGAGCGCCTCCGTTACCCTTTAGGAGGCAACCGCCCCAGTTAAACTACCCACCAGGCACTGTCCCTGAACCAGATCATGGTCCGAGGTTAGACACCCAATTCGACCAGAGTGGTATTTCAACAACGACTCCACCCGAACTAGCGTCCGAGCTTCACAGTCTCCCACCTATCCTACACAAGCCGAACCGAGCACCAATACCAAGCTATAGTAAAGGTCCCGGGGTCTTTCCGTCCTGCCGCGCGTAACGAGCATCTTTACTCGTAGTGCAATTTCACCGGGCCTGTGGTTGAGACAGCCGAGAAGTCGTTACGCCATTCGTGCAGGTCGGAACTTACCCGACAAGGAATTTCGCTACCTTAGGATGGTTATAGTTACCACCGCCGTTTACTGGCGCTTAAATTCTGAGCTTCGCCACACAAGGTGACTAACCCGTCCTCTTAACGTTCCAGCACCGGGCAGGCGTCAGTCCGTATACATCGTCTTACGACTTCGCACGGACCTGTGTTTTTAGTAAACAGTCGCTTCTCGCTGGTCTCTGCGGCCACACAACGCTCCAGGAGTAAATCCCTTCACGCCACACGGCCCCCCTTCTCCCGAAGTTACGGGGGCATTTTGCCGAGTTCCTTAACCACAGTTCACCCGAACGCCTCAGTATTCTCTACCTGACCACCTGTGTCGGTTTAGGGTACGGGCCGCTTGAACACTCACTAGAGGCTTTTCTCGGCAGCATAGGATCATCCACTTCGCCTCAATCGGCTACGCATCACGTCTCAGGCTCAATGGTGTGCGGATTTGCCTACACACCGCCCTACACGCTTACACCAGTACATCCACTCACTGGCGGAACTACCTTCCTGCGTCACCCCATCGCTTGACTAATACCAGTTCAGGTCCCACGCTCCACCACATGAATCGCCCGAAGGCTCAACACATAGCTTTGGGTGGTTAGTATCGCTGGGTTCATCATGGGCGCGTTCACGCGGGTACGGGAATATCAACCCGTTGTCCATCGACTACGCCTGTCGGCCTCGCCTTAGGTCCCGACTTACCCTGGGCGGATTAGCCTGGCCCAGGAACCCTTGGTCATCCGGCGGCAGAGGTTCTCACTCTGCTATCGCTACTCATGCCTGCATTCTCACTCCCACACCCTCCACGAGTCGTTTCCACGCTCGCTTCCAGGGGTGCAGGACGCTCCCCTACCCATCCATGCCACTGCAGAGACACTCGAAAGCATCACTGGATGTATATGCATGAATGACACAGCTTCGGCGGTACGCTTAAGCCCCGCTACATTGTCGGCGCAGGACCACTTGACCAGTGAGCTATTACGCACTCTTTCAAGGATGGCTGCTTCTAAGCCAACCTCCTGGTTGTCTGGGCGACCCCACATCCTTTCCCACTTAGCGCACACTTAGGGGCCTTAGCTGGTGTTCTGGGCTGTTTCCCTCTCGACTACGAAGCTTATCCCCCGCAGTCTCACTGCCGCACTCTCACACGATGGTATTCGGAGTTTGGTTGACTTCAGTAAGCTTGTAGGCCCCCTAGGCCATCCAGTGCTCTACCCCCACCGTGAAACATACGACGCTGCACCTAAATGCATTTCGGGGAGAACCAGCTATCACGGAGTTTGATTGGCCTTTCACCCCTACCCACAGCTCATCCCCCAGGTTTTCAACCCTGGTGGGTTCGGGCCTCCACACCGTCTTACCGGCGCTTCACCCTGGCCATGGGTAGATCACTCCGCTTCGGGTCTAGACCACGCGACTCAACGCCCTCTTCAGACTCGCTTTCGCTACGGCTACCCCACACGGGTTAACCTCGCCACGCAGCACTAACTCGCAGGCTCATTCTTCAAAAGGCACGCCATCACCCCGAAAGGCTCTGACGGCTTGTAGGCACACGGTTTCAGGTACTCTTTCACTCCCCTCCCGGGGTACTTTTCACCTTTCCCTCACGGTACTAGTCCGCTATCGGTCACCAGGAAGTATTTAGGCTTAACGGGTGGTCCCGCCAAATTCACAGCAAATTCCACGAGCTCGCTGCTACTCGGGAACACCACCAAGAGAGATCACGCGCTTTCGCCTAAGGGACTCTCACCCTCTACGGTTCAGCTTTCCAGACTGATTCGACTAGCAACATGATTTTATGACTCTCCGCTGAGTTGACAGCCCCAGCCAGTGGGTCCCACGACCCCCACTACGCAACCCCTGTCAGGTATCACACGCAGTAGGTTTAGCCTCATCCGCTTTCGCTCGCCACTACTCACGGAATCACGGTTGTTTTCTCTTCCTACGGGTACTGAGATGTTTCACTTCCCCGCGTTCCCTCCACACACCCTATATATTCAGGTGCAGGTGACACCCCATAACGGGTGCCGGGTTTCCCCATTCGGAAATCCTCGGATCACAGCTCGGTTGACAGCTCCCCGAGGCATATCGCAGCCTCCCACGTCCTTCATCGGCTCCTGATGCCAAGGCATCCACCGTATGCCCTTAACAACTTGACCACAAAGATGCTCGCATCCACTGTACAGTTCTCAAACACCACACCAGAAAGCCGCCCACTACTGAGAACACCTCTTCCAGGTCACCCTGGCCGGTTTGAACTCGGAGCAACTCCGGTCACCAGAAGCCTCGCACGCCTACGCGTGTTGCCTCAGGACCCAACAGTGTGCCGACCCATCTGCGCTGTCTGAGCGCCGAAAACCAGTAGTTCCACGATTCTTTGAGCTCCACCCAGCGAACATACGCCGCTGCTAGTGGCCTCCCACTCGACAAAGCTTCAGACTCTGCGAGGGTCGAATGCTCCTTAGAAAGGAGGTGATCCAGCCGCACCTTCCGGTACGGCTACCTTGTTACGACTTCGTCCCAATCGCCAGTCCCACCTTCGACCACTCCCTCCCACAAGGGGTTAGGCCGTGGGCTTCGGGTGTTACCGACTTTCGTGACGTGACGGGCGGTGTGTACAAGGCCCGGGAACGTATTCACCGCAGCGTTGCTGATCTGCGATTACTAGCGACTCCGACTTCATGGGGTCGAGTTGCAGACCCCAATCCGAACTGAGACCAGCTTTAAGGGATTCGCTCCACCTCACGGTCTCGCAGCCCTCTGTACTAGCCATTGTAGCATGTGTGAAGCCCTGGACATAAGGGGCATGATGACTTGACGTCATCCCCACCTTCCTCCGAGTTGACCCCGGCAGTCTCCCATGAGTCCCCGGCATTACCCGCTGGCAACATGGAACGAGGGTTGCGCTCGTTGCGGGACTTAACCCAACATCTCACGACACGAGCTGACGACAGCCATGCACCACCTGCACACCAACCACAAGGGAAGCCCTATCTCTAGGGATGTCTGGCGCATGTCAAGCCCAGGTAAGGTTCTTCGCGTTGCATCGAATTAATCCACATGCTCCGCCGCTTGTGCGGGCCCCCGTCAATTCCTTTGAGTTTTAGCCTTGCGGCCGTACTCCCCAGGCGGGGCGCTTAATGCGTTAGCTACGGCACGGAACCCGTGGAAAGAGCCCCACACCTAGCGCCCAACGTTTACGGCGTGGACTACCAGGGTATCTAATCCTGTTCGCTCCCCACGCTTTCGCTCCTCAGCGTCAGTATCGGCCCAGAGACCCGCCTTCGCCACCGGTGTTCCTCCTGATATCTGCGCATTTCACCGCTACACCAGGAATTCCAGTCTCCCCTACCGAACTCAAGTCTGCCCGTATCGACCGCAAGCCCAGGGTTAAGCCCCAGGTTTTCACGACCGACGCAACAAACCGCCTACGAGCTCTTTACGCCCAATAATTCCGGACAACGCTCGCACCCTACGTATTACCGCGGCTGCTGGCACGTAGTCAGCCGGTGCTTCTTCTCCAGGTACCGTCACTCTCGCTTCGTCCCTGGCGAAAGAGGTTTACAACCCGAAGGCCGTCATCCCTCACGCGGCGTCGCTGCGTCAGGCTTTCGCCCATTGCGCAATATTCCCCACTGCTGCCTCCCGTAGGAGTCTGGGCCGTGTCTCAGTCCCAGTGTGGCCGGTCGCCCTCTCAGGCCGGCTACCCGTCGTCGCCTTGGTAGGCCATCACCCCACCAACAAGCTGATAGGCCGCGGGCTCATCCTGCACCGCCGGAACTTTCCACCCCATTGGATGCCCAACGAAGTCGTATCCGGTATTAGACCCAGTTTCCCGGGCTTATCCCAGAGTGCAGGGCAGATTACCCACGTGTTACTCACCCGTTCGCCGCTCGTGTACCCCGAAGGGCCTTACCGCTCGACTTGCATGTGTTAAGCACGCCGCCAGCGTTCGTCCTGAGCCAGGATCAAACTCTCCAACAATGCTCTAGTTGAAAAATTCGACGTCCTGACAAACCAGAACCAATCTGGTCCATCTGTCCATCTCAAAGGAACCTCACGACGAGGTTCATATAAAAGCTCTACTGGCTTTCAATAGATCGACACACTGTTGAGTTCTCAAACAACACACGCACATTCATCAGAGGCCGCGTCAACGGCGCCTTCAGAAGGCTTGCACTTCCAGGTTTTTGGTCTTGCGCTCGTCCCCCGGTTTCCGGGGCCCGTTCCGCGCTGACTTGGAATAAGTTACACGCCCGCCAACGAGAGGTCAAATCGCGCCCCTCAAGCCCCGCTGCCAGGCAAAGCCGCAGGTGAGCGGCCCTGCAACGGGGCTAGACCCACGCTATCGGACCTCAGCCAACTTGCAAGTGTGTCGCCCATCACACGAAGAAGTTTTCCGAGCCCGGTTCTGATCATGAAAAGTTGCCTTGACCTGGGCAAACATACGAACAGGCCGCCAGTCGTATCGACTGACGGCCTGTGCTACGGAGGTACCCGATCAGGGCGAGACGCGGACTCCCGCGGTGTTGCGCTTGCCCTTCCGGACCACGAGCCACTTGCCGTGCAGCAGGTCGTCGGCCGTCGGACGCCAGTCCTCCGAGGTGATACGCGTGTTGTTCACGTACGCGCCTCCCTCGCCGACAGTCCGCCGAGCAGCCCCATTGCCTGCGACGAGGCCGGAGGCCACCAGCACCTCGACGATCGTCGGCTGGTCAGCGAGCCGCACGTCGCCCGTCGGCACCTCCGCCATCGCGGCGTCCAACGTGCCGGCGTCCAGCTCACGCAGCTCGCCCCGGCCGAACAGGGCCTGGGACGCCGCGATCACCTGCCGGGTCTCCTTCTCCCCGTGCACGAGGTCGGTGAACTCCTGGGCCAGCCGTTTCTGCGCGGCCCTCAGCTGCGGCTTCTCCTCGGTCTGCCGCGTCAGCTCCTCGATCTCGGCACGCGGCACGAACGTCAGCATGCGCAGGTACTTCAGCGCTTCCGCGTCGTCCGCGTTCACGAAGTACTGGTACCAGGCGTACGGCGAGGTCATCGCCGGATCGAGCCAGACGTTCCCGCCACCGGTGGACTTGCCGAACTTGCGGCCCTGCGAGTCCGTGACCAGCGGCGCGGTCAGCGCGTGCACGCTCTTCTGCTCGACCTTCCTGACCAGGTCCACGCCGCCGACGATGTTGCCCCACTGGTCCTGGCCGCCGATCTGCAGCGTGCAGCCGTGCTTGCGGTAGAGCTGCAGGTAGTCGTTGGACTGCAGAAGCAGGTAGCTGAACTCGGTGTACGACATGCCGTCGCTGTCGAGCCTGCGCTTGACCGTTTCTCGCGCCAGCATCACGTTGACCGAGAAGTGCTTGCCGACGTCCCGCAGGAACTCCGTGACCGGCATGTCGCCGGTCCAGGTCAGGTTGTTCTCGACCAGCGCGCCGGTCGGCGAGTCGTCGAAGTCGACGAACCGTTCCAGCTGGCCGCGGATCCGCTCGGTCCACTCGGCCACGACGTCCAGCGGGTTCATCGTGCGCTCGCCGGTGTCCCGCGGGTCGCCGATCATCCCGGTCGCGCCGCCGGCCAGCACGATCGGCCGGTGCCCGGCCTTCTGGAACCGGCTCAGGCCCAGCAGCGGGACCAGGTTGCCGGCGTGCAGGCTGGGCGCGGTCGGGTCGAAGCCGCAATAGAGGGTGAGCGGGCCCGAGTCGAGATCACGGCGCAGGGCATCGAGGTCGGTGGACTGCGCGATCAGGCCGCGCCAGGACAACTCGTCAAGGATGTGCTCACTCACGGTCCTCATCATGCCCCACCACGCGAACGGTTATGGCAGGCGTTGACGTCCCTTGAGCGGAGCGTCTTCGCCGGTCCGCCGTGCAGCGGACCGGGGTGTCACGAGAGTTGCCGTGACCGTTTCCCGCCCCGGCGGTACACGCTCACGGCAGGTGAATCCACCCAGAACCGCCACGGCACATCCATCGCGACGGCGACGCCCACCCGTGGGCCGCTGTAGATCTCACCGACGGGTTCGCCCTCGTAGATCCGGATCGGCGAATCGGGGTCCGTGAGGTCGACGCCGTTCTGTGCCCGGTCGATGCCCAGCACGCCGGTCAGCCTGGCCGGGCCTTTGGCCAGTTCGGCGTCCTTGCGGGCGGTGGGCCTGCGGGTGCGGGCGAGTTCGAGGCCGTCGACCACCTCCCCCGCACGCAGCAGGACCGCGCCGGGAACGCCGTCGGTCAGCGACACGATGTTGGCGCAGAAGTGCATGCCGTAGACGAAGTAGACGTAGAGGTGGCCTGCCGGGCCGAACATCACGTCGTTACGGGCGGTCCGGCCCCGGTAGCAGTGCGAGGCGGGGTCGTCGCCGCCTCGATACGCCTCCACCTCCACCAACCGGACCCGGACGATCCCTTCCGGACTATGGGACTCCAGCACGCTGCCGAGCAGGATCTTCGACGCGTCAACGGGATCGATGGCCAGTTCCTCGCGAGTCAGTTGCCTCACCGCAGGACCACTTCACCGTTCGGGGTCCGCAGCACCGCGAGCAAGCCGAACGGGCCCTGGTTGACCACCAGGTGTTCGCCGAGCGCCTCCAGTCCTTTGTGGACTTCCTCGGGCGTCGGGTGGAAACCGGTGAGGGAGACCAGTTCCTGGCCTGGCGGCAGGGACTCGGTGGGGTGCGGCGTGCCGCCCCAGTCGATCAGGAACGGCATGATGCCCGCCGTCATCGGCGTGAGCTGCCATTCCAGCAGCACACCGTCCGGGCGCCTGCGGGACATCGGCAGGACCGGCCCGGGGTCGTAGCCCTTGGTCTTCGCGCGACCCACCACGTCATGGATGTCCCGCACGCGCACAGCCCAGGCCACCAGCCGGGGTTCGGTCAGCTCGTCGATGCCGAACGGACGCGGCTCGTCGGGCTCCGGCTGGTCCGGGTCGGGTCCGATCACCTCGAGGTACGCACCGTCGCCGAGGCCGGCCAGCAGGTTGCGGGTGCCCCGGCCGACGTGGCTGCCGCCCTCACTCAGGTCGATGCCTAAGCCGTCCGCGCGGGCCAGGTCCGGCATCGCGTACACGAGGTGGTCGATCAAGCGTCTCCCCTTTCGCCGGACACCACGATGCCATGGCCACGGCGGGCCGTGGTGCGGCGGTTCGCTCGCTGCTCAGGGCTTGAGCCACGCCCGGTGGTCCTGCAGACGAGCGACCAGCCGCTCACGCTGCTCGGCGACGCGACTTGGCGCGGTACCGCCGTACGCGTCGCGCGACGCGATCGACCCGGCGACGGTCAGCACGTCACGGACCTTCGGCGTCAGCCTTGGGTTGATCTCGGCGAACTCGGCGTCGGTGAGCTCGTCCAGGCCGACACCGCGAGCCTCGGCCGCGCGGACGCACGCGCCCGCCGCTTCGTGCGCGACGCGGAACGGGACGCCTTCGCGGACCAGCCACTCGGCGATGTCCGTCGCCAGGGTGAAGCCCTGCGGCGCGAGCTCGGCCATCCGGCCGGTGTCGAACGTCAGCGTGCCGACCATCCCGGCGATCGCGGGCAGCAGCAGCTCGAGCTGCTCGACCGAGTCGAACAGCGGCTCCTTGTCCTCCTGCAGGTCACGGTTGTACGCCAGCGGCTGCGCCTTCAGCGTCGCCAGCAGGCCGGTCAGGTTGCCGATCAGCCGGCCGGACTTGCCCCTGGTCAGCTCGGCGACGTCGGGGTTCTTCTTCTGCGGCATGATCGAACTGCCGGTGGCCCACGCGTCGTCGAGCACCGCGTAGCGGAACTCCGCGGTGGTCCAGATGATCACTTCCTCGGCCACGCGGGAGAGGTTCACCCCCAGCATGGCCAGCACGAACGCGATCTCGGCGGCGAAGTCACGGGACGCCGTGCCGTCGATCGAGTTCTCCACCGGCCCGTCGAAACCCAGGTCAGCGGCCACGGCCGCCGGGTCGAGACCGAGCGAGGAACCCGCCAGGGCGCCCGAGCCGTACGGCGAGCGCGCCGCGCGGGCGTCCCAGTCGCGCAGCCGCTCGATGTCCCTGGTCAGGGACTGTGCGTGGGCCAGCAGGTGGTGTGCGAGCAAGACCGGCTGCGCGTGCTGCAGGTGCGTACGGCCAGGCATGACCGCGGTGTCGTGCTGTGTCGCCTGAGCCACGAGCGCGTCGATGACGTCGAGGGTTCCCGCGGCGATCCGGCGGGCGGCGTCCCGCAGCCACATCCGGAACAGCGTCGCCACCTGGTCGTTCCTCGACCTGCCCGCACGCAGCTTGCCACCGAGTTCGGCTCCGGCGCGTTCGATCAGGCCGCGTTCGAGGGCCGTGTGCACGTCCTCGTCGGCGATGGTCGGGGTGAACGCGCCCGACACGACGTCGGCCTCAAGCCTGTCCAGCGCCTTGAGCATGCCTTCGAGCTCGTCGTCGGTCAGCAGGCCCGCTCGGCGCAGGACCCGGGCGTGCGCCCGTGATCCGGCGATGTCGTGCCTGGCCAGCCGCCAGTCGAAGTGCGTCGACGCGGACAGCGCCGCCATCGCGTCGGCCGGGCCAGCGGCGAACCGTCCGCCCCACAACGAACTCACAGTGCAAACTCCCTGCTCACAGCTCGTGAGTGGTTATCAGGGTTAGAACCCGGACAAACACTCACGAGGGGTCTTTTAGTCCGGCCATTGTGCTGAAGCGGTCGGCCAGGTCCGCACCGGTGAGCGGTTCACGGGCGATCACCAGCACAGTGTCGTCGCCCGCGATCGTTCCCACCACCTCGTGCAGCGCCGCCCGGTCGATCGCGCTGGCCAGGAACTGCGCTGCCCCTGGCGGGGTGCGCAGCACGGTGAGGTTGGCCGAGTAGTCGGCCGAGACGAGCACTTCGCCGAGCAGCCGCGTCAGCCGGGTGGTGCCGCCCTGCACGCCGCGTACCGGCGAGCCGTCCTCGGGAATGACGTACACGGGCGCGCCGGCGTCCGGACCGCGCAGCTTGACCGCACCGAGCTCGTCGAGGTCGCGCGATAACGTCGCCTGAGTGACCTCGACTCCTTCCGCGGCAAGGATCTTGGCGAGCTCGGTCTGGCTGCGGATGGCCATCGTGGAGACGAGCTCCACGATCCGCGCCTGCCGGGCGACCCGGGTGCCCGCGCTGGTCACGACTGCTCCACCAGCCAGGTCAACAGGGCCTTCTGGGCGTGCAGCCGGTTCTCCGCCTCGTCCCACACCGCGCTGGCCGGGCCGTCGATCACCTCGTCGGTGATCTCCCAGCCGCGGTGCGCGGGCAGGCAGTGCAGCACGATCGCCCCGGGCGCGGCCCGCTCCAGCAGCGCCGAGTTGATCTGCAGGCGCTTGAACGGGGTCACCCGGTCCCGGCCGTCGTTCTCCTGCCCCATCGAGGTCCACGTGTCCGTCGCGAGCACGTCGGCACCGTCCACTGCCTCGTGCGGGTCGGTCAGGATCGTGACGCTGCCGCCGGTTTCCTCGGCGCGCTTCCTGGCGTCGCCCACGAAATCGTCCTGCGGCTGGAAACCCTCCGGGGTGACCAGCCGGACGTGCAGGCCCGCGGTGACGCCGCCGAGCATCAGCGAGTGCGCCATGTTGTTGGCGCCGTCACCGAGGTACGTCAACGTCAGCCCGGCGAGCTTTCCCTTGCGTTCCCGGATGGTCTGCAGGTCGGCCAGCACCTGGCACGGGTGGAACTCGTCGGTCAGCGCGTTGACGACCGGGACCCTGGAGACCGACGCCATCGCCTCGATGCGCTTCTGCGCGAACGTCCGCCACACCACCCCGTGCACGTACCGCGACAGCACCCGTGAGGTGTCCTCGATGGTCTCCTCACGGCCGAGCTGCATCATCCGGCCGTCCACGATGATCGCCTGGCCGCCGAGCTGCGCGATGCCGGCCTCGAACGACAGCCGGGTGCGCGTCGAGTTCTTCTCGAACAGCACGGCGATGCTCTTCGGACCGGCCAACGGCTTGTGCCCCAACGGGTCCTTCTTCAACTCGTCGGCCAGGTCGAGCACGGCGAGCTGTTCCCGCGGTGTCAGGTCGTCGTCACGCAGGAAGTGCCTGACGGTCACAGTCCCTCCAAAGCTGCCGGCAGGTCGGCCACGAACCGGGCGGCGTCGTCGTGGTCGAGGATGAGTGGTGGCGCGAGCCGGATCACGTCCGGCTGGATCGGATTGATCAGATACCCGGCCTTCAGCGCGTTGGCCGCAGCCTCTTTGGACACCTTCTCCCGCAGCATGATACCGATCAGCAGGCCGGCGCCACGGACCCCGCCGACGAGCGGGTGCTCCAGGCCCTCGACACCCGCCGCGATCTCCTTGCCCACCGAGGAAACGTGGTCGAGCAGACCTTCGGACGCGATCGTGTTCAGCACAGCGAGACCGGCCGCGCAGCACACCGGATTGCCGCCGAACGTCGTGCCGTGATGTCCCGGCTGGAACAGGTTCGCCGTGTCGCCGACCGCGATGCACGCCCCGAGCGGCAACCCGCCGCCGAGGCCCTTGGCCAGGGTGATGACGTCCGGCACCACACCGGCCTGCTGGAACGCGAACCACGTGCCCAGCCGGCCGATCCCGGTCTGCACCTCGTCCAGGATCAGCAGGGCACCGTGCTTCGCGGTGATCTCCCGTGCCGCCTGGAGATATCCCTCCGGCGGAACGACAACGCCCTGCTCGCCCTGGATCGGCTCGACGACGAAGGCCGCGGTGTCACCGTCCACGGCGGACTCAAGCGCGGCCACGTCACCGTACGGGACATGCGTGACACCGGGCAGCAGCGGCTCGAACGGAGTGCGTTTGCCTTCCTGTCCGGTCAGCGTGAGCGCACCCATCGTGCGGCCGTGGAACCCGCCCTGGGTGGCCACGAGCTTGGTCCGGCCGGTGAGCCGGCTCAGTTTCAGCGCCGCCTCAACGGCTTCCGCGCCGGAGTTGGCGAACAGCACCTTGCCTTCGACACCGGCGACGTCGAGCAGGCGCTCGGCCAGCTCCAGGGCCACCAGGTTGATCTGCAGGTTCGAGGTGTGCCCGAGTTTGCCGATCTGCTCGGTCACCGCGGCCACGATCGCCGGATGCGCGTGGCCGAGCGCGTTCACCGCGATCCCGCTGACCAGGTCGAGGTATCGGTTGCCGTCGGTGTCCCAGACGTACGCGCCCTCGCCGCGCTCGATCCCCAACTGCGGCGTGCCGTAGTTGTTCATCATCGCGGCTTCCCACCGCTGCTGGAGCGTCATCACGCATCCCCTTCGTCTGGTAGCACCATCGTGCCCACGCCCTCGCTCGTGAACACCTCGAGCAGCACCGAATGCGCCAGCCTGCCGTCGATCACGTGCGCCCGCGGCACCCCGCCACGGACCGCGCGCAGGCACGCCTCCATCTTCGGCACCATGCCGCTGGCCAAGCCCGGCAACGCCTTTTCCAGGTCGGCCGCGCCGATCCGTTGCACCAACGAGGACTTGTCCGGCCAGTTCTTGTACAGCCCTTCGACGTCCGTCAGGACAACGAGTTTGCGCGCCTTCAGCGCCACCGCCAGTGCGGCGGCGGCGGTGTCCGCGTTCACGTTGTGCACGACGCCGTCCGCGTCCGGCGCCACAGTGGACACGACCGGAATCCGGCCCGCGGCGACGATGTCCTCCACCGCCGCCGGGTTGACGGTCACGACGTCGCCGACCAGTCCGAGGTCGACCTCCTCGCCGTCGATCTCCAGTCCCCGGCGCTCGGCGGTGAACAGATGCGCGTCCTCACCGGAGATCCCGACCGCGTACGGCCCGTGCGCGTTGATCAGCCCGACGAGCTCCCGGCCGACCTGGCCGACCAGCACCATGCGCACGACGTCCATCGCTTCCGGGGTGGTGACCCGCAGCCCGCCGCGGAACTCGCTCTCGATGCCGAGCTTGCCCAGCATCGCGCCGATCTGCGGCCCTCCGCCGTGCACGACCACCGGCCGGAGCCCGGCCAGCCGCAGGAACACCATGTCCTCGGCGAAGGCACGCTTGAGTTCCTCGTCGACCATGGCGTTGCCGCCGTACTTGACCACCACGAGCGCACCGTGGAACTCCTGCAACCACGGCAGAGCCTCGATGAGCACAGCCGCTTTGCGGTCCGCGTTGTTGTTCATGAGGAATACGCGCTGTTCTCTTCGACGTACCCGTGGGAGAGGTCAGTGGTCAGGATGGTCGCCTCGCCCTGACCGAGCGCCAGATCGATGACGATGTCGATGTCCCGGCCGGACAGGTCCGCGTTCGCCCTGTCCTCGCCGCGGGTTCCCTTGTCCATCACCCGGACGCCGTTGATGACGATCGACAGCTGGTCCGGGTCGATCCGCGCCTCGGCCCGGCCCAGCGCCATGGCGATCCGGCCCCAGTTCGGGTCGGAGCCGAACAACGCGGTCTTGACCAGGTTGTCCTCTGCCACAACACGTCCGATGTGGACGGCTTCGGACTCGGTCGCGGCGCCGGTGACGGTGATCGAGATTTCCTTGGTCACGCCTTCCGCGTCGCCTTGCAGCTGCTTGACCAGGTCCGCGCTCACTTCGGTGAGCAACTCCTCGAACTCCGCCGCGCCGGGCTTGGTCCCGGAGGCGCCGGAGGCGAGGACGAGCACGGAGTCGTTCGTGGACGTCCCGCCGTCGACGTCGAGGCGGTCGAACGTCCTCGAAGTCGCCTTCCGCAGCGCCGCTTCGAGAGTGTCCTTGTCCACGTCGGCGTCGGTGGTGATCACCGCGAGCATGGTCGCGAGGTTGGGCGCCAGCATGCCCGCGCCTTTCACGAAGCCACCGACCGACCAGCCCCGCTCGTGTGCCTTCCACGACTGCTTGGGCCGCGAGTCCGTGGTCATCACGCCCGTCGCCGCGTTCAGCCCGGCTTCCTGGGTGTCCCGCAGTGCCTGCGCCGCGAGGTCCACACCGGACAGGACGTTGTCCATCGGCAGGCGCTCGCCGATCAGGCCGGTCGAGCACACCGCGACCTCGATCGCACCGCACCCCAGCACTTCCGCGACCTTCTCGGCGGTCGCGTGCGTGTCCTGGAAGCCCTCAGGGCCGGTGCAGGCGTTCGCGCCGCCGGAGTTGAGCACGACCGCCTTGAGGCTGCGTTGCCTGAGCACCTGCTGCGACCACAGCACGGGGGCGGCTTTGACCTTGTTCGTGGTGAACACGCCCGCGGCCGCGTGGTTCGGGCCGTCGTTCACCACCAGCGTCAGGTCCAGGGCGCCGTTGCCCTTGATCCCCGCGGCGACGCCCGCGGCCCGGAAGCCGGCGGGTCCGGTGACACCCTTGTCACGGTTCACGGTGCGACTCCCACAGTCGAAAGCCCGGTCGTCTCGGGCAGCCCGAGAGCGATGTTCATGCACTGCACGGCGGCGCCGGCGGTGCCCTTGGTCAGGTTGTCGATGGTTCCGACGACGATCAGCCTGGCCAGATCCGGGTCGACCGTGACCTGCAACTGCACCGCGTTGGACGCCAGCACAGCACCGGTCGTCGGCCATGTCCCGGCCGGCAGGACGTGGATGAACGGCTCGTCGGCGTACGCCTTCTCATACGTGGCCAGAACGTCGTCGGCCGTCTTGCCCGGCCGCAACGTGGCACTGCACGTGGCCAGGATGCCGCGCGGCATCGGCGCGAGGACCGGCGTGAAGCTGACCGCGATCTTCTCCCCCGCGACCTTGCTGAGGTTCTGCGTGATCTCCGGCGTGTGCCGGTGCGTGCCACCGACCCCGTACGCACTGACCGAGCCCATCACCTCCGAGCCCAGCAGGTGCGGCTTCAGCGACTTGCCCGCGCCGGACGTGCCCGACACCGCGACGATGACCGCTTCGGGTTCGACCAGACCGTCCTGGAACGCGGGCGCCAACGCCAGCGAGGAGACCGTCGGATAGCAGCCGGGGACCGCGATTCGTTTCGCACCCCTGAGCTTTTCGCGCTGCCCGGGAAGTTCCGGCAGGCCGTACGGCCAGGTGCCCGCGTGGTCACCGCCGTACCATCGCTGCCAGTCCTGCCCGTCCTCCAGCCGATGGTCCGCGCCGCAGTCGATGACCAGGGTGTCCTCCCCCAGTTCGGCCGCGATCCTGGCGGACTTGCCGTGTGGAAGGGCGAGGACCACGACGTCGTGCCCGCTGAGCTCGTCGATGGTCGTGTCGCTGAGCACCCGGTCGGCAAGCGGCAGTAAATGCGGCTGGTACTGGCCAAGCCGCATACCGGCGCTCGCGCCCGCGGTCAGCGCCCCGATCTCGACGTCGGGATGCCCGAGCAGGAGGCGCAGCGCCTCACCGCCCGCGTACCCGCTCGCTCCGGCCACCCCTACCCTCACAGTCATATGGATGATTATGCACAACCATGCAAAGTCACTCAATCGCTACTGGTTGGAGATCACACCTTCGGTCCAAGGCCGTCACCGTGCTGTTTCCGCGCCGTCTCGGCTGTTTCGTCACAGGTTGAAGAAACTGTGTGTGTAGTCTCAGATGTTGTAACCGGGAATCCCGATACTGTCGGAGCCGGTAGGGCGATGAGTTTTCCGAGCGGGACGGGTCCCATGAGCATGGATTTGCGGAAGTACGTCGACTCCGGCCGGCTGCCGGGCGGGGTGACGCTGATCGCGCGCGGCGACGACGTCGAAGTGCGGACAGCCGGGCCGGTGGACCGGGATTTTCTCTTCCGGATCGCGTCGCTCACCAAGCCGGTCGTCGCGGCCGCCGTCATGCTGCTCGTCGAGGACGGCAGGATCGCGCTCGACAACCCGATCGGCAAGTGGCTGCCGGAACTGGCCGGACCGAAAGTCGTCCGCACGCCCCAAAGCCCTCCTGACGACGTCGTCCCGGCGAAGCGGCCGATCACCGTGTTCGACCTGCTGACGTTCCGCGCGGGCTGGGGCTTTCCCGACGACTTCACGCTTCCGGCCGTAGCGCCGCTGCTGGCGATGAGCCATCCCGCCGACATGCACGCGGCTCCCCCGCCGGACGAGTGGCTCACGACGCTGGCGGACGTGCCGCTGCTGCGCCAGCCTGGCGAAGCATGGTTGTACAACACCTGCTCGGACATCCAGGGTGTCCTGATCGCACGGGTCTGCGGCCAGTCGCTGCCGGACTTCCTGGCAGAGCGGGTGTTCGAACCGCTCGGCATGACCGACACCGGATTCACGGTGCCCGCTGCCAAGCGCGACCGGTTCACCACGGCGTACGGGCCCGACTTGCAGGTGATCGACCCGCCGGACGGCTCGTGGAGCAGGATGCCCGCGTTCCCGGCAGGCGCGGGCGGGCTGGTCTCCACCGCCGACGACCTGTGCCGGTTCGGGCGTGCGCTGCTCGGCGACAGCCTGCTGGCACGTGAGTCCGTCAAGCTGATGACCACTGATCACCTGACCGCCGACCAGCGCAAGGCCAGCGAGTTGTTCCTCGAGGGCCAGGGCTGGGGCTTCGGTGGCTCGGTCGACGTCGACACGCGCGCCCCGTGGAACGTGCCCGGTCGTTACGGCTGGATCGGCGGGACCGGGACGGCGGCACACATCATCCCGTCCACCGGCACGATCGCCATCCTGCTGACCCAGGTGATGATGAGCAGCCCGACACCGCCTGAGATCATGCGCGATTTCTGGCGCTCTATCTGAGGTGCGTCAGCCGGCCGCCGATCATCGTCAGCACGATGGGGATCTCACGAAGGTCGTGCGGCGCCAGGGTGCCCGGGTCGACCTCGGTCACCGTCAGGTCGGCCGGGTCACCCACCCGGATCTCCCGGCGGCCCCGGCTCGCCGCGGCCAGGGCGATGTCGAGAGCAATCGCTTGCTCAGGGTGCCAGGCGGGCCGCGTGTCGTCGGTCCGGCTGACCGCCGAGGCGATCCCGTCCCACGGGTCGAGCGGGGCGACCGGCGCGTCCGAGCCGATCTCCAACGTCGCTCCCGCGGCGAGCAAAGCCGCGTACGGGAAGGCGTTCCCGGTGCGGCCGGACCAGTGCCGGTCGGCGACATCCCGGTCGTCGGGCTGGTGTGCGGGCTGCACGCCGGCGACCACACCGAGCTCGGCGAACCGGGGGAGGTCGCCGGGGTGCACCAGCTGCGCGTGCTCGATCCGGCCCGGGCAGCCGACTTTGGCGAACGCGTCCAGCGCGATGGTGTTCGCCCGGTCGCCGATCGCGTGCACCGCGGGGGTGATCCCGTGGCGCGAAGCCTTCTGCATCAGCACAACCAGCTCGTCGAACGGCAACTCGAGCAAGCCGTGCGTGTCCTGGCCGGGATACGGGTCGTGACAGTACGCGGTGCGGGTGTTCAGGGAGCCGTCCACGAACAGCTTGTACGGCCCGACCTTCAGCATTCCGTCAGTGCCGGGGATGACGTCACCGGTGCGGTGGCCGCGTGCGATCGCGGAGTCCAGCAACGGCCGGGAGACCACTGCGGACACCCGGACGCCGGGCCGCCGCAAAGCCAACCGCCGCAGCCAGTCCGTCACCGTGTCCGCGTATTCGTAGTCCACGATCTCCGTCACGCCACGGGCCGCGGCCGCGTCGGTCGCGTCCAGCACCCACTCGTCGGTCGCCGCGGGGAGTTCGGCCGTCGCGGCCATGCAATCGTTCTCCAGCAAGACACCCGTCGGGTGGTCGCGCCCGATGAGCCGTAACGCCGCCGGGCTCAGCCAGAGCGTGTGCAAGTCATTGCTGAACAAGGCGACCGGTGTGCCCGGGAGCGCGCGCTCCAACAGGTCCTTGTGCGGCACGTCGGGCCAGGCGCCGTCCCGGAAACCGTGACCCATCACCAACTCCCCCGGCTTCGAGTCGGCCAGCCGGGCGATCGTGCCGACCGCTTCGGCCGCCGACTTCGCGTGCGCCAACGGAATGCGCCGCCGGGAGCCGGCCCACTGCGTCATGTGCACGTGCACGTCGACCAAACCGGGCAGCACGGTCCCGCCCTGGCCGTCGACGACCTCACCCGTGTGTGGCAGATCCGGACCAATCGCCGAAACGCGCCCGTCGGTCACGGCCACGTCCACCCGGGGCCCACCGATCCCGAGCCGGACATCACACAGTAGTAACGCGGTCACGCTCGCCACGCTACACGGCGGATACAGGTACTCTGACTTGGTGGGACGTATGAAAAGGATGGTCGGCGCCGCGCTGGGTGCGACGGCGGCCGGCTTGCTCGCCCGGGCCGCGTGGGGCGTACCGGCGGCGATGGGCGCACGGAACCTGCGCGCGGTGGCACGCGGCGAGCGCGCCGAGCGCGTGCGGCGTTCGCCGCAGTTCCGTGATGGCAAGTTCCGTAACCAACACCCGACCCAGTCGACGCCGGATGGTGACACGCGGGACCTCATCAAGCGGTACCGCGCCGACAGGGATCGCCGTAAGCCACGAGGCATCGTCCCGCTCGTGACGCCGTCGAGTGACGTGACGCGCACCGATGGCCTATACGTGACGTGGTACGGACACGCGAGCACACTCGTCGAACTGGACGGCGCGCGCGTGTTGTTCGATCCCGTGTGGAGCGACCGGGTGTCGCCGTCGGCGCGCCTCGGCCCGAAGCGGATACACCCCGTACCCGTATCGATCGACGAACTGCCCACGCTTGACGCGATCGTCATCTCCCATGACCACTACGACCACCTCGACCTGCCGACGGTGCGTGCGCTGGTGCGTACCCAGGTTGCGCCATTCGTTGTGCCCCTGGGCATCGGGGCGCACCTGGAGCGCTGGCAGGTACCGGCCGACCGGATCGTCGAGCTGGACTGGAACGAGAGCACCACGGCGGGTCCGTTGCGGTTGACCGCGACGCCGGCGCAGCACTTCTCCGGTCGCGGTCTCTCACGCGATGAGACGCTGTGGGCGTCATGGGTCGTCGCCGGTCCGCGGCGCCGTGTCTTCTACAGCGGGGATACGGGATATTTCGACGGTTTCGCGAGGATCGGCGCCGAGCACGGGCCGTTCGACGTGGCACTGGTGCAGATCGGCGCGTACGACACGATGTGGCCCGACATCCACATGACGCCGGAGCAAGGCGTGGCCACGCACGTGGACGTGCAGGCGCACGTGCTGATTCCCGTGCACTGGGCAACTTTCACGCTCGGCCTGCACGCGTGGGGCGAACCGGTGGATCGGTTGTGGCGCGAGGCAAAAGCCCAGGACGTGACACTCGTGGTCCCCAAACCGGGCGAACGCGTGGACATCGACGCGCCACCCGCGGTGGACGGGTGGTGGCAGACACTTTGACGCGATGCACTCGAAAGGGCGTAGAGAAGAGTCGCATAGTCGAGTGAGAATATGGGCCTCGCCATAGCTCAAGTGGGAGAGCACTCCGGCCGGTAGGCGACTACCGTCGCGGGAGAGGACGCACGGTTCGATTCCGGCTGGCGAGTCCGCGAACAGGGCCGGATCCCACGGCGGGAACCGGCCCTGTGCTCGTGTCCACAGTGGAGTGTCAGCTGGTGGTGATCTGCCGCGGCTCGGACTCCGCCGAGATCTCGATCTTGCGCGGCTTCGCGCGCTCGGCGATCGGGATCGTCAGCGTGAGCACACCGTTGGCGTACGAGGCGTTGATGTGGTCGGTGTCCAGGGTGTCGCCGAGGAACAGCTGACGGGAGAAGACACCGAGCGGGCGTTCGGACACCTGCATCTGGACATCGGTCTTGTGCTCGGGCCGACGCTCGACCTTGACGGTCAGCACGTTGCGTTCGACGTCGAGCTCGACCGCCTGGGGGTCGACGCCGGGCAGGTCGAAGTGCACCACGAACTGGTCGCCGTCCCGGTAGGCGTCCATCGGGATCGACGCCGGCCTGGTCCACGTTCCCGCGGGCTGGAAGAACTGCTGGGTCAGCCGGTCGAGCTCCCGGAACGGGTCGGTGCGCATCAACATTGTCGGATCCTCCCTTGCCGTGTCGGTGGTGTTGTTACGCACGTACCTCTGTTCTAGCACTGTCATCGGTCCGTTGACAAGAGCCAATGTCGTCATCATGATGACGTTCATGGACAGCTACGACGACGCGCGGCGCTTCCTGGCCGAACAGGGCTGGGGCGAGTCCGCGACAACCGAGGCGATCAGCCTGGTGCGGCGCGTGGCCGAGGGCGGTGACCAGCCGACCTCCGCGGAACTGCTCGCCGCCCTGGTCGTCCTGCGGCAGGTGCGGGACGACCTGGCGCGCTGGGAACCGGAACTCATCTCCGCCGCCCGCGACCAGGGCGCCAGCTGGGCGGCGATCGCACCCGCGCTGGGCCTGGCCAGCAGACAGGCCGCCGAACGCCGCTACCTGCGGCTGAGCCCGCTGCCGTCCGGCACATCCGTTGGCGAACAACGAGTCCGCGAGGTTCGCGACCGCCGGGCCGCCGACCGCGCGGTCGGCGAATGGGCCCGGAAGAACGCCGCGGTCCTGCGCCAGCTCGCCGGGCAGGTCATCGGCCTGCCGGGGATGCGCCCGCGCAAACTCGCCGCGGCACTGTCGGAGGACGACCCGGCCGCCCTGCTCCCGCCGCTGATGGCGATCCGGGAACGCCTGCGCACCAGCCATCCCGAGCTGGCCGACCGGATCGGCTCGGTGACCGACCAGGCCGACCAGCTCAGGACGGCGTCCCGCGCGTCCCGAGCCAGGGGTGAGTGAGCGGCCCGACCTTGATCGAGTCAGCGCCCTGATCCGGTAACGGCCGCCCCTCCTGGCTCCTCACCCCTCACCCGCGGTGAGTGGCCCGTTTCGTTGAGCGGGACCGGGACCCAATATCTTTGTCGCGTGCAGAACGTCGACTACTACGAACTGCTTGGCGTCGACGAGAACGCCACAGCGAACGAGATCAGGTCGGCGTACCGGGCACTGGCCAAGGTCATGCACCCTGACGCGGGTGGCACGGCCGGCACGTTCCGGCTCCTGCGCGAGGCGTACGAGACGCTGTCGGATCCCGCGCGCCGGGCGTACTACGACAGCGAGGAAGACGACGAGGACGAAGCGCCTGCCGCGCCCACGGTCCCGCGCGTCGCCCGCAAGATCGTGCGGGACGACCCGAACTACGTTCCGGCGCAGGCCGAGATCCCGGTCGACTCGATCCCGTGGTGGCACACCGTGACCACCACGCAGGCGGTGATGTCGCCGCCGCTCAGGCCGGAGCCGCCGGTACTGGCCGCGGCGATCGCCGGCTGGGTGGTCCTGTTGCTGGCGTTGATGCTGGTGTCGCCGCCCGTGCCGTTGCTGGTGATGTGGCTGCTCGCCTTGCTGGCCTCGGGGGCCGCGTTGTTGAAGTCCGTGCGACGGCATCTCGACGTGCGGACGGCGAACAAGGCGTTTCTGGCGCGGTTCGGCGTGAACCAGATCTACGGCACGCCCGGCGTCGGCACCGACCACCGCGCCGAGCAGCTGACAGCGAACCTGCTGGCCACATACTTCACGCGGCTGCCCGCTGTGCGCATCTTCCACGGCATCGCCGAGCCGGGTTCGGTGTTCGCCGACGTGAACCACGCTGTGCTGTGCGGACGCAGGCTCGTGCTGATCGAGTCGAAGATGTGGCTGCCAGGCCACTACGACGTCGACGAGGACGGCGAGGTCTGGCGCAACGACCACCCGTTCCGTGGCGGGTCGATCCACCTGGCGTCGCAGCTGGCGGAGTTCCGCGCGCACTGGCCGGAACTGGAGGTGCGCGGGGTGTTGCTGCTGTACCCCAGCAGGCCCGGCGAGATCACCACGGACTACACAGGCGCCACGATCCCGCCGATGGTCCCGGCCGACTTCGTCAGGGAGATCGGCGGCTGGCTGGCCGCCGACCCGGTGACGGTCGACAAGAAGGCGTTCACGGCCGTGCTGGCGCAGGTCGTGAACTGAGACAAAAACGCCCCGGGCCGTCGTGGACCGGGGCGTGCTGTGGGAACTGTCAGCCTGCCAGGGCCAGCAGGTTCTGGTTGCGGCTCGGGTGCCGCAGCTCGGCGAGCGCGTGCTTCTCCAGCTGGCGGATCCGCTCACGGGTCAGCCCGATGCGGTCGGCCACCTGCTGCAGCGTGTACTCGTGGCCGTCGTGCAGGCCGTAGCGCAACGAGAGGATCAGCGCCTCCCGCTGCGGGAGCGTGGCGATCTGCTTGCGCAGCTCGCTGTACAGCTCCTCACGCTCGAGGATCTCGGCCGCGTTCTCCGCCTCCATGTCGGGCACGAGGTCGGCGATCTTCGAGTCGCCGTCCTCACCGACCGGGGTGTCCAGGCTGACCGCGTCACGGCCGGCGCGACGCAGCTCCACGATCCGCTCGGCCGTGGTGCCGACCTCCTCGGCCAGCTCCTCCGGCGTGGGGTCGCGGTTGAGCTTGCTCTCCAGCTTGCGCTCGACCCTGCGGAACTTCGCCAGCTCCTCGACGACGTGCACCGGCAGCCGCACCGTGCGGGTCTGCTCGGCCAGGCCACGGCCGATCGCCTGCTTGATCCAGGCCATGGCGTACGTGGAGAACTTGAAGCCCTTCGAGTAGTCGAACTTCTCGACCGCGCGGATCAGGCCGAGGTTGCCCTCCTGGATGACGTCCAGCATCGGCAGGCCGGCCTGCGCGCGCTTACGGGCCTGGGAGACCACGAGCCGCAGGTTCGCGCGGATCATGTGGTCCTTGGCCCGGACGCCCTCCCGGGCGATGATCTTCAGCTCGGCCGGGTCGTGCGGGATCTCCTCGCCTTCGGCGTGGCGACGGAGCAGCTCGGTGGCGTAGAGTCCGGCTTCGATACGCTTGGAGAGCTCGACTTCCTGCTGTGCGGTGAGCAGTGGTGTCGCTCCGACCTCGGCCAGGTAGTATCCAACCAGATCGGCGTCTTCGCGGAGGCGTGGAACGGCCTTGGTCGTCTCGACGGACATGGTCTCCCCCTTTCAAGGGCGCGCAGGTCTCACCCCACGCCGCCTTGGTCCGACGCGAGGCTGTGAACGAGGTGTCCGGGCGTTTGCCGGTTACGCAGCGTTCAACGGTACCTGTCTGCTTGGTATTCCACGTGTGCGACGATCGACACATGGCAACAAGACGCCCGTGTCACTCGAACAGGTACGATTCAGCCTAGATTGTAGCCCTGAGCAGGGCGAACAGGCGCCCGAATTATGACCGGACCCTGTCAAGTCGGCCTGAAAACGCGTGACGAGGATCACTCCCGAGCTGGACGCTGTCTCAAGCCTACATCAAGCAGAATCGCCCGCGCCTCGGCCCGGCGGCTGGGACTCCACGGGACGAGCGCCGCGGCAGAGTTCCGCGGCGCTCGCTCTGGCGTTGGCCAGGCGTCCATCGGCCTGGTGGCTGGCAGGTCAGCCGGCTTTCTCCGCGCCGATCCGGGGGAACGGTGACGTGGAGAACACCACCTCCACGGCCACCTCGAAGTACTCGGCGATCTTCAGCGCCAGGTAGAGGCTGGGACTGTACTCGCCGCGTTCGAGGTAGCCGATCGTCTGGTAGTGCACGCCCAACGCGTCGGCCAGCTGGCGGCGGGAGATGCCGCGCTCCGCCCGCAACATGGCGATGCGGTTGTAGATGGCCTCGCTCATGTCACCCTCTGTAGTGCCTTCTCACGCCGTTGCGCCATGCTCGCCCCCGACTCCCGGCGTGCCATCCTGCGCAGCACAGCCGGGGCGAGGATGAAGCCGATCACCGCCCAGAGACCGAGCACACCGATCGTCTCCAGGTGCCGCCACGAACCGCCGATCTCGACGACCGCCATGCTGTCGGGCAACAGGGCCGAGCGCATTCCCAGGCCCAGCCAGTAGATCGGGAACAGCTGGCCGACGAACCGCAGCCACTCCGTCATCTCGCCGAGCGGGGCGAAGATACCGGAGATCGCGACCAGGCCCATCACCGGCAGCATCAGCACGCCCGCGTTGCGCGGGTTCTCGAACAGCGAGCCGAGGATCGCGCCGATCGGCATCGTCGCCAGCAGGCCGAGCACCAGCACGCCGATCAGAGTCACCCATGAGCCGACCGAGTCCAGCGCGAGACCGTCGAACAGCAACAGCCCCGGGATCAGGATCACGAGCAGGTTCACCACCGTGAGACACGCGATGAGCACGACCTTTCCGGTCAGGTACCCGAACATGCCGTTGGGAATGGCCTTGGCACGCAGCAACGTGCCGTCCTCGCGTTCCACGGCCAGGTGCTGTGTCACGGTCATCATGCCGCTGAACGCCACGCTCATCCCGAGCACACCGCTCAGCGACATGGTGCCGAGCGAGAACCCGGTCGTCCCGACGGTCGAGCCGCGCATGAAGATCATCACGGTCAGCAGGATCAGGTTCGGCACCACGATGCCGATGATGTCGGTCGACGTGATGAACGACTGCCGGAACTCGAACAGGCCACGCCGCATGCCCGACCGGGCGGCGGACACGAGCGGCGTCATCGGGCCACCTCCACGAACTCACGCTCCGCGGCCTCGTACTGGCCGGACTCGAAGGCCACCACCATGGCCATGTACGTGTCCTCCAGCGTGCCGCGGCGCACCTCCAGATCGGCGATGTCGTCGCCGTGCTGCTTGAACAGGTCGTGCACGAACTTCGTCGCCTCGGTCGTCGCGTGCACGTACCGCTGGCCGTGCAGCGTCCACTTCACTTCGGTCTCGGTGGCCATCTGCAGCGACAGCTGGTCGGCGGACCCGTCGGCGATCACCTTGCCGCCCGCCAGGATCAGGATCCGGTCCGCGAGTTTCTCCGCCTCGGCCAGGTCGTGCGTGGTCAGCAGGATCGTGGTGTCCTCGTCGGCCAGCCGGTGCACGAGTTCGTGGAACTCACGCCGGGCCGCCGGGTCGAAACCGACCGTCGGCTCGTCGAGGAACAGCAGGTCCGGACGCCCGACGATGCCGATGGCCACGTCCAGCCTGCGCCGCTGCCCGCCGGAGAGCCTGTGCACGCGCTTGCGGGCGTGCTCGGTCAGGCCGACCACCTCGATCAGCTCGTCGGCATCCCACGGCCGGTGATAGGGCTCGTAGAAGGTGGCCAGATGCGCCAGCAGGTCCCGCACCCGCCATTTGCCGTGGTCACGCCACGACTGCAGGACCACGCCGAGCCGCGCCCGCCAGCTCTCGTCGGCGTTGGCCGGGTCGACCCCCAGCACCGAGACCTCGCCCGCGGACCGCATCCGGAAGCCCTCGAGGATCTCGATCGTCGTCGTCTTGCCCGCGCCGTTCGGCCCGAGCAGCGACAACACCTCCCCACGGCGTGCCTGGAAGGTCACGCCCTTCAGCACGTCGTTCGTGCCGTACCGCATCCGCAGATCGCGGACGTCGAGCACCAGATCGTCTCCGATCATGGCCCCCTCCCCATCTCATGTCTCCGTCGAAATGTAGCAGACCTACTACATTTGACAACAGACGTCCGCCCAACCGTCGTGAGTGTTTATCCGTGTTCTAACCCGGACAAACACTCACGAGGGTTTTCAGCGGGCGACGATGGCGAAGTTCTCGGGCGGGATCACCGGGCCGGTCACCCCGAGCAGGACCTCGCCGGACGGCCGGGGGACGTCGGTCTTGCCCAGGTTGCACACCAGTTGGATGCGACCGCGGTGCAGTGTCACCACGCGGTCGTCCTGATCGACCGAGAACGTGTCCAGTCGCGGATCGGACAGCTCGGGGTGCTTGCGGCGCAGGGCGATCAGCGACTTGTACGTCTCCAGCACGGCGGCATGCCCGGGACTGTCCACCTCGGACCAGTCGAGCCGGGAGTTCTCGACCGTCCGCAGGTCCATCGGGTCGGGCACCTCGGACTCGCCCCAGCCGTGCTCGGCGAACTCCTTGCGGCGGCCGGTCCGGACAGCGTCGGCCAGGCCGGGGTCGGGGAATGACGCGAAGAACTGCCACGGGGTCGACGCCGCCCACTCCTCCCCCATGAACACCATTGGCGTGTAAGGAGAACAGAACATGATCGCGGCACCGCAGGCGAGCACCCCCGGCGAGACCGTCGCCGACATCCGGTCGCCCTGCGCCCGGTTGCCGATCTGGTCGTGGTTCTGCAGGAAACACAGGAACCGATGGCCGGACGTCACCGACTTGTCGATCGGACGGCCATGGGTGCGGTCACGGAACGAGGACCACGTTCCGGCGTGGAAGAAAGCGTTCTCCAGCGTGGTCTTCAGGGCCCCGGGGGCGGCGAAATCCGCGTAGTAGCCCTGCGTCTCGCCGGTCAGGAAGACGTGCAACGCGTGGTGCAGGTCGTCGCACCACTGCGCGGCGAGGCCATAACCGCCGGCGGCGCGTGGTGTGACGTGCCGCGGATCGTTCAGGTCGGACTCGGCGATCAGGCTCAACGGCCGCCGCAGGGCGGCGGACAGGGCATCGACCTCCTGCGCCATCTCCTCAAGGATGTGCGTGGCCCGGGTGTCCAGAATGGCGTGGATGGCGTCCAGGCGCAGCGCGTCGACGTGGAAGTCCCGGAACCACATCAACGCGTTGTCCAGCACGTACCGGCGGACTTCGTCGGAACCGGGGCCGGTCACGTTCAACGCCGGGCCCCACAGGTTGCGGCCGGCGAAATACGGCCCGAAGCGGTCGAGGAACGCCCCGGACGGCCCCATGTGGTTGTAGACCACGTCCAGCACCACGGCAAGCCCACGGGCATGCGCCGCGTCGACGAAGCGCTTGAACCCGTCCGGCCCGCCGTAGGGCTCGTGCACCGCGCCCCACAGAACGCCGTCATACCCCCAGCCGGTCGTGCCGTCGAACGAGTTCACCGGCATCACCTCGACGAAGTCGATGCCGAGGTCCACCAGGTGGTCCAGCTTCGGGATCGCCGAGTCGAACGTGCCCTCCGGCGTGAAGGTCCCGATGTGCAGTTCGTACAGCACGCTGCCGGGCAACGCGCGTCCCGTCCAGGACTGGTCGGTCCACGAGAAGGCGCCGTGGTCGTAGACCCGGGACGGACCGAAAACGCCTTCCGGCTGCCGCAGCGAGCGCGGGTCCGGCAAGGGCGTCTCGTCATCGTCCACGAAGAACGAGTAGTCGGTGCCCGGCACGTCGGCACGCCACCAGCCACCGGGTTCCCCGGTCATCGGGTGGATTTCGCCGTCGACCCGCACCCGCACCCGCGACTTGCCGGGCGCCCACACCGAGAACGTCACTCGCCGCTCCGAACCAGAAGTGCCACCGGATACTGGAAGAACACGTCGGCGACCTGGACGTCGCCGGAATACGACCGATCAGTCAGCACGTCGGTCCAGGGGCCGTCCAGGGCGACGGCCGTGTCGCGCCACCCGCCGGACCGCCCGAGCCCCACCGGCAACCGCGTCGCCAATGTGACCAACCCGTTGCGGGAGAAGCCGATCACGTGCTCGGCCGCCCCGCCTGTGGCGGTGACCGGCGCGTACCCGGTGAACAGCTCGGGCCGTTCCCAGCGCAGCCGCAGGGCCTTCGACACCACGTGCAGCTTCGCCGCGCCGGACTCGTCGATCGGCGGCGGCGTGGCGGCCGACTCGATCCCGGCCAGGATGTCGCGGCGCGACCCGAAGTCCACCGGCCGCCGGTTGTCCGGGTCGACCAGCGAGTAGTCCCACAGCTCGGTGCCCTGGTAGACGTCCGGGACACCGGGCATGGTCAGCTGCACCAGCTTCTGCCCCAACGAGTTCGACCAGCCCGGGCCGCGCACGCGCGAGACGAACTCCTCGATCTCCGCACCCAGCTCGGCGATCACCCGCGCGGGCCACGCGGCCACCTCGGCGTCGAACTCCTCGTTGCGGTCGGTCCAGCTGGTCGCGATCTTGGCTTCCCGGGACGCCTTCTCCAGATACCCCTGGAGCCGCTCCGCGCTGATCGGCCACGCGCCCACGATCGTCTGCCACGCCAGCAGGTTCAGCGTCGGCTCGGACAGCCCGGCCTTCGCGGTCCACCGGTGCACCAGGCCCGCGAACTCACCGGGCAGCTCCGACAGCACGGCCAGCCTGGCGCGCACGTCCTCGGAGCGTTTGGTGTCGTGAGTGGACAGTGTGGTCATGCTCGTCTCGGCCGCCTCGGCCACCTTGGCGTGGAACTCCGCCACCGGGACGCCGAACCGGCCGGGGTCGCTGCCGACCTCGTTCAGCGCCACGAACCGGTTGTACCGGTAGAAAGTCGTGTCCTCGACGCCCTTGGCCATCACCATCGCGGCGGTCTGCTCGACGCGGGACGTCAGCTCGCCGCCCGGGTCGGCCATCATCCGCTCACCGATCCCGCCGGACGGCAGGTTCTCGGTCACGCCATCGGCCAGATACGAGCGGTACACCGGGAATCGCGGCAGGAAGGCGAGGACGGCCTCCTCCGGCACCCCGAGCCGGGCGATCCGGCGGACTTCGGCGCGCAGCAGGTGCTCGGCGGCCCACCGCTTGCGGTCGGCCTCCATCGCGTGCAGGTCCTGATCGCCCGCCAGCTCGGTGAAACCCTGCTCCCCCGCTGGATCGACGAACACCCCGCACACCAGGCGAAGCGCGTCGTAGCCCGTGGTGCCGTGCACCGGCCACGACGACGGCAGCTTCTCGTCCGGGCCGAGGATCTTCTCCGCCACGATCCAGGCCGACGGCGCCGCGGCACGCAGCCGCCGCAGGTACTCGCCCGGGTTGGCCAGGCCGTCCGGGTGGTCGATCCGCAGCCCGGTGACCTCCAGGTTCGAGATCCACCGCAGCACGGTCGCGTGCGTGGCCTCGAACACCTCGGGGTCCTCGACCCGCACCGCGGCCAGCGTGGTGATGTCGAAGAACCGCCGGTAGTTCAGCTCCGAGTTGCCCCGCCGCCAGTTGACCAGGCGGTAGTGCTGGCGCTCGTGCACCTCCTGCGGCGTGCCGCCTTCGGTGCCGGGCGCGATCGGGAACCGGTGGTCGTGGTACCGCAGTTCACCGTCCTCGACGGACAGATCGTCCACCGAGTCCGAACCGAGCACGGGTACCAGGACCGGGCCGGTGTCCCAGTCGATGTCGAAGTAGCGGGCGTACTTCGACGAACGGCCGTTCGCCAGCACGTCCCACCACCACGGGTTGGCCGGCGGGTCGGCGATGCCCATGTGGTTGGGCACGATGTCGATGACCAGTCCCAGCTCCAGCTCCTGCAGCTCACCGACCAGTCGCATGCGGGCGTCCTCGCCGCCCAGCACCGGGCTGGCGGTCGTCGGGTCCACCACGTCGTAGCCGTGCGTGGAGCCCGGCGTCGCGGCCAGCACCGGGGACGTGTACACCGCGCCGACGCCCAGCGCGGCGAGGTAGTCCGCGATCTCGGCGACGTGCTCGAACGTCATGTCCGGCCCGAGCTGGAGGCGGTAGGTGGAGCTGGGGATCATCAAACCTCTTCCTCGGTTCGTTGCAGCACGACCAGCGAACGGGCGACCACCTTGAGCGTGGACTTGGCCGGGATGGCCGGGCCGGTGCCGATCTCACCGGTCGCGGTGTCCACCACGACGGTCCAGTTCTCCGCGTAGTCGCCGTTGGGCAGCGTGACGTCGATGTCCTCGTGGTGGGCGTTGAAGCACAACAGGAACGAGTCGTCGGTGACCTGCTCGCCGCGCTGGTCGAGGTCCGCGATGCCCTCGCCGTTGAGGAACACGACGATGCACCGGCCGAACCCGGACTCCCAGTCCTGCTCGGTCATCTCCTGGCCGCTGGGCGTGAACCAGCCGATGTCGCGCAGTTCGTCGCTCTTGCGGATCGGCCGTCCGGCGAAGAACCGGCGGCGCCGGAACACCGGGTGCTCCCGGCGCAGCTTGGTCAGCCCGGCGGTGAACGTCTTCAGGTCGGCGTACTCCTCGGCCCGTTCCCAGTCGACCCAGGAGATCTCGTTGTCCTGGCAGTAGGCGTTGTTGTTGCCGTTCTGGGTGCGGCCGATCTCGTCACCCGCCAGCAGCATCGGCACGCCCTGCGACAGCATCAGGGTGGCGATCATGTTGCGGCGCTGCCGGGCCCGCAGGGCCAGCACCTCGGGATCGTCGGTCGGTCCTTCGGCTCCGCAGTTCCACGACCGGTTGTCGTTGGCGCCGTCACGGTTCTGCTCGCCGTTGGCCTCGTTGTGCTTGTCGTTGTACGACACCAGGTCGTTCAACGTGAAGCCGTCGTGCGCGGTGACGAAGTTGATCGACGCGAACGGCCTGCGGCCGTCGTCCTGGTACAGGTCCGACGAACCGGTGATGCGGGACGCGAACTCGCCCAGCGTCGCCGGTTCACCGCGCCAGAAGTCCCGGACGGTGTCCCGGAACTTGCCGTTCCACTCGGTCCACAGTGGAGGGAAGTTGCCCACCTGGTAGCCGCCAGGGCCGACGTCCCACGGCTCGGCGATCAGCTTGACCTGGCTGATCACCGGGTCCTGCTGGACGATGTCGAAGAACGCGCTCAGCCGGTCCACGTCGTAGAACTCACGCGCCAGCGTGGCGGCGAGGTCGAAACGGAACCCGTCGACGTGCATCTCGGTCACCCAGTACCGCAGCGAGTCCATGATCAGCTGGAGGGTGTGCGGGTTGCGGACGTTGAGCGAGTTGCCGGTGCCGGTGTAGTCCATGTAGAACCGGCGGTCGTCGTCCACCAGCCGGTAGTA
>NZ_JAAATY010000061.1 GCF_013280595.1 Kibdelosporangium persicum
GCCCGGCGAGGGCGACCCGTCCGCGGCCACTCCCGCGACCGCGTCAACAACCCGACAGCACCACTCGACCAATCCACATGCGACGACGGCTCATCCACATGCAACGTCCTCGGCAACACACCATGCCGCATCGCCATCACCATCTTGATAACACCAGCCAACCCCGACGCAGCCTGCGTATGCCCAATATTCGACTTCACCGACCCCAGCCACAGCGGAATCTCCCGATCCTGACCATAGGTCGCCAACAACGCCTGCGCCTCAATCGGATCACCCAACCTCGTACCCGTCCCATGCCCCTCCACCACATCCACATCAGACGCCGACAACCGCGCATCCACCAACGCACCCCGAATCACCCGCTGCTGCGACGGACCATTCGGCGCAGTCAACCCATTCGACGCACCATCCTGATTCACCGCCGAACCCCGCACCACCGCCAACACCCGACGCCCATGACGCCGCGCATCCGACAACCGCTCCAACAACACAACACCCACACCCTCAGACCACCCAGTACCATCCGCAGCATCCGCGAACGACTTGCACCGCCCATCAGGCGCCATGCCTCGTTGCCTGGACGAGTCCACAAAGGTCGTAGGTGCGGCCATCACCGTCACCCCGCCCGCCAGCGCGAGCGTGCACTCGCCACGTCGCAGGGCCTGACAGGCCAGGTGCAACGTCACCAGTGACGAGGAGCATGCCGTGTCCACTGTGATCGCCGGGCCTTCGAGCCCCAGGCTGTAGGCCACCCGGCCGGACACCACGCTGCCCGCCGCGCCGGTGCTCAGGAATCCCTCGAGATCCCGCGGAATCCTGCCGAGCTGGGTCGCGTAGTCGTGGTACATCTGCCCGATGAAGACACCAGTCCGGCTGCCGTGCAGGGACAGCGGATCGATCCTGGCACGCTCGATCACGTCCCAGGAGGCCTCCAGCACCAGCCGCTGCTGCGGATCTGTCGCCACGGCCTCCCGCGGCGACATGGTGAAGAACCCCGCGTCGAAGTCCCCGGCGTCGTGCAGGAAGCCGCCTTCCCGGGCGTAGGAGGCGCCTGGCTTGTCCGGGTCCGGGTCGTACAGGCCCGCGGCCCACCCGCGGTCCGCCGGGAACTGCGAGATCGCGTCCACCTCGTCGGACACCAGCCGCCACAGGTCCTCCGGCGACTCCACACCGCCCGGGTAGCGGCAGCTCATCGCGACGATCGCGATCGGCTCGTGCGCCAGGGTCTCGACCTCGTGCAGGCGCTGGTGGGCCTGACGCAGATCGGTCGTCATCTTCCTGAGGTACTCGACGAGCCGGGCTTCATCCGCCATGTGCGTGCCACTCTTCCGCGGCCGGGCAGGGCCGCACCAGGACAAGATGGGAGATCACCTGCCCACAATGCCCCCGGCGGCCTCGCAAACCCCTGACAGCGCCCTGGCAACGCCGGGCCGGCGAGGCGGTGCCAGGAGAACACAAGCCAACCGCAAGCCCGCTGGCCATAGCGTCCGGTTGTCAGGACAGGTCTTTGGGAGGTTCGGTGCCGGAAACCCAAGCGGCTCAGACGCTGGCGGTCATCGGAGCAGGGGTGATGGGCTGCGGTATCGCGGCCCTCGCTCTCGGATCCGGGGTGCGCGTCGCACTGCTGGACATCGACGAAGGGAAACTCGGTCAGGCGGACACGAAGGTCAAGCGGCACCTCAAGACAGCTCAGCTGATGAGCGCGCTGCCCGCCGGCACGGTTCCCGGCGAGCTCGTCACCACGACGTCGGCGTCGGGCGCGGCGGACGCCGACCTGGTGATCGAGGCGGTCACCGAACTGGCGGCTGTCAAGGCCGCGGCACTGGCGGCCATCTCGCCGGTGGTCCGGCCCGGCACACCCATCGTCTCCAACACCTCTTCCATCCCGATCGACGAACTGACCGAGGCGGTGGCTCGGCCGGAGGACTTTCTCGGCACGCACTTCATGAACCCGCCGTACCTCATCCAGACGGTCGAGGTGATCCGCGGCAGGCGGACCGGGGACGAGGCATTACGCAGACTGCACGCCCTGCTCGGCAGGCTCGGCCGCACGGCGGTGACCGTCGGCGACGGCCCGGGGTTCGTGACCAGCCGGGTCCTGCACCCGATGATCAACGACGCGGTGCGGGTCGTCGAGGAGGGCACCGCGATCCCCGAAGTGGTCGACGCCCTGTTCGTCGACTGCCTCGGCCACCGGACGGGCCCGCTGCGCACCGCCGATCTGATCGGTCTTGACAACCTCGCCGATTCGCTGCACGTGCTGTACGAGCGGACGGGTGACGCAGGCTGCGCACCGCGCCCGCTGCTGCTGGAGAAGATTCGCGCGGGTGACCTCGGCCGCAAGAGCGGCCGAGGCTTCTACGACTACGGGGGACCACGATCGTGACCACGTCAACCGACCGTTCGGCGGAACCCGGCTCCGCGGCCGGGGCCGAAGCGAGTCTGCTCGGCTTCCTCGCATCCCGGACGAAGAAGGACTGGGACGCGGACACCGACCTGTTCGCCTCGGGCGGGCTGTCCTCCTTGTTCGCGATGGAACTGGTCGTGTACCTGGAGGAGACGTTCGACATCGAGATCGCCGGGGCCGACCTGCGCCTGGACAACTTCCGCACGGTGACGCGGATGGTGTCGCTCGTCCGGCGACTGGCCGGATCCGGAAGTGCCTGACCAGCTCACCGACCTGGTCAGGTTCGCCGGCGACCTGGTCGGCGGGCGGGCCGGGGACTGGGACGCGGCCGGGGAGATCCCGCGTGAGTCGATCACCGCGGCCGCCGCGGCCGGAGTGCTCTGCGCCCAGGTGCCCACCGAGTACGGCGGGCTGGGGTTGACCAGCACCGGCAACGGCAGGCTGACGGCGCACGTGGGCAGCCTGTGTTCGTCGTTGCGGAGCCTGATGACCTCCCAGGGCATGGCAGCCTGGTCCATCCAACGCCTGGGCAGCCGTGGGCAGCGCCGCGCCTACCTGCCGCGGCTGACCGGTGGCGAACTGGCCGCGGTCGCGTTCAGCGAGGCCTCGGCCGGCAGCGACCTTTCGCTGATCGACACCGAAATCGTCGCCGACGGCGACTCGGTCGTCCTCAGTGGACGGAAGGTGTGGACGACCGGCGCGTGGTACGCCGATCTCCTCGTGGTGTTCGGGCAGTACGCGGGTGGTGCGGCGGCTGTCGTGGTGCCCACCGCCACACCCGGGGTGACGGTCGACCGGGTGCCCGACCCACTCGGCTGCCGCGCCGCCGGGCACGCCACGGTCACGTTCGACTCGGTCCGGCTGCCTGCCGGAGCGGTCCTGGGCGGCGCGGGCCAGTCGGTCGAACTGCTCGTCACCACGGCACTGACCTACGGCAGGCTGTCCGTGGCGTGGGGATGCGTGGGGATTCTCCGCGGTTGCCTGCACGTGGTCACCGCGCACGCCAAAGTGCGCGAACAGTTCGGCAAACCCCTTGCCCGCCACCAACTAGTGGCCCGGCACATCGCCGGGCTGGCCGTCGACGAGCACACGGCGGCCGCCGCGGCCGAGCACGCCAGCCGGTGCTGGGACGAGCGGTCGCCGGACATGGTCGTCGCCGCGGTGCGGGCCAAGTACCTGGCCTCGACCCAGGCGGCCCGCGGCGCCGGCACAGCGGTCCAGGTCCTGGCTTCCGCGGGTGCGCGGGACGGCGACTTCGCCGCACGCGCGTACCGGGACGCGAAACTAATGGAGATCATCGAGGGCAGCACCGAGATCTGCCAGCTCATCCTGGCCGAACACGCGCTGACGACATCGGCGTGAGCGGCCGTACCCGAGAGGAAAACCCTTGCCGGACAGCGGAACGATCCCGGTCAAATGCCTGGTCTGGGACCTGGACGACACGTTGTGGCGCGGCGTGCTGTCCGAACAGGACGAAGTCGCGCTGTTGGACCCCGTCCGGCAGGTGCTCGCCGAGCTGGACTCCAGGGGGATCCTCCACGCGGTGTCGAGCAAGAACGACCACGACCTGGCGTGGGCGCGGCTGACCGAACTGGGGGTCGCCGAGTACTTCGTCGCCGCCCGCATCGGGTGGGGCCGCAAGTCCGACGCGGTGCGCGAACTGGCCGGGCTGCTGGAGTTCGCCGAGAACACCATCGCCTTCATCGACGACCAGCCGGCCGAACGCGCGGAGGTCGCGTTCCACCTGCCCGACGTCCGGTGTTATCCGGCCGAGCAGGCGGAACTGCTGCCCCGGCTGCCCGAGTTCACCCCACCGACCAGGACAGCGGACGCCGGTCGCCGGCGCGCGAGGTACCAGGCGAACCTCCTGCGCAACACCGAACGCAACGACTACCCCGGCCCGGACGAGGAGTTCCTCAAGGCACTGGACCTCCAGCTCCAGGTGGTCCGCGCCACCAAAACCGACCTGCAGCGGGTGGAGGAACTCACGCTGCGCACCAGCCAGATGAACGCCACCGGGGTGCACTACTCCGCGACCGACCTCGAAGCACTGCTGGCCGATCCTCGCCACGAAGTCCTCGTCGCGTCGTTGGCGGACCGGTTCGGCTCGCACGGTGCCATCGGCATCGTCCTGCTGAGCAAGGGCGACACCGGATGGCACCTCAAGCTGCTGGCCACGTCCTGCCGGGTGGTGTCCTTCGGCGTCGGAGCGGCACTTTTGGACTGGCTCGCCGATCAGGCGGCACAGGCCGCCGTCCACCTCGTGGCCGACTTCCGGCGCACCGACCGGAACCGGATCATGGAGATCGCCTACCGCTTCGCCGGTTTCACCGACACCGCTTGCGACTGCGCCAGGCGACTGCCCGCGGCCGACGGGATCCAGCGCCTGCACCTGGCACCGGCGCGCAAACAGGTGACCGAGGCCATTCACCTGACCGCGCCGGATCTCGGGCCGGATCTGGTCCACTGACAGCGAACCCACTCGCCAAGCTGACCACCTGGCGGCGGATCACTCCACGGCGACCGCGGCAGGTGGTTCGCCGGAGTGGAACCGCACCGCGCGCTGGCCGTAGGCGCGCAGCAGGTCGTGGATCTGGTACTGCCCGAACGTCAAGGGCTCGATCATGTTCACGTCCACGAGCGACTCGAGCATCCGCTCCGCGTCCAGCGAGCTGAGGCCGGTCGCCGCGGCCACCGCGGTGACGGTGAACGTGTTCCTGCGGTACCTGCTCACCGCCCGGAACACCCGCTGCTGCTCGGTGTTGAGGCAGGCGAACGACGTGTCGAACGCCGCCGCGAGGCCGTTCTTGCCGATGTCGAGATCCGCCATCAGCAGCCGGTCGCGGTGCAGCTGCGCGACGAGATCCGCGATCGTCCACGTGGGACGGTGCCGCAACCGGGCGGCCGCGAACTGCAGTGCGAGCGGGAGACCACCGCACATCTCCGTCAGTTCCGCCACAGCGCCGGACTCCGCGGCCGCCCGGCGGTCAGCCAGCATCGCCTCGAAGAACGCGCCCGCTTCGGGCCCTGCCAACCGTTTGAGTGACAGGGTCTCGGTCGTCTGGGACCCGATCAGGCGGTTGCGGCTGGTGATCAGGACGAAGCAGCCGCTGCCGCCGGTCAGCAGCGGCGTCACCTGCGCGGCACTGGCCGCGTTGTCCAGTACGAGCAGCACCTTCCGGTTCGCCAGCTGCGTCCGCCACACCGCGATCCGCTGTTCGAGGGTCACCGGGATCGACCCGGCGGGCACACCGACGGCCTCTAGCAGCTCGGCCAGCGCGGCGCTGGGCTCCTTCTGCGCACGGCCGTCGGTGTGGCCGTGCAGGTCGACGAACAGCTGCCCGTCGGGAAACCGGTCCGCCAGCTGGTGCGAGACGTGCACGGCGAGCCGGGTCTTGCCGACGCCCGCCATGCCGTCGATGGCGGCGATGCCCAACGCGCGTCCGTCATGGGGACGTGCGGTGGCGGCTGTCACGATCCGCCGCACCTCCAGCGCCCGTCCCACGAAGGTGCCGGTGTCCGGCGGCAGCGAATGCCGTCCCGCGCCCGGTGTTGCCGCCGGGAACGCGAGTTCCACGTCGTGGTTGAGGATCTTCTGGTGCACCGCCTTGAGTTCGGGTCCCGGCTCGATCGCCAGTTCCTCGACCAGCGCCTGCCGCGCGGTCCGGTAGACCTGGAGGGCCTCGGCCTGCTGGCCACCCCGGTAGAGCGCCCGCATCAACAGCGCGGCCAGCCGTTCCCGTTGCGGATACCGCAGGAACATCGCCTGCAGCTCGGGGATCACCTGGGTGTGGCGGCCGAACGACAGGTCGATCTCCATGCTCTCCTGCTGGGCGGCCAGCCGCGCCTCGTTCAGGCTCACCGCCTCCAGCTGGGCGAACCGGCCGGGCACGTCGGTCAGCGCGGGTCCGCGCCACAGCGCCAGCGCCGCGGACAGCTCGGTCCCGGCGTCGGCCGGGCAGCTGTCGTTGAGCAGGGTGTGACTGCGGTCGATCCGTTCGCGGAACAACTCCACATCGGACTCACCCGGCTCCACCCGCAGCCGGTATCCGGTCGCGTCGGTCAGGATGCGGTTTTCCCCGTCCGGTCCCGCCGAGGCGAGTCTGGCTCGGAGCCGGCACACGTACGAGTGCACGGTCGCCGCGCTCGTCAAGGGCGTATCGCCTTCCCACGCCGCGTTGACGAGGTGCTTCACCGGCACTGGCTGATTCGCGCGCAGCACCAGCGCGGCCAGCAACGCACGCATCCGCGGACCGCCCACCTGGACGACGGAATCCGCACTGCGCACTTCAAAAGGTCCCAAAATGCAAAAATCCACCAAGATCCCCAGCATCCATCGACGGATTCAAGCAATCAGCAAAGACTTCCCCGGTTCACTGAACGCCCGATGACGACAAATCCGGCAGGCCAGCAGCAGCCCCCAGACCTGTCCAAACACGACCGTCCACCAGAACACCCCTTCCTGTCAACGCTTTCACGCACGGCTGAAACGACATACACCGGCGAATCGGAAAGCTCAGCCGAACCCGGGAAAATCCGGCATGATCTTCGCCATTCCGCGGGTACCCGGTCACCGGGCCTGGCGATTCGCCGCGATCAGGTCGGCCGCGGCACCCACTCCGCCGGCCTCGGTCAACCGGCGGCGCCAATATCCGGCCCGCTCCCGCAGGTTCTCATCGGTCAGCAGCCGTGACAGCTTCCGTACCAGTTCGTCCCTGCCGACCGTCCGCACGTCCGCCACCATCAGCGCGGCCCCCGCGTCGACGAACCGCACAGCGAGGTCGCGCGTCTCCCAGGACCCCGGCATCGTCAGCAACGGTTTGCCGAAGTGCAGGCCCTGATGCGAACTGTTGCCGCCGTGCGTCCAATACCCGCGCACGTGCGGGTGCGCCAGGACTTCGACCTGCGGAACCCATGACTCCACCCGCAGGTTCGACGGCAGAACCGCGGGCAGCAGACCCTGCTGGGTCTTCGTCATGCTCCACAGCACGTGGTGCCGCGGCCCGATCGCCTCGATCGCCGCGACCATCTCGGTGAGTGTGCGTGCGGAAACCCGCATGAGCGTACCAAGTCCGATGTAGACCACTGATTCCCGGGCATCGAGCCAGTCGAACAGCACCTTGTCGCCGTCCGCGACACCGCGTTCCGCGGACACCATGGTACCCAGCATTTTCACCGTGGGAGGCACGGGAAACGGATATTCGATCCCGAAGACGGTGTTCGCCAGGACAGCGACAGCGGCGTCGGCATACCGGCCGTACTCACCGGTCGCGTTCCGTACCCCCGACTGCTTGCGCAAGCGGAGGTACGCGGCCATTTTCCGCACGAATTTCGGCTCCGCCAGCATCGTGAGGACGCGCGCCACCTTGAAGACGTTGTGGTCCCAGCGCTGCCGGATGGTCATCCGCAGCGGCAGCCCGCTGAGCATCGCCGGATAACCGCGCGGCACGCGACGGGCGAACAGATAGCTCACGGGCGTCGGGCAGTTCATCATGAACCGGACATCTCGCGTCATCGCCGCGTCCAGTGCCGCGATGTCGTAGGAGTCGATCATCATCAGCGACGGCCGGACCTCGTCGATCACCTCGAGCACGCGGCGGTACCGCTGTTCCCAGTAGCGCGGATCCAGTATCTGTCCGAGGTACGCAGCCAGGCTGCGCGCCCGGGACGCGGAGTTGATCCGGTCGTACGTCTCGTCGCTCCACTTTGTCGGATCCAGCTCGGGTCCCGGGGGCGAGCCGAGGGAGGCGAACCTGACCCGGCTGTCGCCGGGAATGGCCTCGACGTCCGCGCGGCGAGTGTCCATGCTGGCGAACCAGAGGTCGTCCGCGCCACGCCGCGCCAGCTCACCGGCGATCGCGGCCAGCGGACCGAACAGCCCGGCGTGCGCCTCGGACGCGAACAGGACTGGTCGGTTGTCCGTGACGCTCATGATCCCGCGCTCTCCTGTCTACTCCCGTGTGCCTGCCAGGACGGTAAGCCCGATGGGCTTTCAGTTTCCTGACAGGCCGGGCCCGGCCGTCCTCACGAACGGATCGCACGCGAGCACCGTCATTGGCCGGACATCTGCTGTACCAGGCTGAACGGCCGCATGTCGGTCCAGGATGTCTCGATGTGGTCGAGGCACTCCTCCCGGCTACGGGACTCCAGCACCACGGTCCAGCCGTCCGGGACCGCGGCGAAGGCAGGCCAGAGTGAGTGCTGGTTCTCCGCGTTGACCAGGACGTGGAACTCGCCCTGGGGATCGTCGAACGGGTTCTGCATGTCGGTCTGTCCCTTTCTCACGGTTTCCCGCCGGTGATCGAGTCCACAGTGGCCAGATCGCGCGGCGGTCCGGATCCGGCCGCGGTGAGATGCCGCCGCAAGGTGCCGGCCGGGCGGCCGCCGCGGTCATCGGCGGTCGGGCTGGTGAAGTACTCCGCCAAGCCGGCCTTGGTGTGCGTGGCCGAGGGCGGCGCTGACGGACCGTCGTCCGTTCCGGTGAGGGGGCCTTGTTCGAAGTAGGCGTTGAAGTGCTCGGCCGCCTGCGACCACTGCACACGAACGCGGTACCCAGCCGCCTCACCGGCTCGCACCACGTCTTCCGGCTCCAGCCCGGCGGTGGGAGGTGATCCAGCGGCGGCCAGGTCTGGGGCGAGCCGGGCGTTCGGGATTCCCACGGCCCAGAAGCACCGGACGGTGCCAGCCTCCGCCCATCGCAAGAGCTCTGCGGCGCCGGCGAAGTCCGCGCCCCACCGTGTCTCGGGGACTTCGATGTCGTCAGCGCGATTCGGTGTCTTCGACAGGACGACGTCGTAGCGGTAGCGGGTCAGTTCGTTCCGCGCGTGTCCCCGCTTGAGCTGGATCCTCGCCGAACGCAAGCCACGGCCTGACTGTGCGTACTCGGTGAAGAACGCCGGATCCACCAGCAGTTCCCGTTCCAGTGCGACGCTCCGGTCCACGTCGGTCGACCGGGCGGCGGCGACTCCGGCGTGGAAACACTCCAGCAGCCGCCGGTTGCGGACGTCACCGACGAAGAGCGCGCCGTCGTCGGTGAGTGCCGCGGCCGCCTGATCGAACACGTCCAGGCAGTACGCCGCGGACGGGAAGTACTGGACGACCGAGTTGAGCACGATGACGTCGAAGTACCCCGCCGGGATTCCGCTGAAGTCGGCAGCGTCTCGGGGCAGCAGCGTCACTTCGCCGTTCAGGCCTGGCCGCTCCGCCACCCACTGGGTGAGCCTGCCGATGATCCCGGCGGAGAAATCCGTGCCCCAGTAGGCTTCCACCTCACCGGCCAGTTCGGACAGCAGCAGTCCGTTGCCGACGCCGATTTCGAGGATCCGCCGTGGCCGCAACGCGCGGATGCGTCGCACGGTCGCGTCCCGCCACTCCCGCATCTCCTCGACCGGGATCGGTTTTCCGTCGTAACTGCTCTTCCAGACGGAGAAGTCCTCGCTGAGGTCCGCCTCCGCCGGATGGGCGTAGTGGTCCTCGTGGATCTCCCGCCATTCGTCCAGCCGCTGCCGGGCCGCCTCGGCCGTGTCCGGGCGCACCGGCGCGTGATCGGCCGCGACCGGCATCGTGGCGACCCCGGCGACGGTCGGGTCGGCCAGCAGGTCGGTCATCGAGATCCTCAGCCCGAACTCGGCCCGGATCCGGCCGACCAGCTGGGCGCCCAGCACGGAATGCCCGCCGCGATCGAAGAAGCTGTCATCGATACTCACCTTCTCGACGTGCAGCAGTTCGGCGAATACCCGGCACAGCGCCTCTTCCAGCGCTGTCCGTGGTGCCCGTCCGCCCGCTTCCGCGCCCCACAGCGGTTCCGGCAGTGCGTTGCGGTCCAGTTTGCCGTTCGACGTCATCGGAAAGCGTTCCACCGAGATGAAAGCGGACGGAACCATGTAGTCAGGTAGCCTCCGCCGGCAGAATCTGGTCAGCTGCCGGGCGGTGGGCAGCTCGCTACCCGGGTTGGCGGTCATGTACGCGACGAGCCGCTTGTCCCTCTCGGTGATCTGGCGGGCGACCACCACTGCCCGCCCGATCGACGGCACATCGGCGAGCACCGACTCGATCTCACCGAGTTCGACCCGGAAACCCCGGATCTTGATCTGGTGGTCGGTGCGCCCCAGGAAGACCAGCTCACCACCGGCCGCTCGCCGGACCAGGTCCCCGGTCCGGTACAGGCGGGAACCTGGCGGGCCGAAGGGATTCGCGACGAACCGGCCCGCGGTGAGACCCGGCCGAGTGAAGTACCCCTGCGCCAGGCCGTCTCCGGCGATGTACAGCTCCCCCTCGCTCCCGTCCGGCACGGGCTCGAGGCGGTCACCGAGAACGTACAGCTGCGTGTTGCGGATCGCGTGCCCGATGGACGCGGTGTCAGTGCCCTCACGCACCCATTCGCGGGTTGACCAAATTGTGGTTTCCGTCGGTCCGTACATGTTCGCCACGCGCCGCGAGGTATCTCGCATCACGGCGGCCAGGCTGGGCGGCAACGCCTCTCCCCCGACGAGCATCAGCACATCCCGGAAGACGGCGGAATTCCCCGTGTCCAGGACCATCTGCCACAACGCGGGGGTCGCTTGCAGCATCGTGACGCCGAAGTCCCCGACCATCCGGACAAGCGCTTCGGGATCGTGCACGTCGGCACTGCTCGCCATCACCACCGTGGCGCCGGTGATCAGCGGGAGGTACAGCTCGAGCCCGGCGATGTCGAACGCGATGGTGGTGACCGCAAGCAGTTTGTCGCCCGGACCGGGGCCGAACTCCGCCCTCATGGCGAGCAGGAAGTTCTCCAGCGCGCCGTGCGGGACGACAACGCCCTTGGGATTGCCGGTGGACCCGGACGTGTAGATCACGTACGCCGCGTCGGCTGCTCCTGGCTCGACGGCGGGAGCGTGCCCGGGACCCGCCACCGGCTGGTCGAGGAAGATCTCGTTCCCGCCGGAAGAACCGCTGTGGGTCTCGGCTGTCGTGATCACGACCGCGGGCTGTGCGTCACGCAGGATGTAGGAGACCCGGTCGCGGGGATAAGCCGGATCGATCGGCAGGTAAGCGCCTCCTGACTTCATCACCGCCAGCGCGGCGACCACCAGGTCGGCCGACCGTGGCAGGACGAGCCCGACAAGGGCGCCTCGGCGCACACCGCGGTCGATCAAGTGGTGGGCCAGCTTGTTCGCTTTCGCGTTCAACTCCGCGTACGTGACGTTGACACCGTGGAACTCCACGGCGACAGCATCCGGCGTGCGCGCCACCTGCTGTTCGAACAGCGATACGAAGGTCATGTCCGCGACCGCTCCAGTTCGGCCTCGATGATCGAGGCGACACGGGTCAGCGAGTCCGCGGTGAGCAGGTCGAAGTGACTCACGCCCATCGGGTGGATCCGCACCTCACCGGAGATGAAGTCGGTCCAGGACCTCGGGTTGATCCGCCACTCGTCACGGTGCCCGGCCGCCTGGAAGTGCACGATGTCGCCCTGGTGCACGGCGGGTTCGTAGTGGCTGGCCATGAACTCGTGCCGGGTGAGGATCCCGGCCAGCAGCCGTAGCCGCTCCTCGTCGATGATCTCGCCGGTGGCCATCTCGGGGAAACACTGGCGGACCAGAGCGATGTGCATCGGGCCGACCTCCGCCGGCCTGGCCCCGGCCATCGCGGGCGGCGTCCCGGCGTACGGGTACGAGTCAAGCACCCCCAGCAGCTCGGTCACCTCGCCTTGGTCGGCCAGCATCGTGGCCATCGCGTGCGCGATGTTGCCGCCGAACGACCAGCCCACGAACCGGTACGGCCCGGTCGGCTGGACGGAACGCACCTGCTCGAGGTAGTCCACCGCCATCTCGTGCATCGAAGTGGCCATGTTCTCCAGGCCGGCGACCGCCCTGGACTGGATGGAGTACAGCGGGGTGCCGTGCAGGTACCGGCCGAACCCGAAGTAGCACCAGGCGAGGCCGATGCCCGGGTGCAGGAAGAAGATCGGCCGGTCGTCCCCGCCGGTCCGGATCGGCAGCAGCACCTGCAGTTCCGCGTCACCACCGTTGCCGATCAGCTCGCTCAGCTGGGCCACCGTCGGGGCTTGGAAGATCGCGCCGACGTCCAGCTCCACCCCCAGCGACTCCTTGATCAGGCCGACCAGCCGGGCCGCGAGCAGCGAGTGGCCGCCCAGTTCGAAGAAGTTGCCGTCGACCCCGACGTTGCCGACGCCCAGTGTGCGGCCGACGAGCTCGGCCAGCCTCGCCTCCTGCGGTGTCGCCGGTGCCTTGCCGCCCACGGTGACCCGTTGCCGGGGTGCGGGCAACGCCTTGCGGTCGAGCTTGCCGTTCGGCGACACCGGCAAGTGGTCCACGTACACGTAGTCGGTCGGCAGCATGGCCGGGATGAGCAGGTTCTCGGCCTGTGCCCGCAGCGCGTGGGTCAGCAGGTCCGGATCGAACCACCGCGTGTCCTCGGGCGGTGCGGCCGCCTCGGCAACCGCTCCCGGCCGGACCGCGAAGACGGTCACCAGGCCGCTGTCGGCCAGCAGTTCGGTGGTTTCCGTCTCGGTGGTCAGGCCGTGCCCGGTCAGCATCGTCAGCACCGTGTCCAGCCGGTCGCCGCTGTCGTGCACGTCGACGACGACCTGGCGGATGCGCGGCCAGTGCTCGTCGCGGATGCCGAGCAGCACGTCGAGTTCGCTCTTCTCCGCGTCGATCTTGAGCAGGTCGATCTGTTCGACGCCGTGCTCGTCGATGACTGAGGACAACGTGCGCAGCTCGCAGGTGATGTCCTGCCTTTCCTGAAGGCGCTGGGTGACCAGCACTTCCAGCGCGCCGGTGAGTTCCGACAGGTCGCCGGGGCCCTCGGTGAGCCGCTTGACCTGGCTGCCCGCCAGCACCTCGGTCTCCGAGGCGTCGTCGAACTGGCCGGACAGCATCGAGAACTGCGGGTAGTACACGAACTCCGCCGTGCCCGAGTGGTCGGAAAGCCCGTACGCGAACGGGTGCACGCGCACGTCGTTCAGTGTCGTGTTGCGCACCATCTCCTCGTACAGCTCCGGAATCGGCTCGAACGCGTACACGGTGACGTCCGGGGCCTGGGTACCCGCGAACACACTGAACATCCCGACGTGGGCGCCGACGTCGAAGACGGTCGCGCCTGCCGGCAGCGTCACGCCGTGCCGCAGGTACTCCCGGTTCTCGAAGATCTCCTGGTACAGGTAGTCGATCTCGGCCTTGTTGCGGCCGAGCACCAGTCGCCTGTTCGGCAGCGAGTGCCGGGGCAGGTCGTCGACCTCGCCGGCGGCCTCCCAGCGGGCGAGCGTGCGAACGCCCGGGGCGTCCGCCGCGTTCGGCACGACGTAGGCCACGATCCGCTCATCGCCGGATTCAGGCTCGTAGACCGAGGCCGCGGCCTGCTCGACGGCCGGGTGGGCGGCCACCGCCGACCCGATCTCGTCGAGCTCGATCCGGACGCCTCGCACCTTGACCTGGTCGTCCCCGCGGCCCAGGTACTGCACCTGCCCGTCCGAAGTCCACCGTGCGCGGTCACCGGTCCGGTACATCCGTGCGCCCGGGGGGCCGAACGGATCCGCCACGAACCGCTCGGCGGTCAGCGCCGGGTTGTGGTGATACCCGCGCGCCAATTGCACCCCGGCGAGGTAGAGCTCACCCGGCACACCGATCGGCACCGGATTGAGCTGGGAATCCAGCACACGCAGGCGGGTGTTCCACACGGGTGCGCCGATCGGCACGGTCGTGTCGTGTTCGACGCAGTCCCAGCTGGTCACGTCGACCGCGGCCTCGGTCGGTCCGTAGAGGTTGTACAGCGGGGCGGTCATCGTCTCGAAGTAGCGCTGCTGCAAGGCATGCGGCAGGGCCTCACCGCTGCAGATGACCCGGCGCAGCGGGAACGGCTCGTGGTCCGCGGGCAGCTCGGCGAGGAACGCCTGCAGCATGGACGGTACGAAGTGGATGGTCGTGATCCGCTGGGAGCGCACGGTCGCGGCCAGGTACTCCGGGTCGCGGTGCCCGTCCGGGGCGGCCACCACGAGCGTGGCGCCCTCGATCAGCGGCCAGAAGAACTCCCACACCGACACGTCGAACCCGGCCGGGGTCTTCTGCAGCACGCGGTCGTCCGGTCCCAGACCGAACTTGTGCTGCATCCACAGCAGCCGGTTCACAATGGCCCGATGGCCGACGACGACGCCTTTCGGCCTGCCGGTGGAGCCGGAGGTGAAGATGAGGTACGCCGGGCTGTCCGCGAACACCTCGGGCGAGACGTACTCGCCTGCAGGGGAATGGCCGGTCAGCTCTCGCATCATCTGTGCGTCCAGAACCAGTACCGGGCCTGCGTCCGTGAGCATCGCGGCTCGCCTGCCCTCGGGCAGTCCCGGTTCGACCGGCACGTATGCCGCGCCCGCACGCAGCACGGCGACCAGCGCGACAACCAGATCCGCCGAACGGTCGAGGGAAACCGCGACGATCCGGTCGAGTCCCGCTCCCCTCGCGCGCAACGCCATGGCCAGCCGGGCCGTCCGCCGGTCCAGTTCGGCGTAGCTGAGCCGCTCGTCGCCGAAGACCACCGCGTCGGCGTCCGGGCTGGTCTTCATCCGGTGTTCCAGCAGCTCGGTCAGTGTCACGTCCGGGACATCCACCGCGGTGGAATTCCACTCCGCCAGCTGTCGCTGTTCCGCCGCACCGATGGCGCTGATCGAGTCGATCGGCCGGTCGGGATCCTCGGTCAGTTGCGTGAGCAGCGACAGGAACCGCTCGATGAACCGTTCGACGGTCCGCCGGTCGTACAGGTCGGTCGAGTAGTCGAGCACCCCCGCGACACCGCCGGTGTCCGGCCGCTCGGTGAAGGTGAAGCTGAGATCGAACTTGGCGGTCCTGACGTCCGCGGTCAGCCGCCGGGAGGACAGACCGGCCAGGTCCAGCTTGCCCTCCTCGTAGCTCTGGAACGCCATCATCACCTGGAACAGCGGGTGCAGCCCCAGGGTGCGGACCGGTGCGGTGAGCTCGACGACCTGCTCGAAGTCCAGATCGTGGTGCTCGTGTGCGGCGAGGTTCACCTCCCTGGCCCTGGCCAGCAGTTCGGTGAACGTCGGGCTGCCGCTCAGGTCGTAGCGCAGCACCAGTGTGTTGACGAAAAAGCCGACGAGCTCGGCAGTGGATTCGTCGGTCCGGCCCGCCACCACCCCGCCGATCGGGATGTCCTGGCCGCAGCCGAGCTTGTTCAGCAGCACCACCAGCCCGGCCTGCAGGGCCATGTTCAGGCTGACGTGGCTGCGCAGGCCCACTTCACGCAGCCGGGCGTGCAGCGACGGGCTGATCTCCATGGTGAGCCGGGCGCCCACCATGCCCACCTTGGCCGACCTCGTCCGGTCGCCGAGCGGCGTCACTTCGGCGGGCAGCCCGGCCAGCTGTTCGGTCCAGTACCTGCCCTGGCGTGCGGCGAAGGTCCTCGGGTCCTTGGCGTAGCCGAGTTGTTCCACCTGCCAGCGGCTGTAGTCGTGGTACTGCACCGGCAGCGGCGTCCACGCCGGTTCGTGCCCGTCGAGCCGTGCCCGGTAGGCGTGCGCCAGGTCGCGGGTGAACAGCGCGATCGAGACACCGTCACAGGCGATGTGATGGATGAGCACCAGCAGTGTGTGGTCTTCCGGCCCGGACTCGAACAGCCACACCTTGATCGGGATCTCGGCGGCCAGGTCGAACGGGTGCTGCGCCGCGGCGTCCAGCGCGTCCTGGACGCCGGCTGCCGCCACGGGCACGTGCTCCACCGCCACCTGGGCATCGACGACCTGCTGGTACGGAACGCCGTCGTGCGACAGGAAGATCGTCCGCAGGGACTCGTGCCTGCCGACCACGTCGTTGATCGCCGCGGTCAGTGCCACGCGGTCGAGCTCGCCGGTCAGCTGCGAGGCGATCGGCATGTTGTACGTCGGATCCGCACCCTGCGTCTGGAACAGGAACCACAGCCGGCGCTGCGGGAACGACAGTCCCGGACGCTCCTGCCTCGGCCTGGCCACCAACGGTTTGCGGGGCGAGGCCGCCTGGTCGAGCGTGGTCGCCAGGCGCGCCACGGTCGGGTTCTCGAACACCGCGCGGATGCTCAGCTCGGCCGACAGCTCGGTGCGGACACGGCCGACCAACTGGGCCACCAGCAGGGAATGGCCACCCAGTGCGAAGAAGTCATCGTCGATGCTCACCGAGGGCACACGGAGGATGTCGGCGAACAGCGCGGCCAGCACTTCTTCCCGCAGGCTGCGGGGGCCGCGACCGGTCCCGGCCACCGGCCTGCCCGGGAACGGCAGGCTATGCCGCCGCACCCGACCGGCTTCGTCCAGCGGGAACGAGTCCAGCGCGACGAACGCCTCGGGCACCAGGTGCGAGGGCAACCTGTCCGCTGCGAAGCGCTGAATCTCCGCCGGGTCAGGCCGTGTGCCGTCGCGGCCGGTCATGAAACAGACCAGGCGCGTGCCGCTGTTCCTGTCGTCCTCGGGGGCGACGACCACCTGCGCGAGACCGGGGTGCTTGCCCAGCAACCGTTCGGCCTCGCCGACGTCGATCAGGAACCCGTCGATCCGGACCTGCTCCGCCGCCTTGCCGAGGAATTCGAGGTCGCCGCCGGGCAACAGCCGGACGAGGTCCCCCGTGCGGTACATCCGGGCACCCGGCGGCCCCCACGGGTCGGTGACGAACCGCTCGGCCGTCAGGCCCGGTTGGTGTGGATGCCCGAGCGCGAGCCCAGCGCCCGTGACGTACAGCTCCCCCGGCACGCCGGGCGGGAGCAATGTCATGCCGGGTCCTACCACACGGCAGCCGTGCCACGGTTTGCCGATCGGGATGTCGGCGGCGGGGTCGGGACGCGCCGAGAACCGGTGCGCGGTGGCGAATCCCGCGGTCCCGGATGTCCGATGGCCGATCACCACGTCGGTTCCCGGGCAGCGGCGCAGCACCCGGCCGATCGGGGACGGCGCCAGGTGACCGGTCCACACCTCGGCGATCCCGGTGAAGACACGGGGATCGCGCTCGGCGAACGAACGGAAGTCCGTGGCGCTCAACCACAACCGCTCCACTGTCGCCGTCGCGGTGACCTCACGCAGTGAGTCCGGTGTCAGCGTGCCGGGTGGCGCCACCACGACACACCCGCCGCTGAGCAGGCACGACCAGATCTCCACCATGCTGGTCGCCGAGGTGGGGGCGGAGTGCAGCAGCATCCGCGGTGCGGTCAGCGTGCCCAGTTCCCCGCCGGTGACGCTGTCCGCAACGGCGATGTGTGAGAAAGCGACCAAACCGTCCTCAGTGGACAGCTCGATGGCGGCGCCGTCGGGGGATGGGTAGGCCCTCACCGGGTCTGCTGGACAGTCCGCGGCAGCTGCGAATGCGACCTCGTTGCCCGAGCCGGACACCTCAGCGACCAGGACAGTCCTGAAGTCCTTCACCGCCTCGTGATCGCCAGGGGTGAGACACCGGTACGCGGCCCCCGACTTCACGGCGCCCAGTACCGCGCCGATCAGATCCGGGCCGCGCTCCGCCATGATCCCGACAACGGTGCCTTCTCCCTCGCCCCGGGACCGCAGCAGGTGGGCGATCCGGTTGGCACGCAGGTCGAGCTCCGCGTAGCTCAGCCGTGTTTCACCGTACGACACGGCAATGGCATCCGGATCACCGGTCACCTGCCGGGCGAACAATTCAGCGAGGGAGGCTGTGCTGGATTCGCGCTCGGCCGGAGCAGCGATCTCGTCGAGCAGGACCGCACCGGCGAGGCTTCCGCCCGGGTCACGCACCAGGAGTTCGGCGATGCGCACGAACAGCTCGCCCAGCCGGTCGATGGTCCTGGGCCGGAACAGATCCGTGCGGTAGATCAACGCGCCGGTCAGCCGCTCGTCGACGACCTCGGCGCGAAACTCGATGTCGAACCGGGTGATGTCGTCCAGCCACGGCAGGCGTTCCAGCCCAGTGCCGGACCCCGTGGTGTGCTCGCCCTGGTAGATGAACAACACCTCGAAGAAGGGGTTGCGGCTGGTCTGCCTGCCTGGCCGCAGATCGGCCACCACCCGGTCGAACTGCACGTCCTGGTGCGCGTACGCCTTGTTCATCGTGGCGTTGGCGGAGCGCAGAACCTGGCGGAACGGAGCCGAAGGGGAAACCCGGTCGCGCAGAACGACTGTGTTCACGAACAGGCCGACGACGTCCTCGAACTCCTCGCGCTGACGGCCGTTGAGGACAGTCCCGATGGTGATGTCCTCCTGCCCGGTGTGAATCGCCAGTGCCAGCTGGAACAATCCGGCCGCGGCACTGGACAGGGCGCACCGCCAGCGCAACGCGATCGACCGCAGTGCGGCCGTGGTCCGCGCGGACAGCGCGAACTCGCTGATCCCGCCCGACGTTCCGGCCTCGGCCGGACGGGGGAAGTCGAGCGGGAAGTCCAGCGGTTGCGCGCCGTCGAGTTCCTTGCGCCAGAACGCGAGGCGGGACTCGAGCGTGTCCGGGTCGGCGTTCTCCCGTTGCCAGGCCACATAATCGTTGTAGGTGGCCGTCACTTGCGGCAACCGGGCAGGCCGCCGGTCCACCTCCGCCTGGTACAGCGCGGAGAGTTCGCGACTCAGGACTGTGAAGGAACGACCGTCCATCACGATGTGGTGGAAGACCATGCAGACAACCGCGGACCCGTCCGGCTGGGCGACCACCATGGCCCGCACCGGCGGCGCCGCGGACAAGTCGAAGGGAATCTCGCAGAACGACGCCGCGACGGCCCGCCAGTCCGCACTGACATCCCGCCAGGTCACCGGAACGGCGAAATCCGGCACCTCGGTCATGTACGGATTACCGTCCTCATCGGCACCGTAGACCGAGCGCAGCACCACGTGCCGCGCCACGAGAGCGGCGAAGCTCGCGGTCAACGCCGCGGGATCGACACCGGAGGAGAACCTCCAGGCGATCCGGGCGTTGTAGGCGCTGCTGCCCGGATTGACCTGCTGCAGCAACCACATCCGTTCCTGGCCCGATGACAGTGGCGACAGCGGCGATGACAACAGCGTCGGCCCGGTCACGATTCCCCCATGTCTAGTGCTCGACGTCGGCGGTCTGCTTGTCCGCCTTCGGTGCTGGTTGCTGGTCCGGGTCGGCGGCGAACTGGTCCGCGGGCGCCCGGGCGGCCAGGATCATGACGACCAGCACCACCACCGAGATGATCAACACCGGGACGTTGGTCCCCTGCCAGCCGAGGAAGTAGAAGACCGTGCTGGCGCTGAGCGAGGCCGTCACGCCGGTCACCGAACCGACGCCCTCCGCGACCGCCTGGACCCGTGCGCCCCGGCCGCGGGGATAGCACCGGACCAGCAGGGTCGACCCGGCGAGGAACAGGAAGTTCCAGCCGATCCCGTTCAGCGTCAACGCCACCAGGAAGTGCACAAACCCGTCACCGGCCAGTCCGCTGACCGCGGCGGCCACGAACAGCGCCGCCCCGATCACCGCGGTCTTCGCGGGCCCGATCCGGGCTAGGATGTTGCCGCTGATGATGGCAGGCGCGAACATCCCGACCATGTGCCACTGGATGATCGCCGCGCCGAGATCCGCGGAGTGCCCGGCGTGCTGACTGCCCAGCGGTCCGACGGCCATGATCATCGTCATCATGGCGCCCGCACCGGCCAGGGCGCACAGGCCGGTGATGAAGCCCCGGGTGCCCCGGACCTCCGACAACGGCACCGGCTCCAGCTTCTCCAGGTTGGTCTTCGCCTTCACGCTGTTCGCCCGGACAGCAAGCAGCAAGGGGATGTTGAGCATCGCGTAGACGCCCACCATGGCGTACGCGCCGGAGTAGTGCGCGCCGAAGAAGCCCGAACTCGTGGTCGCGACGAACGGACCGATGAAGGCCGCCAACAGCCCGCCGTAGAGGATGAACGCCAAGGCACGCTCGCGCTGTCCTTGAGGCGCCTGGTCAGCTGCCATGTAACGGATGTAGCCACCAGTCGACCGGTACGCGCCGACCAGAGCGGTGCCACAGCACAACAACCAGAACGAATGCATGTTCACGGCCATGACGGACAGCACTGAACCGGCCATGGCACAGACCGCACCGGTGATCATCACCCGCACGTAACCGATCCGGGCGGTGAGCAACCCGGCGAGGAACGCGCAGAGGGTGCCGGCGATCGTGATGGCCGCCAGCGGCAGTGTGGCCAGCGCCGGTGTCGGTGCCAGATGCAGCCCGACGATGCCGGTCAGCGTCAGGTCGATGCTGATGCCCATGAAGTAGAACGTCTGACAGGCCGTGAGCAGCCACGTGCTGCGGCCGATCCCGAACCCGGCGTGCCGGCGCCAGCCGGTGGGCACCTCACTCATCGGATGCCGGTTCCGTCGCCGGTGTGGCCGTCATCTGGGCGGCCCGGCCGCTGGCGTTGGACTTGACGAACACGTCCCGCCGGTCGCCGACCCAGCGCTGCGACTCCTCCACCCCGCGCAGCTGTCCCTTCAGCCGCGGCATCACCTGCCGGGCGAACAGTTCCAGGCTGCGCTGCCGGGCGGGGGCGTCCGCCCAGTCCTGATAGGACAACAGCAGGCCGCCGAACCCGTTCACCCGCTCGGCCAGCGCGGTGATCGCCCGCACGCAGTCCTCAGCCGAACCGAGGATGATGCCGCCCTGCTCCACCGTGTAGTCGAACGCCTTCTCCTGTGCGGCGTCCGACGTGGGAATGGGCACGCCGAGCGTGTTCTTGTAGAGGTCGATGCGCTGGTGCGCCCAGCCCTCGAACAGTTCCTGCTTGCCCTGTGCCACCGAATCGCTGACGTGCACGGGCACGACCAGGCGCCAGTTCGCCCGGTCGACTGCACGCCCTGCGGCCTCCCGCAGGTGCTGCCATTGGCCGGGCAGCCGGTCGACGCCGATGTCCTGGCCGGCTCGGATCGCGCCCCACGGCGGTGCCACGTGGGACATCGCGTTGATGCCCAGTCGGCCGGCCAGTTGCATGCTGAACGGTGTCGCCGCGCTGGCGACCACCATCTCGATCGGATCGCCGACCGAGCTGATCTGCACCCGGGCGTTGTTCATCTCGAACCAGTCGGTCTTCGCGGTGACCTCCTCGCCCGCCAGCAGGCGCTGGATCACCTCAAGGGCTTGGGCCAGCCGGTCGCGGGTGGTGGCCGGGTCGATACCCAGGATGTGCATGTCCGCCTGGTAGGCACCCGATCCGGCGCCGAGGATGAACCGGCCGTCGGTCAGGTGGTCCAGCAGCACCGCGCGCTCAGCGACCAGGAACGGGTGGTGGTAGGGCATTCCGAGCACACCGGTGGCGAACTTGATCCGGCGGGTGTGCTGCGCTGCCGCGGCGATGAACAACTCGGGACTGCTCAACGTCGCCCATCCGCCGGAATGGTGCTCACCGACCCAGAATTCGTCGTACCCCAGGTCGTCCAGCGACTGGGCGAGCCGGACGTCCTCCTTCACCAGTAGGTGGGGATCGGTCCCCGGCCGGTGCAGCGGGGAGGTGAAGCTTCCGAACCGAGTGGGCAGCATGGGTTCTCCTGACGGCTCAAAGTCGTGACGCGATCGCGGCGCGCTGGATCTGGTTGGTTCCTTCGATGATCTGGAAGAGCTTCGCCTCGCGCATCCACCGCTCCACCGGCTCGGCCCCGGTGTACCCCCGGGCGCCCAGCACCTGGACGGCGTTCGTGGTGACGGTCATGGCGGTGTCGGTCGCGAAGACTTTCGCCTGCGCGGCGAGCATCTCCACCTGGCTGCCGCCGGTGTCGGCCTCCCGGCAGGCGCGGTACAGCAGCTGCCGGGCCGCCTCGATCTGGACGGACGCGTCCGCCAGGAGGAACGAGACCCCTTGGAAGTCGATGATCGGCCGGTCGAACTGCGACCTTTTCCTCGCGTACGCCGTCGCGTGGGTCAGCGCGGCCTGGGCCAGTCCGACAGCGCAGGCGGCGATGCCGAGCCTGCCTTGGACGAAGAAGCTGCGCGCCACGATCATGCCGCGGTTCAGCCGTCCCACCACTCTGGACGCCGGGACCTCGACGTCCCGCAGGACCACTCCCGCGGTGGGCAGTGCCCGGACGCCCATCTTCTCCTCAGGCGGCTGGACGGCGACGCCCGGTGTGTCCGCGTCGACGAGGAAGCAGGTGATGCCGCCGAGTCCGCCTCCGCTGGTTCGGGCGTACACGTTGAGCAGCCCGGCGACACCCGCGTGCCCGACGTAAGTCTTCACACCGTTGAGCCGGTAGGTGTCCCCGGTGAGTTCGGCGACGGTCGCGATCCGCGACAGGTCGGATCCGGCATCCGGTTCGGACAGGCAGTTGCCCGCGATGGTCCGGCCCAGTTGCATGTCCTCGAGGAACTGCTCGCGCTGGTCCGCCGTGCCATGCCGGGCCACGCCACAGGTCGCCAGCGTCTGCAGGTGCACCGACTCAGCGAGCGCGACCCACCCTTCGGCGAGGCGTTCGATGGCCATGCAGAACAGTTCGGTCGGATGCGGCACGGCCGGCCGCCCGGTGACGAGCGCGGGCAGGCCCATTTCGCAGACTCTCCGCACCAGCCCCAGCGGGTACGTCTCTGTGCGTTCGTGCTCCGCGCTGATCGGGCGGACTTCGTCGGCGACCATGGTTTCGATCTCAGCGAGCAGCCGTTCGTACGCCTCAGCCATCGCGGGTCACCGCCGAACCGCCGTACACATCCGAGTAGACGGTGAAGATTGGGTGGTACCCCGCCACCAGGCCGCGTACGTGCCCGGCGACGCCGAGCAGACCCGCCGCCGCGGTACGCAGGTCGGTGACCGAGTGCGTGATGGACAGTGACATCCCCGGCACGTCGAATGTGACGACGTGGTCACTGACCGGCTGCCCGGCGCGTTGCGCGGACGTCTCCCCGCACAATTCGGGTGGCACCGACTCAGCCCACGCAGCGGCCAGGGACCTGGCCGACGCGCTCGGACGGTCTGCTTTGGTCACTGGATGCCGTTCGTGCACCGACATCAGCGGTCGTTGCGGCAACGCAGCGGTCAACTCCGCCACGGACCGGACCAGCCGCATCTGCAGCCAGTGGCCGATCGACAGGTTGTCGGCGAGCACGACCGGGACGTCGCGTGCCAGTGCGCGCAGCCGGTCGCGCGCGTCGTCGGAAATCCTGGAGACGCAGTAGATCAGTGCCGCACCGGTCTTCTCACAGTACGCGACGGTATCCGGCAGGGCTTCGGGTGCGCTGGCGTCGACGAGCACGGATGCCTGCGACGCGGCCACCCAGCCCACGCGGGAGGCGGTGACCCCGACCTCGACACCGCTCAGGGCGCACTCGGCGAGGAGCGCCGAGCCGAGCCGCCCGGTTGCGCCGACGACACCGAGAACCAGTTCAGCCAACGTTCTGCTCCCTCAGGAACTTCACGATGGTGCTCACCCTGCCGAGGAACCTGGTGTCGGCCTCGAGGTCGATGTACACGCCGTACCGCGTCTCCAGCGCGTCGATCAACTGCAGGAAGGACAACGAGGAGAAGCCCTTCTCGAGCAGGTTGGCCGACTCGTCCACCACCTGCTCGCCGGTGACGACGCCACTGGACGCCTCCACGATCAGATCGGTCACCTCGGTCGACAGTTGCTCATCGGTCAGCGGCATGTGCTCGTCCCTTGGGTTGTTCCAGGCTTGCGAGCAGCAGCTTGGCCACGGCTGCCCGCTGAACTTTGCCCGCTCCGTTGCGCGGGATCTCCGGTACGACGACGACGCGCTCCGGGACCTTGAACGGCGCGGCTCTCGTCAGGCAGTACCGGCGGATCTCCACCACGTCGGGTACTCGGGGACCCACCAGCACCGCGCCGAGGAACGGGTGCCCGCCCGCGGGCGGAGCCACCACCGCCACGGCGCAAGCGGTGACATCCGGGTGGGAGGTGAGCAGCTCCTCCACCTCGGACATGCTCACCTTCTTGCCGCCGATGCTGAGCGAGTCGTCCAGCCGCTCGCCGAGGCGCAGTTCGCCGTCGGCGGTCAGGCTGCCCTGGTCGTTCGTCCGGTAGTGGCCGGACTCGGTGATCCGTTCCTCCAGCATGCCCGGGTAGTTCAGGTAGCGGGTTCCCATGGACCTGCTCCTGGCCAGCAACCGGCCGGAGTCCGGCTCGTCACCCTCGAAACGCAGTGAGACCCCGGGCAGCGGATAGCCCTGTCCCCCGCCGGGCCGGGGATCGGGGTTGAAGGTCAGCGGCCCGGTCTCGGCGATCCCGTAGTAGTCGGCGATCCTGGTGCCGTGGGCGGTCAGCACGGTGCTGGTCCGCGCGGACAGTCGCGCGGCGGACGACAACGCCAGCCTGAGGCTGTGTCGGTCCAATGTGGATCGATCGGAGGCTGCCAGACCGTCGTAGGCGGCGGGAAAGGCCACCAGCACAGTCGGGTCGATCTCCGCCATGTGCCGCCGGATGTTGCTCGCGGCGGGCAGGCCCGCCGGCAGGTACAGGCTCGCCCCGGCGAGCAACCCGGGGATCAGCGCGGCGTTGAAGCCCAGACCGTTGTACAGCCCGGCGAAACACAGCACGCGGTCCGCCGGGCCGAACCCGCTGGCCGCGCGCCAGCCCTCGGCCGCCGCCAGCACGGCCGAGCCGGAGAACTCAACGCACCCCGGCGTCCTGGTGGATCCGGAGGTGAGACGGCACAGTTCGGTGTCCGGGTGCAACTCCGGCGCCGCTGACGCCGGATCGGTGATGACGCTGAGCCAGCTGCCCAGGAAGTCGATCGTTCGCCGGTTCGCCGGAAACCGCTCCGTGTCGTCGTGCAGGACAGCGTCGACCCCGCAGTCGGCGAAGAGCCTGGCCAGTTCGCCCGGCCCGAGCGAGGGGTCCATCAGAAAGGGCACGTGCCCCGCACCCAGAACCGCGAGCAGGTCAGAGACGTAGGACGGCGAGTTCCGGCGGATGATCGCCACCCGCGAACGCTCCCGGAACAGCGACTGCTCCAGACGCCGCCGCTTGCTTCCGCTCACTTCGAGCACCTGCGTGGTCGTCGTCCGGTCCGCCAGATTGCCGATCACCGAGTCCGGGTGCGCGGCCATCCGTTCCGTGATCGCCGGGAAAAGCAGGCCGGTCATTGGATGTGATTCCCGCCTGTGCTGGTGACATCGGCCTTCTCGCCGGGCAGTTCCTGTCCTATCGCGAGCACGAACAACACGTCGTCCTCGGTGTCGCACAGCCGCGCCCACATGGCCGGGTCGTAACCGCCGACACCTGTCATGTCCACACCAGACAGTGCGCAGACCAGATAGCCGATCTCGCCCGTGACACCACCGGCCATGATCGTCCGTTGCGCCTCGGACGACAACGCGACCAGGCCCTTGTCGCGCACCTGTGCGTGGATCGCCACGAAGGTGCTCGCGTTCAGCAGGTCCGACTGCCCGAGAACAGCTTCGGCGAGCCACTTCGTGGACGGCAGTTCGCCGCCGATCCCCGGATGCCGGGAGAACACCTTGATCTGCGGCACCGGCATGCCGAACGCCGGGACCAGCCGGTGGCGGTATTCCTCGATCCGGCCGAGCACCTCGCCGAGCCCGTCGGCGTCGGGCATGCCGGCGAGCGCGGATGCCGAGCGCCGGGACGCGAGCCCGCCGGCCAGTTCCCCGGCCTCGGGCGTCTCGAGCCGGTGCAGCCGGACCGGTTGCGGGGCGGGTGGGAGCAGTTCGGTGATCAGCGATTCCACATCGGACAACGGCATGCGCGTGTCCACGGTCTCCTGCAGCATCCACCCCGGTGCCGCCGTGGTGGTCCGGTCGATCACCCCGGCCGCCAGCACCGCACCTGCTCGCGCCGACGCGTGCTCGGCGGCGAGCTCGGTGATCTGCGTCTCGAGCCGGAATCCCGGTGCCGAATCCGCAGCGGCCAGCGACAGGTTGAGCAACGCGTGCCCGGCGTCGAGCAGGTGGTAGAAGTAGCCGCGGCGGCCGTACTTGCGCATGGACAGCCAGGGCCGGCCGATCAGGAAATAGGCGAAGGCGTCACCGTCCCAGTGAGCCCGTTCGGCACTCCTGATGACCACTTTCCGCTGTTGCAGGTCCACCACACCGCAGACCGGCACGCCGAGCGGCGCGACGAGGACTTCGTACGGATAGCAGGCGCCCGCGGACGGCGCGCCGCGCTTGGCCGATCCGGGACGCCGCCCGATCGCGTTCTCCAGCCGAGCGACCGCGGCCGCGAGCCCTGCGGGCACGCGGGAATATCGACTGGCTGGGGGAATCCGCGGCCGGCTGATGTCCGACCACCTGATCGCCCGGGCCGTCGTGCCAGTGCTTGACATCGACTGCGACTCCAGGAGTGAGGAGGGTGTACTTCTCCGCGCGAACCGCGGCCGCCGCTACCAGTTCCGCGATTCCGGAAACGTCCGCAGTACCCGGCGCCGGGCGTGCTCCCAGTACGCCCGGATCGACAGGTCCGCGAAGATGAACTCCCGCTTGGCCGCCACGTCCAGTTCGCTCGACGTGGCGAAGCTCCGTCCGCTGGCCAGTGCGTCCAGCTGCAGGCGGCAAGCGCGTTCGAGCATCAGTGCGAAGATCACCGCGTGGCGCACGCTCTTGCCGACCACGACACTGCCGTGGTTGACCAGGAACACGCCGAGTCCGCCGCCGAGTGTCCCCGCGATCGCCCGGCCCACCGAGATGTCGAGAATCGTGTTGCTGGTCAAGGTGAACCGGTGCACCTCGTTGCGCAGCAGCGCGCCCTCATGGCTGAGCGGCACCAGATCCGCTTGCAGCGCCCCGAACACCAGCGCGGCTGGCGAATGGGAGTGCACCACGCAGCTGACATCTGGCCGTGCCTCATAAACCGCTTGGTGCAACGGGATTTCAGGTGGAGCCAGGCGGTCCGACGGCGAGCCGGGATCAACCCCGCCCACCACGAAATCCTCTGGCGTGGCCTCGTCGAAGCCGGTCAACGCACCCTTGATGAAGAACTCCACCGAGCCAGGACGGCGACAGGAGATCTGTCCCTGGTTGAAGTCGTCATGCCCGCCCAGCGACAGCATCCTGGCGCCGACCGCGGCCTGGACGGCCAGCGGGCCGGCGGCGACGGGCGCCAAGATCTCTTCTTTCTGCAGCACGAAGCCAAATCCCCCAGCGTCCAACGGCCTCGCAGAGCGCCGGCCGGAAATCTTCCCCAGTGGTGGGCCCTTTCCGGGCACCGGTATGCACCGTAACGCAGATTCCTGACCGGGCAACAGGGATCGCGGAGTTTTCGGGAACTTTCGCGAGGGTTTCAGGCAGGGCGGAAACCGCTACGTATCGGACACCTACCGGACAAGCATCGGACAAACGCGGTCGAACACGGTCGATCGCCGATGTCGGTTCTGATACCGTCCACGCACCGTGGACTCATACGCGGATGTGCCGGTGCTGACTGAGAACTCGTGGCGCAGGTTGCGGGTCGGCACAGTGGCCCGGTCGGTTCTCGCCGTCGACTTCGACTTCACCGGCCGGCAGGAGGCGGCATTCCGGCATTTCGCCGAGGTTTCGGACATCGACCAGGAGATCTGGCAGGTCACACAGCCGCCGGAAAGCACGGGTGAACTGGTCCCCGCCGCGCGGTATCTGGATTTCTGGGCCGAATCACCCGCTGGGGTCGCGGGGGATGTCGATGCGGTTCTCGGTTACTGCGTGGGCTGCGCATTCCTGCCCGAGCTCGCGCGGCGTATCGCGCGGACACAGCAACGTCCGCCTGCGTTGGTGCTGTTCGACCCGGAGCCGATGGTGGCCGCGAGCCTGTACCAGGATTTCAAGAAGACCATCGACGTCATGTCGATTCTGTCGGCCCAGGAGAAACAACGGCTGCTGACCGAGGCGGGCAGGATCTGTGAGAACAGTGGCAGTTTCACCACCGCCGCCACGGAGATCACCTCCCTGTACGAGGAGACGGTCGGCACGGCGTTCACGCGGTTGGGCATGGACGAGTCACTGCAGAGCGAGTTCACCGACATGTTCCGCTCCTATGTGTCCTATTTGGCCGCCGCGTCGGAGCTCGCCGCCGAAACCCAAGCGGGGTGGCAGGCCGGCATCGCGTTGACCTCCCGGCAGTCGAGCCCAGGCGCCCGGCACGCGTCGAGGGAGATCCGTTTCCCGGTCTCCGCCGCGGAGCTGCTTCGTGACGTGCGAGTCACCGACGCGGTGTTCGACCTGCTCGAGGAAATCCGCGGCTGAACCTGAGAGCCGCGGTGGACGGATGATCCGTCCACCGCGGCCATTCGGCGCTCATCCCTGGCCGGCTGCCTCCTCGGCGATGCGCATGGCCTCTTCGATCAGCGTCTCGACGATCTGGTGCTCCGGCACGGTCTTGACGACCTTGCCCTTCACAAAAATCTGCCCCTTGCCGTTACCCGACGCCACACCCAGATCAGCCTCACGCGCCTCACCCGGGCCGTTCACCACACAACCCATCACCGCGACCCGCAACGGCACCTCCATGCCCTCCAGACCCGCGGTCACCTCATCAGCCAGCTTGTACACATCCACCTGCGCCCGCCC
>NZ_JAAATY010000062.1 GCF_013280595.1 Kibdelosporangium persicum
GATGACGGCAACGTCCCGGCCAACACGATCGATGGGGATCTGACCACCCGGTGGTCGGCTGAGGGTGACGGGGTGTGGATCCGGTACGACCTCGGCTCGGCGCAGACGGTCGGGTCGGTGTCCATCGCCTGGCACAAGGGCGACACCCGGCGGGACACCTTCGACGTGCAGCTGTCCGGTGACGGGTCGTCGTGGACGACTGTGCTGGCGGGCAAAACCAGCAGTGGCACCACACTCCAGCCGCAGAACTACGACTTCGCGGACGGCTCTGCCCGGTATGTGCGTGTCGTGGGGCACGGCAACACGTCCAACGACTGGACCAGCATCACCGAGACGGTCGTCAACGGTGCTGACGGTGGTGGGGGTGGTGGGGAGTGTGACTACCCGGCCGACGTGCTGGACCTGCGTAACTGGTACATCGGGCTGCCGATCGGCGAGGAGGAGAAGCCGCTGAACGTCGAGCAGCCGGAGCTGGCCACGTATTCGATCGACCCGTGGTTCCGGGCTGCCCCGGACTGCACGGCGGTGCAGTTCCGGGCGGCGGTCAACGGCGTGACCACCAGCGGATCGAACTATCCGCGTTCGGAGTTGCGGGAGATGTCGGGCAGTTCGAAGGCCAGCTGGTCCTCGACGTCGGGTACGCACACGATGGTGATCGACCAGGCCATCACCGCGGTGCCGCAGGGGCGGCCGAACATCGTCGCCGGGCAGATCCATGACGCCGAGAACGATGTCTCGGTCTTCCGGTTGGAGGGCAGCAAGCTCTACATCACCGACGGCAACAACAAGCACAAGCTGGTGACGGACAACTACGTGCTCGGGACCAGGTTCCAGGCCAAGTTCGTGGTCTCCGGCGGTCAGATCAAGGCCTACTACAACGGTGTACTGCAGGCCACGCTGTCGAAGTCCTTCTCCGGCGGCTATTTCAAGGCCGGTGCGTACACCCAGGCCAACTGTGGCAACGCGTCGCCGTGCAGCAACAGCAACTACGGCGAGGTGAAGATCTACGGGCTGAGCGTGACCCACGACGACGACCAGGGATCGGGTCCTGGCCGCACTGTCAACGTCGCGAACTCGTCCCAGCTGCAGAGCGCGTTCGGCAACGCGCAGGCCGGGGACCGGATCGTGCTGGCCGACGGCCGGTACACGATCGGCAAGATCACCGGCAAGAACGGGACCGCCAGCCAGCCCATCACCGTCGTCGCGGCCAACCGCGGCAAGGCGGTGATCGAGGACGGGCAGCTGGAGGTGCTGAACTCCTCGTACGTGACCATCGAAGGTCTCCAGTGGACCAACAGCGACACCCTGAAGATCACCGGCTCGAACAACGTGCGGCTGTCGCGCAACCACTTCCGGCTGACCGAGGAGTCCTCGCTGAAGTGGGTGCTCATCGGCGGCGCGAACAGTCATCACAACCGGATCGACCACAACCTGTTCGAGGACAAACACCAGCTGGGCAACTTCATCACCATCGACGGGTCGGAGACCCAGCAGTCCCAGCACGACCTGATCGACCACAACCACTTCCGCGACATCGGCCCGCGCGCACAGAACGAGATGGAGGCCATCCGGGTCGGCTGGAGCGAGATCTCCCAGTCGAACGGGTACACGGTCATCGAGTCCAACCTGTTCGAGAACTGCGACGGTGACCCCGAGATCATCTCCGTGAAGAGCAACGACAACACCGTCCGCTACAACACTTTCCTGACCTCACAGGGCACGTTGTCGCACCGGCACGGCAACCGCGGCTCGTTCCACGGCAACTTCTTCCTCGGCGGAGGCAAGCCGGGAACCGGCGGAATCCGGGTGTACGGCCAGGACCACAAGATCTTCAACAACTACTTCGAAGGCCTGACCGGAACCGGCTACGACGCCGCACTGCAACTCGACGGCGGCGACGTGGACACCTCGGGCGCGCTCAACGCGCACTGGCGTGTCTACCGGGCGTCCGTGGTGAACAACACGTTCGTCAACAACGTGTCGAACATCGAGATCGGCGCGAACTACAAGCACGCGCCGGTCGACTCGACCATCGCGAACAACGTGGTCACCGGCAGCCAGGGCAAGCTGTTCAACGAGCTCAAGGCACCGGTCAACATGACCTACGCCGGAAACATCGCGTGGCCCACCGGGTCCGCGTCCGTCGGCGTCGCCGGAGTGCGGACAGCCGACCCGCTGCTCGCACGCGAGGGAGCCGTACACCGGATCGGCGCGGGAAGCCCGGCCATTGACGCCGGTACCGGCAGCCACCCGTTCGTCACCGACGACATGGACGGCCAGGCCCGCCTCGGCACTCCGGACGCCGGGGCGGACGAACGGTCGACGTCCCCCGTCACGCGCGGTCCGTTGACCGCCTCGGACGTCGGCCCAGCGGCCGGTGTGTAGAACCGGCTGAACGACAGGATAACGACATCCGTCGGTGTCCGTTTCCCATAGTGTGTGCTTGCTGAATCGGTTAGACTACGCAGAGTGCGCACGGGGGATGTCGTTGACGGGCGGTACCAGCTCGAGGACGCGCGCGGCTCAGGGTCCGGTGGCATCGTCTGGACCGCGTTCGACCGGAAGCTGAAACGAACCGTGGCCCTCAAGCGGCCGCACACGACAGCGAGTCAGGCCGACCGGCTGCAGTTCCGTCAGGAGGCCGAGATCGCGGCGCAGGTCCACCACCCGCACGCGATCTCGGTCTTCGACACCGTGGACGGCGACGAGTGCTGGCTGGTGATGGAGTACTCGCCCGCGGAGAACCTGGACACGATAGTGGCCCGCACCGGGCCGTTGCCCGCGCAACGGGTCGCGCGAGTCGGGGTCCAGATCGCGGCCGCACTGGCTGCCCTGCACGCCAAGCGCATCGTGCACCGCGACGTGAAGCCGGGCAACATCCTGCTCGACGACCAGGACTTCGCGAAGATCACCGACTTCGGTATCTCCATCTGGCGTCAGGTGACACAGACCGACGACGGATCGTTCGCCGGCACGCCCGCGTACGCGGCGCCCGAAGTGGCCTCGGGCCGGCCCGCGACAGCGGCGTCGGACGTGTTCTCGCTGGGCGCGACCCTGTTCGCCGCGGTGGAGGGCGTCCCGCCGTTCGGCACCGGCGAGCCGGCCGACGTGCTGAGGAAAGTACGGGCGGGCGAGATGCTGCCGATGCGCCACGCGGGCCGGCTCGCCCCGGTGTTGTCCAGCATGCTGGCGCCGGAGCCGGGAAAACGGCCGACCGCCGACGAAGTCCAGCAGCGGTTGCAGGACATCGCGGGGGACTGGGTGGCCTCCGTTCCCCCTGCCCGGGCATCCACGTCGAACAGGCCGTTCTGGAGCCGCCCTCGGTTTCAGGTGATCACCGCAGTGGCGTTGGTCCTTTCCGTAGGCTTGACCGTGTTCCTGTCGACGGACCCGCCACTGCCGGCATCAAGCCACGCGCCGACAGCCGGCACGGGCCTTGTCGGCGACGAACGAACGGTCGATCCGTGTGCGCTGCTCGACAGGAAAGTGCTGGACCGGTTCGGCCCGACGGAACTCGACCCCACGTACGGCAATTTCAACCGTTGTGACGTGCTGGTCAACACAGGCGGCAGGGAATCGGTGGACGTCGAGGTGCAGATGGTCACCCGCGTCGCGGCCGACGTGCACGGCGAGCCACTCGATGTGATCGTCGAGCAACCCTCGGACAGCGGCGAATGCGACCGCACCATGCTTCTCGACGACAAGTACGCCGTCCGGATCACGGCGAGCATGCCCAATCCCGCGAAAGACCTGTGCGCCATCGCCGACACGGCGGTCCACACGGCGAAGGACGCGGTCACGCGCGGCCCGCTGCCCCGTCGCGCCGTCCCCCTTCCCGCCGATTCACTGGCCCAGGTCGACGCGTGCCCGTTGCTGGACGACAAAGCACTGGCCGCACTGCCCGCGATCGACCCGAAATCCGCACTGCCCGACTTCGGCGGCTGGGCGTGCAAGTGGTACAGCCCGGTTTCGCCGACGCAGGTCCACCTTCGCTACGACCAACACGCCGCCAAAGACCCGATCCCGGGTGAGCGGGTCCAACTGGGCGACCACACCGCGTACATCAGGCTGGACATCGATTCGGGCACCAGTTGCACGGTCACCGTGCGCCATGAACCGGCGAGCCAGCAGTGGCGAAGCGTAGTCGACCTGATGATGCTGACGGTCAAAGGCGACCGGCCCGGCGACGAGTACTGCACCCCGGCGACCGCCTTGGCCACGGCCGCCGCCGCCAAACTGCCGCGCTGATCTCCCCTGCGCTGATCTCCCCTGCGCTGATCTCCCCTGCGCTGATCTCCCGGCGTTGGGAGGGGTCCCGTCCCGGGTGGGAACACTGTCAACGCACGACAGAGCGGGAGATGAGGAGGTCGGCATGGATCACGAAAGCCTGGCCCGCTGTGTGCCGCGGGCCGTGCCCGGAGCCATCGTCGCCCTTTCCCTGTCCGCGAAACTCACCCTGGAGCCGAAGGAAGGGCTCACGGCACGGTTCGGCCGTAACCGCCCGGAAGTCGATGTCTGTGTAGGCGAGACTGACTTGCGGGTCAGCCGTACCCACGGCACCCTGACCCACCGCGACGGCCACTGGTGGGTTCGCAACATCGGGCGTCTGCCCATCCGCCTGCCGCGGACACGTTTGCTGTTCCGGGACGAAGATCCCGTTCCGTTGCCGGAGGGCTACACCCCACTGTTCATCCGGGGCTCACGGGACCGGGAACACCTGCTGGAGATGTACGTCGTGGGCTGGAACGGCGGGCAACCCGCAGCTCAGTACGACGCGATGACCCGGCCACCCAAGCGATGGAGCCTGACGGCCGACGAACACCTTGCGCTGGTGGTCCTCGGACAGCGATACCTGCTGCACGAAGCCAACCCGCAGCCGATATCACGACAGCACGCCGCGGAGGTGCTGTCCGAGCTACAGCCCAACGCCACCTGGAGTGCCAAACGGGTCGAACACGTCGTCGCCGACGTGCGCGCACGGCTGTCCGCGCGCGGAGTGTACGGATTGGTCAGAGAAGAAGTCGGTGAGCCGGTGGGCAACGCCCTCAACGACAACCTCCTGCGCGAACTGGTCATGTCCACCACCCTGGTTCCGACCGACCTCGCCCTGCTGGACCCCTCGTGAGTGTTTATCAGGGTTAGAACACCGATAAACACTCACGAGGGGGGTGGAGGTGGGGCTAGCACCACCCCTGGACTGTCGCCAGACGGATGCCGCCGCTGCCGTGGCGTCACTAGCGTTCCTCCCGGGAGATGACACCGGAAGAAAGTTTGGGGAAAGCATGTCTGGTCCGACCCGTCGTGGGTTTCTCACCGGTACCGCCGTAATCGGCGGCACGGCGCTGATCGGTGGGGTGACGGCCGCGAACACGGTGACGGCAGCTAGCGTGACGGGGCAGAGCGTGCCCGATTCCGCGGTGATCCCGGCGAGTGACCCGCGCTACGAGGATCTCGTGCTGCGCCGGACGAACGAGCGGTTTTTCCCGCGCCCGCAGCATTTCCGCCTGCCCAGCACGACTGAGCAGGTCGTGCGCGCGGTGAACGACGCGGTACGGGCGGGCAAGCGGATCACTGTCCGCAGCGGCGGGCACTGCTATGAGAACTTCGTCGGTGACGCCGCCGAGGTGATCCTCGACATGTCCGCGATGCGCGAGGTCACGTTCGACCGGCACCGCAAGGCGTTCATGATCGAGTCCGGCGCCACCCTGTGGGAGGTGTTCCAGCGGCTGTACTTGGGTTGGAGCGTAACGATTCCCGGTGGCCAGTGCGGCACCGTCGGCGCGGGCGGGCACATCCAGGGCGGTGGGTACGGTGCGCTGTCCCGGCTACTCGGTTCGGTCGTGGATTACCTGTACGCCGTCGAGGTCGTCGTGGTGGACCGGGCCGGACGGGCACGGGCGGTGGTGGCGACCCGTGAACCCGATGACGAGAACCGTGATCTGTGGTGGGCGCACACCGGTGGTGGCGGCGGGAACTTCGGCGTGGTCACGCGATACTGGATGCGCTCGCCCGGCGCCACCGGCGACGATCCCGCGCACCTGCTGCCGAAACCGCCCGCTGTCACGCTGAGCGGCAGGGTGATCTGGAGCTGGCGGGACATCACCGAGAAGTCGTTCCAGCGGCTGCTGCGCAACTACGGGGAATGGCACGAGCGCAACAGCGCGCCCGGTTCCCGGTACGCGAGCCTGTTCAGCCCGCTGCTCATCCCCCGGCGGAACAAGGGCGCCGATCCTGGCGGGTTCACCATGGTGGCCACAATGGACGGAACACTGCCGGACGCGGACGCGCTGCTGCGCGACTACTTCGCGGCCGTCACCGACGGCGTCCCGGCAACGGTGAAGCTCACCACCAACCGGTTGCCCTGGCTGACGGCGGTGCGCGCCGAATCGCTCAGCGAGTCCGAACAGTCCGGGATGCACAAACTGAAAGCCGCTTATCTGCGGAAGCGGTTCACCGACGACCAGATCGCGACCGCCTACAAGTACCTGACCAGCACCGACCACAACAATGAGCTCGCCGTGCTGGGACTGCTGTCCTACGGCGGCAAAGTCAACACCGTGGCGCCCGACGCGACCGCGCTGCCCCAGCGGGACAGCATCATGAAGGTGATCTATACGGTCTCCTGGGCCGATCCGTCGGCCGAACAAGCGAACCTGGACTGGCTCCGGCGCTGGTACAGCGAGATGTACCGGGACACCGGAGGCATGCCGGTCCCCAACGGCGTGAACGACGGCTCCTACATCAACTACGCGGACACCGACACCCTGGATCCGAAGTGGAACAAGTCGGGAGTCCCGTGGCACACGTTGTACTACAAGGACAACTACGCCAAGCTCCAGCAGGTCAAGGCCCGCTGGGATCCGCGTGACGTCTTCCACCACGCCATGTCGGTGAAACTGCCCGGCTGACCACAGGGCGCCGCCGCCGACGCCAGCGGGAGGGCTGCGGGGCACGACACCCGTCGCCCTCCCCTGGCAAGGACCGGAAACGCGATGTCACGGGCAAGCCGGACGCCCTCAGCGGCCGACCTTGCGGTCCGCCCATTTCTCGACCGCCCGGAAGAACTGGGGTGCGTTGGGCGCGTAGTTGATGACATGCCCATAGCCGGGCAAAGCGTAGGCGTGCAGGTCTGCCGCCGCGGAGTAGTACAGCGACTCGGTCAGTTTGATCGCTTCCCCGGATGAACAGTCGGTGGCCAGGGCTCCACAGAAGACACTGTCCTGTCCCAGCGCGACCATCACCGGCACGTCGATCAACCGGGAGTAGGGCAGGATGACGGCGACCGGGAACAGGTCGACCGCCTGGGTGTGGACGCTGGTGTCCTTGGTGGTCTCGTCATACGCGATCGCGCCGTCGATTTTCGGGCCCGGCTTGTGGAAGATGTCGTAACGGGTGCCCGGCAGCGTGGTGATGTAGGCGAGGTCGTGGCCGGTGCGCGAGAACTTCGGATCGAGCGGCACCGGCAGTGTCGCGGCGAAGACAGCGGCCGCCCCGAGCGCGTTGATCCGGTGCGCGAGACCGGTGACCAGCACACCGTCGACGTCCCGGAATGTCGCCGCCTCGATGATGGCCACCCCGGACCCGAACGAGTGCCCACCCAGGATGATCTTGTCGAACCTCGGTCCCTGGGCGCCGGAGCGCAGTTGCTGCACGACCTCGTGGACGACCTCGGCCTCGGTGATGGCGGTCAGCAGGAGACTCAGCGGAACGGTACTGCGACCGGTGCCGAGCCGGTCGAGGGCCAACGTGGCGTACCCGGCGTCGTTCATCGCTCGCCGGTAGGAGCGGGTCTCCGGCTCGAACCCGATGTCCCAGTAACTGCTGTTGTACGTGCCGCCGGGAATCATGACGTGCACGGTGCGTGCGCCGCCTTCCGGAACGCACAACTTGCCGTACATCCGCTGAGGCACCAGGGTGAGCGTGACCGGGAAGTACACGTCCTGACACGACGCGGCCGCCGCGCTCCTGGTGGGCTGTGCCTGTGTCGGTGTGGTCAGGAAACCGACGCCCAGGCAGACAAGCGTCAGGGCCAGGCAACGACGGGCGAGGGCACGGGTCTGTCCACTATGGAACCAGCGCACGGCTGACAACCTCCATGAAAAGCTTTTGCGCCAGACAAAATGGTCACCTGCGTCTGATGACGGTCATCGCCATCCGGGATGGGTACGCAGCCGAGGTCACCGTGACCCGGACCGGCTTCGTGTGTGCGGGAACTAATCGCCACTGGCTCAGGACGGTCGCCGCCACCACGATCGTCTCGGTGTAGGCGAAGGACTTGCCGATGCACTGCCGGCCGCCCGCGCTGAACGGGATGAACGCGCCCTTCGGCACGGCGTCGGCTCGTTCGGGTAACCAGCGGTCCGGGTCGAACCGGTGCGGGTCGCGGTGGAAGCGCGGATCGAGATGCAGCGAGTAGGGGCTGAACATGAACTCTGTCCCCGCCGGCAGCCGGCGTCCGCCGATGTCGACCTCCTCCATCGCACGGCGCATCAGGATCCAGATCGGATACATCCGGAGCACTTCGTCGATCACCCGCCGGGTGTACTCGAACTTCGGCACGTCCTCGAAGGTGATGGGACGACCACCCAGCACCTCGTCGATCTCGGCCCGCATCCGGTCCTCGATCTCCGGGTGCCGGGCCAGTTCGTAGAACAGCCACGCCAGCGCGACGGCGGTGGTCTCGCTGCCCGCGGTGAACAGCGTGATCACCTCGTCGAAGACCTGCTCGTCGCTCATGGTCTCACCGGTGTCCTCGTCCTCGGCGAGCATGAGCAGCGACAGCAGGTCGCCACGGTCGGCGCCTTCGGCACGCCAGGACTCGATGACCTCGAGCACGATCCGCCGCAGCCGGCCGACCGCCTGGTCGAACCGGCGGCTGGCGGGGATCGGCAGCCGGTCGAGAGCCGAGGGTAAGAGCGCCCGGATCATGCCGTTCTTGAGCACGATCGGGATGGAGCGGCGGGCCTCGGCGACGGCCTCCTGCCCCAGTTCGGTGGCGAACAGGGCCCGGCCGACGATGGTGACCGCGAGATGTTGCATGTCCTGGTCGACGCGCCGGATTCCGCCGGACCGCCAGGTGCCGGTCAGCTCGCCGGTGGCACGCCGCATCGTCTCGGTGTACCGCGTGAACCGGCTGCCGTGGAACGCCGGTTGCACCAGCCGCCGTTGCCGCCGGTGAAACGATCCGTTGGACATGACCAGTCCGTTTCCCATGAACGGGCGGAATCTGTCGAAGATCGCGCCTTTGGCGAACCGGGCCGCGTCGGTGACGAGCACCCGGTGAACCAGATCCGGATCGGTCAGGAAATACGTGCGAAGCGGACCAAGACGGATCTTCACGATGTCGCCGTACTGCGTCAGTGACGAGGTGAAACCGACGCGGCGGCGTAACATCGGCGGGACGTGACCGAGGAAAGGCCATGCGCCGGGGGCGACCGGGATGGACATTTCCTCTCCTCACTGGCTGAACGGCCGGTTCACCCTAGTGGCCATGCGGACGATTACGACAGCACCCGATCGGGTGGCGCATAGTGCGTCCCATGGCGTAGTCTCCGACAATTCCCCAACGGGTACGATCATTGCCTTTCGAACTACTGAGAAGGTGCCGCGGTGGTGGATCAGCAGGCAGCGACAGCGTGGGTCCCTGATGACGTCGATCCCAGTGTTCCGAGCGCCGCGCGAGTCTATGACTTCCTGCTGGGCGGCAGTCACAACTTCGCCGTGGACAGGATGGCCGCCGAAGCCGCCAGGCAGGCGATGCCCGGCATCGAACGGGTCGCCCGGCTGAATCGCGCGTTTCTCGGTCGCGTGGTGCGATTCATGCTCGGTGAAGGCATCCGGCAGTTTCTGGATCTCGGTTCGGGTATCCCGACCGTGGGTCCCGTGCACCAGATCGCGCAGGCGAACCACCCGGACTGCCGGGTGGTGTACGTCGACCGGGAACGCATAGCCGTCGCACACAGTGAGTTGATGCTCGGAGCCAATGATCACGCCGCGATCGTGCACGCCGATTTCCGGCGCCCGGACGACATCTTCGGCAGCCCGCAGGCCCGTCAGCTGCTGCGCCTGGACGAACCGGTCGGCGTGCTGATGCTGGCGCTGCTGCACTACGTTCCGGACGAGGCGGATCCGGCAGCGCTGGTCGCCGAGTACTGCCGGCGTGTCCCGGTGGGCAGCTACCTGGCGATCTCCCATCTGACCAGTGACCAGAACACGGACAAGATCACCGCGGCGGTCGACGGATTCAACCGGTCGAGAGGCGCGGACCAGGCGACGCCACGGTCCTACGCCGAGATCGAGACCATGTTCGGCGACACCGAACTGGTCGCGCCCGGCCTGGTCGGCTGTGGCCTGTGGCGGCCGGCCGGCCCCGGCGACATCGTCGACGACGCCGACACCAACGCCCAGCTCTACGGCGGAGTCGCGCGCAAAGCGCACTGACGCTGTTCCTAGGTCGTGTTTCGAATGTCCCGGTCGATGAGAGTCGGGATCGGGGCGGTTCCTGGCGTCGCCGCGGGATCGCCGCGAATACTGGTTGTCTTTGGGCGGTCCCGCGGTGGCGTCAGGGGCCGCATCCGGCCCGGCTATCGCGATCGGGCATTTGAAACACGGCCTAGGCGCCGAGGAGGTCCCAGCGGTTGCCGGCGATGTCGCGGAACACGACGACCCGGCCGTAGGGCTCAGTCCGGGGTTCGGTGAGGAACTCGACGCCTGCGGCGAGCATGCGCTGGTAGCAGGCGTCGAAGTCGTCGACGCGCAGGAAGAAGCCGACCCGGCCGGCGTGCTGGTTGCCGACCGCGGCGATCTGCTGGTCGCCGTCGGCGCGGGCGAGCAGGATGCCGGTCTCCGCGCCGGGCGGGCGGACGACCACCCAGCGCTTGGCGCGGCCGTCGTTGGTGTGCGCCGGTGAGTCCTCGGCCAGCTCGAATCCCAGCGCCTGGGTGAAGAAGGCGATGGCTTCGTCGTAGTCCTCGACGATGATCGTGGTGAGTTGCAGGAACGCCATGACCGTAACGATGGCAGCTCGTCCCACGGGCACCGTCTGAGGGTTTCCTGTGACTGGGCGCCGCGGCGGCGGGCGCCGGGCGCCGCACCCTGGGGCAAGGCCGCCGGACTCTCAGAGATCTCCCAGATTCTCACCGAAGCCGGTCAGATCGGCCCGCCACGATCGGGTTCATGACAACGATCGCGGTACAGGGGCTGACCAAACGGTACGGGCCCGACACTGTCGTGGAAGACGTGTCGTTCACCGTCGAGCCCGGTCAGGTGACCGGGTTCCTCGGCCCGAACGGCGCAGGCAAGTCCACGACCATGAAGATGATCCTGGGTCTGGCCGCCCCCACCAAGGGGTCCGCCACCATCGGCGGCCGCCGTTACCAGGATCTGCGCAGGCCGCTGACCGAGGTCGGAGCGCTGCTCGACGCGGGCGCCGTCCACGGCGGCCGCAAGGCGTACGACCATCTGCTGGCACTCGCGGTGAGCAATGGCCTCCCGCGTCGTGGCGTGGACGAAGTGCTTGCCAGGACTGGACTCGAAGGCGTGGCCGGCAAGCGGGCCGGACAGTTCTCGCTCGGCATGCGGCAACGGCTCGGCATCGCCGCCGCGTTGCTCGGCGACCCACCGGTGCTGATCTTCGACGAGCCGGTGAACGGGCTCGACCCGGAGGGCATCCGCTGGATCCGGGGCTTCATGCGCTCCCTGGCCCAGGAGGGCCGGTCGGTGCTGGTCTCCAGCCACCTCATGAACGAGATGGCGCAAACCGCTGACCACTTGGTCATCATCGGCCGTGGCCGGCTCATCGCCGACACCAGCATGAGCGAGTTCCTGCACGCCAAGGGCGAGGGCACCGTACTCGTCCGCACGAGCGATCCCGGCTCGTTCGCGCTCCAGCTCACCGCCGCCGGTGCCGTCGTGCGGGACGGTGTCGAGTCCGCGCTCGTCGTCTCCGGGATGACGAGCCTGGAGATCGGCAAACTGGCCGCGTACCACGGCGTCACGCTCAGCGAACTCACGCCGCAGCGGGCTTCCTTGGAGGACGCCTTCATGGAACTGACCAAGGACAGCGTCGAGTACCAGGGAGCCGCGGCATGAGCTCGCCCGCCATCCTCTCCATCGGCCAGACCCTGCGCGCGGAGTGGATCAAGCTCCGCAGCCTGCGTTCCACCTGGTACACCGTGGCATGCCTGTTCGGGGTGGGGCTCGGCATCACCGGCCTCGCCATGAGCTCCGCGGGACAGCAGTACAGAACCGCGACGGTCGAGGAGCAGCAGGCCTGGGATCCGACAAATCTCAGCCTGACGACTTACATCGTCGCCCAGCTGATCATCGGCGTGCTCGGCATCCTGATCGTCACCTCGGAGTACGCGACCGGCCAGATGCAGTCGTCGCTGAGCGCCACTCCCCGCAGGCACCGGCTGCTGGCGGCCAAGGTGGTGGTCGCCACCGCGGTGGCCGTCGTCGCGGGCCAGGCGCTGATGTTCGCGTCCTTCTTCCTCGGTCAGGCGCTCCTCGCCTCCCAGGACGTGCCGAACGCGAGCCTCGGCGATCCCGGCGTGTTCTCCGCCGTGGCAGGCGGCGGGCTCTACCTGACGGCGATCGCGCTGCTCGCGGTCGGTCTCGGCACGATCATGCGCGCCACGGCCGGGGCGCTGGCGACACTGGTGGGCATCGTCTTCCTGGTCCCGGTCCTCGCCGGCCTCTTCCCGGGATGGATGGAGGGGCTCCTGGACTTCTGGCCGACCCGAGGCGCGGCCGCGGTGTTCACCACCGTTCCGGACCCCGCCTACCCGCATCCCTGGCTGAACCTCGGCGGGATGTGCCTCGGGGTGGCCGCCGTCCTGGTCGCCGCGTTCGTGGTGTTCCGGCGCCGTGACGTGTGATCCACGGGCTCGGCGCCTGGTTTCCGTATTCTCGCCGGCATGCAGGGATCAGGTCAGGCGATGACGCCCACGGACGGCGGCGAACGGCTGCTGGTGGTCGACGACGAGGCCACCGTTCGTGAGTTGCTCTCCGCGACGCTGCGGTTCGCCGGATTCCGGGTGACGTCCGCGGCGACCGGCGCCGAGGCGGTCGCCGCGGCCACGCGGGAGCCGCCCGATCTGGTGCTGCTCGACGTGATGTTGCCGGACATGGACGGCTTCGAAGTCGTCCAGCGACTGCGTGAGCGGCGCCCGGACGGCCGCGGCGGCCCGGTGCCCGTGCTCTTCCTGACCGCGCGGGACCGTCAGGCCGACAAGATCACCGGACTGTCGCTCGGCGCCGACGACTACGTGACGAAGCCCTTCGACCTGGAGGAGCTGATCGCTCGGATCCGTGCGATTCTCCGCCGTACGAAAGGACATCAGACGGATGTGCTGTCCGTGGGCACGCTGGTGCTCGACGCGGAGGGACACCAGGTGACGCGGGCAGGCCGGCCTGTCCGCGTCTCCCCCACGGAGTTCCGGTTGCTGCACTACCTGATGGCCAACGCCGGGCGCGTGGTGTCCAAGGCACAGATCCTCGATCGCGTGTGGCACTACGACTTCGGTGGCGACGCGAGCATTGTGGACACTTACATCTCCTATCTCCGGCGCAAGGTCGACACGGCCGAGCCCAAGCTGATCCACACCGTGCACGGCACGGGCTACGTGATGCGGGAGCCCCGGAAGTGAAACAGCTGCTGAGCCGGTTGTCCTTGCGGGTCAGGCTGTTGCTGCTCACCGCGGGCCTGCTGCTCGCCGGGCTGAGCCTGATCAGCGCGGTGGTCTCCAAGCAGCTGGAGCGTTATCAGATCGGCAGGCTCGACAGCCAGCTGCTCTCGTTCACCGAGATCCTCAGCCGTGTCTCGGACGTACCGCCGAATGTCCTGGACCCGGCTCGCACGGACCTGCTCGACCCCGCGCTCGACCTGATCGGCAGTCCCTATCTGGTCTATGTGGACGCGAACGGCACGGTGGTGGGAGGCGTTCAATCCTCCCGGCTGGACAGAGTGAGTTTCCCCGCACGCGACGAACTGCACGCGATCCCCGTCAACGGAACAGCCGTCGACCTGCAGGCCGCGGACGGCTCCGGACGGTGGCGGGCCGTCGCCCGGCCGACCATCGGCTGGCACGGGACCGTGATCGCGGCCGCGCCGCTCACCGAGGCGGACGCCACGATCGCGCAGCTCCGGGCAACCAGCATGATCAGCGGCTCGGTGCTGCTCGTCCTGCTGACCACGGTCGGCTGGTTCGCCCTCGGCCGGGGCCTGCGGCCACTGCGCCGCATCGAACACACGGCGGCCGCGATCGCCGAGGGCGACCTCACCCGGCGCGTCCCCGGTCTCGCCGCGCCGAGCACCGAGATCGGGCACCTCGCGGCATCGCTCAACACCATGCTCGGCCAGCTCGAAGAAGCCTTCGCCGGCCGGGCCGCGTCCGAACTCCGGATGCGCACCTTCGTCTCGGACGTCAGCCACGAGCTGCGCACCCCGCTCTTCGGCATCAAAGGCTCGACCGAGCTGTACCGGATGGGCGCCCTGTCCACACCCTCGGACATCGACGAGACGATGAACCGCATCAACCGGGAGGCCACCCGGCTCACCGTCCTCACCGAGGACCTGCTCCTGCTCGCCCAGCTCGACGAAGGCCCGGACGGCCAGCTCGACCGGGCCCCGATGGACCTGCGTACCCTCGTCAACGACGCCAGGCACGACCTGCGCGCGCTCGACCCCACCCGCCCGATCGAGCTCACCGGGCCAGGCGGCAGCGGCCCACCCGGCCCGGCCCCCGTCGACGCCGACGAAGCCCGGCTGCGCCAGGTCGTCACCAACCTCGTGGGCAACGTCGTGGCCCACACACCGCCGGGCACCCGCGTCCGCTTCGGCGTCGGAACCGCGAACGACCGCGCCATCCTGGAAGTCCGCGACGAAGGACCAGGAATGACAGCCGACCAAGCGCACCGCGTCTTCGACCGCTTCTACCGCGCCGACCGCGCCCGCAGCCGCGCGGGCGGCGCCAACGCGGGACTTGGCCTGGCCATCGCCCGCTCCCTCGCGCAGGCCCATGGCGGCGACGTCGAACTGCAGACCGCCCTGGGCGAAGGCGCCTGTTTCCGGCTGGCCCTGCCCCTCCTGACCCACGTGTGACCCGTGATGGGGCGCCGCTCAAGCGTCGCCTCGAAGGCCTGCTTGGCCAATTCTCGCCCGATCTCGGTGCGCGCCCGAAAGGTCAGTCGGGACTTCGTCGACGAGCGCTTCGCGGGATCGAAGTGGTACTACTCCAACAGGTGTTCAATGAACTGGCGGCGCAACTGATGACCGCGCTGCCGTCCCGGGGGCAACGGTGCCCGCACGGCACCTGTTCGAGATTGTCTCGAACACCATCCGCGCTTCGTCGTAAAGGACAATCCATGATGGACGACAAGTCCACGAGTTCGACCCGACCGGCCTCCTGGGCTCTCGTCACCGGTTCCACCAGCGGGATCGGACAGCAGACCGCGATACGCCTCGCCGAGGACGGTTACTCGGTGGTGGTCAGCGGCCGTGACAAGGCCAGGGCCGAGCAGACACAGGCCCTCATCGAGGCTGCCGGTGGGTCGGCCGTCGGTCTGGTGGCCGACCTCAGCGACCCTTCCGCGGTGCGGGGTCTCATCGCCGAGGTGAACCAGCTGCTCCAGGGCGAACCGCTCGACGTCCTGGTCAACAACGCGGGTGGCGGTGGATTCGCCCCGACCGAGGCCACCACCGAGCAGATGTTCGACGCCGCGTTCAACACCCACGTCAAGGCGCCCTACCTGCTGACAGGGGCTTTCGCGCCAGCCATGGCCGAACGCGGCCACGGCGTGATCGTCAACATCGGCAGCATGAGCACCACCATGGCCACCAACGGCACCAGCGCCTTCCAGGCGTCAAAAGCCGCCCTGGACATGCTGACCAAGTCCTGGACCGCCGAGTACGGCCCGCGGGGTGTACGGGTCAACTCGGTCGCTCCCGGCTTCGTGATCACGCCGGCCAACGAGGCGTACCGCGACGGCTACGGCGGCTTTCTCGCCTCGCTGCCGGCCGGCCGCGGTGCCCGTCCCGAGGAGATCGCCGAGGTGATCCGTTTCCTGGTCTCGCCGCAGGCCTCCTACATCCAGGGCGCCACGATCGTGGCCGACGGCGGCAAGTCGGCCGTTATCGCCCTCTGAGGCGAATCCTCCCGTGGATCATGGAAGGCCTTCTGGTTCACTGGGCTGCGACTTACGTGTGCGAAGGGGGACACGAGTGAGCAAGGTGCATCGGATCGTGCTGGGCGCCGCGCGGATCGGGCAGGCGCAGATGCTGTTCGGCAATCTCTACGAGGCGGTTGTGAAAGTCCCGCACGTGTTCGCCCACCACCGCGAACTCGCCGAACCGGGAGCCATGTTGCGTCCCGGAAGTCCGACGCTGTACTTCCTGCCTGCCGCGCCCGTCACGATCGGGGCCTCGGTCGCGGCGCTCGCGTCTGGGTGGCGTGACACGAACCGGCGTCCTTGGCTGGCCGCGTCCACCGCGACGACTGTCGCGGCCGGGCTGGTGACCGCGTATGTCGTGCCCGCGATCGGCCGGCCGCTGTTCTTCGCCGCGCAACCGCCTCCGCCGCGGAAACGGGACGTGCTGCTCCGCCGCTGGTACCGGCTCAACGCGATTCGCATCGCTGCCGCGGCGGTCGCCTGGTACACCGCTGGCAAAGCGCAACGCGTGCAGGCGTAGGAGCGATCAGCTTTCGGTGCATGGTCAGCACACCGCGCCTACTTCCCTGGCGGTGCCGTAGATCTGTCACGGTTCTGACGGGAGGCAGGCGCGGTCCGCAGCACACCCGCGAGCTGACGGTCGTGGACGCGGCGCAGCAGCACCTGCGCGATCAACGCGCCGCACAAGCACAGGAACATGTCCGATTGGGTGTCCCATACGTCGCCTTGCGTGCCGAGGAAGTCGTCTGCCGCGGCGTCAAGGACGATGGCCGCCGCCCACTCCACGAACTCGAAGCACGCCGCGATCGACAGGCACACCGCTGTTGTCAGGGTGAACGTCCAACCGCCCGGCCGTAGCGGCGTCAGTCGCAACAGCAGCTCACGCACCAGGATCGCCGGTACGAAACCCTGCACGAAGTGCGCGAAGCGGTCGTAGTTGTTGCGCTGGGTGTCCAACAGGTCCTGAAACCAGTTACCCAATGGCGTCTGCGCGTACGTGTGGTGCCCGCCGTAGCAGAGGACGATGGCGTGGCACACCAGAAGCCACAACACCAGTCGCGTCAGGGGAAACCGCGTGCGGTTGAGGATCACCAGCGGTGCGGCGATGACGATCCAGACGACTTCCAGCGCCCACGTGCCCAGACTGTGCGCGCCGACCGCCGACCACACCAGCGCGACGACGACAATCCCGATGAGCACAGCGCCCTCGCGGCGAGAGACACCCATCCGATCACTCCGCCGCATCAAGTGGCACGCGAAGATCGGTCAACGCTTCCGACGGAGCTTCTCGGCAGCCTGACGGGCGCGTTCACGGTTGCGCGGGTCCTTCGCCAGTTCGCGCGCCTTGTTCGTCATCTGCCGGCCCTTGGGGCTGCGCAGGAAGGCCTTGATCCGGTTCAGCAAGCCTGCCATGGATCTCTCCTTTTGTCCGATTCGCCTTGTCAGGTGTACCCGGTGTCACCGGGACGAACCCTCGTGAGTGTTTATCGGGGTTAGAACCCTGATAAACACTCACGAGGTTGGTGTGTGGGTCCTTGGCCGTGGGGCCGTGCCCGCGAAACTGCCCGACCTGTGCGGGCGAGGCCCTCGCCGGCCAGCTGTTTGACCGGCGAGGGTGACCGCATCCCCAGGTGTTCTCTCGGTGCGGTCACCCGCTACCTACCCGCGACCGCGCCGCCTATCCCCAATGGCGCCGAGTCGTTACCTGGCATGTCCCCCGGCAGGTGAGCGTCACCGGTGCCATGGCGGGTTTGACGCGATACGCTGGCTGGAACCGTTGAGCATCCAGCGGCACAGGTCTTCCCCGACGCCCTGGACGGAGCCCCGGCATGGTGAGCTTGGATCGCGCGGCCGAAATGCTGGATGAGTTCACCTCAGCGATGACCAATCTGACCGAAGCGCTCGACGCGGGCGCTCCGAGCAGGGAAATCCTGGACGCGGTGTGCGCCGAGGCGATCAGGGCGATACCGGGCGCCGACATGGCCAGCATCACCGCCATCAGCGACAGCCACCCGCGCACCGCGGCATACACCGACCCCCGGGCGCGTCAACTTGACCAGGCCCAATATGACATCGGCGACGGTCCTTGCCTGCGGGCCGCGCGCACGGGGGCCATCATCCGGTTGTCTGTCGGGACGGCCAGCGAGATGTGGCCCGATTTCGTGGCCGTCGCCAAACGGCTCGAGGTCGGCAGTTACCTGGCCGCGCCCCTGCACGTGGACGACAACCTCGCGGGCGCGATCAACCTCTTCGGTTTCGGCGACCATGGCTTCGCCGAGGTCGACGAGAAGCTGCTCGGGCTGTACACCACCGTGGTGACCTTCGCCCTGCGGACGACCCGCCGGTACCACAACGTCCGCAAGCTGGCCGTCCAGTTCGAGACCGCGATGCAGTCGCGAGCCGTGATCGAACAGGCCAAGGGCATTCTGATGGCCATCCACAAGGTCAGCGAAGCCGAAGCGATAGCCCGGCTGATCGACCAGTCCCAGCGGACCAACGTCAAACTACGCATCGTGGCGGCCGACTTCGTCCACCAGGCGATCGGCGGCACCCGCTGAACGACCCGCGACGCTCCGGTGCGTGCCGGACGTCCGCAGGCCACTGTCATCCTTTGTCGGCACCGCTGGTGAGCCCTTCGGTCAGCATCCGTTCCGCCGCGTAGAACAGGATGACGATGGGAACTGTCAGCACGACCGACCCCGCCATCAGCACCGTCTTGGGAACCTCGATACCGCCGGCGAGTTGCGCCAGCCCCAGCGAAACCGTCCAGTTCGAGCGGTCTTCGGCCAGGAACAGCAGCGCGAACAGGAACTCGTTCCACGCGACCATGAAGACATACAGCGCGTTGGCCATGATGGCCGGTACGGCCAACGGCATGGTCACCCGCCACATCACCTGCCAGCGGGAGCAGCCGTCGATCAACGCCGCCTCCTCAATGGACACCGGCACCGAGGACAGGTAGGTGCGCAGCATGTAGATCGAGACCGGGAGCGTCTGTGCGATGTAGACAATCATCAGGCCGGGAAGCGAGTCGCGCAAGCCGAGCTTGGTGAACAGCACGAACAACGGCACGGCGAGCACGATCGCCGGGAACATGTACACCGCGAGGAACAGGAAGTGGATCTGCGTTCGGCCGGCGAACCTCAGCCTGCTCACCGCGTACGCGCCCGGGATCGAGATCAGCAGGGTCAGCACCACCGTGCCCAGCGAGACGAGGGCGGAGTTCGTCAGCAGGTCCAGCATTCCCTGCCCGCCGGCCTCGGGCGAACCCAGCACCTCCTGGTAGGTCCGCCCGGTCCACTCCGACAGCCCGACCCACAGCCTGCCCGGATCGGCCAGCAGGTTCTCGACCGGCCGGACGGACAGCAGAACCATGTAGTAGAAGGGAAACAGCGTCACCAACGCGAGCACGACGATGACCACCCAGCGCAGCACCGCGAACAGCCTGGTCTCGAAAGCGTCCCGATTCATGTCTGCTCCGCGGGCTTGGGGGCGAAGAACCGGAGGTATCCGACGAGGAACACGATCAGCACCGCCGCGAGCACCAAGGCCTGCGCGGAGGCCGCGCCGACGTCGAACCGGGCGGTGAGGAAGTTGTAGACCCGCACGCTGGCCACGTCGGTACCGGCACCGCCGCCGGTCAACAGGAACACGTCGTCGAACTTGTTGAAGTTCATCACAAACCGGAGCATGGCCAGCAACGCGATCACCGACGCCAGTTGCGGCAGAACAATGTGCCGGAACCGCTGGGTGGGGGTGGCCCCGTCCACTCGGGCGGCCTCTTCAAGGTCTCCCGGTATCGCCTGAAGCCGCGCCAGGATGAACAGGAAGGCGAACGGGAAGTACCGCCATCCCTCGAACACGATCACGGTCAGGAGGGCGACGGGAACCGAGATCTCCAGCCCCAGTATCGACAGCGTCGCCTCGCGTTGGGTCAGGAACGCCACTGGACGATCCCAGCCGAGCAGCCGGACACCCCATTCGTTGAGCACGCCGTACTGCGGGCTGAGCATCACCTCCCACACGAACGCGACGGCCACTACCGGCGCCACGTAGGGCAGTAACATCGCGCCCCGCAGGAATCCCCTGCCACGAAAGGGTTTCCGTAACGCGAGCGCGGCGACCAGCCCAATGATGATGGACAGCACCGTGCCGCCGATCGCGTACGCCAGCGTCGTGCCGAGTGAGCTCCAGAACCCCGGTGAGTCGAACACGATGACGAAGTTGCTGAGCGTGTAGCGCTCGAACAACCCGGTGTCCCGGATGTTGATCAGCCTGATTCGCTGGAACGCCAGGATCAGCGTCCACACCACCGGCAGCACGACGACAGCCAGCACCACCAGCAGCGTCGGCGAGATCAGCGCGAGTCCGGCGCGGTTCTCCCGCTGCCGCAACGTTGCTGCCGACATGGTCACCTCAACGACGTCTGGATCGCCCGGACGTCCGCGGCGGCCTGCCCGGCCGCTTCGTCCGGTCTCGTTCCGCTGAGCATGGACTCGACCGCCTTGCCGACGGGCATCTCGCTGAGTGTCGCGCCCATCAGCACGCCTTGGCGATGGTCGAATCCCCAGCGGCGGAAGCGGTCCGGGCTGTCGCGCAGCTCGCGCATGGTCTGCGGCGGGTAGATCTCACCGAGCGGGCGCTTGCTGTCGACTCCGGCGGGCATCTTCTCCCAGGCGTCGGTGAACCGCCGCGGGTCGGTCACCGTGCCGCGGCGGACCGGGATTTTGCCTTCCGGCGCCATCCCGAGCCACTCGGGATACGCTTGCTCGCCCATCATGTACTCGACCAGCCGAACGGCCTCGGCGCGTTTCGCGCCGACCTGGACCGTCCACGACGTGAGTTCGCCGTACTGCGCGGCGGTGTCACTGTCAGGTCCCTTGATCGCGCCGACCACTCCGCTGTTGGCCGCGAGGAAGCCAGGATCGGCCTGGCACTGCGGGCATGACGGCATCGCGTCCGAACGCAGGCCGCCCAGTTCGTCCAGTAGATAGGATGACCACATGATCATCGCTGAGCGTCCGGCCAGATAGGTGGCTCTGGTGCTGTCCAGGTCCTGAGCACCTGGCGGCGAGTAGGAGGTGATCAACTCCTCGACGAACCGGAACGTGCTGTGACAGCGGCCGTCGTCCAGTGCGATCCGGCCGCTTCCGTCGACCAGCTCACAGCCGTTGCCCGTTGCCAGGCCCTCGAAAGCCTGACCGGTGGCGGCGTCGTTCGCCGATGTGGCGATCGAGATGCCGGCCATTCCGTCGTGGTTGAGGACCCGCGCGGCCTGCCTGATCCTGTCGTAGGTGTCCGGTGTGCCCAGCCCGGCCGCGGCGAAAAGATCTTTGCGGTAGACCAGAATCTGCGCCCACCCGTCCGACGGCACCGCGAGTTGCCGGTCGCCGTCCCTGGTCAACCGCAAGGCGCGGGACGAAAAGGTCGACGCGCCGAGCCGGTCGACGATCTCCTGACTGGCACCGGTGTCGAGCAGTTCGTTGCCCGCGAGCTGCCAGGTCGCGGTGAGCGGCAGGGCCCCGATCACGTCAGGCGGCCTGCCCGCGGCGGCGGCCGACATGATCATTTGACTGAACTGGTTCTCGTCGACGGCCACCAGCCGCACCGCGACACCCGTCTGCTGGGTGAACCGGTCGAGAATCCGTTCAGTGGCGCGAACACGGTCGGTCTGGTTCTCCAGGCTCCACACCACGAGCGCGTCGTCCTGACCACGGCCGGCCGTACAGCCGGCCAGACCGGTGCCGAACAGGAGCAGAGCCACAGCGAGACTGGATAATCTCCACACTGCCGACCCCCTTGCTTCTGACCGGTTCACTACATCACAGCAGGTCTTGTGACTACTGGCAATACAAGGCCGGCCGGCCGGCGACCGGTCGCCGCCGTCCACATGCGACACATCAGCGAAGTCCCGTTCGACTGGGTATTTTCGACGACATGCCTGAATGCCGGATCGGAATAGTCGGAGCGGGCGGAGTAGCGCACCGGCACGCTCGGATGCTGAGGAAGTTCGACGACGTACGACTGGTGTCGGTGACCGATGTGGATGCCGGACGCGCACAGGTGTTCGCGGAGCAGTACGGAATGCGTGCGGTTCCCGGGGTCGCGAAGGTGCTCGAAACCGATGTCGACGCGGTGTACGTGTGTGTGCCTCCGAACGCCCACGGAACACCCGAGGAGACTGTGGCCGCGGCCGGGCGGGCGTTGTTCGTCGAGAAACCAATTGGCCTTGACCGCACCGTTCCGGACCGGCTTGGGGACCTGCTGGACCAGGCGGGAGTCGTCACAGCGGTAGGCCACCACTGGCGGTACTCGGCGGCGGTCGCCTGGTCCCGCGAGGCACTGGCGGACCGTCCGGTACGGCTGGCGATGGGCACGTGGCTCGACAAGGTGCCTCCGGTCGGGTGGTGGACGCGCCGCGCCCACTCCGGCGGACAGGTGATCGAACAGGCGATCCACGTGCTGGACCTCGCCCGGGTCCTGGTCGGCGAGGTGGTGGAGGTGCACGCGGTCGCCGACGGCCTTCCGCCGAATGACCCGCACGCCGATGTCGACGGCGCCACAGCGGTCAACCTCCGGTTCGCGAACGGCGCGGTGGGCACGCTGGCGGCGACCTGTCTGCTGGGCTGGAAGCACCGGGCCGGCCTTGAGGTGTACGCCGAAGGGCTTGCCGTGACGATAACGGAGGACTCGCTGGAAGTCCGCGACGGTGCCGGTGACCCGCGGGTCCGCACGCTGGACCCGGACACGGCGAAAGCGGCCGCCGACAGGGCTTTCGTCGATGCCGTGCTCGGCAAGGGTGACGACGTGCGGGCGCCCTACCGCGAGGCGCTGCGGACGCATCGTCTTGCCTGCGCGATAGCGGAATCCGCCGCGCTGGGCGTCCCGGTGAAGCTGACGGGCGTGCGCGATGACCACTGAACGCGTCCTGGTCGTCGAGCGGCCCGGTCACGCCGCCTTCCGCACGGAGCCGCCGAGAGGCCCGTTGCCGGACGGCTCGTTCGACGTCCAGACACTCTATAGTGGACTGTCAGCGGGCACCGAACTGAGCTTCTTCAAGGGCACGCACCCGAACCTGACCTCGGACTGGGACAGCGAACTGGGGTTGTTCCAAGCGGTGGACCGCAGGCCCGGCTATCCGGTCCTGCGGTGGGGATACATGCAGGTGGGCCGGGTGACGGCGAGCCGGGCCGCCGCTCCGGAGCCGGGAGAACTGGTCGCCATGACGTACGGTCACCGCAGCGGCTATCGCGGTAACCCGTTGCGGGATCGTGTGGTCCCTGTTCCCGACGACCTGCACCCGATGCTCGGCATCTATGTCGCCCATATGGGTCCTATCTGCGCGAACGGATTGTTGCACGCCGCCGCCGACCAGCACGGCGCCGATGTCCGGTCGCTCGCCGACGGTGTGCGCGGGCGCAAGGTCGCGATCACCGGCGCCGGTGTGGTGGGTTTGTTGACCGCGCTTTTCAGCCGCATGCACGGCGCCGAGGAGGTGGTCCTCGTCGAACCGGCGAAAGCCCGGCGGGCGGTCGCCGAGGCGCTCGGTTTCACCACACTCGATCCCGACGCACAGGACCCCGCGGTCTTGCTGAAGACGCGGTGGCGGCACGGCCCTCAGGACCGCGGCGCCGACGTGGTCTTCCAGTGCCGTGGCCAGGCGGCAAGCCTCGCTTTGGCCTTGCGGTTGCTGCGGCCACAGGGCCCGGTCGTCGACCTCGCCTTCTACCAGCACGGCGCGGATGCCGTGCGGCTCGGCGAGGAGTTCCACCACAATGGACTGGCCATCCGCTGCGCCCAGATCAGCAGGGTGCCGCGGGGAATGGCGCACTCGTGGGACCGGGAGCGGCTGTCGGCCGAGACCGTGGCCATGCTCCGCATTCACGGCGAGGCCGTCATGGAACACGTCATCACCGACGTCGTCCCGGTGGAGCACGCGCCGGAACTGCTCGCGGCGGTGGCACAGCGCCGGCATCACGTTCTCCAGGCGGTGTTCACCTTCACCAGCGCCGGGCAGTAGCCGTCCGTCTTGTTTAGACACCCGGCTCCGGGCAACTTCTGCTCCGGCAAAGGCATCGCCGACACGAGGAGTACCCGCTATGTGCCAGTTCACCCTGGAACGTTGGTGGACGCAGTGACACGCCGTCATCCGCATGCCGGTGAGCTCGTGGCGGTCGACTACCGATGACCATCCGGGTGCTGATGAACGCCGGTCCCTGGCTGCCCGTGCCGCCGAACGGATACGGCGGCATCGAGAACATCGTCGCCGCTCTGGTGCCGGAACTGCGTCGTCGTGGTGTGCACGTCGTCCTCGCGACCATCGGCGACAGCCGGCTGACCGCCGATGAAACGATTTTTGTCTACGACAAACCGCAGTTCAGCCAGCTGCTGCGCCCCTACAATCGCGTAATGGGCTGCGCGGCCGCGCATATGCAGCGCATTGTCACCGAATTGGGCGAACGCGACGACATCGATCTCGTCCACGATCATCTTGAAGCGATCGGGCCGACCGTATTGCGTGCGATGGGCGCCGCTGCCCCGCCCGTACTGCACACGCTGCACTGGGATCTCACCAAACATCCGGAGCTCTACGGCGCCTTCGACGGCAAGGACAGGATATACGTCAACGGCGTCTCCGCCTCCCAGCTCGCCAGAGCGCCCGAAGCCCTGCGGTCGCACAGCCTCGGTCACATTCACCTCGCCACTCCCCTGGCCCACCATGCCGACCGCGCCACCACACCGGACAAGGGCGACTACGTCGTCGTGCTCGGCCGTATCACGGCAGGCAAGGGACAGCACATCGCCGCACGACTGGCCCACGCCACCGGCGTGACTGTGCTACTGGCCGGTCCTATCGGGCCCTATCGCCAGCCGGCCGAGCTCACCCACGCGCTCCATGCCGACCCGGAAGCCGCTCGCAACCCGGACGTGCGTTATTGGTGCGACGAAGTCATGCCGCATGTCGACGGCCACCGGGTCCGCTGGCTGGGCTCGTTGGGCGCCTGCGCCCGCGACAAGCTCCTGGCCGGCGCCACGGCAAGCCTCTTCCCCCTGCAGTGGGAAGAGCCGGGCGGCACGGCGGTCGTGGAGTCACTGGCGCTCGGCACTCCGATCGTCGGCTACCGCCGGGGCTGTCTGCCGGAACTCGTCGACGAAGCGGTCACGGGCTTTCTCGTCGACCCCGACGACGAGGAGACGCTGGCCGTGCGGCTCCAAACCGCGAGGGCACTGGACCCGCGGGCATGCCGTCGAGCCGCCGCTACCCGGTTCGCGCCTGCCGTGATGGCAGAGCAGTACCTCAACTTGTACGAAGTCGTCCTGCACCGTGTCCGTCTGGCCGAACGGAGGGCAGCGGTCTCCGCCTGACCGTCCTATGGCGGCTCGATGCTGTCCGGACGAGGGCCAAGACGTCCTCAGGTTGCCTCAGATGTCCGACTCTGCACGAACGTACCCTCATCCTTACCCTTTCGACTCTGATCTTGCTCGCCGTGTTGCGTTTCGGTACGACCTTGACCATCGTGGCACCTCGCCACGCGCCTTCGGTGCTGCGCGCGTACACAGAGGAGCTTGGATGGAAGGCACGATCGGCCGCGAACCAGCACGAACGGCGGCTCGCCGGGCTCGGTCGCTGGGGTCGTCGTCGGTGGTGCTGACCACGGGGATCACGGTGTATGGGTGTGAGCGGGACGAGGCGGTGGTGTTTCGGGAGTTGGCGCCGCGTGTGGGTGTGCTGCCGACGATTACCGAGGCGGCGGTGTCGGAGGCGAATGTCGATCTGGCGTCGGGGAACCGGTGTGTCAGTGTCGGGCATAAGTCCCGGGTGACCAACGCGACGCTGCGTGCGCTGAGCCAGGTCGGGGTGGAGTACATCTCGACGAGGAGTATCGGGTTCAACCATATCGATGTGGACTACGCGCGGAGTGTCGGGATTTCGGTCGGGAATGTCTCGTATTCGCCGGACAGTGTGGCCGATTACACGGTGATGTTGATGCTGATGGTCATCCGTCACGCGAAATCCGTTATCCGCCGTACCGATGTGCATGACTACCGGTTGAACGAGGTACGCGGCAAAGAACTGCGGGATCTGACCGTCGGTGTGGTGGGGACAGGACGGATCGGCGCGGCGGTGATCGACCGGTTGTGGGGTTTCGGCTGCCGGATGCTGGCCTATGACACGAACCCGCGGATCTCCGCCGACTATGTCCCGCTGGACGAGTTGCTGCAGCGCAGTGACATCGTCACGCTGCACACCCCGCTCACCCCCGAGACGCATCATTTGTTGCATCGCCGGCGGATCGAGCAGATGAAGCTCGGCGCGTTCGTGGTCAACACCGGCCGCGGCGCGCTGCTGGACACCGAGGCCCTGGTCGCCGCGCTGGGCACCGGCCGGCTCGGCGGGGCCGCGCTGGATGTCCTGGAAGGCGAGGAAGGCATCTTCTACACCGACCGCCGCGCCACGCCCCCGGACAGTGACCTGTTGCTGCGGTTGCAGAAAATGCCGAACGTCCTGATCAGTCCGCACACCGCCTACTACACCGACCACGCCCTGCGCGACACGGTCGAGAACTCGCTCGCCAACTGCCTGACATTCGAAAGCGGGAACCAGCATGGATAGACTGAAGATCGGCATCCTCTTCGGTGGCGTGTCCGAAGAACACCCTGTCTCGGTCAAATCCGCGCAGGAAATCGCGAAACACCTCAACACCGACAAATACGAGCCCCACTGGATCGGCATCACCCCCAGTGGTGCCTGGCGACTGTGCGACGGCCCCGGCCCGGACTGGGACACCACCGGCCGCCCCGCGGTGCTTTCCCCGGACCGCAGCGTGGGTGGCCTGCTCGTGCTGGAGCACGGCCAGTACACCACCCTCAGCCTGGACGTCGTGCTGCCCGTGCTGCACGGCAAACTCGGCGAGGACGGCGCCATCCAAGGCCTGCTGGAACTGGCCGGTATCCCCTACGTCGGCTGCGATGTCCAAAGCTCCGCGCTGTGCATGGACAAATCCCTCACCTACACCATCGTGCGCGCCGCCGGGATCGCCACCCCGAAATTCTGGACCCTCACCGGCGACAACAACCTCGACCTCGACAGTGACCTGGACCTGGATCAGCTCACCTACCCCGTGTTCGTCAAACCGGCCCGCTCCGGGTCATCCTTCGGAGTCAGCAAAGTGACCTCGAAAGGCGACCTGCCGGCCGCGGTGGACACCGCCCGCACCTACGACTCCAAAGTGCTGATCGAACAAGCCGTCGCCGGCAGCGAGATCGGGTGCGCCGTGCTGGGCAACGGCCCAGACCTGTTCGCCGGCGAAGTGGACCGGGTCGCGCTGTCGCACGGCTTCTTCCGCATCCACCAAGAGGACAACCCGGAGGCCGGATCGGAGAACTCCACGTTCATCGTGCCCGCCGACATCCCGGCCGAGTCCCGCACCCTGGTCCAGGACACCGCCAAGGACATCTACCGCGCCCTGGGCTGCCGGGGCCTGGCCCGGGTCGACCTGTTCCTCACCGACGACGGCACCGTGGTCCTCAACGAGGTCAACACCTTCCCCGGGATGACCTCCTACAGCCGCTACCCCCGGATGATGGCCGCCGCCGGCGTCCCGCTCGCCGAGGTGATCGACCGGACAGTGTCGCTGGCCCTGACCGGGAAATGACCATGCACGACGATTTCGCCTTCGTCGACCAGATCGTGCCCGCCCTGCGCTGGGACGCCAAATACGCCACCTGGGACAACTTCACCGGCAAACCCGTCGACGGCTACCTCACCAACCGGATCGTCGGCACCACAGCCCTGTGCACCGCCCTGCACAACGCCCAGGAAAAAGCCGAATCCCTCGGCTACGGCCTGCTGCTCTGGGACGGCTACCGCCCCCAACGCGCCGTGGACCACTTCATCCGCTGGGCACAACAACCCGAAGACGGCCGCACCAAACCCCGGCACTACCCCAACATCACCCGAGCCGACATGTTCACCCACGGCTACGTCGCCACCAAATCCGGCCACAGCCGCGGCAGCACCGTCGACCTCACCCTCTACCACCTCACCACCGGCGAACTCGCCCCCATGGGCGGCGACCACGACCTCATGGACCCCATCTCCCACCACGGCGCACCCGGAATCACCCCCACCGAAACCGAAAACCGCCACCACCTCTGCGCCATCATGGAAGCCTGCGGCTTCCGCCGATACGACCGCGAATGGTGGCACTACACACTCGAAAACGAACCCTACCCCGACACCTACTTCGACTTCCCCATCG
>NZ_JAAATY010000063.1 GCF_013280595.1 Kibdelosporangium persicum
CCTCGTCCTCACTCGCCTCAACAGCCACCATCGCACCACCCGACGGCAACGCCTGCATCAACCGACCACGCGCCTCCACCAACCGAGCAGCATCCGCAAGCGACAACACACCCACCACATGAGCCGCCGCAATCTCACCAATCGAATGCCCAGCCACAAAATCAGGCCGAACACCCCACGACTCCACCAACCGGAACAACGCCACCTCAAGCGCGAAAATCGCAGGCTGCGCATGACCGGTCTGATCCAGGACCCCCTGATCGGAGACCGCGCGAACACCCGGCAGGAGTTCGCATACCTCGTCATACGCCTGAGCGAAAACCGGGAACGCCTCATACAGCCCAGCACCCATGCCCAACCGCTGCGAACCTTGACCGGTGAACAAGAACGCCGTCCGCCCGGGCAGAACCCCACCCGTGACAACCGACGTCTCCCCCGCGGCCAGCGCGGTCAGGCCAGTGCGCAACTCCTCGGCGGTGGTGCCCAGCACGACGGCCCGCCGCTCGAGCGCGGTGCGGGTGGTGGCCAGGGACAGACCCACGTCGACGGGTTCACCCTCGACGGTCAGCAACCGCGAGGCTTGGTCACGGAGTGCCTCGTCGGTCCGGCCCGAAAGCACCCACGGGACGACCACAGGTGCCTGTACCGCGCGCGGCGCCTCCGGCACTTCCGGTGCTTGCTCCAGGATGACGTGCGCGTTCGTACCGCTGATGCCGAACGACGACACGCCGGCCCGGCGCGCACGGCCGGTGTCCGGCCACTGCCTGGCATCGGTGAGCAGAGTGACGTCACCGGCGGTCCAGTCCACATGCGGCGACAGTTCAGCGGCGTGCAACGTGCGCGGCAGCACACCGTGCCGCATCGCCTCGACCATCTTGATGATGCCCGCGACGCCCGCGGCGGCCTGCGTGTGGCCGATGTTCGACTTGATCGATCCGAGATACAGCGGCTCGTCCCGGTCCTGGCCGTACGTCGTCAACAGGGCCTGTGCCTCGATCGGGTCGCCCAGCTGCGTGCCGGTGCCGTGTGCCTCGACCACATCGATGTCCGACGTGGACAGGCCCGCGCTGGCCAGCGCCTGCCGGATGACCCGCTGCTGCGAGGGACCATTCGGTGCTGTCAACCCATTCGACGCGCCGTCCTGGTTGACCGCCGAACCCTTCACCACGGCCAGAATCCGGTGGCCGTTGCGCTGGGCGTCGGACAGCCGTTCCAGCACGACCATGCCCACGCCCTCGGACCAACCCGTGCCGTCTGCGTCGGCTGAGAACGACTTGCAGCGGCCGTCGGCAGCGAGGCCACGCTGCCGTGAGAAGTCGATGAACGTGTTCGGTGTGGACATGACGGTCACGCCGCCTGCCAACGCAAGGGAACACTCACCTGACCGCAACGCCTGCATCGCCCAATGCAGGGCGACAAGGGACGAGGAACATGCCGTGTCGATCGAAACAGCGGGCCCTTCCAGGCCGAGGGTGTACGCGACCCGGCCGGACAGCACACTTCCCGAGGTCCCGATGCCGATGAACCCCTCGGCTCCGTCGGGGAGTTTGCCCACGTTGGCGCCGTAGTCGTGGTACATGATCCCGGCGAACACGCCGGTCGGGCTGCCCTTGAGCGTGGTCGGGTCCAGCCCGGCCCGCTCCAGCGCCTCCCAGGACACCTCCAGCAGCAACCGCTGCTGCGGATCCATCGCGATCGCCTCACGAGGCGAGATCCCGAAGAACGCGGGGTCGAATTCGCCCGCGTCGTGCAGGAATCCGCCTTCCCGGGTGTAGGTCTTGCCCGGCCGGTCGGGATCGGGGTGGTAGATGCCGTCGACGTCCCAGCCACGGTTGTCCGGGAAAAGCGTGACGCCGTCGCGGCCGTCGGCGACGAGACGCCAGAGGTCTTCCGGTGACTCGACGCCTCCGGGGTAACGGCAGGCCATGCCGACGATGACGATCGGGTCGCCGCTGACCGCCATCGGGGCGACCGCCGGTGTCGCCGGGTCAGTCAGCTCGTCGACGAGCTCCGACCGGAGGAACTCGGCCAACGCCAACGGTGTCGGGTAGTCGAAGGTCAGTGTCGCGGCCAGCCGCAGTCCGGTCGCCGCGTTCAGGCGGTTACGGAACTCGACCGAAGTCAGCGAGTCGAAGCCCAGGTCGCCGAAGGCGCGGTCGGCTTCGATCGCGTCAGGACTGGTGTGCCCCAGCACCATCGCGGCCTCTGTCCGGACCAGTTCGACCACGAGCCGCACCTGCTCGGCCTCGGCCAGTCCACTCAACCGCTGCCGCAGGCCGGCGGCCTGCGGTGCTTGTGCGGAACGGCGCAGCCGCAGCTTGACCAGGCTACGCAACACATGCGGGACCGTGCCCGCGACCCGGGCGCTGTCCCGAACGGCGGCGACATCGAGCCGCATCGCGACCGGCCGGGCGTCCTCGCCGAGGGCGAGCAGGTCGAACAGTTCCAGCCCGTCCTCGGTGGAGAGCGAGCCGAAGCCGTCCGGTCCGCTGACCCGGCCGTGGCCCATCCCGGTTTCCCACAGGCCGTAGGCGATCGACGTGGCCGGCAGGCCCATGGCCCGGCGGTAGGCCGCGAGGCCGTCCAGGAAACCGTTGGCTGCCGCGTAGTTCGCCTGTCCCGCCGCGCCGAGCGCGCCCGCGGCCGAGGAGAACAGCACGAACAGCTCAAGATCACTCGTCAGCTCGTGCAGGTTCCAGGCGGCATCGGCCTTGGGCCGGAACACCGTGTCGACACGCTCTGGCGTCATCGCGTCGAGAACGCCGTCGTCGAGAACGCCCGCGGCATGCACGACACCCTTGAGCGGCCACTCAGCCGGAACCAGTGCCAGGGCACTCTCCAGCTGGGCGCGATCGGCGACGTCGCACGCGGCGATCGTCACCTGCGCGCCGAGTGCGGTCAGTTCCTGCTCCAGCTGCGCCGCGCCGGGGGCGTCCATGCCACGGCGGCTGGTCAGCACCAGCGAACGGACGCCGTGCCGCTCGACCAGGTTCCGTGCGATCAGCGCACCGAGGCCGCCGGTACCGCCGGTGACCAGCACCGTGCCGTCGAGGGTCCAGGTACGGCTGGACGCTTGCGTACGGATCAGGCGCGGAACCCGCGTTTCACCGTCGGCCAGCATCACCTCGGGCTCGCCAGTGCCGACGGCCGCGGCGACGTCACCGGTGCCGTGCACCAGAACCAGGCGGTCAGGGTGTTCGGCTTGGGCACTGCGGACCAGTCCGTGCACGGCGGCGTGCGCAGGAGAGTCCTGAGTCGTGTGCACGACCAGTGTGGCGTCACGGTCCTCAGCCACCCATGCCTGCACAACGTCCAACACCCCGTTGACGAGCTCACGCGCTTCGCCGTCCGGCACGGTGTAAACGAACGCGTCAGCGCTGCCTTCGCCGTATGGCAGGACCGTGACGGGCTTGCCCGCAGCGACGGGCAGCCAGTCGATGGTGAACAGCGACTCCCGCTCGGCCTTGCTGACCGAACGGAACTGCTCCTCGCTGACCACGCGCAAGGCAAGGGAACCGACCGACAGCACAGGTGCGCCGGTACCGTCGGCGACGTGCAGTGCCACCGCGCCACTGCCCTGTGGAACCAGACGAACCCGCAAGGTGGTCGCGCCCGCCGCGTGCAATGTCAGCCCGGCCCACGAGAACGGCAGGCTCGCGTGCTCGGCGGAAAGCCCGAGCGCGTGCAGGGCGGCGTCCAGCAGAGCCGGGTGGATGCCGAACCGGCTGACGTCCGTGCCGTCGGGAAGTGCGACCTCGGCGAAGGTCTCGGTACCCCGGCGCCAGGCCGCGCGCAGTCCTTGGAACGGTGTGCCGTAGTCGAGTCCCGCGTCGGCCAGCTGGGCGTAGAAGCCGTCCAGTTCGGCCGGTTCGGCGTTCTGCGGCGGCCACTCGGTGAGATCCGCACCGGACTCACCGGTACCGGGCGCCAGAGTTCCGGTGGCGTGGGCGATCCACTCCTCCTCCGCGTCAGCGTCCTGACGACGGGAGTGGATCACCACCGCACGGCGGCCATGGCCATCGGCGTCCGAAATGGACACGCGAAGGTGCACCGGCCCGTCGTCGAGCACCAGCGGCGCCTGCAACGTGAGTTCTTCGACCGTGCCGCAACCGACCTCGTCCCCGGCGCGGACACCCAGCTCGGCGAAAGCCGTGCCCGGCAACACGACCGAGCCCATCACGCGGTGACCAGCCAGCCAGGGCTGTGCGTCCAGCCCAAGCCGGCCCGTCAGGACCAAGCCGCCGCTCTCCGGCAGCGTGACAGTCGCGCCGAGCAACGGGTGGTCAAGCGCCGCGAGGCCAAGCCCGGCGGCATCGCCCGTGGACGGCGTGGGCAGCAGCCAGAAACGCTCGCTCTGGAAGGCGTACGTCGGCAGGTCGACGACCTTGGCACCGCTGCCGTGGAAGTACTTGTCCCAGTCGACCGGGACGCCGTTGGCGTGGAGCGCGCCGAGAGCGGTGACGACCGAGAGGGCTTCGTCGCGGTCCTTGCGCAACGCGGACACGGCCGTGCCGGACTCGACGAGCGCGGAGAGGACCGCGTCGGGACCGAGTTCCAGGAAACGGGTCGCGCCCTGATCCGCGAGGGTCCGCAGGCCGTCGGCGAAGCGCACGGTTTCCCGCACGTGCCGCACCCAGTACTCGGGATCGGCCCACTCGACGGCGACCTGACCGGTCACTGTGGACACGGCCGGAATCGTCGGCTCACCGAAGGTCAGCGTTCGGACGATCGCACGGAACTCGTCCAGCATGGGGTCCATCAGCGCCGAGTGGAAGGCATGCGACACCGAGAGCCGCTTGGTCCTGCGTCCGAGTTTCTCGAACCGCTTGGCCACCTTCAGCGTCTGCGACGACGCACCGGAGATCACCACCGAATCCGGGCCGTTGATCGCGGCCAGCGACATCCTGGGCGACAGGTGCTCGAGGACTTCCTCCTCGGTGGCCTGCACAGCCACCATCGCGCCACCAGCGGGCAGCGCCTGCATCAAGCGACCGCGTGCCTCGACCAACCGGGCGGCGTCCGGCAACGACAACACACCGGCGACGTGAGCCGCCGCGATCTCACCAATCGAGTGCCCGGCCACGAAGTCCGGTCGCACGCCCCATGATTCGACCAACCGGAACAACGCCACCTCAAGCGCGAAAATCGCAGGCTGCGCATGACCGGTCTGATCCAGCACGTCCTGGTCGGAGACCGCGCGAACACCCGGCAGGAGTTCGCATACCTCGTCATACGCCTGAGCGAAAACCGGGAATGCCTCATCCAGCCCGGCACCCATACCCAGCCGCTGCGAACCCTGACCGGTGAACAAGAACGCCGTCCGGCCGGATGTCGCACGCCCGGTGACCACATTGTGCGCCTGGCCGGTCTCGGCGAACGCGGACAGCCCGGCGAGCAGGCTCGCCCGGTCGGAGCCGATCACGACGGCCCGGCGTTCGTGAGCGGTGCGCGTGGTGGCCAGCGAGTATCCGATGTCCACAGTAGACTGGTCGGACTCCGCGGCGGCGGCCAGCCGGCCGGCCTGCGCACGCAGGGCCTGCTCGGAGCGGGCCGACAGGACCCACGGCACCAGTGCGGGCGGGTTCGCCTCGGCCTCTTCGGCCGCGGGCGCCGGGACGTGCTCCAGGATCAGGTGCGCGTTCGTGCCGCTGAAGCCGAACGACGACACGCCCGCGCGGCGCGGCCGGTCCACGGACGGCCACTCGGTCGGCTCGGTGAGCAGCCGGACCGCGCCCGCTTCCCAGTCGACCTGCTCGGACGGCGCGTCGACGTGCAGGGTGCGCGGCAGCACACCCCGGCGCATCGCCTCGACCATCTTGATCACACCGGCGACACCCGCGGCCGCCTGGGCGTGGCCGATGTTCGACTTGATCGAGCCGAGGTACAACGGTTCCTGCCGGTCCTGGCCGTAGGTGGCCAGCAACGCCTGCGCCTCGATCGGGTCGCCCAGCCGGGTACCGGTGCCGTGTGCCTCGACCGCGTCGATGTCCGAAGTGGACAGCCCGGCGGTGGCCAGCGCCCGCCGGATCACCCGTTGCTGGGCCGGGCCGTTGGGCGCGGTGAGGCCGCTGGACGCGCCGTCCTGGTTCACCGCGGAACCCCTGATCACGGCGAGCACTTGGTGCCCGTTGCGGCGCGCGTCGGACAACCGCTCCAGCAGGAGCATGCCGACGCCTTCGCCCCAGCTGACGCCGTCGGCGCCGTTGGCGAACGCCTTGCAGCGGCCGTCGACGGCCATCGCGTGCTGCTTGCTGAAGTCGACGAACGGGCCCGGCGAGACCATCACGGTCACGCCGCCCGCGAGCGCCATGTCGCACTCTCCGGACCGCAGCGCCTGCGCCGCCAGGTGCATGGCCACCAGCGAGGACGAACAGGCGGTGTCGATCGAGACGGACGGGCCCTCGAAGCCGAAGGTGTAGGAGATCCGGCCGGACATCATCGAGCCGGAGGTCCCGGTGCCGAGCATGCCCTCGACGTCCTCGGGGACGTGCGTCAGCTGTGCGGCGTACTCGTGGTAGATGGCGCCCGCGAACACACCCGTCGCACTGCCGCGCAGGTCGGACGGTTTGAGGCCGGCGCGCTCGAGCACCTCCCACGAGACCTCCAGCAGCAGCCGCTGCTGCGGATCCATGGCCAGCGCCTCACGCGGCGAGATCCCGAAGAAGTCCGGGTCGAAGTCACCGGCGTCGTGCAGGAATCCGCCGGTGCGGGTGTGCGAAACACCTTGTTTGCCCGGCGTCGTGTCGAACAGTGTGGCCAGGTCCCAGCCGCGGTCGGCCGGGAAGTCGGTGATGCCCTCGCCGCCCTCGGCGACCAGTCGCCACAGGTCTTCCGGCGAGCGCACGCCGCCAGGGAACCGGCAGCTCATCGAGACGATGGCGATCGGTTCGTCGGTGGTGCCGACGCGCGCGGGCTCCCGGGTGGGGATCGCCGCGCCCAGTCCGCCGACCAGTTCGGCACGAAGGTATCCGGCGAGCGCGACCGGGGTCGGGTAGTCGAAGATCACGGTGGGCGGCAGGCGCAGGCCGGTGATCGTGGCGAGGCGGTTGCGCAACTCGACCGCGGTCAGCGAGTCGAAGCCGAGATCCATGAAGCCGCGACCGGGTTCGATGGTGTCCGCCGACATGTGGCCGAGCACCATCGAGACCTGGACGCAGACCAGGTCGAGCAGCTCGCGGTCCTGGTCGGCCTCGGTGAGCCCGGTGAGGCGACGGGCCAGCGACGAGCCTTCCGCGCCGCCGGACCGCGCGACGCGACGGGTGGCCGTGCGGACGAGCGCCCCGAGCACCGGTGGGGGCGGGCTGGTCCGGGCCGTCGCGCGGAGCACGGACAGGTCCAGCTTCATCGGGACGGCCACCGGCGCACCGGCCGCGATGGCCGCGTCGAACAGCGCCAATCCTTCGGCGGCAGTCAGTGCGGGCGTGCCGCCGTTGCGCAGCCTGGCGAGGTCGGCGTCACTGAGCGTCTCCCCCATGCCCGCTGCCCACAGGCCCCAGGCCATCGACTGGCCAGGCAGGCCGAGCGCACGGCGGTGTTCGGCGAGCGCGTCGAGGTACGAGTTCGCGGCGGCGTAGTTGCCCTGGCCCGCGGCACCCAGGACACCGGCGGCCGACGAGAACGTGACGAACAGCGCGAGGTCACGGTTCTTGGTCAGCTCGTGCAAATGCCAGGCGGCATCAGCCTTCGGGCCGAGCACGCGGTCAAGGCGCTCGACGGTCAGCGAGTCGACCGTGCCGTCGTCCAGGACACCGGCCGCGTGCACGACACCGGCCAGGTCCACGCCGTCGATCAACGCGGCGACGGCATCGCGATCGGTGACGTCACAGGCCACCATCGACACGTCGGCGCCCAGCTCGGCCAGCTCCTGCCGCAACTGCTCCGCGCCGGGGGCGTCCGGCCCGCGACGGCTGGTCAGCAGCAGGTTGCGGACACCGTGGCCGGTCACCAGATGCCGGGCCACCAGTGCGCCCAGCCCGCCGGTGCCGCCCGTGATCAGGACGGTCCTGTCCGCGGCCGGCGGTCGCGGAATGGACAGTGCCAGCTTGCCGATGTGCCTGGCCTGGCTGAGGAACCGGAACGCATCCCTGGCCTGCCGCACGTCCCAGGTCCGGACCGGCAACGGCGCCAGCGCGCCCGTTTCGAACAGCTCGACCAGCGCCGCCCACATCTCGGCTGTCCGTTGTGGACCTGCTTCGCTCAGGTCGAACGCCTGGTACCGGATGCCGTTGTGCTGGGCGGCGATCTCGTCGGCGGCGCGGATGTCGGCCTTGCCCATCTCCAGGAACCGGCCGCCCGCCGCCATCGTGCGCAGTGACGCGTCGACGAAGTCACCGGTCAGCGCGTTGAGAACGACGTCGATGCCCTGGAACCGCTGCTCGAAGCCGAGCGTGCGGGAGGACGCGATGTGCTCCTCGTCGAGCCCGGCCGCCCGCAGCACGTGTTGCTTGCCCTCGCTCGCGGTGCCGTAGACCTCGGCGCCCAGGTGCTTGGCGAGTTGGGTCGCGGCCATGCCGACACCGCCCGCGGCGGCGTGGATCAGGATCGACTCGCCGGCTTTCAGCCCGCCCAGATCACACAACGCGTAGTACGCCGTCAGGAACACCAGCGGCACCGTGGCCGCCTGCTCATACGACCAGTCCGCGGGCTTACGCGTGATCATCGGCCGTTCGGCGACGGCCAGCGGGCCCGCGCCACCGGAGACCAGGCCCATCACCTCGTCGCCCGGCGCCAGGTCGGTCACCTCGGCGCCGACTTCGACGACGACTCCGGCGAACTCGCTGACCAGCAGCCCGGCTTCGCCCTGGTACATGCCGAGGACGTTCAGCACGTCCCGGAAGTTCAGGCCCGCCGCCCGGACGGCGACGCGGACACCGGACGGGCCGAGCGGTTCCCGTGCCACCGGTTCCAGGGTGAGATGGTCGACCGTGCCCCGGCCGGACATGCCCAGCCGCCAGTCGCCGGCCGGCGGGACCAAGCGGCCCGCCGACTCGGCGGCGACCAGGCGCGGCACCAGCAATTCCGTGCCACGCAAGGCAAGTTGCGACTCGTCGCTGGTCAGGACGGCGTCGTTGACGTCGATCGCGTCGACCAGGACGAACCGGTCCGGGTGCTCGGACTGGGCGCTGCGCACCAGGCCCCAGACGGCCGCCAGGACCGGATCCGCCGGACTGTCGTCCGCTCCGGCCGCGACCGCTCCGGTGGTCTGGATGACCAGTTTCGCCGTGTCGAACCGCTCTTCGGCCAGCCAGGCCTGGAGCACGGTGAGCGTGTCCGCGAGCACGGCGTGTACGTCGTTGCCGCTCGCTCGGTAGACGACAACGGGAGGCACGTCCGCACCCAGGTTGTCCCATGACGTCCATGCGGGGGCTTTTCCGTTGCCAGCGGCCACGGGCTGCCATACGAGTTCGTACAGGCCGTCCTGTCCGGAGGCCGTACGAATCTGGTCGGCCGACACTGGCCTCGTGGACAGCGAACCGACCGTGGCGACCGGCGCTCCCGTGCTGTCGGCAACATGCAGAGAGATCCCGTCGGCGTCTGCCGGGGACAGTTTCACGCGCAGTTCGGCGGCGCCGGAAGCGTGCAGTGTCACGTCGGTCCACGCGAACGGCAGCCGGGCTTGGCCGCTCTCGTTCAGCCCCAGTGCGTGCAGGGCCGAGTCGAGCAGTGCGGGGTGCAGGCCGAACCGGCCCGCCTGGTCGCGGGCCCGCTCAGGCAGCGCGACTTCGGCGTAGACGTCCTCACCCAGTTTCCAGGCCGCCCGCAGGCCCTGGAACGTTTCGCCGTAGGTCAACCCCAGGGCGGCCAGGTCCTCGTAGTGGCCGTCCAACGCGACCGCTTCGGCGCCCAGCGGTGGCCACGCGGCGAGGTCCCAGTCCGTGTCGGCCGGTGTGGCGGCCAGCCAGCCGGTCGCGTGCAGTGTCCATGCGCCATCGGTCGAAGTGGTGTGCGGGCGGGAGTGCACGGTCAGCGCACGGCGGCCTGAGTCGTCCGGCGCGCCCACCCACAGCTGAACCTGGACAGCCCCGGTTTCCGGCAGCGCCAGCGGGACCTGCAGGGTGAGTTCTTCCACGGCGGTCAGCCCGGCCTCGTCGGCCGCGCGCACGGCCAGTTCGACCAGAGCCGTGCCGGGCACGATGACCGATCCCATGACGACGTGGTCCGCGAGCCACGGATGGGTTCTGGTCGACAAGGTGCCGGTGAACAGGAATCCGTCAGCGTCGGCGACCGAGACCGCGGCACCGAGCAGCGGATGGTCCAACGAGCCGAGGCCGAGGCTCGCGGCGTCCGCGGACGAAGTCGCGGGCAGCCAGTACGAGGCCCGCTGGAACGCATAGGTGGGCAGGTCGACCGTGCGAGCGCCGGGGAAGAACGTCTCCCAGTCGACTCGTTCGCCGTGGACGTGCAACGCGGCAAGGCTGCCGACGAACGTTGTGACGTCGTCGCGGTCCCTGCGCAGGGCGGGCACGAACAGGCCGTCGACGCAGTCCTGGCCTGCCGCGGACAACACCCCGTCGGGGCCCAGTTCGAGGTAACGCGTGACACCGGCGGCTTCCAGTGCCCGCACGCCGTCGGCAAACCGGACGGCTTCTCGCACATGCCGGACCCAGTACTCGGGGTCGCGGAGCTCGTCCGCACCGGCCAGCCGGCCGGTGACGTTGGAGACCACGGCGATCTTCGGGGGGTTCGCGGTGACCCCGCGGACGACCTCGCGGAACTCGGCGAGCATGCCGTCCATCAGCGCGGAGTGGAACGCGTGGGACACGGTCAGCGCCTTGGTCTTGCGCCCCTGGCCGGCGAACACGTCGGCGACCGCCGTGACGGCGTCGGCATTCCCGGAGATCACCACGGAACTGGGGCCGTTGATCGCGGCGATGTCGACGCCCGCACGCAACTCGGCGCGGACCTCGTCCTCGGTGGCCTGCACCGCGGTCATGGCGCCGCCCTCGGGCAGGGCCTGCATGAGCCTGCCACGGGCCTCGACGATCTTCGCCGCGTCCGCCAGCGACCAGATTCCGGCGACGTGCGCGGCGGCCAGCTCGCCGATCGAGTGGCCGATCAGGAAGCCGGGACGGACACCCCACGACTCGACCAGCCGGTACAGCGCCACTTCCAGGGCGAACAGCGCGGGCTGGGCGTTGCCCGTCCGGTTAAGTGTGCCTGCGTCGCCGATGTCGCGAATGCCCGGCAGCAGCGCGGCGATCTCGTCGTACGCCTGGGCGAAGACGGGGAAGGCCGCGTACAGCTCGCGCTCCATGCCGAGCCGTTGGGAGCCTTGGCCGGTGAACATGACGGCGAGTTGACCGGTGGTGACGTCGCCGGTCGTGACGCCGGGCAACGTGGTTCCGTCTGCCACGGCTTGGAGACCGGCGCGTAGGGAGTCGAGGTCGGTGCCGGTGACCACCGCGCGGTGCTCGAGCGCGGCGCGCGTCGCGGCCAGTGAGTAGCCGATGTCGACGGGATTGCCCTCGACGTGCAGCAGCGCCTCGGCCTGGGCGCGCAGTGCGGCCGCGGTCTTGCCGGACAGCACCCACGGCACCACCGGCGGCTGGGTGCGCACGGTCGCGTCGTCGGCCTCGACGGGCTCGGGAGCCTGCTCGAGGATGATGTGGGAGTTGGTGCCGCTGACGCCGAACGACGACACACCCGCCCGCCGGAGCCGGTCCCCCTGCCAGGGTCGGTTCTCGGTGAGCAGCGCGATGGTCCCGGCCGACCAGTCGACCTGCGGTGTGGGGGCGTCGATGTGCAGGCTCGCCGGCAGCATCCCGTTGCGCAGCGCGAGAACCATCTTGATCACACCGGCGACACCAGCGGCCGCCTGCGTGTGGCCGATGTTCGACTTCACCGAGCCCAGCAGCAGCGGCCGGTCCCGATCGCGGCCCCGGCCATAGGTCGCCTGCAACGCCTGCACTTCGATGGGGTCACCGAGGGTGGTGCCGGTGCCGTGCGCCTCGACCGCGTCGATGTCCGTTGTGGACAGTTGGGCGTTGGCCAGCGCGGCCCGGATGACGCGCTGCTGCGACGGGCCGTTGGGTGCGGTCAGGCCGTTGGAGGCGCCATCGGAGTTGACCGCCGTGCCGCGGACGACGGCAAGGACCTGGTGGCCGTTGCGCTGGGCGTCGGAGAGCCGTTCGAGCACGAGCATGCCCGCGCCCTCACCCCACGCGGTGCCGTCCGACGCCGCCGCGAACGCCTTGACCAGACCGTCACGGGAAAGCCCGCGCTGGCGGGAGAATTCGACGAAGGTGTCCGGATCAGCCATCACCGTGGCACCACCGGACAGCGCCAAATCGCACTCGCCGGAGCGCAGCGCGCGGACGGCGAGGTGCAGCGTCACCAGCGACGCCGAACACGCGGTGTCCACAGTGACCGATGGGCCTTCAAGGCCGAGGACGTAGGAGATCCGGCCGGACAGCACGCTGGCGGAGGTGCCGGTGCCCAGGTAGCCCTCGATGCCTTCGACTCCCCTGGGCACGTCACGGCCGTAGTTCTGGCCGTTGGTACCGGCGAAGACCGCGGTGCGGCTGCCTTTCAGCGACGTCGGATCGATGCCGGCCCGCTCCAGCGCCTCCCACGACGTCTCCAGCAGCAGTCGCTGCTGCGGATCCATCGCCACCGCTTCGCGCGGTGAGATACCGAAGAACTCGGCGTCGAACTCGTCGGCGTCGTGCACGAACCCGCCGAGCCGCACATAGGTGGTGCCCAGCCGGTCCGGGTCCGGGTCGAACAGGCCGTCGACATCCCAGCCCCGGTTGGCGGGAAACTCGGTGATCCCGTGCCGTCCGCCTGCCAGCATGTCCCAGAACTGCTCGGGCGTGCGCACACCGCCGGGGAAACGGCAGCCCATCCCGACGATCGCGACCGGCTCGACCTCCCGGCCCTCGACCTCGTCCAGCCGGCTGCGGGTGCGCTGCAGCTCACCGCTGACCCGCCGCAGGTAGTCGCGAAGCTTGTCGTTCTCAGCCACGGATTCCTCACCCAGTCTTCGAGATCACGTGCACCGTCAGGCGCCGAGTTGCTGGTCGATGAAAGTGAAAAGCTCGTCGTCGGACGACGCGCTGAGGTCGTCCGGCACGGCGGCGGCACCCGCCGTGCCGAACTTGGCGGCGAGCGCACGCAGGCGGCCGATGATCGCGGCGTGCGTCTCGCTGTCCTGGTCGAGCCCGTCGAGCGTCGCGTCGATCCTGTCCAGGTCGCGCAGCAGCGCGTCCCCGGTCTGGCCGGAACCAGCCAGCTCGTTCCACAGGTGCTCGGTGAGCGCCAGGGGTGTCGGGTAGTCGAACACCAGGGTGGACGGGACCGACAGCCCGGTCGCCGCGTCGATCCGGTTACGCAACTCGACGGCGGTCAGCGAGTCGAAGCCCAGTTCGGCGAACGCGCGATCCGGTGCGATCGCCGTCATGTCCGGATGGCCCAGCACCCTGGCCACGGTCTGCCGGACCAGTTCCAGCAGCACGCGGCGCTGCTCCGGCGCGATCAGGCCGGCGAGTTGGTCACGCAGCCCCGCCGCGTCGGCCGCACCGGCCGCGGCGACGCGCCGCCGGGCGGGCACCACGTCGCGCAGGACCTCGGGAACCGTCGACGCCGCGGCCAAAGCCCGGACGTCCAGTTTGATCGGCACCGCCAACGCTGTCCGCGCCGCGCTCGCCGCGTCGAACATGGCCTTGCCCTCGTCCGCGGAGATCGGCAGCACCCCGTCGGCGGTCATCCGGCGCCGGTCGGTTTCGGAGAGCCGCCCGGTCATGCCGCCTCCGTCCGCCCAGCGGCCCCACGCCAGGGAAACCGCTGGTTTGCCCTCGGCACGGCGATAGTCGGCGAGCGCGTCCAGGAATGCGTTGGCCGCGGCGTAGTTCGCCTGCCCCGCGGCACCCATCACGCCGGCGGCGGACGAGAACATCACGAACGCGGACAAGTCGTGGTCCTGAGTGAGCTCGTGCAGGTTCCACGCCGCGTCGACCTTCGGCCGCAGCACGGTGTCCAGCCGCTCCGGCGTCAGCGAACCGATCACGCCGTCGTCAAGCACACCCGCCGTGTGCACGACACCGGACAGCCGGACGTCCACCAACAGTTTCGCCAGGGCGTCCCGGTCGGCGACGTCACACGCGACGATCTCCACGTGGGCGCCCATTTCCGTCAGCTCGTCCCGTAGCTCCACCCCGCCGGGCGCGTCCAGTCCACGGCGACTGGTCAGCACAAGGCTGCGTACCCCGTGCTCGGCTACAAGGTGCCTGGCCACCAACGCGCCGAGCATTCCGGTGCCGCCGGTGATCAGCACCGATCCCTCGGCACGCCACACGCTGTCCTTTTCGGACACTTCAAGGCGGGTCAACCGCGGCACCGTGATCACTCCGTCGCGGATGGCCAGCTGAGGTTCGCCTGATACGGCCGCGGCACGCACCGCGGCCAGGGACTCAGCGTGATCGTCCACGTCGACGAGGACAAACCGGCCGGGGTTCTCCGTCTGCGCCGAGCGCACCAAACCCCGGACCGATCCCACCACCGGGCCGGCGGACGCGCCACGGGTCACGATCACCAGCTTTGATCCGGCGAGACGATCGTCGGCCAGCCAGTCCTGCATCTGTCGCAGTACCTGGTACGTCAGCGACCGCACGGCTTCCGGGACTGGCTTCCCCGGCTCCGGGACCGGGGACCAGACGACCATCTCGGCCGGTGCCGCGGCGTCGAACTCGGCCGCTTGCAGCACCGGGTCCGTACCAAGGACTGCCCAGGACATGGTGTCCGCCTCGGTTGTCGCTGGCAGCGGAATCCAGTCCACTTCGAACAGCGAGTCCGAATCGGTGCTCGCGGTGATCGTCAGCTCCTCGGCCGGGATCTCCCCGAGAACCACCTCATCCGACGACATCACGACGCCACCGGCCGGATCTGCCGCCATCACCGCGTAACCGCTGTCTGTCTTGGACAGCCTGACACGCAGCGACACGGCGGACACGGCGAGCAAGCTCACTCCGGACCAGGAGACCGGGCGACGCAGCCCGCCGAGGACCGGATGCAGGGCGGCGTCGAGCAACGCCGGATGCAGTCCGAACTTCCCGGTTTCGCTGCCTTCCGGAAGGGCGACTTCGGCGAAGAAGTCGTCGCCACGGCGCCACGCCTGCCGTACTCCCGCGAACGTCGGCCCATAGTCGAGTCCCGCGGCGGCGAGGTCGTCGTACACCGCGGCTACCGCCTCGGCCCCGGACGGCGGCCACACGGGCTCGTCGAACGTCACCACCGGCGCTCCAGCGGCCAGCACACCGTCGGCGTGCCGCACCCACGCCTGGTCCGCGGGCACTTCACCACGGGAGTACACCGCCACGTCCCGGCGGCCTGCCGCGGAGGCCTCACTCACCACCACCCGCAACTGCAGCCCGCCCCGCTCGGGCAGCACCAGCGGCGCATGCGCCGCGAGCGTCTCCACCAGGTCACTTCCGACCCGGTCACCGGCCCGGAGAGCGAGCTCGACCAACGCCGACTCCGGCAGTACGACCGCGCCCAGCACCGTGCGCTCCGCCAGCCAGGGATGCGTGGCCACCGACAACCGCCCGGTCAGCACCAGACCGTCCGAGCCAGGCAGCGACACTTCCGCACCCAGCAACGGATGATCGGCCACACCCAGGCCGACAGAGCTCACCTCGCCGGCGCCACTGGCCGTGCGGTCCAGCCAGTACCGCTGCCGCTGGAAGGCGTAAGTCGGCAACTCCACCGTCTGCGCACCGGGGAACAGCCGTGCCCAATCCACTTCGACGCCCCTGGTGTACGCACTACCCAGTGCCCCCAACAAGGATTCACCCTCGGGGCGGTCAGTGCGAAGAGCGGGCAGGAACGCCGCCGTCCTGGGCAGGCACTCCTGCCCCATCGCCGACAGCACACCACCAGGTCCCAGCTCCAGGAAGGTCGTCACACCGTCCTCATGCGCGGCACGGACACCGTCGTGGAACCGAACCGCCTGGCGGACGTGCCCGACCCAGTAGCCGGGGTCCCGCAACTCGTCCGGCTCAGCCAACCGGCCGTACACATTGGACAGGATCGGCAGCTTCGGTTCCTGATACGTCAGGGCTTCCGCCACCGCACGGAACTCGTCGAGCATCGGCTCCATCAACGGCGAGTGGAACGCGTGGCTGACCCGCAGCCGCTTCACCTTCCGGCCATCAGCCGCCAACACGGACACGATCGGTTCCACGGCGCCGGCCGAACCGGAGATCACCACCGAGTCCGGGCCGTTGACCGCCGCGATCCCTGCCTGCCCGGCCAGCAAGGGAAGGACCTCGTCCTCGGGTGCCCGCACCGACACCATGACCCCGCCGCCGGGGAGTGCCTGCATCAGCCGTCCACGCGCGGCCACCAGCTTCACCGCGTCGGCCAGGGACCACACCCCGGCCAGGTACGCAGCGGTGACCTCGCCGATGGAATGGCCGAGCAGCACGTCCGGAACCACGCCCCAGGACTCCGCCAGCCGGAACAACGCGACCTCAAGGGTGAACAGCGAGGCCTGTGCGTACTGGGTCTGGTTCAGTGCCTCTTCGTCCTCGCCCCAGACCACCTCACGCAACGGCCTGGGCAGCAACGGGTCAAGCTCCGCGCACACCTCGTCCCACGCCTGAGCGAAAACCGGGTATGTCTCGTACAGCTCCCGGCCCATGCCCAGCCGCTGCGCACCCTGACCGGTGAACAACACGCCCACCCGGCCGCCGGAGACCGGATCGGTCGCCGGGGCGAGATTTCGCAGTCCGGCCCGCAGGTCGTCGCGGCCCGTACCGATCACCACGGCCCGGTACTCCAACGCGGCACGAGTGGTCGCCAGCGAGAATCCGATATCCGCCGGACTCAAGTCTTCGTGACCATCCACAAAGGACAAAAGGTGCTCTGCCTGCGCGGCCAGCGCCTGCGCCGAACGTGCCGACAGCACCCACGGCACCAGCCCGGCCGGGACCGTTCCGGCCGGTTCGGCAACCGGGGCCTGCGGGGCCTGCTCCAGCACCACGTGTGCGTTCGTCCCGCTGATCCCGAACGACGACACCGCGGCCCGCCGGGCGCGTCCGGTCTCCGGCCAGGCGTGCGGCTCGGTCAGCAGTTCGACCGCACCGGCGGTCCAGTCCACGTGCGGCGACGGCTCGCCCACGTGCAACGTCCTGGGCATCACCCCTCGGCGCATCGCCTCGACCATCTTGATCACGCCGGCGACACCCGCGGCGGCCTGCGTGTGCCCGATGTTCGACTTGATCGACCCCAGGAACACCGGCTCGTCCCGGTCCTGGCCGTAAGTCGCCAGCAACGCCTGCGCCTCGATCGGATCACCCAGCGGCGTGCCGGTGCCGTGTGCCTCGACAACGTCCACATCGGACGTCCGCAGTCCGGCGTTGGCCAGCGCCTGCCGGATCACCCGCTGCTGCGACGGGCCGTTCGGCGCCGTCAAACCGTTCGACGCACCGTCCTGGTTCACCGCCGACCCCTTGACCACAGCCAAGATCCGATGACCGTTGCGCTGAGCGTCGGACAACCGCTCCAGCACCAGCACGCCCACGCCCTCAGACCACGCCGCGCCGTCCGCGTCGGCCGAGAACGACTTGCAGCGGCCGTCGGGAGCGAGCCCGCGCTGCCGCGAGAAGTCCACGAAAGTGTCGGGTGTGGCCATCACCGTGACACCGCCGGCCAGGGCAAGGGAACACTCCCCCGACCGCAACGCCTGCATCGCCAGGTGCAAGGCCACCAGCGAGGACGAACAGGCCGTGTCCACCGACACCGCCGGGCCTTCCAGGCCGAGGGCGTACGCGACGCGCCCGGACAGCACGCTGCCCGAGTTCCCGGTGCCCAGGAAGCCTTCGACATCGTCAGGAACAGTGCCCAGGCCCATGCCGTAGTCGTGGTACATGATCCCGGCGAACACACCCGTCGGGCTGCCCTTGAGCGAAGTCGGGTCCAGACCGGCCCGCTCCAGCGCCTCCCACGACACTTCCAACATCAGACGCTGCTGCGGGTCCATCGCCACGGCCTCCCGCGGCGAGATCCCGAAGAACCCGGCATCGAACTCGCCCGCGTCGTGCAGGAATCCGCCTTCGTTGACGTAGGTGGTGCCGCGGTGCGCGGGGTCCGGGTGGTACAGCTCGTCGAGGTTCCATCCCCGGTCGGCCGGGAACGGACTGATCGCGTCGCCGCCGTCGGCCACCAGCTGCCACAGTTGCTCCGGCGAGGCCACCCCGCCAGGGAATCGGCACGCCATCGCGACGATCGCGACGGGCTCATCGGTCGCCCCGACGTGTGCCCGCGCCTGCGAGGCCCCCGCCGCACCGAGGTCATCGACCAGCTCGGCACGAAGGTGGCCGGCCAGCAAGCCGGGCGTCGGGTAGTCGAAGGCCAGCGTCGCGGCCAGCCGCAGACCGGTCGCCGCCGCGAGACGATTGCGGAGCTCGACGGACGTGAGCGAGTCGAAACCCATTTCGCCGAAGGCACGGTCCGCCTCGACCGCGGCCGGACTGCTGTGTCCCAAGACCGTCGCTGCCTCAGTACGGACCAGCTCGACCAGCAGCCGCACCTGCTCGGCCTCCGGCAACCCGCTCAACCGCTGCGCCAAGCCTTCGGCCTGTGCCTGCTGCGCGAAGCGCCGTACCCGCAACGTGACCAAGCCACGCAACACATGCGGCACCACACCCGTGGTCCGCGCGTTGTCCCTGGCCACCGCGACGTCCAGCTTCGTCGCGACCGGCCGGGCGTCCTCGCCGAGCGCCAGCAGGCCGAACAGGTCCAGACCGTCCTCGACGGACAAGGTGGTGAAGCCACCGGAGCCGGTGCGGCCGCGCCCCAGGCCGGTGTCCAGCAGGCCGAAGGCGATCGACGTGGCCGGCTTGCCCTCGGCCCGGCGCTGAGCGGCCAGCCCGTCGAGGAAGCCGTTGGCTGCCGCGTAGTTCGCCTGCCCCGCCGCGCCGAGCGCACCCGCCGCTGAGGAAACCAGGACGAACAGATCAAGGTCACTGGTCAGTTCGTGCAGGTTCCATGCGGCGTCGACCTTCGGACGGAACACGGTGTCGACCCGCTCTGGCGTCATGGCCTCAAGAACACCGTCGTCAAGCACACCCGCCGCGTGGACGACGCCCTTGAGTGGCCATTCGCCCGGAATCGAGCCAAGCACAGCCGCCAACTGGGCACGGTCGGACACATCGCAGGCCGCGATCGTCACCTGTGCGCCGAGAGCCGCCAGGTCCTGCTCCAGCTCCCCGGCACCAGGCGCATCGGCGCCACGACGACTGGTCAGCACCAAGTGCCGAACCCCATGACGTTCAACCAGACGCCGCGCGATCTGCGCACCCAGGCCGGTGGTGCCACCTGTGACCAGCACCGTGCCGTCGAGGGACCAGTCGCCGCCGGACGCCTGGGCACGAGCCAGCCGCGGTACCCGCAACTCGCCGTCGGCCAGCATCACCTCCGGCTCGCCAGTGCTGACCGCCGCGGCGACATCACCAGAACCGTGCACCAGGACGATCCGGCCGGGATGCTCGGTCTGGGCGCTACGAACCAACCCGCTCACCGCGGCATGTGCGGGAGAGTTCTGAGGCGTGTGCACGACCAGTTTGGCGTCACCGTCCTCGGCCACCCACGCCTGCAAGGCATGCAGGACCTCGACGACGAGCTCGCGCGGCTCGCCGTCCGGCACGGTGTAGACGAACGCGTCGGCGTTGCCTTCGCCGTACGGCAAGACTGAGACCGGCTCGCCCGCCGCGACCGGCAGCCATTCGACGGTGAACAGCGACTCCCGCTCGGCTTTGCCCACCGGCCGGAACTGGTCCTCGGTGACCGTCCGCAAGGCGAGTGAATCCACCGACAACACCGAAGCACCAGTGCCGTCGGCGACGTGCAGCGAAACCACACCACTGCTCACCGGAACCAGCCGGACCCGCAGCTCGGTCGCGCCCGCCGCGTGCAATGTCAGGCCTGCCCAGGAGAACGGCAAACCGACCTGCCCACTGGACAGTCCCAAGGCATGCAACGCGGCGTCCAGCAGCGCCGGGTGGATACCGAACTGGCTGACGTCAGTGCCGTCCGGCAGCGCCACCTCGGCGAAAATCTCCTCGCCCCGGCGCCACGCGGCCCGCAGTCCCTGGAACGGCTCACCGTAGTCCAGCCCTGCGTCGGCCAGCTCGGTGTACAAGCCGTCCAGCTCCGCCGGTTCGGCATTGGCCGGCGGCCACGCGGCAAGGTCCTCACCGGACTCACCGGCGCCGGTGACCAGGGTTCCGGTGGCGTGCGCGATCCATTCCTCGTCCGGCGCGGCACCTTGGCGCCGGGAATGGATGACCACCGCACGACGACCATGACCATCAGCCTCCGAGACAGACACTCGGAGCTGAACAGGCCCGTCATCAAGCACCAGCGGCGCCTGGAGGGTGAGTTCCTCGACGGTGCCGTAGCCGACCTCGTCCGCGGCACGAACGGCCAGCTCGGCAAAAGCCGTACCCGGCAACACCACCGCGCCCATCGCCCGGTGCCCTGCCAGCCATGGCTGAGCATCCAGCCCCAGCCGGCCGGTCAGCACCAGACCACCGCTGTCGGGCAGCCCGACAGCCGCACTCAGCAGCGGGTGGTCGATCGCGCCAAGGCCGAGTCCGGCCGCGTTCCCGGCGGACGGCGACAGCTGTAGCCAGAAACTCTCACGCTGGAACGCGTATGTCGGCAACTCCGCGATCCGGGCGTGTGGGAACACCGGCCGCCAGTCGACCGCGACACCGAACGCATACGCCTGCCCCAAGGACACCATGAGCCGGCGCATGCCGCCTTCGCCGCGCCGCAACGTGGGCACCGCGCGGGCATCGTCCACAGTGTCCCGGATACCGACGCCCATCACCGGATGCGTGCTCACCTCGATGAAAACCCGCCCGGCCAGGGCTTCGATCACGTCCCGGAACCGGACGGTCTGACGCAGGTTCCGATACCAGTACCCGGCGTCCAGCTCGGCCGTGTCCAGCAACTCACCAGTCACTGTCGAGTAGAACGGAACGTCACCACTACGCGGCTGAACCGGCGACAGCACCTCGGCCAGCTCGGCCTCGACCAGCTCCACGTGCGCCGAATGTGACGCGTAATCCACTTCGATCCGCTTCGCCCGGTCACAGGAGGCCAGCAGTTCGTCCAACGCACCCGGATCACCGGACACGATCACCGTCGACGGCCCGTTCACCGCCGCGACCGAAATCCGGTCACCCCACTGGCCGATCAACGCCTCGACCTCGGCCAGCGGCAAGGTCACGGACAGCATCCCGCCCTTGCCCGCCAACGCCCGCAGGGCACGGGACCGCAACGCCACAACCCGGGCACCGTCGGACAACGACAAACCACCGGCGACCACCGCGGCCGCGATCTCACCCTGCGAATGGCCCACCACGGCTGTGGGGTGGACCCCGTATGACCGCCACACCTCAGCCAACGACACCATGACCGCCCACAACACCGGCTGGATGACGTCCACTCGCTGCAACAAGGACGCGTCGTTCAGCGCATCACGCAACGACCAGTCGACGAAGGGAGCCAACGCCGCCGCACACTCACCCATCCGGGCAGCGAACACCGGCGAGGACTCCCACAACTCCACCCCCATCCCGACCCATTGCGAGCCCTGACCCGGGAACACGAACACCGCACCGCCAGAACCCGCCCGGACACCGGCGGTCACCCCACCGAGCCCGGCGACCAGCTCGTCACGGTCGGAACCCACGACCACGGCCCGGAACTCGTGCTGAGTCCGCGCCGTCACCAACGACCAACCGATGTCTCCCACCGGGACGTCCGAAGCCGACACGAACTCCCGCAACCGGGCGATCTGGGCCAGCAAGGCCGCCTCAGTACGTCCTGACACGACCCACGGCACAACGGTGGACGCGTCGGTCTCACGCGGCTTCTGCGGCGTCTCAGGCGCCTGCTCAAGAATGACGTGCGCGTTCGTACCACTGAGGCCGAACGACGACACACCGGCCCGGCGCGGACGGCCCGTCTCCGGCCACTCCCGCTGCTCGGTGAGCAGCTCCACCGCACCGGCTTCCCAATCCACATGCGGTGACGGTTCGTCCACGTACAACGTCTTCGGCAGCACGCCGTGCCGCATCGCCTCCACGGCCTTGATGACGCCGGCGACACCCGCGGCGGCCTGCGTGTGCCCGATGTTCGACTTGATCGATCCCAGATATACCGGCCGCTCGCGGTCCTGGCCGTAGGTCGCCAGCAACGCCTGCGCCTCGATCGGGTCACCCAGCGCGGTACCGGTCCCGTGTGCTTCGACCACATCGACATCCGAAGTGGACAAACCGGCGCTGGCCAGCGCCTGCCGGATCACCCGCTGCTGCGACGGACCATTCGGTGCTGTCAAACCATTCGACGCACCATCCTGGTTGACCGCCGATCCCCGGACCACGGCCAGAATCCGGTGGCCGTTGCGCTGGGCGTCGGACAACCGCTCCAACACCACCATGCCCACGCCCTCGGACCAACCCGTGCCGTCGGCACCAGCGGCGAACGCCTTGCACCGGCCGTTCCGTGCCAGTCCACGCTGACGGGAGAAGTCGATGAAGGTCTCCGGCGTGGCCATCACCGTGACACCACCGGCCAAGGCGAGCGAACACTCGCCCGAGCGCAACGCCTGCGCCGCCCAATGCAGAGCGACCAACGACGACGAACACGCCGTGTCCACCGACACCGCCGGGCCTTCCAGGCCGAGGGCGTACGCGACCCGGCCGGACAACACACTGGTCGAGATCCCGGTGCCCAGGAAACCTTCCAGTTCCTCGGGCACCGATGCCGTTTCGGACAGGTAGTCCGCACGCATCGCCCCGGCGAACACACCGGTGTCGCTGCCCTTCAACGAGGACACGTCGAACCCGGCCCGCTCCAACGCCTCCCAGGACACTTCGAGGAACAACCGCTGCTGCGGATCCATCGCGATCGCCTCTCGCGGCGAGATCCCGAAGAACTCCGCGTCGAACCGGTCCGCGTCAACCAGGAATCCCCCCACGTCGGCGTACGTCGTGCCCCGATGCTCCGCGTCCGGGTGGAACAGGGAGCCGAGGTCCCACCCACGGTTCGTCGGGAAGGCCGACATGCCGTCACCGCCCTGGGCCACCAGCTCCCACAGCTCCTCCGGCGAGGTCACGCCGCCGGGGAACCGGCAGGCCATCGCGATGATCGCGATCGGTTCGTCCGTGGCGTTCAGCTGCGACCGGGCCTCGGTCACGGCACCCAGGTCACCGACGAGCTCGCCACGGATGTGCTCGGCCAGCGCGCTCGGAGTCGGGTAGTCGAACGTGACCGTGGACGCGAGCCGCAGCCCGGTCACCGCGCCAAGCCGGTTCCGCAACTCGACCGAAGTCAGCGAATCGAAGCCCAGCTCGGTAAAGGCCCGATCCGGCTCGATCACCTCGGCCCGGGCATGGCCGAGCACCGAGGCGACCTCGGTACGCACCACGTCGAGCAGGTGTGCCTGCTGCTCCGCACCGGAGAGCCGTGCGATCTCACCCAACAGGCCCGACACGGTCTGAGCGTTGGCCGCGGCCCGTCGCTTCGGCGTCCGGACCAGGCCCTGCAACAGCGGCGCGATGGACGATGTCCGGGCATGGGCGCGCAGTGTCGCGAGGTCCAGCTTCACCGGAACCGTCGCCGGGGCGTACATCGAGGTGGCCAGGTCGAACAGCGCCATACCTTCGGCCGGTGTCAAGGCTCCCACGCCGTCGCGGCTTATCCGGTCCGCGTCCGCGTCCTTGCCCATACCTTCGCCTGCCCACAGGCCGTAGGCCAACGATGTGGCGACCAGGCCTTGCGACCGGCGGTATTCCGCCAGCCCGTCGAGGAACGTGTTCGCCGCGGAGTAGTTCGCCTGCCCTGGGCCGCCGAGCACGCCGGAGACCGAGGAGAACAGCGCGAACATGGCCAGTTCCCGGTCCAGCGTGAGCTCGTGCAGGTTCCAGGCCGCGTCCACCTTGGGACGCAACACTTTCCGCAACCGCTCCGGCGTCAACGACGTGAACAGACCGTCATCCAACACACCAGCTGCATGCACAACACCGGTCAGCACGGGGATACCAGCCAACAACGAAGCCAACGCCTGGCGGTCAGCGGCGTCACACGCCTCAACGCGGACGTTCGCGCCCAGCTCGGTCAGCTCAGCCAGCAACTCGGCCGCGCCCGGCGCCGCAAGTCCCCGGCGACTGGTCAACACCAGGTGCCGGACACCGTGATCGGTGATCAGATGCCGGGCGAGCACAGCGCCCAGGCCCCCGGTACCGCCGGTGATCAACACCGTCCCATCGGGATCAAGACCGCGTGGCACGGTCAGCACGACCTTGCCGATGTGCTTGGCCTGACTGACAAACCGGAAGGCCTCCGACGCTTGCCGCACATCCCAAGTCCGAATCGGCAACGGAGCCAACGCGCCCGACTCGAACAACGCGCTCAACTCGTCCCACATCGCCGCGATCCGCTGCGGGCCTGCGTCCACCAAGTCGAATGCGCGATAAGTGACGTCGTCGTACTGAGCGGCAACCTCATCGGCATCGCGGACATCGGTCTTGCCCATCTCCACGAACCGCCCGCCACGCGGCAACAACCGCATCGACGCATCCACGAAGTCACCAGCCAACGCGTTCAGCACCACGTCGACACCACGCTCACCGCTGGTAGCAAGGAACTTCGCCTCAAAGTCGAGCGTGCGCGACGACGCGATCCGCTCGTCCGGCAAACCCGCCGAACGCAACACATCCCACTTACCCTCGCTCGCCGTGCCGTACACCGTCGCCCCAAGATGACGAGCGATCTGCGTCGCAGCCATACCCACACCACCAGCAGCAGCGTGGATGAGCACGGATTCCCCTTCGGAGAGCCCGGCGAGATCGTTGAGGGCATACCAGGCCGTCAGGAACACCAACGGCACCGACGCCGCTTCCTCAAACGACCAACCGTCCGGAACGCGCGTGACCAACGCACGATCGATGCGAACGAGCGGGCCAAAACCGCCGTTCACCACGCCCATCACCCGGTCACCGACACACAGATCAGTAACGGCCTCACCGACCTCCAGGACAACACCAGCGGCCTCATAACCAGGCAACCCAGCATCACCCGGATACATGCCCAGCAAGTTCAGCACATCCCGGAAGTTCACACCCGCCGCACGAACCCCGATCCGCACCTCATGCGGCTCCAACACATCCGCAGCCTCAGGGAACGGCCGCAACTCCAACCGATCCAAATTCCCCCGAACCGGCGAATCCACCCGCCACGCCACCACACCCCCCGACGGAACCAACTCCGCCACACTGTCAGCCCGCACCAAACGACACGCGTAAACATCACCGTCTCGCACCGCCAACTGGGTCTCATCACCCACCGCAGCAAGGGCTCGTTCGACATCCTCGTCCCGAGCATCCACCAAAACCAGACGACCCGGGTTCTCCGCCTCAGCACTCCGCAACAAACCCCACACCGACGCGGCAACCGGATCCACCACATCAGCCCCGACCACCTTCACCGCACCACACGT
>NZ_JAAATY010000064.1 GCF_013280595.1 Kibdelosporangium persicum
GAGGTTCAGAGGTTGGTCGTGTCCGTTGACGAGGGGCCACCGGGACGTGTCCAGGTGTCGGGTTGTTCGCCGTGACGGCGTAGCCAGCCCTGTAGTTCCTCGGGTGTGGTGTCCAACAGGTGGGCCAGCTCGCCCCACGTGACGCCGTGCGCCACGACGTGCCGCATCACAGCGGTTTCGCGGTAGCGGGCATCGTCACGAGCGACGCGGATCATGTGCGCGGCCGCGATGGCGTCGTCTCGTTCCAGATGTGGGGCGTGTTCCAGCTCGGGCGAGCGCAGAACGGCGGGGCCGGCTTTGAACAGGAACGCGTAGAGCAGGCTGAGCGCGTCCACACGGGGCGCGTTCGGGTCGACGGCCCACTGCTTTTGCAGGATGCTGCCGTAGCGTTCGGCCAACCGGCGCCGACCGTGTTCCTGTGCCCGGTATCGCTCCCGCCACGTCCCCGCGACCGGTTCGACACCCACTCCGAATTCCGAGGCGGTGGCTGCTTCCGTAGCGGCGTGGGCCGGGTTCGCTGGAGTCGAGCCGGTCTCGTGATCACTGGTCATGGGGGTCACCTCCGGCCTGCTCAGTGAGGGGGTGGGGTTCGCCGGTGAGCGCGGCAAGTGCGGCGGCGATTTCGGGGAGGGTGGCGCGTACGTAGGTGGCGGTGGCGCCGGGTTCGTTACCGCTATCGGTGTGCCCGGCGAACGCGCGGGCGACGGCATACCCGAAATTGCGCTCAACCCAGGTGAGGGTGGTGTGCCGCAACCAGTGTGTGGATATCTGCTGTGTCGCTACCCAGGGCAGGTGTTGGCCGATGCGGTGCCACAGGTGGTCATAACGACGTGAGGTGATCGGCTGGCCGTTGCGGTAGCGCAGTAGCTGCTTGTCTCGGGGTGCGTGCCGGTCTTCGGCGTGGTGGACGAGGTGGGTCATCAGGGTGGGGAAGACCGGTTGCCACCGCACCGTGTCGCCTTTCTCCCGGAGAAAGATCAGGCATTGGTCGGGGTCGAGATCCTGCGGACGCAGCGCGAGTGCACCGGCTCGGCGGCAGGCGGTTTCGGGGTGCAGCCGCAACAACAGGGTGTCGAGTGCCGGATCGTTGCCGGTGGTCGCCGCGGTGGTGTTGATCTCGGCGAGTCTGTTGTCCGCGACGGCACGGCGGGTGGAGGGCAATCGACGTGGTTTGTCGACTTTGCGGGCCGGGTTGTCGTCCTTGTGGATCAGGTCGTCGTCTTCGGCGTGCCGGTACACACATCGCAACGCGGCGATGAGGTGTTCGGCGGCGCTGCGTCCGCCGCGGGAGTTGCGCCGGGGGACCACGGTGGCTTTGACGTGCTCGACCAGTGCCCGGACGTCGGAGGATGTGGGTTCGTCGAGTCGGCGGTGGCCCCATTGGGTGAGGATGCGGTTCCAGTAGGAGCTGTAGACCCGGCGGGTGCCCGCACCCACGGCCGCGGACACGATCGGGATGTACTCGGCGAACGTCGGCGCCGGTGGCCGGGTGTCGGGTTCGGTGAGCAGGTGTTGAGCGGACAGGCCCATTCCGGCCAACACGAGTTTTGCGGCGTCCAACGCGGCCGCCTTGTCCGGGTGAGTGGATGTCATCGCGGCTCACCGCCCTCGCCCGGCAGGCCGGGGCGGATGGCGTGGTGGACCGTGCTCAACGGATAGACGGTCAACACGTCGTCGCCCGGCATGGCGGCCAGCAGAACGCGGTCGCCTGTGGACAGGCCGCACCGGGCGCGTAGCGCGGCGGGGATGGCGACATAGGGTTTGCGGCCCAGAGCGAGCATGCCGGCCGGGTCGCGACGGGCGACTATTTCGCGCGGGGTGCCGGTCAGGGTGAGCCGGTCGCCGGTCTGCCAGCCCAACGCCCGCGTCACACCCCGGTCGGCGATCCTGCCGGATGCGTCGATCCGGCCCATGCCGTAGATCACATCCACCGGCACGGCCGCGGGCAGCTCGGGCGGGACGGCCAACGGAAGCACCCGCGCCACACGCGACCCGGCATGGTCACCTGAACGAGGGGAACCCTTGCCAGTCGACCATGGGATCACGGGAGCCACGACACGATCGATCATGGCCGCCCCCACGAAGGGGGAGTGAACCAGCTGTCTGCGACGTCACCATGAGGGTGTTCAAGTACCTGTCGCTGCTGGGGAAATCTCACCTGCTGGTGTGTCCGAGGGGGGAATCAGGCACCGACTCGCAGCGCACCTGCGCAATGCAGGTGTTCATGGGTAAATCGTAGCTTCGTCTGGAGATCGACACAAGCCACAGTGGACGTTCATGTGGTACACGCCGACCACCAGTTGGCGGCATCAGTGCCCACCTGGGCGAGTACCACTACTTCCGCCTGTTCGGCGAGTTCCGCGTCTGACGGAAGACCGCCGGGAAGGGGAAGCGCGGGCAACGCGGCGACCAGTTCGCCGGTCCGCAGCGTGGCGGCGGCGATGGTGCCGACCTCGAACACCTTGCTTGGCATGGTGGGATCGGCGATTGATGGGACGACACGCAACTCCTGCAAGGTGCCGATCGCGGTTTCGCTGGAAAGTATCTGGTTGAGCACGTCGGCGCGTCCCGTCTCGGCGATCTGAGCGACTGCCGGCGCGTCGTCGGCAGTCGCGTGCAGGAGCACGCTGGCCGCGTAGACCTCCTCACGCTGGGCGTGCATCGACCAGCGGGTAGCGGGCTCGTCGAGGGAGATTCGCTGCCAGTCTGCGGCCAGCAGTGCGGCACGACTCGCGCTCAACCAGAGTTGTGCCGGGATCGGGACGGTGTCAGGTAGCCGGAGCAGATCGGACAGGGCCAGCATCGTGCGGGTCAGATCCTCACGCCCAGGCGCGGAAGCGACTTCGAGCACCGCGGCGAGGTGCCGTGCAGCCGCCGCGGGGTCCCGCCCGGTGGCGATCAGCTTCCGCGCGACGTGACGATGCCACCGCAACGCCTCGAGTGTCTTCTGGTTCTCATACAGTGCACGGGCGTCTTCCAGTGTCGACGCGACCGCCACCTGGTCACCCAGCTCATTGAGGACCTCCGCCTTCTCCAGGAGCACTTGTCCCAGCCGGTAGGTGTCAGGCTCCGTCCGGAACTCGGCCTCCAACAGGTCTGCCTGGCCGAGCGCACGCGTCAGATCACCTACCGCGCGCAGGCACGTGATCTGGCGAATCCGTACCACCTTGACATTGGTGCGGCTTATCCCGGCGAAGTGCTTTTCGGCTCGCTGGTAGGCGTCCAGAGCCGGAGCACCTCGGCCCAGCACGAGTTCGAGCCCACCTTCCCGAAGAGCCACGAGCCCATCAGTGAAAGCATCGATGGTGTTGACTTCGGCGAACCGGCGCGCCTCGCGCACCACCTTGACTGCGTCGTCGAGGTTTCCCTGCAATCTGTAGAGCATCGACCGCTGCAGCAGAGTGCGAACGCGCGCGCCGTTCAACTCAGGCAGATGCGCGAAGCGGTCGCACACGGTCAGCGCGCCTTCACAGAATGCATGACCGTCCTCATACGAGGCCGAGACCTCGCGGATCGCGGCGAGCTCGCGCCAGGCACGGGCGTGTGTTATCGCTGTGACTTCATTGAGGTCGCCGCGAAGCAAAGTTCGGTCCCAGATCTCTGCCACCAGGAAGCGGGCCTGCAGGCGGTGATGTTGCGCGAGATGGTGCGCGGCGTCGGCGGCGCGGCGGTGATCACCGGTTCGTTGCGCAACACTGCGCTCGGCGATCAGGAGCCGCTGGGCCAGTCGATAGTCACCGCTCCGCAATGCCCTGGTCGAAAGTAGTCCGTAGTACTCCGCGAGTGTGGCGAATTCCTCTCGCCCACGCAGTTCCGCAGCTGTCTGGTGTTGCTTACCCGTCAGAATTCTTTCTGGTTCGGCGAGGACGTCCAGTAACCGATCCACAGGGCCAGCACTCATCGACCCCATGCAACCACATCACCCAGGCTGGATGACATCATGCGGGAATGAACCAGCCTGCCGTTGTCCTGAGGTTCGCGGACGACGTCAACGAAGCTGACCGCGCCGAACTCGACGCGGCACTGCAGCGTGCGGAGGTGCCCACGACGCGCGGTGTCGATCTTGGACACCGCGGCCAGGCTGAGTATCTGGTGCTGGCGGTGGCCAACGTCGCGGGCGGTATCGCCGGCGTAGCCACGGGCATCGCCGAAGCAGGTCGCGCCTGGCTCGCTACGCGACGGCGGCCGTCAGCGTACTTCGAGATCGAGGACCGCGACACCCATATCGTCGTACAGATCAGCGCGCAGGACCCGGACCGCGCGCTCCAGCGCCTGGCGTCCGTGATCGCTGCGGCCACAGACAGCCCGATCCGCTGGCAGGGCGGAAGATGGCGGTCGCCGGCGGATGCCACGAGTGAGTTCGCCAAGACGGTGTTCGTCGTCGCCGGGCGGGACAAACGTGCCCGCCGCGCCATGTACGACTTCCTCCGCGCGATCGGCCTTCACCCGATCGAGTGGAACGAGGCCCTTGCTGCGACCGGGCAGGGTTCGCCCTACCTCGGCGAGGTCCTGGATCAGGTGCTGGGCACGGGGGCAGCGGTGATCGTTCTGCAGACCCCCGACGACGAGGTCCGGCTCAAGCCGGAACACGCGGACGGCAAGAACGACCCTGAGCTCGCCCTGCACGGACAGGCGCGGCCGAACGTCCTCCTCGAAGCGGGAATGGCGCTCGCGAGGTGCCCGGAGACCACCGTCATCGTCGAGTTCGGCAAGGTGCGGCCGTTCAGCGACATCGCCGGCCGGTACGTCATCCGGCTCGACGACACGCCCAAGAGCAAACACCGACTTGCCGAGCGGCTCAAGGCGATCGGGTGTGCGGTGGACACCTCGGGCAGCGATTGGCTGTCGGCTGACCTGACTCCGCCTGGGGAGTCGCCATCCCAGCCTGCTCCGGCAACCACGACGGCCCCGGTGCCCGCGCGCTCCCCGTCGCAATCCAGCGGGCGGCCAGTGCTTGACAACTTCTCGGTGACACGCGACAGCCTGGGCCACCACACAGTGCATGGCGAGATCCGCAACAACGACAGGCCGGTGTCCTGGTTGACGTTGAAGGCCACGTTCTACGCCGAGAAGAAGATCACCGGCACCGCTGTCGGAGTCGTGCGGGACCTGGAGCCGGACGAGACCAAGACGTTCAGCCTGACCACCGCTGACGAGGTTTACGGCTACGACGACTACAAGGTGCAGATCGACTCGGTCCAGCGGTAGTCTGTCGGCGGCCGGGTCGCGCCGAGGCACTCACGAGTCCATAGTGGACGGCTGGTTGGTCTTGGTCCTCGGCATGCCACCGATTCCTCCAGGCGTTCGTCCGGTGACCGGTGGCGAAATCGAACACGGTGAAGCCGAACATGGTGGCTCCGCCGAACGAACCTATGGCACTGAGCAACGCCTGTGGCCCGTTCAGTCCACCCCACCACGCGAGAAGGCCCACCGCGCCGGCGGCAAGCAGCGCGGCCGACATGATGACCACGGCCCAGACGATCCGAGTCGAGCGGTCGCCGGTCACTGCCAACCTCCCTCGTCGGTCATCCGAGAGACGTATATCCAGCTGGTAGCGGGTGCACTGCCGGCCTGGTACCACGTGCGACGGAAGGCGTCGGGGGTGACAGCGCCACGCATATGCCGTGCGACGTTCTCGTACACGTAGCTGGACACCATCGTGGCGAAGGTGTGGTCATTACCATCCAACGTGCACCGAAGAGAGTCCGAATCGAGCATGCGAGCGGCCTGGATCACGGACGCGTTCGGGTAACCGGTGTCGCCGAGGAGAACCGGTCCGACGTGCAGGGCGGAGCGCAGACGGATCTGGAGTTGATCCAAGGCCCCGCGATTGTGGCGGTGGATGCTCTCGCCAAGCAGCGGAAGCAGCGGATCGATCAGTATGGACGTGGACAGCGTCGGTGGTACGACGGTCAACAGGCCGTCACCCCGGTCCTGGTGGCGGCACCTGCGCCAGGCCAGCCCGGACTCCACGAACGCATCGGTCAGGATGCGCGACAGCGTGGAACGCAGAACCATGCGGTCGTGGTCGTCTCGACGGGGATCGCTGTATCCGACGATGTCGGTGATGAATATGGAGCAGTTCAATGGCCTTGCCGGCCGGCCATGCTGCCGGGACGGCGACGGTTTCGCGATGCTGGACATGCGGCCAGCCTGACCGGCCAGTCAGCCGTCCGGCGACCCTCGTCCGGCGTCGGACACCGCCCATCTGGCTGTTAGCTGGAATTCGGCTTGTTGAACTCGTCCGGGTCTGGACGACCGTGCCCGCGGATGCTCTCACGAGCGGTCAAGCGCCCACTTAGGTATGGGCTGCCCAGAGCGAAGGCCTGAATGGGTAGCGATCTCGGACCAGTCGGACCGCCTGGCGCAGGCACGCCGCTGATCGCGGAAATTGCCACGACCAAGGGCCTCGACGCGAAGGCATAGTTGGTGGTGTCAGCGGACACCGCTACCAACAACGGCGGACAGGCCCGGTCGGACAACAGGTGGATCTTCGAGCCAGCCATGCCGCGATCAACCGGGCCGGGCCCGACCATGGTTCCCATTCTTGGCCCCGGCGCAGGCGCCGTCCAGGACCGCGCCATCGCTACGATGACCCGAACGATGTCGGCAACAGGCACCACCACGCATAACCACTCCGCCTCGCTCGGCCCCTGGCCTGCGACCTGCGGCAGCCCTGGGAAAAAGCCGCTCCAGCCCAAGCGCCTCACGCCCTCGCGGGTCCGGCGCAGGTTTCGGACCTCCGTACGAAGCCCCCGACGGGTGCGCCGAAACCGTCCCGAGAACCAGAACCCGCACAACGCCACGATGTCGGACGCATCCTGACTAACGGCGAGGCATACAAGCGACCGACCCACCATAAGAAGGCCGACGCGGTGAATCCGGGGCTCAGCGGCATCCTCCACCCATATCACCACGCTGCCTGACCTCGAAGGACGCATTTTTCGACACCTACACCGCCGTCCACGCCAACACTAAGAAGCCGAGCGCTTCGGGTGAGACGTCAATCCAATGAAGATCGCCTTCTCTGCACGATGACGACCGCCGGTGTATGCCCGGAGTAGTGTGGTACTACGAGAATCGAAGGCAAGGGCCACGGACAACAGCAGGCAGCCTTCAAGGTGGGGTCTGGTCTTCGGATTCCCGTGGAAGACACTCGAAGGGATCAAGCTGTGGACACGCCTCGGGGGAGATATGGTGCCCATCTTTTTTATAATCCAGCTTGCTGGCATGGCGCTGTTGCTGTCGGCGTTCGTGAGACTGTGGCGTATCTGGCGGTTGCGACACCGTGGGATCCGCGCCATGGGAACGGTCGTCGAGCATGTTCCAGACCAAGGTCCCTGGATCCTGTTTCAGGACCAGCAAGGTAATCCGCGATATTTTACCCCCGACCTCAGCTCCTCCTGGAAACGTGCATCAGGCGCACCGGCGGACACCAAGGTGGAGATCGTCTACCTGCCGGAAGATCCAGAAAAGGTGCGGCTGCTCATCGATACCGCACCGATCAATACCGACAAAACACTCGAGGGCCACGCCTGGCGCTACGCCTACTTCAAGGTAGCGCGACTACAAAATCATACAAAGCGTAAGGAAGACCTACTTCGCCGGGAGCTCCGCGATCGCGGTCTACACACAGCGGCCACGGTCGTGACAAAAAGACCCTCGATCCCCGGAAAACCTGACAAACCTGGAAGATTTCCCATCACTTTCTATCCAAGGATCCAGTTCAAGGATCATCGAGGCGAAACGGTCACATTCGTCCACGAATGGGCCCACATGGGTTTAGAGCCCCGCAGGCTTCCCGCAGTCGGCGAGCAGGTCCCCGTTATCTACCTGCCGGAATCACCTCACGTGGCGCAGATACCAGGCATCGCCCGCGCACTCGTGGATCTCGCTCTCCGTTTGTCCATCGGACTGCTGCTCCTGCTTTTTATTGGAAGTATGAAATGAGGCTAGTGGCACGTCTGGTCGACCACGGGCCTAGTCGATCAGACGCCGAGTCGAGGCGTTTCTAGCACGACAGCAACCAGGTTTGATCTTGGTGGCGTGTCGTGATCATGGAGACGGCCACCGTGTGACGCGATCGCCGCATTTGTAATCGCCCACTTCGAACACGCCGACTAACCTGAAAGTCGCCGAGATCACCTCAGATCGCTTCGATTCAAATCGATACCCGCTCCGCCACTGCCCGTCCTGGTCGAGAATGCGGCCATCCGTTTGACCTGGGCGGGCGATCGTGACGTCCGACGATCTGCGATCGTGTCTGTTCGTCTGGTCTACGTCTACCAGCTCTTTGGTCAGGTGCTGTCCTGGCTCGTACTGTTCACTCGATCGTCAACGTCAAAGGACGCCGGTCCGGTTCGTGTGTTTCGACCTGTTGCACCTCGGCGACATGACGCTGCTCCACGAGCCGTACGACCAGCGTCGCGTCCTGCTCGCGCAACTGCCGATGCCCGACCCCGTATCGAATCTCGATCGTGCCTGCATTCACCCTTGAGACGCTGGCCGCAGAACGACTCCCCCGCCCCCGCAGAACTGCTGGACCCTATCGCGGGTGAAGGCCACGAGGGTCTGATCGCGAAGAACCGCGGCTCACGGTATGTTCCTGACCGCCGGTCGGATTCCTGGCTCGAGCATGCCCTCATCCTTCTCTGAACTAGCAACGGAACTTGAGCTCTCACGCTTCCCCTATGGTGAGTGAGGCGGTTCGCCCTGATGGGTCCTGTCGCCAGTTGAACGTGCCTCCCGTCTTCGATAGCGGCACAAGAGCCGCAGGTTGGCGGGACGCTGCCTAAGTGGCCTGGGCCTGACCCGTTTTGACGGACATCTGGGATCAGGGGTGCGAGCCTCTGGGAAGGATGTTCAAAGGCTGGTACAACACCCGCCGTCGGCATTCTAGTAGCCGGTGTTCGCGGCGACTTCGGCCGCGGGCACACCGAGGCGCGCCGCCGCCATTTCCGCAGCACGGCCACGACCTCCCGCCCGCCCTCGGTCGCAGTGCCGCCCGTGGCGGTGTCCGGAACCGGGGCGATGACCGCGGACGGGACCGCCGGTTCCCGGACGTCGAGGGCGGCCACATCCCGGATCGCTTGGCCACGACTGGTCCGACCTCGGCGACCTTCACGCCGGTTGTGCCGTAGAACTCCGCGACGAGCCGGATGAGTTCTTCGTCCCGGCTCGCCGAAGCGGCGGCGACCCTGACGAAGCAGTGTCTGCCCAGCGGTGCCGACGCCCGGAAGGATTCGATCACCAGCGGCAGGAACAGGGCCGTGTCGTGGAGCATGTGGCTGTCCACGCTGCCACCGAGCAGTCCCGCCTCGAACAACGCCGGGTGGAAGGGAAAACGGTCCGCGCCTGCCGGTGCTCCTGCGGGAGTTCCAGCTCCACGACCCAGTGCCCAGTGCGGCGGTGGACCACACCGTCGATCTTCATCAGTCCGGAGTGGACCAACTCTTGTTCGCGCAGCCAGGCGTAGATGTCCGTGCCGGTAGGCCGTCACGACCGCATGCAGTACGTCCACTGTGTCCCGCCGGCGGCGGCGGACCTCGATCCGCCACCCCTCCGACGGCCCAGGACGTCCGTCGACCGTGACCATGACCTGTTGGGCCCATGTACCACGTGACCACGCAGCAATGGATTTTCAGTGGTGACCGTGAACGTTTCGGTGAAGGTCGGTGAGTCGGCCATCGGCATCTATCCCAGAACAGCGTCGGGTCGCGGTGTGACCGCCCGACACCGACTATGCGAATTTCGAATTGCGCAGCAAGATCCGAGTGACAGGCGATGCACCGGAGATCGCCGGAAAGCGCCACCCGGCACACTCCGACGACCGCATCGGAACGACGCCCGACATGCGATGCCGAAACTCGGGAACCTTCGGATCGAGAACTCGAACGCGAACCACTCACCCGGCACGAGTTCGGAATTGCGGCACTCGACCGTCACAACAGAAGAAAACGCAACACTTCCCCCAGTCACCAGTCCGGCACCGAACCGGACAACCCACCCGGAACCATGAGTACTACTCGACGGACACACCGCGGCGACCCGGCGTTCACCCGGCGTACACGATCACGTGAGCGATCAGTCGTCCGGCCAAAGCCTACGAGTTGCACCGCACTGGACGCAAAGCGGCCCAGTCGAACAAGGCCCGAGCGGTCGAACGCTATTCACTTCGATGTCAGCACCGACCATCACCGCAGAATCTCCAGACCGCCTGCGCCGACGAATATCGACCGATTTCCTTCGCCTGACTGCGAGCACATCACATGCGCCATGACGACGTTGCGGCGCCGCAGGGCCCGCGCGCCGCGTGAGCAGTCCGGGCAGTACGACGGAGCCGGCGCAGGACCGACCTGCATTCGGATCGCGTGCCGTGACCTGGACTTTTCATGGGATGCCCTCCGTGCGTCCATCAGCGCTGCGGGCCGGACACCCGTCGCTGGCCCACGCGATCGTGGCCACCCATGACCGGCGACCGCGTTCGGCAACTCCATACCGAATCGACCATACGGGGAAGGCAGACCTCGCGCAGCAATGACGGCTGTCAATCACCTGACAGCCGCCTGACAATCTCCTTGAAATCGAGACCGACACTGCGGGCACGCAACGGCGTTGACGGTTAACCAGACACACTGTAACGTCGTTTGCGGATGACCAGCCGATGTGCGGTTGTCTTTAGGTGGCCACTTTTCCGCCAATTCCCCTTTCTTCGATGTAAGGAGAAGAATGCGTTCTGCACACAAGCCCGTGGTGGTCGGTCTGATGGCACTGGGCCTCGTGGTGTCGGGCCAGCTCACTGCCATCGCGTCCCCCAGCGCGGCGTCCGTGACAGTGTCGCCGTCGACCGGCCTGTCCGATGGCGACACTGTCTCCGCCACAGTGGCCGGGTTCGCAGCGAGTGAAACGGTCGTCACCGTGGAGTGCGCGCAGCCGCAGGCGGGCACCACCGTCTGTGACCTGCCGGGTCTGCAGCAAGCCGTCACCGATTCGAATGGCTCCGCGTCAACGCAGCTCACGGCCCGTCGCACCTTCACCGGCTACACCGCCGACGGCCTGGAGTGGGGGCTCGTCGACTGCACGTCAGTGCCGGGTGGCTGCGGCGTCTACGCCGCCAACGTGGCACTGACCACGGGCGCGCAGGCCTCCATCTCGTTCCGTTAGCCGCCGGTCCGCAGGTGCTTCCGCGCAGCCGGAAGCACCCGCGGCCGGTCAGCCGACACCGGCCACGCGAAGCTGCCGGTAGAGGGCCTGGCACTGCTTGTAGGAAGGCAGGTACCCGGCGGCCGCCGCTTCGGCGAGCGTGGGCGCGACCCGGTCCTTGTCCGACATCAGTGGCGGCTCACTGAGGTTCCACGGCAGGTCCAGCGCCGGATCCAGCGGGTTGACCTCGATCATCGTCCCGGGTTGGTACTCCGCCGAGCACAGGTAGAACACGCAGGCGTCCTCGGTCAGCGTGAGGAAGGCGTGCCCCAGGCCGTCCGCCAGGTAGACGGAGACGTCGGTGGCCTCGTCGAGCTCGGTGACGTCGTAGGCGCCGAAGGTGGGCGAGCCGGTGCGCAGGTCCACCACGACGTCGAGGACCGCGCCGCGCACGCAGGTCGCCAGCTTCGCCGTACCCGGCGGCATCACCGTGCCGTGGACACCTCGCAGGGTGTTCCGCCTCGACACCGAACAATTCACCTGTGCGACGCTGAAAGAATGCCCGACCGCCTCGGACAGCTCCCGGGCGCGGAACGCCTCGTAGAAATGTCCCCGACGGTCGGAATGCCGCTCCGGTATCACCCGGAACGCATCAGGAATTTTCATCGGCTCGATGTACACGGGCGTCGAACCCTCCGCTCTGCCAGAGCCATCCGCTATCAGACACTAGCACCACCGGAACTCGGCGTCCGGCGCTCGGCTTCTATTCTCGCGACGAATACCACTGCTTTCAGCGGTACCTGAAACCCTTGACCCGGCAGCCTGCCCGCGTCAATACTGCCGGGGCGCGAGGCGTGCCGGACCGCGATTTCCGGCCCGCGACCACTGGGGAGACGTGATGACATTTCGGCTGGCGAGCCCGTCCGGAACCGCGGGAATCCGATGAACGTCCACCTCGCGCCCGGCAGGCGGACCGCACCGGACGAGTTCGACACCGCGACCCGGTTCGCGGTGTCCGCGGCTGTCACGGACAGCGCCGTGACGCCGATGGCCGAGTTCCACCGGTGGTACGCCGGATGCCACGACCGGATGGGCGGCGTGGGGGTCGTGCCCATCCCGTTCGCCGCGATGAGCGGCTGGCACTTCGAACCGGACACGGGCAACCTCGTGCACGACACCGGGCGGTTCTTCACCATCGAAGGCCTCCGGGTCCGCACCGACCGGCCCTGGGTCAGCGACTGGACCCAGCCGATCATCGTGCAACCCGAGATCGGCATCCTCGGCATCCTCGTCAAGGAGTTCGACGGCGTGCTGCATTGCCTGATGCAGGCCAAGATGGAGCCCGGCAACGTCAACCGGGTGCAGATCTCGCCCACCGTGCAGGCGACCCGGAGCAACTACACCAGGGTGCACAACGGCACCAGCATCCCCTACCTGGACTACTTCCGGCGGCACCCAGGCGCCCGGGTGCTGGTGGATGTCCTGCAGTCCGAGCAAGCCGCGTGGTTCCTGCACAAGCGCAACCGCAACGTGGTCGTCGAGGTCTTCGACGACGTGCCGGTCGGCGCGGACTTCCACTGGCTCACGCTCGGCCAGATCAGGCGGCTGCTGCGGATGCCGCATGTGGTCAACATGGACGCGCGTACGGTGCTGTCGTGTTTGCCGACCGCGTTGGCCGGTCCGGTCACGGACTGCTCCGGCGACGGTTTCGCCGAAGACGTGCGGCGGTCGACCTCGGGCGAGGCGGAACCGGTGCACACTATGGGGGAAGTGCTCAGCTGGCTCACCGACATCCGGACCACCCGGGAACTGATCCAGCAACGGATCGCCCTGGAGCACACCGCCGAAGGTGGCTGGCTGCGCACCGCGGACCAGATATCCCATCAGGACGGCAAGTTCTTCCGCGTCATCGCGGTGGACGTGCACTCGGCCGGCCGGGAGGTCGCGTCGTGGACCCAGCCGCTCATCGCGCCCAACGGGCCTGGCCTGCTCGCGTTCCTCACCAGACGGATCAACGGGTTCCTGCACGTGCTCGTCCAGGCGAAGGTCGACGCAGGGGCGATGAACGTCGCGGAGATGGCCCCGACCGTGCACTGCTACCCGGGCAACTACCGGGACGTGCCGCAGGGCCACCGACCGCCGTACCTGGACGTGGTCCTGTCCGCGCATCCCGGGCGGATCCGTTACGACACAATGCATTCGGAGGAGGGCGGCCGGTTCTTCCACGCGATGAACCGGTACGTGGTGATCGAGGTGGACGAGGACTTCCCGGTCGAGACACCGCCCGGCTACTGCTGGATGACCCTCAACCAGCTCACCGGGTTGCTGGTGCATGGCAACTACCTCAACGTCGAGCTCCGCAGCCTGGTCGCCTGCATCCAGGCGGCATGACGTCCGGCGGACCACCACCAAGGCAAGGAACCAGATCACGATGACGGCGCAGAGCCCAGGACCTGTCCTGTTCGCCAGTCCTTCGCATCCCAGTCTGTTCGGTCCGCTCGCGACCATCGCCACCGAGCTGGACCGCCGCGGGGTCGAAGGGCTGTGGTTCGGCGGCTCGGAGGACCGCAAGGCAGATGTCGAGGCGCTGTCGCCACGCGGCGGCATCGGATTCGTCCAGATCGGACGCTATGTACCGGAGCTGCAGCCGGGCAACTGGACCGAGGAAACCTTCCAGCGACTCAACTCCAGGTCCAGGCTGCGTGCCTTCGCCGCGTTCATGGACCAGAGTTTCGTCGGGCCGCACGGTGCCGAGTTCTACGAGCAGTCGCTGGCGGCGATCGACCGGATCCGGCCCGCGCTGGTCGTGGCCGATCTCGGCGCCACGTGGATGTTCGACGCGGCGATGACCCGCGGTGTCCCCTACGTGATCAACTCACCCACGTTGGTCAGCTACCTCTACGCACCGGCGCTCTCGTGGACCTTCCCAGCCCCGTTCTCCGGGCTGCCGTTGCGGATGACGACCGGGCAGAAGGTGGCGAACCTGCTGTTCTCACTGGCGCGGATCGGGATCTTCCTGCAGCCCAGCCGGATGAAGGCCACCCGCGCGTTCATCGCCGAGCGCGCCGCGTTGGGCATCAAGAACACCAAGGGTCTGCTGGGGCCGTACGCCGACGCGGCCGTCGCGGTCATCGGGCATTCGCAGTTCGGCATCGAGTACCCGCACGATCGGGCCCCTGACTGCCTGGAGATGGTGGGTCCCGTGATGCCCAGCACCACCGCCGCACCGGACCCGGACATCATGGGCTGGGTCGAGCAGCACCGGTCGATCGTCTACCTCGGCTTCGGTGCGATGAACCGGCCGACCCGCCGGCAGATCGAGGCGATCCTCACCGCGGCCGGGAATCTCGCCCCCGACCACCACGTGCTGTGGAGCCTGCCGAAGTCCCAGCACCGCCTGCTGCCCACGAAGATCCCGGCGAACGTGCGGATCGAGACCTGGGTCCCGCAGGTGGACGTCCTGGCGCACCCGCACGTCCGGGTGTTCATGTCGCAGGGCGGGAATGGCACGCACCACGGGTTGTACTTCGGCAAACCGCTGCTGTTGATGCCGCACACCTGGGAGGCCCGCGACGGTGCCGTGCGATTCGTCGACAGCGGCGCCGCACTGCTGCTCCGTGACACCACGAAGCTGGATTCGGCGGAGATCACCACGAAACTCCGGCGCCTGTTCACCGACGATGGGCTGAGGGAACGCGCGCTGCACTGGAAGGAACGGCTCAGGCAGGCGGGAGGCGTGTCCGCTGCCGCCGACATCATCCTGCGCCACCGCGACTCCCAGGACAGGAAGAGATGAGCGGCGTTGTCCGGTTCGGTGTGCTCGGGTGCGCCGACATCGCGCTTCGCCGGATCCTGCCCGCCATGACGAGCCATCCCGGGGTCCGGCTGGTCGCTGTGGCCAGCCGTGACCGGGACAAGGCGGCCACTGTGGCCACTCGGTTCGCGTGCGAGCCGGTGACCGGGTACCGGTCCCTGCTCGACCGTGACGACATCGACGCCGTGTACGTGCCACTACCTCCCGCGCTGCATGCGGAGTGGATCCGAGCCGCTCTCACCAGCGGGAAACACGTGCTGGCGGAGAAACCACTGACGCCGAGCGGCCCCGAGACGACGGCTCTGACCACACTGGCCGGCGTGACGGGTCGAGTGCTCGTCGAGAACGTCATGTTCCTCCACCACCGCAGGCACCGCCTGGTACGCGAACTGATCGCCAACGGCGCGATCGGCGACCCGGTCGCTTTTACCGGCTCGTTCACCATTCCCCCGCGGCCCAGCGGCGACATCCGGTACTCGGCTTCGCTGGGCGGAGGTGCGTTGCTGGACAACGCCGTCTACCCGATGATCGCCGCACAACTCGTGCTGGGCCGAGGATTACGGGTGGTGGGCGCGGTCCTGCGGAACGACGGCGCGTCGGGTGTGGATGTCGCGGGCGCGGCGCTGCTCCGGCGGGACGACGGCGTGACCGCCCAGGTCACGTTCGGGATGGACCACGGCTACACCTCCGAGTACCACGTGCTCGGGCGGCTGGGCCGGATCACTGTCGAGCGTGCCTTCCACCCCGCCGCCGACGCGGACACCGAGATTGTCGTCCACCGGCAAGGACACCAGGTTCCCGAACGGATCGCCGTGCCTCCGGACGACCAGTACGGCAACACGTTGACGGCGTTCGTACGAGCCGTGCGCGGCGGGATCACCGGAGCGTTCGGCGAAATCACCGTGTCCACAGCGGAACTGGTCGACCAGGTCTGGCGGTGCGCGTCGGCGGGGACATGAAACCGAGCGAAAGGTCAGCGCATGGCCGGCCAGATCTCCCTCAACCCGGACCTCTTCCGGTACATCACCAGGATCTCGCTGCGGGACGACGAGGTACTGCGGGAACTGCGGGAGTTCACCGCGCAGTTGCCCGGCGGTGACGCCATGCGGCTGATGCCCGAGGAAGGACAGCTGCTGGCGTTGCTGGCCCGGCTGGCCGGCGCCACGACGGTTCTGGAAATCGGCACGTTCACCGGTTACAGCACCCTGTGCCTGGCTCGGGCACTGCCCCCGCACGGCCGCGTGATCACGTGCGACATCAATCGCAAGTGGACGACCATCGCCGCGGACTACTGGCGGCGGGCAGGAGTCGACGAGCGGATCGAGGTCAGGATCGGCCCGGCCGCGCGAACCCTGGCCGCGCTCGCCGACCAGGCGGGCACCTTCGACCTCGCGTTCATCGACGCGGACAAGGCGTCGTACCGCGACTACTACGAGGCGTGCGTGCACCTGGTGCGTCCCGGCGGACTGATCGTGCTGGACAACACCCTGCTGTCCGGCCAAGTCACCGACCCGGCCGCGCAGGACGCCGACACCGTCGCGATCAGGGAAGTCAACGACCTGATCGCCTGCGACGACCGGGTCGAGGTGTGCGTGCTGCCCATGGCCGACGGCATCACGCTCGCCCTCAAGAACTGACCACCGCCCCGGCCCCAGGCCGTGGGCGGATCGCAGTGCGCCGGCGCCGGAGGAGACCTTCGCGGTTGTCCTCCCGTGGGGCCTCAGCGAAGCCGAAGCCCTACGGGTGGAGAACCGCGCCACCGGTCACGCCGGGATCAGACCCTCCGGCCGCTATCCCGCTGCCCCGAACTCCGCGTCGATCAGGTCGATCAGCTCGTCCGCGGTGGCTTCGCGCAGGTCGTCGTGCGGCGCGACCGGCGTCTGGCCGTCCGTGTGGTCGCTCAGTTTGGTGAGCAGGATCTGCAGACGAGTGATCACGGCCTGCCGTGATCCGTCGTCGGGCGCTGACAGCACGACGGATTCCACCCGGTCGAGCTCGGCGAGCACAGGCGATGGTGGTTCCTCCGAGCCGGCGAACGACGCCACCAGGTGCTCTGCCAACGCACCGGGTGTCGGGTGGTCGAAGACCAGCGTCGCAGGCAATCGCAGACCGGTCACGTCGTTGAGCCGGTTCCGCAGGTCGATCGCGGTCAGTGAATCGAAGCCCAGCTCCTTGAACTCACGGCCGGTCCGAACCATGTCCGCGGACGGATAGGCCAGCACCATGGCGACCTCACGACGCACCGCATCGAGCAGCACCGAGGCGCGTTCGGCACCGGACAGCGCGGCCAGCCGATCGGCGAGCCCGATGTCTCCCACCGGTGTGGGCGAGGCACGCCGCCGCGGGCGAGGCCCGGTCAACCCGCGCAGCAGCGCGGGCGCCGGCTCGGCGACAGTGTCGAGTCGTGCGGGTACCAACACCGCTTCCGGGCCGGCGACAGCAGCGTCGAACAGCCGCAGCCCGTCCTCCACGGACATCGGTGTCAGGCCCACCTTGGTCATCCGCTTGCGGTCGGCCGCGCTCAGCTCGGCGGTCATGCCACGCACGTCCTGCCACGGCCCCCACGCCAGTGACACGGCCGGCAGACCGAGCGCCTGCCGTCGCTGGGCCAGCGCGTCGAGGAACGCGTTCGCTGCCGCGTAGTTGGCCTGACCGGCGGAACCGAAGATCCCTGCCGCCGACGAGAACACCACGAACGCGCTGAGACCGGCGTCCTTGGTCAGCTCGTGCAGATGAGTCGCGGCGAGGACCTTCGCGCGCAGCACCGTACGGATCCGCTCGGGTGTCATCGCGGTCAGAACACCGTCGTCGAGGACACCAGCCGCGTGCACGACACCCGTCAACGGGCGTTCCGCCGGCACATCGGCGAGCATTGCCGCCAGCCGGGCGCGATCGGCGACATCACACTCGGCGACCGTCACGCTCGCCCCCAGCGACTCCAGTTCCGCCACCAGTTCAGGCATCCCCTCGGCGGCCATGCCCTGCCGGCCGGCCAGCACCAGGCTGCGAACCCCGTGCCCGGTCGCCAGCCGCCGGGCGACCAGGCCGCCGAGCGCACCGGTCGCGCCGGTGACAAGCACTGTCCCGTGAGGATCCCACGGTGCCGCGGCAGTGGATTGCGCGGCACGCACCAGGCGCGGCACGTAGACCGTGTCACCGCGGACAGCGACCTGCGGCTCGTCGTGCGCCACCGCGGCGGCCGCCACCGCCTCGATGTCCGTGTCATTCCTGGCATGCGGGGCATCTGCGGGGTCGGTGTCGACGAGCAGAATCCGGCCGGGATGCTCGGACTGAGCCGAACGCAGCAGACCCAACGCGGCTGCCGCCGCCGGATCGACCAGGGAATCGGCGCTGTCGCCGGTGCCGACCGACACCGCCCCGCGGGTCCGGATCACCAGCCGCGTTCCGCCGGGGTGTTCGGCGGCCAGCCAGGACCGCACCACGTCCAGTGCCCGGACGACCAGCGTCTGGGTCGTCGCGGCGAGATCACCGTCGGGTGCGCCCGCGTTCACCAACTCGGTGACCACGAAGGAATCGCCATCGGCGACCGGCCCCAGGCTCACCGGTGCCCATTCGATCCGGTGCGAGGCGGCTCGGTCTTCCGGCCGGAGCTGGTCGGGCCGCACCGGGCGCAGCACCAACGAGTCGATCATCGCGACGAGCTGCCCGGCCTGGTCGGCGACCGTCACCGAGATCGCGTCCTGCCCAGCCGGCGCGACTCTGACCCGCAGCGCCGTCGCTCCGGCAGCGGCCAGACTCACACCGCGCCAGGCGAAGGGCAGTGAGCCCGGGCCTGATCGGGTCATCGGCCCCAGCGCCATGGCGTGCAGTGCCGCGTCGAGCAAGGCCGGGTGGATCTCGAACCGAGCCGCGTCCGGCGCCGCGTCCTCGGGCAGGCGGACCTCGGCGAAGACCTCCGCACCGCGGCGCCAGGCCTGGCGCAGCCCCTGGAAGACCGGACCGTACGAGAAGCCTTCCTCGGCGGCGTGGTCATAGTAGTCATCGATCCCGACGGGTTCGGCGCCCGGCGGGGGCCAGGCCGGGATGTCCCAGCGACCTACCGGTGCGAGCGCTTCCGGTGCCAGCACACCCGAGGCATGCCTCGTCCACGCTCCGGTGGGGCCGCCACCGGAGTGGACCGTCACGGCCCGCCTTCCCGCATCGTCCGGGCCCCCGACCGTCACCTGCACACGAGGACTCCCGCCGTCCGCGGGCAGTGTCAACGGCGCTTCGAGCGTCAGCTCCTCCACCCTCGGACAGCCCACCTGAGCGCCCGCGCGCAATGCCAGGTCCACAAAAGCCGTACCGGGCAACAACACCGTCCCGAACACCGCGTGCCCTGCCAGCCATGGCTGCGAACGCAACGACAGCCGTCCGGTCAGCACGACCTGGTCGGAATCGGGCATGACGAGACCGGCTCCGAGCAACGGGTGGTCGACCGCGCCGAGCCCGAGGTCTTCCGGGTCCACTGTGGCCGCTTGGGCGGCCGGCCACCAGCGCCGCCGCTGGAAGGCGTAGGTCGGCAGGTCGACCCGGCGGCATCCGGTGAAGAATCCGCTCCAGTCCACCTCGTACCCCGCCACGTACAGTCCGCCGAGTGCGGCCGCGAACGCCTCGACCTCGGATCGGCCGCCACGCGACATCGGCGTGACCGTCGTCCCTTCCTCGTCGGCCAGACACCGGCGCACCAGCGCTGTCAGTGCACCGTCCGGCCCGGCTTCGACGAACTTCGTCACGCCCTCAGCCCGCAACGCCGAGACGCTGTCATGGAATCGCACAGGAGCACACACCTGCTCGACCCAGTAGTCCGGTGAGCACAGTTCGCCATCGCGGGCGACCCTGCCGGTCACAGTGGACACGATGGGCATTGTCGGCCGTCCATAGCCGATCCGCTCCGCCGTCCGCCGGAACTCCTCGAGCACCGGCGCCATCAGGGGCGAGTGGAACGCGTGCGACACGTTCAGGCGTTTGGTCCTGTGACCGCGCTCCGCCAAGGCAGCGGCCACGGCCGCCACGGCATCCCGGGTCCCCGAGATCACCGTCGAATCCGGCCCGTTGACAGCGGCCAGGGCGACCTCGTCCTCCCTGCCCCGCACCAGCGGGAGGACGTCCGCCTCGGCGGCGTCGACCGCGTACATCACGCCACTGTCGGGCAATTCACCCATGAGCCTGGCGCGCGCCACCAGCAGGGAGCACGCGTCCGGCAGCGTCAACACCCCGGCGACGTGTGCCGCGGCGAACTCACCGACCGAGTGGCCGCCGACGAAATCGGGCCGGACGCCGGACGCCTCCGCCTGCCGGAACAACGCCACCTCGAGTGCGAACAGCCCAGCCTGGGTGTAGAGCGTGTCCGCCAGCATCGCGGCGTCCGCCGTGTTCTCGGCGGCGAACACGATTTGCTTCAAGGGGCGGTCGAGCAGGACGTCCAGGTGCGCACACACAGCGTCGAAAGCCGCGGCGAAGGCCGGGAAAGCCTCATACAACCGCCGTCCCATACCGAGGCGCTGGGTGCCCTGACCAGAGAACAGCATCGCCAAGCGCCCGGACACCACCGTGCCTGTCACGACACCGGGTGTGTGTTCGCCCTCCGCCATCGCTCGCAACCGCAGCAGTAGCTCGGCCCGTTCCGTTCCCCATACGAAGGCGCGGTGCTCCAGACCTGCCCGTGACGTCGCGAGCGACCAGCCGACGTCCCGCACGCTTTCGGCGGGCGAAGCCTCGAGGTGCTCGGCCAGCCGTGCCGCCTGTGCTCGAAGAGCCTCCGCGGTGTGCCCGGAGATCACCCACGGCACCACCGGCGGCACGAAAGGCTCGTGGCCCGCGGACATCGGCTCCGCGTCCACGGTTTCGCCCTGTTCCAGGATCACGTGCGCGTTGGTACCGCTGACCCCGAACGAGGACACACCAGCCCGGCGAGGGCGACCCGTCCGCGGCCACTCCCGCGACCGCGTCAACAACCCGACAGCACCACTCGACCAATCCACATGCGACGACGGCTCATCCACATGCAACGTCCTCGGCAACACACCATGCCGCATCGCCATCACCATCTTGATAACACCAGCCAACCCCGA
>NZ_JAAATY010000065.1 GCF_013280595.1 Kibdelosporangium persicum
AGGCCGTGTTTCAAATGCCCGATCGCGATAGCCGGGCCGGATGCGGCCCCTGACGCCACCGCGGGACCGCCCAAAGACAACCAGTATTCGCGGCGATCCCGCGGCGACGCCAGGAACCGCCCCGATCCCGACTCTCATCGACCGGGACATTCGAAACACGACCTAGGCCTCCGGCTCGGTCCAGTTCATCCGCACCTGCCGTGGTGCGGCGTCACGGGTGATCAGCACGCCGTTGCCCGGTGGGAGCGGCGTCGGCTGATACGAGCCGAGTTGCACGCCCGTCTCCGCCGGCACGCTGAGCACGACACCGGGACTGCCAAGCTCCTGGAGCGTGCTGACGACCGGATCGGCCCGCGTGCGTGAGGCCGGTTCGGGGCGGCGGCCCAGGACCAGGTGCAGGCCGATCTCCTTGGCCAACGGCAGAAGCTCCCGCAACGGCGCCATCGGGTTGTCCGGCCGGGACGCGGCCAGTTCGTAGTCGTCGACGACCACGAACAGCTCCGGCCCGGACCACCAGGACCGGTCCTTGATCTGCTCCTGGGTCACGTCAGGGCCCGGCAGCCGTCGCCGCATGGACGTGACGACGTCCGCCATCGTCGTGGCGAGCTGCTGCGGGGATATCACGTACGCCAGCAGATGCTGGGTGTCCACGACTCCGAGCAGGGAATGCCGGAAGTCGACGACCATGATGAGGGCCTTGTCCGGCGTGTAGCGCCGCATGATGCCGCGCACGATGGTGCGCAGCACGTTCGTCTTGCCCGACTCGGTCTCGCCGAAGACCATGAAGTGCGGCTCGGTGTCGAAGTCGACGGACACGCTGTCCTGGTCGCCGTCGGCCACGCCGATCGGGATCGTCCTGGCACGGCTCGTGTACGGCGCCGGACGCACCAAGGGCGGCACTGTCCCGCGCCACTGCTGACGGATTTTGCCGGACGCGTCCCGGATGCCGTCCTCGACGTCGCCGGCCGACGCCGAGTTGTCGATCCGCGGCAGGCCGACGAGGAAGTGCAGCTTGTCCCTGGTCAGCCCGAAGCCGGGCCGGGCGGGCACGGTCCCGGCCATCCGGCTGTCCACTTCGGACTCAGCCGGGTCGTCGAGCCTCAGCTCGAACCTGGTGCCCAGCAGTTCCTTCGTGGCGGGCGGCAGGTCGGCCCACCGCGCGGCCGACAGGATCACGTGCACGCCGTAGGCCAGGCCGCGCGAGACCAGGTCGAGGACCTGCGGTTCGAGCTGCTCATGCGCCTGCCGGAACTCCGTCCAGCCGTCCACGACAAGGAACACGTCACCGAACGGGTCGTCGGTGATCTGCCCTTGCCCTTTGCGGTCACGGAACTCGGCCATCGAACTGATGCCGTGCTCCTGGAAGCGCCGCTCCCGGTCGGCCACCAGCGACGTGAGCTGAGCGACGACGCGCTGGACCAGATCACCGTCGTCCACAGTCGCCACCGCACCGACGTTCGGCAGGTCACGCACCGACGTGAGCATTCCACCGCCGAAGTCGAGGCAGTGGAACTGCGCCTCCAGCGGGGTTTGCGTCAACGCCATCGACATCACGAGTGTGCGCAGCAGCATCGACTTGCCGGACCCGCGCGCACCGACAACAGCACCGTGCCCCGCGGCACCGGAGAAGTCCGCCCACAGCAGGTCACGCCGCTGTTCGAACGGCTTGTCCACGACACCGACCGGTGTCTGCAACTGACCCAGCCACGGTGTGTTCTGCGGGCTCAGGCCGCGGTTCTCCGCCACGTGCAACGGCGGCACGAGCATGTCCAGCGAACACGGCGTGTCCAGCGGCGGCAGCCACACTTCGTGCGCGGGCGGTCCCTGACCGAGCATCGTGGACACGAGGGCGCCTGCCACGTCCACGCCCGCGACGGTGGCCGTGGCGGTGGTGAACCGGACCAACGTGCCCACGTCGTGCTTGAAGTAGGCGGCACGGCCGGGCGGAAGCTCGTGGGCGTCCGGAATACCGAGCACCACACGGGATTCTTCGGCCGGCATCCACAGACCGATCCGGTACGACAGGAACGGGTCGAGTGCGCGCAGACTGCCGTGCTCCATCGTGTGCGCTGCCAGCAGCATGTGCAGCCCCAACGACTTGCCCAGCCTGCCGAGAGTGACGAGAAGCCTGTCCAAACCCGGCTTGGCGGTCAGCAGGAACGCGAACTCGTTGATCACAATGACCAGCGCGGGCAACGGATCGAGGTCGGCGCCGTTCTCCCGCGCGCTCTCGTACTCCCAGAAGTGCCGCATGCCGGTGGCGCGCAGCAACTCCTGGCGCCTGGTCATCTCACCGGCCAACGCGTCCATCAGCCGGTCGAGCAGGGACAGGTCGTCACCGAGACCGGTGAGCAGCGCCGAGACGTGCGGCAGGCTCCCCAGTTCCCGGAAGGCGACGCCGCTGTCGAAGTCCACGATGACGAAGTTGAGGATCTGCGACGAGTGGGTCGCCGCGAGCCCGAGCATGAACGTGCACACGAAATCCACGGTGTCGGCACCGCGACCGCCGAAGCACAGGCCGTGCGGGCCCATGCCGTCCATGGCCGCGTTCTTGATGTCCACCACGACCGGCTGTCCGCTCTCGTCGACGCCGATCGGCACGCGGTACCGCTCGCTCTCCGGCCGTCGCCGCCACGCGCGTTGGACATCGTGTTCCGCCAGGGACGAAATCCCCAGCAGACTCAGCAGCTCGGGCTCCCCGTCGTCGGTCGTGGTGACCGGCTCGGCCGCGACGACAGGCTCGGCCGTCCTGTCCGGTGTGCCGGCGATTCGGATCGGCCCGTCGAACGCGCCGCCGCACACCTGCCAGTCGTCGTCCAGTTCCTGGCGGACGAACTCGGTGAGGTCGGTGAAGGAGATCTGGCCGTCGCCGTCGAGGTCCGCGGCGCCGGTCTCCAGCCCTCGCACCACAGTCGCGGTGAGCTGGCGCGGTGCGGACAGCACGAACGAACTGGTGCCGAGGTGGTCGGTCAGGAACGGCTGAGCGCCGAGGGAGTTGTCGAGCAGGACGACCTTCGCCTGCGCCGGGCTTTCGGCCAGCAGCCACCCGAACACCAGGGCCGGGATGGCCGTCGACCACATGAACCTCAGGTCGGTGCCGGCCGTGCTGAAGAACAGCTGGCTGGAGTTGTTCCACGCCGGGCACCCGGTCATGTGCACCAGCACCATGTCCTCGGGCGCGCGGTCGTGCAGCAGCACGCGCTCCAGTTCGCGCTCGATCCCCGACTTGGACTCGTTGGCGAGGAGGACCACCTCGTCGAACCCGCCCACGTCCGGGTCGAGCAGCAGCTCCCGCAGCCTCCGGCCGTCGCCGACGGGCACACCGTACGGCTGCAACGTGGGATCGCTGTACGACGTCGTCGCGACCAGCACGGCGACTCGACGGCCTGTCATGCCTTCCACTCCCCCTGGCATGGCTCGGCCCCGGGATGATCCTCCCGGGGCCGGGTTGTGATCCGGTCGGAACTAGCTCTCGGTCGCCGGAGGGGCTTCCTCGGCGGCCGGTGGTTCGGCGGTGGGCAGCAGCGGGGTCAGCGCCTCGCCGGCGATGCGGCGGAAGGCCCGGCGCGGACGGTTCCGGTCGAGCACCGCGACCTCGAGGTTCTCCGAGGTGAGCAGCCCGCCGTCACCGTTGTTGCTGTTGCTGCTGGACTTGCTCAGCGCGCGGACGGCCACGTCGACCGCGGCGGACAGGTCCATGCCCTCGGCGTAGGTGTCCTTCAGCGCCGTGACGATCGGGTCGACGTTGCCGCCCATCACCATGAACCGCGACTCGTCGACGATCGAACCGTCGTAGGTGAGGCGGAACATCTGGTCCTGCTCGGCGGTCGCGCCGACCTCCGCGACGCAGATCTCCACCTCGTACGGCTTGAGCTGCTCGGTGAAGATCGCACCGAGGGACTGCGCGTAGACGTTCGCGAGCTGCCGCGCCGAAACGTCCCTGCGGTCGTACGCGAAGCCCCACAACTCGGCGTGCCTGATCCCGCCGCGGCGCAGGCCCTCGAACTCGCTGTAACGGCCCGCGGCGGCGAACCCGATGCGGTCGTACAGCTCGGAAACCTTGCGCAGGGTGCTCTTCGCCGGGATCTCCGCGACGAACAGCACGCCACCGGCGTACTTCAGCACGACGACACTGCGGCCCCGCGCGATGCCCTTGCGGGCGATCTCGGACTTCTCCCGCATCAACTGCTCGGGCGAGGCGAACAGCGGCATACTCACAGCAGTGGCTCCTGGATCTTGTGCGGACGGGACGACACTCTAGCCACGCGGCCGTTGACTGCGGTCGGTGACAACGGCCTCGGCCGCCGCACTTGTCTGCTCTTCGGGCACCCGGACCGCGCCGTCCGCGCCGGTGATCGTGATGATGGACGGGTAGATCCGCCGGTGGAGGTCCGGCCCGCCGGTCGCGGTGTCGTCCTCCGCGGCGTCGTACAGCGCCTCGACGGCCCAGCGGATCGCCGCGTCCTGGTCGCCCTCGGGGTCGTAGAGCTTCTTGAGCGCCGACTTGGCGAACAGCGATCCCGAGCCCACAGCGTGGAAGCCGGCCCGTTCCTCGTAGCGGCCGCCGACCACGTCGTAGGACACGATCCGGCCGTGCGGCTGATCCGCGTCGATGTCGTAGCCCACGAACAGCGGCACGACCGCGAGGCCGTTCATCGCCATGCCGAGGTTCTCGCGCACGGTCGTGGCGAGCTTGTTCGCCTTACCGTCCAGCGACAGCGGCACGCCTTCGATCTTCTCGTAGTACGCAAGTTCGACCGTGTACAGGCGGACCATCTCGACCGCGAGACCCGCGGTGCCCGCGATACCGACGGCCGAATAGTCGTCGGTGACGAACACCTTCTCCATGTCGCGCTGCGCGATGAGGTTGCCGGACGTCGCACGCCGGTCGCCCGCGAGCAGCACGCCACCGGCATAGGTCACCGCGACGATGGTCGTGCCGTGCGGGACCTCCGACAAGGCGCTCTGGTTGGTCAGCTCTGCCGAGCGGGCGCCCGGGAGCAGTTCGGGCGCCTGCGAACGCAGAAAGTCGGTGAATGACAATGACGCGGCCGAGAGATAGGCAGCCGGTAGCCCGGTGCCTGCCCCCTGGCGGGAGAAGGTGTGGTCCATGCCCTGCTTTCGTCGCTCTGCTGGTTGCTGCTTACCGGCGCGGCAAGGTCACTCGCCGCCCTTTTGCACGTAGGCGCGGACGAAGTCCTCCGCGTTCTCCTCCAGTACGTCGTCGATCTCGTCGAGGATGGTGTCCACGTCCTCGCCGAGCTTCTCCCTGCGCTCCTGACCGGCAGGCGCGCCACCGGCGACATCTTCCTCGTCGCCGTCGCCGCCGCCCTGGCGCTGGACCTTTTCCTGGGACATCTGGCCTCCCGGTTTTCGACTGGCCTACATGAACATTACCCAGGGGGACCGACATGTGTCCCACAGGTTGACCCGTGTTTCTCCACGAGTGAACTCAGCCACGGGGTGCCCCGGTCAGCGCGTCGACCAGTTCCTCGGCCGTGTCCGCGGCCTCCAACAGGGCTCCGACGTGGGCTTTTGTTCCCCTGAGGGGTTCGAGCGTGGGGATCCGGACCAACGACTCGCGGCCGAGATCGAAGATCACCGAATCCCAGGACGCCGCGGCGATCGAGTTCGGGTACTTCTCCAGGCAGCGGCCCCGGAAGTACGCCCGGGTGTCGCTGGGCGGCTCGGTGATCGCGGCCCGCACCTCCTCCTCGGTGACCAGCCGTTTCATCGAGCCACGGGCCACCAGGCGGTTGTAGAGGCCCTTGTCCAGCCGCACGTCGGAGTACTGCAGGTCGATCAGCGAGAGCCGGGGCGAGGACCACTGCAGGTTGTCGCGGGCCCGGAAGCCCTCGAGCAGGCGGAGTTTGGCGGGCCAGTCCAGCCGGTCGGAGCACTCCAGCGGGTCGCGGCGCAGCGCGTCGATGATCTCCGCCCAGGTCTGCAGCACATGCCGGGACTGCGAGTCCTGGTCGGTCTTCTCGATGTGCTCGGCGGCCATCTCCATGTACGCCGACTGGATGTCCAGCCCGGTGAACTTGCGGCCGTTGGACAGTTCGACCGTGGTCCTGAGCGTCGGGTCGTGGCTGATGTGGTGCACCGCGCGGACCGGGTCGGCCAGCTTGAGGTGGTCGAACCGGACGCCGGACTCGATCATGTCGATGACCAGCGCGGCCGTGCCGAGCTTGAGGTACGTGGAGTACTCGGCCAGGTTCGCGTCGCCGATGATCACGTGCAGCCTGCGGTACTTGTCGGCGTCGGCGTGCGGCTCGTCGCGGGTGTTGATGATGCCGCGCTTGAGTGTGGTCTCCAGGCCGACCTCGACCTCGATGTAGTCCGAGCGCTGGGACAGCTGGAAGCCGGCCTCCTCGCCGGCGACTCCGATGCCGACCCGGCCGGAACCGCAGATCACCTGGCGGGACGCGAAGAACGGGGTCAGCCCGGAGATCACCGACGTGAACGGCGTGCTCCGGCTCATCAGGTAGTTCTCGTGCGTGCCGTAGCTCGCGCCCTTGCCGTCGACGTTGTTCTTGTACAACTGCAGGCGGGGCTGGCCGGGGACGGTGGCGGCCTTCAGCGCCGCCTCCTCCATCACCCGCTCGCCCGCCTTGTCCCAGATCACCGCGTCGCGCGCGTTGGTGACCTCAGGCGCGGAGTACTCCGGGTGCGCGTGGTCGACGTACAGGCGTGCACCGTTGGTGAGGATGACGTTGGCCGCGCCGAGGTCCTCGACGTCCGGATCGGACGGGGCCATGCTCGGCGCGCCGAGGTCGAAGCCGCGCGCGTCCCGCAGCGGGGACTCGACCTCGTAGTCCCAGCGTGCCCGGCGCGCCCGCGGGATGTCTGCGGCCGCCGCATAGGCGAGCACGACCTGGGTTGATGTCAGAACAGGATTGGCTGTCGCATCGCCGGGTACGGAAATGCCGTACTCGACCTCGGTACCCATGATCCGCCGCATGGGACAAGCCTAGGAGTTGCGTGCCAGAGCCGTTGCAGCGAGTGGTGCGATTCGTGTCACCGCGGGCTTGGCCTTGGCCTCCGTGGCGGCCGTGACGACCACGACACTGAGCACCCGACCGTGTGCTGTCAGCACCGTGCAGGCGGACTGCCTGGTACTCGTGGCACACCAGCTGACCTGCTTGTCAGCGACGGCCGGGGCGCTGACACGGACCTCGGCGCCACCCGCCTGGTACCGGCCGCAGGTCAGCTTCGCGCGGGCGGACGTAACGATTTCCTCCGCATTTCCCTCGTACTCTGCCAAGTACTGGCGGATGGTCGACCCGGTCGGGTACGACCAGGCCGTCTGGTACGCCGCTGCGGCGTCGCCCAGCGGCGCCTGACAGTCGGGCAGAGTCGCCTGAACGGTCCGTGCCGGGCTTCCGGACGGCTGGACGCCTTCCCCGGCGAGGTCCGCCGCCGTCAGGGCGAACTTGTCCAGTTCGAGCGCCTTGGGCCGCGCGGTGGGCGCGGCAGCCGGGCGTGGCGGCTGCTGTGGCGTCGAGGCCGGGGACGACGTGCTGACCGGGGCGGGTTCCGGATCTTGGTAGTACCGGTTGTCCCTGAGGTCGTTCGGCCGGTCCGAGCAGCCCGCCAACAGCAGCGCCGCACCGACGCCGGCGAGCACGTGCACACGACGCAAGGTGTGTCGTCCCCTTGGTTGCGATCTTGGTTCGTTCCCCGCGCCAGACCTTAGTGGGCACAGCCCAGCCCGCCGTCGGCGGCACACACCGACGTCCTCTCGTGAGCGTTTATCCGTGTTCTAACCCTGATAAACACTCACGAGGGGGTTCTGGGTCAGGTCCAGGTCAGTGCCGAGCGTGTCGCCCAGTACTGGCCGGGCGGCTCGGCCAGGTCCCGCAGCATTTCGTGGTCCGCGGTATCCAGGTGGACCGGCATCAGGTTGGCGTACAGCTGGGCGACGCTCGCGGCGCCGCTGAGCACGAGGTCCGCCCACGGCTGGGCCAGCGCGCCTGCCATCGCCACCGCGTCCGGGCCGACACCGTGCCGCAGGGCGATGTCCGCGACCGGGCCAGGTGGACGCATCGCGAGGCGGCCGTTGGCCATGACCTCCTTGAGCATCACTCGCGCGCCTTCGGCGTGTGCTTCGGCCAGCGCCGGTCCCGCCGAGGTCTCCAGGAGGTTGAAAGTGGACTGGACCGAAGAGAACAGTCGCCGTCCGCCGACCTCGATGTCGAACGCCCGCCGGATCGTGTCCACCTGGGCCGGACCGCTGGTGGAGAAGCCCACGGGCACGCCGATGTCCGCCATCCGGGCCTGCAGGTCCCGGTCGGTGAACAACGGACTGTCACCGGTCAGCGAGTGCACCTGGTACAGGCCGACTTCGAGCAGGGCTCGAGTCTCGGTCCACTGGCGCTCGAACCTGGCCAGGGAATGTTCCTTCACTTCGTGCACTTCGGCGTCGGGACGCCAGTCCGCTGTGTACTCGTAGCCCCATTTGCTCGACACGGTCACGTCCGTAACGCCTCGATCGGCCAGCCAGGCGGCGACGAACTCCTCAGCGCGGCCGTACGACCTCGCCGCGTCGACCCACCGGATCCCGGCCGCGTACGCGGCGTCCAGGACCTCGAAACTGGCCGCGCGCATCGCCTCCACGGTGCGGTCGGCGGGCAAAGCCGTGTCCCGGCCGAGGTTGATGTACGCGGGCCTGCCCAATGCCGCCATACCCAGAGCGATGCGCATACCCACAACGTAAACGAGCGCCGCGACCAAGGCTGGTCGCGGCGCTCGCCGTGTTCAGTTCCGCCGTGCCGGGTTCCTACAGGTACTGGCCGGTGTTGGTGGCCGTGTCGATCGCCCGGCCGGACTCCTGGTTCTTGCCGGTGACGAGCGTGCGGATGTAGACGATCCGCTCGCCCTTCTTGCCGGAGATCCTGGCCCAGTCGTCCGGGTTGGTCGTGTTGGGCAGGTCCTCGTTCTCCGCGAACTCGTCCACGATCGCGTCCAGCAGGTGCTGGACGCGCAGACCGGGCTGCTTGGTCTCCAGCACCGACTTGATCGCGGCCTTCTTCGCCCGGTCGACGATGTTCTGGATCATCGCGCCGGAGTTGAAGTCGCGGAAGTACAGCACCTCTTTGTCCCCGTTGGCGTACGTGACCTCGAGGAACCGGTTGTCCTCGCTTTCCTCGTACATCCGCTCCACGGTGTGCTGGATCATCGCGTCCAGGCACGCGCGGCGGTCCCCGGCGAACTCGTCGAGGTCGTCGCTGTGGATCGGCAGGGTGGTGGTCAGGTACTTCGAGAAGATGTCCTTGGCCGCCTCGGCGTCCGGACGCTCGATCTTGATCTTCACGTCCAGCCGGCCCGGCCGCAGGATGGCGGGGTCGATCATGTCCTCGCGGTTGGACGCGCCGATCACGATCACGTTCTCGAGACCTTCGACACCGTCGATCTCACTGAGCAGCTGCGGGACGATCGTGGTCTCCACATCGGACGACACACCGCTGCCGCGGGTCCGGAAGATCGAGTCCATCTCGTCGAAGAACACGATCACCGGGGTGCCTTCCGACGCCTTCTCCCGCGCCCGCTGGAAGATCAGCCGGATGTGCCGCTCGGTCTCGCCCACGAACTTGTTGAGCAGTTCGGGACCCTTGATGTTGAGGAAGTAGGACTTGGCCTCGCTGCCGGAGTCGCCGCGTGCCGCCGCGACCTTCTTGGCCAACGAGTTGGCCACGGCCTTGGCGATCAGCGTCTTGCCGCAGCCGGGCGGGCCGTAGAGCAGAACGCCCTTGGGCGGGCGCAGCTCGTACTCCCGGTACAACTCGGCGTGCAGGAACGGCAGTTCCACCGCGTCCCGGATCTGCTCGATCTGCCGGTAGAGGCCGCCGATGTCGGCGTAGTCGACATCCGGCACCTCCTCGAGCACGAGATCCTCGACCTCAGCCTTGGGCACGCGTTCGTACGCGTACCCGGACTTGGTGTCGACCAGGAGGGAATCACCTGGCTTGAGGGGCGAGTCGGCCAGCGGGTCGGCCAGCCACACCACCCTCTCCTCATCGGCATGTCCGACCACAAGTGCCCGCATGGAGGCACCATCGGATCCGGCGGCGAGCAGTTCACGCAGCGTGCAGACCTCACCGGTCTGCTCGAAGGTGCCACCCTCCACAACGGTCAGCGCCTCGTTGAGACGCACCGACTGGCCGCGCTTGAGCGTGTCGATCTCGACGGCGGGCGAAACAGCCACCCGCATCCGACGGCCCGCGGTGAAGACATCCACCGTGCCGTCCTCGTGACCGGCGAGATACACGCCGTAGCCGCTGGGCGGCTGCGCTAGCCGATCCACCTCCTCCCGCAACGCCAGCAACTGGCTTCGGGCCTCGCGCAGCGTGTCCACCAACTTGGTGTTGCGCTCTGTGAGCTGTCCGACTCGTTCAGATGCTTCGGCGAGCCTCTGTTCGAGCAGACGCACATGGCGAGGCGATTCCGTCAACTTGCGGCGCAGCAGCGCGATCTCCTCTTCGAGGAATCGGATCTGCGCGGACTGACTAGTCTCACGGCCCGCGCCTTCGTCGGCGCTGTGGTCGTCGGCCTCCTCAGGCCGACTGCCGGGACGGTCGTGCTGCATGGTCGGCACCTCCTCCCGAACTACGTACCCCATACGGTACCGGTGATCACTGACATTCGGAGCTCATCCAGATGTCGAGATCGGCGCGTCGATGTCAAGAAACCCCCGCTCGGAGGGATTCAATGCTCCATCCCGGTGTAGTCGGGAACCCCACACCGGCTACGGTGCGTCCAGTACTAGTCCGATGGCGCCCGGGCGAGCGCCGTTGAAACATGACATGTACACGATCGCCACAGCTAGGAGAACGTAATGTCTCAACCGCCGCACCAGCCGGGCGGATTCGGCGACCAGCCCGGCTACGGCCAGCAGCCTGGATATGGCCAGCAGCCTGGCGGCGGCTACCCACAGCAGCCAGGTGGATACCCACAGCAAGGTGGTGGATACCCACAGCAGCCGGGCGGGAGCTTCCCGCCGTCCGGGCCCCAGCAGGCGCAGCCCGGGGGCTTTTACCCGCAGTCCGGGCCGCAGCAGGCACAGCCCGGTTTCGACCCGAACAACCCCTACGGCCAGCAGCAGCCCGGTGGCTACCCCGGTCAGCCCGGCCAGTTTGGACAGCCTGGTTTCCAGCCGCCGAAGAAGAAGAGCCCGCTGCCGTGGATTCTGGTGGGTGGCGCGGTGGTCGTGATCGGTGTCGTCGTGACGCTCATCTTCACCCTGGGTGGCGGCGGCGCCAGCACCGGTTCCCCGGGTGCGGCGGCGGACTCGATGGTCAAGGCGTTCAACGACAAGGACGTCGAAATGGCCAAGAAGATCTCCTGCAACCCGGAGAAGGCGGGCGGCAACCCGCTCGACGACATGCCGCCTGGCCTCGACTTCAAGGTCTCCGTCTCCCAGGAGCCCAAGGAGAACGGCGACACGGCGACCGGCAAGCTGAAGTTCGACATCACGTTCCAGGGTCGGAACGTGATCGCCGAGTCCGAGTTCACCATGAAGAAGAAGGACGGCAACTGGTGCGTCGATGACGTCAAGGAGCCGAAGATCAGCCGCTGACCAAACCGCGGACTGACCGAAGTGCACCCGCGAAGGCCCGGCCCGTCCATGACGGTCCGGGCCTTCATCGTAGCCGCGTCGTCACGCACCGGTGAAGTAGCCGGTTCGTTACCCGACCGCCCCGGGTTTTCCCGCCAAAGTCCCAGCGTCGCGGCCCGGACTCACCTACCGTGGCTGGCGATCAAGGGCTTCGGAAGACTGGGACTCTCATGACTTATCCGCCACAGCAGCCAGGGCCGTACGGCAACCAACCGGATCCCTACGGCCAGCAACCCGGTTGGCAGGGAGGCGGATACGGCCAGCCACAACCCGGTTACGGTCAGCAGCAGCCGTATGGGCAACCAGGCTACGGCTATCCGGCCGGACCGCCGCCGGAGAAGAACAACAAGGGCCTGATCATCGGCCTGGCGGTCGCGGGTGCGCTGCTCGTCGGCGGCGGCATCACGACCGTGCTGTTATTGACCGGGGACGATGACGACAAGTCGACGCCGGCCGCACAGACGACACAGGCCGGGCCCGCGGACGGCTCGACACCCGAGGCTGTCGTCAACGCAGTCATCAAGGCGGTCGACGACAAGGACTCGGACGCCGCGACCAGGATGCTGTGCGACCCCAGCAAGCCGAGCCCGGCGTTCGAGCTGAACAAGGTGCCGGCGAACGTCACCCTCGAGACCAGCCAGACCGGCAAGATCACCGAGTCCGGTTCGAGCGCCACGGCACGGCTCAGCATCAAGGTCACCGAGCAGGGCAAGTCCCGCCCGAGCACCATGCCGATGCTGCTCAACCTGAAGAAGGACGGCGACAAGTGGTGCGTCTCCCGGGCTCAGCTCGGCTCCGGGGCGAGTTCGACGACACCGTCACGCCGGTCGACCTCGACCTCGACCACGACACCGACGTTCTAGGGCCGGCGTACTAGGGTTGGGCGGGTGCCAGAGCCCGCCAGACGCCGGACCGCGGCGTTGGTCATCACGGGCATGGTGCTGGGCGGCGCCGGAACTGCCGCGTACTTCGTGTTGTCGCGTCCGGATCCGCCGCCACCTCCAGCGCCATCGCCCGCCACCGAAGGGCCCGACTCGCCGGAAGGCGTGGCGCGGTCGGTGATCGAGAAGCTCAACGCCAAGGACCTGGACGGTGTGATCGACCTCACATGCGCGCAGGGAAAGTCGACCGGCCGGCGTGAGCTCACCAAGGCCGTTCCGCACTTGGACCCGGCCACGCCGGCGAGCACCCGCGCCAAGCCCATCGAGTTCGAACTGGGGCGGCTGAGCCAGTTCCCGGACGGCTACGTCGCCACGTTCACGGTGCGGTTCGACGGCAACGCGCAGGAGGGCACGATGCGCCTGCAGCTCAGCTCCGACCGGTGGACACTGTGCGGGATGGACTCGCCCCGCATCGGCGGGGTCGGGTGACGCCGGTTTTACAGGCCCCGGATACGGTGTGTGCATGGCCGAGCCCGAGAAACCCGAGGCCGACAAGCCCACCCAACGCGACCTGAGCCCGCCCGCGTCCCGGGCGAGCCGGGTCCGGTTGACCATCGCCATCGGGCTGGCGGTGCTGGTGCTCGCCGGCGGCGGTGTCGCGCTCGCGATCATCGCGTCCCGGCCGGATCCCGCCGACATCGCGCTGCAGCAGGAGAAGGCCGCGGCACGCGAGGTCGTGCAGAAGTTCGCGGCGCTGCTCGAGCAGGGCCGCAACGACGGCGCCTTCGCACTGTCCAAGTCGGACGTGAAATCGTTGGTGTGCAAGGAGGAGCAGGACGCGCTGGAGCAGGAGTGGCAGGACCGCGAGACCAAGGAGATCATGCGGTCCTACGCGCCGACGCCGACCGCGCGCCTGGCGATCTCCGTCAAGGACGTCCGCATCGAGGGTGACAAGGGCCGTGCCACGCTCGTCGGCGGCACGGACAACGTCCGCGCCGACCAGGACTACGCGCTGGTGAAGGAGGAAACCGGCTGGAAGGTCTGCGGTGTGACGTTCCGGGCGAGGCCCAGCACCACCACCCGGCCGACAGCGCCGACAGAGTTCAGCGAGCCGTCCGGCCTGCCCGGCGGACCGTCCATTTCGGCACCGTCGCCAACGGAATCCGGGCCGCCGCGGTGACCAGGAAACGACCGCGCGCGGCCAAGATGGCTCCGCTTGGTCACTCGGAGGACACCCAGCGGCGCAACGGCGTGATCCTGGTGGTCGTCGCCACCGTGGTGGTCGTCGCGGTCGTCCTCGGCGGAATCCTGTTGCTGACCGGTGGTTCCGGCGACGACGACGAAGCGGCGACGGTCGCCAGGGAGTTCGCCGATCTCTACCAGCGCGGGCTGAACTCGTCCGGCCGGGACATCGACGCGGCCGATTTCGAACCGTTGGTGTGCGCGGACGTCCTCCAGCAACTCCGGGACGCGTTCTCCGAGAAGGAGGAACCCGTGCCCGGCACACCGCAGTTCACCCTGACGGTCAAGGACGTCAGGACCAACGGCGACCGGGGCACCTTCACGATGGGCACGAAGGTGACCGCGCCGGGCACGCCGGAGCAGCACGAGGACGAGCCGTTCCAGTTGGTCAAACAGGACGGCGACTGGCGCGTCTGCGGCCTCTAGCTTGAGTTTTAACCTGTTCGGCGGGGTCGTGGGTTGGTGGATTTGGTTTTCTTGCTGTGGTTGGGTTTCTGTTTGTCTGTGCTGGTGATGGTGTGGACGTCGTGGCGTGGCGCGGGCTGGTGGTTGGGTATCCCGGCGGGGCGGCCGGGACCGGGTCGTGAGGGTTTCGGGACACCGGCCGGACAGGCCAGGTGCGGGCGCAGGTTTCGAAACCCTCTCCGAACCCGGGCCGGGGACAGGTGTTGGGCTGTGACGGGTTTCTCCCAGGGGCGGCGCAGGTCGGCCGCGAGGCCGCGGGCCAGCCGTAGTTGGGTGTAGGCGGCGATCAGCAGCCAGGTCCATCGGTCGCCCTGCTCGGGTGAGCGGAGTTTCGGGGTGGTCCAGCCGAGGGTCTGTTTGAGCATCCGGAAGGTGTGCTCGATGTCGAACCGGCGCAGGAACGCCTGCCAGAGCAGGTCGACCATCGCTGGGTCCAGCCCGGTGCGGGAATGCCACAGCCACACGGGTTTGGGGATCGCCCCGGACGG
>NZ_JAAATY010000066.1 GCF_013280595.1 Kibdelosporangium persicum
AGCACCCCACCATCCACACCAAACACCACACCCGCCACCGACCCACCCAGCACCCCATCCAACCCCCCACACACCTCATCAAACACCCCAGCAAACACCGGAAACACCCCATACAACTCCCGACCCATACCCAACCGCTGCGAACCCTGACCCGCGAACAGGAAAGCCAGCTTGCCACCGGCGGGAGAACCGGCGACCACGTTCGCCGCGAACCCGGCACCCGCCAGGTTCTCCAGGCCGCCTCGCAGCTCGTCGGCCGTCGCGGCGGTCACCGCCGCCCGGTGCGCCAGGGTGGCTCGCGAAGTCGCCAGTGAGAAGGCGATGTCCGCGGGTACCGGCGCATCCTGTTCGTCCATGTGCGACAGCAGTCGCGCGGCCTGTTCCTTGAGCGCGGCGGGGTTTTTCGCGGAGAGCAACCAGGGCAGCGGCCCGGTGGCGGCCTTGCGCTCAGCCGGTGCCGCGACCGGGGGCGCCTGTTCGATGATCACGTGCGCGTTCGTCCCGCTGATGCCGAACGACGACACGCCGGCCCGGCGGGCACCTCTGCCCGGCTGCCACGGCGCGGGTTCGGTGAGCAGCCGGATGTCCCCGGTGGACCAGTCCACCTGGGGAGTGGGCTGGTCCACGTGCAACGTCTTCGGCAGCACGCCGTGCCGCATCGCCTGGACCACCTTGATCACGCCCAGCACGCCCGCAGCGGCTTGGGTGTGGCCGATGTTCGACTTCACCGACCCCAGCCACAACGGCCGCTCCCGGTCCCGGCCGTAGGTCGCCAGCAGCGCGCCCGCCTCGATCGGGTCCCCCAGCCGGGTGCCGGTGCCATGCGCCTCCACCAAGTCCACATCGGACGGTGACAACCGGGCGTTCGCCAGTGCCGCCCGGATCACCCGCTCCTGCGCACGCCCGTTCGGCGCCGCGAGGCCGTTCGACGCACCGTCCTGGTTGACCGCCGTACCACGCACCACCGCGAGCACCGGATGGTCGTTGCGCACGGCGTCCGACAACCGCTCCACCAGCAACAGCCCGACGCCCTCGGACCAGCCTGTGCCGTCGGCGGCGGCCGCGAACGACTTGCACCGGCCGTCCCCCGCGAGTCCGCCGCTGCGGGTGAACTCGGTGAACATGCCGGGGCCGGACATCACCGTGACACCACCGGCAAGAGCGAGCGAACACTCGCCGCGCCGCAGGGATTCCACCGCCAGGTGCACCGCGACCAATGAGGACGAGCAGGCCGTGTCGACCGTGAGAGCCGGCCCTTCCAGGCCGAAGGTGTACGCCACACGGCCGGACACGACACTCGTCATGCTGCCGGTGATGAGCTGACCCTGAAGGCTCTCCGGTGCCTCGTGCATACGTGGGCCGTAGTCCTGGGATATCGCGCCGACGAACACGGCGGTCCGGCTACCCCGCAGGTCGTCTGGAACCACACCGGCGTGCTCGAACGCCTCCCAGGCGGCTTCCAGCACCAGACGCTGCTGCGGATCGATCGCCACCGCCTCGCGTGGGCTGATGCCGAACATGTCCGCGTCGAACATGTCCGCGTCGTAGAGGAAACCGCCCTGGGTGGTGCTGGACGCACCAGTCCGGGCAAGGCTCTCGAGGTCCCAGCCACGGTCCCGGGGGAACTCCGCGATCGCGTCGCCTCCGTCGTGCACCAGCCGCCACAGCTCCTGCGGGGAGCGGACACCTCCCGGTGCCCGGCAGCTCATCCCGACGATCGCGATCGGTTCGTCCACGGCCCGCGTGCGGACCGGATGCGGCACGGCGACGGCGGTTCCCCGGACGGTGGCCAGCAAGTGCCCGGCCAGGGCCGCCGGGGTCGGGTGATCGAACGCGACCGTCACCGGCAGCCGGAGGCCGGTGACGGCGTTGAGCTCACCGCGCAGCTTCGTCACCGCCAGTGAGTCGAAACCCAGGTCCAGGAATGTCTGCCCCTCCCGGAGTTCGTCCGCCCCGAGCCCTATCAGAGGGGCCGCCGTGGCACGCACGAGTTCCAGCAGCCGGTCGGGCCATTCGGCCGCCGGGACGCCGTTCAGCTCGGCGCGCAGGGCCCCGTCCGGCAGTCCGGCGGACGACGGAGGCTCAGCCGGGCGGTGGCCGCGCTGGAACGCGTACGTGGGCAGATCCATTCGCCGTGCACCGCCGGTCGCGGCGAAGTGTGTGCGCCAGTCGACAGGCACACCGTGCACATGAGCCTGGGACACCGAGGCAAGGACCTGGTTCAGGCTGCCGTCACGACGGGTGAGTGTCGTGATCGTCAGGCCCTCGACGCCCGCCTCGTCCAGGCAGTCCCGTACCGCCGTGGTGAGCCCTGGATGCGGACTGACCTCCACGAAGGTCCGGTGACCCTGATCGATCAGCATCCGGATCGCGCGTTCGAACTGCACTGTGTGCCGCAGGCTCTGGTACCAGTAACCGGCATCCAGCTCGGTGCCGGCCAGCGGGCCACCGGCGAGCGTGGAGAAGAAGGCGGTGCCCGCGGCCTTCGGCGCCACCGGACCGAGCACGGTCAGCAGTTCGTCGCGAAGCCCTTCGATCTGCGGCGAGTGCGCCGCGAAGCCGACCGGGATCTTCTGCGCCCGTACCCCTTCCGCGGACAACTCGGCGATCAGGTCACCGATGGCACCCGCCTCGCCGGAGACGACGACCGAACCCGGGCCGTTGACCGCCGCGACCGCCAACCGGTCACCCCAGCGGGTCAGCCGCGGCGCCAGCCGGCCGACAGGCAGGAACACCGAAGCCATGTCACCACGACCGGCCAGTGTCGCCTGCGGCTTGCTCCAGAGCGCGGCGATCCGAGCGCCGTCGGAGAGCGACAGAGCGCCCGCCTCACACGCGGCGACCACCTCCCCGAGGCTGTGCCCCACGACCGCGTCCGGCACGACACCGAAGGACCGCCACAGCGCCGACAACGAAACCATCACCGCGAAGAGCGCCGGCTGCACGACGTCGGCCCGGTCGAGCGAGGGCGCGCCGGGGGCGTCTCGCAGGACGTCGATCAGCGACCAGTCCACGAACGGTGCCAGAGCCGCGGCACAGTCCTCGATCCGCTCCCGGAACACCGCGGCGGAATCCAGCAGCCGATCGGCCATGCCGCGCCATTGTGGCCCTTGGCCGGGATAGACGAACACGACCTTGCCCGCCGGTTTCGCCACACCCCGGCTCAGTCCGTCGCCCGCACCACCGTCCGCCAGCGCGTCAAGGCCGCGCACGAAATCCTGTTGCACCGAGCCGACCACCACGGCCCGGTGCGTGAGCCGCGACCGGGTGGTGGCCAGCGAGAAGCCGATATCGGCCGGGTCCAGTCCGGGTGTGCCCGTCACATGCTCCCGCAGCTTGCGCGCCTGCGCGGCCAGTGCTTGTTCGCTGTGCGCCGAAAGCACCCATGGCGCCACCGTGCCGGGCACCCGCCGAGGCTCATCCGTGGCCTCCATCCGCGGCGCGGCCGCAACGATCACCGGTGCGCCATCAGGACCAGTCGACCGGACCGTCACCTGCCCGGCACGTCCACTGTCGTGAAAGGACAGTGCTGCCTCGATCAGCCCGGAGATACCGTGGCGGGCTTCGGCATCCGCGGCCGATGAGCCGCCGATCCGGATCACACAGTGCACACGATCGCCGTCCCGACGTGCCCTGGACAACGTCTTGAGGACGAGGACGGCGCCGCCACCGTCCGTCCCACCGGCCAGCGCTACCCCGGCTTCACCAGCCAGCAGCCGATCACATGCCGCGCGCAGCGCCACAATCGCGCACTGGCGGGTGAAAGTGGCTGTCACCGAGGCTTCCAGCCGCAGGGCGCGGGACAGGCGGTGCACGGCCGCACCATGGTAGAGCCAGGTTCCGGTGTCCTGGTCCGGTACCGAGGTACCGGACCAGGTCGTCGGCTGTCCCGCGAGGACATGCGCTGCCGCCAGTTCGACGGCCACCTGTTCCGTCGCGAGCGACTCCACCGGGAGCCCGGCGTCTTCCAATGCCTCCCACGCCAGTTCGAGCAGTACCACTTCCCGGGGATCCAGCGCTGTGCCGGCATCCGCTGCCGTACCGAGGAAATCGGCGTCGAATCCACTGCCGGTGACGCCCTCCGGCCGCCACGCGAATCCGACGAGCGCGATGTCGTCACCCGGCTCGCCGACGACCTGACCACCAGCACCGACCATTGCCGTCATCGCTACTCCCCACGCGGTCGCCCGTCCCGATCACGGAACGCACTTCACCGAGAGGCTATGAGGATCGGCCTTGTGGCGGTCTTGCAAAGGCCTCACAGACACCGTGCCCGGGGATCGTCACTCGAACGACCGCAGCCAGGCCGTCACCGCCTCCGCTGTGGTCCCGGCGTTCTCGGCCATCATCGTGAAGTGGTCCCCTGGCACCACCGTGACCGTGTCGGCGCCGTCCCAGTGGGCTCGCCAGGCTTCGCCCGGCGGCCCGGCTTCCCCGAAGTCGGCGCTGAACAAGTCGCGCGGCCGGACGAACAGCGTCCGCGCGACGACCGGACCGGCCTGCCACTGGCCGAGCAGCCGGACGTAGCGGCCCATCGCCGACAGGGCGTGACCGGTGAACTGCCCGAACCGTTGCTGCCGGTCGAACGCGCCGTCCAGCACCTGGGTGAAGAGACTGTCGATGCCGGTGCCACCGGCCGGATAGGTGTCCAACAGCACGACGGCCGACGGCTTGCCGCCGCGCTCCTCAAGACGGCGCACGGCCGCGTGCGCCAACAGCCCACCCGCCGAATAGCCCACCACCGCGCAGGAATCGTCCCCGGCCGCCGACTGGATGCGGTCGGCGATCAGGTCGACGACGACGTCCAGCGCACCCGGCAACGGTTCTCCGTCCGCGAAACCGGGAATCGGTACGACGTCGACGTCCCGTACGTCCCGCAGATGCGCCGCGAACCGCGCGAACTGCAGGGGTGTGCCCATCCCGACCGGCGAAGGGACGCACAGCAGCCGGGTGGGCGATCCGCCCGCCGATCTCACCGCCAGTCGCACCGGATCACGGCGCGGCACGTCGCCGGGCGACCGGAATTCGGGGCGCAGTCCGGCGACCGCTTCCAGCAGGCCGAACGCCTCGTCGCGCCGCCCTTCCCGCAATGCCGAGCGGAACAGTCCGGTGAGCATGTCCGGCCCGTCGCCGTCGGGTGTCCGCGGCTTGGTGCCGGCCTGTTGCGCTGAGGAGAGCTCACCGAGGACGTACTCGGCGAGTTCGGCGGCGCTGGGCCGTTCGAAGACCACGGTGACCGGTAGCCGCAGCCCACAGGCTTCGTTGAGCCGGTTGCGCAGTTCGACGGCGGTCAGGGAATCGAAGCCCAGTGCGGTGAACGCCTGTTGCGGTGACACGTCTTCCGGCGACGGGTGACCGAGCACCGCCGCGGTGTGCTGGCGCACCAGGTCGAGCACGGTTTCCCTGCGGGATCGGGAGTCCTGTCCGGCGATCCGGTCGCGCAGCGCGCCGGGGTCCGTCACGGCACCGGCCGCGGCGGTACGGCGTGACGGGATCAGGCCGCGCAGGACCGCCGGGACGGATCCCGTTCTGGCCGAGAGGTCGAGCCGGATCGGGACGAGGACGGCGTCCGCCAACGGCAAAGCCGTGTCGAACAGGCCAAGGCCATCCTCTGTGGACAGACTCCGGCCACCGCCGCGGGCGATCCTGGCCCGGTCGAGTTCACCGAGCGCGCCGGTCATCGCACTCGTCTGCTCCCACAGGCCCCAGGCCAGCGCGACAGCGGGCAGTCCGGCGGCCCGCCGGAGGGCGGCCAGTGCGTCCAAAAACGCGTTGGCCGCGGCATAGTTGCCTTGTCCAGGCCCGCCCATGACACCCGCGGCGGAGGAGAACAGCACGAAAGCGGAAAGCCTCATCTGTTCGGTCAGCTCGTGCAGATGCCAAGCGGCCTCCGCTTTCGGCCGCAGCACCGTGTCCAGCCGCTCGGGTGTCAGCGACGAGATGACCCCGTCGTCCAGCACTCCCGCGGCGTGCACGACCGCGGTCAACGGATGCTCGGCGGGTATCGTGCCCAGCAGTCGCGCGAGTGCGTCGCGGTCCGCGACGTCGCAGGCCCGCACCGAAACGTCGGCTTCCAACTCGGTCAGTTCGGCGCACAACTCGGCCGCGCCCGGCGCGTCCGAGCCTTGACGGCTGGTCAGCACCAGGTGGCGTACGCCGTGCACGGTCACCAGGTGCCTGGCCAGTGCCGCGCCGAGTGTCCCGGTTCCGCCGGTGATCAGGACCGTTCCAGTGCCCAGGTCCCCGGCTCGCGCTTCCGGTTGCCGGGCGGCTCCGGCCAGTCGCGGCACCGACACGACGCCACCCCGGACGGCCAGCTCAGGCTCCTGTGCGGAGTGCCGGACGACCGTCTCAGCATCGAAGTCCCCGTCACAATCCACCACTACGAACCGCCCCGGGTGCTCGGATTGCGCCGAGCGCACCAAACCACGCACGGCCGCGGCCGCCGGATCAAGCACCTCCTCACCCGGATCGACAGCCACCGCACGGCGGGTCACCACGATCAGCCGTGACGAGTTCCAGGCGGGGTCGGCCAGCCACGTCTGCAGGACGCCCAGCACGTGGTGGGTCAGCGCCCGCATGCGTGACGGCACGTCGTGGTCGTCCTGCTCGCTCGTGCAGGGCAGCACCACGACATCGGGCACCGGCGCCCCGGCGGTGATCGCGACGGCCAACGCGCCGAGGTCCGGATAGACGTGTGCCGCGTCCACGGCGGGTTGAGCGTCCCCCGCCAGCCACACCACCGTTTCAGGCAGTGAGTGTGCCGTGCCCGCGACCGCCGGTTTCCACGTCAGCCGGAACAGGGAGTCCACCTCCGCGGTGCCCGCCGCGGGCAGCTGCCCGGCCGGCAGCCGCCGGAGTACCAGCCGGTCGATGGTCAGCACCGCGGCGCCTGTGGGATCGGCCATCTGGATGGACATCCCGTCGGCGTCAGGCGCCAGCCGCACTCGCACCTCGGTGGCGCCGCCCGCGTGCAGCGACACCCCGCTCCAGGCGAACGGCAGTCCGATGTCCCCGCTTTCGGCCGGTTCGGCGACCGCACCCGCCGCGTGCAGCGCGGCGTCCAGCAGTGCCGGATGGATGCCGAACTTGTCCGCGCCCGTCACCGCGTCGCTGGACAGTGCGACCTCCGCGAAGATCTCTTCACCCCGACGCCATACCTTGCGCAACCCGCGGAACGCGGGGCCATACGCCAGGCCGTTGCCGGCGAATTCCGCATACGTCCGTGTCAGGTCGACCACCACAGCGTCCGCGGGCGGCCAGTCCCGCTCCATGAAGCGTTGCGGAGCCGCGGCCGACGCGAGTACGCCCGCCGCGTGCCGGACCCAGGGATGCCGGGTTCCCGCGCTCTCCGGCCTGGCGTGCACGCTCAGCGAGCGGCGGCCCGACCCGTCGTCCGCTCCGACCAAGACACGTACCTGCGCCGAGCCCGTGCCGGTGAGCACCAGCGGTGCCTCGACCGTCAGCTCCTCCACCAGGTCGCAGCCCACCTCGTCGCCTGCCCGCACAGCCAGTTCGACGAAACCCGTGCCAGGGAACACGATCGCGCCCGCCACCACGTGATCGGCCAGCCACGGCTGTGCCGCCGGGGACAGTCTGCCGGTCAGCACGACCCAGCCCGTGTCCGGCAGGGACACGGCCGCGCCCAGCAACGGGTGGTCCGTCGTGCCCAGCCCGAGCCCTGCCGCGTCCGCCGGCGAGTCCCCGGCGTCCAGCCAGTAGCGCTTGCGCTGGAACGCATAGGTCGGCAGGGCCACCCGGCGGCCGGTGCCGATGACCTTCGGCCAGTTCACCTGAACGCCGCGGACGTGCGCGCGGCCGAGCGAGGTGACGAATCGCCTCAAGCCACCGTCGTCACGGTGCAGGGAATCCACTACCACGGCACCCGTGCCGTAGTCCTCGGCGATCTCCTGCATTCCGACGGTCAGCACCGGATGCGGGCTGACTTCGACGAAGTACCCGTAGCCGTTGCCGAGAGCCGAACGCACAGCCGTGTCGAACAGAACCGTGTGACGCAGATTCGTGTACCAGTACTGGGCATCCAGTTCGCTGGTGTCGATCCGCGAACCGGTCACCGCCGAGATCACCGCGATGTCGGAAGGACGGCACGTCACCCCGGCCAACTCGTGGGCCAGTGTCCGCTCGATCTGCTCGACCTGCGCCGAATGTGACGCGTAGTCCACCGGAATCCGCCTCGTGCGAACGCCTGCCTCGGTCAGTTTCGTCGCCAGTTCGGTCACCGCGTCCGGTTCGCCGGACACCACGGCGGAGGACGGGCTGTTGACAGCGGCAAGCGACAGCCGGCCTCCCCACGCGGTGATGGCCGTACGGACATCAGCCTCCGGCGCCGCCACGGCGAGCATGCTTCCTTTGCCTGACAACGCGAGCAGCACCTTGCTGCGCAATGCGACGATCTTCGCCGCGTCCTGGAGCGTCAACGCTCCCGCGACGCACATCGCGGCGATCTCCCCCTGGGAGTGGCCGATGACCGCGTCGGGGCGCACGCCCGCCGAACGCCACAGCTCGGCGAGCGAAACCATCACCGCGAACAGCGCGGGCTGGACGACGTCGACCCGCTCCAGCGGTGGCGCGCCCGGCGCCGCGCGCAGCACGTCCATCAGCGACCACTCGACGTGCGGAGCCAGCGCCCGTTCGCACTCGAGCAGACGATCGGCGAACTCCGCGCTGGCCGCCGCCAGTTCCAGCGCCATCCCGGCCCACTGGGAACCCTGCCCCGGGAAGACGAACACCGTCTTGCCGCCCGCTCCGGCAGCTCCGTTGCCCGCGACCACATTCGCCGCGGTTGCGCCCGCGGCCAGCACACGCAGCCCGGCCAGCAACTCCTCGCGATCACGGCCGACGACCACGGCACGGCAGTCCAGCGTCGCCCGGGTGGTGGCCAAGGCATGGCCGATGTCGGCGATGGCCTGCTCCGACTGCTTGTCCACATGCGACAAAAGCCGTTCCGCCTGTGCCGTGAGCGCGGCGGGTGTCGTGGCCGAGAGGACCCAGGGCACCACCGCCGGTCCCGGTTCTTCACCGCGATCGGTCTCCCGGACGGCCTGGGGGCCTTCTTCGATGACGACATGGGCGTTGGTGCCGCTGAGCCCGAAGGCCGACACCCCGGCACGGCGGGGACGGTCCACCGACGGCCATCCGACCTGCCGGGTCAGCAGGCCGACCTGGCCCACCGACCAGTCCACCTGGGTGGTCGGCGCGTCCACGTGCAGGGTTCGCGGCAGCACACCGTGCCGCATCGCCAACACCATCTTGATCACCCCGGCGACCCCGGCCGCCGCCTGCGTGTGCCCGACGTTGGACTTCAGCGACCCCAGCCAGAGCGGCTCGGTCCGGTCCTGGCCGTAGGTGCTCAGCAAGGCCTGTGCCTCGATCGGGTCGCCCAGTCTCGTGCCTGTTCCGTGCGCCTCCACAGCGTCCACATCCGCGGCGGAGAGCCGTGCGTCGGCGAGCGCCTGGCGGATCACGCGCTGCTGCGCGGGACCGTTCGGCGCGGTGAGGCCGTTGGACGCGCCGTCGGAATTCACCGCCGAACCACGCACGACCGCCAGCACGTCGTGCCCGAGGCGACGGGCGTCGGACAACCGCTCGACGAGCAGCATGCCCACGCCCTCGGCCCAGCCCGTGCCGTCCGCCCTGTCGGCGAAGGACTTGCACCGGCCGTCGGCGGCGAGCCCGCCCTGCGGGGCGAACCCGGCGAACGCGCCGGGGGTCGACATCACGGTCGCACCGCCTGCGAGCGCCATCGAGCACTCGCCCGACCGCAGTGCCGCCACCGCCCAGTGCAGGGCGACCAAGGATGACGAACACGCCGTGTCCACCGTCACCGCCGGTCCGTGCAGCCCCAGCACATAGGCGATCCGGCCGGAGGCGACGCTGCTCACGTTGCCGTTGAGCAGGAATCCAGCCACGTCCTGCGGTACCTCACGCAGGCGGGCGGCATAGTCGGGCTGGCTCACCCCGGCGAACACCGCGGTGCGGCTGCCGCGCAGCGAGGTGGGGTCGATCCCGGCGTTCTCAATCGCCTCCCACGACGTCTCCAGCAGCAGCCGCTGCTGCGGATCCATCGCCAGTGCCTCCCGCGGCGAGATGCCGAAGAAGCCGGCGTCGAAGTCCGCGACGTCGTCGAGGAATCCGCCCAGCCGGGCGAAACCGTCCGCCGGTCCCGCCGGTGGCCAGCCGCGGTCGGCGGGGAATCCGGACATCGCGTCCCTGCCGTCGAGCAGCAGGTCCCAGAGCTGGTCCGGGGAACTGATGCCGCCGGGCAGCCGGCAGGCCATGCCGACGATCGCGATCGGCTCGCCGGAGCCGGCGGGCACGGCGGGGTCCTCGTCCCCGTCCGCCGGTGCGCCGAACAACCCTGCCAGCAGGTGATCGGCCAGCACAGCGGGCGTGGGGTGGTCGAACACCAGAGTCGCGGGCAGCGCGAGCCCGCTGGCGGCGGCCAGGCCGTCCCGGAACTCCACCGCGGTGAGCGAATCGAAACCGAGGTCCTGGAACGCCTTGTCCGCGCCGATCGCGTCCGCCGACTCGTGCCCGAGCACCACCGCGGTCTCTTCGCGCACAAGCCTCAGCACCGCGTCGCGCCGGTCGGCCGCCGGCAACGCGGCGAGCCGGTCCCGCAGGTGCGACCGGCCGGGTTCGTCCCGGGGCACCGGCGCTTGCTCTTCGAGCAGCCGTGCGGCAGCGGGGATCTCCGTGATCAGCTGACGTGGCCGGGCGAGGGTGTAGGCGGGGACGAACCGGTCCCAGTCGATGTCGGCGACCGTGAGGCAGGTTTCGTCGTGGTCGAGCGCCTGCTGCAGTGCGGCGATCGCCCCCGCAGGCGGCATCGCGCGGACACCTGTGCGGCGCAGCCACTCCTGTGCCGGACCGTCGGCCATACCGCCGCCTGCCCACGCTCCCCAGGCGATGGACGTCGCCACCAATCCTCGGCGCCTCCGGTCCTGAGCCAGTGCGTCCAGGTACGCGTTTCCCGCCGCGTAGACGCTTTGCCCGGCGCTGCCCCACACCGCCGCGCCTGAACCGAACAGCACGAACGCCTCGAGCGGCTGCCCGGCCGACACCTGGTCCAGATTCACCGCGCCCACGGCCTTCGCGGCCAGTGACCGGGCCGCGTCCGCCACGGTGAGTTCCGCCAACGGCTTGTGTTCCACCACGCCTGCGGCGTGCACGATCGCGGTCAACGGGCCTTCTCGCGCCACCAACGCGGCCAGTGCGGCGCGGTCGGCCACGTCGCAGGAGGCGAACGCGACCCGGGAACCGAACTCGGCCGCCAGATCAGCGGCACCCGGCGCGTCCGCGCCACGACGGCTGACCAGCACGACCCGGCAGGCTCCGCCGTCCACCAGCCAGCGTGTCAGGTGCGCACCCAATGCGCCGGTGCCTCCGGTCACCAGGACCGTGCCGTGCGGGCGCCAAGGATCCTTTGCCGTGCCGGGGTTCGGAGCCGGCGTCATCCGGCGCGCGAACACTCCGGAATCACGAACAACCAGCTGGTCCTCGTCGCCTGCGCCGGCGATCACACCGGCGAGCGCGGCTGCCGTGCGGTCGCTGACGACCGCGGGCAGGTCGACCGTGCCACCCCACTTGCCGGGCTGTTCCAGATCCGCCACCAGGCCTAGCCCCCACAGCTGCGCCTGGACCGGATTGCTCAGCGGGTCCGACGGCCCGACCGACACGGCGCACTGAGTCACGTTCCAGAACGGCGCGTCGACGCCGGATTCGGCCAGGGCTCCCAGCACGCCGATCGTCATGGCGAGTCCGGACGGGACCGCCGGGTGCACCGGGTCAGGCGTATCGGCCAACGCCAGCAGGGATAGCACGCCGTGGACATCAGTCCGCCCGTCGAGGACATCGGCGAGCGCGGAGCGCGGCGCGGCGGACGTCGGCATATCCAGGCGTACCACGTCGGCGCCCGCGGCGGCCAACGCTGCCAAGACCTCGCCGGCGATCGCCGCGGCAGCGGGTACTTCCGGCACGGCCACCAGCCAGGTGCCGTCCAGGCGCTCCGGTGTGGTCCGCGGCAGCGGCCGCCACTCGACCCGGTAGCGCCACGAGGCGGCAGCGCCGGTGGTTCCGCCATCGAGTGGAATCCAGTACCGCCCGCGTTGGAAGGGATACGTCGGCAATTCGACAGGATCCGGTGCCCACGGGGCGAACACCGCATTCCAGTCCACCCGTGCCCCGTGCACATGCGCACTGGCGAGCGCGGTGAGCACACCGCTCGTCTCGTCCTCGTTCTTGCGCTGCGACGGGATCGCGACCACACCGGGGACGGCGTCCCGCACCATCCCGGTCAACTGGGAACCCGGCCCGAGCTCCACGAACCGCGTGACTCCCTGGTCGGCCAGGCAACGGATGCCGTCGTGGAAGCGGACCGGCACGCGGATCTGCCGCGCCCAGTACTCCGGCCCGGCCATGTCCCCCGGTGCCACCACCGAACCGGACACAGTGGACACGATGGGAATGGCGGGTGGCGCGAACCGCAGGCCGCTCACGATCCGGCGGAACTCGCCGAGCATCGGTTCCATCCGCGCCGAGTGGAACGCGTGCGACACGCGCAGCCGGCGGACTCTCCTGCCGGTTCGGCGGAAACCAGCCGCGATCTCGTCGACCGCGTCCTCGTCACCGGACAGCACGACCGACCGCGGGCCGTTGACGGCGGCGACGGACACCGCCGCTTCCCGGCCGAGTACCAGCGGGGCCACTTCGTCCTCACCCGCTTCCACCGACACCATCACCCCGCCGGGCGGCAACGCCTGCATCAGCCTGCCGCGTGCCGCCACCAACGCGCAGGCGTCCTCAAGGGAGTACACGCCCGCCACGTGCGCGGCAGCCACCTCCCCGATCGAGTGGCCCAGCAGGAAATCCGGCCGCATTCCCCAGGATTCCAGTAGCCGGTACTGTGCCACCTCGATCGCGAACAACGCGCTCTGCGCGTAGGCGGTCTGATCGAGCAGCTCCGCCTCGGCACTGTTCTCGGCCGCGTCGAGCACCGAGTCGAGTGGACGGTCCAGGTGGCCGTCCAGTTCGGCGCTCACGGCGTTGAACGCCTCGGCGAAGACCGGGAACGACGCGCGAAGCTGCCGACCCATCCCCAGCCGCTGTGCTCCCTGCCCGGCGAAGAGGAAGGCGGTCGCGCCCGCGGTCGCGACGCCTTCGACCACGCTCGGCAGCCGGGTACTCCCGGCGATCGCGAGCAGCCCGCGCACGGCGCTTTCGTGGTCGGCGGCCAGGACCACCGCACGGTGTTCGAAGGAAGCCCGGCCTGTAGCCAGGGAGAACCCGACATCGGCGAGTCCGGCCGGACCACTCTCATCCACGAACGACAAGATCGACGCTGCCTGGGCGCGCAGGGCGTCCACACCGCGTGCGGACACGATCCAGGGAACCAGCGTTCCGCCCGGCGATGCCGGTGGCCCGGCCGTCCGCACCGCGGGCTGTGGCTGCTCGAGGATCACGTGGGCGTTCGTGCCGCTGATCCCGAACGACGACACCCCCGCCCGCCGCGGCCGGCCGGTGCGCGGCCATTCCTTCGCCTCGGTGAGCAGCCGCACAGACCCGGCCGACCAGTCCACGTGCGGCGACGGCTCGTCCACGTGCAACGTCCGCGGCACCACACCATGCCGCATCGCCAGCACCATCTTGATCACACCGGCCACCCCGGAAGCCGACTGGGTGTGCCCGATGTTCGACTTCACCGACCCCAGCCACAGCGGCCGTTCCCGCCCCTGGCCGTACGTCGCCAACAACGCACGCGCCTCAATCGGATCACCCAACCGGGTCCCCGTCCCGTGCGCCTCCACAACATCCACATCAGACGCCTCAAGACCCGCCACAGCCAGCGCCTGCCCAATCACCCGCCGCTGAGCCCGCCCACTCGGAGCAGTCAACCCATTCGACGCACCATCAGAATTCACCGCCGAACCACGCACCACAGCCAACACACGATGACCATTACGCCGAGCATCCGACAACCGCTCCACCAACAACACACCAACACCCTCACCCCACGCCGTACCATCAGCAGCCGCCGCGAACGCCTTGCACCGCCCATCCGAAGCAAGCCCACCCTGCCGCTCGAACTCGGTGAA
>NZ_JAAATY010000067.1 GCF_013280595.1 Kibdelosporangium persicum
CACCACGGCGCCCGCACTCCAGCCGGGGTGTTCACCCGCGTCGCCCAGCGCCTGCTGGCCATGGCCGCCGGGATCTGGCAGAACTGGGAAACCGGCGTGACCAGCAAGCGGTCACTGATCGCGTTCGATCACTGAACACCAATTTCACGGAATCAGTCATCTAGATCTGGGCCAGGCGGCTCGCGGGCACGGCCGCGACGAGGTGGGTCGGCAACTGGTGATCTTGGCGGCGTGGCAGACGGAGTCGGTGCTCGAGGTACCGCGCCTGGCTGACGACCTCGAACACCACACTGTCGCGGCCGAGCAGTCCTGGCCGAGAGCGCAGACAGATCAAGCTGCGGCTGAAGGCGGTGACGGCGTCGGTAGTGAGATGCGGCGGGAAGTCGAGTCGATAGGTGATGCGGTCGCCGTCGCGGCGGCGTTGGTCGTGATGACGGGTCAGGAAGATGAGACCGGTAAGGGCGCCGCCAGCTACACCAGCCGCCGCGACGGTATGCACAGCACCCAACGTCACCGGGCCACACCCGGCCGCGTTCAGGCAAGCGTCAGCCGTGAATAAATGCGCGTTTGCATCAACAGCACTCATTGACCCCCGGCCGATGTTTCCTCGGCGGGAAACAATGACGGCCGTTAGACCGAGCCTCAGGTACGCGGCCCTACATCTTTTGTACACGACGTTCCTGGACAGGAAACATCAAGGGCGTGGATAACAGACTATCACTCGCCGACTAGGTTGCGCGCGTAGGCAGACTGACTGTTTCCAACTCTTTAGACGTGTGACTGTTGGCGCGCTAATAACCGCGTGGCGCCGCTGTTTTCCAATAAATAAAGTGACGCGCATATTTCGGGTGCACCAGCCGCCGAAGATGCGACCAATTACCACATTAACGCGCCGCTACAGCAGGTGATCTCCCGTCGACACGAGGCGATGGAGGAGACGGCCGCGTTGTTCTAGACTAGTTTCTACCCAGCCTGATAGCTCTAGAGTTGCTAGATACTTCGGCTCAACCGTGACACTACCAGCAGGTCGCCTTGTCTACCACCAGGCCCAGAGCGGCATCCGAGGGCGTTTGTGATCGCAACCAACCACACTGCATCTAAGCTATTTCCGCACGTCGACGTAGTCCCGCCATGTCGATTATCGCGATCTGCCTATACCGACCGGAAACTAGGCCTTCTTGCTGAAACGTACGGATGATCTTCTCCGCCGTGGTCAACTTGATCCCAACAATAGAGGCAAGCTCTTCACGTGTGAGCGGAACAGTCAGGTCCCAGCGCACGCCAGTACGGACGCCATAACTCTCATACAGATCAACGAGCACTCGAGCGACCCGAACGCTGGCGGGACGACCGTGCTCCATCCGGCGTCGATCCGCGTATCGTAGCCGCTCACTGAGCATCGCGGCGACCTCAATAGCCGCATCGGGGTGTCGTGCGAGAAAATTTCGAAACTCCGCCTTGGTCATCCGCTTGAAGAATATGTCCGTCGCAGCGACCGCTGTCGCTTCACGCGGACCAATATCAAGTGCTGACATCTCGCCAATGAGATCCCCTCCGACTCGTATGGCAAGTAAGGTTCGTTCTCCAGTCGGATCACGACCGGTCAACTTCACTGATCCATGAAGAAGAAGCAGCGCGCTCGAATCGTTGTCTCCCTGTGAATAGAGAGTCAAACCCGCCGGTCGACTCTCGGATACCCCCGCGGCCAGAAAATCCTCAAGCGTTCGATCACTAAGCCTTCCCAAGAGAGAACTTTGAGGATAAGCCAGGGAGGCGCCTGCAGTTCTCCTCCGCTTTGCACGGTTAGAGTCAAGCGCTAATGCACCAGGCGAAGCTGGAGGCGCTGTTTGAACAGACGGTCCTACAGTCGAGGCGTCACGAACCTCGTCGACAGAATGGTGAGCAGACCACTCAGCGAAGAAGTCGGAGACATTGCCACCAAGGGCCTCAACAACTCCCTTGAGACTCGACCAAGTCGCCCCTACAGGTTCTCTGAGAACTCGATGTACGGTGTCATGACTAATTCCCGCCTGCACGCCTATTTCTCGCAGACTTGGTGTCCCGGCAGCCTCACGAAGTCGCGCCAAAGCTGCCCGCAAGTTGCTTCGGGCAACTTGGGGCGATATCGACCCCGCCGGCCTCTCAGGCAAAGTCCTCCCAAGGAAAGATCGCTCTTGGTGTCAGACTAGATCATGGAGGCAAACCGGTACAGCTACGGGAATCTGACAAGCGGGTTGCTGCATAGTGCTGCATGGAGACGGACCCAGCGCTGCGAACACTGGGCCCGCCCGTGTGGTCTAGCCCGTCAGCGACGGAAGACCACGTCTCCTATGAGAACGATCGCCCTCGCCCCAGTGGCGAGGGCGTCTCGCTGTACGAGCACACACCCAGCCTCCAGGACTAGCAGAGTGGTACGGAGGTTTTCCCACCACTCAGCCGAGCCTCGTCGGTTGTCACCAGCCTCCGGTCGATTGCCACGCTCAGGCGGTTCGTCCGGCTTACAGGCCGACGGCTCATCATCACTCATGCTGTCTCCTCGCCCCGGTCACATCGACCGGTGTCACGACGTCCGCCGTGCTGACGGACTAGCCGCGCCATCAAGGCGGAGCCGCGGTGGAGACAAGAGAGTGCGGACAAGCGCGCGTCACTCCGCGGAGTGACGGGTACAGCTTGTCGCATGCAGCGGGTCAGCGCTAGCCCACCCTGCCCACCCTTTAGGGAGACCGCTATATCGGTAACGCTGTCAGCGTTGACTTCTACGCTCCGCAAGCGACGCACGCTTCGGCGTAGTCGCAGTTCAGAGGTCGTCCAACCGCATGCGGCATGCCAAAAGTTAGCGCGTGTTTCATAAGCGGGGCAGCCATTCGTTGATCGAGGCGATGACCAGTACCGCTTCGAAGCGCACGGCGAGTTTGTCGTAGCGGGTGGCCACCGCCCGGTTGCGTTTGAGCCGGTTGATGCAGCACTCCACCGCATGCCGCTGCTTGTAGACCTCCGGATCAAACGACGGAGGTCGGCCACCCGCACGGCCGCGCCGCCGCCGATGACCAGCCTGGTCAGCCGGCACCGGGATCGTGGCCGCGATGCCACGACGCCGCAGGTAGCCACGGTTAGCGCGAGAACTGTAAGCCTTGTCCGCCAGCACTCGATCCGGCCGGGTCCGTGCTCGACCACCACCCACCCGAGCGACCCGAATCCCCTCCAGCACCACGGTGAACTGTGGACTGTCGCCCCGTTGTCCGGCGGTCACCACCAGCGACAACGGCTTCTGGCCCTGCTCGGCAGACAGATGCGTCTTCGTGGTGAACCCACCCCGCGAGCGCCCCAGCCCGTGATCAGCTGGTTCGGTGTCGATCCCACCGGGTGGCTCAACCTGCAGATCCCCCTTTGACGCGCACCCGCCGCGTGCTGATGCGCCCGGCTGGTCGTGGAGTCCACACTCACATCCCAGGTGATCAACCCAGCGGCATCCGCACGGGCCTGCAGACCGGCCAGAATCCGCTTCCAGACACCGGCCCGCTGCCAGCGCCGGAACAACCCGTACACCGTCTGCCACGGCCCATAACCCGGCGGGACGTCCCGCCAGGGCGCACCCACTCGGATCCGCCAACGGATCCCGTTGATCAGCTGCCGTTTGGTCCACTTCGGCGGACGACCCGGCCTGTTCCCCACAGGCAGCAGTGGTTCCAGCACCGCCCACTGCGCGTCGGTCAGGTCCGCCCGCCCCATCACCGCTAGGGTGCTCAAACGAGGTCTCCGGTATTCAGGTCTTCTTGGTCGTTGACCGATCTACCGGAGACCTCGCCTATTTGATCAACGACACGCCGACACCAGCCTCACTCCGCACCACACCAGCTCCCAGCTTTGAAACACGCTAGCCGCGACTGCACCCCAGTCCCCGGGAGTAGGTCATCTGTCGAGGGGTCCGCGATCACGGCTGATGGCGGAAGCTGATGCGCATCAACCGGCTGTCGGCCCAGTCTTCGAGCCGAGTCGGCCGGATGGTGCCGGGGTCGTGGGGCTGATTGAGATCCGCCACGATCTCCGCCAGCACCGCCTGACGTTCAGCTGGGTCGGTGACAGGCGTGGCCCGTGCGGGCAGATCCGCACGGATGCCGTTCTTGAGGTGGAAGGTGAAGTCGGGATTGGCGAGAAGGTTCGCATGCCAGTCGGTCGCGGCACCGCGGGCGCCGCTACACAGGTAAGTGGCGCCCGCGGCTCGGTAGAAAAAGATCTCGATGCGGCGTGGCCGGCCGGTGCGGCGCCCCAGCGTCGTGATGTCGATGATCCGTTCCCTGGTGCCCGCGGCGGGGGTGATCTCGATGGCTCGTCGGATGCGATCGGGCAAGTGGGACAAAGACGCGTCCCGTGCGGAGTCGTTCGACCCGGTCGTGTCTGGAGTGCTCATGCGGTCTCGGCCTGAAGGGCGGGGCCGAGGAGGAGTCCACCGTCGATGACGTACTCCGACCCCGTGATGAACGAGGCGTCCGATGACGTGAGGAACAGCAGAAGCCGGGTGACGTCGGCCGGTTCTCCGAGCCGGGGGATGGCGAACGGCTCGGGTGAGTAGAAGTCGGCGATTGCCGCGGTGGCGCCAGCTGCTGGTTCGTGGATGAAGGAGGTCGCGATCACGCCGGGGTGGATGGTGTTCACCCGGATGTGGTCGCGGCCGAGCTCGAGCGCTGCCGTTTGGGTGAGACCTCGCACGGCCCACTTGCTGGCGACGTACGGCGCGTAGTGAGCCGTGCCGCCCAGGCCCATGGTCGAGGCGATGTTGACGATGGCTCCCCCTGCTGCGCGGCGCAGAGCGGGGGCGGCGGCCTTGATGCCGAGGAAGGTCCCTGTGAGGTTGATGTCGAGGATGCGCGACCACGTGGCCTGGTCCGTGTTTTCGATTGTCGCGGGCGGGTTCTGGACGCCAGCGTTGTTGACGAGCACGTTCAGGGCGCCGAAGGCGCTCTCGGCGGCTAGCACAGCGGCGGACCACGAGCTCTCGTCGGTGACGTCAAGGTGGGCGAAGCGAGCGCGGGTCCCGAGTTCGTCGGCGAGAGCGGCGCCGCGTCGCGCGTCGATGTCGCCGATCACCACGTTCGCTCCCTCCGCGTGAAAGGCGCGCACGTGGCTCGAGCCCTGGCCGCCGGACCCGCCGGTCACGAGCACGGTCTGGTTGTCGAAGCGGGGCATCAGATGTTCCTTCGGTACGTGGGGGAATGACCGGATCATCAGTGATGAACGACGGCCAATGGTGAGCCGGGCGACTCACCACTGCCCTGACATTAGGTCGGCAAAGATGGCGAGTCAAGCCACTCACCTCGTATGCTCAGCCTATGAGCAGGGTCGTGACGACGTATCACCAGCGTGTTGCCCAAGAGAAGCGCGCGCAGATCGTGGCCGCCGCGACCGCACTGTTTCTCGAGCTGGGCTACGACCGGACGTCACTGGCGCGGATCGCAGAGCGCTCGGGCGTTTCGCGGGCCACCTTGTTCAAGCAGTTTCCGAGCAAAGCTGCCCTGTTCGACGCCATCGTGACCGAGTCCTGGTCGACAGCTGACGAAGAAGATCCCCCGCCGGCGGGCAACATCGTCGACGGGCTCAGCACCATCGGTCGCCGCTACGCCGAACTGCTAGGCCGTGCCCAGATGACCGACCTGTTCAGGATCGTCATCGCCGAGCTGCCGCGATTCCCCGAACTCGCCAATGCGCAGTTCTCGCACGGAAAGATGCCCTACTTCGAGTCCGTACGCAGCTACCTGCTAGCCGAGCACCAGGCTGGAACGGTGCGGATCGAAGACGTGGACCTCGCAGCCACCCAGTTCCTGGGCATGATCTCCAACTACGTCTTCTGGCCGACACTCCTGGTGCCAGGCTGGGAAGTGAGCGCCGAACGCGTCGCTCAGGTGGTCGACGAGGCCGTCCGCACCATCGCCGCCCGGTACGCCGCGACTGGACCAGGGCCGTCGACCAACGACTGAGTCCCACCGACCGCGACAGAGTCCCGCCGCCAAGGAGCTGATGCCTAACAGAAATTCCCTGCGCAGCACAGGTCGGTTGAGGTCAGGTTACCGCGCCTCAAGCACCTACTAGCAGAACGAACTCTCCCACTCCCCCACAGGCGACGCACAGGACCCAAGACACCCACCAGCAAAGCCAGAACTCCAAAGACATCCGCTACTCCAAGGCAATGCAGACAGTCCTCTTGAGACTTTCCACACCGGCCCCTGGCGCACTTGACGTCCGACCAAATGCGCTCGTGACTCCGGTTCAGGGAGTTGGGACCAACGCGATGTAGTTCGGGCCGGGACCGGGGCCTGGGGTCCAGGGTGAGTCGACGATCCACACCGCGATGGCGTTGGCCGGTGGGGTTTTCAGGAACTGGAGTACCAGCTCGGGTTTCATCCCCGGCGGGGCCCAGTCGAAATGGTGGAAGTTCACGTCGAGCAGCTTGCGACGGATCGGGCCCGATTTAGCCATCACCGACGGCAGCAGCCCGGCGACAGCAGCCGGGTTGGAGAACAAGTCCGCCATCGCGCAGTCGCAGAAATAGGCCTGCGCGCCGACTTCACCGGTCGAGGCGACCACTCGATCGCCCGCGATGGCACGGACTGTGGAACCGATCTGCGCATACTGCTCAGGTGCCGCCCAGTTCGTCTGGATCGGCGCGAACCGCGACGGGAGCTCGCGCGAACCGTAGTAGCCGAGGCAGGCGACAGCCAGCAGCACGACGACCGCTAACGGTCCTGATCGCGGGCGTAGTGCCACCGTCGACCGCTGCGCGGGTGTCGCGGCAGCGGCAACCGCGGCAGCAAGGAACATCGTCGTGCAGATGATGCTTGGACCGTAATACCAGTGGTACGGCGCAACTCCGAGAAACGAGTACGCCACGTAGTGCAGCACTCCGGCCAGCGCCAGCGGAGCGACACGATCCAATTGCCGGACCCGGTCAGTAGGCCGGAACACGCGCAACACAACCCAGATCAGCGCGGCCAGCACGCCGAGCACCGCGGGCAAGACAGACAAGGACGTCGCTGTCGGGAACACACGGAAGTACAGGTCCAGACCGTTATGGAAACCGTAGACGTTCCCGAAACCCGACCAGGTCGAATTCTCCGTCTTGATGAAGAAGGTGATCGGCACCGCCGACCCCAGAGCGAACCAACTCCACAGATACCACGGAAACGTTATCCCGATCGCCGCCACCGGCGCCCACCACCAGCGGCGACGCCAGTTGTGGCACACGAGGAACACAACGAGGGCGACAATCGCCAGATCCGGCCGAGCCAGCACGAGAAGACCACCGAGCAGCCCGAACACGACCGGCCGATCTTCGACCGCACTCGCGAGAAGCAGCGCGATCAACCCGGCACCGAGGGCGGTCTCCAGCCCGATCGAGGAAATCAGCAGCGGGTTGACAACGATTAGCGTCGCGGCCAGCAGCGCGAACCATGCAGGCAGACCGGTCCTACGCGCAACCCGGCGCAACCCGTACTCGACGGCAAGTGCGGACAGCACGTAGACGATTCCCATCGCCAGCACAGGTTGCCGAGTAATCGCGGTGAACCCCGCGAGCACCCATACATAGAGCACCGAGGTCGCGGTGTTCGCGGTCGCGGTGGGAACCAGACCCCAATGCCCATCAAACGCAAGATTGCGGGCATAACTAAGGGTGATGTACGCGTCGTCGACCAAAGAAGTCCTCGCGATCGCGACGACAACCATAGCGACCACCGCCACGAACAGCGACGGCGCCCACGACCTGCTAGGCAGCCACCACGCACTTCGACGCTCAACGCCCGGACCAACTGGACTTGAGCGCATCGACCCGATCGCCGAATTCACTGATTCTCCCCGAGAACACCGTCTGGCAGGCATGCCCACACAAGGGCGCGTCAGTCTATCCAGCGCTCACAGAAGCAAGCCGACAGGCCCTGCATCTGATGAGACCCCGCGACCTGAAGTGAGATCACTCCGGACAAGAACACCGAAGGCACTTTCCCACGCCCTCGAACGACATGATCCGCTGTCTGAACACATTCACATCCTGACCACCGCGGAGACATCGCATGCCCGCCTGACCGTCAAAATGTCCACACGCGACATTGTCCAGTCGAGTGCACATCTCGTTTGACGGACCCTTTCACCGCAAGCGATTACGCCGTCTGTCGGAACTTTTGTAATGGCGTGATTTTTCCTTGTGCGGCGAGTGTCTGGTGAATTACGGTCCGTCAGGGACGGAGCCGGGGGGCTTTGTTGACGTGTCGAGGGGGTTCGAGGGTGAGACGTGTCCTGCTGGCCGCTGCCTGTGTTGTGGCGTCTTTTTCCGCGGTAGTGCCTGTTGCGGCGTATGCGGGACCGTCCGTGGTGGTGAACGCGGAGCAGCCGTCGCATGACTGGGTTTGGGTGCGGTATCTGGCCGGTCATCATCCGTACAGCATGGTTCGGACCTCAGCGTGGTCGGCTTTGATCAGTGAAGATCTGGACGCGGCGGTAGCGGCGTTTTTGGCTCCGGGCGGTGGTTACGACCAAGCAGTCGAGCGTGCGCAGCAGCGTCGTGCGCGCAACGTGGACTTCATCCGTCGCGTGTATGAGACGACAACGCCTGAATACTCGCCCGAGGTGCATAGCACGGCGAAGCGCTTGTTAGGCCCGAATGCGACGGATGTTGAGCGTGAGACGTTCGTGCGTACCGGCTATGAGGTGGCACGGTCACGTGACCGGGTGTATCGCGATGAGGTGGGTGCGCAGAAGCAGGCGCTTGTCCAGAAGGATCGGGATTATGTGCGGTTGCTGTCGCTGAACGATCCGGGTGAGCAGGTCCGGCTCTCGGCGGCGTACGCGGTCCGTGAGGGCTCGACCGATGGCGACGTGGTGGAGTTCTTCGCCTACGGCTGGGCGACGGGCTCGCGGCTGGATCTGGAGGTCTTCCGGATGCGGCACACGAGCGACAACATGACGTGGCGCTCCACGATCGCCCGGTTGATCGCCGATGCCGAGGCGGCGGAAAAGGCCGCGCGTGAGGCGTCGCAGGAGGCCAAGCAGCAGGCCAAGGACGCGGCGGCGCGGGCGTGGCAGCAGGTGGGGACGCAGACCCAGCCGGCACGGTCCGGTTGGTCGGAGGCACAACAGTTCGCCGTGCGCCAGGCGGAGAACTGGCGTGCGGTGCTGGCGGCGGCGCAGGCCGCGCAGGGCCCGAACTGGGCATCGATTATCGATCCGGCAACGGCGTCGGAGACGGCGTGGCTGGCGGAGCGTGCCTCGGCGGCGCAGCAGGCGGCGTACTGGAACGCTCTGCTGCAGCAGGCGATCGACGGCGAACATCGCGTCAAGAACACACTCTGATCTTCCTAGAGGGCATTCGCCGTATCGGGCGGCTGCTTTGCCATGCACAAGAAAAGGGGGAGGAATGCGAAGCACGACGGTCCATAGTAGACGGATAGCACGCGGGTTGGTGGCTGCCGCGATCGTCACCGGCCTGATCGCGCCGGTGGCCGCGCACGCCGCACCACCGCAGGAAGTCCCGCCCGTGGCTGCGTCCCGTAACTCCGAGGCGACCGCCATGGCGCCGGCGATCCCGCGGGAAGCCCCGGATCCGGCCGCAACCGCGGTGCCGGTCTCGACCGAGGTCGAAAAGATCCGGGCGGTCCGCGCGATCGAGGTCGGCGAGGCCACCGAAGAGTGGCTGATGCTGTCGGACAAGAACTTCGTGTTCCGGGTCTACGACCGGATCAATCCGGACAAGTACCCGTTGACCAAGGCCGAGGCCTACCGGGTTTTCCGGATCGTGGTGGACAAGCCGGACGCGCCGGACGCGACCGCGTTCATCCGCGCCGGTGTTCATGATTTCGTTGATCGTGACCACATCGAGTACGCCCGCCGCCAGGAGGAGGCGCGCCGGGCGCGGGAGGATCGGCAGAAGGCGGCGGCGTTCGCGGAGATCCCGGCGGATACGGCGATGCTGGACGGCAACGACCAGAACTTCGTCTACCAGGTATGGCGCCGCTCAACCGGCCCGAAGGTCAAGAACGGTGCCGCGACCGCGTGGGGCGGCGACGCCGCCGCGTGGAAGATGTTCATCACCACCACGATCTACACACTGCACCTGGAAGACCAGCGCGACGCGATCGAGAAGGCCAAGCAGGAAAGCGAGGAGGCCGCCCGGATCCTGGCGGCCAAGCAGGCCAAGAAGAACGCCGCCGCCGTGCTGGGAATCGTGGCTCCGGACGGCTGGCTGACGCTGCCGGATGACAACTTCATCCGGCAACTGCTGGCCACACCGGAGTTGGCTGATCCGCGGCACATCGAGGTCCGCAACGCCGCCATCGCCACATTGCAAAGTGGCAACCCGGCGGACTGGAAGGCGTTCATCGACACGGGTCTCAAAGCCGCTGATGCGCGTGATGCCAAGCGTGAGCGGGACATCCTCGAAGAGGCCGACCGTAAGAAGGTCCGGGACATCAAGGCCACGGCCGAGGCCAGTCTGGTTCGGCCGAGGCTGGTCGCCGCGGCGAACGCGGCACTGGCAGGCACGCATGCCGACGTGGTGAAGTTCCTGTCCGAGACGCAGTACACCGTGTTGAACCAGTCGCTGATGGCCACGACACCGCAGACCGCCGCGAAGGGCTGGTATGCGCGGTCCGACGGCGGTGACGCGTGGATCACCCCAGGCACGCAGAGCACCACAGTCGCCGACGCGCCCTTGGGCGAGGCGAGTTGGAAGGTCGTCACGGGCCTGGCCGACACCAACTGCTTCTCGTTCGAGTCCACCACGCACGTCGGCAGCTACCTGCGTCACCAGAGCTATCGGGTGAAGCTGCAGGCCAGCGACGGCAGCGATCTGTTCAACCAGGACGCGACCTGGTGCGCCAAGCCGGGCCTGGCCGGTTCGGGGGTGTCGTTGGAGGCCAAGAACGTGCCCGGCCGGTACCTGCGACATGCCAACACGGAACTGTGGCTGGCCAACGACAGCGGCGAGTTCGCGTGGGACTATCCGGACGTCTTCAAGGAAGACGCCACATGGAATGTCGTCGACCCGGACCCGCTTGTCACCACGCAGATCATGCTGCGCTGGCTCAACGACGACGGGTGGCGGGCTTTCGCGGGCGATCCCACGGCCGCTGAGGTGCTTGTCGACGGCATCCGTTACCGCGAGTTCGCCAACAACACCCGGGCCTATTGGGGACAAGACACTGGTGTGCGCAGCGTCTCCGGTGCGGCGTTGACCAAGTACCTGGCCGAGGGCGGGCACACCTGGCGGATGCCTGTTCAGGACACCACCGCGACACCCGACGGCGCAGGCGCTTTCACGCACTTCACAGGCGGGTTGTCGATCTACGCGAGTCGGTTCACCGGCGCGCATCTGATCTACGGCGCTATCCGGGACCACTGGCAGAGCCTGGGCTCGGAGCAGTCGTACCTGGGTTATCCGACCGCTGATGAGGAGCAGGTGGGCATTCTGCGCCGCAGCACCTTCCAGCACGGCTACATCTACCACGATCCGAAGGCCCAGAAGACCTGGGACACCACGTTCTGACCCATCCGCTGTTTTCAGGGCCCGGCACTCGTTCTGGCGGGTGCCGGGCCCCACTTATGAATTCCAAGGGGATCGACATAGATGAGACTTCTTCGAAGAGCGGTGGCGGCGTCGTTGACGTTCGCCGTGTTCGCGGGTGTGGTGCATCCCGCGCAGGCGGCTCCGGCCGTGACGGCTGGTCTTGCTGAGGATCCGCCGCCCGCGCGGCCGATGCCGCCCGACCCGTACAAGGAATGGGACGGCACGACCGGTGTCCCGGACACCGGTGACCCACGATTCCGTCAACTGGTGGCCGACAACGCCGAACTCGCCGAGGACGTGGAAGTCCGCGACGCCGCCAAGGCAGCGCTCGACCTCGGGCGAACCGGGATCATGGCGTTCCTCAACGGCGGCAAACGGGAAGCCGAACGCAAAGCCGCCGAACGCAAAGAGCGGGAAGCGGCCGAGAACCGGGCCGCGATCGAGCCGTTGCGCGGCACCGGAGGCCCCTACCTTCGGGCCGAAGTGGACCGTGTGCTCGCGGGCACCGATCTCGATCGTGTCTACTTCCTCGCTTTCACCAGGAGAATCGCCGAACAGCGGGACGCCGCGGTCACGCAAAGCGCGCAGCAGCGCGCCGAGGTGAACCGCGCCCGGGTGACCATGGTGCTCGGTGCAGGTGGTCCTGAGGTCAAACGCGCCGCACAGGCCGCGTTGGACGCCGGAGACGCCGCCATCGAACAGTTCCTCGCCACCGGGTATCTGGAGGCGGCCAGGAAGGACGCCGAGGCGCGGGAGAAGTTCCTCGCCGACGAGGAAGCCCGGCAGAAGGCGGCCGAGGCGTTGTCGGAGCTGGCCAAGAAGTCCGCTCGGGCCAACGAGGCACGCCGGGTCCTGGTGGTGGAGCACGGCAACGGCATCCGCGCGTTGCAGCGTTCGTCCAACGCGCTGATCCTGGCGGGCAACGAAGCCCGCAAGGCCGAGCAGATCCTGGCCGCGAACACCGCGGGCGGCCACCACCCGGTCGATGCCTTCAACGGGGTGAAGGCCGAGGTCGCCCGGCAACTGGACAACGCACGCGCTGCCGCGGACGACGCCCGCCGCGCGGCCGTCCAAGCCCAGGTCCAGGCCGAGGTCCTGGTCGAAACCGGCCTGCCCTACGGCACCCAATGGGCCCAGATGGCCTTCGGCATGTCCCAAGCCGCCCAAGCCGCGATCTCCGCAGTAGAGACTGCCTCGCACTCCGTTGACGCAGCGGCATTTACCGACCAGGCCCGCAACGCCCAGGAACGGGCCGAGCGGCACGCCGAACAAGCCACGAAATGGCGCCAGACCGCCGAAGCACACGCCCGCGCCGCAGCCGACCTCGCCGAAGCCGCCCGCGTGCAAATGGAAGCAGCCAAGGACGCGGCAGCCCGTACGAAGGCCGCGCGTCAGGCTGCTGAGCAGGCTGAGGCAGAGGCGTGGGCGGCTGCTGAGCGGACCCGGCAGCAGCGGATCATCGCCGAACGCGAAGCCGCGACCGCCGCGGCCCAGCGGGCCATCGCCGAACGCGAGCGCGCCACCGCCGCCGCAGCCCGGGGCCGGGCCGAGCAGCAAGCCGCGGTCGCGCGCGCGATGCGGGGCGAAGCCGAGACACAGGCAGGCATCGCGGCGGCTGCCCGAGGCCAGGCCGAGGCAGCGGATGGTGCTGCGGCGCAAGCAGAAACCAACGCCCGCACCGAGGAACGCAACGCCAACACCAGCCGTGACAAGGCCTACCAGGCTGAACGCGATCAGCGCGCGGCCGAGGCCCGTGCCCACGCGATGGACGCCATGGCCGCAGCGGCTCGTGGCGGCCCGCACGCCGCGGCAGCCCAGGCCGAAGCCAACAACGCCCGAGGCGCCGCGACAATCGCGGCTGGTGCCGCCGGCGCGGCCCGTAACGCCGCCAACATCGCCACCGGCGCCGCGGCCGGCGCGCGTGGTGCGGCCAC
>NZ_JAAATY010000068.1 GCF_013280595.1 Kibdelosporangium persicum
ACCACCTCACCAAACAACTCCTCAAACCCCACCCACTCCACACCCGACAAACCACAACCCACACCAAACCCATCAGCCGCCGCCGCCAAACCAGCAGACGCCAACCCCAACACACCACCAACCGGAAAACCCGGCCCACGCAACGCGAACTGATTCCACAGCCGCCATCCCCCGGTCGGCAGCATGACGTTCTCGGACATTCCGTGCCCCCTCACTCAGCCACAGGACCGCTGGCACACCACTCCAGGACCGCCCGCGCGCTGTGGTACTTGTTCTCGGCCTGGGCGAAGGCGATGCTCGCGGGGCCGTCGAGCACCGCCGCGGTGACCTCCTCGCCCCGGTGCGCCGGCAGGTCGTGCATGAACACCGCGCCCGCACACGCGTTCATCACGGCCTCGTTGATCTGGAACGGGGCGAACACCTCACGCCAGTCGGGCGTCGGTTTCGTCGTTCCCGTGGTCTGCCAACGGGTTGTGTAGACAACGTCGACCGGTGGCAGGTCGGCCATGTCGTGCCGCTGCTCGACGATCGCGCCACCGCGTTTGGCGGACACCTCGGCCCGGTCGAGGAAACTCCGCTCGACGCCGTACCCGGGCGGAGTACGCAGATACAGCTCGGTGTCGGCGTAGCGGGACATCGCGAGCGTCAGCGCGGACGCGGTGTTGTTTCCCTCGCCCACGTACAGCACCCGCACTCCCTCGATTCGGCCGAAGTGCCGGGTGATCGTGGTGAGATCGGTGAGTGCCTGGGTCGGGTGCTCAGCCGCACTCATCGCGTTGATCACGGACATGCGGCGCTGGCCGGCATACGCGCGCAACTCCGCTTCGGGCCCGGCGGTACGAGCGACCAGCACGTCGATCATGCCGGACAGCACCGCCGCGGTGTCCTCGACAGATTCGCCGGTGTTCTCCTGCAGGTCACCGGGACCGAACGCGATCAGCTTGGCCCCCAGACGCAGCGCACCGGCCGAGAACGCGGTTCGGGTACGAGTGGACGTCTTACGGAACAGCACGCCGACGATCGCCTCGGACAGTGACCGGGCGTCTTCGGCCTGACCGGCCGAGAACTCGGTGCCGCGCCGCACGATCCAGCGCAGGTCTTCGTCGGTGAGGTCGTCGATCGAGATCAGGTGGCGCCGCTCGGGCATGTCGGGCTCCTTAACGCCGGCAAGACGTCTGCGGGAACTGCCGTGGACCAGAGCGTGCGCGCTGCGCGGGCGGCGGAACAGGGAAAGAGCCGCAGGCCGAGATGTGCGCTTTCGTCTCTGGGTGCGGCCCTCTGGCGCCAAGCACACTCAGGACAGCCCGGAGCGCCGATCACACAGGAGGCATCATGACCGACGAGGACGTCTACCGCGTCGTGCGCAACGACGAGGAGCAGTACTCGATCTGGTGGGCGGACCGGGACCTGCCGCCCGGGTGGACCGCTGAGGGGACGTCCGGCTCGAAGCAGGAGTGCCTGGACCACATCGGTCAGATATGGACGGACATGCGGCCGCGGAGCCTGCGGGAGCGGATGGCCCGTGCCTGACCCCTCGTGGGAGGTCCGGCACACCGAAGGCGCACAGTCCCTCGGTCACGGCGGACCTCCACTGGGACTGGCAGAACCGTTGGCGAGTGGCTCGCGTCGGCCTCGGGGAAGCCCAAGTCGTCCTTCACACGCGACACAAAACCTTCGACCGCCCCGAAGTTGTGCTCCCATGGTGGGCCCGTTGAGCACGGCCGCATGCAGGAAAGCCCGCCGGCTCTGGGTGTTCCAGAGCCGGCGGGCCGCGTGATCACTGAGCAGGGACCGGCAATGGCATACCGGGCACGCTCTGGTCCTGCGGGACGACGCCGTCCACCAGGTAGGCGTTCACGATCTTGTCCACGTTCGCGTTGCCGAAGGAATAGACGCCGTGGTCACCCTCATCGGTGACGGTCAGCATCCGGGAGTTCTCGAACCTGGCGTGCGCCTCGCGCGCGCCTTCGATCGGCGTGGCCGGGTCGTGCGCCGACTGGACCATCAGCACCGGCGGGACACCCTTTCCGTCCATTGTGGGCAGTGGACGGAACTTCTTGTTCTTCCAGAACACACAAGCCTGGTGGTCGATCCAGAAAGCGTCCAGAGTCAGGCCACGGTCGAGGAACTCCTGCGACTCGCGGATCACCGACCGGCGGTCGCCGGACCACGGGCCGTCGTTGCACGTGACGGCAGTCAGCACGGCCACCAGCGAATCCTCGGCCTCAGCGCGCACCCGGGACAGCGCGGCCTTGACCACCCCGAGGTCGTCAGCCGTGCCGGTCTCGACCAACCTCTTGACTTCCGACAGAGTGGCGGCCATTTCCGGAAACAGCACCTTGTGATACAACATGCTCATCACGGTGCCGTCCAGTTCGATCGGGCCGAATCTCGCACCGCCGATGTCAAGCGGTTCGCGGCTGAGCGAGGCCCGGACGCTCTCGTAGGTCCGCCGGGCCTGCTCGGCGGTGCCGCCGAAGTGGTATTTGGCCTCGTAGCGCGCGATCCAGGGCAGGAAGTCCTGTCGCCAGCGGCGCTCGAAGCCCATGGGCTGCAAGTCGCGCATCTTCTCCCACGGGGCAGTGAAATCGACGTTCGAGTCGAGGACGAACCGGCCGGTGCGCTGCGGGAACTGCTGCGCATAGTGCGCGCCCAGCCAGGCGCCCGCGGAGTAGCCGACATAGTTGACCTTGTGCCGGCCGAGCAGCACCCGCAGCAGGTCCATGTCCCTGATCGTCTGGTAGGTGTCGATCAGCCCGGCCAGGTCACCCGACGTCCGCTGACAGGCCTTCGCGAAGTCCGCCAGGGTGTCCAGGATCTCGTCCAGGTTGCGCGGATCGCGGTCACGCGGGTCCCGATCGCTGAAAGTGGCGCCACCGCAGGAGATGTTCGTGCTCTTGCCCGTGCCACGCGGGTCTATCCCGATGACCTCCTGGTGCTCGCGCAGCTTGGTCTGGCCCTGGAACAGCGCCGGGAGCGAACGGCCTTCCCCGCCGGGACCGCCAGGGTTGGTGAGCACGGAAGCCGTTGTCCTGGCGGTGGATTTGAGCCTGCTGACCGCGATGGTCAGGTCCTTGCGTTCGTGCGGCCGGTCCCAGTCGCGGGGCGTGCTGAATGTGGCGCACTCCAGTTCCCCGGTGCCCGGCGGCCGCGGTGCCGGCAGTTCGTTGTCGGCGCAGAGATGCCAAGCCAGAGCCTGCCCGGTGTAGCGGGCCGGAATGTTCGTGGTGTTCACGGCAGGATCGGCTGACGCCGTGGTCAATCCGGCGAGCAGGCCACCGGCGACGGCCGGGATCACGATGGCGGAACATCGTCCTCTCATGTACTCCCCTTCTTCGAATTCCCCTGTGGAAACCCGGGAACGACGAGGTGGCTACCACGCTAGGGTGTCAAGGGGCTGCTCGCGTCGTCGCCGAGGACCAGATCGGCGCCGTGCCTGGGTCCTACGCGGGGATGACGGACGTGCGGGGCAGGTCCGCGCGGACTGTCCAGCCTGGACCGTCGCCGGGACCGGCCCGCAGGCTGCCGCCGAGCAACGCCACCCGCTCGCGCATTCCCACGATCCCCAGCCCGGTACCGCCGCCCGGCCGGTGTCCTGGGACCGGGCCGCTGTCGCTGACCTGCACCGACACGGACTCCGGGCCGTGTTTCACCCACACCCGGGTCGGGCTCGCACCGGCATGTCGCAGCACGTTGGTCAGCGCCTCAGTGAGAATCCGTTGCGCGAACAGTTCCGCCTCCCCCACAACCGAAGCCGGGCTGCCGACCAGTTCGGTGTCGACCGGCAGTCCGGCGCCCCGGACCGGTGCGAGCAGACGCTCCAGCCCGTCGTCGTCCAGCGTGACGGCGTGCGGATCCGGGGTCAGGCCTGTCAGATCAGGCAGTGTGCACGCGACCCGGCGGCCGGAGTCGACGATGTGCGCCAGCGCCTCGGCGCGGCCGGCCGGATCTGGGGCCATCCGGGCGGCACCTGCCTGCACGGCGACTGCCGAGACGTGATGGGCGACGACATCGTGCAGTTCCCGGGCCACCCGCAGCCGTTCCTGGGCGACGATCTCACGCTCCCCTGCCTCGGCACACTCTCGCCGAGCGCGCTCGACCTGCAGCCGGTGCCGCCTTACCAGCATTCCGGCCAGCCATAGTGGCACGACGACGACGTAGGACAGGATCACTAGCGAGGTTGCCGACTCGCCAAACGGCGGTCCGAGCAGCATCATCTGCGTGCTCAGCACCATCGGCGTGGTCACGGCGACGACCGCGGCGGACCAGCCAGCCCTGGCGTGTGACGCCGCACCCCAGATCAGCAGCGGCCATCCGGCCGTGGCCACGAGATTCGTGGCGTCCAACGAATCGGCGAACAGCGCGAAGATTGCCCAGATCATCAGCGCCGGCAGCGGTGCTGTCCGCCACCATGCGACAGCGGCGAACTGTACGGACACCACCGGCAGCGCAAGCGGGGAGCTCAGCGGCAAATCGATCAGGACCAGCAGTTGGTCGACAACCGGCACGTCGGTCCGGGCGGCCGGTATCGTGGCCAGCAGGAGGGCCGCGGCCACGATGGCGGCCAACGCGATCATGCCAGGACGGTCCGGGATCGGCAGCCCCCGGCGGCCGGGTGACGCCGGTTCCGGTTGGCCCGCATCGGAATCCGCGCGCAGCACACCGAGAACACGGCGCATCGCGGCCAGCACCGATCGTGCCTCCGCGCTCAGCCGCCGCAGGTCGGCGTCCGTGGTCATCGGCCGCTCGCAATGCCGAACCAGCCGGCGCAGCCCGGCGAGTACCCCGCTGCCGATCTCCTCGGCGATACGCGCTCGCTCGATCACCAGCGCCTCAGCCTTCCGCAACCAGTCTTGTGCGCGCCGCTCACTCTCCACACGCTCGGTCGCCGACCGCGTGAAACGACCAGCGAGCGCACCGATAAGCCCAAACACGGCGATGGTGAGTCCCAACGCGAGGGCCGTCCAGGTACGGACCAAAAAGGTGCCGGGCGTCATCGGGATGACCGCTACCCCCGCGACCACCGCCACCAGCACAGGCCCTGCCAGCCAGCCGATCGCTCGGCCCGGAGCCCGCGCGACGGAGAACGCCAGCACTCCCCACGTGTATGCCGGAAGAGCACCAATTGCGGCACACTGTGCCACCGCGATCGGCGCCAGTGCCACGTATGCCCGTCTCGGCCACCGACGTCGCAACAGCACCGTTCCGGCCTGCGCTGTCAGGGTCAGTCCACCTGCGATGACCGCGGCCGGGCCGTCGAGCAATCCCGGCAGCCCCGGCACGACCGGGTCGATCGCCGTGACCACTTCGGTCAACCCGAGCAGCAGCACCAACGCGGCCAGAGCCACGTCCACGGCCCGCGACCCTGGCAGCTCAACCACTGTCGCCCAGCAGGCCGTTCTCGTAGGCGAAGATCACCAGCTGGACGCGGTCACGCAGGTCCAGCTTGGCCAGCAGTCGCGAGACGTGTGTCTTCACGGTCGTCTCACTCAGGACGAGCCAGTCGGCGATCTCCGCGTTCGACATCCCGGTCGACACCAGGCCGAGAACTTCGCGCTCCCGCCCGGTGAGCGTGCCGACCGGCCCGGCATCCGGTTCCGGAGCAGCCGGCACGAACGACCCGACCAGCCGCCGGGTCACCGACGGCGCGAACAACGCGTGCCCTGCGTGCACCGTGCGGACGGCCACCTGCAGGTCCTCCGGCTCGACATCTTTGAGCACGAACCCGGACGCCCCTGCCCGCAACGCGTCATAGACGTGCCGGTCCAGGTCGAACGTGGTGACCACGAGCACCCGGACCGCCGGGTCGCCGAGTGCGCGAATCAGCCGAGTGCCCTCAATGCCATCCGTACCAGGCATCCGGACGTCCATCAGCACGACGTCCGGGCGTAACTGCTCTGCTAACTCCGCAGCGCGGGCGCCGTCCCCAGCTTCCCCGACAACGTCGATGTCAGGCGCGGCACCAAGCACAGTACGCAGCCCGGCACGCACCACAGCCTGATCGTCCGCCACGACCACCCGCACGGTTCGCTCCCCTATGCCTGCCATATGGGGCCATCCTGGCACGCCCGCTGGATGTCAGGGGACGCTGAAAGCAGTCCGCAGGCGGCAGCTCGTCGGCGGGTGCCGCGGCTGCACGGAGGGTCGTCGAAAGTTTCGACCAGAAGCCTTGTCATTTCGATCGATGGGCCACCTTCGCGCGTCACGGTCGACGATTCGAGGCGGCAGGGTGCGACCGAGTCAGTGATGCCCATGCCACATGCCCTTCGACAACAACGCAGGTCGGCACGCATGTCGGCAGTTGACCCTGGACGCGGTCCTGGCGATTCCCCGTTGACTGGGGCGACAGGACTGGCTACATTGGTTCGAAACTTGAGGTGTGCAGTCCGAAAGTTTGAGCGTCAGTGGTGACGTTGTGGAGGTGAGGCATCCAGGGTGAGCAGATGTCCCTGCCTAGCCACCCGCTACCGCCACGACCTGCGATTCGTTGATCACACATATGTGCGAGCGGGCGCAATTCACTTCGGTCGTCGGTGGTCACTTTCCGCGCATTCAGCCGCGTAGCCGAATTCGCGGATGCGCACGTATCGGCCGGGCAGTTGCCTCTTCAAGGTTCGTGAGCGATCTGGCAACCGCACCAAGCGGCGACGGCCACCGTTCCCCATGCTCTGTTTGACGCGAATACTTTTTGCAGCCACAAAATGTTAGCGCTAACACGACATCAGGCAGGCGGTACGACCGCACGCCCACCTCACTCGACCAGAGCAACGCACCCTGCTGATCAGAGCCCCGCTGCCGTCGCGACCAACCCGGGAGCGCGGGGCTCGGGCCACCTGTCATGCACCTCGGGCCTCGTGCGGCCCTGACACTGAAGGAGAATCACCATGAGTTCGATGGGCCAAGCCCCGCCGACCGTGCCACCCCGGGCGGCACCCCACCGCACGGGTCGCGGCCGTTGGGGGCGCGCGCTGAGCACCCTGCTTGCGACGGCCCTCGCGGCCGCTGCGGCGGTCGCGCTCAACACCGGAGTGGCGTCGGCGGCGACCGTCGATACGAGTGCGTGGTATGTGCTGATCAACCGCAACAGCGGCAAAGCGTTAGACGTTTCCGGCGTTTCCACCGCCGACGGCGCGGTGATCCACCAGTGGTCTCGCCACGACGGAGCCAACCAGCAGTGGCAGTTCGTGGACTCCGGCGGCGGCTACTACCGGCTGAAGTCGAAGAACTCCGGCAAGGTCCTCGACATCGACAACTGGTCAACCGCTGACGGCGGGAAAGTCCTGCAGTGGACAGACCTCAACGGAACCAACCAGCAATTCCGCCTCGCCGACTCCGACAGCGGCTACATCAGGCTGATCAACCGCAACAGCGGCAAAGCCGTAGAGGTGACAGGTGCGTCGACCGCAGACGGAGCAGCCGTCGTCCAGTACAGCGACTGGAACGGGTCCAACCAGCAATGGCAACTCATCCGCGTGGACGACACCCCGCCCGGCACGTGCTCGCTTCCGTCGACGTACCGCTGGACATCGACGGGACCGCTGGCGCAACCGAAGTCGGGCTGGGTCTCACTCAAGGACTTCACTTACGTCCCCTACAACGGCAAGCACCTGGTCTACGCGACGACGCACGACAGGGGAACGACCTGGGGCTCGATGAACTTCAGCACCTTCACGAACTGGTCCGACATGGCCTCGGCCAGCCAGAACGGGATGAACTCCGGCACCGTCGCACCCACACTGCTCTACTTCGCCCCGAAGAACATCTGGGTACTCGCCTACCAGTGGGGTGGGCCCGCGTTCAGCTACAAGACGTCGAGCGACCCCACCAACCCGAACGGGTGGTCGGCGCCGCAGACGCTCTTCACCGGGAGCATCTCCGGCTCCGGCACCGGACCCATCGACCAGACACTCATCGCCGACGGCACGAACATGTACCTGTTCTTCGCCGGTGACAACGGCAAGATCTACCGCGCCAGCATGCCCCTCGGGAACTTCCCGGGCAGCTTCGGCTCGTCCTACACGACGATCATGAGCGACACGACGAACAACCTGTTCGAAGCGGTCGAGGTCTACAAGGTCCAGGGCCAGAACCAGTACCTGATGATCGTCGAGGCGATCGGGAGCAACGGGCGCTACTTCCGCTCGTTCACGTCCAACAGCCTGAGCGGTTCGTGGACACCGCAGGCCGCCACCGAGAGCAACCCCTTCGCCGGCAAGGCCAACAGCGGCGCCACCTGGACCAACGACATCAGCCACGGCGACCTGATCCGCAGCAACCCCGACCAGACCAAGACCATCGATCCCTGCAACCTGCAGCTCCTCTACCAGGGACGTGACCCCAGGTCCGGCGGCGAGTACGGCCTCCTGCCCTACCGGCCGGGACTGCTGACACTGCAACGCTGATCGCGAGACGCAGGTCCACGCCAAGCCGGGTCGCCATCCTCATCCCTCGCTGAATGAGGGCGCCGACCCGGCTTTCCACCGTTCCGACCGTCACGATTTGGCCGGCCCCCACGGGCAAGGATCACCGGCCAGGTCCGATACGAACCAGCAGATCGTTTTGCACCAACGGTCGGGTTCGGTGACCCGGGCACGCGAGGCCCGCGCGCCCGGGTTCGAAGCGCTGGCCGGTGGCGACGAGCCCAAGGTCGTCGAGGCGGCAGAAGGTTGTCACCTGACTTGGCTCAAATTAGTGCGCACCGCGGTCGTGGATGCGGGTGAGGGCATCGCGGAGGTCGTCGGGTAGCGGGTCGACGGCGGTGAGGGTGTGCTCGCCGGCCTGGATGTTGATGGTGCGGTAGCGGCGGGTGGTGCGCACGAACTTCTTGATCGACCAGCCGGTGGTCTGCTCGATCCACCTGCTGACGGCCAGGGCGGCGAACACGACCGTCAGGTGCGCGTCGATCGACTCGCGCTTGTGGTGGTAGATCGGCCGCGCACGTAGGTCGTGTTTAGACATTCGGAACGACTTCTCGATGTGGCAGTCGGTGGTAGGCGTCGATCACGAACTCGGCGGTGACGTCCGGGAGGTTGGTGACGTAGCCTTTGAGGCCGGCAAGGGCGCGTGCCTTGGCTTCCAGGGTCCGGTTGACACTCTTGGTGGCGCCGGTGAGCTGGATGAACCGGTTGCGTTTGACCGCGGTCTTGCCGGCGACGGCCTGCTCGGCCTTGGCGACCTGTTCGTCGATGCCGTGCAGGGTGCGCCGAGCCCGGTCCGCCCGGTACTGGTAGTAGATGATCTGGTCGCGGCGCTGGTCCTTGGGGCCGGCAGGCCAGGGCTGGGTGAAGATGTGCCCGTCGGGGATCTGCTCATCCGGGTGCTCGTGGCGCCACGCCTGGACCACGTACGGCACGTCGGGTATCCGCGCGCCGAGGATGAACGACAACCCCGCGGCCTCGATGGCCTGTTGGTTGGCCGCAGAGATCATGCCAGCGTCGGCCACGACCGTGACATCAGCCAGCTGGTGGGCATCCATGAACGCACGGATGGTCGGCAGCATCGTAGTGGTCTCGCCCCGGTTGCCCTCGAACGCGTTAACCATCAACGGAAACCCGCTTGCGTCGGTGAGCAGCCCGATCGTGATCTGCGGCTCCAGGCGGCGTTCTTTGGAGAACCCGGGCTCACGGAACCCGTCCCCGGCATCGGTCTCGAAGTACAAGGTGGACACATCGTAGAGAACCAGTGACGCCGGCCCCAGATCAGCGGTGCGGGCGCACGCCGCGGCCAACTTCTGCCGCCAGGACTCTTTCGCGAACGCGGGCAGACGCCGCTTGAGGGTCGCGTACGCCGGCGGGTCGAAACCTGCCTCCTCGACCACCCGCAGACTGTCCAGCTTGCTGGTCGGCTCGACGATCCGTGCCAGCACCAGTAATCGGAACACCTCGTCACCACCAGCGGCCTCCTCGAACCCCAACAGCTGGTAGGCGTGGCCGAGCGCGTCCCACAGGTACCCCATCCGCGACGACGTGATCGCAAGCGGCCCACCACCAGCACCACTGCCGGCCTGCAACGCCGCGAAGTCCGGGCCAAAGTCGAGCTCGGGCTGCCCCACAGCCAGACGCTGCCTCGCCACCGCCTTGAGCGCCTCCAACGCCGCATCGTCATGCGCCGAGCCGATGTGCTCGATGTCCCGCGACCCGCGACGCGAGGAGTGCACGATCTGCACCGCCCTGGCCCCCGACGCCGTCTTCACCGTGCGCACATACGCCACGAGAGACAGCCTAGAACCGGCCGCTTAGTGCGCAGATTTTCGCCGTTCACACGACGAAACCGCAGCTCAACAGCCAGCACCCTACCCAAGATCAGCGATCTTGAGCCAAAGTCAGGTAAGGTGACGGAATGGTCATGCGGGTGGCGGTTCCCGTGCTGCCGTGCCGAGATGTGCAGGCAGCGCGGTCGTACTTCACGGACGCGCTCGGATTCGACACCATATTCACCTGGGAGACCCCACCTAGCTACGCGGCCGTGATCCGCGACACCGCCGAGTTCCACCTGTACGCCGAAAGCAGCGTCGGCCCGGCCAGGGTGACGGTTGTCGTCGACGACGTCGATTCCTGCCACGACGAGCTGCGCGCCCGCGGCGCCGACATCGTCGAGCCACTGGCTGACCGGCCCTACGGGATGCGCGACTTCAACGTACGGACACCCGATGGGCACTTGTTGATCTTTAGCCAGCCGCTTACCGAGTACGGGTGACCATCAGCGGACCAGCCGGAAGAATGACCGGACCTCGTCGACGAACAACGCCGGCTGCTCGAACGCCGCGAAGTGGCCGCCCTTGCCGGGCTCGTTCCAGTACCGGATGTTCGGGAACCGGCGCTCCGCCCACCGCCGAGACGGGCGCTGCAGCTCCTTGGGGAAGACCGAACAGCCGGTGGGTACGGTCACCGGCGCGCCGGCCGACCCGGAGATCCATTCGTTGACCTGCCGGAGGCTTTCCCAGTACAGCCGGGCGGATGAGGCACCGGTGCCGGGCAGCCAGTAGAGCATCAGGTTGTCGAGCAGCTCATCCCGGGTAATAACCCGATGCAGGTCGCCACCGGAGTCGGTCCACGACCAGAACTTCTCGACGATCCAGGCGCAGAGGGCGGCCGGCGAGTCGACCAGCCCGTAGCCGACCGTCTGCGGCCGGGTCGACTGCTGCGCCGAGTATCCGGAGCCCCATTCGTCCGCCTCCCGCAGTGTCGCGAGCGCCGCCCGCTCGGCACCGGTGAGGTCGTCCAACGTGGCCGGATCGGGCGGTGCGAGCGGCGGCATGAGATGGATGCCGGCGACCCGATCGGGTTGCCGTTGACCGATGCTCGTGGCGATGCTGGTGCCCCAGTCGCTGCCCTGGGCGCCGAACCGCCGGTAGCCGAGCGGGCCATCAGCTCGCACCACGCGTCGGATATCCGCTCGATCCCCCACCCCGGCGCGGCCGGCTTGTCGCTGAAGCCGCAACCGGGAAGCGATGGGCAGACCCCTAGAACCGGCCGCTCAGTGCGCAGATTTTCGCCGTTCACACGACGAAACCGCAGCTCAACAGCCAGCACCCTACCCAAGATCAGCGATCTTGAGCCAAGTCATAGGGCGACGAGCTCAAGGTCGTCGAGGCGGCAGAAGGTTGTCAGATCGGGGTGGGCGAACACATCTGAGCGCTCGCCGACGGCGGCGTCGGGCACGTGGAGGTCTTTCAGGATGAGCGGGTAGGAGCCTCTCCCCCTAGATGACTGATTCCGTGAAGATCACGTGAAGTGAGGCCGGGACGCGGACATGAGAGGAGGGTGTTCAAGATCAATGTGTGACGAAAGAACTGAACACCCTCCTGACCGCACTCTACGTGCTGGTCAACGATCACGTGGTACCACCCCGCACCGGACGCGGCCGTCGGCCGTTGCTGTCCGACAGCGAGCTGATCACCCTGGCCGTGGCTCAGGTACTGCTGCGGTACCCCAGCGAGCGGCGCTGGATCCGGCATATCCGCTCCAGCGCCGAGTGGCAGGTCATGTTCCCGTACCTGCCGCAGCAGTCCGGCTACCACAAGCGGCTCAAGAACGTCCATCCGTTGCTGTGCACAGCGATTCTTGTCCTGGCGGCGTGCTGCCCGTCCTGGTTCGACGATGTGTGGATCGCCGACGCCACCCCTGTCCCGTGCGGCATGTCGCGCGAGACGGTGAAACGCTCGGACCTGGCCGGCTGGGCGAACTACGGCTACTGCGCCGCGCATTCCCGGTTCTACTGGGGCCTGAAGCTCTACCTGGTCTGCACGGGCGACGGGATGCCGATCATGTGGTGCCTGGCCAACCCGAAGCTCGG
>NZ_JAAATY010000069.1 GCF_013280595.1 Kibdelosporangium persicum
GGCACCCCCGCCCCAACAACTCACAGTGGAAAAGCTGGGCAGACCAGCGGCTCCCGCACGCCCACGACAGAAACCACCGGCCCACCAACACAACCACCCACGACCAAGATCACCAACAAAACCCATCGGTGGATCTGGGTTAGAACACGGATAAACACTCACGAGGGGTGGTTTGGCGTTTTCCCAGGCAAGTTAGCGTGACTGGGCGGCCTTTTCCATGACTGACGCGGCGCCGGCTTTGGCTATCTGGTCGATGCCCTCGATGGGCATTCCTGTGTTGCTGTACCGGAACGTGACCACGAGGGTCCCGCGTCGAGCGACGACCGCGGCGTTTCCCACCGGGGATTGGGTTTTCACGTCGATTGAGCTGTGCTCCAGGCATGCTTCGTCGGTGCCGGTCAGCTGTGCTTGCGCGCCTCTGGGGGCGTCGCACACCACGCCGGAAGTCCGGAGTGCTGTCCGGGCAACGTCCTCGGTGGCGGCCGCGGTCACGTTCAGCTGCACCATCACTGACGGGAACCGCTGGCCGTTCACCGACGTGACGTTCGTCCAGCTGCATCGTGTCCCGATCATTCCTTCGCCGACGGTCTCGGGCCCGGCGCTGAACGGTTCCTTGACCCCTCCGGGGAGGATCGCGGTCAGCTCGGCCTGTGACAGCAGGTCGCACGCACGTGGCGGCGCCTGCACAGCCTTGGTGGTGGCAGACGATCCCGGCGCCTTGCCTGAGCTGCTGCCTGAAGCAGTCGCACTGCCTGAAGAGTCCTCGGAATCGTCATCCGACAACAGGATCACGAGCGCGACGGCTGCTCCCACCAGCAGCAGGCAACCGGCCACGATGGCCACGATCAGACCGGTTTTGCGCCGGGGTGGTGGCGGTGGCATGTACGGCTGTTGGTATCCGTGTGGGGGATACGGCTGCTGAGGATGCATGGTGCCGTTCTACCGGACGAACCGGTTGGCGCGGAACGAAATCGCGCAACATTTCGCGATCCTTTATGGACAAACCAGCCGGGGTGAACTTCTGCGGTACACGTCCCTCAACTTCGGCGGTATTTCCGGCGCCATCCCTTGCGGTGAACGGGAATGCCAAGCCGTTCGGTTCCGCAGGTGCGGAGCACTGAATGCCGGACTGGTGCGCCGCATGGCACGCCAGTCCGGCGGAAGCGACACGGGGTCAGAAGATCTTGTCCCAGGCGGCGTCCACGGCGGCGCTCGTGGCCAGTCCCACGCCCACGCCGACCACACCGCCGACGACCGCACCGGCCGCGGTGCCCGCCCCCGGGAAGATGCTGCCCACGGCCGCACCCGCGGCCACGCCCGCCCCGGCGCTGGCGGCGATGCCCGCCGCGGTCGATACGACGGCCTTGCCCACCGGCTTGCCGTTGTGGATGTCGTACCCCATCGCGCCCAGACCGATGAGCGTGCCGGCGATGGGCACCCTGCCGCCGATCCGGCCTGCCCACTTCGCCGTGGTCGCGGCCCGGTTCGCCGTCCGGTTCGCCGCCGCGATGTTCCGCAGGTTGCGGTTGACGTCACTGCCCTGAATACCGCGGGACACCTGGCCGGGCTGTCCCAGCTTGGCAGCCAGGCCCTTGTTGATCCTGGCTTTCTGCGCCATGCGTTTCTGCATCGCCGCCGACGCCCCCGCCGCGAAGGTCCCGTCCGCCAGCGCGCCCGCCTGGAAGAGCGGCTTCTTGACGATCTCCTCGCACCCGTTCTTGGCCACGTCCCGGCCGAAACTCATGTCCTTGCGGATCTGCTCGGCGTCGGTCTTGGCGGAGTTGTACGCGGCGATTTTCTTCGCGTAGTCCTGCTGCGCCTGGACGGCCTGGGCGTGCTGCGCCTGCTGGGCCGACGTCGCGTCCTGGGCCAGATTGCCCGGCTTGGCCGGTGCGGGCCCCGGGTGCAGGATCTTGTTCCCGCTGACGGTCAGTCCGGCCTTGGCGGCCGACTCGCGGAGCTGTTCCATGCGCCGTTGGGCGGTGGACATGTCCCCCGCCCACCGCTGGCAGAACTCCGCGCCCTTCTTGGCATCCGTGCTGATCTCGTCGGCCTGCTTCCCGCCGCTGTTCATCCGGCCGCGGAACTGCTCACCCGCAGGCCCGGTCCAGTCCGTCTCGGTGTTCGTCCTGGCCTGGTAGAGCTGGGTGACGCTGTTGTGCACACCCTCGCCGACCGTGCCGTCCAGCCAGCGGGCGACGGCGCGAACACTCTCCGGGTTGCCCTTGATCTCGGTGTCGATGGTCATGATGCCCGTCTTCTCGCCTTCGGTATCGGTCCGTCAACCGCCGTGGTCGTCACTGCGAGTCGAAGGTCCGGCGATGGTTGTTCTCCGTGACGAGATAGATGTTTCTGGCGTTGTTCACCTGGTCACCGGCGGCGTTGAGCCCGGCGGCCAGTTCCAGGGTGTCGTCGACGAGCTTGGTCATCATCGCGCCGATGACGTCGCTGAGCTCACCGGCGTCCGGCCTGCCCGGACCGCCGTCCATGTCCTCCAGCGAGGTCCCGGCCTTGCGCAGCGCACCGGTGACCTGCTCCAGGGTCGCGGGGTCGAGTTTGTACCCGTCCGGCACGGCGTCACACCCCCGTCCGGCGCTCGTGCTCGGGGACGACCACGTCGACCATGACCACGTTGAAGTTGGTCGCCTCCCGGACCTTCGCCAGCGTCTCGGTCCGCAGCGCGGCCCATGGCTGGTTCGGGCCGCAGCAGTCGACCAGCCGGTCCAGCGCGGTGTACACCAACAACGCGACCTCACCGGCATCGGTCGTCCGCAGGTCCACGACCAGTTCGTCCTCGCTCGCCGACTGACACGGCACGTAGACCACCGGAGGAACCACAGCGCTCGCCGTCACGACACCACCTTCACCCGATCGGACTCCTGCTCACCTGTGGCGGGCGAGCCTAGGAGCACGGGGTGCGTTGGTCGTCGCCCCAGGGGTGGAAGATCACCAACAACTTCCGCGGTATCCCCGGCCCGGGGTAAACCTGGGCAGTACACCGCGCGGGATTCGTCACGTTTCCAGGCCGTTCTCCGCCCACCTATGCTGTGCGCCATGCGCGGTGGTGGGAGGGCGGCCATCCCGGGTGTGGATGTCGCGATCGCCGTCGCGATGGTCGCGATCGCATGGCTGGTCGGCAGGCAGTACTCGCCGCAAAGCTGGGGAACCGACCCGGTGGCCTACGGGCTCACCGCCTTGATCTTCCTGCCGTTCGCGGTGCGCAGGCGAGCGCCGGTACTCGTGCTGGCGGTGAGCAATTCGGCGTTGGTCGTCTTCCTGGCGTTCGACCACAACCAGGTCGCGTTGAACTTCTGGGGGCCGGTCCTCCTTCTTTACACGGTGGCTTCGCTGCGTCCGCCCCGGATCACCGCGCTGTGCACCGTGACGGTCGTGCCGGTGTTGCTCTGGGCGGCGTTGGTGTCGAACCTCGCCTGGTACATCGCTGTCGCCGAAGCCGTCGTGATTCCGTTGACAGCGTGGATGATGGGCAATGTCGGACGTGAACTGGACCTGCGCAACCGGCAACTCGCCGTGCTGACTGAGCAGTTACGGATCGAACAGGAGCTGCGAACCGAGCGGGCGGTGACTGAGGAACGAGTTCGCATCGCACGGGAACTGCACGACGTCGTCGCGCATCACATGTCGGTGATCGCCGTACAGACCGGTTTGGCCGGATACGTCTTCGACGACGACCCGCCCACCGCGCGTGCCGCAGTGAACACCATTGCCGCCACCAGCCGTGAGGCGCTGGGGGAGATGCGCCGGTTGCTGATGTTGCTGCGTACTGACGACGATCCCGGTGATACGGCTTTGAGCCTGGCGCACCTGCCGGAGTTGGCCAGCCGGATGCACGCGACAGGCCTGCCGGTCACTCTCGACATGAACCCCGCTGACATCGAGCAGTTGCCGTCAGGGCTGCAGTTGTGTGCGTACCGGGTCGTTCAGGAGGCGCTCACCAACGTCATCAAGCACGCCGGGCTGGCCGCCACGAACGTGCAGGTGCGCCGCGAGGCCGACCGGCTCACGGTGCGAATCACCAACGAGCGGGGGACACCGTCCGGCGACGGCTCAGGTACCGGCCATGGCCTGAAGAACATGCGGGAGCGGGCAGCGTTGTACAGTGGGATTCTTTCCGCAGGTCAACAGGCCGACGGTGGGTTCGTGGTCGAACTCACGCTGCCCATCGGCCTGGATGACCAGGACGCTGACCAGGCATCAGCGATATAAGTGACGGCGATGAGTGGATCTACCACGACCTCAGTTCTGGTTGTCGATGACGAGATATTGATCCGTGCCGGTCTGGCCGCGTTGATGCGCGCCGCGCCCGGCTTGGAGGTTGTCGGCGAGGCGGCCGACGGCCACGAAGCCGTCGCGCTCGCCGCTGAAACTCGTCCCGACGTGATCCTGATGGACATCAAGATGCCCGGCATGGACGGCATCACGGCCACCGAGCGCATCCTCGCCGAGGCACCCGGCCCCCAGCCACGCGTCATCGTCCTGACCACGTTCGACCTGGACGAGTACGTCTACGCGGCACTGCGCGCCGGGGCGTCCGGCTTCCTGCTCAAGGAAACCGAGCCGCGTCAAGTGATCTCCGCGATCCAGGCCATCGCCGACGGCGACATGCTGTTCGCGCCGTCCGTCACGCAGCGGCTTGTCGAGGCGTACGTCCGGCGGCCACGCCGCATCCCGACGCCGCAAGCCCCGAGCCTGAGTCAACTGACACCGCGCGAAATGGAGATCCTCCGGCTTGTCGGAACGGGCCGGACCAACAACGAGATCGCCGGCGACCTCACCGTCAGCGAGGCCACGGTCAAGACGCACCTGAATCGCGCCATGACCAAGCTCGGCCTCACCAGCCGGGCACAAGCCGTGGTGATCGCCTACGAAACCGGCTTGGTCACCCCTCGAAACCAGGCTTAGATCCCGGGGCGACGTGGAATGGTAGCGGCCACGATCCCGCAGGGCATGTCGGTCGGCAGCGAGCGGCCAAGCTGTTTCGGGCCTGCCTTGAACGCCTGCGCCGAGAGATCGGCGACGATGTCGCGGCGCAGGGTGCGCGGCGGCCGTGTACATGCTCCTCCTGCATTGGTCTCCGGTCAGCAAGGTTAGTTCGCCATATCCGGCGTCGTCGTCAGCTCAGCGAACGACAACGAGGTAAACCTGTGCGGTAGTCCACCTGCCACGCTCAACCAACCGCAGTACGCGAACCACTAGTGTCCAATTAGGACGTAGGTAGTCGTGGGCGACAGCCCGGCTGACCGGGAATGGTGGCAGGTATGTGCCACTCCGGGCGGTCAAGCAGCGGTGATGTGACTGGCAACGGAAGCTGATCAGGTGGTCTCAACCACTGCCGCGGGTCGCGGGTCCTACGGGCATGAGCCTTCTGAGAACAACAGCGAGCCTGCTCGCGGGAATGCTGGCCGGGACGATGGTGGTGTCGCCCGCGGTCGCGGCCCCGGCGGCGCAGCCGGCCGCCGCGAGTGGTCCTCCGGCCGCGATCACGTTGCTCACCGGGGACAAGGTCGTCCTGGGCGGGCCGCGCGGTGCCGTGATCGAACCCGCTGACGGCCGGGAGCGGCTGCGGTTCGTCCAGCAGCGCGACGAGTCCGGTGACCTGCATGTGATCCCGGAAGACGCCCTGCCATTGCTGAACAGCCACCGGATCGACCCCCGGCTGTTCAACGTCACGAAGCTCGTGCAGTCCGGCTACGACGACAGGACACGCAAGGATCTCCCGCTCATCGTGAGCGGCGGCGAGGCCCAGGCTCGCGGCAAGGTCCGGGACCTGCCGAGTGTCGGCGGCTCGGCCGTCCGGATGAACAAGGCGGCCGGGTTCGGCCCGTTGACCTCCGCGCAACGAATCTGGCTCGACGGTCCGGTCCATGCCGCGCTCGACAAAAGCGTGCCGCAGGTAGGCGCGCCGCAGGCGTGGCAGGCCGGGCATACCGGTAAGGGCACTACTGTGGCGGTGCTGGACACCGGCATCGACGCCACGCACCCGGATCTGGCCGACGCGGTCGTGGGTGCGCAGGACTTCACCGGCAGCGCGACCGGCGCCGACGACCAACGCGGGCACGGCACCCACGTCGCGTCGATCATCACCGGCGCGCACCAGAAGTACCCCGGTGTGGCCCCGGACACCAAGCTGCTCAACGGCAAAGTCCTCGCTGACAGTGGCATCGGCACGGAGTCGTCGGTCATCGCGGGCATGGAGTGGGCGGTCACGCAAGGCACTCGCGTGGTCAACATGAGCCTCGGCACGATCTTCCCGTCCGACGGCAAGGATCCGATGTCGCTGGCGGTCAACCGGCTCACCGCCGAGACCGGCGCGCTGTTCGTGGTCGCCGCGGGCAACCGTGGCACGCTGGCACCGGGCGCACCCGGCGCCGCCGACGCCGCGCTCACCGTCGGTGCGGTCGACCATGACGAACGGCTCGCATCCTTCTCCAGCCGCGGCCCCAGGCTGGGCGACGGCGCCATCAAGCCGGACATCACCGCGCCCGGCGTGGACATCGCCGCGGCCAAAGCCGCGCACGCCACGGCGGGCAAACCGGTCGACGACACGCACGTCCGGCTGTCCGGCACCTCGATGGCGACCCCGCACGTCGCCGGAGCCGCGGCGATCCTGATGGGCCAGCACCCGGACTGGAAAGCCGACCAGCTCAAGTCCGTCCTGATGAACAGCGCCAGGCCCAGTTCCGCGCTGTCGGTGTTCGAGCAGGGCGCGGGACGCCTCGACGTCGCCAAGGCCGTCACGCAGAACGTGTACTCCTCCCCGACGAGCCTCAGCCAGGGCACCGTGCAGTGGCCGCACGACGACGACACTCCGATCACCAGGACGGTGACCTACCGCAACTCCGGAACCACGCCGGTCACGCTGGACATGCGGACCGACATCCGTGGCCCGGACGGAAACCCGGCCCCCGCGGGCATGTTCACCCTGTCGCCGGCCACGGTCACCGTTCCCGCAGGCGGTCAGGCGGACGTCACCGTCACCACGGACACACGCGTGGGCGGGCCGGACGGCAGCTACAGCGGCGCGATCCTCGCCGGTGACCTGCGAGTGCCGATCGCGGTGAACCGCGAGGTGGAAAGTTACGACTACACCTTCGAAATGCTCGATTTCGACGGCAGGCCGGCTTCGCAGCACAGCCTGCGGCTGGTCGGCCTCGACCGCCCCGGGACCTTCCAGTTGTTCGACCCGTCGGGGACGGTCGTGGCCCGGCTGCCGAAGGGGCGTTATGTCCTCGACTCGGTCATCACCGGACCGAAGAAGTTCGCCATTGCCGACGAGCCCGAGTATGTGATCGACAAGCCGGGCCGGATGACCATCGATGCCCGCACCGCCAAGCAGGCCGGGTTCGTCGTCGACAAGCCCAACGCCAAGGGCGGTGACGGAAGCGTCGGTTTCGAAAGCAAGACCGCGTCGGCCATAGTGAGCACTTCGGTCTACACCAGTGATTTCACTGACGTGTTCGTCCGCCCGTCGGCGACCTCCGCCACCACGCCCGGCCAGTTCCGGTATATCGCCGAGGCGCGGATGGCCGAGCCGGACGGCAAAGGCGGCTTCAGCACCAGCACCTACCTGTACAACCTGCGCCACGAGACAGACGGACGCGTGCCGGACGACCTCGTTCAGCGGGTCAGTGACACACAGCTCGCCAAAGTCCGTTCCGAGCACGCGGCGACCGGTGCCGGCGCCACCGGCACGCGCGAGCGGATGATCACCCGGCAGCTTCCGTTCACATTGGACGAGTTCTACACGCCGAACGTGCCCTGGCTCGGGCAGTTCGAACAAGCTTCCGGCCCCGACCGGCCGCGCAGCGCGTCGACACTGTCTACTGTGGTCTCACGGACGTTCAAGCCGGGGCACACCACCGAACGCTGGAACTTCGGTGCGTTCGGCCCGGCGCTGCCCCGCGACCCGGGCAACCCGGCCGCCCTGGCATCTCGGTTGGGGGACTACGTCACCGTCGCCCTGCCGCTCCACGCTGACAGGGAACCGAACCACCAGGGATTCTCCGACAGCACCGGCAGCACATCGCTGTCCCGGGACGGCATGCCCACCAGCACCCTGCCCACTCCCGGCGTCGGTGTGTTCGCCGTCCCGGCCGATCCGGGCGTCTACCACCTGCACACGGAGTCCGTCCGCGACACTCCGCTGTCCAGCCGGATCACCGTGGACTGGACCTTCCACTCCAGCACCGTGCCCGGCGACCAACCCGCGGCCCTGCCACTGATGGCGGTCCGCTTCGCCCCACCGGTGGACGACCAGAACCGCGTCCCCCGCGCGGTGCCCACCTTCGTCCCGCTGACCGTGGACCACTACACGGGCGGCACCGCCAAGGCGCCGGAGGTCGACGTCTCCTACGACAACGGCACCACATGGCAATCCGCCCGCGTTCTGACCATCGCAGGCCGGTCGTTCACCCTGCTCATCCACCCGCCGACGGCGACCTCCGTGTCGGTCAGGGCGAAAACGAGTGACACCTCGGGGAACTCCGTCAACCAGACGATCATCGGCGCGTTCCTGCTGAAGTAGTGGCACTCCGCCGTGAGTGGGCCGCCATCCGGCCCACTCACGGCTTGTCGAAACTGATCGCACCAGGCAACCGAGCACGCCCGCAAGGTGGTGCCGCAATGACGACCGTGACGGCGATCGGATGAGCGCTCGACACGTGGTCGTATTGGCGGTCACCGGTTCGCCTGAGTGACCGCGTCACGTACCTGGACCGTGGCAAGGAATCCCGCTTGCTCGTTGAGCATCACCGCAGGAGCGCCGGTGGCCAGTGCAGCAGCGCGGCGTCAGCCACAAGCCGGAGTTGTTCGCGCGACGCACCGCCGGCCGCCTGGACGGCGATCCCGTTGGCGACGGTCATGACGTAGCGGGCAATCAGGTCTGGATCCGCACCGGCCGGAAGGTCGCCGTCGTCGATGGCTCGCTGGAACCGGTCGCATAACTGCCGTTGGCCTCGGCCGCGCCACTCGGCCAGGATGTCGCGCGCGACCTGACCGGTGTCGCCTGCGGCCAGCGCACCCTGCACGCCGAGGCAGCCGGGCGGGCACCCGGGGCGGGTGCTGGCTTCGACTGAGCCCTGGAGGAACTGCTCAGCGACGTCCCGGGCGGTGGATGCTCGCAACGCGTCGGCGATGTAGCCACCGGGGCCTTCCGAGTAACGCTGCAACGCGCTGCGGAACAGTTGCTCCTTGTTTCCGAAGGCCGCGTACAGGCTCTTGCGTGAGATCCCCATCGCCTGGGTCAGCTCGGTGATGCCCGCTCCTTCGTAGCCGAGCTGCCAGAAGGTGAGCATCGCCTTGTCGAGCGCCACGTCGGCGTCGAACTCCCGCGGCCTGCCCATCGAAGGGGATCGTCGACGCCGTTCCCGACATCCACTGGGAGATCGATGAGCTGCTGTTCGACCGCGACGGGATCGCTGTCCGTGCGATCAACACCGGCACACCCGCCAAGGACTGGCTCGGTGTACCGCCGTCCGGTGCGTCGTTCAAGATCGTCGAGTACGCCATCTACAAGGTCAAGGACGGCCGCTTCGTCCAGATGACCAATTTGCACGACTCCGCCGGGATGCGGCGGCAACTCACGATCTGAAAATGGACCGACAGGGCCTCAGCGCCCGGTTACCCCTCGTGAGTGTTTATCGGGGTTAGAACCCAGATCCACCGATGGGTTTTGTTGGTGATCTTGGTCGTGGGTGGTTGTGTTGGTGGGCCGGTGGTTTCTGTCGTGGGCGTGCGGGAGCCGCTGGTCTGCCCAGCTTTTCCACTGTGAGTTGTTGGGGCGGGGTGCCTTGGTGGGTGGTCAATGCTGGAGTGGGGGTGGGGAGTGTGCCCGGTCGAACAGCAGTAGCCAGGCGTTGCGGTGGGGCCAGTGGGTGGGCAGGCGCAGGGTGGTGCGGCGTGCTTGGCGGGTGAGTTGGGCGGCCACGGTGATCAGGGTGCGGCGCAGGGTGGTGGTGTGGGCGCGGGCGAAGCGTCCGGTGGCCAGGCAGCCGGTGGCGCGCAGGAGGTTGTGGGTGATGGTGGCCAGGATCAGCCAGGCGGCGTTGGCGATGAAGGCGTGTGACGGGAAGTGGGTCAGGGTGCTGGTGGCGAGTTGGCCCAGGACGTGTTCGATGCTGCCGGCTCGTTGGCGGTGGCAGGCCTCGGCTTGGGTCTTTTCGAGTGGGGAGTTGGTGAGGATGGCGTGGTAGCGGTAAGCGGGGAATAGTGGTTGTTGGTCGGTGTGCGGGGTGGTGATGGGCACGCGGCGCACGATCAGCCGGAGGGTGGCTGGTCCGGTGGGGTGCCGGGTGATGTTGGTGAGAACGGTCAGGCTGGTCTCGGCGATCTCGGCGTGGGTGATCAGCTGCCCGGTGTCCTGGTCGCGGATGGGGGTGGCGAAGGTGACCGGTTGCCAGTGTGGTTCGGGGATGTCGTGGATGGCGGCGGTGACGTTGCCGCTGTGGCGTGCGGTGATGGAAAACCATGCGCCGGCCGTGATCACCTCGGTGATGACCTCGCCGTTGAAGAACGCCGAGTCCATGCGTACCAGGATGGGGCCGGTCGCGCCGCAGGCTCGGGCGGTGGTCAGCGAGCGGCGCAGCAGGCTGGCGGCGTTGCGGGCGGAGTGGGCGTTGCCGCCGCGTAGCCGGCTGTCGAGGATCACCGGAGCGGCCAGCGGGGTGCCCAGCGTGATGAGTTGGTAGTCCAGGCCGAACAGGTTCTTGTGCCCGTACGCGGCACCTTGTTTCTTGCTGTGCACCTGCTGGGTTTTGGAATCCATGTCCACAAAGGCCAGCTGATCGACGCCGGGCAGCAGCGGGGTCTGGGCGGCCAGCCTGACCAGCACCCCGTGAGCCACGTGCTGCAACTGGGTCAGGTGACCGATGCCGAAATACCGCAGGAAGCTGCCCAGCGTGGACGGTGCCCTGATACCGTCGAACAGCAGCGGCAGCCCGCCATGGCGGATCACGTCCAGATCGTCGATCGAGTCCGCGCCACAGACCATGCCCGCCACGATCGACGCGATCTTCGCGCCGGCGTTGGCGCCGATCGAGCCACCCAGCCGGACATGCCTATCGGCCAGCTCAGACAGGCCCGCATCCTGCGCTAATCGCATCGCCGGCACCAGCCCGGCCTGCGACACCAACGTCGGATGGTCGAACCTCGCGTCAATCCCACCACGGGTATGCGATGCTTTCACTTAACAGGTGCCCTCTTCTGTGATGGCTTGTTCCCTAGACAAGAACAATCATCCCAGCTCAGAGGGCACCTGCCCGTCTACGACATACCCACCACCAACACATTCACCGGTGGATCAGGGTT
>NZ_JAAATY010000070.1 GCF_013280595.1 Kibdelosporangium persicum
CCATCCTGATTCACCGCCGAACCCCGCACCACCGCCAACACCCGACGCCCATGACGCCGCGCATCCGACAACCGCTCCAACAACACAACACCCACACCCTCAGACCACCCAGTACCATCCGCAGCATCCGCGAACGACTTGCACCGCCCATCAGGCGCCATGCCTCGCTGCCTGGAGAACTCGACGAAGGCGTGCGGAGTGGCTAGCACCGCCGCACCTCCCGCCACCGCAAGGGAGCATTCCCCCCGGCGCAGGCTTTGCACCGACAGGTGCAGAGCCACCAGCGCGGACGAACACGCGGTGTCCACTGTGATCGCCGGGCCTTCGAGCCCGAGCGTGTACGCCACCCGCCCCGATGCGACGCTGCCTGTGGTTCCCGTGCCCACATAGCCTTCCGCCGCTTCGCCCAAGGAGGCGAGGCGGCCCGCGTATTCGCCGACGGTCAGCCCGGTGAACACGCCGACCTGTTGGCCGTGCACGGAAAGCGGATCGATACCGGCCCGCTCGAAGACCTCCCACGACGTCTCCAGCAGCAACCGCTGCTGCGGATCCATCGCGAGTGCCTCCCGCGGGCTGATCCCGAAGAACTCGGCGTCGAACTCCGCGGCGTCGTGGAGGAACCCGCCGTGCCGCGCGGTGGAGGTGCCTGGCCGGGTCGTGTCCGGGTGGAACAGCGACTCGAGATCCCAGCCGCGATCGGTGGGGAACCCCGACATCACGTCACGTTCCTCGGTGACGAGCCGCCATAGGTCCTCCGCGGACCGCACATCGCCGGGGAACCGGCACGCCATGCCGACGATCGCGATCGGCTCGCCCACGTCGGCACCGACATCGACACCGGTGTCCACGCGGGTGCCGGACTGGTCCCGCTCGCCGGTCAGTCCGGCCATCAGGAACCGTGCCAGCCGCTCCGGCGTCGGCTGGTCGAAAACCAGGGTGGCGGGCAGCCGGAGACCGGTCTCGGCGGCGAGCCGGCCACGCAGTTCCACCGCGGTCAGGGAATCGAACCCCATGTCCTTGAAAGCCCGGCTGGCCGCGACCAGGTCGGGGGAATCGTGCCCGAGTACCACCGCCGCCTCGGCGCGCACCAGGTTCAGCAGCACGGTGAACGCTTCCGGAGCCGTCAGCGTGGCAAGCTGGGCAGGCAGTGCGGATTCAGCGACGTCGTCGCCGTCCCGTCCCGATTCGGCCGCCATGGCGCGCGCGGCAGCCGGGATCTCCTCGATCAGGGGACGGCGACGGGCCAGGGTGTACGTCGGTACGAACCGGTCCCAGTCGATGGCAGCCACGGTGAGACAGGTCTCGTCGTGGTCGAGTGCCTGCTCCAGCGCGGCCACCGCCTGTTGCGGTGGCATCGCCTGAACACCGTTGCGGGAAAGCAGTTCCGCCGCGTGGCCGTCCGCCATGCCGCCACCGGCCCAGCTGCCCCAGGCGATGGACGTCGCGGGCAGGCCGCGGCGCCGGCGATCCTCGGCCAGCGCGTCCAGGAAGGCGTTGCCCGCCGCGTAGATCCCTTGGCCGCCGCTGCCCCACACTCCCGCGCCCGAGGAGAACAGCACGAACGCCGACAATTGCTGACCGGACAGCAGTTCGTCGAGGTGCGCGGCGCCGTCGGCCTTCGCGGCGAGCGTCCCGGCCAGATCGGCCGGGGTGGCTCGGTCCAGCGGGGCGACGTGGTTGGCCCCCGCCACGTGGAACACCGCGTTCACCGGTGATATGTCGCCGATCAGCTCCGCCACGGCACGGCGGTCGGCGATGTCGCACGCCGCCACTGTGACCCGGCCGCCCGAAGCGGCCACCAACCGCTCGGCACCCGCCGCCGCCATACCCCGGCGGCTCACGAGCACGACCCGTTCGGCACCCCGATCGAGCAGCCATCGGGTGACGTGGCCGCCCAACGACCCGGTTCCACCGGTCACCAGCACCGTTCCGGTCGGCTGCCACCGGCGGGGCGCTGGGGTGCCGGCCAGCGGCGCGGGGACCATCCGCCGGACGAAGACCCCGGAGTCCCGGATCGCGACCTGGTCCTCGTCGCCCGAGCCGGTCAGCACGGCGGCCAGCCTGGCCGCCGCCCGCTCGCCGAATTCGGCGGGCACGTCGACCATTCCGCCCCAGCGGTCCGGGTGCTCCAGGCTCACCACCCGGCCGAGACCCCAGAGCCGGGCCTGCACGGGACCGGTCAGCGGATCGGACCGTCCGACCGAAACCGCACCCCGGGTCACGCACCAGAGCGGTGCCGTCGCGCCCAGGTCGCCGAGAGCCTGGACCAGCGCCACCGTCTGGCCGAGATCCAGCAGGGAAAGCACACCCCGAACGCCTTCGGTGTGCTCGGTGAGCACGGCGCCGAGCCGCTCACGATCCATGTCCGCGGCGGCGCGGACGTCCGTGACGTCCATTCCGGCGGCCACCAGTCCGCGCAGGATCGCCTGCGCCGAGTCGGTCCGCGCAGGCTCGTGCACGAGGAGCCACCGTCCGGCCGGTGTGCCAGCCGGCACGTCGGCCGGCCGCCACACCGTGCGATACCGCATTGAGTCTACAGTGGATCGTAGGTGACGTTCCCTGCGCCACGCGGACAGCACCGGCAGGACCGGCCGCCAGCGGTCGAGCGACTCCACCGACCCGCCGTCCGCGCCGATGGCACGTCCCAGCGCGCTCAGGTCCTCCTGCTCCACCGCCGCCCAGAAGCCTGCGTCGGCCGGGTCCGTCGCTTCGGAGGTATCGGCGGCCGGCGCGGTGAGCCAGTACCGTTCACGCTGGAACGGGTACGTCGGCAGATCGACCCTGGCCGCGTGGGTGGGCAGCACTGGAGCCCAGTCGACCGGCGCCCCGTGTGCGTGCGCCTGCGCCACGGACCGGAGCAGTCGCGGCAGGCCGCCCTCTTCGCGGCGCAGCGACCCCACGACGGCCGCGGCCACCCCGCTGTCCTCAATGGACTCCTGGATCCCGGTCACGAGCACCGGGTGCGGGCTCATCTCGGCGAACAACACCGGCCCTTGCGCCAGCAGAAGCCGGGTGGCGGCGTCGAACTCGACGGTCTCGCGCAGGTTGCGGTACCAGTACTCCGCGTTCAGCCCGGTGGTGTCCAGCACCGTGCCGGTGACCGTGGACACGAACGGCACTGTGCTGGCGCGGCCGGTGACCCCGGACAGGACATCCAGCAGTTCCTCACGCAACACCTCGACGTGTGCCGAATGGGACGCGTAGTCCACAGGGATGTGCCGTGTCCGGATCCCGTCGGCGGTGCACCCGTCCGCCAGGGCCGCCAGCGCACCGGGCTCGCCGGACACGACCACCGATCGCGGTCCGTTGACCGCCGCCAGGGAAAGCAGTCCCGGCCATCGGGCCAGTCGGTCCGCTGCTTCATCCGGCGACAACGCCACGGACAGCATGCCGCCCCGTTCGGGCAACCGGGTCAACGCCAGGCTCCGCAGGGCAGCGACACGAGCGGCGTCTTCCAACGACAACGCACCGGCCACACAGGCCGCCGCGATCTCACCCTGCGAATGCCCCACGACCGCCGACGGGTGCACGCCGAACGACCGCCATACCTCGGCCAGCGACACCATCGTGGCGAACAGGGCGGGCTGGACGACATCCACTCGCTCCAGCGACGGCGCGTCGCCGGAACCGGCGATGAGGTCGACCAGCGACCAGTCCAGGTACGGCTCCAACGCCTGCGCGCAGGCATGCAGACGGCCGCGGAAGACGTCGTTGTCCCGGTAGAGCTCCCGTGCCATCCCCGGCCACTGCGAACCCTGACCGGGGAACACGAAGACAGTGCCGGTGATGGTTCCGGTGCCCTTGACCACATCCATGGACGAACGGCCTTCGGCAAGCGCGGCCAGCCCGCCCGTGATCCCGTCGCGGTCCTCGGAAAGCACCACAGCGCGGTGGTCCAGCGCGGCACGGGTCGTCGTGAGCGACAGCGCGACCTCCGCGGGCGACAGCCCGGGATTGGCGTCGACGTACGCGCCGAGCCGCCTCGCCTGCTCGCGCAGCGCCGGTTCGGTTCTCGCCGACAAGACCCAGGGCACCACCGGTGCCGGGTTCTCCCAGACAACTCCCGGGCGCTCGTCCCGAGGTGCCTGTTCGAGCACGACATGCGCGTTGGTGCCGCTGAGGCCGAACGAGGACACCCCGGCCCGCCGTGACCCGTCCGGTCCCGGGCGCCACTGCCTCGACTCGGTCAGCAGTTCCACAGCACCGGTGTCCCACCGGACATGCGGTGTCGGGGCGGCCACATGCAGGGTTCGCGGCAGTACTGCGTGCCGGATCGCCAGCACGGCCTTGATCACGCCGGCCACACCCGCCGCGGCCTGGGTGTGACCGATGTTAGACTTCACCGATCCCAGCCAGAGCGGGCGATCGGTGGCGCGGTCCTGGCCGTAGGTCGCGATGAGGGCTTCCGCCTCGATCGGGTCGCCCAGTCTCGTCCCCGTGCCGTGCGCCTCAAGGAGGTCCACTTCGGACGGTTCGATCCGGGCCGCGGCGAGCGCCTGACGGATCACCCGTTGCTGCGCGGGGCCGTTCGGTGCGGTCAGGCCGTTGGACGTGCCATCCTGGTTGACCGCGGAACCCCGGACGACGGCGAGGATCGTGCGTCCTTGACTTCGGGCGTCGGACAGCCGCTGCACCAGCAGCATTCCCGCGCCCTCGCCCCATGCGGTGCCGTCGGCCGCTTCAGCGAACGCCTTGCACCTGCCGTCGGAGGCGAGACCGCCCTGCCGGGCGAACTCGACGAACAGCTCGGGTGTGGAGACCACGGTGGCACCACCGGCGAGGGCCATCGAGCACTCGCCGGTGCGCAGCGACTGGATGGCGAGGTGCAACGCCACCAACGATGACGAGCACGCCGTGTCCACTGTGACCGCCGGTCCTTCGAGGCCGAACATGTAGGACACCCTGCCGCTCGCCACGCTCGTGGCGTTGCCCGTGACCAGGAAACCGCTGTCCCCTTCGGGCGCTTGGCGCAGCGCGGTGGTGTAGTCGTTGCCCGCGACACCCACGAAGACACCGGTCCGGCTGCCACGCAGGGAGAGCGGGTCGACGCCCGCGCGCTCGAAGGCTTCCCACGAAGTCTCCAGCAGCAGGCGCTGCTGCGGGTCCATCGCCACGGCCTCACGCGGTGAGATGCCGAAGAAGCCCGCGTCGAAGTCGGCCGCGCCGGCGAGGAACCCTCCCGGGAAACCGGAAATCCGCCAGCCGCGATCCGTGGGTGACCCGGACACAGCGTCACCACCCCCGGACACCAGCTCCCACAGGCTCTCCGGTGAGTCCACCCCGCCGGGGAAACGGCACGCCATCCCGACGATCGCGATCGGCTCGTCCTCGGCCCGCGGCTTCGTCGCCGGGGACGACGATGCCGGGGACGGCACGTCCCGCTGCCCGCCGAGTTCGGCCTCCAGGTGGTCACGCAGCGCCGCGGGCGTGGGGTGGTCGAAGACCAGGCTCGCGGCGAGCCGCAGGCCGGTCGCGGCGTTCAGCCGGTTGCGCAGTTCCACGGCGGTCAGCGAGTCGAAACCCGCTTCGCTGAACGGCTTCCGCACCTCGACCGCGGCCGGGGTGGCGTGTCCCAGTACCGCCGCCACTTCGCGGAGCACCAGATCCATCAGGTCGCGCCGCTGCCCGGCCGCGCTCACCGGCGGGTCCTCGATCACGGTCGTGGGTGCTGCCGAATGGACGTCGGGAAGGTCCCGCACCAGCGCAGGAGTCCGGGTGAAGGCACGCAGGAACCGCGCCCAGTCGATGTCCGCGACCACGACAGCGGCCTCGTTGTGGTCCAGGGTCCGCTGCAACGCGGCAAGTGCCTGCCGTGGCGCGATCGGCCGTGCGCCATGCCGGTTCAGCACCGCGCCCGCGGCACCGGTGACCATCCCGCCGTCTTCCCAGACGCCCCAGGCCACCGACGTCGCGGGCAGTCCCTCGGCTCGGCGGCGCCGCGCGAGCGCGTCGAGGAAGGCGTTGCCCGGCGCGTAGTTGCCTTGTCCCACCGCGCCGACGACCGCACCGACCGAGGAGACCAGAACGAACGCCGACAGGTCGAGATCCCGTGTCAGTTCGTGCAGGTTGACGGCCGCCACGAGCTTCGGGCGCAGTGCCTGTTCCATCCGCTCGGGAGTCAGGGAGTCGATCATGCAGTCGTCGAGTACGCCCGCCGCGTGCACGACCCCGGTCAACGGGTAACGCCCCGGCACCTCGGCGATGACCCGGGCCAGCGCGTCCCGGTCGGCGGCGTCGCACTCGGCGAAGGTGACCTCGGTTCCCAGGTGGACGAGCTCGGTTTCGAGAGCGGCCGCGCCGGGAGCGTCGCGGCCACTCCTGCTCACGAGCACCAGGTGTTCCGCGCCGTTCTCCGCCAGCCACTTGGCCACCTGTCCGCCGACCGCACCCGTCCCACCGGTCACCAGGACGGTCCCGGCCGGGCGCCAGACGCGACTCGGCACGGCGGCGCCCAACGGTGCGCGCACCAGCCGACGGCCGAAAGTCCCGCCGTCGCGCACCGCGATCTGGTCCTCGTCCGCCGCCTCGGCGGACAGCACCGCGGCGAGCCGCCTGAAACCAGCCGGGCTGTCGGCCGCGGGCAGGTCGATGATCCCGCCCCAGCGGTCCGGCTGTTCCTTGGCGATCACTCCGGCCAGTCCCCAGACGAGAGCCTGGGCGGGCTCGGCCAGTTCGCCCTCTCCCACCGGCACCGCGCTGCGCGTGACACACCACAACCGGGCGCTCGCCTCGGCCCGGGCCAGCACCTGGACCAGCGCGACAGTGGCCGACAGTGCACGAGGCACCGCGGGATGGGCCGGATTCGGCCGGTCGTCCAACGCCAGCAACGAGACCACACCGTCGAACGGGTCCGCGGCCGGCCATTCGGCCTCCGCGCCGTCAGGGCCAACGGCGAACGTGGTCACGGCGGCGCCTCGCTCGGTCAGCGCACGTGCCACCGATTCCGACAGCACTCCGTCCTCCGGAGTAGCCACCAACCAGCGACCGGTCAACGGTCCGGGCGGCGCTTCCACGGCCGACCAGCTCGTGCGATACGTCCAGGTATCCACACCGGACTCACCTGGCTGGCGGGTGTCCGGCCAGTAGCGGTCGTGCTGGAACGGGTACACCGGCAGGCTCACCCGCCGGGCCCCGGGCAGCACGGCGTGCCAGGCAAGGGATACCGCTCCCCGGGTGTGCAGCCGCCCCACTGCGGACATCAGCGTCCACGGCTCCGGCCGGCCCGCCCGGGACACCGGCACCAGCAGGCAGCGGTCTGGTTCGCGCAGGCTTCGCCCGGCGGCCGCGGTGAGCACCCCGTCCGGGCCCAGCTCCGCGAAGGCGGTGACTCCTTGGTCCTCCAGCGTGCGCACGGCGTCATGGAAGCGGACCGGCTCACGCACCTGGCGGACCCAGTACTCCGGTGTGCCGATGTCGGCGGCGACCTGACCGGTGACGGTGGAGACCAGCGGAATGGACGGCGCGCTGAACGTCAGGCCTTCGGCCACCCGGTGGAACTCGGCGAGCATCGGCTCCATCAGCGGCGAGTGGAACGCGTGGCTCGTGCGCAGGCGCCTGGTCCGCCGGCCCTTGGCCGAGAACGTTCCGGCCACCTCGGCGACCGCTTCGGCCGCGCCGGAGAGCACGACCGAGTCCGGCCCGTTGAGCGCCGCGATGGCCACCGTGTCCGGCCGTCCGGCCAGCACCGCCGTGACCTCGGCCTCGCTCGCTTCCACCGCCACCATGCGCGCGCCGCCCGCGGCCGGGGGCAGCTCTTGCATCAGCCTGCCACGCGCGGCGACGAGCACGCAGGCGTCGTCGACGGTCAGCACACCGGCGACGTGCGCGGCGGCGAGTTCGCCGATCGAGTGGCCCACCAGGAAGTCCGGGCGGATTCCCCACTGCTCGAGCAGGCGGAACAACGCCACCTCGAACGCGAACAGCGCGGCCTGGGTGAACATCGTCCCGTCCAGCAGCACGGCGTCCGACGTCCCTTCCTCGGCGAAGGCGACCGCACGCAGCGAACGGCCCAGCAACGGGTCGAGCCGAGCGCACACGTCGTCGAACGCCCCGGCGAAAGCCGGATGCGCCCCATGCAGTTCCCGGCCCATGCCCAGCCGCTGCGCACCCTGCCCGGTGAACAGGAAGGCCAGTCGCCCCTCCGCCACCGAGTCCGGCGGGACAGTGCCGTCAGCGAGCTCTTCCAGCCCGGCGAGCAGTTCCCCGCGGTCACGGCCGAGCACGATGGCCCGCCGTTCCAGCTTGGCCCGGGCGGTGCCGAGCGTGAACGCGATGTCGGCGACGTCGAGGTCAGGGTGGTCCAGCATGTGCGTCATCAGGTTGCGGGCCTGTGCTCGCAGGGCGTGCGCGCCGCGTGCCGAGACCGTCAGCGGCACGACCGGCGGGGCCACCACCGGCGGCTGGGACAAGTCCTTCGGTGGCGCGTGTTCCAGGATCACATGCGCGTTGGTGCCGCTGAGCCCGAAGGACGACACACCTGCTCGCCGCGGGCGTCCGGCGTCCGGCCATTCCACCGGTTCGGTCACCAGCCGGACCGCGCCGTCCGCCCAGTCCACGTGCGGCGACGGTGCGTCCACGTGCAACGTTTTCGGCAGCAGGCCGTCCCGCATCGCCGACACCATCTTGATCACGCCGGCGACACCGGCCGCGGCCTGCGTGTGGCCGATGTTCGACTTCACCGAACCGAGCCACAGCGGACGGTCCCGCTCCCGCCCGTACGTCGCGATGAGCGCCTGTGCCTCGATCGGGTCACCCAGCGTCGTCCCGGTTCCATGCGCCTCCACCGCGTCCACATCGGAGGGAGCAAGACCTGCGACGGCCAGGGCCTGCCGGATCACGCGCTCCTGCGACGGCCCGTTGGGCGCGCTCAGCCCGTTGCTCGCGCCGTCGGAGTTCACCGCGGACCCGCGCAGCACCGCGAGCACCGGATGACCGTTGCGGCGGGCGAACGAAAGCGGCTCCAGCAGTACCAGTCCGGCGCCCTCCGCCCAGCCGGTGCCATCCGCCGCGGCGGCGAACGGCTTGCAGCGCCCGTCCGGTGCCAGCCCGCGCTGGCGGCTGAACTCGACGAAACCAAGCGGCGTCGACATGACGGTGACACCACCGGCGATCGCCATCGTGCACTCGCCCTGGCGCAGCGCGTGCATGGCGTTATGGATCGCCACCAGCGACGACGAACATGCCGTGTCCACAGTGACCGCGGGTCCTTCGAGCCCGAGCGTGTAGGCCACACGGCCGGACACCACGCTCGTCGCGGTACCGGTCAGCAGGTAGCCGCCGCCTTCGCTTCCCTCGTCGTCCCACACGGCCCGGTAGTCCTGGCCCGCGACGCCGACGAAGACACCGGTCCGGCTGCCACGCAGGGAGAGCGGGTCGATGCCCGCCCGTTCGACTGTCTCCCAGGCGATCTCGAGCACCAGCCGCTGCTGGGGGTCCATCGCCAGCGCCTCGCGCGGGGAGATCCCGAAGAAGCCGGCGTCGAACCCGGCCACGTCGTCGAGGAAACCACCTTCCCGGGCGTACGACGTGCCCGCCCGGGCGGGATCCGGGTCGTGCAGCCGGACGGCGTCCCAGCCCCGGTCGGACGGGAACGGCGAGATCGCGTCGACGCCGTCGACGACCAGCCGCCAGAGGTCCTCCGGTGTCCGTACACCGCCGGGGTACCGGCAGCCCATCGCCACCACGGCGATCGGTTCGCCGTCGACCGGCGCTGTCATGTCCGGAGCGGCCACGGCGATTCCCTCGCCCAGGACACGCATGCCCACATACCGGGCGAGCGCGATGGGCGTCGGGTGGTCGAACACAAGGGTGGCCGGTAGCGTGATCCCGGCCGCCGAGCTGAGGCGGTCGCGCAGCCGCACCGCGGTGAGGGAGTCGAAGCCCATCTCCCGGAAGGCACGATCGGCGGCGACGTCACCGGCCGACGAGTGGCCCAGCACCACGGCCGCGTGGTTCCGGACGAACTCCAGCAGCACGCGGGCGCGGTCGTCCTCGCCCAGACCGGCCAGCCGGCGTCCGAGCGGTGAGGTTCCGGCCTCCGCCACGCCGGGGAGCGCATCGTCCACTGAGGACGTCCTGGCGGGCCCGGTGTGGCTTTCCAGCCAGAATCGCCTGCCCTGGAACGGGTAGGTCGGCAGGTCGACGGGACGTCCGCCGGGGAAGAACACCGGCCAGTCGACCGCCGCGCCGCGGCTGCCCGCCTCAGCGACGGCGGCGAGCACCGCCGCCGTCTCCGCGCGGTCTCGTTGCAGGGTGGGAGCGACGGTGATGTTCGCGCCCTCGCTCAGGCAGTCGCCCGCCATCGACGAGAGCACACCGTCGGGGCCGATCTCCAGGAACACGGACACGCCCTGTTGCTCGAGCGCACGCACACCGGCCTCGAACCGGACCGGCGCGGCGACATGCCGTACCCAGTAGTCCGCGTCGAACGACGTATCGGCCAGGGCGCCGGTCACGTTCGAGACGATCGGGATCCGCGGCGTCGCGAACGACAGGCCGCTGGCGACCGCCTTGAACTCGTCGAGCATGGGCCGCATCAGCGGGGAGTGGAAGGCGTGGCTGACCCGCAGCCGCTTGACCCGTCGGCCACGGTCCCGCCATTTCGCGGCGATCCGGTCGACGGCCGCGGCAGTGCCCGACACGACGACGGACTGTGGTCCGTTGACCGCCGCGATGCCCACTTCCCCTTCGGCATCAGCCAGTGTCGCGGTGATTTCCTGTTCGCTCGCCTGTACGGCGGCCATCGCCCCGCCGGACGGCAACCCCTCCATCAACCTCCCCCGCGCCGCCACCAACACACACGCATCAGCAAGCGACAACACACCAGCCACATGCGCCGCCACCACCTCACCCACCGAATGCCCCATCACACAACCAGGACGCACACCCCACGACTCCAACAACCGAAACAACGCAACCTCAAAAGCAAACAACGACGCCTGCGCAAACACCGTCCGATCAAGCACCCCACCATCCACACCAAACACCACACCCGCCACCGACCCACCCAGCACCCCATCCAACCCCCCACACACCTCATCAAACACCCCAGCAAACACCGGAAACACCCCATACAACTCCCGACCCATACCCAACCGCTGCGAACCCTGACCCGCGAACAGGAAAGC
>NZ_JAAATY010000071.1 GCF_013280595.1 Kibdelosporangium persicum
TTCACCGAGTTCGAGCGGCAGGGTGGGCTTGCTTCGGATGGGCGGTGCAAGGCGTTCGCGGCGGCTGCTGATGGTACGGCGTGGGGTGAGGGTGTTGGTGTGTTGTTGGTGGAGCGGTTGTCGGATGCTCGGCGTAATGGTCATCGTGTGTTGGCTGTGGTGCGTGGTTCGGCGGTGAATTCTGATGGTGCGTCGAATGGGTTGACTGCTCCGAGTGGGCGGGCTCAGCGGCGGGTGATTGGGCAGGCGCTGGCTGTGGCGGGTCTTGAGGCGTCTGATGTGGATGTTGTGGAGGCGCACGGGACGGGGACCCGGTTGGGTGATCCGATTGAGGCGCGTGCGTTGTTGGCGACGTACGGCCAGGGGCGGGAACGGCCGCTGTGGCTGGGGTCGGTGAAGTCGAACATCGGGCACACCCAGTCGGCTTCCGGGGTGGCCGGTGTGATCAAGATGGTGCTGGCGATGCGGCATGGTGTGGTGCCGCGGACGTTGCACGTGGACGAGCCGTCGCCGCACGTGGACTGGTCGGCCGGGTCTGTGCGGCTGCTCACCGAGGCGAAGGAATGGCCGCGCACCGGCCGGCCGCGGCGGGCGGGGGTGTCGTCGTTCGGGATCAGCGGCACGAACGCCCACGTGATCGTGGAACAAGCGCCGCCGGAGCCGGCAGGCCCGCCGGCCCGGCCCGCGATGGCGGCTCCGGTGCTGCCGTGGATCCTGTCGGCGCGAACCGAACCGGCGCTCGCCGCGCAGGCGAGCCGTCTGCGGACCCACATCGAGGCGAACCCGGCACTGCGGCCCGCGGAGGTCGGATCCACGTTGTCCGGCAGGCCGGCACTGGAGCACCGGGCGGTGGTGATCGCGGCCGACCGCGACGGTTGGGTGCACGGCCTGGACGAGCTCGCCGAAGGCCGCACGGTGGCCGGAGTGATCCGTGGGTCCGTCGCCGACCACAAACTGGCTTTCCTCTTCTCCGGGCAGGGTTCGCAGCGGCTCGGGATGGGACGGGAACTGTACGGGGCCAGCCCCGTCTACGCCGCCGCGCTGGACGCGGTGTGCGCGGAACTGGACCCGCACCTGGACCGGCCCTTGCTGGACGTGCTCTTCGCGGAGCCGGAGACCCAGACCGCGCGACTGCTCGACGACACGGCTTTCGCACAGGCCGGTCTGTTCGCGGTGGAGGTGGCGCTGTTCCGGCTGGTGTCGCACCACGGGCTGCGGCCCGCTTTCGTGGCGGGGCACTCCGTCGGAGAACTCGCAGCCGCGCATGTGGCCGGAGTGCTTCCGCTGGCGGACGCCTGTGCCCTGGTGGCGGCTCGTGGCCGGCTGATGCGGGCGTTGCCGCCCGGAGGCGTGATGGTGTCGGTTCGCGCGTCCGAAGCAGCGGTGGCGCCACTGCTGCCCGAACGGACCGGGATCGCGGCGGTCAACGGCCCGTCCTCAGTGGTCGTTTCCGGTGCCGCGGACGCGGTGGCCGTCCTCGTCGCGGCGGCCGGGGCCGAGGGATACAAGACCAAGCGGCTCAAGGTGTCCCACGCGTTCCACTCGCCACTGGTCGAGCCCGTGCTCGACGAGTTCCGCCGGGTGGCCGAGCAGCTGACCTACGCACCAGCCGGGATTCCGGTGGTGTCGACCGTGACCGGGCTGCCGGTGACGGACGCACGACTCGGTTCTGCGGACCACTGGGTGCGCCACGTCCGGGACACGGTCCGCTTCGCCGACGCCATGACCAGCCTGCAGGCGAAGGGCGTGACGGCGTTCCTCGAACTGGGACCCGACGGTGTGCTCACCGGGCTGGGGCACGAGTGCCTCGACAGCGACGGGAAGACCGCCCCGGTGCTCGTCCCGGCCCTGCGCGCCAGCCGTCCGGACGTCGAGTCCTTCACCACCGCGCTCGCCACCCTGCACGTTCATGGGGTTCCGGTGGCGTGGGACAGTTTCTTCACCGGGACACCCGGAATCGATCTGCCCACCTACGCCTTCCAGCACCGCCGGTACTGGCAGACGGCCGCACCACGGGTGACCGACGCGTCCGACCTCGGTCTGGCGCCTACGGGGCACGCCCTGTTACGGGCGGTCGTGCCCAGCGCGGACGGCACCGGGACGGTGCTGACCGGCAGCCTGTCGCTGCGCTCGCATCCCTGGCTCCGTGATCACGCGGTGAGCGGCAGGGTGCTCGTGCCGGGTACCGCGATGCTCGAGATGGCTTCGCGGGCCGCCGACCAAGCGGGCGCGGTTCGCATCGCGGACCTCACGCTGGAGTCCCCGTTGGTCGTTCCCGACCACGGCGGCGTGCACATCCAGGTCGTGGTGGCCGACGCCGACGCGTCGGGCCGGATGCCGATGAGCATCTCCGCACGTCCGGCGAACGCGTCGGCTGAGGAGAAATGGACCCGTCATGCGACTGGTGTCCTGACGACCGAGCGGCAGGAGGCACGGAAGCTCGGCTGGGCCGGAGCCGACGGCGGGCCGTGGCCACCGCCCGGTGCGGCCGCTGTCAGCGCGGGCCGGCTGTACGACAAGCTCGCTGAGGCCGGCTTCCGTTATGGCCCGGCGTTCCGCGGTGTCACCGGTGTCTGGTCGCTGGCCGGTGACCTGTTCGCCGAAGTCCGGTTGCCCGACGAGGCGCGCACCGGCGACGACGGGTTCGTCCTGCACCCGGCCCTGCTCGATGCCGCGCTGCACCCGATCGGTCTCGGCCTGCTGCGGGTACCGGGCGGCGACGTCGTCCCAGCCGGCCCGCCCTTCTCCTGGTCCGGAGTCTCGGTGCAGGCCAACGGCGCCACGACACTGCGGGTCAGGTTGACCGCGAGTGGCACCGACACGGTGGCTGTCGTGGCCGCCGACGCCAGCGGCGAACCGGTGATCAGCATCGACGCACTGGTGTCGCGGCCGATCACCACGCAACGGTCGCTCCGCGACGACGTCGGCGACTCGCTGTTCCGAGTCGAGTGGAGCCCGGTCGAGGCCGTCGGCGGTGCGAAGACCGGCAACTGGGCTGTGCTGGGAGACAGCGAGGCCGGGCGGGCGTACCCGGATCTGGGTTCGCTGATCGCCGCGATCGACGGCGGCGCGGCGGTTCCGGACGTGGTGGTGGCGTGCTCATGGCCGGCAGGGCACGGCGCCGTACCTGCCGAAGCACACGCCGCGGTCACCACCACGTTGACGCTGCTGCGTTCCTGGCTGGCCGAAGATCGATTCTCGGCGACCAGGTTGCTGGTGCTCACGAACGGAGCCGTGCGGACTGGGCCCGACGATGCCGGGCCCGACGATGCCGGGCCCGACGATGCCGGGCCCGACGATACCGGACAGGACGATGGGGTCCTGGATCTGGCTCGCGCCCCGGTCTGGGGCCTGGTGCGCAGTGCGCAGACCGAGAACCCGGGCCGGATCCTGCTCGTCGACACCGACCGGCACGAGGAATCTTCGGCGCTGCTGCCCTGGGTGGCGGAGGGGCACGAGCCCGAGGTGGCCCTGCGGCACGGTCGTGTCCTCGTCCCGCGACTGGTGAAGTCCGAGCCGGGGACGGCCCTGGTACCGCCGTCCGCCGTGACCGCGTGGCGGGTCGACACCACCGGCGCGGGAACAGTGGACAACCTGACGTTGCGGGCCTGCCCGGAGGTCTCCGGGCCGCTCGGGCCTGGTGAGGTCCGGATCGCCGTGCGCGCGGCCGGCGTGAACTTCCGCGATGTGCTGATCGCCCTGGACATGTACCCGAAACCGGCTGGGATCGGGTCCGAGGGGGCCGGCATCGTGCTCGAGGTCGGCTCCGCCGTGCACGACATCACGCCCGGCGACAAGGTGATGGGCATGTTCGGCGGTGCGCTGGGCCCGTTCGCCGTGGCCGACCACCGGACAATCGTGCGGATGCCGCAAGGGTGGTCGTTCACGCGGGCGGCGTCGGTTCCGGTCGTGTTTCTGACCGCCTACTACGCGTTGGTCGACCTGGCGGGCCTGCGGCCAGGTGAATCAGTTCTGGTGCACGCCGCGGCCGGTGGTGTCGGCACCGCGGCCGTGCAACTGGCGCGGCACCTGGGGGCCGAGGTGTTCGGGACGGCGAGCCCGGCCAAGCAGCGTGCGCTGGACCTCGACGACCGGCATGTGGCCTCGTCACGGACCTTGCGGTTCGAGGACCACTTCATGGCCGCCACCAACGGGCGGGGAGTCGACGTGGTGCTGGACTCGCTGGCCGGTGAGTACGTCGACGCGTCCCTGCGGTTGCTACCCGAAGGTGGACGGTTCCTCGAAATGGGCAAGACGGACATCCGTGATCCGGAGCAGGTGGCCGCGGACCACCCCGGTGTGCGCTACAAGTCCTTCGACCTGACCGACGCGGGACCGCGGCGGATCGGCGAGATGCTCGCCGAGCTCGTGACGCTGTTCGAGCGCGGCGATCTCCAGCCACCACCGGTCACGACGTGGGATGTCCGGCAGGCTCCGGCGGCTTTTCGCGCGCTGAGCCAGGCGCGCCTGGTGGGCAAGGCGGTGCTGACCATTCCGCCTGTGGTCGATCCGGCCGGGACGGTCCTGATCACCGGCGCCACAGGGGTACTCGGCGGGCTGGTCGCCCGTCACCTGGTCACTGAGCACGGCGTGCGCAACCTGCTGTTGGCCGGGCGGCGCGGTGCCGACGGACCGCACGCCGTGCGGTTGCAGGCGGAACTGCTCGGACTCGGGGCGAACGTGACACTGGCGGCGTGCGACGTAGCCGACCGCGACGCGCTGGCCGGGCTGATCCGTTCCGTGCCGGAGCAGAACCCCCTGGTGGGCGTGGTGCACGCGGCGGGCGTGCTGGACGACGGCATTGTCCAGTCGCTCACGCCGGACCGCGTCGCCACGGTGCTCAAGCCGAAGATCGACGCCGGCTGGCATCTGCACGAACTGACCCAGCACCTCGACCTGGACCTGTTCGTGCTGTTCTCCTCTGCGGCGGCGACGCTGGGCAGCGCGGGACAGGCCGGTTACGCGGCGGGCAACGCCTTCCTCGACGCCCTCGCATGGCACCGCCGTCACCAGGGAATGGCGGCCACATCGCTGGCGTGGGGCCTGTGGGAAGAGCGCAGTGCCATGACCGGCAACCTGGGGAAGCGTGATCTGCGTCGGGTGACCAGGGCAGGTCTGGCCCCGATGAGCACGGACCACGCCCTCGCGTTGTTCGACGCCGCAGTCACGACCGGGGAACCGGCGCTGCTCCCGATGCGACTGGACATGGCCGCGTTGCGCGACGGTGCCGTTCCGGCGTTGTTGACCGGAATCGTCCGTCCCCGCCGCAAGCAAGCCGCTCGGGAGGAGACGGACGCCTCGTCCTTCACCCGGCAGCTCGCCACACTCCCGGGCGCGGAGCAGCACGAGGCGATCCTCGGTCTGGTCCGTACTCATGCGGCTGCCGTGCTCGGTCACATCTCCGTGGACGAGCTCGAGGACGACCGTGCGTTCAGGGAGGTGGGGTTCGACTCGCTCACATCCGTCGAGCTGCGCAACCGCCTGCAGGCCGCGGTGTCCAGGACGATCCCGGCGACCCTTGTGTTCGACCACCCCACGCCGGACGCGGTCGCCGGCTACCTGCGTGGCCTGCTGGTGCCCGGCGAAGCGGACACGCGCCGTCAGGTCCTGCGGGACATCGACGCCATCGAGGCGGCATTGGCTTCGCTGGCGCCTTCGGGGGAGATGGACGCGACGATCGCGGCGCGCCTGCGGGAACTGTCGCGCCGGTGGACGGCGGAAGCCGGTGCGCGGGACGACGGTCCGATCGAGGGACGGCTCGAGACCGCGACCGCGGGCGAACTGCTCGAGTTCATCGACGCCGAGTTCGGGGACCTGGCCAGAGATCGGTGACGCGGCTGAACCCGGGCATCCCGGGACGAACAAGGCCGCGGCCGGCCGCCGGGAGGCGGCCGGCCGCGGCGGCGTGGATCAGGACTCCGAATCAGGCGCGGGCTGGTAGGCGTAAATCCCGAAACGATTCCCTGACGGGTCGAGGATCTGCGCCGCCGTCGTCTTCTCGCCGAACGCACTTTCGACTGTCGGCGGATAGGTCACCGTTCCGCCCGCCGCCTCGGCCTTGCGGCAGATCTCGTCCATCTCGTTGATGTCGACCTCGATGCAGAAGATTCCCCAATTGGGTTCCTCGCCCCGGTTGTCGTAGACGCCGCCCTGGAAGTCGCCGTGCCCGGGAATGGAGATGAAGCTGTAGTTCAGCTGGGGGAGCTGCATGAACTGCCAGCCGAATATGTCACCGTAGAAGCTTTCGATCGTGGCGCGATCGTCGGTGGAGATCTCGAAGAACTTCACGACGTTCTTCGCGACCGGCGTTGTTTCGGACACTTTCGGCTCCTTACCGGGATGTCGCGAGAATTGCTGAACCGAGTGTAGGTGCCTGCGGTGGCGTGAGAAGCCGGTGCGCGGACGTGACCGGTGTTTTTCCAGGCCTGTGCAAGGACCGTGCAAGGTTTGGAACATTACGTTGGGACGGTTAGTTGGGTCGGGTCACCTGTGCCTGGGACAGCCACGTCAGGTCTCCCCGACACCACTCGATCTCGCGACGGAGCTGAACCGGGTGCCAGACCAAGACAAGCTCGTTGAGTACCTGAAGCGGGTCACCGCCGATCTGCACCGCACCCGCAAGCGGCTGGCGGAGGTGGAGTCCGCCGCGCCCGAACCGGTCGCCGTGGTGGCCGCGGCGTGCCGGTACCCTGGCGGCGTCCGGTCGCCGGAGGACCTGTGGCAGTTGGTCACGTCCGGCCGTGACGCGGTGTCGGCCGTGCCGCGGGATCGGGGCTGGACCGAGGGCCCTTTCCTGCGGGAGGGCGGGTTCCTGCACGACGCGGCGGATTTCGACGCGGACTTCTTCGGCATCGCGCCCCGCGAGGCACTGGCGATGGACCCGCAGCAGCGGCTGCTGCTGGAGACGTCCTGGGAAGCCTTTGAACGGGCCGGGATCGAGCCCGGTTCGCTTCGCGGCAGCCGGACCGGTGTGTTCGTCGGGGTGTCCGATCAGGACTACGGTGTGCCCTCGCACCAGCCCGTCCCCGGGGTCGAGGGACACCTGCTGACCGGAACCTCGATCAGTGTGGCGTCGGGCCGTCTGGCCTACACCTTCGGCTTGGAGGGCCCGGCGGTCACCATCGACACGGCGTGTTCGTCGGCACTCGTCGCGCTCCACCTCGCCGTCGGGGCGCTGCGCAAGGGCGAATGCGACCAGGCGCTGGTGGCAGGCGCGGCCGTGATGGCCAACCCCGGCCTGTTCATGGAGTTCGAGGTGCAGGGCGGGCTGGCCGCCGACGGGCGGTGCAAGTCGTTCGCGGACGCGGCGGACGGCACCGGGTGGTCCGAAGGTGTCGGCGTGCTGGTGGTCGAGCGGCTGTCGGACGCGCTGCGCGACGGGCGCCGGGTACTGGCGGTGGTGCGCGGGTCCGCGGTGAACTCCGACGGCGCGAGCAACGGTCTCACCGCGCCCAACGGCCCGTCGCAGGAGCGGGTGATCCGGCAGGCGCTGGCCGACGCACGGCTGACTCCGTCCGAAGTGGACGCTGTTGAGGCGCACGGGACCGGAACCAGGCTGGGCGACCCGATCGAGGCGCAGGCACTCATCGCCACCTACGGCCAGGACCGTGCCGGCCGCGAACCGCTGTACCTCGGCTCGGTCAAGTCGAACATCGGGCACGCGCAGGCGGCGGCCGGCATGGCCGGTGTGATCAAGATGATCGGTGCGTTGCGTGCCGCCCAGCTGCCGAAGACGCTGCACGTGGACGCCCCCTCCAGTGCCGTCGACTGGTCGGCGGGTGCCGTGCGCCTGCTGACCGAGCAGCGGGACTGGCCCGGCGGCGACCGGCCGCGCCGGGCCGCGGTGTCGGCCTTCGGCATCAGCGGCACGAACGCCCACGTCATCATCGAGCAGGCGCCGGACGAGACCCCCACGCACGCGGCCGGCTCCGAGGATCTGGTGCCCTGGTTGCTGTCCGCGAAGAACGATGAGGCGCTGCGCGCGCAGGCGGGACAACTGCACAGCCACCTCACAGCACACCCCGGGCTGAGCCTCGCGGACGCCGGTTTCACGCTGTCGGGCCGATCCCGGTTCCCGCACCGCGCGGTCGTCACCGGCCGGACCCGCACGGACTTCCTGAGCGGCCTCGCGGCACTGGCCGGCGCACAACCGGCGTTGAACGTCGTCACCGGCACCGCGAAGCAGGGAGCCGATGTCGCTTTCCTGTTCGCGGGTCAGGGTTCGCAGCGGTTGGGTATGGGTCGGGAGTTGTATGGGGTGTTTCCGGTGTTTGCTGGGGTGTTTGATGAGGTGTGTGGGGGGTTGGATGGGGTGCTGGGTGGGTCGGTGGCGGGTGTGGTGTTTGGTGTGGATGGTGGGGTGCT
>NZ_JAAATY010000072.1 GCF_013280595.1 Kibdelosporangium persicum
CACGTCGAGGAGTGGCGTGAGCTGCATGAGGATGTGTTCGCGGAGGCTGCTTCGGGTGGTCTTGAGGAGAATTTCACGGGGTGGAACTCCAGTTATGACGGTTCGGAGATCCCGTTGGGGGAGATGCGGGAGTGGCATGCGGCCACGATCGAGCGGATCAGTGCGTTGCGGCCGCGCCGGGTGTTCGAGATCGGTGTCGGTAGTGGTCTGATTCTGTCTCGGATCGCGCCGTTGGCGCAGGAGTATTGGGGTGTTGATCTGTCGCCCAAGGCGATCGCCAATTTGCGGCGCGAGCTTGGTGACGATCCACGGATTCACCTGGACGCCCGGCCCGCACACGACCTCGGTGACGTGCCGAGGGAATACTTCGACACTGTCGTGATCAACTCGGTGGCGCAGTACTTCCCGAGCGTCAGCTACCTCACCGAAGTGATCAGGGAGGCGTACGGTCTGCTCGCGCCGGGCGGCACGATCTTCCTCGGCGACATCCGGAACCTGCGGCTGCTGCGGTGTTTCCGGACCGCGATCGAACGGCGGGCGGGCAACACCGATCCGGCCGCGGTGGACCAGGCCGTCGCCCGGGAAGGCGAACTGCTGCTGGACCCCGACTTCTTCCCCGCGGTGGCCCGTCGGCTCGGTGCGGACGCGGACCTGTGGGTCAAGCGCGGCAACGCATTGAACGAGCTCACGCGTTACCGGTACGACGTCGTGCTGCGCAAGGGTTCCGCTCAGCCAGAGCCTAACGAGCAAACGCTCGCTTACGTCGACCTGGCTTCGGTCGAAGGGTTTCTGCGGGACAACGCCCCGGACCGGCTGCGGGTCACGGGCATTCCGAACGTCAGGTTGTCCGGCGAAGTGGAGACCGTCGTCGGGACGGAACCTGAAGCGCTGCACGGACTCGCTCAACGGACCGGCTATCAGGTCGCGGTGACGTGGAACGCCCAGGCGACCGACGGCAGCCTGGACGCCGTCTTCTCCCGTACTGAAGCGCCTGTGGCCGTGTACCGACCGGTTGGCGCACCTAAGGTTCTGAGCGCTTACGCGAACCGGCCGGCCGCGCACCGCGAGTCGGGTTCGTTCGTGTCGTCGCTGCGAGCGCACGCACGGAAAAAGCTTCCCGGATACATGGTGCCGTCCGCGTTTGTTGTGCTGGACCGCCTGCCGGTCCTCACTTCGGGCAAGGTCGACCGCAAGGCGCTGCCCGATCCGGAGCCTCGGAGCCACACAGCCGGGCGTGCGCCACGTACCCCGGCCGAGCAGTTGCTGTGCGAGATGTTCGCCGAGGTGCTGGGCCTGCCCGCGGTCGGCGCGGACGACAGTTTCTTCGACCTCGGCGGCCACTCGCTGCTCGCCACCCGGCTGATCCTGTGGATCCGCAAGGCGCTGGGCGCGGAACTGGCCATCCGTTCGGTGTTCGACCACCCGACTCCCGAGCGCCTGGCCGGAGTCCTGGCAGGGGCGGACAACCGCCCGGCTCTTCCGGCTCTCACGCCAGTGGAACGTCCCGAGCGGCTGCCGCTTTCCTACGCACAACAGCGACTGTGGTTCCTGCACAGGCTTGAGGGTGGCTCCGCGACCTACAACGTCCCACTGGTCATGCGGTTGACCGGCAAGCTGGATGTCGCCGCGCTACAGGCCGCGTTGAACGACCTGCTGGCCAGGCATGAGGCCCTGCGCACGGTCTTCCCGGCGACCGACGGCGAGGCATACCAGCACGTGCTTCCGCACGCCACGGTCGAGCTGCGCACACCCGCCGTGAAGTCTGATGTGGACACGCAGATCGCCGGGATCGTTCGCCGGGTCTTCGATCTGGAGACCGAGATCCCGGTACGGGCGGAATTGCTGGCGACCGGCGCCGACGAACACGTCCTCGTCCTGGTGTTCCACCACATCGCTGCGGACGGCTGGTCCATGGCGCCGCTGTGGCGCGACATCGGCGAGGCTTACGCGGCCCGGCTGCGTGGTGCGGCACCGGACTGGCGGCCACTTCCGGTGCAGTACGCCGACTACACGCTCTGGCAACGCAATCTGCCGGACCAAGAGTCGCACATGGACTACTGGCGGGCGGCACTCGCCGACCTGCCCGAGCGGATCGAACTCCCCGCCGACCGCCCGCATCCCACCGTCTCCACCCACACGGGCGGGTTCTTCACGTTCGCCTGGGACACGGATCTGAGCACCGGGCTGACCCACCTGGCCCGCTCCTGCGGGGCGAGCCCGTTCATGGTCGTCCAAGCCGGACTCGTGGCGTTGCTGACCCGGCTCGGCGCGGGCACGGACATCCCTGTCGGCACGCCGGTAGCGGGCCGTATCGACGAGTCCCTGGAGGACCTCGTCGGGTTCTTCGTGAACACGTTGGTCCTCCGAGTCGACGCCAGTGGCGACCCGTCGTTCCGGGATCTCATCGCGCAGGTGCGTGAGCACAATCTCGACGCATACGCGCACCAGGAGGTGCCGTTCGAGCGGTTGGTCGAGGAGCTCAACCCGTCGCGCTCTCTGGCGTACCACCCGCTGTTCCAGACGATGCTCGCGTGGCAGAACGCCCCGGCCGCGGGCGTGAGTCTGCCGGGAGTCGAGGCGGAGAAGATCCCGGTCGGCACCGGGACGTCCAAGTTCGACCTGTGGTTCTCGCTGACCGAGACAGCACGCGGGGTCGACGGGATGGCCGAGTACAACTCGGAGATCCTCGATCGGTCCACTGTGGAGTCGATGCTCGCGCGGCTGGAGACCCTGCTGCGGGCCGCGGTGGCCGAGCCGGACCTGCCGATCGGCGGGATCGACGTGCTCACCGAGGACGAACACGACCGGATCACCGCGCAGTGGGTGCCCACCGACGTCCCCGCGACCACCATTCCCGAGCTTTTCGCGGCTCAGGTGCGAAGGTCCCCGGACCACCCGGCGCTGATCTTCGAGGACGTCGAGCTCAGCTACGCCGAACTGGACGCGCTGTCCAACCGCCTGGCCAGGCTGCTGGTCAGCCGTGGCGTGGGGCCCGAAAGCGTGGTCGCCCTGGCGTTGCCGCGATCGGTGCACCTGGTGACGTCGATCCTGGCCGTGCTCAAGGCAGGCGCCGCGTACCTGCCGCTGGACCCGGACTACCCGGCCGAACGCATCGAGTTCATGCTGGCCGACGCGGCTCCAGCGATCGTGCTCTCCGACAAGCCGCTCGCCTACGAGACCGTTGCCCTGGACGAGACGGACCTGACCGAGTGGTCCAGCGAGCCGGTGACCAGCACGGTGACGCCCGACCACCCGGCGTACGTGATCTACACGTCCGGCTCGACCGGCCGTCCCAAAGGCGTTGTGGTGCCGCACAAGGGAATCGTCAACCGGTTGCTGTGGATGCAGGACGAGTACGGGCTGACCCCGGACGACCGGGTGCTCCAGAAGACCCCGTCCAGCTTCGACGTCTCGGTCTGGGAGTTCCTGTGGCCGTTGATCGTCGGGGCGACCGAGGTGGTCGCCCGGCCGGACGGCCACAAGGACCCCGCCTACCTCGCCGCCGTGATCAGCTCCCGCGGCGTCACGACCGTCCACTTCGTCCCGTCGATGTTGCAGGTCTTCGCGCAGGAACCGTCGGTCGAGAGCTGTACGAGCCTGCGGCGGGTGATCTGCAGCGGTGAAGCGTTGCCGGTCGACGCAGTCAAGGCGTTCTACCAAGTGCTTGACGCCGAGTTGCACAACCTGTACGGCCCGACAGAGGCTTCTGTCGACGTGACGTACTGGCACTGCGACCCGGCGGATTCGACCGTCCCGATCGGCCGTCCGGTGTGGAACACCAGGACCTACGTGCTGGACGCGCGGCTGCGGCCGGTCCCGCCGGGCACGTCCGGTGAGCTCTACCTCGCCGGAATCCAGCTGGCCCGCGGCTACCTCGGCCGTCCGGCGCTCAGCGCCGAGCGGTTCGTGGCCGACCCGTACGGGCCGCCCGGCAGCCGGATGTACCGGACCGGGGACCTCGCCAAGCGCAGGCCGGACGGGGTGATCGAGTTTCTCGGCCGGGTGGACGAACAGGTCAAGCTGCGCGGGTTCCGGATCGAGCCGGGCGAGATCGCCGCGACACTGGCCGAGCATCCCGGTGTGGCCCGGGCGGTTGTCGTCGCCAGGGAGGACCGTCCGGGTGACGTCCGGCTGGTCGGCTACGTCGTGCCGGACGCCGAACAGCCGGGGCAACCGAACGAGGACGAGTCCGGTCAGGCCACCGCGCTTGCCGCCGCGGTCAAGGACGCTGCCGCCAAACGGTTGCCGGAGCACATGGTGCCGTCGGCGATCGTCGTGCTCGACGCCATTCCGGTGACCGCGAACGGCAAACTGGACCGGCGTGCGTTGCCGCTGCCTGATCCCGTGGCACCTGTCTCCGAGCGCGAACCCAGGACTGCCCGGGAGCGGCTGCTGTGCGAGCTGTTCGCGGACGTCCTCGGCCTGCCGAAAGTCGGCCCGGACGACAGTTTCTTCGTCCTCGGCGGCCACTCGCTGCTCGCGACTCGCCTGATCGCGCGGGTCCGTGCCGCGCTGGACGTCGAACTGGCCGTCCGGTCGGTGTTCGAGACACCCACGCCGGCCGGCTTGGCCGAGCTGCTGGCGGAGTCCGGCGGCCGGGCCCGGCCGCCGCTCAGGCGGGTGGACCGGCCCGAGGTCCTGCCGCTTTCCTTCGCGCAGCGGCGACTGTGGTTCCTGCACAACCTGGAAGGCCCGTCGGCCACGTACAACGTGCCGCTGATCATGCGGCTGAAGGGTGACGTCGACGTCGACGCGTTGCGGCAGGCGCTGATCGACGTGACTGACCGGCATGAGGCGTTGCGGACGGTGTTCCCCCACCGGGACGGTGTGCCGTACCAGCGGATTCTGGACGCCGCGGACGAGGGCGCGCGGCTGCGGGTCCGCGAGGTCACCGAGGGGGACCTCGCGGATGTGCTGACCGGGTTGGTACGTACCCCGTTCGACCTGGAGAACCGGGTGCAGATGCGGGCCGAGCTGTTACGGCTCGACGCTCAGCACCACGTGCTCGCGTTGGTGTTCCACCACATCGTGTCGGACGGCTGGTCGATGGCTCCCTTGTGGAGGGACGTCGCCACGGCCTACGAGGCACGGCTGGGCGGACGCACACCTCAGTGGGCCGAACTGCCGGTGCAGTACGCGGACTACACGCTGTGGCAACGGGATCTTCTTGGCGATGAGTCCGACAAGGACAGCGAGATCAGCGCCCAGCTCGACTACTGGCGGCGGACCCTGGAAGGCCTTCCTGACCGCATCGAGCTGCCGCTGGACCGTCCGCACCCCACGGTCGCGACCTTCCGCGGCGAGCTCTACACCTTCGAGTGGGACGCCGAACTGCACGCGCGCCTGGTGGATCTCGCGCACGCCGCCGGGGCGAGCGTCTTCATGGTCGTCCAGGCCGGTCTCGCGGCGCTGCTGACCAGGCTGGGCGCGGGCACGGACGTGCCGATCGGCTCACCGATCGCGAACCGGACCGACCACGCGCTGGACGATCTGGTCGGGTTCTTCGTGAACACGTTGGTACTGCGGGTGGACACCTCCGGCGCGCCGACGTTCCGTGAACTCGTCGGACGCGTACGGGAACTGAGCCTGGACGCGTACGAGCACCAGGACGTGCCGTTCGAGCGGCTGGTCGAGGCGCTCAACCCGACGCGTTCGCTGTCGTACCACCCGTTGTTCCAGGTGATGATCGCCGGGCAGAACAACGCACGGGCCACCGTCCGGCTGCCTGGTCTGACCGTCAGCGAGATCCCGGTGACCACCGGGACGTCCAAGTTCGACCTGTCGATCTCGTTGACCGAACGGGATCAGGGCATCGACGGCGTGATGGAGTTCAACACCGACGTGTTCGACCGCGGCACGGTGGACTCCATCCTCGCCAGGCTCGAAGGGCTGCTGCGGGCCGCGCTGGCCGACCCCGACCGGCCGATCGGCGGGATCGACCTGCTGGTGGGCGACGAGCGGTCCCGGGTGCTGCACGAGTGGGCCGGGGTGGACGAAGGCCTTGGCACGTCGACGTTCCTGGACCTGTTCGCGGTCCAGGTCCGCGAGCGGGCCGGCTGTGTCGCCGTGGTGTTCGAGGACATCGAGGTCACGTACGCGCAGCTGGACGCGTGGGCGAACCAGATGGCCCACGCCCTGATCGCCCGTGGTGCCGGGCCGGAAAAGGTTGTGGCGCTGGCGGTTCCGCGTTCGGTGGAGATGATCGTCGCCGAGATCGCGGTGATGAAGGCGGGTGCCGCGTACCTGCCGATCGACGTGGACTACCCTGCCGATCGGATCGCGTTCATGTTCCAGGACGCGTCACCGGTGTGTCTGGTCGCTCCGCGGGATTCACACGTCCGAGTGACTGACGGCGTATCGCTGCTGGTGGTGGACGATCCGGAGATCGCACGCCGGCCCACGACGGCGCCGGAAGTGTCGGTGGTGGCGAGTAGTGCTTGTTACATGATTTACACGTCTGGCTCGTCCGGCCGTCCCAAGGGAGTGGTCGTCTCGCACTCCGGGGTGGAGAAACTGGTCGCCACCCAGCAGCGGCGGTTCGGTGTGGGCCCGCACAGCCGGGTCCTGCAGTTCGCGTCGCCCAGTTTCGACGTGGCGTTCTGGGATCTGTGCCTGGGCCTGCTGTCGGGCGGCCGCCTGGTCGTCGTTCCGGCCGAGCGGAGGGTCGCCGGGCCCGCGCTGACCGAGTACGCGTTCGCGCACGACGTCAACTTCATGATCCTGCCGCCCGCGTTGCTCGACGCGTTGCCGGAGGACTGTGATCTGCCGACGAATTCGGTGTTGCTGGCGGGCACGGAGCGGGTGTCGCCGCAACTGATCGCCAGATGGGCGCCGGGCAGGCGGATGTTCAACGCCTACGGCCCGACCGAGGCGACGACCAATTCGACGCTGGGCGAGAGCACAGCCGAGGAACTGGCCGGTGCTTCCGTTGTCCCGATCGGCATTCCCGACCCGGACACCCGGGCGTACGTCCTCGACGCGTGGCTGCGGCCGGTTCCACCTGGCGTGGTGGGAGAGCTGTACCTGGGTGGTTCCGGGCTCGCTCGCGGCTACCTCGGCCGTCCGGCGCTGACGGCCGAGCGGTTCGTGGCGGACCCGTTCGGCCGGCCCGGAGGCCGCCTGTACCGCACCGGGGACCTGGTGCGCTGGCTGCCGGACGGGCGGCTGGTGTTCGTCGGCCGGGCGGACGACCAGGTCAAGATCCGCGGCTACCGGATCGAGCTCGGCGAGATCGAGGCTGTCCTGGCCGGGCACGAAATGGTGGGGCAATCCGTGGTCATCGCCCAGGACGGGCAGCTGATCGCGTACGTGGTCACCGCGGACGCGCGGGATTCCACGGCCGAACTCGACCACGTCGAGGAGTGGCGTGAGCTGCATGAGGATGTGTTCGCGGAGGCTGCTTCGGGTGGTCTTGAGGAGAATTTCACGGGGTGGAACTCCAGTTATGACGGTTCGGAGATCCCGTTGGGGGAGATGCGGGAGTGGCATGCGGCCACGATCGAGCGGATCAGTGCGTTGCGGCCGCGCCGGGTGTTCGAGATCGGTGTCGGTAGTGGTCTGATTCTGTCTCGGATCGCGCCGTTGGCGCAGGAGTATTGGGGTGTTGATCTGTCGCCCAAGGCGATCGCCAATTTGCGGCGCGAGCTTGGTGACGATCCACGGATTCACCTGGACGCCCGGCCCGCACACGACCTCGGTGACGTGCCGAGGGAATACTTCGACACTGTCGTGATCAACTCGGTGGCGCAGTACTTCCCGAGCGTCAGCTACCTCACCGAAGTGATCAGGGAGGCGTACGGTCTGCTCGCGCCGGGCGGCACGATCTTCCTCGG
>NZ_JAAATY010000073.1 GCF_013280595.1 Kibdelosporangium persicum
CCGTGCGGCATGTCGCGCGAGACGGTGAAACGCTCGGACCTGGCCGGCTGGGCGAACTACGGCTACTGCGCCGCGCATTCCCGGTTCTACTGGGGCCTGAAGCTCTACCTGGTCTGCACGGGCGACGGGATGCCGATCATGTGGTGCCTGGCCAACCCGAAGCTCGGCGAGCGCGAGGTACTCGCCGCATTGCTGGACCACAACCATCATCTCATCCGCTCCGGACAGATCCTGCTGGCCGACAAAGGCTTCGCCGGCAAGCATTTCCACGAGCTGACCGCCGCGATGGGACTACGGCTGCTGCGCCCGGACCGCCGCGACGAGACCTACCGCCACGGCAACCTCGGCCACGTGCGCCAGTGGATCGAATCGGTCAACCACACCCTCAAAGGCCAGCTCGACCTGGAGCACCACGGCGCCCGCACTCCAGCCGGGGTGTTCACCCGCGTCGCCCAGCGCCTGCTGGCCATGGCCGCCGGGATCTGGCAGAACTGGGAAACCGGCGTGACCAGCAAGCGGTCACTGATCGCGTTCGATCACTGAACACCAATTTCACGGAATCAGTCATCTAGATCATGCTGATAATAGCAGTTACGGCATGAACGGCAGGATTCCGAGGGAGGTTTCAAGGCCACAAGGTTGTCGCCACATCTTTCGAGGACCATGCTGAAGGAGACGTGTTCGCACAAGCTATTGCCCGAGGGCATATGGGCGGGGATGCGCAACTCTATGTAGATCGAAAACTGTGCCCGTTCTGCTCGAATAGTATGGCTGGTTATGCCAGGGCGTTGGGTCTGGATTCGCTCACCGTATATGATCGAGGCGGGCTCGTGGGTGTGTACACGCGTCAAGCTGATAAGTTCTTGAGGGTAAGGCGCAGATGACAGATATTCAGTTTGAAACTTATGGCGACAATCCGGAGAGTCGTGCGATTGCGTTGGGTGAGGTAGAATCTGTTTATTGCGAACTGGATCAAGATGCATCTGCAACGTTCACTTGGAACGACGGTGGCGATGACGACGTTCTGATCGTTGCCGTCGGACCCGGTTTTGCCAAGGCTTCACTGTTGCACTCCGGTGAATTTTACGATTTGCAGGTGTCGACTGATGATGGTCTGCGGGAAGTCAACATATGTGGACAATTGTCTGAACATCCAGTCCGGTTTCTTATGTCGCGAGACAAAGGTCTTGAAGTGATCAAGAAGGCAGGTGATATTCCAGAATTATTTACAAGCTATACATGGGTCAATCATTGACCCATGGTCCCATGTCTGTATAGCTACTGCGTAGATCTGCAGGTTCGGCCGATAGCAGTGACTTGTTTCGGCCATGTTGCTCGACTGGCCGGCGATATACGACAAGATGTCGTCGACGTGCTGCATGGGCTTGTCAGTGATTCGGTGGTGGGCGGCCGGGCAGAAGACGCCCTGGACGATGTAGCCAGTTTCGTACAGCGTTGACTGGTTGAGCGAGAAGCGAGTTTCCACCGAAGCCCGGCCCGTGGTGGCGGCGCGGGTGCACGGTGACGAGCCGGCTCGCACTGAGTTGACTATTGACATCGACGGCACGGCGGGGTCGGCGACTGCCACGCTGGAGGCGACTGACTGGCACCCGATCTGGGTCGTCGACCTCAACGCCTGGATCCCGATCGTCAACATCACGGCTGGTTCCTGGCTGCAAACGTCGGCAGGCACCTGGGTCCAGGTCACCGCCGTCCGCCACTACACCAACCACACACCCGCCCACGACCTCACCGTCGACGATATACACACCTACCATGTGCTTGCGGGTGCCACGTCGGTACTCGTCCACAACTGCGGCAGCGACGGCCCCGCATTCGGAGAGGCATGTACATGTTCGGACGATCAAGTCTTCGTAAGACGGGGAACCAGTTGGGAAAGTACAGGTCGCTTGGAGAAGCAGGCTGAGGCTGCGGAAAACAATTCAAAGCCTTTCGGGCACGGGGTGTCTGTAACCACGCCAGAGTCGAACGCACGCTTGTCCCGTGACCCGACCGATGTCGGCACCGCGACGAAAGCAGAAATAGAAGCTGCTGGCGTCACTCTGAGGTACACGCCGACGAACAATGACAGAATGCACCATACGCTGGAGCTGCCGAAGCCGCTTGACTCGACAGCTGCTAGTATCTTCAATACTCTGTTTGGACGGAAGCGATGACGGACCTAAGCACCCTATTTTCCGCTGCGGACGCAGGCAAACTAAGGGTTATTCCAACTGTCGTATTGGAGTGGTACGATGGTCCGCTAGAAGGCTTTGCTGATGTGATGAAAGATGACCAGTGTTGGCACTTTAAGATTGTCGCCGATAGATTCAGGCCCGACGACCTTGACGATCGCGTTTTCGCATTCACACGGCTTTCGGCGGAGGTCACCAGTATGGTGAGGAGTGTCAATAAGGAAGCAGTTTTCGAGCGAGCGTTTGTTGAACGAGCGTTGGCGGAGATCGGACCGCCGATGCTGTTTGTCCGAGCTGCCTCCTTCGAGAAAATCGAGGCTGTATGGCGCTGCGTCTGAGTAGCGCGTGACTGCGGCGAACTTAGTGGTTATGCAGGTTGCGGGCCCCTGCATGACCACCAAGAATCGTCGGTAATGTGACCGGGGGTTTGGCGGAGACGCCAGGTCTCGTACCACGTCCTGGTGGGCGCCACGCCAGTCCTAGTCCACGACTGCGACGACTCGCTTCGGAAACGAGGCGTCTAGAAGATCACGCTGACGCCCTACAGGGTGTGATCCCGGATGGTGGTCAAATTCCAGACCACTGCGGTTCTCGATGTCAAAGGTGCTGATGAGGATGTCGACGTTGCCGCGGTTGGTGCGATCTCTAACGACCTCGTGCATGGTTGCTGATCTTGGTTGAGATGATCTTGGTGTGGGTCGTGCTGGGGTGTTGTCGAGTCGTCGGGTGACGGGGTTGTCGGCTCGGGTGATCGCGGACTTGGTGGTCGAGATCGGGCCGGTGTGGCAGGCGCGGCAGGACGCCCGCCGACAGCAACGCCCACGACGACGCGCCGCGGGCGCGAAGTACAAGCTGGTGTTCGTCGACCGGTTGCTGGCCACTCTGGTGCATCTGCGGCACGCGACCACGCATGATGTTCTGGCGGCGTGGTTTGGAGTGGATCGGTCCACGATCACCCGTGCTATCAACGAGATCCGGCCGCTTCTGGCGGACCGCGGCTGCCGCATCGAGTCTGGAGTCCGGCTTCGAACAATTGCCGATGTGGTCGCGTATCTCGATCACACCAGACTGACCGGGTTGATGGATGCCACGGAGATCCGGGTTCGCCGCCCGACCGTCAAGCGCGCTGGGCGGCATCAGTTCATCTCCGGCAAGTCCCGGCAGAACGCCATGAAAGCCTTGGTGATCAGTGATGCGCGCGGACGGGTGTTGTTCAGCGGGGCCAGCTGCCGGGGCAGCACCGCCGACATCACCCAGGCCCGCCAAGCCGGCGTGGCCGACTGGCTCGACCACACGCTCGGCGTTGAGATGCTGACCGACGCCGGTTATCAAGGACTCGGCGCCCAAACCTTGGGTCAAGTCATCACGCCCACGCCCAAGCATCAGAAGAAGCGGCTCGAGCGGATGCCGGGCATCGCCGAACTCCGTGACAGACAACGGAAATCGCACGCTCGTCGGCGAGTCCGGGTCGAGCACACCATCGCGCACATGAAGAACTGGCGCAGCCTGACCCGGCACCTCGGCCGCCGCGACACCCTCGACGACACCGTCCGCGCCGTCGCCGGACTACTGTCCGACCACCAACACACCCAGCCGATCCAGCAGCCCGTCGCCGCACTGCCAGCTGGAACAACCATGTGACCCCGCCGAACCCAGGGCCTGTCATGCCTCAACGCTAACCATGCACGAGGTCGTTAGGGTAAGATGTGTGGCCACGGCTGGCTTTGTGTCCGGTTTGTCGGGGCCATGCGGTCGTTCTTTGGAGCTGTGAATGGTTGATCAGTCCGATGAAGCTCGGTTCGCTGATTTTCTGGACCGTCTGGCTGCGGTACTCGGAGGAGCGCCGGTGGTCTATCGCTTCGCTCCTGCCCGAGAGCAGAGCCGGGAGATAGCAGCGCTCGTTTATAAAGCTTCCCCGAGTCCTGAGTACGTCACAGGAGTTACCTTCGGGCTCTCGGTGACAGCTGGACGGGAACTCGTTATCACGATGCGATCGGATGATCTGGGCTGGGGGAAGGTTCCGGCGCGTCTGGCAGCTTCCCTGCAGGGCATGTATCCCTTCGGCAAGGGGCAGGCTGTCGGCTACGCGGGCAGCCTCGTGAATGGATCGAAATTGAGTAGCGTGGTATTCGCTGAACCGCCGATACCCGAGCTTGGTGATGGGATCGACATCGCCTCGGAGGTGCGCGAATCTGATGTGATTGAATTCGTCGGTGTCTACCCTGTTTACGCGTCGGAGCGGGACCGCGTGTACACATCGGGGTTCGATGCCCTGTGGAGCCTCGAATGGGATCGCTTCGACCCAGTTAGATGCGGTGATATGACGATGGTCGGGGCACTCCGCCAGTGTGTCACTCCACGCCGTGTGCTCTAAAATGAAGTGTCTGACCGGGCATACAAAGCTGAAGGGGCGCGGCGTGAACGGTGGCACGATGGCAGCAGCCTTCGTTTGGTGATTCCGATGATGCCGACCATGTCACACTTGCCACGGCCCTTAGAGAGTGTCGGGCAAGTGCTAAATTCGTTGATAATCCGGATCGTTGAATAAGTGACCGAAGTGGAACTGAAAGTCCTGCCTGAGTCCAGGTCTGCTCTGGAACGGAGCGGTTGATCGGAGACTCGCAAGGTTGATGTTTCGTGGTTGGTCGGGAGCCTTGCCGAGGCAGGCCACGAGATCGATGACGGCATCGCCGAAGTCTTGAGTTCTTTCTGCGGTTGACTGTTGAGCCGGCTGTCGAGAAGGGGGTCGATTTCCGAAACGAAGACCCGCTCATTGTCGACCCGCTTCGCATCGGTCGAAGGCACATTAGAGAGGCGATCGATCTGGAGGAGCGGTTCAAGGTTCCTTTCTGTCCCCTCGGTTGGTGGCTTTGCCGGTCCCATGTTTATTTCTCCAGCGATGGCATTGCGGTCGCCTCGGTGCCCGAAGTGGTGTGGCGCCTCGGTGACTCCTTCGCGGAGGCGGTCGACTTCATGTTGATAGGAAATCGACCGCTCGTGAGGTTGTGGGGCATGGACGGGATGGGCTGAAACCTACAAGCGGAACGTCCGCAAACCGTTCGAGGAGGTCGAGCTCGGCGAGGTCGTGTTGGCGACTGACCCGGAGACGGGCCGTACCGAGGCTCGTGCGGTGGTGGTGACCTGGGTGCACAGTGACGAACCGGCCCGCACCGAGTTGACTATCGACACCGACGGCACTGCCGGGTCGGCGACCGCGATGTTGGAGGCGACCGACTGGCATCCGATCTGGGTCGCCGACCTCAACGCCTGGGTCCCGATCGCCAACATCAAGACTGGCAACTCGTTGCGGACTCCGGCCGGCGACCTGGTGGAGGTGACGGCGGTCCGTCAGTTCACCGGAGAAGGCAAGGTGTACGACCTGACAGTCGACGAGATCCACTCGTACCACGTGTACACGGCGTCCACGCCCGTGCTTGTGCACAACTGCAATGACCTGGTGGGCGACGACGCGCAGTTCCGAGAGGCTCATGTCCTTGAGGAGCACGTCAATCCAACGGACAATGAGCTCGCCGGGTTGGCGAGATCCCAGGGGCAGCCGAAGTCAAAGTTCGTGGACCTGCAGACCGCGCAGCAGGTTGTCGACTACGCGGTGGCGAACAACCGAGGGAAGGTCGACCGTTGGCTGGCTCGGGGGACAAACGGACCCAATGGGCTCGAACTGACAGGTAGATTCGAGCCAACAACTCGATTGGCGTCCGCGCCCAGCCGAACGGCAATCTGACACCCACAGGAAACGGGTATACAGTCGTCCTCAGGCGCCGACCAGGGCACAGGTTGGGCTACATTGTCTACACGGCGTTCCCTAATTAGCTGAGGCGAAGATGGCAGAAGCGTTCAAGGATTTCGAGTTCGGGATCGCCGGACTCGCTACGGCGTTCCATCAGGACTGGTCCTTGGACGCGACGGCCGAGCAAACCGTGCGTGACTATCTCGACGTCACCGATGTCGAGATAGTCACGGCGGTGGCGAAGGATGCCGTAAGCCTGCGGCGCGGAGGTACATACGCCCGGACGCTCTGGCGCGCTTGTACTCGCGGCTACCACCGCCCGGAAGATGACGGTTTGACCACTTGGACTGGATGACCTTGGTCGCGGATCTGGCCAATGGTCGGCTGGCAGAGTTCGGCCGGCCGCCGGTCATGGCGCCTGACCCGAATCCCTATCCCGAATGCCGCCAGGATGTCCTGACGGAGATATCGCTGATCGGCGAAGCCGTGAACGACGCGGCGACCAAGAGGGAACTCAACGGCACGCCGGATCTGCATCGCTCGCTGCACATGTGTGCGGAGGAGATTTCCCCCGATCTGGCCTTCCGGTGCCTTTTGCGAGTCCTCGTCACGGTGGACCTCTCGATCGACCGACAGCAGTACGCGAGATTCGTGGACCTGGGCGCCCGGTTCTCGTACGGTGACTTTCTGGTCTCCACGATCGAGTTTCTGATCGAATGAAGGGAGTCGGCTCTTACGCTGTTCGGCGGGTGCCGATTGAAGCGGAGCCGATCCCGCGTCTCCTCGCACTGCGCGCACCAGATGACGCAGGCTGGGGCGTTCGCGGCGGAGACGCAGTGTTTCACCTACGACTATCTGCGCCGGATGACCTCCGCGTGGACACCTCGGAGCGGTGACTGCGCGGCGCAGAAGAGTGTTGCCGGGCTGGGCGGTCCGGGGCCGTATTGGCACGATTTCACTTACGACAGGATCGGCAACCGCGCGACGCAGGT
>NZ_JAAATY010000074.1 GCF_013280595.1 Kibdelosporangium persicum
ACCACCTCACCAAACAACTCCTCAAACCCCACCCACTCCACACCCGACAAACCACAACCCACACCAAACCCATCAGCCGCCGCCGCCAAACCAGCAGACGCCAACCCCAACACACCACCAACCGGAAAACCCGGCCCACGCAACGCGAACTGATTCCACAGCCGCCAGGTGCCGCCAAGACGCACCGGTGTGTCGTCCATGTCAGACGCTCCTAGAAGTCGGCCTCCACGACCGCCGCGAGGTCGGCCGGGGACGGGTAGGCGAACACCAGCGCGACCGGCACGTCGACGTCGAGCGACGCCTGCAGTCGCGCGATGATCTGGAACGCGGCCAGTGAGTCACCACCCGCCTCGAAGAAGTCGCTCGTCGTGTCGAGCGTGTCGTCGTTCAGCGTCTCCCGGTAGATCGACGCGATCAGTTCGGGGACGTCGGTCGTCGCGGTCATACTGGCTCCTCCAGTTCGGGCTGGGTGATCGTGGACAACGCCTCGGGTGTGTTGCCGCCGGACACGATCACGACCGCGCGGCCCGTGAACCCGGACTCCAGCGCGCCGGCCAACGCGACCGCACCGCTCGGCTCGGCCGCCACACCCGCACGGTGCAGGGCGGCTTGGGCGTCGGTGACCGCGTCGTCGGTCACGCCGATCATGTCGTCGATCCGGTGCCGGATGATCGGCCAGGTGACTTCGCCGGGCCGCTGACCGCGCAGGCCGTCGGCGATCGTCGTGGACGGCGGCAGCTCCACCGGCGTGCCCACGGCGAGCGACACGGCATAGCGGCGGGCGCACATCGATTCCACGCCAACGATCCGTACCCGCCGGGGTAGCAACGACGCGGCCAGGCACACTCCAGCCAGCAGCCCGCCGCCGCCGGTGGGCACGAAGACCGTTGACGCGTCCGGCACATCCTCGAACACCTCGAGCCCCGCTGTCCCAGCCCCGGCCACGACCAGCTCGTGATCCGACGACGGCAGGAAAACAGCGCCGGTGCGCTCGGAAATCGCCCGTGCACAGCGGTCGCGTTCGACTACACCGCCGTCCGCGCGGACGACGCGGGCGCCCAGTGACCGGATCACTTGTGCCTTGGCCTCACTCGCCGCGGTGGTCATCACGACAGTCACCCGCACGCCCAACTCAGCGGCGAGCATGGTGACAGCGATGCCGTGGTTGCCGGACGAGCCGGTCACGACCTTGTCCGCGTGCAACGCGAGCATCGCGTTCGCGGCGCCGCGGGCCTTGAACGAGCCGCCGCGTTGGCGGTGCTCGGCTTTGAGCAGGATGTGTGAGTCCCATGCCAGCACGGAGGTCCGGCGCACGTGGCCCGCGATCCGGTCAGCCGCCGCACGCACGTCGGCGAGACCGAGCTGGGTGGTTCCTATGCCTGTCATCGGGCATCGGTCGCGAGCGCGCGGCGGTCAGCCTTGCCGCTGGTGGTCGTCGGCAGGTGGTCGATCCGCACGAATCTTCTGGGCATCATGTAGGGCGGCAATGTCATCGCGAGGTGCGCGCGCAGTGCCGTGTCGGTGACGTCCGCCAGATCACCGACGACGTGAGCGACGAGGTAGGTCCTGCCGCGGTCGTCAGTGGCAGCCGTGACCACCGCGCCGGTGACGGCCGGGTGGCTGAGCAACGAGCCTTCGATCTCGGCCGGATCGACCCGGTAGCCACGGATCTTGGTCTGCCGGTCGGACCGGCCCAGGTAATCGAGGTTCCCGTCGGGAGCGCGGCGCGCGAGGTCGCCCGTGCGGTACATGCGCGCACCTGGCTCACCGTGCGGATCGGGCACGAACCGTGCCGCCGTCAGCTCCGGGCGGCCGCAGTAGCCGCGGGCCACGCCGAGCCCACCGATCCACACCTCGCCGACGGCACCATCAGGCACGGTACGCAAGTAGTCGTCAAGCAAGTGGACGGTGACGCCGTCGATCGGCGTGCCGACCACGTCGGTCGTCGTTTCCGGCGACCGCGGTACGAAGAACCGGGTCGAGGTCATCGTGGCCTCGGTCGGGCCGTACTGGTTCACCAGCCGCTCGCCGACGCTCTCCCGGCCGCCCGCCGCGAGGAACGGCCGCAGCGACTCGCCGCTCGAGACCGTCAGCCGGAGGGCCGGTACTTCGTGCTGGGACAGGAACGTGAGGAACGTCGGAGTCGCGCTCAAGACCGTGTTCACGCCGTGTTCCCGGACGGTCGCCGCGAATTCGTCAGCGCGCAGCAGGGTCGAGCGCGGTACGAGGACCAGCCGGCCACCAGCCACCAGCGGGGCGAAGGTGTCGCGGATCGAGGCGTCGTAGCCGAGCGGGGCCAGTTGCAGCACCGTCGTGTCCTGGCTGAGTTCGTAGTCGCGGACGACGAATCGCAGATAGTTGGTCAGGCCTCGATGCTCGATCAGGACGGCGTTGGGCGTACCGGTCGATCCGGAGGTGTGGGTGACATAAGCCAGTGAACGCGGATCGACCGGCGGCAGTGCGGCATCCACATCGGACTGATCGGCGAACACCGCCGGACCGGGCACAGGCAGGCTGAGACGCTCGGCCAGTGTCCGCGTGGTGACCAGGCACCGCGCCTGGGCGCTGCGGACCATGGCGGCCAGCCGCGGCCGCGGCAGGTCGACGTCGAGAGCGAGAAACGCGCCGGCGGCCCTGAGCACCGCGGCCATGGCGATGACGGCCTCCGCGCCGCGGTCGACGGCGATCGCGCAGACCTGCTCCGGACCTGAGCCACGGGCGACGAGCACACGGGCCAGTCGCTCGATCCGGACGGCCATCTCCTCGTAGGTGATGACTTCGCCGGGCGTGACGATCGCCGGTGCGCGCGGGCTTGTCACGGCGTGCAGCAGGATGTCGTCGACGAATGTGCTCACGGCGCGGTCCCGTCCACAGTGGACTCGACGACAGTCTGGTCGACCGCGACGAACCGCAGCTCGGCGGTGTACCGGTTGCCCTCGTCGTCGGTGAGCCAGGCGTGTTCGGGGGTCGGCAGCATCTCGGTGACCGTGAACCGGGCGTCGGGGTCCTTGCGGACGAGCCGGCGGACAGCCTTGGCGAAGATGTTCACGTACACCGGGCTGTCGAAGTCCACGAAGAACGGCCGGGGCTCCGCGGGCGACACGACAAAAACGAAGCGGGGCAAGCCCAGGCTCGCTCGCCACCACCGAGCGCGGACGAACCGGCGGGGCTCGCTCTTCTCGTCGGCGAACGACAACCCGCTCGCGTTGACACGCCAGGTCTCCCGTGCCACGACCATCTTGTCGATGGTCACGCGCGGCGCGTGGTCGGCGTCCGCACGGAGGGTGAACCGGTCCATCACGTGGTTGGTCAGCGCGTTGCCGAACACGTCGAGCACGTCGAACTCGGTGCCGTCAGGCAGCACTCCGACGAGCCGGCCGGACCGCTCCTCGACACAGATGTCGGCGGCGTTGACGTTGCGCGGCCGGCCTGGGTCGCCGGTGTAGTCGACGACGCCGACGAAGTAGTCCTTGGGCCGCACGAGCGCTGGGCGGCTGCGAGCCGACCAGCGCGGCGGCTGTTCCTTGGGCAGCATCGGCATTACACGCGGACCGGGGAAGTCGCGTTCGGTCTCGGCGAGCAACGAGTCGATGTCGGGATGCTGCATGACGAACAGTGAGGCGCCGACGGTGTTCATGGCGACGTGCAACTCGCCGAGCACGAGCTCGAAGTCCCCACGCTCCACGGCGGCCAGGTCCTCGGCGCAGATCAACACGTCCGGGCTGACGTAGCGGGCGATGTTCCAGCCGCGGCCGGGCTCTTCGAACTGTTCGCGCACAGCGGCGGCGATGTCGGCAGAGGACAGGTGGACGCGACGGCTGCCAGGCGGCGCACCGAGAATCGGAGCCCAGCGCGCGCGGAGTTCGTCCTGGACGGCAGCGACGTCCGCGGCGGCCTCGGGGTGCGGCACCGGGACACATGCCAACCACAGCGACCCGATGTCGACTGCGCCGCGCTCGTCGCGCAACCGCCGGTACACCTGGCGGACGCGAGCACCGATCCGCTCGGCGACCCGGTTGGTCATCCAGCGTGCGGAGGTGAGGACCAGGCCGAGCGGGGTCAGTTCGTCGAGGATCGCGGTGCCGACGGTGGCCACAGCCGAGCGGCGGGCGTCGGAGTACAGCAGCGACCGGCAGGGGGCGACCCGTGCCCCCTTCGCGCGGGTGGCGGCGCTGTCGGTGAGCGAAGCGAACTCGTTGTCCAGCGCGGTGAGCGCGTCGACCAGAGCGTCAGCGTCCATGCCGGCGTCCCGGACGCGGTCGCGGGCACGTTCGATCCCTGCGAGCTTCGCGAGTGCACGGTCTCGTACGGCGACGTCGGCGATCCGCTCCAGTTTGGATCGCAGCGTCTGCTCAGGGTGCGCACTGGCCGGGACCTCGATCCGGCGGACGATCAAGCGGCGTCGTTGCAGGGTGGTCAGTACGTCCTCCACCGCGGGCTCCGATATGGACAGAGCGGAGGCGATCTCGGCGGCCGTGCGGACGCCGTCACACAAGTCGAGCACTCGGCTGTCCGACAACGAAATGTCCTGTGGTGGCCGTCCTGGCAGCAGCACGGTGTCGCCGTCCGCGCGGACATAGGACAGGCGGCGTGGCGGAATCCAGGCCCGTATCGCCGGATCGGCCTCGATCTCCTTGGCCACCGCGTCGATCGCCCAACTGGCGAAATACACCTCCGACGCCGCGACAAACCCCACCCCAGGATCAACCGACACACCACACGACGACAAATCCCAACGCCCCCACCCCACCGGACCAAAAAACCCAATCGTGTCATTCTTCACACAAAAACGCTGCCAATAATGCGCCACCAACTCCTCACGCTGCCGCGGCATACTCGACCGACCACCCACCGACGGCACCCACGCCAAAAACGGCCCCACACCCGACCCCAACACCGGCCGATTCTGCCACGCCACCGCCGCACGAAAACCCCCCAACCCCGCAACCCGCTGCAACTCCCGCGCCACCGACACCACCACCTCACCAAACAACTCCTCAAACCCCACCCACTCCACACCCGACAAACCACAACCCACACCAAACCCATCAGCCGCCGCCGCCAAACCAGCAGACGCCAACCCCAACACACCACCAACCGGAAAACCCGGCCCACGCAACGCGAACTGATTCCACAGCCGCCA
>NZ_JAAATY010000075.1 GCF_013280595.1 Kibdelosporangium persicum
GCGCACGGGACTGGGACGACTTTGGGTGATCCGATTGAGGCGCAGGCGTTGCTCGCGACGTATGGTCAGGATCGTGAGCGGCCGCTTCTGTTGGGGTCGATCAAGTCGAACATCGGCCACACGCAGGCTGCTGCGGGGATGGCCGGTGTGATCAAGATGGTCATGGCGATGCGTCATGGTGTGGTTCCCCGGACTCTGCACGTTGACGAGCCGACTCCGCATGTCGATTGGGCGTCGGGTGCGGTGGAGCTGGTGACTGAGTCGCGGCCTTGGCCGGAGACCGATCGGCCTCGCCGTGCCGGGATTTCGTCCTTCGGCATCAGTGGTACCAACGCCCACACCATCATCGAGCAGCCACCGGCCGAGGTGGCGACACAGCCGACCGTCGTCGCCCAACCCGTGGTCACCCCGTGGGTGTTGTCTGCCCGCACCGACGAGGCGCTGCGCGCGCAGGCCAGCAGTCTCGCCGCTTACCTGGATCAGCATCCCGAACTCGGTCCGGCCGATGTTGGCTTGTCGCTCGTCGGTCGGGCGGTGTTCGAGCATCGTGCCGTAGTGGTCGGTCCGGACCTCGACGGTGTGCGGGCTTTGGCCGACGGTCGTCCGCATGCACGTGTGGTGACCGGTGTCGCGGCCACGCCTTGCACCGATGTGGTGTTTGTGTTTCCTGGTCAGGGTTCGCAGTGGGTGGGGATGGCGCGGGAGTTGTTGGCGTCTTCGTCTGTGTTTGCTGAGCGTATGGGTGAGTGTGCGGAGGCGCTGGGGGAGTTTGTTGAGTGGTCTTTGGTGGATGTGCTTGGTGATGAGGTGTTGTTGGGGCGGGTTGATGTAGTTCAGCCTGTGTTGTGGGCTGTGATGGTGTCGTTGGCTGAGGTGTGGCGTTCTTGTGGTGTTGTTCCTTCTGGGGTGGTGGGGCATTCGCAGGGTGAGATTGCGGCTGCTGTGGTGGCTGGTGGTTTGTCGTTGGTGGATGGTGCTCGTGTGGTGGCGTTGCGTTCCCGGGCAATTGGGGAGGTGTTGGCTGGTCGTGGCGGGATGGTGTCTGTTCCGTTGTCGCCGGATGAGTTGTCGTTGGGTGAAGGGTTGTCTGTTGCTGCGGTGAATGGGCCGCGTTCGACGGTGGTTTCGGGTGACCCGGTTGCGTTGGAGCGGTTGTTGGCGACGGTGGAGGGTGCTCGGCGGATTGCGGTGGATTATGCGTCTCATTCGGTGCAGGTGGAGGCGGTTCGGGATCGGTTGTTGTCTGATTTGGCGGGGGTCACGCCCAGGTCTGGGGGTGTGGCGTTTTATTCCACTGTCAGTGGTGAGCGGATCGACTGTGTGGAGTTGTCGGCTGATTATTGGTTCCGGAATCTTCGGGAGACTGTCCGGTTCGACCAGGCGACGAGGGCTTTGCTGCAGAGTGGTCATGGTGTGTTCGTCGAGGTGAGTCCGCATCCGGTGCTGGTTGTGGGGATGCAGGAGACTTTCGAGGACGCTGGTGGTAGTGCTGTGGCGTTGGGGACGTTACGGCGTGGCGATGGTGGTTGGTCACGCCTGTTGACCTCGCTGGCCGAAGCCTATGTCCACGGTATCGAGGTTGACTGGCGCTCTGCCCTTTCCGGTGTCGGTACCGTCGATCTGCCGACGTATCCGTTCCAGCGCAAGCGGTATTGGCTTTCGCCAAGGCGAGCAGAGGAAACCACCGGGGCACTGGGGCATCCTCTGCTGACCGGTGCAGTGCCGTTGGCTGATGGCGATGGTGTGGTTGTGACCGGTCGCCTGTCGCTGGTGGACCAACCGTGGTTGGCGGATCACGCGGTGCATGGGGTGGTTCTGCTGCCGGGAACCGCTTTTGTGGAGTTGGCGATTCGGGCTGGTGACGAGGTCGGCTGCGCCGTGCTTGATGAGCTGACGCTGCATGCGCCGTTGGTGCTGCCCGAGGACGTGGCCGTGCGGGTGCAGATTTCGGTCGGCTCATCGGATGAGAGTGGATTTCGGCCGGTGTCGGTGTTCTCGCGGCTGGGTGATGACCAGCCGTGGGTTCGCCATGCCACCGGCACGCTGGCCAATGGCCAACCGCGGGAAACTCCTGCGGGGCTTACTGAATGGCCGCCGCCCGGCGGTCAACCGGTGGACGTGACCGGATTCTACGAGCGACTGGCCGACATGGGCTTTGCCTACGGTCCAGCGTTCGCCGGATTACGTGCGGCGTGGGCTCGCGGTGGTGAGATCTTCGCCGAGGTCGATCTCGGCAGCCTCGACATCGATGGGTTCGGTGTCCATCCCGCCTTGGTGGATGCCGCATTGCACGCGACCGTCCTGAGCAGCGTGGACGTCGGTGACGGTGCCTTGCCGTTCGCGTTCGGCGGGGTTCAGGTGCATGCGACCGGGGCCACCACGGCCCGGGTCCGGATCAGCCCGGTCAGTCGTGACACTGTCGCCGTGACGATCGCCGATCACACCGGCCTTCCGGTGGCCACCATCGACTCTCTCACTGTCCGTCCTGTCACCGGACAACAGCTCGTCACCCCGCACACTGCCCCACTGTTCCGGCCTGGTTGGGCCCGGTTGTCAGGTGTGAGTGGCGGTGCGGAGTTGCCGCGGGACGTGGTGGTGGAGTCGGTCGGCTCCGAGCCGGGGAACATGGCGGAGGCCGCTCGGTCAGCCGTGGCGCGGGTGTTGAGCGCGGTGCGGCAGTGGGTGGATTCGGGTGCTACGGGCCGCTTGGTCGTGGTGACTGAAGGTGCCGTCGTCGTGGACGACCGAGATGCCGCGCCCGATCCGGTGTCGGCGGCGGTGTGGGGGTTGGTGCGGACTGCGCAGAGGGAGTATCCGGGCGATCTTGTCTTGGTCGACAGTGACGGTTCGGCAGAGTCCCAAGAGGTGTTCACGGGAGCAGTGCTCTCCGGCGAGCCACAGGTGGCGTTGCGTCGTGGTGAGGCGTGGCTACCGAGGCTGGACGCGGTGGTGCGCGAGTCGTCTGATGACACCGCGGACTTCGGTCGTGGCACTGTTCTGATCACGGGTGGTACCGGCGTGCTGGGGCGCAACGTGGCCCGGCATTTGATCGCGGAGCGTGGTGTTCGTTCCGTGGTGCTGGTCGGCCGAAGTGGTGGTGATGCGGGTGATCTGGTGGGGTTGGGTGCCGAGGTTCGGGTGGTGGCCTGTGACGCTGCTGATCGGGATGCGTTGGCGTCGTTGGTTGCCGGGATTCCGGATCTGACCGCGGTGGTGCACGCGGCTGGTGTTCTTGATGACGCAGTCGTGTCGGAGTTGACGACCGACCAGGTGGATCGGGTGTTCCGGCCCAAAGTGGACGCTGCACTGCACCTGCACGAACTGACCGCGAGCCTTGAGTTGTCGGCGTTTGTGTTGTTTTCTTCGGCGGCGGGTGTGCTGGGTAGCGCTGGGCAGGCGAACTACGCGGCGGCGAACGCGTTCTTGGATGCGCTGGCGCAACACCGTCGTTCGTTGGGGTTGCCTGCGACGTCGTTGGCGTGGGGGTTCTGGGAACAGGCCAGCGGCATGACGGGACATCTGGCCGCGGTCGATCGTGCCAGGATGGCACGGTCAGGCATCCTCCCATTGTCCACAGCAGAGGCACTCGAGCTGTTCGATGCCGCTCTGGTGTTGCCTGATGCGGTGCTGGTCCCGGTCCGGCTGGGCACGGTGGTTCAGGACGGGCCAGTGCCGCCGGTGTTGCGTGGTTTGGTGCGTTCGAATGCTCGCCGGGTTGTGGGTTCCGCCGCCGACAGTGGGTTCGTCGGTCGCCTTGTCGGGATGTCCGAAGCAGACCGGGAACAGACGCTGTTGTCGATGGTGCGATCGAGTGTGGCGGCCGTGTTGGGGCACGAGGACGTAGCGGGCGTTGCGGCCGGGCGGGCGTTCAAGGACCTGGGTTTCGACTCGTTGATGGCAGTCGAGTTGCGCAACAGGCTGGCCGCTGTGACCGGAGTGCGTTTGTCGCCGACGCTCGTGTTCGATCATCCGACCCCGTCCGCACTGGCCACGCACCTGGGTCATGAACTTCTCGGTGGACGGTCACCGATCGCCATGCCGACAGTGTCGCGTCCCGGCAGGACGGACACTGTGGACGATCCGGTTGTGGTCGTGTCGATGGGCTGTCGCTTCCCGGGCGGTGTCGCTACGCCGGAGGACTTGTGGCGGTTGGTGGTGGACGGGCGCGATGTGGTTTCGGGCTTTCCGGCGGATCGTGGCTGGGACCTGGCCGGTTTGTACGACCCCGACCCTGACGCCTCAGGCAAAAGCTACGTGCGCGACGGCGCGTTCCTGTATGACGCGGCGGAGTTCGACGCGGAGATGTTCGGGGTGTCCCCGCGTGAGGCGTTGGCGATGGACCCGCAGCAGCGTTTGTTGTTGGAGGTCGCCTGGGAGACGTTGGAACGTGCGGGCATCCGGCCGGACTCGCTCAGGGGGAGCTCGACCGGGGTGTACGTAGGCGCGATGCAGAACAGCTACGCCGCCCGCGTGCCGACGATGGACGGGCTGGAAAGCCACCTGCTGACCGGGAACACCGGGAGTGTCGCCTCGGGCCGGATCGCCTACACCTTCGGCCTGGAAGGACCCGCGGTCACGGTCGACACGGCGTGTTCGTCCTCGCTGGTGGCGATTCACCTTGCGTCGCAGGCATTGCGGCAGGGTGAATGCGGCCTCGCGCTGGTGGGTGGCGTCGCGGTGATGGCCAATCCGGATGGGTACGTGGCGTTCAGCCGGCAGCGTGGGTTGGCCTCCGATGGGCGGTGTAAGGCTTTTGCGGCGGCTGCGGATGGTACTGGGTGGGGTGAGGGCGTCGGCGTGTTGCTTCTTGAACGGCTCTCCGACGCCAGGCGTGCCGGGCATCGGGTGTTGGCGGTGGTGTGTGGTTCGGCGGTGAATCAGGATGGTGCTACCAACGGCTTGACCGCGCCGAACGGCCCGTCGCAGCAGCGGGTGATTCGGCAGGCGTTGGCGGCTGCGGGTTTGTCCGCGTCCGATGTCGATGTGGTGGAGGCGCACGGGACTGGGACGACTTTGGGTGATCCGATTGAGGCGCAGGCGTT
>NZ_JAAATY010000076.1 GCF_013280595.1 Kibdelosporangium persicum
TGCCTGCGGCGGCGATTCGCCGGGTGTTGGACGCGTGTCCTGGGTTGATGGTGGCGGATGTTTATGGTCCGACGGAGACGACGACGTTCGCGACGCAGCGTCCGATGTTGTCGGCCGCAGAGGTGCCGGAAGCGGTGCCGATCGGACGGCCGCTGGACAACATGCGGACGTACGTGCTCGACGAATCGCTGAGCCCGGTGCCGCCGGGTGTGCCGGGTGAGCTGTACATCGCCGGCACTGGCGTGGCCCGCGGATACCTCAACCGGCCGGGCCTGACCGCGGAACGCTTTGTCGCCAACCCGTTCGGCGAGCCGGGCGCCCGGATGTACCGCACCGGTGACCTGGTGCGCTGGACGTCGGCCGGCGAGCTGGCGTTCGTCGGACGCACCGACGACCAGGTGAAGATCCGTGGTTTCCGGATCGAGCTGGGCGAGGTCGAATCCGCCGTGCTGCGCCACGACGACGTCACCGAGGCCGTGGTGATCGTCCGGGCCGAGAACGGACGCAAGCGCTTGGTCGCCTACGTCGTCGGGACCGTCGACCACGGCGAGCTCCGCGAGTACCTGCGCCGGTCCCTGCCGGACTACATGGTGCCGTCGGCGTTCGTCACGCTGGAGAAGTTGCCGCTCAACCGCAACGGCAAGGTCGACCGCGCGGCCCTGCCAGAACCGGACTGGTGCGCGGTGACAACCGGTTACGTGCCGCCACGCACCGACGCCGAGCGCGTTCTCGCCGGGGTCTGGGCCGAGTTGCTGTCCGTGCCGCGGGTCGGCGTGGAGGACAACTTCTTCGAGCTCGGCGGTGACTCGATCATCAGCATCCAAGTCGTCTCCCGGGCTCGCCGGGCCGGCCTCAGCCTGACACCACGGGATCTCTTCGTGCACCCGACGGTGGCCGCGCTGGCGGCCGCCGCCTGCGAGGCAACGTCGACCGTGACGCACCAAGGCCCGGTGACCGGTGACGTGCCGTTGACGCCGATCCAGCACTGGTTCCTGCAAACGCACGGGGAGCACGCCCAGCGCCTGGATCAGTCCATTGTGGTCGAGTTCCCCGAGGAGCCGGACGTGGCGGTGCTGCGCCTGGCCCTCGATGCCTTGCTGGCGCACCATGACGCGTTACGCACCAGGCTTGAGGTGGTTGACGGGCAATGGAGGCAGAGCGTCGCGCCCTTCCAGCCCGCCGACGTTCTGCATGTCGGCGAACTGGACGCGGTGGCCTACGACCTGAGCAAGGGATCCTTGGTCAAAGCTGTGCTGTCCGGTCGCCGGTTGTTCCTTGCGGTGCACCACTTGGTGATCGACGGGGTGTCGTGGCGTGTTCTGCTGGAGGACTTGGAAACCGCGTACCGCCAGCTGTCCGATGGCGAAACCGTCCAGCTTGCACCGAAGACCACATCGTTCCGCGAGTGGGCCGTCCGGCTGACCGAACGCGCCGAGGCCGGCGGCTTCGACGATGAGCTGGCGCACTGGATTGGTGTGCCGCAAGGCGCTGCGTTGCCGGGCGACCATGACGGTCAGAACACCGTCGGCGACATGCAGTCGGTGACGGTCAGCCTTGAGCCGGAGCTGACCCGCGCCTTGCTCAAGGACGTGCCGGGCGTGTACCTGACCAAGGTCGACGAGGTCCTGCTCACCGCACTGGCCGCCGTGGTCGGCCGGTGGAGCGGCCAGGACCGGGTGCTGCTGGATCTCGAAGGGCACGGGCGCGAGGAAGGCCTGCTGGACGGCGTCGACCTGTCCCGCACTGTCGGCTGGTTCACCACGATGTTCCCGGTCGCCTTGGACGCCCGGGCAGGCGACTGGGCGACCGCGCTCAAGTCCGTCAAGGAACAGGTCCGCGGGGTGCCTCGGCGTGGCATCGGCTATGGCGCCCTGCGGTACCTGCGCGGTGAATCACTGGACGTCCGGCCAGAGGTGAGTTTCAACTACCTGGGCCAGTTCGACTGGGCCGGCGGAGATCGAGAGCTGCGGGTGATCGGTGGCCTGCAGTCGGACGCCGCCGCGGACACGCCACGGCCGCATCTGCTGGACGTGGTCGGTGCGGTCGAACAGCAGCGCTTGGAGTTCCGCTGGTTCTACTCCCCGCACGTGCACGACGAGCCGACCGTGCGGGAACTGGCCGACAACTTGGTCCACACACTGCGCGAGATCATCGAGCACTGTCGCCAGCCGCACGTAGGCGGCCGCACCCCTGCGGACTTCCCCCTGGCCAGGCTGGATCAGGCCACTGTGGACGAACTGGCCGGTGACGGCAGGGGAGTCGAGGACATCTACCCGTTGACGCCCATGCAGGCGGGATTGGTGTTCCACAGCATTTCCCATGAGGACCAGGGCCTGTACTTCGAGCAAGTGACGTTCGTGCTCGACGGTGTGGCCGACCCGGACGTACTCCGCCGGGCGTGGCAGGAGGTTGTGGACCGCACGCCGGTGCTGCGTAGTCGGGTGGCTTGGGAAGGTGTCGCAGAACCGGTGCAGGTGGTGTGCCGTGACGTGGCGGTCCCGGTCCGGGTACTGGACTGGACCGGCCTGACCGAGGACGAGCGGAAGCGAAGGCTGGGCGACCTGCTCGACGAGGACCAGGCGATGGGCATGGACCTGGCCACCGCACCGCTGATGCGGCTGGTCCTGGCCCGCGTTTCGGCCACCGCGGTCCAGGTGGTGTGGACCTTCCACCACGTCCTGCTGGACGGGTGGAGCGTGTTCCAGGTGCTGACCGATGTCTTCGCCTGCCATGCGGAGCTTGCCCACGGACGCACACCGCGACTGGCCACACGCAGGCCGTTCCGCGACTACCTGCGTTGGCTCGCCGCTCGCGACCGGCAAGAAGCCGAGGACTACTGGCGCGATGTGCTGTCAGGTTTCGACTCGCCCACGCCGTTGCCGTACGACCGCGTGACCGGACGGGCACACACCACCCGCTCGGCCGAGTGGCACTCGCGGGAGCTGTCCGAACAGGACACGTCGCAGCTTCGCGAAGTCGCTCAACGCAACGGCCTGACGTTGAACGCCGTCATGCAAGGCGCCTGGGCGCTGGTGTTGTCCCGCTACAGTGGACAACGGGATGTCTGTTTCGGCTCCACAGTGTCCGGCCGGCCTGCTGACCTGCCCGGCGCGGACACCATCACCGGCATCTTCATCAACACCCTGCCGGTGCGGGCCGAGGTCACGAGTTCCCGCCCGGTGCTGGAATGGTTGCGGGACCTGCAGTCCGCGCAGGCCGACGCACGCCGGTACGACTTCGTGTCCCTCGCCGAACTGCAAGGCTGGAGCGAAGTGCCCGGCGGGGTCACCCTGTTCGACAGCATCCTGGTGTTCGAGAACTACCCGATCAACGACGAGGCGGCGTCCGCGCACGGCCTGCACCTTCGTGACCTGCACGCTATCGAGACCACTAACTACCCCGTCAGCGTGGGAGTCCGGCCGGGAGCGCGGCTGGCGATCGACGTGGGCTACGACCCGCAACTGTTCGACGCGGGGACGATCGAGCGGCTGGCCGGGCACCTCACCCGCGTCCTGACCGTCATCACCGAGTCGCCAGACCGCAGAGTCGGGGAGATCGATCTGCTCCGCGCCGACGAGCGACACCGGGTATTGGTCGAGCACAACGACACTGCGAACCCGCTGCCGGAAGGCACGGTGCCAGCCTTGTTCGCCCAGCAGGTTCGGCGGGCACCGGACGCGGTGGCGGTGGTGTCCGACGACGGCTCGCTGACCTACGCGGAACTGGACGCCCGAGCGAACCTGTTGGCCCAACGGTTGATCGCGCTGGGAGTCGGTGTCGAGGACCGGGTCGGGATTCTGGTCGATCGCTCCCTCGACCTCGTGGTGGCCGTCCTCGCGGTGGCGAAGTCCGGCGGCGCCTACCTGCCGCTGGACGCCCGGGCACCGGCGAACCGGATGCGGATGGTGCTCGGCCAGGCAGAAGCGCGTGTACTGCTGACAGACCGGAAATGGGCGACCCGTGCCGCGGAGGTCTACAGTGGACATGTCCAGCCGGTCGACACGGTGCTTCCTGTCGAGCCGCAGCAGCCGATCCCACAGCTGCATCCGGACAACCTCCTTTACGTGGAGTACACCTCCGGCTCCACCGGTGTGCCCAAGGGAGTCGCGGTCCGGCACCGGGACAGTGTGGCATTGGCGGCCGAGCGGCGCTTCCACAACGGCGCCCATGAACGCGTGCTGGTGCACTCGCCGTTGGCGTTCGACGCCTCCACGTACGAGCTGTGGGTGCCGTTGCTCAACGGCGGCCAGGCGGTGATCGCACCACCCACCGACATCGACGTGGACCTGATGCGCCGGCTGGTCACCGAGTACCAGGTGACGGGCATGTTCGTGACGTCCGGGTTGTTCCGGATGCTGGCGCAGGACGGGCCGGATTGCCTGACGGGTGCTCGTGAGGTTTGGACTGGTGGGGAGGTTGTGCCTGCGGCGGCGATTCGCCGGGTGTTGGACGCGTGTCCTGGGTTGATGGTGGCGGATGTTTATGGTCCGACGGAGACGACGACGTTCGCGACGCAGCGTCCG
>NZ_JAAATY010000077.1 GCF_013280595.1 Kibdelosporangium persicum
ACCCGGCCACCAGGAACAACCAGATCCAGCAACTGCTCCAACACCCGCGCCAAATACCCACCACTCGGGAAATACTGCACCACCGAGTTCAACACCACAGTGTCAAAAAACCCCGACGGCAACCCCACAACACTATCCGCCGCCTGACACCGCAACACCACACGACCAGCCAACCCCGCAGCCTCAACCTGACCAGACAACCGACCAACCACCGCAGCCGAAAAATCCGTACCCCAATACACCTCACACTCACCAGCCAACCGCGACAACAACAAACCAGACCCAACCCCCACCTCCAACACCCGACGAGCACCCAACCCACGAACCCGCTCCACCACAGCAGCACGCCACTCCCGCATCTCCCCCAACGGAATCGGCACACCCGTATACGAACTATCCCAACCAGTGAAATCCTCACCGAACACGTCTATACGGGAGTCGGCGTAGAGCGAGTCGTATGTCTCCCGCCATTCGCTCACCTTGTCCACCGCGTGCTCTGTGGCGTTGCCCTCATGGGGAACGACGTAACCCACGAGGCGACGGTCACCGGGCTGGTCCTCACGGACCACGACAACCGCCTGCGCCACACCGGGATGTGACCGCAGCACCGCCGCCACCTCGCCAGGTTCGATCCGGTAGCCGCGGATCTTGACCTGCTCGTCGGACCTGCCGAGGAACTCGAGCTCGCCTGCCGCGTTCCAGCGCACCACGTCCCCGGTCCGGTACATCCGGGCGCCCGGTGCCTCGTACGGATTGGCGACGAACCGGCCCCCGGTCAGCCCTGGCCTGCGCAGGTAGCCACGACCAAGCTGGACACCGCCGATGTACAGCTCACCCGTGACGCCGGCGGGCACTGGCCGAAGGTGCTCGTCGAGCACGTGCACGGTGGTGTTGGCTGTCGGTTCGCCGATCGGCGGGATGGCCGCGACCCGCTCGTCGGAGTACCACCGGGTGACGTAGACGGTAGCCTCGGTCGGGCCGTAGATGTTGACCACTCGGCAGCCCGGGGATGTGTCGTGCAGAGTCTGCACGAGGTTCACCGGGATGGCCTCGCCGCCGAACACGACCGTCCGCACGTCCGGTTTACGCGCCGCGGCCTCGAAAAACTGGGAGAACGCGGACGGTACCGCGCTCAGCAGCCCGACCGGTGCGTCACCCGGCCGGTCGAGCAGGCCGAGCAGGTCGCTGACCACCTCCACGGTTCCGCCGCAGGCCAACGGCGGGAACATTTCGAACACCGACACGTCGAAGTTCAGCGACGTGGTGGCCAGCATCCGGGTGAGCCGGTCCGCGCCCAGGTCCGCGACGGTGTAGGAGACGAGGTTGCGCAGACCTCGATGCAACACCATCACGCCCTTGGGCTTCCCGGTGGATCCGGACGTGTACATCACGTACGCCGGATGGTCCGGCCGTAGCGCGCACACGCGGTCGTCGTCGGACGGCATGGCTGTCGGCATCTCGCTGAGCTCGGTCAGCGAGTCCAGCAGGACGAGTTCGCCGGAGCTCTCCGCCAGGCGTTCCGCCAGGTCCGATGTGGTCAGTACAAGTGCCGGACGCGCATCGGCGAGCATGAACGCCAGGCGATCGGCCGGGTAGTCCGGGTCCAACGGCAGATAGGCCGCGCCGCTCTTGAGCACACCGAGGATCGTCACGATGGTGTCGATCGACCGAGGCACCAGCACGCCGACGACGTCCTCCGGACCGACACCACGCCCGATCAGCCAGTGCGCCAACTGATTGGACCTGCGGTGCAGATCGGCATACGAGAGCTTCTCCGCGCCGCAGGCGACCGCGATCGCATCGGGTGTCCGCTGTGCTTGTGCCGCAAGCATGTCCGGGCAGAGCTCGGCGACTTCCACGGCGGGACGGGGCACAGCGCGGGTCCCCGCGTCGAGGTGGGCACGGCTGATAGGCCGATCGGGCTCGGTGACGAACTGCTCAAGCAGCCGGATCCAATGCCGTACCAGCCGTTCGACGGTGACCGCGTCGAACAGGTCCGTCGCGTACTCGACAAAACCATCCATACCGGTCGACCGCCCATCAGCGGCAGGCGATCCCTCGGTCAACGAGAAGAGCAGATCGAACCGGGCTGTGCCGGTGTGCGCGGTCCACGGCTCGACAAGCAGGCCGGGGACCTCGAACTTCGCGCGTGCCGCGTTCTGCAGGGCGAGCGCGACCTGGAACAACGGGTGGTACGCGGCGGAGCGCCGTGGGTTGAGCACCTCCACCAAGTGCTCGAACGGCACGTCCTGATGGGCGTACGCGGCCAGGCTGCGTTCCCGGACCTGCTCGACCAGTGCGGTGAAACTCGGGTCACCGGACGTGTCCGTCCGCAGAACCAGTGTGTTGACAAAGAACCCGACGAGGTCGTCGAGTGCCTGGTCGGTCCGGCCCGCGATGGGCGCGCCCAGCGGGATGTCCGTGCCCGCGCCCAGCCGGGTGAGCAGCGCCGCCATCCCGGCTTGCAACAGCATGAACACGGTCGCACCCGACTCACCGGCCAGCTCGAGCAGCCGGTCGTACAGCCGCGCCGGGACGGTGAACTCCAGGAAGCCACCGTGATGGGTCGCCACCGGCGGGCGTGGCCGGTCGGTCGGCAGCGGCAGCACGTCCGGCAGCCCGGCGAGTTGCTCGGTCCAGTACCTGACCTGACGGGCCAGTGCGCTTTCCGGGTCGTCTTCGGCACCGAGAATCTTGTTGTGCCACAGCGTGTAGTCCGCGTACTGCACCGGCAGCGGCGTCCATTCCGGAGCGTTTCCGGCCGTTCGTGCGGTGTACGCGGTCACCAGATCACGGATCAGTGGCGCCATGGACCAGCCGTCACCGGCGATGTGGTGCATGGCCAGCACCAGCATGCGGTCGTCCGCCGACAGGTCGAACAGCCAGGCCCGGATGGGCGCGTCGGTGCTCAGTTCGAACGTGTGCCTGGCGACCGCGGCCAGAAGTCCAGGCAGGTCCTCGTGCCGTGCCGCCCGGGTCTCCCAGCCGAGGTCCACGTCGTCGAGGTCGAGTACGTGTTGCCGTGGTGTGCCGTTGTGTTCGGGGAACACCGTACGAAGCGCTTCGTGCCTGTCGACCACGTCACGCACCGCAAGCCGCAGCGCCGCTTCGTCCAGGTCGCCGGTCAGCCGCAGCGTGACGGGCATGTTGTACGTGGCCGAAGCGCCTTCGAGCTTGTAAAGGAACCACAGTCGCTGCTGCGCGAACGAGAGCGGCACGACCTCAGGACGTGGCTGTGCCACCAACTGTTCCCGGACACCGCCGCCGGACAACCGGCCCGCGAGGGCGGCCACGGTCGGCGTCTCGAACAGCGTCCGGATGCCCATCTCGACACCGAGGACGGCACGAATCCGGCTGGCCAGGCGGGTCGCGAGCAGCGAATGGCCACCGAGTACGAAGAAGTTGTCGTCGATGCCGACCCTGGGCAGGCCGAGCACCTCGGCGAACAGCTCGCAGAGCGCCTCTTCGCGTGGGTCGCGCGCCTGCCTGCCCTGTGCCGTCCCGAATTCAGGTGCGGGCAGTGCGCGTCGGTCCAGCTTTCCGCTGGGCGTCAACGGCATCGAGCCGACGACCATGACCGCGGACGGCACCATGTGGACCGGGAGATGCTGTGCGGCGAACTCACGTACCGAACTCGGCAACCCGGTGACGGTACGAGCGGCGGTCGGCTGGTTGGCCAACGGCCCTGTCGTGCCACCGGGCCGGTGCACTCCGGACAGCACCTTTCCTGCCATGTCCTTGGGCAACAGCAGCGCGTCGAACTGTGCGGCGTTCTCGTGGTGCCACGTGGTGACGACGATGTTTCCCCGTTCTTCGCCCCATGCCACGACGTCCTCTGGGTCCACCGCGTCGGCGATGACCGGACGGCCGGTGCGATCCAGGGCTTCAGCGGCCAACCGTGCGTTCGGCAGACCGGTCACCCGGACCGGACTGTCCACTGTGGCAGGAAGGTCGGTGATGGCTGATACGTCGCGGCCCCAGACAAGTTCCTGTGCACCATCCAGTGACACGACGTGTGTCGGCTGCTTGTGCAGGACGACTTCGTACCGATGCCGTGTCAGCTCGTTGTGGTATCCACCCCGTTTGAGCCGCACGTCCACCGCGGCATCGAACCCGGCGAAGAAACTCGGGGAAAGCACGAGTTCCTTCTCCAGCAGGACAGCCCGGTCCACCGCGGCTTGGATCTGCGCCGGATCCTGCGTGCCCGTGGCGTCGGCCAAACGAATGCCGGTGTGCAGCATGCGGAGGGTGTCAGCGTTTCGGACGTCACCGATCAGCACCCGGCCACCAGGAACAACCAGATCCAGCAACTGCTCCAACACCCGCGCCAAATACCCACCACTCGGGAAATACTGCACCACCGAGTTCAACACCACAGTGTCAAAAAACCCCGACGGCAACCCCACAACACTATCCGCCGCCTGACACCGCAACACCACACGACC
>NZ_JAAATY010000078.1 GCF_013280595.1 Kibdelosporangium persicum
GCTTTCCTGTTCGCGGGTCAGGGTTCGCAGCGGTTGGGTATGGGTCGGGAGTTGTATGGGGTGTTTCCGGTGTTTGCTGGGGTGTTTGATGAGGTGTGTGGGGGGTTGGATGGGGTGCTGGGTGGGTCGGTGGCGGGTGTGGTGTTTGGTGTGGATGGTGGGGTGCTTGATCGGACGGTGTTTGCGCAGGCGTCGTTGTTTGCTTTTGAGGTTGCGTTGTTTCGGTTGTTGGAGTCGTGGGGTGTGCGTCCTGGTTGTGTGATGGGGCATTCGGTGGGTGAGGTGGTGGCGGCGCATGTGGCTGGTGTGTTGTCGCTTGCTGATGCGTGTGTGTTGGTGGCGGCGCGGGGGAGGTTGATGGAGGGGTTGCCGTCCGGCGGGGCGATGGCCGCCGTGCGCGCGTCGGAGGACGAGGTGCGGCCGCTGTTGTCCGGAAGGGTCGGTATCGCGGCGGTGAACGGCCCGGAGTCGGTCGTGGTGTCGGGCGCGGACGAGGACGTGACCAGGATCGAGACACAGCTCGCCGGACGCGGTCGCAGAACCCGGCGGATGCGGGTGTCGCACGCGTTCCATTCGCCCTTGATGGAGCCGATGATGGCGGATTTCGCCGCGGTCGCGGCCGGTCTCTCCTACGGTGAGCCGACGATCCCGGTGGTGTCCACCCTGACCGGCCGGCTCGCCGGCGACGAGCTGCGCTCACCGGACTACTGGGTACGCCATGTGCGTGCGGCGGTCCGGTTCGGCGAGGGCATGGAAACCCTGCTCACCGAAGGAGTCCGGACCTTCCTGGACCTCGGGCCGGACGGCGTGCTGACGGCGCTGGGCCGGGACTGCGTGCCCGGGGATCGCCCGGAGATCGAGCTGGTGGCGTCGGCGCGTGCCGGTCGCGGCGAGGAAACCGCCCTGGTGACAGCGCTGACCCGGTTGCACGTCCGTGGTGTGCCGGTGGACTGGGCGGCGTTCTTCTCGCGGTATTCGCCGCGGCGGGTGGACTTGCCGACGTACGCCTTCCAGCGCAAGCGTTTCTGGGCCGAAGCCGGTGCCTCCAGTGCGCGGCCGGAGGCTGATTCGTGGCGTTACCGTGTCCAATGGCGCCCCCGCACGCTCGCGGCAACGCCCCCGCCGGCAGGGAAATGGCTCGTGGTGGCGCCGGCTGACGGCGTCGGCGACGACCGGGCCGCTGCTGTGGTACGCGGGCTGGAACTGGCGGGAGCCGACGTCGAATCACTGGTCCTGGATCCGGCCGAGGGTGATCCGGCCGCGCGGCTGGCCGGTCGTGAACTGGACGGCGTGCTGAGCCTGCTCGCGCTGCGGGACGCGCCCCGTCCCGAAACGCCTGGCATGTCGCTTGCCGTATCGCAGACCTTGACGTTGATCCGGGCGTTGGGTGACGCGGGCGTGTCGGTGCCGCTCTGGGTGGCGACGGCAGGTGGCGTGGTCACCGGACAGCCCGGCGAAATCCTTGCTCCCGCGCAGGCCATGGTCTGGGGCATGGGCATTGTCGCGGCGTTGGAACACCCCGGGCGCTGGGGCGGGCTGGTCGACCTGCCGCAGGACGTGGACGACGCTTCCTGTGCCGCGCTGGCCGCCGTACTGGTCGATCCGGGTGGTGAGGATCAGGTGGCGATCCGGCAGGGAGGGGTCTACGCGAGGCGGCTGGTGCCCGCTCCGGCCCGTGGCGGGCCGGCCACAAGCCCATGGCGACCTCGGGGAACTGTTCTGGTGACCGGGGGTACGGGAGGAGTGGGCGCCGAAGTGGCACGGTGGCTGGCGGCCAACGGCGCGGAACACGTGGTTCTGGTCAGCCGTCGTGGTCCGGCGGCGCCCGGTGCCGCTGAGCTGGAATCCGGCTTGGCGGCACTGGGCGCACGGGTGACGGTGGCCGCGGGCGATGTCGCCGATCGCGATGACCTCGCGGCGTTGCTGGAACGCGTGGAAGCGGACGGGCCGCCCGTGCGGGCGGTGGTCCACGCCGCCGGGGTGGTCGAGATGTCGGCCCCGCTCGAAGAGTCCACTGTGGAGGACTTCGCCGGTGTCGTGGCGGCCAAGGTCGCGGGCGCGGTCCAGCTCGACGAGCTGCTCGCCGACCGGCCGTTGGACGCGTTCGTGCTGTTCTCCTCGGTGGCCGGAGTATGGGGTGGTGGCGGGCAGGCCGCGTACGCCGCGGGCAACGCGTTCCTGGACGCCTTCGCGCAGTGGCGGCGAATCCGCGGCCGGGTGGCCACTTCGATCGCCTGGGGCGCTTGGGCAGGCAGAGGAGCGACGGCCCACAGCGCCACCGAAGACTTCCTGGCACGGCGCGGGGTCCGCGGCATGCCGGCCGGATCCGCACTCTCGGCGCTGCAACGGGCGCTGGACGACGACGAGACGTTCATCGCGGTGGCGGACGTGGACTGGGAACGGTTCGCCGCGGGATTCACGTCCTCGCGCCGCAGTCGGTTGCTGGCGGAGTTGCCGACGGCGCCGCGGACCGGGGACCGGCCGGTGGCGGGTCCGTCAGCGGCTGTCCGCGAGCGACTGCTCGGCCTGCCGCCCGGGGACCGGGGACCGGCGGCGCTGGACCTGGTGCGCGAACGAGCCGCCGCGGTGCTGGGGCATGCCGGGCCGGACGTCGTCGAGCCGGACCGGGCGCTGCGCGACCTGGGATTCGATTCGCTGACAGTGGTGGAACTGCGCGACACGCTCGCCGCGGTGACCGGGCTCGGGCTGCCGTCGACGCTGGCCTTCGACTTCCCGACCGCCCGCGCGCTCGCCGAGCACATCGCGGGCGAGCTGACCGGTTACCCGGCGGATATGCCATCGGCGCCGCAAGCGGCCGTGCGGACCGATGAACCGGTGGCGATCGTGGGGATGGCGTGCCGATTCCCTGGCGGGATCGGGTCGCCGGAGGAGCTGTGGCGGCTGCTCGCCGACGAGGGTGAAGCGGTGTCCGGGCTGCCGTCGGACCGCGGCTGGGAGGTGTCCGGTTTCACGGGTGGTTTCCTTGCCGGCGCGGGGGATTTCGACGCCGGGTTCTTCGGTGTCTCGCCGCGGGAGGCACTGGCGATGGATCCGCAGCAGCGGCTGTTGCTGGAGACGTCGTGGGAGGTCTTCGAACGGGCGGGCATCGACCCGGTCTCGCGGCGGGGCACGGACACCGGCGTGTTCGTCGGCTGCGCCAACCAGGGTTACGCCTCGTCGGCCGAACTGCCGGACGACAGCGGCTACCGGACAACCGGTGGCGCCGGTTCGGTGGTGTCGGGCCGGGTCGCGTACGTGTTCGGTCTCGAGGGACCCGCGATCACCGTGGACACAGCGTGTTCGTCGTCGCTCGTGGCGCTGCACCTGGCGGCGCGTTCGTTGGCAGACGGTGAGTGCTCACTCGCCATCGCGGGCGGCGTCACCGTGATGTCGAACCCTGACGCCTTCACCGAGTTCGAGCGGCAGGGTGGGCTTGCTTCGGATGGGCGGTGCAAGGCGTTCGCGGCGGCTGCTGATGGTACGGCGTGGGGTGAGGGTGTTGGTGTGTTGTTGGTGGAGCGGTTGTCGGATGCTCGGCGTAATGGTCATCGTGTGTTGGCTGTGGTGCGTGGTTCGGCGGTGAATTCTGATGGTGCGTCGAATGGGTTGACTGCTCCGAGTGGGCGGGCTCAGCGGCGGGTGATTGGGCAGGCGCTGGCTGTGGCGGGTCTTGAGGCGTCTGATGTGGATGTTGTGGAGGCGCACGGGACGGGGACCCGGTTGGGTGATCCGATTGAGGCGCGTGCGTTGTTGGCGACGTACGGCCAGGGGCGGGAACGGCCGCTGTGGCTGGGGTCGGTGAAGTCGAACATCGGGCACACCCAGTCGGCTTCCGGGGTGGCCGGTGTGATCAAGATGGTGCTGGCGATGCGGCATGGTGTGGTGCCGCGGACGTTGCACGTGGACGAGCCGTCGCCGCACGTGGACTGGTCGGCCGGGTCTGTGCGGCTGCTCACCGAGGCGAAGGAATGGCCGCGCACCGGCCGGCCGCGGCGGGCGGGGGTGTCGTCGTTCGGGATCAGCGGCACGAACGCCCACGTGATC
>NZ_JAAATY010000079.1 GCF_013280595.1 Kibdelosporangium persicum
AATTCCTCTACGCCCGCACCTGGACCAGCGAACAACAACGCACAACCGCCCTCACGGTCTGGAATGTGCACTACAACTACCATCGACCCCACACTGCCGCCGGAAACCAGCCACCAGCCACCCGGCTGCGCACCGGCGTCACCAACGTCATGGCCTCATACAGCTAGCCGTGTAACGGTCTGCCGCGGCAGGTCGGCCTCCGTGGCGACGGCGGCGCCGAGGGTGTCACGGGCGGCGGCGGCCGTTTCCGGTGGCAGGCCGGCTGGCATGGTGTCGGTGAGTTCTGCCCGGTACACGGCCACATCGACACTGCCGAGGACCGCCATCCCCAGGGCGCCCCCGAGTTCGGTGCCGGTCTCCGACAGCGCCGAGGCGCTGCCCGCCCGCTCCGGTGGTGCGCTGGCCACGACCAGGTCCGTGGCAAGCGCGACGACCGCGCCGACACTGGCGGCCATGGCCGTGCTCCCGGTCACCAGGACCGCCAGCCCGCTGTCCACCCGCACGCCGCTGATGAGCGCGAGCCCGCTGGCCGCGAGCACCAGCGCACCGATGATGACCAGACCAAGACGTATCCTCCTGGCCAATGCGGCGGCGGCAGTGGTGCCTGCTGCCATTCCGACGAAGCTGGGCGCCGACCACAGCGCCGCGGTGAGCGAGCTCATGCCGAGCACCAACTGCAAGTACTGCGCGGACGCGAGTCGGTCAGCCGGGCGAACGCGGTGGCTATCTCGTGTCGCCAGGGCCAGTGCTGGTTGATACGCAGCCACGTGCGGCGAGCAACACGGGTGATCCGCGCGGCGACATGCATCAGCCGGTAACGCAGGGTTTTCGGTCCTGCGTGCTGACCGGTGTCCGGATGCCCCGTATGAACGCATCATCGAACGCTGGGTGAAGACACTCCGCGCGGAACTGCTGGACCGCACGCTGATATGGAATGAGACCCATCTCCGACACGCGCTGCGTGAGTACGAGCGGCACTACAACCTGCACCGAACCCACCGATCACTCGTCGCTACGGCACCGCTGCGCGCCCGGCCCCAGGCGCTCGAACCTGACCGGATCGACCGCCTCGCCGTACGCCGACAGGACCGTCTCGGCGGAGCCATCCACGAGTACCGACACGCCGTTTGACCTGCGTAGATAAGGTTTTCAGCACGCACAAGGCTGGCGTTGATCTCCCACACTGCCTACCCACGCTTCAAGCGTGCGGTGTCGGTGCGCGAATTGATGGAGGCCTTCACGCCGCCCTGACGAGCCCACATGGGCTCGCGGCAGGACGCAGCACGACTGGTACCTGCTGCGTGATTCGGCTGAAGTGCATCCAAGCTACGCTCGTGGCTGCCGTTCTCGCACCTCGATGCGGACGCTACGCATCGATCTGTCCGAGCAGTTCGGTTTACCCTGAGAACTGCTCGGACAAGATCCGCAACTCCACCGCCCGCTCAACTTCGACGGGCGAACGGGCACTCAGGTTTCGTTTACCCGATACAGGGCGTGCTTGTATTCGCCGGTGGCGACGAGCTCCGTCGCCACCGCGAGCATCTCCTGCACACCGGGTGAACCGATGATCACCAGGTCTGGCCCGACTCGGAAGTAACGACCGTCCAGGCACTCGCCCGTATCTCGCCAACGTTGCATGATCCGACCGACCTCAGCGTAGGTGAGAAACGTAGCCGACCACTTGGTGCCGTCAGGCAGAGTGATCCAGACGTCCGCGTTGGCCACGGTCGCTGGGTCATCATCCCCCAGCGCGACTTCCAGCGTCAGGCTGTTTGTGGTGATCCTGTGCATACTACTTACCGTACAGTTCCTTCAATCTCGCGATTACTTGATCCTCATTCGCCTTGCTCGCCTTCGCCACAACCTCCATAGCGCCTTCGCTGTTGATCCTGAAGAAGACTCGGCCACCATCCCTTCCTCGCAAGTAGGACAATCCTGTCCCCGGAAGAGGGGACGTACCGAGACCGGGGTTCTTGTTGCCGCTCATGAACTTGCCGATCAGCTCGTCAAGTTCCTTCTGCACCTTCTGGTCGCTGCCGGCCTTCTCGGCCGCTTTCACCAAGAAGCTGTCATTCTTGATCAGTGACTTGACGTCACAGTTGTGGACGAGTAGTTGTGCCTTGGTGATGTAGTAGTTGTGGTCGCCTTCGACCTCGAAGTTGTAGACCGTCGTGACGACCGGCTGCACGGTGACGGCTTCGACGACCGGCTTCCCGCCGCTGAGGGATTGGAACTGGTCGCCGACGGCGACTTTGCCCGCGTCGACCCATCCCTTGCCGACGACCCAGAATGGGTGCTGCGGCGTGACATGAACGTTCTCGCCTACTGAGATGGTCAACATCTCGGTAGCATGTTTGTTGAACAGTCCCTCCACCCGTCGCAGTTGCGAGCGCCCGGTGGAGATCTGGCGTGCCCACACGTGGTCGCCGACAGCGATCTGTTCAATTGGCTTCGACCCGTTCGCGACCGCCACCGGTGTGCCTGCTGGGAAGCAGTTGCACGGGATCCGCTTGATGTCGGCGAGGCCATTGCGCAGGCGGTTGAGCAGGCCCTTGCCCGCTGCCGCGCCTTCGAGGAACTTCGCGAGGCCACCAGCGATCTTGGTGATCGCCGCCGCGACCGCAGGGATCTTGGCGATGAGCAACAGCAAAGAGCCGACGTTGACCACTGTCCACAGGCAGCTGATTACGTCGCCTTCACCAAAGCATTTCTTGGCTTCAGGTTCACCGATGAGCTCGAGAAGGACTTGACCGCCGTGCTCCTTGATGAAGTCGATAACGCCCTTGTTGGCGTCTGCCATGGCTCTTTCGTACTGCTCGATAAGTTCGTCGCCGCCTTGGTACCTCAGCATGTCGCGCTCGTCCTCGGAAAGACCAGCGGCGCCTTCGTCGATCGAGCCAGCTTGCTGACGTCGCCTCTCCTCCTCCGCCTTGCGGGCGGCTTCTTCGGCGCGGTCGGCTGCTTTGCCTGCTTCGACGGCGGCGTTGTAGGCGTTTTTGGCTGCTTCGGCGGCGTTGTCGGCGTGTTGTTGGGCGCTGTCGGCTGCGGCGGCTGCTGCGGTGGCGTCGGTTTCGGCGCGGTCGGCGGCTCCTCGTGCTGCGGCGGCGTCGGCTTCGGCTTTGGTGGCGGCGGAGCGGGCGGCTGCGGCGTCGTGTTCGGCCGCGGCGGCGGATCGTCCGGCGAGGGCGGCGTCGTGGGCTGCGGTGTTGGCCGCGTTGCGTGCGATGCGGGCGTCTTCGCGGGCTTGGGCGTCGGCCTGGTTGGCGCGAGCTGCCGCGGCCCGGGCGGCGGCGCCGTCGGCTGCTGCGTCGGCGGCTGCTTTTTGGGCGTCGGCGGCGGAGCGGGCGGCTGCCGCTGAGGATTTGGCGGCGGCTGCGGCGGCGTCGTAGGCGGGTTTGACTTCCGCGGCGGCCCGGTCGGCGGCTTCTTGGGCTAGCCGGGCGGCGTCGAGTGCTTCGGCGGCGCGGCGTTCGGCCGCGGCGGCTTGTTCGGCGCCGACCGCGCGGGCTTGTTCGGCGACCCGGACGACGAAGTCGGCGTCGATGTCCTGGCCGGTGAACGGCGCGACCACGGTGATCGCGGTGTTGGCTGGTTGGGTGATCGCCTGCGACGAGGC
>NZ_JAAATY010000080.1 GCF_013280595.1 Kibdelosporangium persicum
CACCCGCGCGGCCTCAGCCAGATCCGCCGCGGCACGCGCGTGCGCTTCGGCGGTCTGACGCCACTTCTTGGCCTGCTCGGCATGCCGCTCGGCACGTTCCTGAGCGTTACGGGCCTGGTCGGTGAACGCCGCCGCGTCAATCGAATGCGACGCCGTTTCCACCGCCGGCACCGCAGCCCGTGCCGCCTGGGACATCCCGAAGGCCATCTGCGCCCACTGCGCCCCGTACGGCTGACCGGTCTCCACCAGCACATCGGCCTGCACCTGGGCCTTGACCGCCGCGGTCTGCGCGTCCGCCGCCGCCGCGCGAGCGTTGCCCACCTGGCGGGCGATCTCCGCCTTCACCCCGTCGAACGCATCGACCGGGTGCTGCCCGCCCGCGGTGTTCGCGGCCAGGATCTGCTCGGCCTTCCGTGCCTCATTCCCCGCCAGGATCAGGGAATTCGACGAGCGCTGCAACGCCCGGATACCGTTGCCGTGCTCCACCAGCAGAACACGCCGGGCCTCGTTCGCCCGCGCCGAACGCTTCGCCAGCTCCGACAAGGCCTCCGCGGCCTCCTGCCGGGCCTCCTCGTCAGCGAGGAACTTCTCCCGCGCCTCGGCGTCCTTCCTGGCCGCCTCCAAATACCCGCTGGCCAGGAACTGCTCGACCGCCGCATCACCAGCGTCCAACGCGGTCTGCGCGGCCCGCTTGACCTCCGGCCCGCCGACCCCGACGAGCATCTGCACGCGAGCCCGGTTCTCCGCCGCCCGCTGCTGGACGCTCTGCGTCGCCGCCGCGTCCCGCTGCTCGGCGATAGCCTTGCCGTAGGCCAAAAACTGCGCACGGTCCAGATCGGTACCGGCCAGCACACGGTCCACTTCGGCCCGCAGATACGCCCCACCGGTACCACGCAACGGCTCGATCGCCGCCCGGTTCTGCCGGGCGACCTCGGCCTTGCGATCCGCGGCCCTCTTCTGCGCCTCCCGCAAACCCGCGTTGAGGAACGCCATGATCGCCGTACGGCCGCCCTCCAGTGCGGCCCTCGCGGCATCACGAACCTCGACATCCTCAGCCAACTCGGCATTGTCAGCCACCAACTGACGCAACCGAGGGTCACCGGTGTCCGGAACACCGGTCTTGCCGTCCCACTCCTTGTACGGATCAGCGGGCATCGGCCGCGGCGGCTCCGAATCTTGGGCCGCCGCAACGGTTCTGAGCTGTTCCGGCGCCGCGGCTGCCGGGTTGACCAGCCCGGCGAGTACCGCGAGCGCCACCACAGCGCTGCGTAGTTTCACTGTGAACTCCCCTGCGTGAGGCCGGTCCGGCACCCGGGTCGAGGCGGATACCGGACCGGAGAACTGGTGATCCGCGGTCAGGTCAGTTGCCGCCGCCAGGCGGTGGCAGCACGATCACCACCTTGCGCATCACCTTGACCTCACCGGTGGTGGCATTCCACGTGATGTACCAGCCGTTCTGGAAGTCGCTGCGGCGGCCGCCGGGGATGTCGTACTCGTCGCTGGTGGGGTAGCCGAGTTCGGACTTCTCCCAGCCCATGCTGGCCCACTTGTCCCGGATGGCACCGAGTACCCAGTGCGACCCGGTAGTGGGCGACCAGTAGATCGACAGCATCCGTTCGGGGTTGTAGTGCACGTACTGGCCGACACCGTCGGGTGTGGTGGCCTGGTCCATCGCCAGGGTGGCGCCACCGCCGACGTTGTAACGGCCCAGCGCGTCGAAGGTCTGGATGATCGCGCCGGCGAGCATGCGCGCCTCGGTGCCCTGCTTCCAGTACATCCTGCCCCGCTCGAAGTCCCGGTAGCGGACACCGGCCTCGTGGACCTCGGTGGCCGTCGGCTTGCCGACCCTGGCACGCAGCGCGTCGTCGTTGTACCAGCGCAGCATGATCGGCGTGGTGATGATCGGGTCAGGGTTGACGACGTTCCAGGTGGTGTCCGCCTTGAACACGTGCTGGTTGGTGTCCCACACGTTGGCGCCGCTTTCGTTGGCGGCGTACAGCGCGGCACCGTAGTGACGCAGGAAACGACCAGGCAACGCCTTGGACTCCAACGACACACCAGAACCGGAGTGGCCCAGCTTCGGGCACCACGTGGCGTCCTTCTTGAACACGTCACTGCCATCGCTGGCGTGCAACTTCACCCGCTGATCCTGCTGACGCAGATAGCTGCCGACCTTCGTGGCCGACTCGAACGAGTAACAGGCCGTATCAGCCAGACCCGCCACAACCTTCCAAGTCGCCTCGCCCAGCGGTGCCTCACCGGGCACGCCCGGCGTGCCTGGCGTGATGACCGCGTCGCCACCGCCGGTCCGCACATGCCAGCCCTTCACCCCCGGCGTCGTGGTCATCAACGCCTGGTTGAGCACGGCATACTGCGTCTCCGACAAGAACCTCGTGACATCCGCCGCAGTACCCGCCAGCGCGGCGTTGGCCGCCGCGACCAAACGCGGCCGCACCCGGCCTGCTTCGGCCTTGGCCTTGATCTCACGGACCTTCTGCCGGTCAGCCTCCTCACGCAGAGCCTTCTCCCGAGCAGCGTCACGCTCATCGGCCGCCTTCATACCGGTGTCGATGAACGCCTTCCAATCCGCCGGATTGGTACTGCGCAACGCGGCGTCCGCGGCGTTCTTCACCTCGATGTGCCGCGGCTGCGCCAGCTCCGGCGTGGTCAGCAACTGACGGATGAAATTGTCGTCCGACAGCGTCAGCCAGCCTTCCGGCGCGATGATCCCCAGCAGCGCGGCCGCGTTCTTCTTCGCCTGCTTGGCAGCCAGAATCCGCGCGGCCTCCTCGCTTTCCTGCTTGGCCTTCTCGATCGCGTCGCGCTGGTCCTCGATGTGCAGGGTGTAGATCGTGGTGGTGATGAACGTCTTCCACGCCACCGCGTCACCACCCCACGCGTCCACCGCGCCCTGCTTGACCTTCGGGCCGGTCGAGCGGCGCCACACCTGGTAGACGAAGTTCTGGTCGTTGCCGTCCAGCATCGCCGCATCCGCCGGGATCTCCGCGAACGCCGCCGCGTTCTGCCGCGCCTCCCGCGCCTGACGCGCCTCTTCCGTACGCCGGGCATACTCAATATGGTCACGATCGACAAAATCATGAATACCAGTACGGATGAACGCCGTCGCATCCGGCGCATCCGGCGTATCCACCACAATCCGGTAAACCCGGTAAGCCTCAGCCTTCGTCAGCGGATACTTGTCCGGACTGATCCGGTCATACACCCGGAACACGAAATTCTTGTCCGACAACATCAACCACTCATCGGTCGCCTCACCGACCTCGATCGCGCGCACCGCACGGACCTTCTCCACCTCAGTGGACTCCGGCATCGCGGTGGCCGCCGG
>NZ_JAAATY010000081.1 GCF_013280595.1 Kibdelosporangium persicum
CCCGCCATCCGGGCCAGGCGCGGTGCGCCCGCACTCGCTGGCCTCGGTGACCCGGGTGGGTCCGAACGGCACGTCGAAAGACGAGTACACCTACGACGAGTCCGGCAACATGCGGACTCGCAAGATCGGCGGCAACACCCAGACGCTGGAGTGGAACGCCGAAGGCCGGGTCAGCAAGGTGACCGAAGCCGACGGCAAAGTCTCGGAGTATCTCTACGACAGCAGCGGCAGCCGACTGATCAAGCGGGAACCGAACGCTACGACGCTGTACCTGCCCGGCCACGAAGTGATCCTGCACAAGAGCACTGACACCGCGGTGGCCAAGCGGTACTACAGCCACGCCGGTGGCGGCATCGCGATGCGCAACTCCGCCAATGGTCAGCTGACGTGGATCGTCGGTGATCACAACGGCACTGACGAACTGGCGGTCATCGCGTCCAACCTCGGAATCGTCCGCCAGTACAGCGACCCGTTCGGCAATGCCCGTGGCCGCACCTCCCAGCACTGGCCCGATGACAAAGGCTTGGCGGGTGGTATCCGCGACACCACCGGGCTGACATCGATGGGTGCTCGCGAGTACGACCCGCGCACGGGCCGCTTCGCGAGTGTCGACCCGATCATGAACAACGCGGACGCGCAGCAGATCAATGGGTATGCGTATGCCAACAACAGTCCGGTGACTTTCAATGATGCCACCGGCCTGTTGACCAACTGCGGCGCCGACGGTGCGGCCTGCGGCTGGGTCGATCCGTGCGGGGTCTACACCTCAAGAGCCGAGTGTGAAACCGAACGTGCCCAAGAGCAGATCAAGCGCGAAAGGGACACGTACCGGGCGGACCAGCAACACAAGAAGGACAACAACCAGAAGGCCAAGAAACGGGCCGGCCAGAAGATGGGGTTGTCGGAGGCGGAACTGCGTCGCCTGGAAGAGGAAGCGGCGTCCAAGCGGGGTTTCTGGGATGTGATCAAGGAGGAGTTGCCGGACGTCATCGGTGACCTGACCGGTTTCAACGATGCCCGTGACTGCTTCACCAAGTTCGACCTGCTGGCCTGCGCGGGAATCATCCCGTGGGGCAAGGTGGCCAAGCTGCTGTCGTCGGCGAAGAAGGTCTTCAAGGCCGTCCAGAAGGCGCTGGACTGGGAGGAGCGTGTCCGCGCCGCCCGCCGCACCATGGGCCGCTTCGCGGAGTTGACCAGCGAGTACGTCAAAGAAGGCTTCGACGAGGTCAACAGGCTGCGTAAGAAGGACGTTGATGACGCCGCGGCCGCTCGGGCGGCGGCGAAGGATAAGCCGACTACGTGTCAGCGGCATAGTTTTCCGCCGGGCACGCGGGTGTTGTTGGTTGATGGTTCGTCGAAGCCGATCGAGGAGGTTGAGCTCGGCGAGGTCGTGTTGGCCACCGACCCGGAGACCGGCCGTACCGAAGCTCGTGAGGTGGTGGCGACCTGGGTGCACGGTGACGAGCCCACCCGGACCGAGTTGACCATCGACACGGATGGTTCAGCGGGTTCGGCCACGGCCACACTGGAGGCGACCGACTGGCATCCGATCTGGGTGGCCGACCTCAACGCCTGGGTCCCGATCGCCAATATCAAGGCCGGTTCCTGGCTACGGACCTCAACAGGCACATGGATCCAGGTGACCGCCGTCCGCCACTACACCAACAACACCCCCGCCCACGACCTCACCATCGACGGCATCCACTCCTACCATGTGCGGGCGGGTGCCACGTCGGTACTCGTTCACAACTGCAGTGCTCCGGTACCTGAAGACGGCGTCTCGGAAGAGCTCGCAGCTGTTGCGGACGCAGCCGAGATGCAAGAGGCGGACTTTGCCTCTGAGTACCGGTCACCGAGCGGTAATGTTTATCGTGCACACAACAAAGAGTTCGTGGCGATTCCAGAAGGCTTGAAGGATATCCTTCGGGAAAACGATCACCCTGCGTTTGTGTGCTCTGAAATGAAGTGTTTGGCGCGAGCGTACAATGCTGAAGGGCCAGCGGCGCTCAATGGCGGTACGATGACAACAGCTTTCGTTGGTGACTCCGACCATGGTGATCACGGGACACTGGCCCGGCCATGCAGAGGGTGTCGGCGAGTGCTAAATTCGCTGATGATCCGGATCGTCGAGTAAGGTGGCTATGGTGAAACTGAAAGTCCTACCGGAGTCCCGGTTGGCGCTGGAGCGGAGCGGTTGGTCGGAGACTCGCCAGGTTGATGTCTCGAAGGTCGTTGGGAGTCTTGCTGAGGTAGGCTACGAGATCGATGACGGCATGGTTGAGATCTTGAGTTCCTTCTACGGTTTGACTGTTGAACCGGCTGTAGAGGAGGGCGTTGATTTTCGCAACGAAGACCCTCTCGTCGTTGACCCTGTTCGGATTGGTCGCAGGCATATCCGAGAGGCGAATGATCTAAAAGACTGGTTCAAGGTTTCTTTCTGTCCACTTGGTTGGTGGCTTTGTCGGTCCCATGTTTACTTCTCTACCGATGGCATTGCGATCGCCTCGGCGTCAGGAGTGGTTTGGCACCTCGGTGACTCTTTCCCAGAGGCGGTCGATTTCATGTTGACGGGAAATCGTCCACTTGTGAGGTTGTGGAGCATGGATGGGATGGGTTGAAACGGTCCAGTGTATTCCGTCGGTGGGCCGACGGCGATGCGTGGATGGTACGTAAGTGGATGGCAACGTCAGTCGATTGATGAATTGCTGGGTCTGTGAGAATAGGCGACCTGGGTGCACGGTGACGAGCCGACCGGACTGAGTTGACTATCGACACCGACGGCACTGCCGGGTCGGCGACCGCGATGTTGGAGGCGACCGACTGGCACCCGATCTGGGTCGCAGACCTCAACGCCTGGGTCCCGATCGCCAACATCAAAGCCGGTTCCTGGCTACGGACCTCAACAGGCACATGGGTCCAGGTCACCGCCGTTCGCAAGTACACCAACAACACCCCCGCCCACGACCTCACCATCGACGGCATCAACTCCTACCATGTCCGCGCCGGCTCCATCTCCGTCCTTGTCCACAACTGCGATGGTGGAAATGCTGCCGCACAGGCTGACCTGGGTAACCTGCGACGAGGCCTCGGGCTACCTCCGGCAGGGGATGCCAAGGATGTAAGTACCGTCGCCCGCCTAGATGACTGATTCCGTGAAGATCACGTGAAGTGAGGCCGGGGCGCGGACATGAGAGGAGGGTGTTCAAGATCAATGTGTGACGAAAGAACTGAACACCCTCCTGACCGCACTCTACGTGCTGGTCGACGATCACGTGGTACCACCCCGCACCGGACGCGGCCGTC
>NZ_JAAATY010000082.1 GCF_013280595.1 Kibdelosporangium persicum
TGACCACCCAACCCGAAAAAATCATCATCCACACCAACACCACCCACACCCAACACCTCACCAAACAAACCACACAACACCACCTCAACCGGAGACACACCCCCACCACCCACAACCCGCGACACCACCGGAACCGGCAAACCACGCCGATCCAGCTTCCCATTGGGAGTCAACGGAACGGAGTCGATAACGGTGATTGTCGACGGCACCATGAACTCCGGCAGACGGCTGCCGAGCCAGGCGCGGAGGGTCGTGCCGATCGCCTCGTGGCCGGGCGTTCCCATCGGGTCGTTCACCAGTGGTGTCTCGTCCTCAGCGGACGGCCGGTACAGACCGGTCACAGGCGTGCGGAGTGTCCCTGGCAAGAGTACGGCGTCGAACAGGGCCGGCCCGTCAGCCGACCATGTGGCCAGAACAGTGAGCCCATTGACCTCACCCCAGGTGACGATGTTCTCGGGGTCGATTGCCGACGATGAGTCGTCGAGCTCGCGGGTGATCCGGGCGTTGGGCATACCGGTCAGGCGAAGGGCCCCGTCCACCGCGCCGATCTCGTCGAGAGCCGTGAAGTCCTTCTCCCAGACCAACTCAGGTGCGTCCGCGACCGACAACACGTCCGCTGGCTGTTTGTGCAACACCACTTCGTATCGGTGCCGGGACAGTTCGTTGTGGGCCGCACCGCGCTTCAGGCGGACTTCCACCGCCGCACCGAACTGCGTGAAGAAGCCTGGCGACACGGCCAGTTCCTTCATCCGTGCCATCTCGAGGTCCAACGTCTCGGTGTCGGCTTCCTCACCGGTTCGGTAACGATGGATGGCGGCGTGCAGTGTCCTCGCGGTGTCCAGGTTCCGCACGTCGCCGACAAAGATCCGGCCACCGGGGACAAGCAGGTCCCATGCCTTGCCGATGACGTCGGCAAGGTACTGCCCGCTGGGGAAGTACTGCGCGACCGAGTTCAGCACGATGGTGTCGAAAAGCCCTGACGGCAACCCGTCGACACTATCCGCCGCCTGACACCGCAACACGACACGATCAGCCAATCCCGCAGCTTCGACCTGACCGGCCAACCGGTCGACCACCGCGGCCGAAAAGTCGGTACCCCAGTACACCTCACAAGTGGGCGCCAGTTTCGACAGCAGTAGTCCCGAACCGACACCGATCTCCAGCACTCTGCGGGGGCTGTAGGAGCGGATCATCGACAACGCGGCGGATCGCCACTCGCGCATCTCGTCGAGCGGAATCGGTTCTCCCGAATAGGAGCTGTTCCAGCCCTCGAAGTCCTCGCCGAAACCGTGTTCGGCCACCCGTGAGTAGACCGAGTCGTAGGTTTCCCGCCATTCGCCGACGTGTGTTTCGGATCGGGCGTGCGACGCCGGGACGACGTAACCGGCGAGGCTCGACTCACGCATGATCACCACGGCCTGCTCGACCAGCGGGTGTTCACGCAGCGCGGACTCGACCTCGCCCGGCTCGATCCGGAATCCCCGCAGCTTCACCTGATCATCCACCCGGCCAAGGAACTCCAACTGCCCCTCAGCGTTCCACCGCACCAGATCACCCGTGCGATACAACCGCGAGCCCCCCGAACCGAACGGATTCGCCACGAACCGGCCCGCCGTCAGACCCGCACGCCGCAAATAACCACGAGCGAGCAAGCTTCCGCCGACGTAGAGCTCACCAGGTGTGCCCGGCGCGACCAGCCGCAGCCGATCGTCGAGCACGTGGACCTGGGCGTTGATCACTGGCCCGCCGATTGGTGCGGATCCGCCGGCCAAGGCGTCGCTCATGGTGGCGCAGACCGTCGTCTCCGTCGGACCGTAAGCGTTGATCAACCGGCGTCCGTCAGCCCACAGCTTGGCCAGGTCAACCGGCAACTTTTCACCAGCGACCACAACGGTCGACAGCTCGGGCAATTCACCGGCCGGAAGTGTCGCCAGGATCGACGGCGGCAGAGTGACGTGCGTGACGCGTTCAGCGGCCAGTGCCTGAGCAAGGGAGTCACCGACCAACTTGCCCTCGTCCGCCACGACGAGTGTGGCGCCGGACGCCAATGCCATCACCAGTTCCCACACCGAAGCGTCGAAACTCGGCGACGCGAACTGCAGAACGCGGCAACCCGGTTCCACGCCCAAGTGTTCCCGGTGTGACACCGCCAGGCTCGCGAAGCCGCTGTGCGACACCACGACCCCCTTGGGCACACCCGACGACCCAGACGTGTAGATCACGTACGCGGCCGAGGACGGACGTGACGAAATCCCTGGATCCGTTGCCGGGTAACCCGATCGGTCAATCGCCATGGTCAAGTCGTCGAGTACGAGCACCGGCTGGGCGTCCTCGACCATGAAAGCCAGCCGCTCATCCGGATACGCCGGATCCAACGGCAAAAACGCACCACCAGCCTTCACCACACCCAACACAGCCACAACCACATCAACCGAACGCGACAACCGAAGCCCCACCACCGACTCAGCCA
>NZ_JAAATY010000083.1 GCF_013280595.1 Kibdelosporangium persicum
TTGTGGCTGGGCATTCGATTGGTGAGATTGCGGCGGCTCATGTGGTGGGTGTGTTGTCGCTTGCGGATGCTGCTCGGTTGGTGGAGGCGCGTGGTCGGTTGATGCAGGCGTTGCCGTCGGGTGGTGCGATGGTGGCTGTTGAGGCGAGTGAGGACGAGGTCAGGGAGCACCTGTCGGATGAGGTCTCCTTGGCCGCGGTCAACGGCCCGGCTGCGGTGGTGGTGTCCGGTGTAGAGGGCCCCACTTTGGCGGTGGGTGAGCACTTCAAGGCGCAGGGTCGTCGGGTCAGGCGGTTGTCGGTGTCGCATGCGTTCCATTCGGTGTTGATGGAGCCGATGCTGGACGAGTTCCGTGCTGTCGTGCAGGGCTTGACCTTCAACGAGCCCAAGGTTCCTGTGGTGTCCACAGTGGCAGGTGTGCGACGGGATCTGACCGACCCGGAGTACTGGGTCCAGCATGTGCGTGAGACGGTCCGGTTCGCTGACGCTGTTTCGCGGCTCGACGCGGCGGGTGTCACGTGTTTCCTGGAGATCGGGCCAGACGGTGTGCTGTCCGCGATGGGAGCCAACACCGCCGACGGTGTGTTCTCGTCGTTCCTGCGTAGGGACCGTGACGAAGTCACGACCGCGATGACCGCCTTGAGCACCGCGCACGCGAACGGTGTCGCCGTCGATTGGAAGGCACTGTTCGCAGGGTCCGGTGCTCGGGTGATCGACTTGCCCACGTACGCGTTCCAGCGTGAGCGGTTCTGGCTGGAGAGTGGTGCGGCGGTTGGTGATGTTGCTGGTTTGGGTTTGTCTGCGGCTGAGCATCCGTTGCTGGGTGCTGTGGTGCCGACGGCCGGTGGCGATGGATTGATTTGTTATGGCAGGTTGTCTCGTTCGGCACAGCCGTGGTTGGCCGATCACACCGTGCTCGGTTCGGTGTTGGTGCCGGGTACGGCGTTGTTGGAGATGGTGGTACGTGCGGGTGATGAGGTGGGTTGCCCGCGTGTGGTCGAGTTGAATCTGGTGGCGCCGGTGGTGGTGCCGGAGCAGGGTGGTCTTGCGGTTCAGGTTGTGGTTGGTGGTGCTGGTGGTGACGGTGTTCGTGAGGTCGCGGTTTATTCTCGGGAGCAGGGTGCTTCTGGTGAAACGCCGTGGACTGAACACGCCACTGGTGTGCTTGCGCCTGAGGATGTGCGTCCCGTCGCGGTAGCCGGTGTGTGGCCGCCTGATGGCGCGGAACCGGTGGATGTCGCTGGCTTTTATGACGATCTGTCTGGCATGGGGCTGGGTTATGGCCCGGTGTTCCAGTGCCTGAAGGCCGCCTGGCGGCAGGGGGACGAGGTTTTCGCTGAGCTTGCTCTGCCTCCGGCGGCGCATGATGAGGCGGCCGGTTTCGGTTTGCATCCGGCGCTGCTGGATTCGGCTCTGCACGCGATCGGCCTGCTGCCGTCCGGCGGAGGTTCTGGAACCCGGTTGCCGTTCTCGTGGCAGGACTTCTCGTTGCACGCCACGGGCGCGACGGCCGTGCGTGTCCGGGTCAGGTCCACTGGTGCCGACTCGGTCAGCCTCGAGTTGACCGACTCGGAAGGCGTTCTGGTGGCTTCGGTCGGCGGGCTGGTGCTTCGCGAGGTTTCGGCGGGGCAGTCGGTTTCGGCGCCTGCGGTGATGGATTCGTTGTTCCGGGTGGGTTGGGTTCCGGCGGCCTCGCAGGGTGAGGTGGGTGCTTGGGCGTTCCACGATGAGGTGGGCGACGAGGTGCCGCCGGTGGTTGTGCTTCCGGTGCGGACGTCCACTGAGGACGTTCGGCAAGCGGTTCACGAGCTCTTGGTGGAAACACTCGCCACAGTGCAGGCTTGGTTGGCCGATGAGTCGGACAGCAGGCTTGTTGTGTTGACGTGTGGTGCGGTGAAGGTGGTCGGGGCTGATGTGGTGGATCCGGTTGCCGCGTCGGTGTGGGGTTTGTTGCGGAGTGCTGAGGCGGAGAACCCGGGTCGTCTGGTTTTGGTGGATGC
>NZ_JAAATY010000084.1 GCF_013280595.1 Kibdelosporangium persicum
GGCCTCCTCCCTCATCCGGCGAAGCTTGGCGCCGAGCTTGCGGCGCAGGAACGTGGGACGCGTTGGCTCAGTCACGTGTTCTCCCTGGGCGATACAGGGCGGTCATAGTGTCATTTGGCACCAACAAACTTGGAATTCCCACTGTGTAAGTGATTCCGCCGTGGTGTACGTACCGGGTCGACGTAGTCCGGCGGAGTGAACCAGGCGATGCCTCCGTCGAGCTTGACTTCCCACTCGCTACGGTGAATCAGCCGATGGTGCTGTCCACACAGGAGCACGAGGTTGCCCAGGGCGGTCGGCCCACCCCGCAGCCAGGACGTGATGTGGTGGCTGTGGCAGACGCTGGCGGGCCGGTCGCAGCCTGGGAACGCACACCCGCGATCCCTGAGCACCAGTCCACGCCGGATGTGCGCGGGCACGACATAGGCCGGGACCGCGACGTCGAGCGGTTTGGAATCTCCGCCCATGACCGCGGGAAGCACGTGTGCGTCGCAGGCGATCCGCCGCGCTTCACCCGCGGTCAATCGGGTGCCCGGCAAGACCCGCTCGTCCACCGATTTCGCCAGCTCGTCCATCGAGATCGTGAACGCCACCTCGGTCTTGTACCCGTTGTGCGTCGGCAGGTCCGGGCAGTTCGCGGCCTTCTGCAGCACGTCGGCGAAGGCGTCGCCGCCGCGTTCGGCGTACCCGCGCGTGTCGTCGGGTTCGCGCTTTTCAAACGGCGCAAGCAGTGCGTCGAACAGAGCGGCGGTCTCAGCATCCAGCCGCCCTTTGAACTCCATCCGCCCGTCGCGAAAGATATGCCGCCGCAGTTCTCGTTCCGGTCGCTGTGGCTCATCGTCCTCAGGCGCCTTGCCATCCGGGTCGACGACATCACGTACCCACCGCTCCCCATACCGGGCCAAAGCGTTCGGGTCGTCCTCGGCAGCACGCTCGACCATCAACTCTTCAGCCACGGCAACCTTTTCGGGCTCCACATGGTCGAGGCTGCCCACAAACTTCCGGATGACTTCAACCTGCCCGACGGTGATCTCACCGGCGGCGAGCTTCTTCGCGGTCAACGGAAGAAAAGCCTCGATCACCGCGCCGGTCGGAGTCTTCACGTCATGCAGGGCTGTGGCTTGGGCGATGCGCTGGTTGGCCTCACTGCGTGAGATGTTCTGGGTGTGGACGAGGAGTGCGGCGGTGTTGCTGTAGCCCAACTCGTACGCGGTTCCCCGGCCATCCAGTTCGGACAGGATCGCGAAGTACTCGGCATAGTCGCGGAGTATCCGTTTGTGCACGTCGGTCAACCGGGCGACAAGGTCCCGGTTGCCGAGCTGCCAGAGTGGTGTGGAAGCGATCTGCCCCATACGTCCAGGATACGCCGGTAAAACATGAAAGTCTTCGAACACCAGTACGATCACACGATAGGGGGACAAAACCCAAGTTTCCTTGACAGAACCCCAAAAGCGGCGGTGATCCGCCCACGAAACCCAGCCCCGAGCGTCAGCCAAACGGATCACCGCCGTCCCACAAGCGCGACAGCGCAAGGAAATCCTTCGTGCTCCCTTCCTCCCGTCTGGCCTGGGCGAAGCCCAACCATGGGGGTCAAGGGGTCGGCCCACGCGAAGAAACCAGGCTGGAAGCCAAACCGATCCCCTTGACGCCCATGGTTGCCTCAGGCAGGCCGGACGGGAGGAAGGGAGTGCGGCCCCCTCTCCTCTTGGTGGCCTGCCGGTCCGGCGAGGACAAAATGGAAAGCGACCACGACGCAACGCAACGGTAACCACAACGCGCCAGAAAGCTGGAAGGCGAGGTGCCGCAACGGCGACCACGACGTGCCAGAAGGCTGGAAGGCGACATGTCGCGGCGACCATGACGCAACGCAACGGTAACCACAACGCGCCAGAAAGCTGGAAGGCGAGGTGCCGCAAC
>NZ_JAAATY010000085.1 GCF_013280595.1 Kibdelosporangium persicum
TCGACCAGTCCCAGGACACTGCCTTGGTAGTCGGTGATGGCGTTGTAGCGAGCACCGTTGTCAGTCTGGACGGTCATGACAGTGCCACGGGGATCGCGGCTGTAGGTGGTCAACGACCCGTTCTCCTTGACCCACATCGGCCCCAGCGCAGTCTGCCCGAAGACGTGCGTGCTGGTGGTCGAGCCGACCTTCTCGGTGATGGATCGGGGTTGGGTGTGGTCGATGCCGTCGTAGCTGGCCCGGTAGACCTCGACGCCACCGCTGGTCGCGCTCAGCAATTGGTTGGTGGGACTGTAGGTGTAGGTCTCCGACGGGTTGGTGCGACTGGTCAAGTTGCCCGCGGCGTCGAACTGGTTGGTCGAGTTGCCTGCTTGGGTGGGCTGGTTGGCCGCGTTCATGGTGAAGCTGGTCCCGGCCAGGGTGGTCATGTTGCTGGCCAGGTCGTAGCTGAAGGTGTCATTGCCCGCCTTGGACAGTCGCCGCAATGGGTCGTAGCTGAACGCGGTGGTGACTCCGGCGATGGCCTTGGACTGCAACAGATCGCTGTCGCCGCCACCGGGCACGGCGTAGCTGTAGGTGACCTTGAACGTCTCGGCGCCGGCCGGGTTCTTGACCGAGATGCTGGTCTGTCGGCCGGAGGTGTCGTAGCCGATGGTCTGCGAGCCCGCGCCTGGCCAGGTGATCGAGGTGCGGCGGTCGGCGTTGTCGTAGGTGAACGTGGTGTCCTGGATGCCGGGGTCGGTCATCTTGACCATCCGGTTGGCCGCGTCGTAGTAGAACAGCAGCGGCTCACTGTTTACGTCTTGCTGCTCGATTGAAACCAACCGAGATTGTGACTCCGGCAAGCAGAAGAACGACCACCAAGACGGTCGTGACCACCTTGTCCAGTACGCCGAACAGGCCAAGAATGATCAAGATGGCCGCTGCGACCGAGCTCAGCAGAAAGGCGAACCTGCCACGCGTTGTACGGTCCACCGTCTCGTTCCTCCTGTCGTTACCGCTATCGGCTTTGATCTTGAATCAACAGGTCCATAGTGACGCAAGCCCTTGGCCGATGGCTATGCCAGTAAAGATAACGCCTACCGGGCCGCCGACGATCAGTGCAGCTATGCTGATGGTGGCGTTGGCGCCCGCTGCAACCAGAGCGCATCCATTCGGTGCATTTCCCGTGGGATCGCTGAGGTTGACCGGGTCGCATGTCGCGTAGTTGTAGGGGTTCCGTTCCTGCCCAGTGGGGTCCGGTTGGGTGAAGCGGCCCCAGTCCGGCTGGTAGTACCGGTATCCGAACAGCAGCGCACCGCGTTGGGTCTGGTACTGCCCGAGGTACTTCAGGTTGTTCGCGGCCGCGGCCGCCCCACTCGCGGTGGACTTGCCATACGGCGTGTAGGTGTAGGTCGCGGCGAGGTTGCCCTTGGTGTCGACCAGTCCCAGGACACTGCCTTGGTAGTCGGTGATGGCGTTGTAGCGAGCACCGTTGTCAGTCTGGACGGTCATGACAGTGCCACGGGGATCGCGGCTGTAGGTGGTCAACGACCCGTTCTCCTTGACCCACATCGGCCCCAGCGCAGTCTGCCCGAAGACGTG
>NZ_JAAATY010000086.1 GCF_013280595.1 Kibdelosporangium persicum
AAATGCTCGAACGGCACATCCTGATTCGCGAACGCACCAAGACTCCGCTCCCGCACCCGCCCGACAACATCCACGAACGACGGATCACCAGACACATCAACCCGCACAACAATAGTATTCACAAAAAACCCGACCACATCGTCCAAACCCGAATCCGTACGCCCCGCCACACCACTACCCAGCGGAATATCGACCCCCGCACCCAAACGAGACAACAAACTGGCCAAACTCGCCTGCAACACCATGAACACCGTCCCGCCACACTCACGGGCCAGGTTGGTGACCTTGTCGCGCAGCTGGGTGCCAAGATCGAACTCGACTGTGTCACCGCGGAACGAGGCGACCGAGGGCCTTGGCCGGTCCGCCGCCAGGCTGACCGTCGCGGGCAGGTCGGCGAGTTCTCGTTGCCAGTAGCTGACTTGCTGGCTGTACAGGCTGTCCGGGTCGGACTCGTCGCCCAGCAGATCCCGCTGCCACAACGTGTAGTCCACGTACTGGACCGGTAGTGGCTGCCAAGACGGCGATTCGCCGCTCCGGCGCGCGGTATACGCGGCGACCAGGTCGCGCACCAACGGAGCCACCGACCAGCCATCACCGGCGATGTGGTGCATCACGAGCATCAGCACGTGGTCGCCCGGTCCGATCGTGAAAATGCTGCCGCGCACCGGAATGTCACGGGTCAGATCGAACGGCGTGCGAGCGGCTGCGGCCATCACGCCTGAGAGGCGCTCCTCGACGACGTCCAGCACCTGCCAGTCCACTGTGGTCTCGTCAGCAGGCTTCACCACCTGACATGGTTCGCCGTCGATCTCGGGGAAGATCGTCCGCAGTGCTTCGTGCCGGGCCACCACATCAGCCAGAGCGGCACGCAAGGCGTCCAGGTCGATGTCACCCTGGAGACGCAAGGCCATCGGCATGTTGTACGTGGCCGAGACGCCCTCGTAGCGCCACAGGAACCAGAGTCGTCGCTGGGCGAAGGAAAGCGGAACGACATCCGGCCGAGGCATCACACCCAACCCCGGACGAACACCCCCACCCCACCCCAAACGACCCACCAACGCACGCACCGACGACGCCTCAAACAACACCCGAACCGGCAACTCCACACCCAACACAACCCGAACCCGACTCACCAACCGAGTCGCCAACAACGAATGACCACCCAACCCGAAAAAATCATCATCCACACCAACACCACCCACACCCAACACCTCACCAAACAAACCACACAACACCACCTCAACCGGAGACACACCCCCACCACCCACAACCCGCGACACCACCGGAACCGGCAAACCACGCCGATCCAGCTTCCCATTGGG
>NZ_JAAATY010000087.1 GCF_013280595.1 Kibdelosporangium persicum
GGTGTGGACGAGTAGTGCGGCGGTGTTGCTGTAGCCCAACTCGTACGCGGCTCCCCGGCCGTCTACTTCGGACAGGATGTCGAAGTATTCGGCGTAGTCCCGGAGTATCCGCCTGTGTACGGCGGTGAGCCGGGTGACAAGCTCGCGGTTGCCGAGCTGCCAGAGTGAAGTGGAAGCGATCTGCCCCATACACCCAGGATACGCCGGTAAAACATGAAAGTCTTCGAACACCAGTACGATCACCTGATAGGGGGACAAAGACCCGAGTTTCCTTGACAGAACCGCAAAAGCGGCGGTGATCCGCCCACGAAACCCAGCCCCCAGCGTCAGCCAAACGGATCACCGCCGTCCCACAAGCGCGACAGCGCAAGGAAACCCTTCGTGCTCCCTTCCTCCCGTCTGGCCTGGACGCAGTCCAACCATGGGTGTCAAGGGGTCGGCCCACGCGAAAAGACCAGGCTGGAAACCACACCGCCCCCTTGACGCCCATGGTTGCCTTTGGCAGGCCGGACGGGAGGAAGGGAGTGCGGCCCCCTCTCCTCTTGGTGGCCTGCCGGTCCGGCGAGGACAAAATGGAAAGCGACCACGACGCAACGCAACAGTAGCCGCAAGGCTGGAAGGCGAGGCGACCACGACGCAACGCAACGGTAACCACAACGCGCCAGAAAGCTGGAAGGCGAGGTGCCGGAAGGCTGGAAGGCGAGGTGTCGCAAGGCTGGAAGGCGAGGCGACCACGACGTGCCAGAAGGCTGGAAGGTGACGTGCCGGAAAGGTGGACACGGGGTGCCGCAACGGTGGACACGGGGTGCCGGAAAGGTGGACACGGGGTGCCGCAACGGTGGACACGACGTGCCGGAAAGGTCGACACGGCGTGCCGGAATGGTGGACACGGGGTGCCGGAATGGTCGACACGACGTGCCGGAAAGGTGGACACGACGTGCCGGAAAGGTGGACACGACGTGCCGGAAAGGTGGACACGACGTGCCGGAATGGTCGACACGGCGTGCCGGAATGGTGGACACGGGGTGCCGGAATGGTCGACACGGGGTGCCGGAAAGGTGGACACGACGTGCCGGAAAGGTCGACACGTCGTGTGTGCTGAGGCGGGGCGAAAACCGCTGAGGCGTGTGGCGGCGAAGTCCTACGCGACGATGGGGAAGTCGAAGTAGGTGTCGGGGTAGGGTTCGTTTTCGAGTGTGTAGTGCCACCATTCGCGGTCGTATCGGCGGAAGCCGCAGGCTTCCATGATGGCGCAGAGGTGGTGGCGGTTTTCGGTTTCGGTGGGGGTGATTCCGGGTGCGCCGTGGTGGGAGATG
>NZ_JAAATY010000088.1 GCF_013280595.1 Kibdelosporangium persicum
AGTCGGGTTCGGGTTGTGTTGGGTGTGGAGTTGCCGGTTCGGGTGTTGTTTGAGGCGTCGTCGGTGCGTGCGTTGGTGGGTCGTTTGGGGTGGGGTGGGGGTGTTCGTCCGGGGTTGGGTGTGATGCCTCGGCCGGATGTCGTTCCGCTTTCCTTCGCCCAGCGACGGCTCTGGTTCATCAACAAAATGGACGAGGGCTCCGCCGTGTACAACATGCCGATGGCGTTGCGGATGTCGGGGCCTCTGGATCGGGACGCCTTGCGTGCCGCTCTGGCTGATGTGGTGGCCCGGCACGAAGCACTGCGGACGATCTTCCCGGAGATCGACGGCGAACCACACCAGGTTGTTCTGCCGGCGACCCAAGGTCCTGTATGGACAGAGCGCGAGATGGCCGAGGACGACCTCGGCGCCGCTATCGCCGAGCAGGCGACTTACAGCTTCGATCTCGGCAAGGACCTGCCGATCCGGGCGAGCCTCTTCAGGCTGTCCGACAACGAACACGTGCTGATGCTGGTGATGCACCATATCGCCGGAGATGGCTGGTCCATGGCACCGCTGACGGAGAACCTCGCGGAGGCATATGCGGCCCGTCGTGAAGGACATGCGCCTTCGTGGCAGCCGCTGCGGGTCCAGTACGTGGACTACACGTTGTGGCAGCGGGATCTGCTGGGCGACGAGTCCGATCCGGACAGCTTGTACTCGCGGCAGATCGGCTACTGGCGTAACGAACTGGCCGGTGCGCCCGAACTCCTCAACCTGCCCACCGACCGGCCACGGCCAGCGGTCGCCTCGTTCCGCGGCGCCCGCATACATTTCACGTTCGACGCCACCCGGCACCAGGCGATGCACGCACTGGCCCGTGAGTGTGGCGGGACGGTGTTCATGGTGTTGCAGGCGAGTTTGGCCAGTTTGTTGTCTCGTTTGGGTGCGGGGGTCGATATTCCGCTGGGCAGTGGTGTCGCGGGGCGTACGGATTCGGGTTTGGACGATGTGGTCGGGTTTTTTGTGAATACTATTGTTGTGCGGGTTGATGTGTCTGGTGATCCGTCGTTCGTGGATGTTGTCGGGCGGGTGCGGGAGCGGAGTCTTGGTGCGTTCGCGAATCAGGATGTGCCGTTCGAGCATTT
>NZ_JAAATY010000089.1 GCF_013280595.1 Kibdelosporangium persicum
GGTCGTGTGGTGTTGCGGTGTCAGGCGGCGGATAGTGTTGTGGGGTTGCCGTCGGGGTTTTTTGACACTGTGGTGTTGAACTCGGTGGTGCAGTATTTCCCGAGTGGTGGGTATTTGGCGCGGGTGTTGGAGCAGTTGCTGGATCTGGTTGTTCCTGGTGGCCGGGTACTGATCGGCGACGTCCGGAACCTGCTCACCGCGGAATCCCTGCACACCGCTGTCCAACGTACCCGGTACAAAGTCGACGACACCGGCCTTGCCGTCGCCGTCCGCCAGGCACTGCACCGCGAACGGGAACTGCTCATCGCTCCTGGTTACTTCGAGGCGCTCGGCAAGCGCGACGAACGAATCGGAGCGGTGGACATCCGCCTGAAGCAAGGCGCGTCCCACAACGAACTGACCAGGCACCGTTACGAGGTCGTGCTGCACAAGACACCCGTGGACACGGTGCCGGCCGAGAAGGTCCGTACACTCGGTTGGGGAACGGACATCTTCTCTCTTGACGATGTCCAGGCCCCGACGGAATCGCCGGTCCGGATCACCGGCATACCCAATGCCCGACTGGCCAGCGAAGCCGGGCAGCCCACCGTATCTGCCGTGGACCCCCATGACGTCGCGGCATGGGCTGACCGCCTCGGCGTGATCGCGTACCCGACGTGGTCGCCGTCAGCCGACCAGTTCGACGTGATCGTGCTGCCATCCCAGCTCGCCGGCAAACCTGTTGCCGGACTGCGCATCTCCGCGGAGGAGTCCGAACAAGACGATCTCGTCAACGTGCCGTTCGCCGCTCTGGCGAGTGAGGAGCTCATGGCATCGGTGCGGTCGCATGTGGCCGGTCGTCTGCCCGACTACATGGTGCCGTCAGCCTTGGTCGCGATCCCCGAGATCCCGCTCAACCCCAATGGGAAGCTGGATCGGCGTGGTTTGCCGGTTCCGGTGGTGTCGCGGGTTGTGGGTGGTGGGGGTGTGTCTCCGGTTGAGGTGGTGTTGTGTGGTTTGTTTGGTGAGGTGTTGGGTGTGGGTGGTGTTGGTGTGGATGATGATTTTTTCGGGTTGGGTGGTCA